>NZ_CP041046.1:2400000-3600000 GCF_006385595.1 Luteibacter pinisoli
CTCCTTCACGTCATCGCTCATGCCGGGGCCGGAGTCCGTGACGTCCACATAGACGTAGTCGCCATCCTGCAAGCTGGCGGACGACGCGTCCGGAGCAACATGGACTTCGCCGAACGACACCCGGATGCTGCCGCCCGCCTCGCAGGCGTCACGCGCATTGAGGCCGACATTCATCAGCGCCTGCTGCACTTCGTGGCCGTCGGCAAACACCAGCAACGGGGCCGGCGCCGGGTCCAGCGTGATGGACGTCCCACGGCGCACCGTGCTTTCCATCAGGGGGAAGACATCGGCGACCACTTCGGCAAGGTCGACATAGTCCGGCGAATGCGGCCGGGTGCGGGAGAACGCCAGCATGCGCCGGGACATCAGGGCGGCGTGGTGCGCCGCCTGCTGGGCGAAGCCCACGTAGCGGGCCTGCAACGGCGAGAGGTCACTCAGCACGTCAAGCGCCGAAAGAATGGTCTGCAGGTGGTTGTTGAGGTCGTGTCCCATCCCGGCGACCACCTGCCCCACCGCCTCACCCTTCTGGGCCTGCAGCGCCACGTGTTCCGCGGCACCCCGGGCCATGCTGGTCAGCGCCAGCTCGTCCTGCAAGGCGACGACCCGCCGGGCACCCTGGTCCACCGAGCGCTGGGCGGCGGCCAGCCGGTGGCGCAGGGAATCGTTCAAGGAATCCAGGGATTGTTCCAGGTTGACGCGCTCGGTCACCTCCCGGCTGATGCCGCCCAGCCGGAACACGTGGCCGTCGGCATCGCGCAGCGGCCCGACGATGACCGACCACCAGCGCAACGACCCGTCCGGGTTTTCGCTGGCGGCGACAAACCGGCTCCGCTGGCCTTCCCGGGCCGCATCCAGGCCCCGGCGAACCACCGCCTGGAAGGCGTCGGGCCACATTGCCACCCAGTCCTGCCCGATCAGGGCACCCTCGTTGGGCGCCCGAAGAAGGACGACCCCGCAGGCGTTGATCGCCACGATCCGCCCGTCGAGGTCGAGTTCCTTGACGCAGTCGTCCGAGAGGTCGACCAGCTGCTTGAAGGTAGGGGTGCTTTCCATGCCGGGAGGATATCGGGATCCGTGTAAACAAATGTCTAGGGGGCGGCGCCCTCACAGGCAAAGACGTGCAGCGACCGTGGCGGGCAGACGAACGTGTCGCCACCACGCACGGCCAGCCCCTCATCCAGCTCCAGGGCTGTCGACAGCGCCAGCTGCCAGGTGAGGCAGTCGTCCCGGCGGGGCAAGGTGAACTCCACCCCTTCCTCCCAGGCATTCACCACCACCAGCACGGTGGTATCGGTACCCCGGCCGGAGACCGCCGAGCGCGGCGCACGGCCGTCGACCATCAACGCCAGCGAGCGGGCCGCGGGCTGCCAGTGCACCTCCTGCATCTCCGAGCCGTCCGGCGCCAGCCAGTTGAAGTCGACCACGCCGGACGCCTCCTGGAACCGGCCATCCAGGAACCGGGAACGGGTGAGCATGGGGAAGCGCTCGCGCAGCTTCACGGCCTTGCGCACGAAGTCCGCCAGGCGGCCGTCGGTCGGGTCCCGGGTCCAGTCGATCCAGGCAATCTCGCTGTCCTGGCCGTAGGTGTTGTTGTTGCCGCCCTGGGTTTGCGCACGCTCGTCACCGGCAAGCAGCATCGGCGTGCCCTTGGAAAGGAACAGCGTGGCAAGCAGGTTGCGCATCTGCCGCTCGCGCAGCGCGAGGATGCCTTCGTCGTCCGTGGGGCCTTCGGCACCACCGTTCCACGAATGGTTGTTGTCCGAGCCATCGCGGTTGTCCTCGCCGTTGGCCTCGTTGTGCTTCTCGTTGTAGCTGACCAGGTCGCCGAGGGTGAACCCGTCGTGCGCCGTGATGAAGTTGACGCTGGCCCACGGGCGACGTCCGCGCTTGGCGAAGAAGTCGGCCGAGCCCGTCAGCCGTGTCGCGAACTCGCCGAGCATGCCTTCATCGCCCTTCCAGAAGGCGCGCACGTCATCGCGATAGCGGTCGTTCCATTCCGCCCAGCCCGGCGGGAAATGCCCCACCTGGTAACCGCCCGGGCCGCAGTCCCACGGCTCGGCAATCAGCTTGACGCTGGCCAGGAGTGGATCCTGGCCCACCGCATCCAGGATGCCACCGCGCTGGTCGAAGCCGCTGGGCTCGCGCCCGAGGATCGTGGCCAGGTCGAAGCGGAAGCCATCGACGTGCATCTCGTCCACCCAGTACCGCAGCGAATCGGTCACCAGCTGGATCACGCGCGGCTGTGACACGTTCAGCGTGTTACCGGTGCCCGTATCGTTGATGTAGTAGCGCGGATCGTCCGCGAGGCGGTAATACGAGGCGTTATCGATACCGCGGAACGACAGCGTCGGCCCCAGCTCGCTGCCCTCCGCCGTGTGGTTGTAGACCACGTCGAGGATGACCTCCAGGCCCTTCGCGTGAAGTGCGCGCACCGTGTCCCGCACCTCATTGCGATGGCCGGTGGCGAGGTAGCGGCGCTTGACGGCGAAGAACGCCAGCGTGTTGTAGCCCCAGTAGTTGCGACGCCCATCCTCGAGCAGATGCTGGTCGTCGGCGTACGCGTGCACCGGCAGCAGCTCCACCGCCGTTACGCCGAGCGAACCGACGTAATCCGTGACCGCGTCATGGGCGAGGCCGGCGAAGGTGCCGCGGATGTCTTCGGGCACGTCCGGGTGGCGTATCGTGTAACCGCGCACATGGGTCTCCATGATGACGGTCTCGTCCCAGGGCCGCATCGGGCGGACGTCGCCGCCCCAGTCGTAGTCTTCCTGCACCACGACCGCCTTGGGCACAAACGGCGCGCTGTCCCGTTCGTCGAAGCTCAGGTCCGCGTCCGGGTGGCCGATCGTGTAGCCGAACAGCTCATCGCACCAGACCAGGTCGCCGGCCAGTTCGCGCGCATACGGATCGACAAGGAGTTTGTTGGGGTTGAAGCGATGTCCCTGGGTCGGCTCGTAGGGGCCATGCACCCGGTAGCCGTACTGCTGGCCCGGGCCGACCCCGGGCAGGTAGCCGTGCCAGATTTCGTCGGTGTATTCGGGCAGGTCGACCCGGGTTTCGTTGCCCTCGTCATCGAACAGGCAAAGCTCCACCCGGGTGCCATGGGCGGTGAACAGGGCGAAGTTGGTGCCCTCGCCGTCGAAGTGGGCACCGCGCGGAAAAGCCCGGCCCTCGCGAACGACGGGCGGGCGGGACGATGGATGGTTCATGCGGGGATGCCCTCTGGAATCCGACGAGGGTGCGCAAGCGTCGGTGGAGACATCGTGCACGGCCCGTGGGACGCCCGCTCATCAACGGAAAGACCCCCGAAACGAAAGGTCGGGCATGCTAGAGCGGCGTAGAATGCATTGCATGAGGGAGGCGCAGCCCATGTCCCAGCCGCGACGCCAGCCAGTGGCCATCGTCATTGAGCCCAATCCGGATCTCGCCGCCACGGTGGCCCAGTGCCTGGCGACGCGCGGGTTCATCGTGTCCTGCGCCACCACGCATGCCGGTGCCGCCGAACTGGCGCTGGCGCAATGGCGGGTGGATTTCCTGGTGGCCGCCGTCCCGGCCCCGGGCGAAGACCGGCACGGAGCCTACCTGTCCGAGGCGGCGAAAGAAAATCCCGGCATGGGCATCGTCATCATGCTGGCCGACCCTTACGAACTGGCGAAGGATGCACCGTCCAGCGCGGTGCATCTGGTGAAGCCCTTCAGCGTGGCCGAACTCGACAAGGCGATCGACCGCGCGACGATCTTCGCGGCGGGCACGGGCGCCTAGATCGTCAGGACCGTCTTGCCGGCGTGCGGGCGGCCCGGCGCCTCGCTGAAGACGCGTCGTGCCTCGTCCAGGGGGAACACGGCGTCGATCGTCACCCTGATGCGCCCGTCAGTCGCCCAGCGGCCCAGTTCGGCTAGTTGACCGGCATCGGGTCGGACGATGAACCAGAACGCCTCGATACCCGCCTCGCGTGCGCGATCGGGTGACGGGGCGTCTTCGGCCTCCCCGGAGATGGTGACCAGCCGGCCACCCTTCGGCACGATGGCCCAGCTTCGCTCCAGCAGGTCCCGGCCCACCGTGTCGAACACCAGGTCGATCCCCGCTGCGGCATCCTCGAAGCGCGCCGTCGCGGTATCCACTGCCACATCGGCCCCCAGCGTCCGGCACAGCGCCGCGGCCTCCGCACCACGCGCCGTGGCAATGACGCGCGCGCCGGCGCCCTTGGCAATCTGGATGGCGAAGGTGCCTACCGCACCAGCGCCGCCGTGGATCAGTACGGTTTCCCCGGCTCGCAGGCGGCCATGGTCGAACAAGCCCTGCCATGCGGTGAGGGCACCAATCGGCAGCGTCGAGGCATCGGTGGCGCTGAGCCCCTCGGGCACGCGGGCGATTTCCGAAGGCAGCACGTACGCCAGTTCGGCCGCCGCGCCATTGCGCCAGAAGTCGATAAGGCCAAACACCCGGTCGCCCACGCTGAACGCGTGTTCGCCCGCCGCCGCATCCACGATGCGTCCGGCGAACTCGTGGCCGATGATGACCGGCAACGGACGTGGACGGCCGTCAGGAAGCGCCATGCTGCCATTGGTCACCCAATGCGGTTCGCCGAAGGTGAGGCCCACCGCTTCGACGGCGACGAGCAGCCCGCGCGCGTCAGCTTCGGGATCCGCGGTCTCGCCGACTACGATAGACAGGTCTCCGTGTGGCGCATCAGCGATCCAGGCGGCTTTCATCGGGTGGGTTCCTTGAGGGGCCGAGACGGCGTTGCCGGCATGATGGAGCTGCCCGTGCGCCCGTGGCTTGGAGGAAATGCCAGCGGCGTATAGTGCGCCGGATACCTCTTAACCGTTCAAGGGTGTCCCATGAAACGCATCGGCTTCCTCTCCTTTGGCCACTGGACCGATTCGCCGCACTCGGGCACGCGCTCTGCCAGCGACGTCCTCCATCAGTCGATCGACCTGGCCGTCGCAGCGGAAGCGATCGGCGCCGACGGGGCGTATTTCCGCGTGCACCATTTCGCCCAGCAACTGGCGTCGCCCTTCCCGCTCCTCGCCGCCATTGGCGCGAAGACACAGCGCATCGAGATCGGCACCGGCGTGATCGACATGCGTTACGAGAACCCCTTCTACATGCTGGAAACCGCCGGTGCGGCGGACCTGATCAGCGGCGGCCGCCTGCAGCTGGGCATCAGCCGCGGCTCGCCCGAGCAGGTGATCGACGGCTGGCGGCATTTCGGCTTCGAGCCGGCGGAAGGCGAAACCGATGCGGACATGGGGCGCCGGCATGCCGAGGTGTTTCTCCAACTGCTCGAAGGCAAGGGCTTCGCCCAGCCCAACCCGAATCCCATGTTCCCCAACCCACCCGGCCTGTTGCGCCTGGAACCGCACGCGCCGGGCCTGCGCGAGCGCATCTGGTGGGGCTCGGCATCGAACGCCACGGCCGTGTGGGCGGCGAAGATGGGCATGAACCTGCAGAGCTCGACCCTCAAGGCCAACGAAACCAACGAGCCGCTGCACATCCAGCAGGCTAAGCAGATGCGGGCGTATCGCGACGCGTGGGTAGAAGCCGGACACACGCGCGAACCTCGCGTCTCCGTGCTGCGCTCCATCTTCCCGATCATGAACGACACCGACCGCGCCTATTTCGGCCGGAGCAAGAGCAGCGACCAGATCGGCTTCATCGACCGCATGGAGGCCGTGTTTGGCCGCACCTACGCCGCGGAACCCGAAGTGCTTATCTCTGAGCTCGCCGAAGACAAGGCGATTGCCGAAGCGGATACGCTGCTGCTCGCCGTGCCCAACCAGCTCGGCGTGGATTACAACGTGCACCTCATCGAGTCCATCCTCAAGCACGTAGCCCCTGCCCTCGGCTGGCGGTGACCGCTTAGCGGTTCAAAGCGGCCAGGTCGTCGGCCCAGGCATCGGCACGCCGCTTCATGAAATCCTCGGCCACGCCTTCGGGCAGGGCCGAGATCACCACGTGCCGGTAGTACTCGAGGCCGCGCAGCATGGGCATGTAGCGCAGGGTTCTTCCACGCCACTGGCCCTCTCCCGGGCCCAGGTAGATCGCGTCGCTCCACTTGACGTGGAGTATCGAGCGCAGGGCAAGCGTCGGGATGATGGTAGGATCGAGCACCTTGCCATCGGGCATCTCGATCCAGGTGTGCGCATTCGCTGTGAGGATCGGGTCGTAGCCGGCGTCCAGTTCGGTCTGCAGGCTGGCCTGCGTCGTCGCGTAGTACGGGCGCCCGTCGACTTCAATGTTGCCGACGACGATCTCATGCTTCATCCGCAGTGACAACAGCTCCAGCGAGACGAGATTCACCGCGGTGAAACAACGCTTCTCCCATTCGGCGGGCTCCAGGCTGTAGACCTTCAGGGCACGTCGTGCGGCGCTCACTACGTCGGTCATCGCTACCTGCCCTGTCGTGCGTTGCTCCGGTATATCAGGAAGAGCGCGAGCGCCAGAAGTGCCATGGCGGCAAGGCGTGCGGCGCCGAGCGGCAACACGGGATTATCCAGCCAGCCGAAGTTGTCGATCAGCAGGCTCATCAGCAGCTGTCCGCTGATCACCGCCACCGTCGCCACGGCGGTACCCACGCGCGGCACGGCGAACACGATCACCAGCATGTAAACCACGCCAAAGAAGGCACCGGTCACCTGCCAGCGTGGCACGTTGAAAAGAGTGAGCGCGTGGGATGGCTCGACAAAGAACGCCCACAGGAAACTGAGCAAGGCACCCAGGGTAAACGTCAGCCAGGCACTTTCCAGCACGCCCACGTTGGCACCCAGGCGGCCATTGATGGCCGATTGCGCGCAGAGCACCGCGCCACTGATAACGACGACGATCAACATCAGGATAAGCATCGCGTCGTTCCTTAATGAATCAGCCAGAGGGCGGCGAGAATGGCGACGAGGGCGCCGGCGCGGTAACCATCCACCTCGCGCTTCGCGCTGCCGAGCCAGCCGAAATGATCGATGACGAGGCTGGCGCCCACCTGGCCGAACAGGATGCCCACCATGGTGAGCCCCACGCCGATGAACGGGGTGGCGATCGTCAGCGCCGCGACGTAGACGGGCCCGAGCACGCCGCCGGTCAGCAGCCAGCGCGGTTGCGAAAACATCAGGGCCAGCCGGGGCCGGCCGAACACCAGGCCGAAGGTAAGCAGCAGGGAGCCGACGGCGAAGATGCCAAAGACGGCCCAGCCGTGCCCCACCTCGCCGCTCAGGGGGCCAAGCAGGCCCGCCTCGACGGAGAGCCCCATGCCGGCCGCGACGACCAGTGGGATAAGCCAAACGTGTTTCATGCCAGCGGTTCCGAAAACAGACGGACAAAGGTAGGGCGCTGCTGAAAGTGGAACAATCACGTAGAATGCGAATACACCATTGCTGGTTTCGCAACTCGATGAATATCAACGCATTGCGTTACTTCGCCATGGTCGCCACCTCGGCCAGTTTCGTCACCACGGCGCGCCACTTCGGGGTTCCGGCGTCCTCCGTTTCCCGGTACATCGCCGCGCTGGAAGCCGAGGTCGGCCAGCAACTGTTGTTTCGCCACACCCGCGCCGTGCGCCTGACGGATGCCGGCGAACGGTTCTACGCCACGATCCGCGAGGCCCTGGATCTCCTGGACATGGCTGCCGAGCAAGCGGCGGATAAAGACGCCGCGCCCAAAGGGCTGGTCAGGGTCAACGCGCCGCTCGCCCTTGGCCGGCTGCACATCGCGCCCATCCTCCACGCGCTACAGAAGGTGTATCCGGCACTCTCCGTCCACCTCAGCCTGACCGACGCCTTCGTCGATCCGGTACAGGAAGGCGCGGATATCACCGTTCGCGTCGGGCACCTCGATGACTCACGGCTGGTCGGTCGAGCCATCGGCACACAGCGTTACCTCCTCTGCGCGAGCCAGGACTACCTCGACGCCCACGGTGTACCTGTCCATCCCGGTGATCTGGCCGCACACAACTGCCTGGTCTACCGCGGCACGATGGGCGCGCAGCGCTGGTACTTCCGAAAGCCGGGGCACGCGCGTTACGAAGCGTTCGCCGTGCGCGGCACGTTCGAAAGCAACAACGCCGAGTCGTTGATGTCGGCCGCCGAAGCGTCGCTCGGTCTCGTGCTGTTTCCTACGTGGCTGTTCACGCCAGCGAGCTTCGCCAGCGGCCGCCTGGTCAAGGTCTTGCCGGAGTGGGAAGGTTCGGTCGAGGCCGAACCACCGGGTATCCACCTGCTCTCGCCCGAGAACCGGTCCCGATCACGGAAGGTGCGCGTGCTCACCGACTTCCTTATCGAACACATCGGCACACCGCCCTACTGGGACCAGGTGTGATGCCGTGGTTGCGCAGTAGTTCTACTTAGTGACTTGAGTCAAAAAGAGGCTTGCATTCAAGGGTTATGGCCTACGTCACGACGGTTTCAAGCAAGACCGCGAAAGGGTCAGTCTTTACAAAGAAGCCGACCTGTCGCTAGCCATCCGAACCATGAAAACGAGTCTCCGTGCCATGGTGGCGCCGCGCGCGGGCCACCGGAACACTGCGTACCTCATCGCAGTCGCCTTCTGCGGCATGGCCGGTGGCGCGTACGCGCAAGCCACAAGCACGGTGACATTACCGGACACGATCGACGCGCGGGTGATGGCCTGCACCACGTGCCACGGTCACCAGGGCCAGGGCACGAAGGACGATTACTTCCCACGCCTTGCCGGCAAGCCGGCGGGTTATCTCTACAACCAGCTGGTCGCGTTCCGCGATGGCAAGCGCAAATACGCGCCGATGAACTACCTGCTGGAATACCTGCCCGATGCGTACCTGCAGGAGATGGCCCAGTACTTTGCCACCCAGCAGACACCCTTCCCCTCCCTTCCTAAACCCAACGTCACGCCCCAGGTGATGGCGCTGGGCGAGAAACTGGGGCTCAAAGGTGACGATGCACGGCACATCCCGGCTTGCATCGCCTGCCATGGCGTGTCGCTGACGGGCGTGTCACCGGATATTCCCGGATTGCTCGGCCTGCACGCCAAGTACATCAGTGCGCAGCTTGGCGCCTCCCGTTATGGCGCACGCGTGACGGATAACCCGAACTGCATGCAGCGCATCACGGTTCGCCTGTCCGACGCTGACATCGCTGCCGTATCGGCGTGGCTATCCTCCCTGCCCGCACCGCTCAACGCGGCGCCGGCCACCGCGGGGTCGCTCCCCCTGGCGCTGACTTGCGTGCCGGGTGCACCGAAATGAGCATGCCCACACGTACCGTACGTTTCTTCATGGCCCTTTGCATGGTCTTCGCGCTTGCCTGCGGCGCCCACGCCCAGGAAGCGGCCACGGTCGCCCGTGGCGAATACCTGGCCCGCGCCTCGGATTGCATCGCCTGCCATACCAGCCCCGGCGGTAAGCCGTTTGCGGGCGGCCTCGCCATGCCCACACCCTTCGGCACGCTGTACTCGCCGAATATCTCGCCCGACAAGGACACGGGCATCGGCACGTGGAGCGCCGACGACTTCTACAAGATGATGCACACCGGCAAGTCGCGCTCGGGCGAGCTGCTCTATCCCGCCATGCCCTTTGCCGCTTACACGCGCATGACCCGGGCCGATGTCGACGCCATCTATGCGTACCTGCGCACAGTGCCGGCGGTGAAGCAGCGCAGCCGTGATCAGGACCTGCGCTTTCCCTATAACGACCGCAAGCTGTTGCTCGGCTGGCGCACGCTGTACTTCGACGAAGGCGAATACACACCCAACGCGCAGAAATCCGCGGAGTGGAACCGCGGCGCCTATCTCGTCGAAGGGCCGGGCCACTGCTCGTTGTGCCACACGCCGATCAATGCGCTGGGCGGCAGTTCGAAGGCATCCGCCTATGAAGGCGGGCTGATTCCCATGCAGGACTGGTACGCGCCTTCACTGACGTCGAACCGCGAAGCGGGCCTAGGCGAGTGGAGCCTGAAGGACATCTCGGATCTACTGCAGAGCGGTGTGTCGGCACGCGGCGCCGTGTACGGCCCCATGGCCGAAGTCGTCCATAACAGCCTGCAATACCTGTCCGACGCCGATATCCAGGCGATGGCCGTGTACCTGAAGGACCTGCCGTCGTCGCACGCTTCCACGTCGTCGACTTCAGCCCCCTCACACGCACAGGAACCGGAAGCGCTTCGCCTCGCCCCGCTCGGCAAGAAGATCTACGCGGACCAGTGTGCGGTCTGCCATGGCGCCCATGGCGAAGGTCGCGCCAGTGACTTCCCGCCCCTGGCCGGCAACCAGTCCATCCAGATGGACTCGCCGGTGAACCCCATTCGGATGGTACTCAACGGCGGCTATCCGCCGGGGACACTGCGCAATCCGCGGCCTTACGGCATGCCCCCATTCGCCCAGGAGCTGTCGGATGAGGAAGTAGCGGCCGTGGTGACGTATATCCGCACGGCGTGGAAAAACACCGGCACGCCGGTATCGAATCGCGACGTGAACAAACTGCGCGCGGCACCCCTGGACTGACCGAGGCCCTGCCCATGACTGACAACGAGCCGACCGACACCACGCAGGAAGACGCGCGCGTGGACGAGATCGTCCGCAGCGGCCCTCGCGGCGCGCTGGCCGTCGCGGGTATCGCGGTGGCCATCGTGATGGCCATGTGGTTCCTGTTCTATTTCTTCGCCTTCCTTCCCCGCGGCACGCTTCGCTAAAGGCTTCCCCATGGCGCAACCCGCTTCCGAGATGCACGACCACACCGACGTCGCCGCCCGTGTCGAGCGGCGCTGGGGCTTCGTCATGCTCGGCCTCATGGTGCTCCTGGTGGCGATGACCATCTACACCGGCCTGCATGCGGCGATGATGCCGCCCTCGCGCGTCGAGACCATCGACCCCACAACGCTGCACCTGTCAGGCGAGTTCGCCGAGGCCAACCTGGGCAGCGCCTTGCAGCCCGACGGGTCGGTGGTCGTGAGGCTGATTGGCCAGCAGTATTCCTTCACGCCACAGTGCATCGTCGTGCCGGCCGGCACGCCCATCACGTTCCGGGCAACCAGCGCGGATGTGATCCACGGCATGCTCATCACCGGCACCAACATCAACTCCATGGTGGAGCCGGGCTTCATCTCGACGTTCAAGACCACGTTTGATGCGCCGGGGGATCACCTGATGCCTTGCCACGAATTCTGCGGCACGGGACACGAGGGCATGTGGGCGAACGTCAGGGTGGTCGACAAGAACGCCTTTACCCAACTCACCGACCATGCCAGGAGGGCGACCTGTGATCTTTAACAAGCGCCTGGTCCTCGCCCACTTCTGGCTGGCCTTCGCCGTGTTCGGCGTGGCGATCCTGCTTGGCGAATGGCAGATGTTCATCCGCAGCCCGCTGCATGGCTGGCTGCGAAACGCAGACCTGTATTACCGCTCGGTGACCGCGCACGGCACGATCATGGGGTACGTGTTTCCCACGCTGGTTGCCATGGGCTTCGGTTACGCCTTCAGCGAAATCTCGCTGAAACAGAAGCTGGTCGGCCTGCGCTGGGCGTGGGCGGGTTTCTGGATGATCGTCATCGGGACGCTGGGGGCGGCGATTCCCGTGGGCCTGGGCCTCGACTCCGTGCTTTACACGTTCTATCCGCCCATGGTCGGCCATGCCTCGTATTACCTCGGCGTAGTGCTGGTGGTCGTCGGATCGTGGGTCTGGGTCGTCCTCATGGGAGTTAACCTCGCGGTGTGGAAGCGGGCGAACCCGGGTGCCCCGGTGCCACTGCCCATGTTCGCCACCGTGGCGGGTGCGTACCTGTGGGGGTGGACGGCGGTGGGCGCGGCGTCGGAACTGCTGTTCCAGATTCTCCCCGTAGCCCTCGGCTTCAGCTCGACGATCAATGCCGGGCTCGCTCGCGTGCTGTTTTCGTGGACGCTGCATGCCATCGTCTATTTCTGGCTGATGCCGGCGTATATCGCGTTCTACACGATCGTGCCGCGCGCGATCGGCGGGCGCCTTTACAGCGACACGATGGCACGCCTGTCCTTCGCCCTGTTCCTCGTGTTCGCCATGCCCATCGGCATCCACCATCTGTTCGCCGACCCCGAGGTGGGCTCAGGCTTCAAGTTCCTGCATTCGGTGTTCACCGCGATGGTGGCCGTACCCACCTTGCTGACGGTATTCACGATCTGCGCTTCGGTGGAAATCGCCTCCCGCCTGCGCGGGGGCAAAGGCGCCTTTGGCTGGGTCAAGGCATTGCCGTGGGACAACCCGCAGATGCTGGCCCTGGCGCTGTCCTTCGTGCTGCTGGGCTTTGGCGGCGCGGGTGGCCTGATCAACATGAGTTACCAGCTGAACTCCACCATCCACAACACGCAGTGGGTCACGGCGCATTTCCACCTGATCTTCGCCGGTGCCATCGTCATCATGTACTTCGCCATCGCGTACGACCTGTGGCCGCACCTGACGGGCCGTGTCATCGCGGATCTCCGGATGATCCGCACGCAACTGTGGCTGTGGTTCATCGGCATGGTGGTGCTTACCTTTCCCTGGCACTACGCCGGCTTGCTCGGCATGCCGCGTCGCATGGCCTTCTACGACTATACGGCGCCCGGCGGCGATACCCAGGCGCTGACGGTCATGATGTCGGTCGTCGGCGGTGCGATCCTGGTGATCTCGGCGGCGCTGTTCCTCACGGTACTGATCCGCAACCACCGGGCCCAGGCGCTGGATCCGGGGCCCTACACCTTCAGCAAGCCCGTGCATGAGCCGGTGAACCTGCCCTTCGCGCTGAACGGGCTGGGCCTGTGGGTGGGCCTGATGATCGCCCTCACCATCACCAACTACGGCTACCCGATCGTCCAGCTGCTGCAGATGCACGATGCAAAGGTGCCTGCGGTCTATGTGGGAGGCAAACCATGAGCGACGGCTCGCGCTTCGCCTTCCTGCGCAATCGCTGGTTCACCGTCAGCGTGGGCGGTACCTTCCTGGTCTTTGTGTTCTCGTTCGTAGTGGGGTTCATCTGGCTACCTTCCGCCCAGGATGAGAACGCCTTCAGGGGCGTGTGGAATGCGATGTGCGGGGCAGCGGGCGATCCCAGAGGGTGGCTGATATCGACGGAGGCCCCCGTGGCCGCCTCCCACCCGACGTCCACGGTGGTGGTGACGCCTGACCTGCTCGCCAGGCAATCGGCGGTGCTAGGCGTTGGTCGCGGCGCCACGCTCGCCCTGAAATGCACCATGTGTCACGGCACCCGCGGTGTGAGCTCGGCCGATATCCCGAACCTCGCCGGCGTGGACGCGACATCCATTTATAAGCAAATGAGGGATTTTCAGGGCGGGGCCCGCGCTAGCGCAGTCATGAAGCCGCTGGTCGCGGACCTCGGCGACCAGGACCTGCGCGATCTCTCCGTGTTCTATGCCTCACTGCCGCGTGGAAGCGCCCGTGACCTGGGCGCGGCGCCCGACATCGTCGCCGTGGGCGCCCCCATGCGGAACATCGCCCCCTGCGGGTCGTGCCACGGTGGCATGGACAGCAAGCTGGGCGCACCGTGGCTGGATTCACAGCCGCGGGCCTATCTCAAGGCCCAGTTGGAAGCCTTCCATCACGGAACCCGGCGAAACGACATCGGCGAGCAGATGCGCAATGTCGCCCGAAACATGACTGACGCGGAGATCGATGCGGCGGCGGATTATTACGCCGGTAATCGGTAAGCGCCGATGCCATCGCTGGTCACTCGGGCGGAACCGGGATCTACCTTTCCGACGACGATGCCATCGAGATATTCCGCGTGCCGTTCGCGAAGAAACCTCAGCGCCTCCTTCTTCACTGGCTGTGACGCGAGGTGTTCCTGCAAGAACTGAAGGCGGGCGCGATTCTCGTCAAGAAGCTGCGCCCACGTCTTGACGTATACCGCCATGTCGCTCTTGCGATGGATCAGCCCCGACGCGTCAAGAATCCGGCCATTGGCGTACGGCCCGTAGTCATCACTGATGACGAAGAAGTTCCAGTTGACGCCTACCGCTCGGAACCGTTCATCCGCGGCCACCGAGAACGCGTATTCCTCGATCTGGGTGATACACCGCGCGTCGATCTTAACGGCCGGCCGCTTTAACTCGACCACGAGATGCGTGAGCGCGTTCGCCCGATGCCGGCGCGTAGCCTTCGACAGCATGAGGTCGACGATACCCCTCGACTGCGAGATGTGCCCGACGGGCTCGTCGATACACGCCTCGTCGCCAAGCATGCGTCGGTGCGCTCGCAGCACCTCGGTCAACGATCGATCGTCAACAGAAAGCGAAAACTCGTCGCCGAACAGCCAGCAATGGTCCGCAATGATGCCGTGCAGCTCCGACCGCTCCTTGAGGCGCTTCTTGGAATCCGCATGGAAGAGAATGGCTTCAAGGCCGTCCAGGAACTTGAGGCGGTCCGAAACCATTTTTGCCATATTGACGATCGCCGCGAGCGAGGTGTCCTGAAGAAGCTTCGCTAGCTCATCGCGCTTTCCGGCAGGGAGATTGAGCACCTCCGCAAGGATGAGCTGAAGGTCTTCCGGGCTATGCTCGATCACCTGCCTGAGCATCCGGAGTTGAAACTTCTTCGTTTTCAGCGCCGTCGCAGCGAAGTCGGGAAGGTGACGCGCAACGTTCAGTGCGACGATGTCGAATACCTGGCGCTCCACGTTCTCCATGGGCGTCGCGGGTTCATCCGCGTAGGGATAGATCCCGGCTTTCTTCCACTCTTGTACGTATCCGGCCGCACCGAAGGCGGCTTGGGCGCGGCATTGATCCTGTACCGTTTCCATAAAGGGAATTCCTTGTCGGTCGTGCGGGATGTGCACTGTGGCAAGGATTAGCGTCTCGGTCTATGCGACGAATCGTAAATTTCGGCCGCCTACAGATCGCGGCGGAGAAGCCCTACAACGCGGGCAAGGTCACCGACCAGGGAACGAGGCGAGGCCTCGAGGCGTACATCGCCAGTCTCTTTGCGCACTGCGACACGCTGCACGTCCCGACCCGCATTCTTCGGTGGCAACACCCACGATGCATCGCAGCGCATCTGGCTGAATGATGAATCAATTGTTAGTCACGTGTGGATAGCATGAACATGCACATTCACTGAACCATCACGCATTTATCTGGCATCCGACATCTGAAGTGTATTTTGTTGATGCGGTTCGCAGAACAGGCCGTTTTGACTTCCGCGCCCGTGGTCTGCGCAACTAAGCTCAAAGCCTGCGGCACACGAGTCACACGGTCGGGCGGATTTGTCCGACAACATCGACTCCCTATCCCCCATGTGCCCCGTGCGGAATGTGCGCAGCACCTGCTGCGGAACGCTATCTAACGGACGAGAGCCACGAATCCGCGGATTCGTGTCGCATTTGTGTCGGCGATGATCTGCGCTTAGTGAGTCATTCATCAAAACCACGTTATAACCGTTCGGACGGCCATTTCACTTCGGGACAAACTGCCCACGCATGATGACGACGACTGATCAGGCGCGAGACGACGATACCCTGGACCTCAACGCGCTGTTCGGCACGCTTTTGGACCACAAGTGGGTGATTGCTGCTGTCACAGGCGCATTTTTCTTTATCGGCGTGTGTTACGCGGTATTCGCGACGCCGATTTTCCAGGCCACCTCGGTGGTGCAGGTTGAGCAGAAGACGCCTTCCCTGCCCGGCCTGAGTGATCTCACGCAATCGCTTGGGACGACCGCGTCGCAGGCGACCACCGAGATTGCCTTGATTACGTCGCGCCTGGTGATCGGCCAGGCCGCAGACGAATTACGCCTTAATGTGCAGGTCGATCCGCAGCGTTTGCCCCTTTTTGGGGATTATCTCTCGCGCGGACATAAGCCAGGCCAGCTGGGCGCCGTGCGCTTTGGCCTCAGCCGCTATGGCTGGGGCGGCGAAGTGGTCGATATCTTCAAGCTCGACCTCCCCGACGCGCTGATGAACCACAAGCTGCAGCTTCGCGCCGGCGAAAACCATCAGTTCACGCTGCTCGACGATAACGACAAGGTCATTGCCAGTGGCGCTGTCGGCCAGCTGGTGAAGTCCGGCGATGTCACGGTGCAGATTCGGCAACTGGTCGCGAATCCCGGCACGCGTTTCGATGTGGTCGAGCAGCCCATGCTCACCACGGTCAACAAGCTGCAGACCGATATCGTGGCGCTTGAGCAGGGCACGGATTCAGGCATCATCGACCTCACGTACAACAACGCGGACCCCGTGCTTGCGCAGCAGGTGATGGAGCACATAACCCGGGCCTATGTCCGCCAGAACGTCGAGCGCAATTCCGCGGAAGCCGCCAGCCAGCTGCAGTTCGTGAAAGACCAGTTGCCCAAGGTGCGCAATGAGCTGGACCGCGCGCAGGCGGCGCTCAATGTCTTCCAGACCAAGTCCGGCACCGTCGACATCAGCATGCAGACCAAGGGCCTGCTGGACCAGATCGTTGGCGTCGAGAACAACATCCAGCAGCTGCACATGCAGCAGGCCGATATCGACCGCCGCTTTACCCATGACCACCCGGCCTACCAGGCCCTGCAGCAGCAGATGGGCACGCTTGAAGCCCAGAAAGCCGCCATGGAGAAGCAGGTGGGCGGCCTGCCGGATACCCAGCAGGAGCTCCTGAAGCTCAATCGCGATGTCCAGGTCAGCTCCAACACCTATACCAGCCTGCTCAACCAGGCCCAGCAGCTGGATATCGCACGGGCGGGCACGGTGGGTAACGTGCGTATCGTGGACTCGTCGCTGGTGGACGTGAACCAGCCGGTGCAGCCACGCAAGGCGCTGGTGGTGGTCATCGCCACGTTCCTGGGCGGGTTCCTCGCCCTCGCCTTCGTCTTCCTCAAGCAGATCCTGAATCGCGGCGTCGAAGATCCGGCCGTGATCGAAGACCTTGGCCTGCCCGTCTATGCGTCCGTGCCCCTCAGCCGTGGCCAGGCCATCGGAGCGCGCGGGCCACGCGGTGCACGCAAGACGCTGCTGGCCATCGCCGACCCTGCCGACCTGGCCGTGGAAGCGTTCCGCAGCCTGCGTACCAGCCTGCATTTCGCGCGTCTCGAGGCCAAGAACAACATCCTGATGATCACGGGCGCCAGTCCGTTCGCGGGCAAGACCTTCGTCTCCGCCAACCTGGCCGCCGTGATTGCGCAGGCGGGGCAGCGGGTGCTCCTGGTGGACGGCGACATGCGCCGCGGCACGCTCCATCAGCATCTTGGCATCCGTGCCGGCGAAGGCTTGTCCGACCTGCTCGTGGGCTCGCATGAACTGGGCAACATCATCCAGAAAAACATCGTGCCCAACGTGGACTTCATCAGCCGCGGCCGCGTGCCGCCCAACCCTTCCGAACTGTTGATGCACGAGCATTTCACCGCGTTCATCGGCAGCGTCGTACCGCAGTACGACCTCATCATCATTGATACGCCGCCGATCCTGGCCGTGACAGACGCAGCGGTGATCGGCCACCACGTCGGTACCAGCCTGCTGGTCGCCCGCTTCGGGCTCAACAAGGCCCGTGAGCTGGCGCTGGCGCAGCAGCGCTTCGAACAGAATGGCGTGGAACTGAAGGGCGCGATCTTCAATGCCGTCGAGCGCCGCACGGCAGGGTACGCCGCCTACGCGTACTACAAATACAGCACCGAACCTACGTAAACCTGGCCGCCTACACATGACGCGCATACTCATCGTCGGAAACCACACATGCGGCAACCGCGGCGACGGCGCTATCCTTCGTGGCCTGCTGGAATGCCTGGAAAGCGCGGTGCCCGGTAGCCGGATCGACGTCATCAGCCGCTTCCCGACCAGCTCGGCGTGGCTGCTCGGCCGCCAGCTCGAACCGGATGTCCTGAACGGCTACTACCACGACGCGAGCAAGCAACGCGGTGGCTCACTCAAGGCCAAGGTGCTTCGTCGCTTCGTCCCGTGGCTGCTCCACGGGCACATGACGGACACGTGGTGGTCGCGGGTTATCCCGCTGCCGCGTCGTCATCGCGACTATATCGAAGCGATGAAAGCCTACGATCTCGTCATCCAGGTGGGCGGCTCGTTCTTCGTGGACCTGTATGGCCCCACGCAGTACGACCACTCCTTATGCGCCCTGCTGGCGAAGCGGCCGATCTACTTCATCGGCCACAGCGTCGGGCCTTTCCAACATCCGCTGTTCCGGAAGATCTCCCAGGACGTGATGGCGCGCATCGATGCGCTTGCCCTGCGCGAGGAAGTCAGCTTGAAACACATGGCCGATGGCCAGATCCCCGCCGACCGGGTCCGCGCGGCCTCGGACACCGCCTGGCTGGTGTCCACGGGCGAACCGGCGGCACTGCATGCACGCCCGACCGTCGCCGTGACCTTCCGCGAGCTGGCGCCGTTCGATAAACGCCTTGGCATCAGCCAGGACACCTACGAGACCGCGTTCGCCGAGCTGCTCGACGCCGTGGCCGACGCGGGATACCAGGTGCACGCCCTCTCCACCTGCACGGCGATCGACGGTTACCCCAAGGATGACCGCATGATCGCCCTGCGCGTGCGTAGCCGCATGCGCCGCGCGGATGCCATGGACGTGGAGATGGACGAACTCAACGACGTCCAGCTCGGCGATCGCTTCGCGCGGTGCGTGCTCACCATTGGCACCCGCCTGCACAGCGCCATCATGTCCATGAATTTCGGCACGCCCGCTGTTGCGCTTGCGTACGAGCACAAGAGCGAGGGGGTGATGCAGCGCCTCGGCACGTCGGAGCTGTCGATGCCGGTGAAGTCGCTGCTGGATGGCACGCTGAAGACCAAGGTGCTCGGCCTGCTGCAGGACGACACCTTGCGGCCTCGCGTCGCTGCCGCCGTGGCGCGGGAAAAGGCCTTCGCACGCGAAGCCGTGCTGGCGACGCTTGGCATCGGGTCCTGACCGTGACGGTGCTCTTCGTCCTCCCGGAGTTTCCACGCTACTCGGAAACGTTCGTGATCGACCAGATCGTTGGCCTGCTTGACCGCGGGTTCGACGTGCGCATCCTGGCGGTAAGCCGGGGTGCGTCGCCCACGCCGGGCGACGTGGTCGACAGCCGCGGACTCATGGAGCGCGCCACCTTCATCTTCGACCAGTCGGCGAGCGCCGTGCGGCGCTGGAAACTTCTGGTCGGACGGCTCGGGCAGGTGGTGCCCGGCCTGGGGCAGCACCGCGTGCGCCGTGCCCTCTCCGTGCGCCGATACGGCCACGTCGCGCGCAGCCTCGCGCTGGCCGGTGCGGCGCGGCGGCTTTCGCAGCCGATCAAGGCGGACGCGATCATTGCCCATTTCGGCCCCACCGGCGTCCTGGCCGCGCACCTGCGCTCGCTTGGGCTCATCGAGGGGCCGCTTTACACTGTGTTCCACGGGTTCGATCTGTCGCAACACAGCGTACTCGCCCGCCATGCTCGGGATTACCAGACGCTGTTTACCGCTGGCGACCGCATGCTGCCGATCAGCACGCGCTGGCAACGCAAGCTTGAGGCCATGGGCTGCGCCCCGGAAAAGATCCAGGTGCACCGGATGGGCGTGGACCTCGACAGCTTCCCGTTCGTCGCCCGTGCGGCTGCCGTCCGCGCCTCGGGCAGCCCCCTGCATGTCGTCACCGTGGCGCGCCTGGTCGAGAAGAAAGGCGTGATGTACCTGTGCGAGGCCGTGGCACGCGCGGTAGCGCAGGGTGTGCCGGTGGACCTCGAGATCATTGGCGACGGCCCCCTCCAGGCCGACCTTGAGGCCTTCGTGGCCTCACGCGGTCTCGGCGAACACATCCACCTGCGCGGCCGCCGGGAGAAAGCCTTCGTGCAGGCAGCGCTCCACGCCGCCGATGTGTTTGCGTTGCCGAGCGTCACGGCCGCCGACGGTGACCAGGAAGGCATTCCCGTGTCACTGATGGAAGCCATGGCGGCCGGCGTGCCCTGCCTGTCCACCGTGCACAGCGGTATTCCGGAACTCATCGACGACGGCGAGAGCGGCTGGCTCGTGCCCGAGCGGGATGCCGGCGCCCTGGCCGAGAAGCTCATCGCGATCCAGCGCGGCGACTACAACCTGGCACAGATCGCGCGCCATGCCCGCGATACGGTCGAGGCCCGTTTCAATCAGCGACAGCTGCACGACCAGCTGGCCGCGCAGCTGGCCTGACAGGAGACGCGACGATGCCTTCCGTACGCCGCGACGCCGCATGGACCGCAGGATCCACCGTGGTCAGCGCGCTCAGCCAGTTGCTGCAGATAGCGCTCCTGGCCCATCACGTCGATGCGCACCTGCTCGGCGCGCTGGCCATCGTCAACGTCGTCAACGCCATCGCCACCCTACTCCAGGACATGGGGCTGTCGAGCTACCTGATCCACCGGCAGGCTATCAGCCGGCCGGAGCGCACCTCGCTGTTCTTCATCAGCGTGGGGCTTGGCGTGGTCTCGGCCGCCGTGCTCTTCGTGTCGTCCTATGCGGTCGCCGATTTCTACCAGTCCGACGTGCTGGGGTCGCTGCTACGC
Source organism: Luteibacter pinisoli (assembly GCF_006385595.1). Lineage (NCBI taxonomy): Bacteria > Pseudomonadati > Pseudomonadota > Gammaproteobacteria > Lysobacterales > Rhodanobacteraceae > Luteibacter > Luteibacter pinisoli. The sequence continues at coordinate 2,420,417 of NZ_CP041046.1, forward strand.
CTGTCCACGCTGAACTTCGTGATGCTTGGCCTTGCCGCCCAGTACCAGGCCAGCCTGATCAAGGCGTTCCAGATCCCCCGACTGGCCCGCATCGAAGTCGTGGGTCGCCTGTCCGGACTGGCCACGCTGGTGGTGATTGTGCTGGGGTTCGGTGCGTCCATCGAGGCGGCGGTGTGGGCGATGATCGTCAACAGCTTCGTCCGCCTTGCGCTCTTCGTGGTCGCGGCCGAGCGCGACTGGCACCCGGGCCGCGAGTTCGACCGGCCGATTATCGGGGAAGCCCTGCGCTATGGTGCCTTCCAGCTCGGCTCACAGGTGATCAACCAGCTGCGCAGCCAGGCGGATCAGATCGTCCTCGGCAAGTTCCTCGGCCTGGCCTCGCTGGGCGTGTACTCGCTGGCCAAGGAACTGGTGCTGCAACCCACCAAGCTGATCATGCCGGTGGCGCAACGCCTGGCGCTGCCCCGCCTGGCCACCTTGCAAGGCGACCCCGCCGCCCTGCGCCGGATCTACCTCCTCGGCCTGCGCGGCGTGTCCCTGTTCAGCGCCACGGTCTTCATCGGCCTGGCCGTGGCGGCACCGCTGGCGGTCACCCTGCTCTACGGCCACCGCTATGACGGCGTGGCCCACCTCATTCCGCTGATGCTGCTGTTCGGCATGCTGCGCCCCCTGGGCTCGCTCATCGGCGCGCTCAGCCAGAGCCTGGGTCGCTCGGATGTCGAATTTGCCTGGAACCTGAAGATCTGTGGCATCACGCTGGTGGTGAGCGTGGCCGGCGCGATGTCGCGCTCGCTCGAGACCATGGCCGTGGCGCTCGCTTTCAGCCAGGTGCTGTCCACGGTGCTGTCGTATTACTTCTTCTCGTCGAAGATCATCAGCATCACGCCGCGCGACTTCTTCAGCGCCTGGACGCTGGAAAGCGTCGTGCCGTATGCCTTCCTGATGGTCGCGGTGGCGATCTATCCCGCCGACGACTGGAAGGCCTGCGTCGTCCGCTTTGTGTTCGCCGCGCCGCCGCTGCTGTGGGTCGCCTGGCGCAACCGCAGCGTTTTCCTGTCCCGTTACGCCACGCCGGTGGGTGCCTGAGATGCACGCCTGCCGCCTTCCCACCCCAGGAGCGAACACGCCATGGCGCTGGTAAGTGTCTACATCCCCACGCGTAACCGCTCCGCCTTGCTGCGCCGGGCGATCGACTCCGTCCTGGCCCAGAGCTACGACGAGATCGAGATCCTGGTGTGCGACGAGGCCTCGGAAGACGACACGCCCGACGTCGTGGCCTCGTACATCGAGCGCTACCCCGGCAAGTTCACCTACCTGCGCAATGACACGCCGCAAGGCGCCTGCCGCGCGCGCAACCGCTGCATCGAGCACGCCCGTGGCACCTACGTCACCGGCCTGGACGATGACGACTTCTTCCATCCGCAGCGCGTGGCCTGCCTGGTCGACCTTTACGTCACCCACGCCCCGTCATTCGCCTGCACGCGCTTCAAGTACTTCCAGGATCAGCAGCAGGTGGACATGCTGCGCGACCGCCGCTACTCAGCGGCCGAACTGGCAAAGGCCGATGAGCTCACCCTGCCTGCCCTGCTCTACGCCAACCACGCAGGCAACCAGGTGCTCACGGAGCTGTCGCGGATGCGTGAGCTGGGCGGCTTCGACGAAGACATGCCGAGCTGGCAGGACTACGACATGTGGATCCGCCTGGCCGACCGTTACGGTACGGCCGTGCGCTCCCGCCACCTGCTCTCCTTCGTCGACGACGACCGTAGCCGGGCCCGCATCCGCAACTCGAACAAGCGCGCCGAAGGCAGCCAGCGCTTCATCGCCAAGCATGCCGGCCTGATGAGCGCCGACCAGCAGCGCAACCACCGCAACATCCAGTACGTGATGAACCGGGAGCGGCCGCCGCTGCGGGACATCGCCCGCAACGCCTCCCTGGGCGGCTACAAGTCCACCATGAAGGTGCTGATCCACAAATTCTTCGGCGTGGCGCTCGGCTGATGGTGCTCAACAAGACCCGGGCCACGGCGATCACCCTCATGGCGATGATCTTCGTCCAGATTCCGCTTGGGCACAGCACCACCAGCAAGACGCATATCAACGTCTACCATCTCCTGCTGCTGATCATGCCGGTGCTCTACCTGCCGGCGGCGAGGTACCTGAAGCTGAACCCGGCGACGGCGTTCATCGCCGTGGTGACGACGACCTCGCTGGCGGCCGCCGCCACGTACGGTGGCGGCCTGCGCTCCACCCTGATCGTCTTCGTGGCGTCGTCCTATTTCCTGGGCATGGTGTTCGGCCACAAGCTGGCCGAGATGGAGCTGCGCAAGATCTTCATCTGGATGCTGGGCTGCTGCTTCACCTTCCTGATCCTGCGCGACATCGCCTACGCCAATGCCCTTGGCTCGATCTATACGCGAAGCGAGACAGCCTCGAGCGTGCTGTACATGTCCACGGGCGGCCGCAACATCGAAGCCAGCCTGCTGGCCTTGCTGTCCATCCTGCTGATCGGGACCCGGGCCTATCCCATCGCCGCCGGCATCGCCTTCCTGACCAGCGCCACCATGCTCTCGCGCGCCGGCCTGATCGGCGCCGCCGTCTCCATCTTCATTGCTGCCTGGCGCATGCGGAAGACCCGGCATTACTACTTCTACACGTTCTTCTGCGTGGCGATGGTGGTACTCGTCGTCGGCCTGATCCTCTCGCAGGTTATCGATGTACCGGTGCTGGACCGCTTCAACCTCCAGGCCGAGACCCAGCTGGAACACAAGAACGTGGGCCGCCTCGCCCTGTGGACCAATGCCGGCGTGGCCCTGAAACAAAACCTGCTCGGCTACGGCGTGGGCAACGGCGTGCCGATCATGGAGCAGATCTCGGGCCTGAAGTTCGTGGAAAACAACGTCCACAACATCTACCTGCAGTTCCTGCTTGAGGGCGGCCTGCAGTCAGCCCTGCTCTTCCTCGTCATGTGCGCCCACATCCTGTTCTCGAAGACCGAAGGCCAGAACACCAACGTGAAGGCCTTCCTGCTGCTCTACCTGATGCTCGCCTGCATCGAGTTCAGTGGCTACGAAGCGTACTTCTGGTTCTTCGTCGGCATGTTCTACGCCCGCCAGGAGGTACGCCACCGGCGCCTGAAGGCGGAAGCGGGCGAACACGAAAAAGCACGACGGGCCTGGCTACGCAGCAAGGCACCTATTCCCCTGCCGGAGCCCGCCCATGCTCAGTGATTTTCGCGCGGACGCCCGTCGCCTGAAGGCGATGCCCGGATGGCGGGGCATGATCTGGTGGATGCTGGACCAGTCGTTCTGGGTGATCCTCACCTATCGCGTCATCGCCAGCGCGCGCGGCACGGTGTTCCACACGCCGCTGCGGGTGCTGGAGAAAGTCGCCGAGTTCATCTTCAAGAGCTACGTGCCAACGACAGCGACGATCGGCCCGGGGCTGGTGATCTTCCATGCCTTCGGCGTGATCATCAACGGCAAGACCACGATTGGCCGCAACTGCACGCTGTATGCGCGCGTCTGCATCGGTAACCGCTTCCCTGGTGACGGCACGCCCGTCATCGGTGACAACGTCACGATTGGCACGGGCGCCTGCATCTTCGGGCCCGTGGTCATCCCGGATAACTATGTGGTGAAAGCCAACGCCGTCATCACCCCCTCATCCCTGAAAACCCACGCCCCCCTAGGAACATCGTCATGAGCGAGGCTGAGAAGCGCCTGTCGATCATCATCATCACCTGGAACGAGCTCGCCAACCTCGAGCGCTGCCTGCTGTCCCTCATGGACAAGGTGGATTTCGCCCTGGATGAAGTGATTGTGGTGGACAACGGCTCACGGGATGGCAGCGCCGAATTCGTCGCCACCCTTCCGCAGATCCGTTACTTCCCGCTGGAGACCAACCTTGGCGTGGGCCCGGCGCGCAACCGCGGCCTGTTCCTGTCCCGCGGCAAGTACTGCATGACGCTGGATAACGACACCATCTTCCTGACCAGCGACCCCGGCGCCGTCGTGGACACGTTCTTCCGGGAGCATCCGGACGCGGGCGTCGTCGGCTTCGAGCTGCTGAACGTGGACCGCACCCGACAGGACTCCACGCGGCGCTTTCCGCGCTTCTACCAGCCCATCGCCGCGCGGATCCCGGCCAGCCGCAAGCTGGGTTTCGTGCAGCGCGAGCTGGACCGCCACCTCATGACCGACACAACGTTCGAGAACGAGGCCGATCCGATGGAAGTGGACTACGTCCTTGGCGCGAACCAGACCTTCACCAAGAAGACCGCCGCGCTGCTGATGGGTTACGACGACCGGATCTTCTTCGGCCCGGAAGACGCGGAGTTCTGCGTACGCACCCGCAAGCTCGGCTTGCGCAACTATTATTCGCGGCGCATCTCCATCGTCCACGACTACAAGCGGCGGACGCGCAAGTTCTCGAAACTCGCCATCAAGCACCTCGCTGGCTTCGCCTACATGCTGAGGAAGCACGGCGGCGTGTACCGCTATTCCCTGAGTGAGCGTCGCTGACGCCACGGAGGCTGCCCATGGACCGCCGGACTTTCCTGCGCCACACCAGCCTCGCGCTGGCCATGCTCGCGATCTATCCGCTACGCCACGTCAAGGCCGCGGCCGCCAAGCGAACGTTCTACGTTGACGCCCACGCGGGTGACGATGGCCACGCGGGCAGCAGCGAGGCGCAGGCCTTCCGCAGCCTGGACCGGCTGAACAAAGAGACCTTCGCCCCGGGCGATCGCATCCTGTTCAAACGTGGCGGCGACTACCCGGGGGCATTCCTGCCGAGGGGTTCGGGTAGCGCCGGCGCGCCGATCGTGGTGGATGCCTATGGCCAGGGTGCGCTGCCCCACCTGCATGCCGACGGCAAGGCGCCATCGACGCTCCGCCTGCAGAACATCGAATACTGGACGGTGCGCAACCTGGAGATCTCGAACCAGGGGCCACAGCCGGCAGCGAAACGCACGGGCGTACACCTGTTCCACCAGGATGCCGGCGTCGTGCATGGCATCACCTTGCAGGGCCTGCACGTCCGTGATGTCAACGGCGTGCCGGTGAAGAAGGATGGCGGCGGTAGCGGCATCCTCATCGAAGCCAGGGGCGCCAACAAGCCAACCCGCTACGACGGCCTTACCATTGCCGATAATGTCCTGGACAATGCCCAGCGTGACGGCATTCTCTTCCTTGCCGCCGGCAGCCGGAAGGGCGGCCTGGGAACGGGCGTGGTCGTCCGCGGCAACCGGATCACCCGGGTGCCGGGAGACGCCATCCTGATCAAGGGCTGCGATGGCGCCCTGGTCGAGCACAACACGGTCAGCCAGTGCGGCCCGCTCCCACGTGGTGAAGCGGCCGCCGGCATCTGGCCGTTCGACTGCGACAACACCACCATCCAGTACAACGAGGTCAGCGACCACAAGGCCTACGCGGATGGCCAGGGCTTCGACGCCGATTTCCACTGCCGCAACACGGTGATCCAGTACAACTACAGCCACGACAACATCGGCGGCATGGCACTGGTCTGTAACGACGGGCGCAGCGCGGGCGACATCGGCAACTCCGGCACGGTCGTCCGCTTCAACGTCAGCATCAACGACGCCCTGCGCAAGACCGACAGCGCGAGCCTGCGCATCTCTGGGCCCGTCGATGGCAGCCAGATCTACAACAACATCATCATCATCCCCGAGAAGCCCATCGCCGGCGCCGAGGTGACGGTGTTCAAGGCTACCAGCTGGAAAGGCGTGCCGAGCAGCACGGCCATCCACGACAACATCGTCGTTTCCCCGGCGTCCCCGGGCATCGATATGAAGGTGGCGCAGGCCACGCGCCTGGCCGAGAACCGGATGGATGCGACGGACCACGCCATGCTGCAGCGCTTTCGTGATCACCGGCCCACCCTGGCCCAGGTTAATGCGCTGGTGAAGTCCTGCTTCGCCGATGGCAAGGCCGTACCCGATGCGATGACCCGCATCGGGCAGCTCGCCGGCGCCTGACCCGAAACCGAAGCCCCGCCGTCAGAAGCGGGGTTGCAGGTGCCAGTTCCATGCGCTGGCGAGGATGTCCTCCATTCGCGCCATGGCGGGCTGCCAGCCCAGCTCGTCGCGCGCCTGCTGGCTCGAGGCGACCAGGGTGGCGGGGTCGCCGGCCCGACGCTCGGCGAACTCGTGCGGCACCGGTCGCCCCGTCACCTTCTCCGCCGCCGCGATCACTTCGCGAACGCTGAAACCTTCACCGTTGCCCAGGTTGAAGGTGAATGCGCCTTCGTTGCGCGCCATGTAATCAATGGCCAGCATGTGCGCCGAGGCGAGGTCGCTGACGTGGACGTAGTCACGTACGCAGGTGCCGTCGCGGGTGTCGTAGTCCGTACCGAACACCTTCAGGCCCTTGCCCTGTCCCAGCACCGCTTTCAGCACGTTGGGGATAAGGTGTGTTTCGGGGTCGTGGGCCTCGCCGATGGAACCACACGATGACGCACCCGCGGCATTGAAATAACGCAGGGCCACGGAGCGGAGCCCATACGCCTTGGCAGCATCGGCCAGAACCTGCTCGATCATCAGCTTGCTTTGGCCGTAGGGATTGATGGGCACGGTCGGGTGCGTCTCATCAATGGTGTCCGACACCGGGTGCCCGAATACCGCTGCCGTCGACGAGAACACGATGCGATCCACGGACGCATGTCGCATCGCCTCCAGCAGCGAGATCGTATTGCCTACGTTGTTCTCGTAGTACGCATACGGATCGGTGACGGACTCGCCCACCAGCGAACGCGCGCAGAAGTGCATCACCGCATCGAAACGGTGTTCCGCGAACACCCGGGCGAGCTTGCCCGCGTCACCGATATCCCCGTGCACCAGCGGCACCCCCTGGGGCACCGAGCCTCGGTGCCCCGTGGAGAGGTTGTCGTACACCACCACGTCGTGGCCGTTATCCAGCACGTAGCGCACCATGTGCGAGCCGACATAGCCCGCGCCACCACAAATCAGGATCTTCAAGGTCTACTGCGCCTCTTCTACGACAACGACGGGCGTTTGCGGAGCGGTGGCGGCCTCAGGTGCGGCACCGGCCACCAGCCCTGTCCGCGACGATGACTGCTTTTCACTGTGGACGAAGCCCTTGAACAGGGTCATGAAGATGATCCGCAGGTCGAAACCGAGCGACCAGTGGTTGATGTAGTAAAGATCATGCTCGATGCGCCGGGTGAGATCGGTATCCCCGCGCCACCCATTCACCTGGGCCCAGCCGGTGATCCCGGCCTTGACCAGGTGCTTGTGCATGTAGCCGTCGATCTCCCCCTTGAACTGCTCCACGAACATGGGCCGCTCAGGGCGCGGGCCGACGATGGACATGTCTCCACGCAACACGTTCAGGAACTGCGGCAGCTCATCCAGGCTGGTCTGGCGAATGAATTTGCCGAATCGGGTGGTGGTCTTGTTCTGCGCACCGCCCCACGCGACCTTGCCGCTTTTCTCCATGTCCACGGGCATGGAGCGGAACTTCATCATCTCGAACTCCTTGCCATCCAGGCCGATGCGGCGCTGGCGATAGAGCACGGGGCCGGGGCTGGAGAGCTTCACGCCGATGGCAAGCGCCAACATCAGCGGCGAGATCATGAGCAGGATACCGGCGGCCAGCACGCGGTCTTCGATGTTCTTCACCAGCCATGCCTGGCCTTCCAGCGGGCTGGTGCGCAGCGTAACGATAGGCACGCCGCCGCAATCTTCCATCTGGTGGTTGATGAGCTGCCGGCCGAGCAGGTCCGGCACGAGCTTCACCGTGACCACGAACTGCTCCATGCGGTCCATGGCGTAGGTGATCGCGCGATTTGCACTCACCGGCAGTGCGATGAGCACCTCGTCCCATTCACCGCGCTGGAGGATGTCTTCGAGTTCAAGGAGCGAACCTGCGAGCGGAACGCCTTCGGGCACGCCGTGGTCGTAGCTCGTTTTGACGTACGCGGTGATATCCATGCCCAGTGCGGCATTGCCACGCACCTGTTCAAGCATGTGCAAACCTGAATCGGTCGCACCGACGAGGAGACAGCGTGCAATACCTTCGCCACGCTCACGAAGGCGACGCAATGCAACAAGCGCGATGAGTCGTACCAGCGCGAATCCGACAAGCCCAAGCGCGAATGTCAGCAACACCCAGCCACGTGAGAACGTGTCGCCGAGTTTCAGCAGATATCCCATCACCATGAGACCGACAAACGACGCAGCCCACGATGCTGCGATGCGCAAATATTGACTGATCGGGCGTTCGCCAAGCGGTTGCTCGTACACACGCAAGCCCATGGATATGACCAGGGTCATCAGCACGAGCATGACCATGGCAGCCGCGTAGGTGCTGTCCATGGCTGCGCCCTCAAAGCGCACCAGATGGGCCACGTGGGCCGCGGTGACCGCCGTCATCAGGTCACCCGCATGAAGCTCCAGATCAACTAAAGCGTTGATTTTTTTCAGTTGCATGACAAGTACCTTCTGCCAGGCGACACGGCCCGCAAAGCGGTCGTATCAAGGTACGTGCCCCCTGTAGCACCGGCGAGGCTCCATCCAGGATCTCGTATCGGTCCAACACGCGTTCGGCCGATTCCGCGGAGCCACCGGAATCGGTTTTGTTCACCACCATCGCAACACCGCGAGATGAGAGGATGCTGCATGGCCACGAAATTCGCCGCAATCGCGTATCACGTAAAAGCTGACACGAGTCACAGAAACAGTGGATGAATTTTGACGTTCAGCGGAATGACTTGCTTGTTGTCACGTCAATAGCGGTGAATGATGATGCGTGTTGCATGAACGTACGCGTTCCTGAACACGCAGCGTGTGTATCGCGTAGCACGCATCTCTTCGCCACAGCGCGATTCGACATTGCAGGAGAAAAATCATGAAGCGTCTGCTCATTGCATGCACCATCCTGGCTGTTGCTGCACCACTGTGGGCGCAAACGCAGCGCGCAGCGCAACCGGCCGCAGAAAATGGAAATGCCGAAAATACTCCTGCGCAAGCGCCGCGCGTCGCCACTCCGACGCAAGCACGACACGCGTCGCAAGGTGCTGTAGCGCCCGCACGCGTCGGCCCCGGCACAGCTGCCATGGCAGCGGCAACGGGTGCAACCGCCAACTCCGCAACGGGCACGGGTAACGATGGCACCGGCGGTACGGGTGGCACGGGTGGAACCGGCGGCACGGGCGGCACAGGCGGCACGACGGGCACGCACTAAGTTGGTGCGTAAGGAAATTGGACGTCCAGACGTCCGATGCGTTCCCGATCGGTTAATGCTGGGTCGGTTTAAGTAGTGGAGTTTCACCCTAGGAATCCGCGCACGATGAAGTTCCTGCCGACCCTCGGTCTGGCCGGATGCTGCCTGCTTCTGCACGCCTGCGTCCTCGCACCCGGCCAGCACATGAACACCGGCGAGCTGAACGACAAGGAGAGCGCCGCTGGCGCGCGTTACCAGCTCGTCCCCATTACCCCCAAGCTGATCGCCATGGACAAGGCCTCGGCCACCCCGGCCGGCCTTGATCCCGAGCTGACCGCCTACAAGCCCGACGACTACCATATTGGCCCGGGCGATTCGCTTTACATCACGGTATGGGAGCATCCCGAGCTCACCTCACCGGCGGGGTCCCAGCAGCAAACCGCCGCCAACGGCCGCCTGGTGCGCCCGGATGGCACCCTGTTCTACCCGTATGTGGGCCAGATCAAGGCCACGGGCCTCACCATCGAGCAGTTGCGGGTGGAGATTTCCGACCGGCTGACCAAGTACATCGCCAAGCCCCAGGTGGATATCAGCATCGTGGGCTTTGCGAGCCAACGCGTCACGATGGGCGGCGCATTCACCAATACGTCCCCGCAGAACATCACCGTCGCGCCGCTCACGCTGTCACAGGCCGTGGGCGCGGCAGGCGTCAACGCGCAGCTGGCGGACCTCTCCAACGTCGTGCTTCGGCGCGACAACCGCGAGTACCACCTGAACCTGGACGCGCTCTCCCATACCTTGCAGGGCGGCCAGGATGTGTACCTGAAGGGCGGTGACAGCATCTACCTGCCCTACAACGATAACCACGAGGTCTACGTCCTGGGCGAGGTACTGCGTCCGCAGGCCATCTCGTTCAAGACCACGGATCTCAGCCTCACGCAGGCCCTGGGGCGCTCCGGGGGCCTCAACCAGACCAGTTCAAACGGCAAGGCGGTGTATGTCATCCGCGGCGTCGAGAACATGGAGAAGGCACCTGCCTCGATCTTCCAGCTCGACAATTCGTCCCCCGCCGCCTTCGCGGTGGCGGCGCAGTTCGCGGTGAAACCCGGTGACGTGATCTACGTCGGCCCAGCCGGCATTACACGCTGGAACCGCTTCATCAGCCAGCTGCTCCCGCTCTCGGGCCTGATCAATAACGCAGCGACCGCCCAATACAACCTCGATCGCGACAGTCAGTTGTAGCGGAGGCGCCGGAGACATCTTTCCCGCACTACAGGCGACATGAATGAAGGTCACTATCTTTGGTACCGGTTACGTGGGTTTGGTTACCGGCGCCTGTCTCGCGGAAATGGGCAACCACGTAGTCTGCGTGGATATCGACGAAGCCAAGGTGGAGGGCCTCAAGAAGGGCGTCATCCCCATCTATGAACCGGGCCTCGAGCCCATCGTCACGCGCAACCACGCGGCCGGTCAGCTCGATTTCACCACGGACCCGGCCTCGGCCATTGCGCACGGCGAGATCATCTTCATCGCCGTCGGCACCCCGCCCGACGAGGACGGCAGTGCCGACCTGCGCTACGTGCTTAGCGTGGCACGCACCATCGGCCAGCACCTCGACCGTTACGCGGTGGTCGTGAACAAGTCCACGGTACCCGTGGGGACGGCCGACAAGGTCCGCGATGCCATCGCCGAGGTACTCGCTGGCCGCGGCGAAGGCATCGCCTTCGACGTGGTATCCAACCCCGAATTCCTGAAGGAAGGCGACGCCGTCGAGGATTGCCTTCGCCCGGACCGGATCGTCGTCGGCGCCTCGAGCGATCGCGCGGTGGGCCGCTTGCGCAAGCTCTACGCCCCGTTCAACCGCAACCACGACCGCATGGTGGTGATGGACGAGCGATCCGCCGAGCTGACCAAGTACGCCGCCAACGCGATGCTGGCCACCAAGATCAGCTTCATGAACGAGATCGCCAACATCGCCGAACGCGTCGGGGCGGACGTGGAGCTCGTGCGCCAGGGTATCGGCTCCGATCCCCGCATTGGCTACCACTTCATCTACCCGGGCGCCGGCTACGGTGGCTCGTGCTTCCCGAAGGATGTGCAGGCGCTGGAGCGCATCGCCCGCGCACACGACTACGACGCGCGATTGCTCGCCATGGTCGAGGCCGTGAACCACACGCAGAAGACCCGTCTGTTCGCGCAGATCCAGCGCCATTTCAACGGCGACGTCGCTGGCAAGACCATCGCGTTGTGGGGCCTGGCGTTCAAGCCGAACACCGACGACATGCGTGAAGCGCCGAGCCGGCGACTCATCGAAGCGCTCTGGGAAGCAGGGGCCAAGGTTCGCGCCTACGATCCGGAGGCCCGCGAAGAAACGGCACGCATCTACGGCACGCGTGATGACCTCGTCCTTTGCGAGTCGCCGTACGATGCCCTCAAGGGCGCCGATGTCCTCGCCCTGGTCACCGAGTGGAAGGCTTTCCGCAGCCCCGACTTCGCGCGGGTGAAGGCGGCCCTGAAGGAACCCGCCCTGTTCGATGGCCGCAATCTCTACGACCCGGCCACGGTGGAAGAGGCCGGCCTCGCCTACTACGGCATCGGCCGCGGCCGCTCACTCCAGCGCTAACGAACCAAGGCGCGCGCCGGTGAACCGGCGCGCGCCTTGCCGTGATCCATCCGGCTTATTGGGAAATCTTCCCCAGGTTCTTGTCGAACAGGTCGCTGTCGAGATCGTTGGTCAGCGTGTACAGGGTGTACCGCTTGTTCAGGCGGGCGCCACCGTCACGCACCAGCGGCTGCCACATCAGCGTCGCCCTGTTCCGCGACGAGTTAGGCAGCAGCGCATCAAACGGGATCGACACGTAGATGCCCTTGTCAAAGCTGCCTTCGCCATACCCCGCATTACCCGACTTGGTCGTCACCGTGGCATAGGCGCCCATGCGGGTGCCGTTGGCGAACTGGCGTGACACGTCAATCGTCGTGCCCCAGTCGCCCGCCAGGTAACGCCCGACGCTGACCGCGAGCGTGACGTTGTGGAACCCCGTATCCAGGTAGCCCGTGGCCTGCCCGGTGATCACGTGGTACTTCCGCAGCGAGAAATCCTGGTCAAACCCGCGGGCCTTCACCCAGTTGATGTCGCCACCCACGGCCCAGTGCTCGCCGAACGGTCGGTAGAGCACTTCACCGCCGGCGCCCGCGTACATGCTTTCCAGCATGCCGGCGTAGGCCATGCCATAGAGATCTTCGCCCAGCTTGTGGGTGCCGGTGAGCTGGAAGTTCGGCATCGTGATGTCCGAACTGGTCACGTATTTGCGCACGTCGGTACGCACGCGCGGCAGGTTGCTGGGCGCGTCATAGCGGAACTTGTCGTAGTTGTTGGCGATGTTCACCGCCAGCACGCCGTCCAGCCACAAGTGCCGGTTGAAGTTGAAAGTGCCGTATCCCGCGCCATACACCTGGTAAAAGATGAAGGCATCCGGGCCGCCAACGCTCTGCTGATAACCGATGGACGTGCCGCCCGTGAAGCGCTTGAGTGGGGCGTTGTACAGCACTTCCTCCTCGCGGGAGGTCACCGGGTCCTGTTCCACGCTGCGGCGGAAGGTGGGCAAGTCGATCTCGTGGTTCAACAGCTCGATGAACCGCGGGCGGTGCACGCTGGTATCCACCGTGCTCAGGCCGTTTCGCTCGCTGGTCACCGTGACCCAGTCGATACTGTTATCCACGCGATTATCGACAATGCGCGTGGCGCGGCCTGCGCCTTCCGCCGTATAGAAGAAGCGCTCCTGCTCACCCTGGATCACCAGTTCCGAGCCACGCCGGCTAATACTGCTGACGTTGATGCCCGCATTGGCGTTCAAGGTCCTGGCGACCTCGGCCCAGTCCACCTGTGCCGGCGGTTTGCGGTCGGGCGGTGGCGCCGCGTCTTGTCCCGCGCCGAGATCGGGGGGCGCGGCCGCTGCCGGCGCGCTGGTAAACGACACCGGCTCCGGCGGCGGATCGAACGACTTCTCCGGCCCGACATGCTTGGCGAGGTTGCTGTGCAGCGTCAGCGCCGCGGTCCCGATGTTGCCGCGCTCATAACCCAGGGTGAGGTCCACGTTGCCGTTGAGACGGAACACGGCGCCAAGGTTCACGGGCCAGCGCTGCGGCTGGTTGTTCTTCTGCGGCTGGTTCTTGTAATCGTTGCCGTCCAGCTCGGCCTTCAGCACCAGCCATTTCCAGGGCGAGTGGTATTCGACGCCGCCGATGAAACCCGGCCGGCCACGCAGGAACTTGTTGATGCTCAGCGCACCCGTCGCCCCCGTGCCGCTGGCCGGGCGGGTACGGAAGCGGTCACTGATGAAGTTCAGCGGGTTGGCGATATCGCCGCGGTTGCCGATATAGCCCCAGGCCAGGCCCAGGCTGAAATCGAAGTTGCCGGCGCGCTTGCTGGCCACCAGGTACTCGCTGGAGAACAGGCCCGTACCGCCCACGTCACGCACGCCAAAGGCCACCGCAGGCAGCCAGCGCGATTCCTCCCACAGACGCGCCTTCACGTCGATGGATTTGTCCTTGTAGGTCTGGCTACCGCTGAGCGAGCGCGCGCCATAGAGGCGGTTACTGACATTCGTATAGCGGAAGCTTCCTTCCAGCCACGGCAACGGCTGCATGGAGACGTTGTAGTTCGTATACGGGGTGGTGCGGCTCAGTACGAAACTGAATTCGCCCTCCTCCGCCATGCGCGCCGTCGGCGTCTGGAGCAAGCCCACCCCGCCGAAGTCACTCTGCGTGTAGTACTCCTGCGCATGGACGCTGGCGACGCCACCCGCCCAGAGCACCAGGGCGGCGCAACTGCCCCGCCATGCCGGATGGCGCCGCCTCAAGGCGTGCCCTCCACGTCGAAGCGCTGGGTGGCGATGAACGCGGCGGCGTCCTCATTGAACTGCCCGTCGGTCGCCCCGCGGATGGCGGTGTGATTGAACGGCACGTAGATCCATGCGCCCGGCGCGAGCACGCGCGGCGGGTCACGGTTCCATGCCGCGATGTTCTGCGGAAAGACGGTACCGTCGGGCTGGATGACGAAGATCCTGTCCGGGTCCGCGGCCTTCGAAGGCGGGCAATCGGCGAGATAACGGCGCGCGTCCTGCAGAGCGACATGAGGCACGCGGCATGGTTTGGCGACGGCGCCGACGATACGAACCCCGGTCGGACGCTGCGGATAATAGAGGGTGTCGCCCGGCTCGGTCGTGAGGTTGTCGGGTGGCGAGACCTCCAGCTGGGCCGGGTCAAGCACCACGCTGGTGCGGCGCCCGGTGACCGGCAGCGACGTAATCCAGGCCTGGAAGGCCGCGGCATCGGTGCCGAGTGCGTCCTTGCCGTGGCTGAGGGCGTCCATGCGGATGACGCCCAGTTCAAACACCACGCCCGCTTTCAGCCGGACCTGGTCGGGCACGAGTGACGGCCGCAACCAGGCGGCGCCCGCCACGTATGCATCCGGCTTCACCCGTGCCGCCCCGGCCAGTTCGGCAAGCCGTCCCGTGGACGGATAAACGGCTGTATCCGGTTGATCGGCGGATCCGGTGTACGGGCGAAGCTGAATCAGCTCGAGCGGAAAGCCAGGCGCGACGTACTGACGACTCTTCCAGATGAAACCGTCGGCCGGATCGACCCAGTAACGGTTGGTAAAACTGCCACCGGCACCGCTCAGGCGCTCGTCGTAGCGGCGCAGATGGTGAACCGTGCCGAGGATCTCAATGTCCTCCGAGCCGCCAGGCGACAGTGTCGCCTGCATCACGATGCCGCCCCGGTAACCGGGGGACCAGTCCACCGTACGTGTATACGTCGTGGGCGAAGTGACGTGCTGGAGCCCTTCATCAAAGGGATCTACCGCACCAGGCACCGTGCTGGAGAGATTCTGCGGAAAACCGGTGGTCCTTACGACGAGGCCCTTGCGCGTAAAGACGATGTCGTCGCCCTGGCCGTACCAGCCAAGCAATCCGTCCTGCACTTTGCCGAGAATGAGGATGGCCTGCCCCTGTGGCCCGTTGGCCTGGAGCTGGTAATACGGCGACGCTGCCACGAATTCCGCCGTGGGATGCACCGATTCTCCGTGGATGGAGAGACGGATAGCCTCCACGCTTCCCCGGGATACCGCTGAGCAGCCCTGTATCGCGATAAGCGCGAGGGCGAGGCCGCCAAGGGCAATGAAACGTAGCGCGCCGTATGCGCGTTGTCGGGCGTCAGGCCAAGACAAGATCAGCGATGGTCCGGCAAGTGGATTAAAGGGCCCGTCAGATAACTGAAAGAAAGGGCCCACATAGGACTGCACTGACTGAAGGACCTTCAACACACGTCCTTCGCACTCGGCATGTCCCACAGACACTACACGACCAAAGCGGACTGAAAACTGACTGACTGCGCGTTTTACGGCTAGAGATATTTCATCCAGCTGTTTACGCTGTTATCGATAAGCCTGTAGACATGTTCGAAGGCGGGGCGCCCCTGCCGATAGGGGTCCGGAATATCCTGCCCGTCGAGCCAGCGATCCAGCAGGAATACCTTCCCACTCGCTTCCGGCGCCATCCGGACAATGGAAGCGACATGGGCCCGCTCCATCGCCAACACCAGGTCGGCACGACGCAGGAGCGAGCGATCCAGCTGGCGCGCACGGTGCGCGCTACCGTCGATACCTGATTCGCGCAGGAGCTCCAGCGCGGTAGAGTCGATGCCGTGCCCGGTCATCGCGCCCAGGCCCGCACTGGAGACCTGCACCGTGCTTCCCTCGCCGAGGTGGCGACGGAAGAGGTATTCGGCGGTCGGGCTGCGGCAGATGTTGCCGATGCAGGTGACGAGGATCTGTTGGAACATGCGGGGCGAACACTCCCGAATAGGAAAAGACGAGGCACGATGCAAGACGGCACCATGATAAACACCATACCCCACGCCTTGTGATGTGGCATCACGTCACCAGCTTCGGCGACAGCGCCCTGCTGCTGCCGGTCATCGCGTGGATGGCCATCGTGCTGGGCATGTCACCACGACGGCGCGATGCGCTGCGCTGGATCCTTGCGGCCATCGGGTGTGGCGGCATGGTCGCGCTTTCGAAGCTGGCCTTCATGGCGTGGGGCATAGGCCCACCCGGACTCGATTACACCGGCTTCAGCGGACACACCGCGTTGGCCCTGCTGACCTGGCCAAGCCTTGCCGCCCTGCTGGTACGTCGCATGGCGACCCGGCCGCTCGCGTGGCTTGCCATCGCGGCAGGCGTGGCGCTCGGCGGCGCCGTGGGCATATCGCGACTTGCCTTGGAGGTGCACAGTGTTTCAGAGGTGACCATGGGCGCCACGCTCGGCGTCATCGTCGCCGCCTGGTTCATCCACGGTCTTCGCCGTGACGACGCCCCTCCCGCATGGCACCTGCTGCTCCTCGCCACGGGCATCGTCATCCTCTGGTTCATCTTCTACGGCCGGATCTTCCCTTCGCAGCATGTGCTGAAGGACATTGCGCTCTGGGTAAGCGGGCACTCGAATGTGTTTACCCGCCACACCCACCGGTAACACCGCCGTCATGAAGCCTCCCTAGCATCCGCGCTTTCGCCTGCCGCCCGCGCGGCGGCTACGACGCAAGGGCGCACCTATGCCAGACGCCTCTCCGGGCCTATCCCACCTGCTCCTGGAGCAGGACGGCCCGCTGCAGCGTTATATCCACCGACGCGCCGGGCACGCGTGGGACGCGCAGGACCTGGTCCAGGAAACCTATCTGCGCCTGCTTTCGGCGGACCCCGACTCCATCCGGAATCCCGAGGCCTACCTGTTCACCGTCGCCACCAACCTGCTGCGCCAGCGCGCGGGCGGTCGGCAGACGGGTGGACGCGAAGACGGCGGCGTGGAAGAGGTGCTTGACCGGCTCGCCACGCCCTGCGAGGCCGCTGCCGGCGTCGACCAGGCGCTGCGCAGCAAGCGCCTGCAGGAGCTGATGGCCCGCCTGTCGCCGAAATGCCGCACCGTGCTGGTGCTGCATTACCGCGACGAACTGAACTACCGGGACATCTCGACGCAGCTCAACATCTCGGTGCACATGGTGAAGAAGTACATCGTCAAGGGATTGGCCGCGTGCCGGCAAGGGATGGGTCGATATGGATGACGATCTCCGCCAGGCGGCGGCTCGACGGATCACCGAAGAGGCCGCACAGTGGCTGCTCGCCAACCGCGAAGGGCTGGACGAATCGTCGCGCGACGCATTTCTCGCCTGGCTACGCCACTCGCCCGCGCACGTCGGTGAATACATGGCCATCGTCCAGTGGCACGAGGAAATGCGCGAGGCCGCCGGGCGCGAGCCACTCGACACGCCTGCCCTCGTCGAGATGGCGGCAGCGGAGCCCGCCGTCGTGCCCTTGCGTCCGCATACCAGCGTGCCGTCACGCTTCAACCCACGACACGCCGTCACGCCGCGCCGCCGGCACTGGCCATGGGCCGCGGCGGCCAGCATCGCGGCCGTCACGTTTGCCGCCCTCATGGCCTGGCATGCACATGCCCCCGTGCTGGCAGCAGGCACCGTGTACAGCGCACCCGCGGACGCGACCCGAAGCCTGACGCTCAGCGATGGCAGCCGGATCCAGCTCGATCGTGGCAGCGCGATCCGCGTCCATCTGGATGACCAGCGACGTGATATCGCCGTCCTTGGTGGCACCCTGCTGATCGACGTGGGCCATGCATCATCGGCGCCGCTGAGCGTCACGCTGGGCCGCACCGTCCTGCGCGACATCGGCACGGTGTTCCAGGTGAGCAACCATGCCAACAGCAGCGATGTGACCGTGCTCAGCGGTCGCGTCGATGTACTGGCCCCGCGTGACGGCACCCAGGATGTCGTTGCACATCTACAGGGCGGCCAGGGCGCCACCCTGGATGCCGATGGAACCCTCACCCGGCTCATTCCACGCAGCGACCTCACGCAGGATCTTGCGTGGCTTCCAGCCGAGATCGATTTCCGGGATACACCGATCGCCGAGGTGGCACGGCGCTTCAACGACTACGGCCAGGCGCCGCTGCTCATCGAAGACATGTCGCTGGGCCAGATGCGCATCAGCGGGCGTTTCCACGCACGCGACCCCGCCGGGTTCGTGGCATACCTGCAAACGTTGCCCGGCGTGAAGGTCCGCCGCGACGCAGAAGGCGTACACGTCCATCGGCTGTAAGAAAAAATTCATTGAAATAGCGGTACCCGACCGGCGTGCCGCCGACTCGTAGATGACATGCGTTCGCAGCGCACCGTCCTCCTTCATGAGTCTTTCCCATGCGCACCAAGCTCGCCTTCCACCTCGCCCTGCTGCTCGGCACCCTGCCCGCGTCCGCCATCGCTGCTCAGGCAGCCACCGAAGCACCCATCGCTCCCATGCCACTGGACCAGGCGCTCGATACCTTTGCTCGGCAGACCGGCCTGCAGGTGGTATACACCCCTGACGCGGTGCATGCCCTGCGTAGCAAAGCCGTGCCGGCTGGGCTTGAGCCCAGGGGCCAGTTGCATGCCTTGCTGGCCGGCACCGGGCTGGACTATCGCTTCGTCACGCCGACCACCGTCACCCTCGTGGCCAGCGCCGGCACCGACAAAAGCGCCGCGGCCGCTCGCCGCGCCGCACCACTCCCGCCCATCAACGACGCCGAAAGCGCCGCCCGCGACCTCGCCCCGGTAAGCGTCCAGGCCAATACGGTCGACACCCTGGCGCCCAGCGCACCGCCGCTGGAAGCCACCCAGCCTACCTCCGTGATCGACGAGCGTTTCATCCGCGACGGCCTGCGGTTCAACTCGAATTTCGACGACATCATCAAGTACGCCCCGAGCGTCACGGTGACGTCGCCCGAAGGCCCCGGCATGGGCAAGAACGAAGGCATCAGCATCCGTGGCTTCCAGGACGGCCAGTTCAACATCACGTTCGACGGCATTCCTTTCGGTGATGCGAGCGACCTGCACCACACGACGTCGGCGTACTTCAATAACCACGTCCTGGGCCAGGCTGAAATCGATCGCGGCCCCGGCGGCGGTTCCACCATCGGTAACGCCACGTTCGGCGGCACGGTAGGCCTGCGTTCGCGCGATCCTGGTGCCGTCGATGGCATCACGCTGTACACCACGGCAGGCAGCTGGAACACCTTCGCCAGTGGCGTGAATGCCGAAGAAACCCTCGGTAATACGCGCATTTTCGCGGATCTCTCGAAGGAGAAGAGCGACACCTATCTGAAGGGTACCGACGACCAGCGCGAACACGCGTTCATCAAGACCATCACCACGCTGACGCCGACCACCACCCTGACCTTCGTCAGCAGCTACAACCGCGAACACCAGAACACGGTGCAGGGCGCCACCAAACAGGAAATCGCCGATTTCGGCTGGCGTTATGGCCTGGGGAACGATCCGGCGCTGCAGAGTTACAAGGGCTATAACAACGCAGCCTACTACTCGAACTTTACCTACGTGGGCCTCGCGACGCAGCTGGGCGCGTGGTCGATCGACAACAAGGCTTACTACAACAGCTTCGACCACTGGGCGCGCAAGGCCACCGATGCGTCGGATAACAACCCAGCGGACAACGGCGTGACGCTGTACAACGCGGCGGGCAAGAAGGTATCGACCCTGAAAACGGATGTACCGGGCAAGCTCGCGGACTCCGGCTTCCACAGCTTCGGCGATGTATTGCGTTTCGAGCGCGAACTCGGCCCGGGTGAACTGCAGACGGGCGCGTGGCTGGAACGCAGCCAGGACGCGCGCTACCAGTACCCGCTGGACCTGACCACGGGCACGCCCACCAACACCAAGTACGGCTCGAAGTACAACTACATCCTTCGTGACCGCACCGACACCTTCCAGCCCTACGTGCAGTACGACTGGATGCTGACCGACACGCTCACCCTGAGCCCCGGCGTGCGCTACAGCACCGTCACCCGGCAGATGAACGCGCCGATCAGCAAGGAAAACGCCCAGGTTTCGCAGTACAACTCGGCCAACTACAACGCCACCCTGCCCTCGCTAAGCCTGCACGACAGCCTCAGTGACCACTGGAGCGCGTACGCGCAGGTCGCCAAGGGCTTTCTCGCGCCGCCGATCGACGTGATCGAACTGGTCGGTTCCAAGCAGCTCAAGCCGGAGACGACGACGAACTACCAGCTGGGCACCGCCTTCGCGGACCGCGGCCTGACTTTCGGCGCCGATGTCTACTACATCGATTTCTCGAACTATCTGGCGGCCACGTTCGTCAACACCGACGAAGGCCAGCAGCAGACCTACCTCAATACGGGCGGCGCGATCTACAAGGGCGCCGAGGTCGAGGGCACGTGGGCGATGACGCCGACGCTTAGCCTTTACGGCAATGCGACGTATAACAAGGCGACGTACAAGAACACCGACACCCAGATTGCCGGGGCACCGAAGGTCACCGCCGCGCTGGGCCTGCTCTACAGCAGCCCGCTCGGCTACTACGGCTCGCTGATGACCAAGTTCGTCGGCAAGCAGTACGGCAGCGACAATGCCACGGACGACGCCGGCAACACGGTCTTCGTCGACGACAACCGCCTTGCCGGCTACGTCTCGACCGATGCGGCCCTCGGTTACCGCAGCAAGGACGGCGGCCCCACCGGCAAGGGCTGGTCGGTGAGCATGGACGTCAACAACATCTTCAACGTCCACAAGTTCATCGGTTATGCCGGCACGCAGAGCGTGAGCGGCGACGCGCTGTACTTCGGCTTGCCCGGCCGTGGCGTTTTCCTTGACCTGTCGTTGAAGCTGTAAGGTGATGTCGATGTCGATGACGTTTCGGATCGTGGGCCTGTTGCTCGCCCTTGGGATGCTGTCGCCGGGTGACACCCTGGCTGACGACGGTAGCCAGGCAACGGTGGTGCAGCGGATCATCCTGATGCGCCACGGCATTCGATCGCCGACCAAGGCGCCCGCGGACCTGGCGCGCTACGCCAGCGAGCCGTGGCCCGCATGGCCCGTGGCGCCCGGCCTGCTGACGCCCCATGGCATCGACACCCTGCGCTCGCTGGGCAAGCGCATGCGGCGGGACCTGGCCGACGCCGGCCTTCCCGCGGACGCCTGCAAGCGCGAGGTGCGGGTGATTGCCGACAGCACGCCGCGCAACCAGGCCAGCGCGAAGGCCTTGCTGGAAGGGCTTTCGCCTTCGTGCGCACCCGTCTGGCAAGCGTTCCCCGTGGGCCAGGACGACCCGCTATTCCGAGGCACTGGAGGAGGCGATGACGACGACAAGGCCGGCATCGATGCTGCAGCCATCGACGACACCACGCGCGCCACGATGGCGGAACTGCAGCAGGTACTGCTGGGTTGCCATGACGATGCCTGCCTGGCCAGGGCGAAGAGCGACGGCAAGCAGGTGTTGCTCGGGGGCGATGCGGCAAAGGCGCTAAAAACCGCGGGCTCGCTGTCCGAGAACATCATGCTTGCCTACGTGCAAGGCATGCCTGCCGCGCAGTTCGGCTGGGGAAGGCTCGATGCCGAAGGCGTCGCGCGAGTCATCGGCCTGCACAACGCGTCGTTCCGGCTGGCCCATGCCACACCAGAAGCCTCGCGCGGGCGCGGTGGCAACATGCTGGCCCACATCAGCGCGACACTCGCCGAAGCCGCAGGGAGGCCCACCACGGTGAAGGCCCTGGCGCCGGCGGGAACCCGCGTACTCGTGCTCATCGGCCACGACACGGACCTCGCCGCCCAGGCCGGCCTGCTTGGCCTCGACTGGCAGGCGGCGACCAAGGGTGACGACTTTCCGCCCGGGGGAGCCCTGGTCTATGACCTGGTGAAAGTTCCCGGCGGGTACGCCGTTCGCCTTTCCGTCGCGATGCCAACACTGGCCGCGCTTCGGGCGGGCGACGTCATTCCGGCAAACGCGGTCGTTCTGAAGTCCCTTCCACAGCCGGATTGTGGCGCGATCGCCCTGTGTCCCATCAGCAGCTTCGCAGCCACTTCCGGTCGCGCCGTGGGCGATGCGGTATCAGTCAGTGCTGCCAACGAGCCTATGACGTCTGCCGTCGGAGCCCCCTGACGAGGCATCCCGGACGGCCGTCGAGTCCAACGACTACGGCATTCAGGGGCGTTCTCGCCTTGACGCCAGTGCGAATAAGGTTATATTAGAGTATAACTTCTGCCATCGAGCGATCGCCATGTACAAGACCAGCATCCGGAAGGTGGGTGGCTCGCTCATGCTAGCCATTCCACCTGTCTTGCTTGAGATTCTGCACCTCACTGCCGGTACCCAGGTCGGTATCGACATCGACGGTGGAAAGCTTGTGGTCACCGCCACCCGCGCGCCCGAATATTCTCTCGATCAGCTACTCGCACAGTGCCATCCAGAGCAGCCGCTATCCGAGGATGACCAGACCTGGACAGGTGGTACCGCTGCCGGCAATGAGCTCATCTGATGCGGCGAGGCGACATTTACATGGTGGGCCTGGACCCAGTCGCAGGCCATGAACAGTCCGGCTTTCGGCCGGTGATGGTGCTCTCACCCGCGCCGTTCAACGAGCTCAGCAAGACACCCATCGTACTTCCGATCACCAACGGTGGGACCTTTTCACGTATGGCCGGCTTCGCTGTCGCGTTGGCCGGCACCAGGACGTCGGGGGTCGTGCGCTGCGACCAGCCTCGCGCGCTGGATTTCGCCGCGAGAAAGAATGCCTTCGTCGAACAAGCCCCACAGGCGGTGATCGACGATGTTCTGGCGCGGCTGCGAACGCTTATCTGACGCGCGCAGCCGTCAACCACCCTTAGCCAACCGCTTCTGCTGGTACGGGTAGAAGCGGTCTTCGCGCAGTTCGTGCTCGATCTCTTCCAGGCTCTTGCCCATCGTTTCGGGCACCAGGTAATAGATGAACACGAGCGCGACCAGCGAGATCGCCGCGTAGAGCCAGAAGGTGTGCGTGGCACCGAGCCACGTCACCAGGGACAGCGTGGTGAGGGTGACGATCAGGTCGAAGAACCAGTGGCTGAAAGAGCCGAGACTGGAGCCCTTGCCGCGCACGAACAAGGGATAGACCTCGGCGTTGATCAGCCAGATGCACACGCCGAAGCTGCCGCAGTTCAACATCATGTAGGCAGCGAGGCAGCCCACGGTGGCCCAGCGGGTCACATCGTTTTGCGGGCCCGCGCCCTGGAACAGTACGCCCATGGCGATCAGCGCCACGATGGAGCCGGGCACCATCCACAGGAGGTATCTCCGGCGACCCACGCGGTCGACGAGGAAACTGCCGATTACCGTCATCACCACCAGCAGCACCGTACTGGCACCCGTACCCAGCACGGCGGCCTCGTCAGAGAAACCCGCCTTGGTGAGAATGGTCGGCGCGTAATAAATCAGCGCGTTGTTGCCGGTGATCTGCGAGAACATCGAGATACCCGCACCCACGACGATCGCCGGGCGGATCCAGGGCTTGGTCAGGTCTTTCCAGCGGCCGGTCGGCTCCCGCTCCGCCACGGTTTCGATTTCGGCGATCTCGGCACGCGCCGCCGAGGCGCTGCCACGGATGCGCTCGAGGACCTTCTGCGCCTCGTCGAGGCGACGCTCAGCCACCAGCCAGCGAGGACTCTCGGGAAGGAAGGCCATGCCAGCAAGCAGGATGATCGCTGGCACGATGCCCAAGCCAAACATCCAGCGCCAGTGTTCGCCGAGTGCGAAGCCGGTGAAATACGCCACGGTGATCCCAAATACCACCATGAACTGGAAGAGCACCACCATCTTGCCGCGATGCTTCGTCGGCGCGACTTCCGCGATATAGACGGGGATGATCTGCGTCGAGCTACCCGCGGAAAGACCCAGCAGGAAACGTGCAGCAATCAGCCAACCTACCGAGGGAGCAAGAGCCGACGCGATCGAGCCCAGCGCGAACAACACACCGACGAAGATCACCATGCGCCGACGGCCCAGTCGATCGGAGAAAGGGCCCGTGGCCAGGCAACCGATCAAGGCGCCGAAGATAATGCCGCCGGTGACCAGCTGCTTGGTCGTATCGTCAAGCGCGAACTGCCGGCCGATACCGAGGAGCGCCACACCGATCACGCCCGTATCGTAACCAAACAGCAGGCCGCCCAGGGCAGCGATAACAGCAATGCCGACAACAAGGCCCGCGCGCGGCGAGGCCTCGCTGGCCGCCGTAGCGGAGGGTGTAATAACGCTCATGCAGACTCCATCGGAAGGGTACGCGCGGCGAGCCGCGACAGTTTCACCTGCAACCGAAGCATCAATGCATTCCCCGTCAGCCCCGGCATCGGGGGAATGTGCCAGATGTCAGGGCAAGATGCGAACCTTTGCTTCCCGATCGAAGAACCGACCCTTCGCCGCTTCGACGAACGCCGCCGGGTCCTCAGCGGAGATGACGCCGTCATCGGCTTCCAGTCCGGCCGCATCGAACAGGGCAAGGCCACCCTCATCGAGCGCCAGGGCTTTTAAATGGCCAAACGCGTCGCGAACGAAGTCCACCGCGGCCGCTTCCTTCTCCAGCTGCTCCTCGCCCTCGCTGCTCAGGAGCACGGCCACCGCGTCAAAGACGATCGATGGCGTGCCTGCCAGCTGGCCATCCGCGGCGAGCTTCTTTCCATCGGAGAGCTTCGCCCCGCCCACCTTCGGCGCAACGATCTTCACCGTGGCACCCGCCGCCTCCACGGCCTTGCGCAGGGCGGCCACGGCCTTCGCGTTCGTCCCGTCGTTGATGAGAATGCCCACGACGCGCCCTTCCAGCGTGGCCTTCATCTTGCCAATGATCTGCAGCGCGGGCGACGGTGGCATCTCGACCAGCGGAGCCTGTGCCTTCGGAGCCGGCGGTAGTTTATCCATCGCAAGGCCAGCCGCTACGCGCTTCGCAAGGTCCTCGTCGATGTGACGCAGGTGTCCCACCACGGCATCGCGCACGTGCAGGGTCTCGACTTTCGACAACTCAAAGACCAGCGCGGACGCCATGTGCGCCTGCTCATAAGGCGTCTGGCTGATGAAGAACAAACGCGCCTGGCTGTAGTGGTCGACGAAGGTTTCCGCACGCACCCTGCCCCGCGCCCCGGCTTCGTCGACGGCTGCCGAGCGGAACCCGGACTTCGGCTCCTCGCGCGGTGAGTCCGCCTGGAGCGAACTGGGTTCATACGCCACGCGCCCCTTGGGCACCTGTTGCTGCATATGGCCGTCGCGCTGATGATTGGCGAACGGGCACTTCGGGGCGTTGATGGGCAGCTGGTGGAAATTGGGGGACCCAAGACGCGACAACTGCGTATCCAGGTAGGAGAACAACCGCCCCTGCAGGAGCGGGTCGTTGCTGAAATCCAGGCCAGGGACGAGGTGCGAGGGACAGAATGCCACCTGCTCCGTCTCGGCAAAGAAATTATCCGGCCAGCGATCCAGCACCATCCTGCCGATGATCTTCAGCGGCACGAGCTCCTCGGGAATGAGCTTCGTGGCATCGAGATGGTCGAACGGGAAGCGGGCGGCCTCGTCCTCGGTGAACAGCTGGACACCCAGCTCCCATTCCGGGAAGTTGCCCGCGGTGATCGCTTCAAAGAGATCACGACGATGGAAGTCCGGGTCGGCACCGGCCAGTTTCACCGCCTCATCCCACACCGTGGACTGAAGTCCCAGTTTGGGGCGCCAGTGGAACTTGACGAAGGTACTGCCGCCCTTGGCATTCACCAGTCGGAACGAGTGGACGCCAAAGCCTTCGATCATCCTGAGCGAACGGGGTATCGTCCGATCCGACATCGCCCACATGATCATGTGCATCGATTCGGGCGTCAGCGAGATGAAATCCCAGAAGGTGTCATGCGCCGTGGCCGCCTGCGGGAAGCCACGGTCCGGCTCCATCTTCACCGCATGGACGAGGTCCGGAAACTTGATCGCGTCCTGGATGAAGAACACCGGGATGTTGTTGCCCACGAGATCCCAGTTACCCTCTTTCGTGTACAGCTTCACGGCGAAGCCGCGGACGTCGCGCGGCGTATCGACCGAACCCGCGCCGCCGGCAACCGTGGAGAATCGCGTGAAGACAGGCGTTCGCTCGCCCACTTCGGTGAGCACGCGCGCCGTGGTGTACTTCGACAG
The DNA here is from genome assembly GCF_006385595.1 of Luteibacter pinisoli. Lineage (NCBI taxonomy): Bacteria > Pseudomonadati > Pseudomonadota > Gammaproteobacteria > Lysobacterales > Rhodanobacteraceae > Luteibacter > Luteibacter pinisoli. The sequence goes on from NZ_CP041046.1 coordinate 2,446,673, forward strand.
CGACGCGGTCAGCTCGAAGAACCCATGGGCTGCCGTGCCGCGAGCATGGACGATCCGCTCGGGAATCCGTTCGTGGTCGAAATGGGTGATTTTTTCGCGGAGGATGAAGTCCTCCAGCAAGACCGGGCCGCGTTCGCCCACCTTCAATGAGTTCTGGTTATCGCTGACCGGCAGCCCCTGGTTCGTCGTCAGGGGCGGATGGGATCCACCGGCCGGTTGATGCAGTTCATCGCCGTTACCGCGCATGTCACGCGGGGATCCGGAAGGGGTGGTGGCTTTGCTGACCATGGCTGACCTCGGCTTGGGCTAGCCTCGGACGGTGCACCCGTCAACGTATACAGCGGGTGGTCAAGCCGGCGGGACAATCACAAACGTGACGACGCCACCGATGTGGGCGCCATCCGGGCCGTAGAGCGGCTTGCCCGACACACTGATGCGATGCGTGCCTCCGTCACTGCGACGGACGAGCAGCGGGACGTTGCGCGTGGTCTCTTTGCCCAGGACCGCTCGCGACAATGGAAGATCGCGGGAGGGATAAGGCCGGCCGTCTTCCGTGAAGACGCCGTGCATGCAACTGTAGTCATCGACGCCGGAGCCCACCCGGACAGCCCCGAGGATGTCCGCAGCGCACGCGTTCGCGTAGACGATCACGCCCGCGCGGTTGCTGGCGACTACGCCCTTCGTTTCTTCGGATGCATGGGCGCCGAGGGCGTCCATGATGAGATCAAGATCTTCTGTGGTGTCAGCTGGCTGTCTATCCATGGCCCCTGCCGGACATGAAATCTTCCCCCTAGCCTGCGCGGCATGCAGCCAGAGCATGCCCGCAAATCCGGCAAACCTCCACCATCCGCCCGTCAGGCGATGGGGACGATCAGGGGAATCCAGGCACCCGAGATGGTTTCCTTCAGCACATCCACCATGCGCGAGCCGCCGGCCTTGTGCGCACACTGGAACGCAAACGCCACGGCCTGGCCCTCGGAAGCGCATTCCGTCGAGCCACCGGCGGCAATCACCCGCCAGGTGCGCTGGTTGATCCCAGGGTAGAAAATGAAAATCCGGCGACGAATCCCGTCCGCGTTCATGTGGGGCGGTGCCGGATAATCACGGCAGAAACAGGGCAATCGACGGTCATAGGATGCTCATAGTGGTGACACCCGTATGTCACACGAGGTGTTATCTGGGTGTTACTTGTTGGCGCAGGCCGTCTCCGGCCCCCGACTGGAGCCCAATATCCGGTATTCACCAGCGCTATCGGCTCTATAGCAAGTAACGATTGGATTGAACGTCGGCGGGGGCGGATGATGCTCCGGACACCATCCAGGTGTAATCCCTAGAGCCCCTCCCATGAAGACCTTTTCCCGCTCACGCGCGCGGTGGCTGCCGCTTGCGCTCGTTTTGGTGGGCGCCTGTGCCTGCGCGATGTCAGCGAATCAACCTGCATCGCCTGCACGCGTTGCGTCGTTCGTCGGCGACATGCCGACCATCCCACCGTATGGCGTCGTCGGCCACGACGCATCACTCGCATCCGCGACCGTCCTTCCCTATGGCGCCGTCAGCCACGCCAGGGCCGAAGCCCCGCAGGCCATCCTTCCGTACGGCGCGATGACCCGTGATGCTGCGACGGCATCAGCCGCCGTGCTTCCCTACGGCGCCGTTAGCCCGCGCGCCGCGCCCTGAGCGCGATCAGGGCGAGGCCACGCACCGATGGTGGGCTTCGACCGCGGCAGCGTCGGTCGCATCGGCAAACCGCAGTTCGCAATCGAGCTGCACTTCAAGGTCGGCGTTGTCGTAAGGCAGGCTGACGGTGATATCGCCGTTCCAGCCCGTGGCGTAGACGTGGCATGGCATGCCGATCGGCGTGATCGTGTCGTCGGTCGCGTCATTGGTCACTGAGGTCACCAGCGCGTACGCCTCCGGCTCCCGCCCGCAGGCCACCGAGTGCACGAGATTATCGACCGTCGTTGCATTCGGGTGGGCGTAGTCCCGCGCCGTACGTGCGCGGCCCGGGTCCGCGAGGTCGCCTACCTGTATCACCGCGATCATCGGGGTAATGGCTTTCAGGAGCGCGGGCGTCGTGCCATTGATCGAACCGTGATGGCCAACGACGTAGACATCCGCGTCCAACAGTTCCGGCTGGTTTGCATACGCAGCGAGGAGCTGGGCGATCGCCGGTGCTTCGAGGTCACCGGTAAACAGGATCGACGACGCGCCATAGTCGATGCGAATCACCAGGCTGTGGTTGTTCGGATCCTTGAAGTCCTCCGCCGTCCCCATGACGTTTTTCTTTGATTGCCCCCACAGCACGCGGATCTTCGGGTCGACGTCGGCGCATTGGATCGCATCGATCGCCGGCCCCGTATAGCCGCCCTGTTGCGGCTTGGTACTGAACGCCACGATGCGATGATGAGTCGCTCCCTTGTTCGTCGCGACCCAGTCACCGAATGCCTTCTGCGCCTGTTGCCACGTGGTCGCGTTCGTTTGCAGCAAGCCATCATCAACGAGGTTCTTCACGTCATACACCGGCACGATCGTGCCCGTCAGGCCGAGCGTAGAAAGCGAGCCCAGGTGATCTTCGTGCGGATGCGTCAGGTACACCGTGGTCAACGTACCCTGGAGATCGGGACGCTGATGGGCGAAGAAATCATCGAGGTGGGTGCGCAACACGCCCGTGAATCCGGGGCCACGGCCCGCATCAATCAGGATGGCCCCGCACTTGCCGGGAAACTCGACGATGGCCGCGGCGCCCTGCCCCACGTTGATGAAATGCACCTGCATGGGAGGCGGTACGGTTGCGGCATGGGCAGCGACGGCATCGCGTTGCCGCGAGATGCGTTTCACCGCGGGTGGCGCAGCCTCAGGAGCAACCTTCCGCGCACTCGCCACGGGTACCGGAGAAGACACGGCCTGTGGCGCACCGCCATGGGCGCAACCCCACAACACAACGAACGACGCGCTCAAAAGCACGAACCGTTTGTACTGCATTGCAGCATCCCCCTGTCGACCCCAGCGATCGTTTCACGACGGTGCAGACCACGCCATACGCCGAACGGCCAGTCGCACGCACCGTGAGCCATCGCTGCATTTAAATCGTGATAATTTCGGAACTGGTTCTCACTTTTGCGGTCTCGGCTCTGCAACACTCGCCCGACTTCGCACGAGCCGTTGAGCAATTTAGACGTCTAACTACTTCTTCATGCGCAGATGCTTTCAGGCCGGATCACCGCCCACGGTCCGGCTGCGGCAAGGTGGGGGGAACGTTGCCTCCATCCCCATTGTGGGTACTCAAGAGGAGCGCTCCCTGACCATGAACCTCGTCGCGATACGTTCACGAGTTCAGACCCTGCTGGCCGTCGCCAGCCTGACGGCCCTTGCCGCCGCCTGCCCTGCCATCGCCGCGGAACAAACCCAAGCCAACGCCGCGCAAACCGATGGCCCCACCGCCATGGCCCGTGCCCGCGTCGCCGCGGACGTGCTGATGAGTTCGTATGACCCGGACAAGGCCTGGTTCCCGTCCAGCTGGTGGAACTCCGCCGTGGCCCTGCAAACCATCGGCGATTACATGCAGCGCACCGGCGACCGCCGGTACCTCGGCCAGCTCAACAACACCTTCGAAAAGGACAAGGGTGTCTTCCCCGCCGGCGTGCTCTCGGGCGACCCGCTGCTGGGCAACTTCACCAGCCGGGCCATCGACGACTCCGAATGGTGGGGCCTCACCTGGCTGCAGGCCTACGACCTCACCCACGACCCGAAGTACCTGAACATGGCGGTGACCATCGCCAATTACGTGTACGGCTACTGGGACACCAGCACCTGCGGTGGCGGCGTCTGGTGGGATGGCGAGCGCACGTACAAGAACGCGATCACCAACGGCTTGTGGATCCGCCTGACGGCCGAACTGCATAACCGCATCCCGGGCGACACGCTGTGGCTGGGCCGCTCGAAGACCGCGTGGACCTGGTTCCAGAACAGCGGCATGATCAACGCCGATGGCCAGGTCAATGACGGCCTCACCAACGCCTGCACCAACAACGGCCAGAACGTGTGGAGTTACAACCAGGGCCTCGCCATCGGCGGCGGCCTCGAACTGTTCCGCGCGACCCGTGACCCGAAGATCCTGACCTCGGTGCGCCGCTTGGCCGATGCCGCCATCGGCCCGAACGCGCTGGTGAAGGACGGCACGCTCACCGAAATCTGCGACGCCACCGACCAGACCTGCGACGACAACGGCAAGCAGTTCAAGGGCATCTTCATGCGCTACTGGACGGACCTGGTCGACACCACCCACGACCGCCGTTACGCGTCGTTCCTGGATCAGCAGGCCGATAGCATCTGGAACAACGACCGCGACGCCGCGGGCCGCCTAGGCACGCGCTGGTCGGGTGCCACCAGCGACGACCATCCCAACGTGTTCGACTGGCGCACGCAGGCCAGCGCGCTTAGCGCCCTGGTGGGCAATGTGCCAACCCTGACGCCGCTCGCTTCACTGGCTGCCACGTTGTCACCGGCGCAACCGGTCATCATGCCGGCGGCCTCGGGGGTGACGACCATTCCCATCACCCTCAGCAGCTCGGCAACGGGCTTCTTCCCGCTCCTCGCCCTTGCTTCGGTGGATGCACCGTCGGGCTGGACGGCCACGCAACGGGCGTCACTCGTGCGCCTGCAACCGCGCGGCAATGCCATTCCGGCCAGCAGCACGCTTCCGCTGAAGGTCACCGTGCCCGGCACGGCGACGGATGGCCATCACCTTGTCACCGCCAACCTCGTGGCGGCAGGGCTGCGCTTCTCGACACAGGCCGACGTCCTGGTCGCCCATGCGATCAACTTCGACACCGGCACGGTGGATGAGAACCCGTGGCTGTTCGATCCCGCTAACTCGCAGAGCAACGGCGTGCAGAACCGTTTCGCCGATGGCAATGCGCACTTCACCTACCGGTTCCCGTTCCCCGCGGATACCACGTCGGCCCACGTTACGCTGACGATCGACGCCGAGTTCCTGGTGCAGGCCAGCACGGACAACGAGCATTGGACCACGGTGCTGCAAGAGACGAACCCTGTCACCGACGGATCCAACAAGGCGGACCGCACGATCGACCTCACGCCGTTCCTCGGCGCCGCGGTGGACGGTTCCAAGCCGGTCTACCTGAAGGTGTCCGACAGCTTCCCCAATGACGGTTGGGGTGGCCGCGTCTACCACGTGAAGGCGACCATCGTCGAATAAGCGGCAGGAAACTCCGCCCTCGTTAACGCGAGGGCGGAGTGCCCAAGAGTTGCGCGGCGGCTTCATGCGTCAGGCGCTCCACCATCTCCGCCTGAAGAAAGTCGACAAAGGTCCGCACGCGCGGAGGCTGGAAGGCGTTCGGGTGATACACCGCGTGGATCGGTGATGAGGCATGCCATGTCGAGGGATGGACCAGCGCCAATCGTCCTTCCTGAACGTCCTTCGCCACTGCCCACAGTTGCCGATAGGCAAATCCCCTGCCGAGCACCGCCCAGGTACGGATGACTTCGCTGTCCGTGCATTCGTGATAGCGCCGTACCTGCACCACCGTGTCGCCGAGGCGCCATTCACGTCGCGGGCCCGCGCTGGTGGTGAGGACAAGCGTCGGCAGGTCGGCAAGATCGTCCGGATGGTCCGGCATGCCGTTGGCTGCGATGCACTCGGGCGAAGCGCAAACCACCCGCCAGCTATCCGCGAGATGGCGCGCTACCAGGTCACTATCCTCCAGCGGGCCGACACGCACGGCCACGTCGACGTCGTCCGGAACGAATCGCGAGAGCGAATCGGACAGAGTCAGCACGATTCGCACGTCGGGATGCCGGACCATGAATCGGTCAAGGATGTGCACCAGCAAGTTGCGCCCCAGGTCGGAGGGCGCGGATACGCGCAGCGTGCCACTGACGCTACCGGTACCGCTGCGCACCACGCGCTCGGCTTCGCGCATGGTGTCGAGCACGATCCGGCACGAGGCGATATAGGTGCGCCCTTCGTCGGTAAGGCGAAGCTGGCGTGTCGTTCGTTCAAACAGGCGCGCACCCAGCGCCGCCTCGATCCGCTGCACGCAGGCGCTCGCCGCCGCCGGCGACAGGCCAGCGCGACGACCTGCCGACGACAGGCTGCCGAGGTCGGCCGCGTCGACAAGAAGCTGCATGTCGCTCAGGCGGTTCATGTGCCGATGATCTTCAACTTCGTTTTGAAGGTCAATCCAGATTCGGACTCATTATCAAATCCAGCCAGCAGCGCCATGATCCGGCCACCCATCCCCTGAAGGAGCCGCCATGTCCCGCCTGCCCCCGTCCCTGCTCGCCTGCGCCATGGCCCTCGCCATCGTCCCTTCACTCTCGGTGGCGGCCGACGCCATGCCCGTGCCTCGCGAACTGATCGGAGCGTGGACCCTCGTCCGCTGCGACAACGTTTACCCGGACGGGCGCCGCGTGGAGCTCTACGGACCTTCGCCCGAAGGCATGTGGCTTATCGATGCCCAGGGCGACTACATGATGCAGATCGTGCGGGCGAAACGGGTGCCCTTCGCGGTGAATGACAAGTCGAAGGGCACTCCCGAGGAGTACAAAGCGGCCTCGATGGACAGCAACGCGCACTTCGGCCACGTCAGCGCCGACGCCCACACGATGCACAGCCAGATCCTGCGGGCGTCCTTCCCGAACTGGGACGGCAAGGGCGGTGACACCGCCTATACGCTCAAGGACGACGAGCTCACCTACACCGTCGCCAAGCCGTCCAGTGGCGCGGCCGAGGGAGCCCATGGTGAGGTCGTCTGGCGGCGCGTCCGCTAGCCGGTCAGAGCTTCGAACCGCCGTCCACGGCGAGGGTCGTACCGTTCACCCAGCCGGCATCCTGCGAGGCAAGGAACAGCACGGCACCGGCGATATCATCCGGCTGGGCCACATGCTGCAATGCCTGCATGCCCAGGGTGAACTGGCGACCTTCGTCCGTCTTCGCAAACTTCGACATCTCCGTCTCCACCACGCCCGGAGCGATGGCATTCACGCGGATATCGCGGCTACCCAGTGCCGCAGCGAAGTGCTTCACCAGGGTATCCGTCGCACCCTTCGTCGCCGCGTAGGCGGAAAGATTGCCCACCGCGGAACGCGCCGCCAGTGAGCTGACGAATACCACGGAGCTGCCCTTGCCAAGGATCGGCAGCAGCTGCTGTACGAGGAAGAACGGCCCACGCACGTTCACGGCGAACTGCTTGTCGAAGTCTTCGATGGTCTGGTCTTCGATCGTCGCGGCATACGACACGCCCGCGTTATTCACGAGCACGTCCAGCCGGTCGCCGACCACCTTGCGCACGGCCGCGGCGAGCTTGTGCGGGCCATCCGGCGCGCCCAGGTCGGCGCCCACCGCCGTAGCGCGGCCGCCGGCCCGGATGATCTGCTCGACCACCTCGTCGGCGTCCTTCGGCGACGCACTGAAATGCACCAGCACCTGGGCGCCGGCCTGGGCCAGCTTCAGGGCGATCGCCCGGCCGATGCCGCGCGAGCCACCGGTCACAAGGGCGGTTTTACCAGTAAGGGAAGTCATGGGGTTGCTCTCAAAAGGGGGGATGGAGAGAGCTTAGGCTTCTTGCGACGCCCACAGGAAAGACTTTAAGAGCAGCCCGTCATGCCTCGGGGGCATGGCCGGGAAGGTGCGACGATCGCGCCACCGATTGAGCGTCCCGCCTATTTAACAGGCCACGGACTCACGTCAAACTAGGGAGCACGTCCCTTTCCCCACGAGACCCCACCCATGCCCGTGATCAACGTCCAGATGCTGGCCGGCCGCAGCCCGGAACAGAAAAATACCTTCATGAAAGAAGTCGCCGAAGTGACCCAGCGAACGCTCGGTGTACCCGAGCATGCCGTCACCATCATCCTTACCGAGGTGGAGCGTGAGCACTGGAGCGTGGGCTCCCGGACGATGGCGGAAGTACAGGCCGCTGCAAAGCCCTGACCGTCCGACGCGCGCTCAGTTTTCCGGGACCTGCGCGCTCAGCAGGTCCCTGAAGCGCGTCAGCTCCACCCGGTCCATATCCGAAACGATCATCGCGCGCTGGCCGCCCAGGGTGGCCGCCTCGAGCACGTAGCCCTGCGCTGTCACGACGTCACGCGTTGACGAGCTGGCCATCTCGGGCAGGACAAACACGTCGATCAGGTGCTTGCCGTGCCGGTAGACCAGCACCGGCACGCGCTCGCTACCCACGTAATCGATACGACCGCCCATCAACGCATACCCCTGGTCGGCGAAGTCGTGCACAGCCGGCGCCATGGCCACCTTCCCGGCAAACCAGGGTTTGACGGTGTGCTGGTCCGTCGACACCACGTCGATCGGTGACGTCGCGGCGAGGGCACGCCAGTGGCTGGCGAACAGGTCGCGGTTCAGTTGTGCCGCGTCGCTGGCCCCGGCAGAACCCTGATGCCAAAGGCCGAGCGTGAGACCGCCGGCAACGAAGGCCAGCACCCACGAAGCGGCCATCGCGAGCCAGCGTGTATGCGTGCGTGTCCGCTGGGTCCGCGCGACCGGAGGAGCCGCGGCGCTCTGCTCAACGCGCGCACGCAGGCTGGCAGGCGCACCGTAACGCGCCGTCTCGCTGCGCAGGGCAGTACGCAGGCTATCCAGCGCCACAAGGGCGTCGCGACACGCGGCGCATTCGTCCAGATGGGCCTCGAATTCACGGCTCGTGGCGCGGTCCAGTTCGCCATCGAAGTACAGGGGCAACAGATCGCTCGCGGTCTTACAGTCCATGCGGGATCTCCATGCTGCCGTCCTCGGTCAGCGCCTTTTGCAGCAAGGCGCGCCCGCGGGCGAGTCGGGACATCACCGTACCAATCGGCGTTTCCAGCACGTCGGCAATCTCCCGGTAGGAAAGCTCTTCGATCTCGCGCAGGATCAGCACCTCGCGGTAGGTCACGGGCAGATTGCGCAGGTGCACATCGAGCCGCTGCGAGCGCCTCGAATCATCCAGGCGCTCCTCGATCTCCTCGGCCTCGGCCCGCGGTAGCCAACGCTCCGCCGCCGCGGGGTTCGCATCAATCGCGACGTTGTGCTTGTCCTTGTTGCGCAGGCTCAGGCGAGCCAGGCAACAGTTGCGGACGATCGCGAGCCACCATGCGCGTGCGTTGCCACCCGCGTAGGTATCGCTGGCGCGGGCGGCACGGAGGTAGGCATCGTGCACTGCGTCCGCGGCATCCTGCTCGCTGCCGAGCAACCACCGGCCAAGATTGTAGGCAGCATCGAGATGGCGTAACGCCAGCTCATCGACCACCGTGCGGTTGCTCGTCGCGATCATGCACGCAACATACGCTGGATCACGCCATCACGGTCGATCAGCCGGTGCTTCAGGGCCGCGCCAATATGGCCGACCACCAGGGTACACAGCACCCAGACCAGGGACACGTGCAGGGTGTCGGTCAACAGGCGCAAGGGCTCGTCCTTCCCGATCAGGACCGGCAGATTGCCCAGGCCAAAGAAGCTCACCGGATGTCCGCCCGCCATGCGATGGAGATAGCCGGTCAAGGGCACGAGCAGCATCAGCGAATACAGCACCCAGTGCAGGGTATGGGCCAGGCCCCGCTGCCACGCCGGGATCGTCGAGGGCAGCACCGGCGGCTTGTGCGTGCTCCGCCAGAACAACCGGAACACCGCCAGCATGAAGATCAGGCTGCCGAACGACGCGTGGTAGAAGAGCACCTCGTCATGGCCGGGCGCCTTCTTCGGGAAGGTCTCCATAAAGAAGCCAAGACCGACATTCAGGAAGATCAGCAGCGCGATCAGCCAGTGCATGGCGACGGCCACCTTGGTGTAGGACGTCGGCGGGGAAGCCACCGCTACGTTTAACGCGTGGGCTGGCATGGACATCAGGGGAACCTCCGGGTCGCGGCACGGGATGCGTGCCCATGCCTCCCAGATCGTCCACGGCGCGTTTTTATTCCCTCGAGGCCCCGAAATCGCAAATTCGGCCATCGGCCGCAAAGAAATTTCGTAAGTGTCACAGCCGTGTTACAGAAAAATTCCTAAGAACTTTCATCACCTTACGAAATTTCTCAATTTCTTGCGGTCCGTCTATAGGAAAAAACCGTATAGACACCATTACAGACGCAATCTTAACGTCGGAAAGAGGTGGCGAGGGTAGCGCTGCTTTCATGCGATGTTGGTGCAACGTTTGCACCAGATTGTCAAATTTTGTGCGGGCATTTTGTCCGCATATTGCGGCCGCAAGGCCATCCGGGGAGACACAATGCAGTTCAGCAACAACGTACGGGCGCACATGCTGCGCCGGTCGACGCTCGCGCTTGCCTTGGCGACGGGTCTGGGACTCACGGGCGGCGCCTACGCGCAGTCCACCACCGGTGCCATCGCCGGTTCGGTTGAGCCGGGCAGCGTCACCACCGTCCAGGTGAGCGGCTCCAACGGTCTGACCCGCGAAGTGCCGGTCGATACCCAGGGCCACTACAACATCAACAACCTGCCGCTGGGCAGCTACACGGTCAACGCGAAGAAAGACGGTGCCGTCGTCGATTCGCGCAAGAACGTCTCCATCAAGGTCGGTGGCAGCACGGACGTCTCGTTCGCCGCCGCAGCCGCCACCGCCGCGTCCGCCCAGGACCTCTCGCAGGTGACCGTCACCGCGAACAGCCTGCCGGCCATCGATACCTCGCAGGTCGACTCGCGCACCGTCGTCACCTCCGAAACGCTGGCACGCCTGCCGCTCGGCCGTAACGCCGAAGCCATCGCCCTGCTCGCTCCCGGCGCTGTCCCGGGTAGCAGCACGCTCGGCAACGGCCGCTTCCGCACGGTCTCCTTCGGTGGTTCGGGCGCGTCGGAAAACGCGTACTACATCAACGGCTACAACACGACCGATCCGTACAAGGCGCTCGGCGGCGTTGGCCTGCCGTACGGCGCGATCGACCAGCAGGAAGTCTATACGGGCGGTTACTCCGCCAAGTACGGCCGCTCGGATGGCGGCGTGATCTCGCAGGTCGGCAAGCGCGGCACCAACGACTGGCACTTCGGTGCACAGGTGCTGTGGGAGCCGAAGTTCGCCGCCTCCAACCCGGGTAGCGTGTACTACGGTAACCGCGCCCTGCCGGCCGGCTACGGCTACCAGCAGGCCGACAAGGTCGGCACGATCTATCGCTCCGGCGAAGACAACACCAAGTGGACCCAGACGTACAGCGCGTATGTCGGCGGCCCGCTGATCAAGGACAAGCTGTTCTTCTTCCTGGCGGCCGAGGCTGAAAAGTCCGAGGGCGACAGCACGTCGAACGTCGAATCCAACCCGGTGGCCACGAACCACTACACGTACAACCTGCCGAAGATCTACGCCAAGCTCGACTGGAACATCAACGATTCCAACATCCTCGAGCTGACCGGCATCCATTCGACGGACGAGCAGCGCGGTTACTACACCGGCTACGACTACGACACGCGCAGCGGCACCGGCCTCACGGGCGCCAACGCCGATACGTCGAAGATCACCTCGAAGTACGCCATCGCCAAGTACACCTCGTACATCACCGATGACATCACGCTGTCGGCTACGTATGCGAAGGGCTGGACCACCGACTACCTGTCAAACCCGACCCCGAACATCGACCAGCAGCCGTACATCATGAGCCCGAACCTGCAGAACCCGGCGCTCAACGGTGGCAACCAGATCACCAACCTCAACGCCTCGAACACCAGCCAGGATCCGAACGCCGGCAGCCGTACGCACGGCCTGCGCCTCGATCTCGAATGGCAGCTCGGCGATCACCACCTCGCCGGTGGTATCGACAACATGCATTACAAGGGTATCGAAGAAGGTACCTCGACCAGCGGCCCGGGCTACTACTGGCGCTACTTCCACTCGGCCAATCCGGGTAACCCGATCAGCGTGGGCCAGGGCATCGGCGCACCGGGTGGCGACGGCTACTACGCTCGTCGCGTGGTGTTCACCAGCGTCACCAACATGTCGCTCGACCAGCGCGCACAGTACCTCGAAGACCGCTGGCAGATCTCCGACAAGGTCATGCTGAGCATCGGCGTGCGTAACGACGGCTTCAAGAACTTCAACGACAAGAACAAGCCGTACGTCAACAACCAGGCACAGTGGGCTCCGCGCCTCGGCGCCTCGTGGGACGTCTTCGGCGATTCCAGCCTGAAGGTCTACGGTAACCTCGGCCGTTACTACCTCGCCCTGCCCAACAACGTCGCTGTCCGTGGCGCCTCGCCGTCCACGTACACCTACGAGTACTTCAACTACACCGGTATCGACGCCAACGGTCGCCCGACCGGCCTGACCCAGATCGGCGGCAAGGTGTCGCCGGACGGCGAGTTCGGCCAGCCGATCGACGCCCAGGCCGTCGCCGCGCGTGACCTGAAGTCGCAGTACCAGGATGAAGCCATCTTCGGTTTCGACAAGCAGCTCGGCTCCGACTGGATCACCGGCGCCAAGGTGACCGTGCGCAAGCTGCGTACCGCCATCGATGACGTCTGCGACACCGGCAAGATCGGCGACAAGATGACCCGCGAAGGCCTGGATCCGGATTCGGTGGTGGTGCCTGGCTGCATCATCTTCAACCCGGGTTCGACCAACACGTTCAGCCTGGAAAATGTCGACGGCAGCGGCCGCACCGAAGTGAAGATGAACCAGGAAGACTGGGGCTTCTCGCAGAAGGCCAAGCGCGCCTACTACGCACTGGACATGTACCTCGAGCATCCGTTCGATGGTAAGTGGCAGGGTCGCCTCGACTACACGTTCTCGCGCGCCTACGGCAACACCGAAGGCCAGACCAAGTCCGACATCGGCCAGTCCGATATCTCGAAGACGCAGGACTGGGATTCGGCTGAGCTGATGCGCTACGCCAACGGCCTGCTGGCCAACGACCGCACGCACCAGATCAAGGCGTACGGCGCTTACCAGCTCACCGACGAATGGCTGCTCTCGGGCAACCTGCGCCTGGCCTCCGGCTCGCCGAAGTCCTGCCTGGGCTTCGAAGATGGCGAGGCGGATCCGGATCCGATCGGCTACGGCTCGTCGTACCACAACTGCAACGGCCAGCCGTCGCACCCGGGCGACAAGCGTAACGCCTGGTTCCGTCAGCTGGACCTGGCTGTCACCTACCGTCCGTCGTACTTCGAGAACAAGCTTGCCTTCGCGGTCAGCGTGTTCAACGTCACCAACGAGCGCAAGCCGCTCAACAGCTACGCGACGTACGAAGCGCTGCCGCAGACCGTGCTCAACAACTACGGTCTTGGCCAGTACTTCCAGCAGCCGCGCTACGCTCGCCTGACGGCCACGTACGACTTCTGATCCAGCCATGTCCCGGCCGGCGCCCTAGCCTGGGCGCCGGACCGAACTTCAGAACAATTTCCCCTAGGACGGGGGTAAGCAAAGCTCCCCTCGCCACCAGGCCTCTGGTGGCGTTTTTTTTGCGTGGGATACTTCGGGTATGAAGAAGACGCCCCCGAACCGCCCCACGGCCACCCCGGACCACTGTGTCAGCGTCCGCGGCGCGCGCGAACACAACCTCAAGAACGTGGATGTCGTCATTCCGCGAGACGCCCTGGTGGTGTTTTCGGGCATTTCCGGCTCCGGGAAGTCATCGCTCGCCTTCGGCACGCTGTATGCCGAGGCCCAGCGCCGCTACCTCGAGTCCGTGGCCCCGTACGCCCGGCGCCTGATCGACCAGGTGGGCGTGCCGGATGTCGACGATATCGAGGGCCTGCCGCCCGCGGTGGCCCTGCAGCAGCAGCGCGGCACCCCCGGTGCGCGCTCGTCGGTGGGCAGCGTCACCACCCTTTCCAGCCTCGTACGCATGCTCTACTCGCGCGCCGGCAGCTATCCCGCGAACCAGCCCATGCTGTTCGCCGAGGACTTCTCCCCGAACACGCCGCAAGGCGCCTGCCCGCACTGCCATGGCCTCGGGCACGTGTACGAGGTCACCGAGCAGTCGATGGTGCCGGACCCCTCGCTGAGCATCCGCGAGCGCGCCATCGCGTCGTGGCCGCCCGCCTGGCACGGGCAGAACCTGCGCGACATCCTCGTCACCCTCGGCTACGACGTGGACATCCCCTGGCGTGACCTGCCGAAGAAGCAGCGCGAGTGGATCCTCTTCACGGAGGAGCAGCCGGTGGCGCCGGTGTATACCGGGTTCACGCCGGCCGAGACACGTGCGGCGCTGAAGCGCAAGACGGAGCCCAGCTACATGGGTACCTACATGGGCGCGCGCCGCTATGTGCTGCACACCTTCGCGACGACGCAAAGCGCGTTGATGAAAAAGCGCGTCTCGCGTTACATGATCGGCAGCGTATGCCCGGTCTGCCACGGCAAGCGACTGAAGAAGGAGTCGCTCTCCGTGACGTTTGCCGGGCTCGATATTGGCGCGTTGTCGGCGTTGTCGTTCGACGACATGGCGGATGTGCTGATGCCGGTGGCGGAAGGACGCTTCGACGACGGTTCGGCGAGCGGCCGCAAGGGCACGCGGTCACGTGCCGACGGCAAGAAGGACATGGCGCGCCGCGTGGCGGAAGGCGGCTTGTCGCATGAAGGTTCTTCCGACGTCCGGCGCACGCCAAACCTTTCGGAAGAGAAGCGCATCGCTGCCCAGCGCATCGCCCAAGACCTCCTGGCGCGGCTGGCCACCTTGCGTAACCTCGGCCTGGGTTACTTGTCGATGGATCGGGCCAGCCCGACGCTGTCACCGGGTGAACTGCAGCGCTTGCGCCTGGCCACGCAGATTCGTTCCAACCTCTTCGGCGTCGTGTACGTGCTCGATGAACCCTCGGCAGGATTGCACCCCGCTGATGGTGAAGCGCTCATGTCCGCGCTCGTCCAGCTCAAGGAAGCAGGCAACTCGATCTTCGTGGTCGAGCACGATCTCGACATGATGCGGCGCGCTGATTGGCTGGTCGATGTCGGCCCTGACGCCGGCGAGCGCGGTGGCCAGGTGCTTTACAGCGGCCCGCCTGCCGGCTTGAAGGCGGTCAAGGCCTCCCACACGGCGCGCTACCTGTTTGGGCACGATCGCATTGACGTTCGCGAGCCGCGCAAACCCAATGGCTTACTGGCGTTGCGCGGCATCACCCGAAACAACCTGGACCACCTCGACGTCGATTTTCCGCTCGGCGTATTCACCGCCGTCACCGGCGTGTCCGGCTCGGGGAAATCGAGCCTGGTGAGCCAGGCGCTGGTTGAGCTGCTCGGCGAGCACCTTGGGCAGGACCTTGCCGCGCTCCCCGAAGAGACGGACGAGCCCGGCCCGGGCGTCGTCATCCGGACCGGCGGCCGCATCCAGTCCGGTGCGGACGCCATCAAGCGCCTGGTCCAGGTCGACCAGAAGCCGATCGGGCGTACACCTCGCTCCAACCTCGCGACGTATACCGGCCTGTTCGACCACGTCCGCAAGCTCTTTGCCGCAACAAAAAGCGCGAAGGCGAAGAAATTTGATGCAGGCCGCTTCTCCTTCAACCTGCCCAAGGGCCGTTGCGACACCTGCGAAGGCGAAGGCTTCGTCAGTGTCGAACTGCTGTTCATGCCCAGCGTCTTCGCCCCCTGCCCCACCTGCCACGGCGCCCGCTACAACGAGGCCACCCTGAAGGTGCAGTGGAACGAAAAGAACATCGCCGAGGTGCTTCGTCTTACCGTCGAGGAAGCCTGCGCGTTCTTCGCCGATGAACCGGCCATCCTGAAGCCGCTACAGCTGCTCCGCGATATCGGCCTGGGCTATCTCCGGCTCGGCCAGCCGGCCACCGAACTCTCCGGTGGCGAAGCCCAGCGCATCAAGCTGGCCACCGAACTGCAACGCCCGCAACGCGGAAGCACGCTGTACGTACTCGACGAACCGACCACCGGGCTGCATCCGGCGGATGTCGACAAGCTCGTCGCCCAGCTGCAGGGTCTCGTCGATGCCGGCAATACGGTGATCGTCATCGAGCACGAGATGCGCGTGGTCGCGGGTAGCGACTGGGTGATCGATGTCGGCCCGGGCGCGGGTGGCAACGGCGGGCGCATCGTGGCAAGCGGGCCGCCGCGCGAGGTCGCAACGGCGGCCGGGAGCGTGACTGCGAAATATCTGGCACGAGTGCTCGGCGTCGACCTGTAAGGCAACGCTTACAGAAGGACGCGGGCACGTCTCTCGAAACGCTGGAATAGCATGTGTTTGCTGCGCCAGACGTAGTACAGGGAGGGATGATGGCTGCAAGAACGCAAGACACCACTCAACAAAGATCCTACCGCGGGCCCGAGCTTCGGCTTGCCGCCGCGGTGAGCGCACACGATGATAGGACTATGGAATCTCGGATCACCACATTAGAGCTCGGGTTTCGCGACATGCGGGTGGAGCTCACCGGCGTGAATGCGAAACTGGATGTCATGGATGCAAAGGCAGAAGCGTCCCGGGAGGTCATGACGGCGAAGTTCGTCAGCCTTGAGACCACCGTGAACGCCAGGCTCGATAGCATGGACTCGCGGCTCGACGGCATGGATACGCGACTCGAAAGCATGAATACGAAGATCGACGATTTCCGCACGATCGTCGATACGAAGCTGACGAGCATGAATGGTCGGCTGGACGAATTCCAGCAAACCATCACAGCAAAGCTGGACGCGATGACTGAGAAACTCAGCCGGTTTCCCACGAAGATTCAGTTCTTCTACTTCGCATGCACCATGCTCGCGTTGCTTTTAGCTGCCACGTGGTCGTTCACTGCTTTCCTTCTACGTCTATCTGGCCACGCCGTGGCAGCCGATGCCATAAACGCCATCCAGGGAAAGTAGGTCACGACCACGGACTGCCAAGCCATCACGCGGCTCGCTTGCGCCGCCGAATCAGTACCACGATAAGCCAAAGCACCAGCGCCGCCAGCACCACGCCACCCAGCATCAGGTACGGCGTGAGCCGGAGAAGCAGTGGCTTTGGGCCGCCTGAGCGGATGCCGGCGACGATGTCCGCGGTGACGTGGACGTCCGGGTTTCCGAAATGCTGCTCCACGTAGGTTGCGACAGCGGCTACCTGCTCGTCGGTGAGGTCGCGGCCGAAGGCCGGCATGGCCACGTGGGCGTCGGCGCCCTTGCGGTCGATGCCGAGGAGGATGGCCATCACCAGGTTATCGGGGGCGGACATGCCCACCGCGCGATTGTGGCTCAGCGACGGGAAATACTGGTTCTGCGTACCGCCGCCGTCCGGCTGGTGGCAGCTTGCGCAGGCGCCGGCGTACCGGGTGGCGCCATCGGTGGTGGTAGCCACGCGCAGCGCTTCCGGGTCCACCGCGCCATCGGGCCGCACCGGTTCGCGCACGCCGAGCGCGGGAATCGCACTCGCCCCCGCGTACTCGAAGGCAGCCTTCGTATCGGCCGGATCCCGGATCGGCTTCACCGTCTTCAGGTATGCGGCCATCGCGTGCACGTCGTCATCGGACAAATGGCTGAGGCTCTGCTCCACCGCTTCGGCCATGCCGCCACCGGCCTGACCCTTGCCCTTCACATGGCCGGTCTTCAGGTAGGCCGCGATCTCATCCTCGGACCACGCGCCAATGCCGCTGACCGGGTCTGAGGTGATATTCGGCGCCATCCAGCCGTCGATCTTCGCACCGGCCAGGTAGGCGTGGCTGTCTTCCGCCATCAGGAACGTACGCGGGGAATGGCAGGAACTGCAGTGGCCGAGCGTGTCGACCAGGTAATGGCCCCGGTTGACGCGGGCGTCGTCCGTGGCGTCCGCGGGGTGGAGACCATCGCCGAGGTACAGGAGATTCCAGGCCGCCATCGTCCAGCGCATGCTGTAGGGGAACGGCAGCTTCGTCTCCGGCACGACGTTGTCATCGGCCTTCACGCCCTGCATGAAGTACGCATACAGCGCATGCATGTCCTCATCCGAGATGCCCGCGTACGCGGTGTAAGGCATGGCGGGGTAAAGGTGCTGCCCCTTCGCGTTGACGCCCTTGCGCAGGGCGTCGGCGAATTGCTGCTCGGTGTAACCGCCGATGCCGTGGCCGTTGAACGGGGTGATGTTGGACGCGTAGATGTTGCCCATCGGCGAGCCGATGGCGCGGCCGCCCGCGTACGGATGCGCAGGCGCGGAGGTGTGGCACGCGGCACAATCGCCGGCCGTGGCCACGACCTTGCCACGGGCGATCAGGTCGCTGTCCTGCGCGTGGGCGCTGCAGGCGGCAGCCCCCACCAGCAGCATCGCCGCCCGGCCCAGCCAGCGTGACGTGAGGTTGGCTCGCATCAGATTTCCTTGTTGATCGTGTCGGCAATGCGGATCGACAGCGCCACGCCGGTGAGCGTGGGGTTGATCACACCCGAAGCCGGGATCACCCCGGTGGTGGCCAGGAACAGGTTGTCGTGGTCGTGGGTGCGGCAGTCGCCATTCACCACCGAGTCCTTCGGATCGCTGCCCATGATCACGCTACCCATGATGTGGTCGCGGTTCTGCCAGCCGGATTCGTCTTCGACGATTTGGGCATTGAAGATCTTCGCGAAGCGGGCGTAATCCTTCTTCGCCACTTCCTTGCCAGCCTTCACGTAGTCATCCACGTCGTAGTTCACCCGCAGCATCGGAATACCGAGGGCATCCTTCTTGTCGCTCGGGGTGACCCGGTTGGTCGGGCTCGGCAGCATCTCGAACACGGTGCCCACGTCGATCCAGCGCGCGGCGTCGTGGCGGATGCCTTCATCCAGCTCGGGCCCGATCACGCCCTGCTTCAGCAGGCGCTCGGTAATCGTGCGGTTGGGCACGGCGTTGGACATGGAGTGTTTCACCGCGGAGTGCTGCTTGCGGAAATCACCGTCACGCCAGTTGAAGATGCCGCCCTGCTGCACGGCGCCGCGTCCGGGCCACAGCGGTTCGTCACCGATCATCAGCAGGCCGATGCCGGTGTGGTCCATCAGGTTGCGGCCCACCTGGTCGGACGAATTCGCCACGTCGGACATCAGCAGCAGCTTGGGCGTTTCCAGGCCGTGCGCGGCGACCACGAAGTAGCGGGCCGTGAGGCGCACGTCGCTGCCGTCCGGCTTGCGGTAATGCACGGCAACGATCTTGTTGCCCGCGCCCTTCTCCAGCTTATAAGCCGTCGCTTCGGTGATCAGCTTCGCGCCGGCGTTCTCGGCGTGCGTCGCGTGCATGTCGCCGCTGTACATCGCGCCGATCGGGCACACCGGCATGCAGTTGTTGTTGCCGCAACAGGCGGGGCGGCCATCGTACGGGCGGGTGACGCGGCCGTTCGGCTCGTGGATGTAGTGAAAGCCCTCCGGCGCCAGGCGCTTCACCAGCTGCTGGTTCATGTAGGTGGTGGCGTCCGGCGGCAGCGGATACGGCTGCGACCGCGGCGGCCAGGCCTTGCCACCCTGCCCGCTCTGGTCCTCATCACCGTTGCCCGCCACGCCCAGGGCTTCCTCGGCGCGCTGGTAATACGGTTCCAGCGTGTCGTAGTCGATCGGCCAGTCGCGGCCCACGCCGTACAGCGTCTTCAGCTTCATGTCGTTGGGCAGGTAACGCCAGCAGGCGGCCGCCCAGTGCCACGTCGTGCCGCCCACCAGCTTCAGCATGCCCGGGCGGAAGTTGAAGGAGCCCGTGTTTTCCAGGTACTCGGGGTCGTACGAGGTGTGTGCCCACGGCTCGTTGGGGTACGGGTCGTTGAAGTTGGCCTTGCGCGAGGAGGTGCGGAAGTTCTCGAGGATCTTCCAGCGCGGGATGCGCGAACCGGCTTCCAGCAGGATGACCGAGCGGCCCTGTTTGGCCAGTTCATACGCGGCGTTGCTGCCGAGCGCGCCCGAGCCGATGACGACAACGTCGGCGTCGTAGGAGGTAGTCATGGTGGTGTCCTTGCGCGGCTCAGTCGGTCGCGATGCTGGCGGGCGCAACGGCCCAGTGATCCGTACCTGCACGGGCGTACGTGGGAATCACGGTGACATCGCGGGTCGGTTCGAACATGAGCGCCCCGGTGTAGGTGATGAACTGCGTGTCGTCCTTCACCACCAGGCCTTCCGGCGTGCCGGTATAGCCGAGGTACCAGCCACTGACGATGCTCACGGCGAGGGCCTTGAGCTCGGGGTTCCTATCCACCGCCGAGCCCTTGAAGGCACGCATGTCGTCGACGCCGGCGATGTCCATCGCCCTGACCAGGCGGGTGACGCTGGCGCCGAACGCGCGGTTGCCCTGCGCGAGCGCGGCAAACAGGCGGGCGGAGATGTCGGGCGGCAGGTGCGCGCGGCCGGTCAGGCGCTCGCCGAGCCCGAGGAACGCATCGAGGTCGGCGGGGCTGGCCTGGGCGGGGGCATCGGCGTAAGCCATGCGAGCCCAGGGAAGCAGGGCTGCGGCGGCGGCCATCAGGCCAGCGGAGAGGAGAACGCGACGGCGTGCCGGATTTTCAGGCAAAGCGTCGCCACCCGCCGCCTGGGCAACAGGAGGGTTGGACATGGATGGGGCTTCCTTTTGCGACGGCTGAGAAGCGGAAGAGCCTTCGAAGTATGAACAGCCGTTCTGAGGTAAAACCGTCAATCCTTCAGATTGATGGTTTTACCTCAAGCCACGTCGGGCAGGTTTTCGCGCATGACGATGCTGGTCGGCTGCAGCATCGGCGACGGCGTGGCGGCACGGCCAAAGCGCGCCAGGACGTGCTGTAGCGCCCGCGCGGCCTGGGCGGCGAGGTTCTGGTCGAGCACGGCATCCATGTGGCCGAGCTCCAGCAAACGGCGATTGCTGTCCGTCAAGTCGTGCCCGATGAAGATAACGTCATGTGGCTTGGTCTCGGCAACCAGCACATCCGCGACGCCTTCATCGCCCACGGACGTGTTGTAGATGCCACGCAAACCGGGCACGGCGCGCAGGACATCACGGGTGATGTCGGCGGTGCTGCCCGGGTCTTCGCGACTGTCACCCCGGGCGATGATGCGCACGTTGGGGAACGACTGGCGCAGCACCTGGGTGAAGCCACGCTCGCGTTGCTCGTGGCTGCGGAAGTGGTGGTAGCCCTTGATCAGCAGGATGGGCCCGCCTTGCGGCCCGAGGAACCGGCCCATCAACTCGCCGGCCAGACGGCCGGCCGCCTCGGTATCGGTACCCACGTAAGCCAGGCGCCCGCTGTCGGCGATGTCGGACGCCAGCGTCACCACCGGGCAGCGCGATGCCACCCGACGGACGGCATCGCGCACGACGGGATGATCGTGCGTCGTGAGCACCAGCGCATCGGCATGCCGGGCCAGGGCTTCGATCTGCTCGGCGATATTCGCCGGAATGATGCTATCGAAGGTGTGCACGGCACAGCGCACCTTGAGCTGGTGCATGGCCATCTCGTGGTCGCCGAATCGCCGGGCCAGCTCCTTATAGAAGTGGATGGTCGGCGACTGCATCAGGATCGGCACGTTGAGCCAGCGCGCCGGCGGGGTTTCGATCACCCGGTTGATCTTCAGCCGCTTGGCGGCTTCCAGCACCAGCGACTGGGCCCGCTCGCTGACGCCACCCCGCCCATTGAGCACCCGGTCGACGGTGGCCGGGCTGACGCGAGCGGCGGAGGCCAGGTCGACGATGCGGGTTTTCTGTTTGGGCATGGGAACGCAATTTGATGCAATGCACCAATTCTAGCAGTTGCGCCTCTCAACCGCCTGCCCGCAGATGTGAAGAGCAGGTGCAGAACTACTGTCCCGAGCGGAGTCGTTTGCGGCGAATCATCGCCACATCGGCACCTTTGGTGGCTTCCTTTTCCCGGCGGGCCCTCTCGCGTTCGGACCCGCTCGTGGGGCTTTTCCCCCCGTTGTCGAGGGAACCGGGCTCACCATCCGTCGGGCCCTCTTGCCGCGCCCTGGGTTTGTCATCACCGGCCATGGCCGTCTCTCCTGATCACCTGGTCCCGCTATCTCACTGCTTTACGAACTCGGTTTCAATCATGACGTCGACCTCATCCGCTTCAAGCGGTATCCACTGGCTCACGCCGAAGTCCGAGCGCTTGAACGACGCTTCCGCCGAGAAGCCCATGCGCGACTGCGCAGACCCACGGTAGGTCGTGTTCAGCACCAGCGGCTTCTTGATGCCGTGAAATTCCAGGGTGCCCGACACCGTGGCGTGGCCGCCCACGATCTTCACCGAGTCCGCCGTGAAATGGATCGTCGGGAACTTGTCGACTTCCAGATACCGCGTGGCAATGCGCTTGTCGAACGTCGAATCGCCCGTGCTGATGGATGCCGGATTGATCGTGATCGAAAGGTTCGACGCGGTGCTGCTGGTGGGCGTGTAATCGAAGCTGCCACTGATCTCATCGAAGCGCAGCGTGTACCGTGACAGGTCCATGTGGGCGAGCTTCGCCATCACCGAGGTGTGGTGCGGGTCGAGCTTGTAGCTGCCGGCCTGCGCGGCGGTCGGGTCCTTGGTCAGGCCGAGGTTCTTGTACTGGCTTGCCGCGCTGGCGTCTTCGGCCTTGGGCGGATCGGCCGGCGCCGCGCTCGCCACCGGCACCAAGGCCGCTACCGCCAGAAAAAGGCAAGTTTTTACGAACGTCGGGGCCATGCGCAAATCCAGCGAGCGGGAGGGAACGGGTAAGCTAGCCCCGTGCCGTTGGGCGTTACAACACGTCTCATGGCACCCCTCCACGCCAGCTAACAGGGATCCAACATGAAACGCGTCTTCGCTGTGCTTATCGCGACCAGTGCCGTCGCCGCGTGTGGGGATTCGCAGGAACAGGCCGCCAAGGATGCCGGCTACCTGCTTCGCATGAACCAGATCGTTTGCCATCTCGCCGCCAACGAGCTGGACAAGGTGGCCGCGTGGCTGGACCAGCGGCTCAAGGAGCATCCGAGCCTGGCCGCTTACGCAAAGCAAGGCTCAACAGAAGCCGACGATGTCTATGCAAGGCACCGCAAATAGAGCGATGGCGATCAGAAAGACAGGAGTGAATGCGAGCGGGTGCGGGATCTGGCGCTTAAGTGGCAGTGAGCTTCGCCAGGGCCAGGGCATTCGGAATGGCCTCTCCGCGCGCGGTGTTATCGAAGATGCACCACGCCACCCTGCCCTGATCGCGGGCCTCTCGCATCGTCCCGGCGACACGTTCGATGAATGTGTCGTCGTACGCCGAGTAATAGACCTGCGGTGACCCGTGCAGGCGGAGGTAGAGCATGCCCCGGTCGATGGGCGGCTCGACGCCTGCGACGGGCGGCGGATCGGCCCATACGCACGAGACACCAGTGTCGCCCAGAACGGCGGCGCCCTCCGGCGTGAACCACGAAGCGTGGCGGGGCTCGCACGCCAGTGGAACAGGCGTGCTTCTCCGGAGCATCTCGAAGAAGTCAGTGGCGATGTTGGTATCGAGGGCAAGGCTGGGCGGAAGTTGCACCAGAACGCACCCGAGTTTCTCTTCAAGTCCAGCTGTCTCCTGCACGAACGCTCGCACGAGCGACTCGCACTTCTCGAGTCGGCTTTCGTGGGTAATGGTGCGTGGCATTTTCACGCTGAAGCGGAACGCGTCCGGGACGCTGCTCTTCCAGCGGACATACGTCTTCGGCTGATGCGACCGATAGAACGACGAATTGATTTCCACGCAGGAGAACACCTGCGCGTAGCGTTCGAGATGGGTGCCGTCCGAAGGGAACGATCCGGCGACACTCGCCGGCAGCGCCCAGCCCGCGCAACCCACCCGGATGCTGCCTCCCGCTCCGCTGTCGCGCCTCGTCATGCCATATGGCCCACGTCAGTCCTGCCGTATGAAGCCCCAGGCTGACGGTGGCACCGCGCCGATGAAGGTTGCGTATCGTCAAGCTACAATCCCTCGCCTATCGACCGGAGCCAACCGATGACGTGGAAACTTGCGATCGCACTCCTTGGATTAAGCGCGGCCTCTACCGTCGACGCGGCGTCGGTCGTACGCAACACGGTGCTGGTCGACGTCGATGTCGACACCTCCGGGCACGCGACCCACACGGCCGTCGTAACGTCGTCGGGATCTAAAGACATCGACGCGCGAGCGATCGTGGCCGTGGAGAAGTGGCACTTCAACCCGCCGATGGTGCGGGGGAAGCCGGTGGCCGCACATGTGCGGGTTCCGGTAGTGTTTGAATCCGACGCCGCCCCCAATCCGTCGACATAAAAAACCCCGCAAAAGCGGGGCAAAGAAAAACAGGTCTCTGTGCTGGGTCGTAGGCACGCCCATTGGAAGCCAGCACCAACCTGCGCGGAAGGTTACGGTCTGAGGTTACGCATGTAAAGTGATCAGCGCTGGAGATACGCCGCGCCACGCAACGGACTAGCGCGCGGACACCGGTAAGCTCACACGCGCCACCGCACCGCGCGAACCTTCCCGCGCAAACAACTCCAACGTTCCGTCCTGTGCTTCGACGATTTGGCGGGATAGCGCCAGGCCGATGCCTGCGCCGTTGGCCTTCGTTGTGAAGAACGGAACGAAGAGGTTGCCGCTGGGTGGCAGGCCGGGGCCGAGATCGCTTACTTCGACCAGCACGCGGGTGCCGGCGCGACGCCAGCCGAGCAGCACCTCGTCGTCGCCGCCAGCTTCGACGGCGTTGCGCAGGAGATTGATCAGCACCTGCTCGAGCTGATCGCGGTCGCCTTGCAGGCTTAGCGATTCACCCGGCTCGATGCGGATGCGCGCGTCGTCGAACAACCGCACGACGCGTTCGCAGAACGCTGCCACATCCACAACGGCTACGTTCGGTGATGGCAGGCGCGCGAGCCGCGCGTAGTGGCTGATAAAACGTTGCAGGGCGGCGCTGCGCTGGCCGATCACTTCCAGGCCATGGCGAAGGTCGGCGTCGAGTTCGGGGCCGAGTGGCTGGCCGGCGTCGGGGAGCAGGCCGTGCAGCGTTTCCACCATGGAGCCGATCGGCGTCATGGAGTTGGTGATCTCGTGGCTGAGTACGCGCAGCAGGCGACGGAAGGCCTGGGCCTCCTCCTCACGTAGTGCACGCTCCATGGGCTGGACGACGAGGAGGCGCCCTTCCTGGCTGCGGCTGCGCAGCGCGGCGTGGCCTACCTGCCAGCGGCCGGCCTGGCCGGCAAATTCGTAAGGGACGATATCGCCGGAAGGCACGTCGAACAGGCCGGACAGCCCGAGCGCATGGGCGTCCATGCCGAGCACCTCCGACGCCTGGCGCCCGAGCAAACGCTCGCCCGCCGGGTTGACCAGGCGCAGTCGGCCATCGCGCTCGAAGGCGAACACGGCGCCATCCAGCGCGGCCAGCGTCTTGCTCAACAGCTGCAGCGATTCCTGCAGCCCGCGTTGCTCATCCTGCAGCCGCGCGGCCAGTTCGTTGAAGCGGCGCGCGATGTCACCAAAGTCGTCCTGGCGTTCGGTGCCCGAGGCACGCACGCCGTAATCCCCTTCGCGCAGGGCCTCCAGCAGGTTGGCCACGGTCTGCATGCGGCTCGGCCGGCCACCGGCGACACGCCACGCCACGACGGTGAGAAACACCACCAGCACGAACAGCGCGATCGCCTCCGCGAGCGACGGCACGCCAACCAGCAGCATGCCGCCCAGGGCCAGCAGTGCAGGCAATGCGACGAGCAGTCCGCTCGTTGCCGCCCTACTCCGCTTCATCACGCTGGAGCCCGTGTTTCTCCAATCGTCGGTACAGCCCTTGCCGCGTGATGCCGAGATGCTCCGCGGCGCGCATGAGGTTGCCGTCGTGGCGTTCCAGCGCCACACGCAGCAGCATCGCCTCGGCATCGTCGAGGGTCATCTCCTCGACGCCGCGGGGTTTCGATGACTTGCGCAGACGCAGGTCTGCCGCGCTGACGTGATCGCCGCCGAGCAGCGCCGCACGCTCCATCGCATGCGACAGCTCACGCACGTTGCCCGGCCACGCGTGGTCCAGCAAAGCACTCTCCACGGCGCTGCCGAGCACGGGCGGATCCCGGCGGTAGCGACGGCTGGCCTCGGCGAGGTAATAGCGGGCCAGCGGGATGATGTCCTCGCGGCGCTCGCGTAGCGGCGGCAGGCGCATGGGAAACACGCTGAGGCGGTAAAGCAGGTCCTCACGGAAGCGCCCGGCATCCACTTCCGCATCCAGGTCGGCGTTGGTGGCTGCCACCACGCGCACGTCCACCCGCCGCGTGCGCGACGCACCCAGCCGCTCGAATTCCCCGTCCTCCAGCACCCGCAGCAGCTTGGGCTGTTGCTCCAGCGGCAGGTTGCCGATCTCATCCAGGAACAGCGTGCCGCCGTCCGCCGTCTCGAAGCGGCCGGCGCGGTCCTGCCGCGCGTCGGTATAGGCTCCTTTGACGTGGCCGAACAGCTCCGCCTCGAACAGCGTGGGTGCCAGGCCGCCGATATCCACTTTCACGAAGGGTCGTGCCCGGCGGCCCGAGAGGCGATGAAGGCGCTTCGCCAGCACGCTCTTGCCCGTGCCGTTCTCGCCCAGCAGCAACACCGCCGCATCGCTCATGGCAATGCGCGCGACGTCGTCCATCAGCCGGCGCATCGCCGGGGATTCCGCGATAAAGCTGTCGCCGTCATCCAGCAGCAGCGCCTGCGCATCGCTCAGGTGGCGCACGTCGCGTTCCTGCCGGCGCAGTTCGATGCGCGACGCCAGCACGCTCAGCAGGCGTGCGTTCTGCCAGGGCTTCTCGATGAAATCCACCGCCCCTTCGCGCATCGCTTCCACAGCCAGCTCGATGCTCGCCCAGCCGGTCATCGCGATCACCGGCAGCTCCGGTTTACGCGCGGTGAGCTCACGGATCAACGCCAGCCCCTCCTCGCCCGAGGTCGTGTCCTGGCGGAAATTCATGTCCACGAGCACGGCGGCGAAGTCGTCGCCGGCCACCATCGCGAGCGCATCCGAAGGCGTGGCCGCTTCGCTAAACCGGTAGCCGGAGTGCTTCAACAAGAGGCGTACCGCGTCGCGCACGGCCTCCTGGTCATCGACCACGAGAACGTGCGGCAACGAGGCGCCGGATTGGGAGGGATCGGCCATGGGCGCCAGTTTAGTCGATGCGCAGGGCTTGCATCGGCCGCACATGCGCCGCGCGCCACGCCGGCGGCAGGCTCGCCAGCAGGCCCGACAGGCCGAGCACGAGCAACACCGAACCGATCGCCAACGGGTCCAGCGCCTGGATGCCGAAGAGGAAGCTGGTCAGCACGCGCGACAACACCATCGCCATCGCCAGCCCGATCGCCAGCCCCAGCCCCACCTGGATGGCCGCGGAGCGCACCACCGTCATCAACAGGCGCCCACGTGTCGCGCCGAGCGCCGCACGCACGCCATAGTCATGCCGGTGCGCCGCCACCGCCACGGACATCACCGCGTACAGCCCCACCGATGCCAGCAGCAAGGCCAGCCCGGCGAACAGGCCCACGAGCAACAGGTTGAGGCGCTGCGCGCTGGTGGTCGACGCCACCACCGTCGCCAGGGTCTGCACGTCGGAGATGGGCTGGCCCGGTGCCACTTCGTTGATGGCATCGCGCAACGCGCCGTCGTCCAACCCCATGCCCGGATGCAGCCGCACCGCAAAGCTCAGCGGGCCAAACTCGCGCATGATCGCCCAGATCCCTTCCGGCACCTGCCCCAGCGGCGTGTAGAGGATCGGCGGTGCGTTCACGGCGGGTCCGCGCTGGCGGACATCGCCGACCACGCCGACCACGCGCATCGGCAGCTGCTTATCGTCCGCGAGCCGCAGCATCACCGTGCGGCCCAGCGGATCGTCCTCGCCCAAATACTTGCGGGCAAAGGAGACGCTCACGACACATACCGCGTCGCTGCCCGCGTTATCCGCATCGGTAAACAGGCGCCCCGTCAGCAGCGGCACGCCCACGGTCTCGAGGAAGCCTGGGCTGCTCATGCGGTACTGAACACCTACCTCGGAGCCGTTCGGCAGCACGATGGGCCAGTTGAGCTGCGAGCCCGTGGGCAGGTTGCTTGAGGCACCCGCTGCCTCGGCCTGTGGCAATCGCTGCAGGCGCTCCAGCACCTTGCGGGTGAGCCCTGACGCGTCGGCGACGGTCACGTAGCGGTCCTTCACCGGCGAGAGCGTGAACGTCGTGACGTTACGGCTGCTGAAGCCCATCGGCACGGACTCCAGCGCATGCAACGTGCGGGTAAACAGCGCCGCGCCCACCAGCAGCACCACGGCGACCGCTACCTGGGCCACCACGAGCGCGCGCCCGGTGCGGCCGTCTTCGCGACTGATCCCGCTGCGTCCGCCGCCGACCAGCTCGCGCCGCCACTCGCGGCGACGGCCACGCAGTACGGCAAGCACCGTGGCGCCCACGGCGGCGACCAGGCCGGCAAGCAGGGCGAAGACCACGCTGGTGCCGGTCAGCGCGACATGTTCACCGCGCAGCCATTCCGGCGGCACGATGTCACCCATCAGCCGCAGCCCCAGCCACGCCAGCAGCAGGCCAAACGCCGCGCCCAGCAGGCCGATCAGCAGGCCTTCGCCAAACGCGGGCAGGCTCAGCCGGCCCGTCGACGAACCCAGTGCGGCACGCACGGCGCTCGCATGCGTACGCGTCAGCGAACGCAGCAGGATCAGGCTGGCCAGATTGATCACGGCGATCAACAGCACGCACGAGGCCGCACCGACGAAGAGCCAAAGCGTCTTCCCGGTGTCCCCCACGTACGCACTGCTGAGCAAGGGCAACGCGCGCGGCGGTTCCAGGCGCAGGGCCTCGCTGGCCTTCGCCATGTTGTCCGCCGAGGCCAGCACCAGCGCGGTCAGGGTGCTCGCCGTCTCCGCCGACGTACCGGCCAGCGTGGCGCCCGGCCGCATGCGCCCGATCACCATCTGGTTGGTGGACAGGTTCTGCGACGCCATGTCCGGCTGCATCGTCAGCAGCAGGTCCAGCGGCACGGGCCACTGGAACTCCTTCGGCAGCACGCCAACGATCTGCATGCCCTTGCCTTCTACCTCAAGGGTCTGCCCCACCACCGACGGGTCCGCGTTGAAGCGCGAGCGCCAGAAGGCGTGGGTGAGAATCACGGCGCCCGGGCCGTTGGGGCGATTCTCCGCCTCGTCGAAGTTACGCCCCAGCGCCATGGGCAAGCCCAGGGTCTCGAAGAAGCCGCGGTCCGCACTGGTGGCCCGGGCCACTTCCGGGCGGCCGCCCGGCGCGATGTTCACGTTGACGTTGCCGCCGTTGACCATGCCAGCGGATTCGATCGACGACATCGCGCGCAGCGGGGCGTAATAGCCCGGTGCGGCGGCGTTCTCGTTGGCGTCCAGATAGGTACCCATCGTCACCAGCCGATCCGCATTCGGAAACGGCAATGGCTTCAGCAGCGCCTGGTCGAGCAGTGCGAACATGCCGGTGATCGTGGCCACGCCCAGCGAGAGCGTGAACACCGCCAGCAGCAGAAAGGCCGGCCGCCGGAACAGGCCACGCCACGACTGGCGCAGTTCGGTGAGAACCACCGACGCCGGCATCATGGCAGGACCTCGCGCAGCAGCGGCATGTCCCTGTCTTCTTCATTGCGCAGGCGGTCGAAGGTGTCTTCGTCGACGATGCAGCCATCGAGCATGTGCACGATCCGGTGGGCCCGGCGGGCAAACGCCGGATCATGGGTGACCATGCACAGCGTGGCGCCATTGCGGTTGAGCTCTTCGAGCAGCTGCATCACTGCTTCGCCGTTACGCGAATCGAGGTTGCCGGAGGGTTCGTCGGCGAGCAGGATGCGCGGCCCACCGACCAGGGCACGCGCCACCGCGACGCGCTGCTGCTGGCCGCCGGAGAGCTGGCCCGGGTAGTGGCGATGACGGTGGCTCATCCCCACCTGGTCGAGCACCTCGCGGACGCGGCGCTGGGCCACGTCGCGTCGATAGTCGTCGCGGAAGGTCAGCGGCAACGCGATGTTTTCTTCCACCGTCAGGTCAGCGATAAGGTTGAAGGCCTGGAAGATGAAGCCGATCTTGGCGTTGCGCACGCGCGCCTGGCTGCGCAGGTCGAGGCCGGCGACATCGGCGCCATCGAGGAGGAAGCGCCCCGTGCTGGGTGAATCCAGCAGGCCGAGCATCGACAGCAGCGTGGACTTGCCGCAGCCGGAGGGCCCGGTAATGGCGACGAAGTCCCCGGCGTGGATGTCGAGCGAGACGCCGGAGAGCGCGTGGGTCTCGACCTCATCGGTGTGGAACACCTTGCCCAGGCCATCCAGGCGGATCAGGGGCGCGCGTTCATTCGCGGTGTCGGCAGGGTTCATGCGGTCGCTCTCCATGTCAGCGAAGTCGTAGGGTGTCATAGCCGGTCCACTGGCTGGTATCGGAAAGGATGGCCTGGTCACCGGCGTGCAGGCCTTCGAGCACCGCGGCGCGGTCGCTCGACATCGCGCCGTAGCGCACCGGCACGCGGTGGGCCTCGTTGTCGCCGGGGTGGATGACGAACAGGGATCCGGTGGCGTTGGGTCCCGTGGCGTGCGGGCGGCCTACGTTGACGACGTTGGCGAGCGTGCCAAGCACGACGCGACCTTCGACGGATAGCTCGGGACGCGCACCGGCAGGCAGCGCGCTGTCGAAGGCGACGTCGACGGTGACGCTGCCATTGCGTACGGAGGGATCGACGCGGATGAGGCGTCCGGTGACCTTGCCGTTGCGGGTGTCGACCTCGACGGGGAGATCGAGCGCCACTTCGCTGGCGAGGGCTTCGGGCACCTGCAGGCGCGCGATGAGGTCGTCGGGGCGGGCGACGCGCGCGAGCTTGGCGCCGGAGGCGATCTGCTGGCCGGGCTCGACGTCCACCTGCTGCAGGATGCCGTCAATGCCGGCGCGGACGCTCAGCGATTCGACCTGCTGGCGGGCGATCTCCAGGGCGCTGGCGGCTTCGTCGCGCTTGGCTTCTTCCGCGCGCACCTGCGCTTCAATGTTGGCCTGGATGGCGCCGACGCGCTGGCGCTGGATGGCGAGGCGCTTCTGGTCCTGCTCGACGGTGATCTGGCTTTGCCTGACTTCGATTTCGGCGGAGGCGCCCTTGGCGAAGGCGCGCTCGTTGGCGATGCGCTTGATGTCGGCGGTGAGCAGGTCGGACTGGGCCTGGGTCTGGATGGCCTGCGCGTCGAGCAGCTGGGAGTGCAGGAGGGCTTTCTGGGCAGTGACGGCGGCCTCGGCACCGGCGAGCGCCGCCTTCTGCTTGGCGAAGCTGGCCTGCAGCTCGGGATTCACCAGCTGCAGGATCAGGGTGCCGGTCTGCACGCGTGCCCCGGGCTCGACGACCACCTGCTGCACGGTCGCGGCCGCGCCGGCCGTGATCCAGCGGATTTGCCGGGGCACAAGCGTGCCGTTGGCGCGGATCTCGCGCTTCATGTCGCCGAGCTGGGCGGTACCGATCCAGACGTCGGAACGGATGACCGTGGGCGTGGCTTTGCCCAGGGCCAGGGAGGCCCCGACGACGGCCACCAGGGCGAAGGCACCCCCGGCCAGCCACCACAATCGGGGGCGTCGGAGGATGGGCGCGGAGGCTTTGGCGATGTCCATGCCATGGCTAGAGCACGGGGCGTGCCAAGACGGAAATGGCTTCGTAGCGCGGTTTCGGGGTGGCGAACCGTCCGTTTTCGGACAGTCGGTGTACGGATTCAGCGACTTAACGGGCCATTCATGTACCAATGGGTATAGTTATCCCAAGGTTGCCGAGAGGCACCAGTCCCACGCATCTCCGGCGGTTCCCCTGCTGCCTTTGCATTGATGGACGTTCCCCCCGAAGCCCGCGGCCCCCTCCGCGGGCTTTTTTATGGGCGTTTGATACTGGTGCCGATATCGCCGTTTCGGACGGGCTCATCACGAAATCTACTTACACCCTACGGCCCATTTCGTGGGCCTGGCTAGGCCGTATTGCCAATGGGCCCGGCCACGGTACCCGGCGTAAGGTCCCCGTTTGCCGCTGAATTGCCGCGGCTGCCGTGGAGTAACGCGCCATGAGCCAGAAAATCGTCGATTACACGCTGGATAGCCTGACCCCAGCCAACCCCGATACCTCGCTACCGGCCACTGTGACGGGATGCACGGTCGTTGCCGGCCCGGGCGCCACCTCGCTCGGCACCTACCCGCATGCGCTGGCGTTTGACGGCACGGGCGACCTGCAGGTGTCCTTGCCCCTGCCCGAGCTCGACCGGACGAAGTTCTGCGTTCGTGTCGTGATCAAGGTGGATGCGGCCGTCACAAGCCGCCAGGTACTGGCAGCAGCCAATCCCCTGCCCTTCGCGCTGTACCTCGACCCCGGTTCGGACGGCAGCGACTTCCACGTGGTTTCATCCGTAACCACGCAGGCCTATGGCGCAGGCAGCGCGTCGACCCAATACCTGCTCAAGCTCCAGCTGGGCACGTGGTATGCGCTGGACCTGGCGTATGACACCGACACGCTGGCGACCTTCGTCGACGGCACGATTTACTCGGTACATGCGTTCCCGGCCGGCACCCTCGCGGCGGGCTCGGCGGACACGCTATTCGCTGGCGTCGCCGCCAACGGTACCGGTCAGCCCTTTATCGGCGCCATGGCGGCGCTGCAGTTGCTGGCCGACATGCCCATCGAGCTGGAATCCCAGCTGGACGAACGGCGCTCCAGCCCGCAGTGGTACCTGACCTACAAGCAGGGAGAAATCAAAACCACGCTGGCCTTTGGCGTGCCGACGGGCGAGTTCTATTACGACTTCCCCAGCCTCTCGTGGATCCAGGAATTCACCGGCGGCATCCTCATGTACCAGGACGCCAACGGGCAAGCGTATTCCATGCACGGTGCCATCCTGGCGACGTACTGGGCCATGCCCAATCGCGCGGCCATCGGTTACCTCATCTCGGACGAGATGGACGGCACCATCAGCGGCTGCCGCAAGAACCTCTTCAACCGCGGCGGTATCTACTGGTCGCCCAAGTCAGGCGCCATCCCCGTGCTGGGGCAGATCTGGGTGGATTACGAAGGCATGGGCGAAGCGGCCGCCATCGGCGTACCGCAGGCCGTTGCCGCCTCCATCCCCGGCGGTACCCGGCAGATCTTCCAGAGTGCGCAGATGTACCTGAAGAATGGCAGCCCAAAGGCCTTCGAAGTCCACGGCGCCATTCTCGCGAAATACCTGTCCACGGGCGGCACGGCCACCTGGGGCTTCCCGGTCAGCAACGAAGGCGACCTCTTCAGCGCCACCCAGGCCATCGGCCGCACCAGCGAGTTCGAGGGCTGCACCATCTACTGGAGCGCCGCGACGGGCGCCTTCGAAGTCCATGGCAGCATCCGCGACACCTACCGGAGCCAGACCGGTCCCTCCGGCAGCCTTGGCTTCCCCACCTCCGATGAAACCGACATCCCCGGTGCGAGCCAGCCCGCGCGCTACAACACCTTCCAGAAAGGCAGCGTCCTCTGGTTCGGCAGCGATCCCATCGTCTGCAGGACCTTCGACATCAACCTGGGGCGCCTGGACACCAAGGAATCCGAGGGCTGGCTTCGCGGTGAGAACGACGTCTACCTGCACGCCACCATCGAGGACAGCGGCCACGTCATCCACGCCGAGCGCCTGCCCCACAGCGGCGACTCCGACGGCAACAACATCTACGAACCCAACGTCACCTTCGACCTTGGGCCGGCCGGCATCACCCCGAACTCGCCGTCGCGGATCATCAAAATGACCCTCGACGTCTGGGACAGCGACTGGCCCGATGACGACGACCACCTGGGCACGTACGAGTACACACTGGAGATGGCCAATGCCTGGGGTCGGCGCGATAACTTGAATGGGCTGTTCAACAGCGGCTCGTTCGACAACATCAATTCGATCACGTGGTCGGTATCGCAGCGCATCGACGAAGCGCTGCTTACAGAAGCGGAGAAGTGGTGGGGTGTGGATAACGCCGGCACGGATCCCCTCACCCACGAGCAATACGCCGCGGCCTTCAGCGACGTGGACTCCGAGCCGGAGGCGTGGGACCCCTTGGACTGGCTGGCCACCCTTTATTACGACCTGGTGGTGAAGCACCTTGCCAAGCCGGGTAATTGCTTTGGCATGTCCCTGTCGGCGATCTACAGCAAGAAGCATCGAAGCATTCTTCGGCTCCCGCTCAGCGACTTTAAAACCTGGGATCCGATCGTCGTCAACGAGTTCAACATCAAGCACCAGTACCAGGTGGGAGCACCGGCTATCTGGTGGTTTGTCGGTGAGTTCCTGTCGGGCAAGACGCACGACCCCATCTCCGTGTTCAAGGCCACCCGCGCCGCGAAGGCCTCCGGCTGTGATCCGGTGCTGTGCATCGCCGAGCACTACGACTTTGGCGGGGCACCGCACTGCGTCCTTCCCGTGGAGTGGGATGACCAGGTGTCTCCGTGGGAGATGCGCATCCACGATCCCAACTTCCCCACCACCTCGCCCACCGATGCCCTGCGGGTGATCTACGTCGATCCGAACAAGAACACCTTCACCTATCAGGGCGTCGGCGACGACTATTACACCGGTGGCGAATGGAGCGGCGGGCGAATGCATTACATGCCCTATAACGTCGTGAATGAGCGGCCGCGTACGCCGGTGTTCGAGGCGATCATGCTGATCCTGTCCGGCGTGATCATCCTCGTCGGTTCCGACGGCGAGACCCAAGGCCTGACAGACGAGAACGGCGTGGACCTGGATGCCTTTGGCACCGACTCGATTAACCGCCTGAAGGCCGGCAAGGCGCTGACCAACAAGTTCGTGTCGTACAAGGGCTTCAACCACGTCCGCGAATGCGCCAGGCCGCCGCGCGACAAGGTGGACCAGCCCAATGATCCGCGGCGTCCGCGCCCGCAGGGCGTGCTGACGTCCGAGTTCCACCTGCGCTCGGCGCCGAAGGTGATCACCAGCCGGACGCCGCCAAACAAGCGGGGCGGCAGCGACTGGACCCGCCTGACCCTCCGCGAGTACCTGTGCCAGGTGGCGCCGGCTGACATCCGGGAAAAGTTCGCGCGGCAGCCGGAATATGTCAGTGCCAATAACGGCCGGCTGATTTACCACCTGGCGGAATCGGATCTGTTCAAGAAGATCCTTGGCGCGAAGGAGAACAAGGGCGTCGTCGCTGCGAACCCCTTCCCGGCCGTGTCAGGCAATTTCATCCACACCACGCGCTCCATTCGCGGCGGGCGGATTGTGTACGCCATCAAGAACGGCCTCAGCCAGTACCTCCTCACGGGGGATGCCGGTACCAACGAGCTGCATACCTTCACCGTAACCGACCTTGGCAGCCAGAACAGCAAGCTCTCGGTGAAGAGCTACCGCGACCAGAGCCTCACCCTGCTCGTCCAGCACCGCCTGGGCGCAGGCAACGACCAGCTACGACTGACCATCGACAACATCCCCATCGCGGCCGGCGGCGAGCTGCAGATAAACATCAAGCCGGGCATCGGCGGCGTGGAGCTGGTCTCCGCTGGGCAGGTGATCAAGGCCGATGTCAGCCTGGTTTACACCAAACAAGGCACGAAGCTGAGCAGCCAGTTCGCGGTGAAGGAGAAGGAAGGCGTACGCATCGTGCCTTCCACCGTCATCAGCGCGAACCAGCTGAAGGTGAGCCGGATCAATGCGTTGTTTGGGGCGTCGCAGGGGAGTTCGATGGTGGTGGCGAGCTAGCCGTCTTACAGAACGTCGGGGACGAATTTCGCCAGACACTGGTGCTTTCGGAGCTTGCCGTCGGGAATCGTCACTGCTGGTGAGCCACCGTAGGGCTTGCCAGTCTCGACGTCCTCTGGATCTTTAAACACACCGGCGTGGTAACTGGTTTGGCACTCATCGTACTTATTACAGACAGCCAGCTTGGTGCAGATAACGGCACCACCCCTCTCGTAGACGTAATACGTCGCCCCTGAGTACGGCGGCCTGGGGTAGGTTTCAGTACGAATGGTGATGGGTTCGCGGCCCGCGGCGTTCGATATAGCTGGTAGGACCCATGCCATCATGATGGCGACTGCGATCCATTGTCTGAGCAGCATCCTGGTGTCTCCTGGCAAAAGTATGAATCAGACCTTCCCTATCGCGCCTCAAGCTGACCCGTCGCGTTACTCATGACCTCGAGGATCGATTTGCCTTCGACGTGAATGTGTTCAAACACGCCGTGCTCGCCGGAAATGATGGCCGAGTAGCTCATCGCGCCGTCGACCCACGCAAAATTGAGGCTCAGGACAAAGCCCTTCCTTACCCACCTATCCCATTCGGAGAGCAAATGGGACAGGCGCGCCGTTTGGGCGACGTCAAAGGTTGCGTCGTCTCCGAAGGGATAGGCCTTGGCAAGCGTGCCAAGAAGGTCGCTCGTATCCATCCGGAAGAACAGATCCTGACCTCGGAAGCCGTCCAGGAGCACGGTATAGATTTTTCCGTTCGTGCGCTCCCCATCGAACTTGATGAGTGCGCCGGCGTGTTCACGTTTCGCGATCGCTTCAGCGGACAGGACGTACTCAGCTGCCTTGTTCCAGTCCAGCGCTTCCTGGTGCAGGTTACTGTCGACGCTCATGCGTAGTCCTTTCCTTAGGGTCGTGGTGGATGATCATAGCCAATCGGCCACGTTCAACGTGTAGCCCATGAAAGAATGGGCATGGGCGGCTGCATCTTCGGCGGTCTCGAAGAAACCAATGCCCGCGACATCCATGAAACTCTGCCGCAGCCCGTCAGATGAGAATCCAAGGATCGCCAGGTCGGCATCCCTGTCGCCTATGAACATCCAGGCCCGGCTTTCCGGAAGGACGATGAAGCGATGCGATGCATCGTAAGGCGAAACGAAGCCCTTCCATCGATTGCCGTGGGTCAGGAACTCTTCAATGGCAGCCGGGTCATCGGCACCCGTCGCGACCAGACCACCGGACCCGGTTTCGCGGAGATACTCCACCGGGTCCGGATACGTACAGAACATGGCGAAGGGCTGCATGGCGCATTCCGCGGACCAGTGGCAGACAGCCTTCACTACTCAGGGACGAACAAGACCGAGTAGTCGCCAAAGACGGCGAATCTCAGACCGGGTCCAAGCGACATATAGAACGGCAACTCGGGATCGTCACCCGACAGCTGAATCCACCGTTCCAGGTCGGCTAGTGCGGTAATGGGCTGCATGCGGCGCTCCCTGGTCCCAGGATCATGTCCGAGACCGCACTTTGCCATGTGTACCGGGCACTACGGAAGTCGGTCACCCCAACCGGCATCGCCTACCGCCGCACTTGCGCGAAGCGGCCCTATCCCGGGACCAATTGCGCAAGAGCGCCCCGTAAGCGCGCGCGATCATGGTGCTTTCCCCGACGGACCCGCCCATGACCATGCTTCCGCTCTTGAGCCCCGATGAATGCGCCGTCGTCCTTGTCGATGAACAGGCGGGCCTCGCGTTCGCCGCCGGCTCCCAGGACCGCCAGGTGCTCCGCAGCAACGCCGTGGCCCTTGCACGGACCGCCGTCGCGTTCAAGGTCCCTGTTGTCGTCAGCACATCGGCGTCGAAAGTCTACAGTGGCCCGCTGATGCCACCACTTCGCGCGGCACTTCCAGATATCACGCCCATCGAACGGCGGAACATGAACCTGTGGGAGGATGAGGCGGGGCGCTCAGCCGTGGTCGCCACGGGCCGCAAGACCCTTGTCATCGCGGGCCTGCTCACCGAGGCCTGCGTGAGCTTCCCCGTGCTCTCGGCGCTGCGCGAGGGGTACCGCGTCCATGTCGTCGCGGATGCCTGCGGGGGCCTGACGCCAGCAAGCCACGATGCGGCGCTCCGACGGCTCGAACAAGCGGGCGCGGTGCTCACGTCATGGCTCCAGTTTCTGCTCGAGCTGCAGCGGGACTGGACCCGACACGATACGTACGAAGCGGCGCGCAGCATCGTCGTCGACCATGGCGGTGGCTATGGCATCGGCCTTGACTACGCGCGGGACATGATAAAGCCAGCGTGATCAACGCCTTCTTCGCCGCGAATCCCGCCACCGACGCGACTTTGAGACCAGCGGAACACGAAGTTCGATAACCGTCCGTCCTGGTTCGCTGTGCATGGTGAGGTGCGCGCCCGCACTCGCAGCGCGCTCCTGCATCGTGATCATGCCCCAATGACCTGGGCGTCGCCCTTCTTCGAGCACCTGGGCAGGAATACCGCACCCATCGTCAACGATGGTTGCGGTCAGGCTTTCCGACGCGTATGTCAGCGTCACATGGACAACGTGCGGCGACGCATGCACGAAAGCGTTGTGGACCGCTTCCCTCACCACGTCGAGAACCAGCTGACTGAGGTTATCGCCGAGTGGTCGATCGTCGCCAACGACTTCAAGCAAGAAGTCCGCGGGGGAACCCTCAGCATGATCCTGCCCGATCAGGCGGATCGCCTCGGAAAGAGGCAGGCCCGCGGCGCCAAGGCTCCGCAGTGTGATGACCCGTGCCCGCGCTTCGAGGACCAAACCCAGAATCTGGTCGGCGACGGTCCCAAAACTGCTTTTCAGGTCATCCGGTGCACGCGGATTGGTCTTCCACGCGCCGACGCGCAAGGCAACACCCAGCATTCCCTGCAGCATCGAGTCGTGAAGTTCACGGGCGATGCGATCTCGCTCTTCGAACTGGGCCCGCAGCCGATCTAACTGGCGACGTTCAACGACGTGCAGACGCCATCGGTGGGCGCCGTAGAAAGCCACCGCGCTGATAATCGACAGCAGTGCAACGAAGAGGAACGTCTCGGTAAACGCAGGGAGCGCCCTGACTTTCGGAGAGACCACGCTTGCGGACCAGTCGCCTTCGGGTCCCCGTGCCTGCACTTCGAACTGGTAGTCACCTGGTCCAAGCGCTTCGTATTTGACGGTTCCATTCACGCTTCCCACGTGCCATCCGTCGTCCGTGCCACGAAGGCGATAGCGAAGCTGCACGCGGTCCGGATCTCGCAGGGAAACACCGGTGAAAGCCACGTCGAGAGCGCGATTGTCGGCTGAAAGGGTACTTTCGCGGGACAGCGGGAGCGCCCCTGCCGGGGACGACATGCCCGTTATGGCGGCGTGAGGTCCTTGATGAGAACGCAATGCCAGGGGATTGATCTTGGCGAGACCTGATGTCGCCGCTACCCACAGTAAACCGTTCGCATCGAGATGCAGGGTCGGCAGTGGCCGTGTCTGCTGGGCGCCGCCCGGGAGGCCGGCGCTGGCCTCGATTATGCGAAACGCCGCCTCATCTGCCTTGCCGGACATGACCGCTGCAAGCTCAGCCGCGCCGACCCTGACCACGCCTGCACGACCGCTTGCCCACAGGGCACCGTCCGCGGTGCGTACAAGCCCGGTAACCCCACTGAGCAAGTTCGCCTGGCGCAGTTTTAGCGCGTGGAATACGGTGCCTTCGAACCAGCCCACCCCGAGTTCACCGCCGACGAAGAGACGCTCGCCGGGCAAAATGGCGCCGACCGCGCCGACCTCACTCATTAAAACCTCAGTGGCCCTGGGCTGCGCGTCCGACGACATATCAACCAGCGCCCCATTCGCATAACCCATCCACGTGCGGCCCTGGCCGGCCGCCGCCGCGACGAGCGGCCAACCCTTCGCCAACGGCGTGCCAGGAGATATTGGGCGCCAATGGTTCTCGTCGACGAGAAATAGTCCGTGGTCCCTGACGCTCACCCAGAGCCGACGGGCATCCAATGGAAGAGCCACCTGGAGAGGCTCATCTCCTAGACCCTGAGGTCGTCGCGAGAATGTGGATAGATCAGCACCCGACAACCGAACGATGTCTCGGTGACCACCCAATACGACTGTCCCATCCGGAAACTCGCCAATCGCCGTGGTGGCAAGGTTCGGCGCGAGGGCGACAAGTCCCGTCGCACCCTGGCGATAAAGTACGTCGTCGACGGCATGGGAGTCGGAGGCGACAACGACCGTACCATCGCGCTGGGGCATCACTGCAAAGTAGTAGGTCGCGGTCGACAAAGGGACCGCTTCCACCTCCGACGGTTGAAAGCGGACAAGCCCGCTCTTCGTCCCAACCCAGGTATTACCCTCTGCGTCTGCAAGCAATATAGTTGCCCCGATGTCTTGGCCCAGCGCGAGGAAATCGGTGGCATTGGGCGTGGCGTCCGGACTGACGACCGTTTTCGGATATCCGGTGAACACGCATACCGTGGGGCATTTCCCAAGCAGCGTCCAGAAATGCCCCCTGACGTCAAACGCTGCAAGCTTGCCTGCCTGGAACCGCCTTGCCGGCTCGCTGGACCGGACGTCGGAAAGCAGTTGAAGATTGCCTTGGGACGAATAATAGACGCGACCATCCGGCGTTGGATAAAAGCGACCGGTCGGCTGAGCCGTTATCTGTTCGACACGCGTCGCGTTTCTACGCAACCGATAAGAGCCGCTCTCGCTTGCGAGGACCAGGCTTCCTTCGTCATCGAGAATGGCATATCGAATACGATCACCGGGTAGTCCCCACCGCCGGTTGTCACACATGGTCCACCGCCCATTCGTGAGGACGTAGAGCTTTCCATTGGCCGCGGCGAACGTCCGACCTGTGCCATCGATCACTATCCACTCTATTCCGGCATCAGGCAGCCCGGGAGGTGCAGTGATGGTATTGCCGTCCGCCTCGAGGTGGCGGGCGCTTTCACGTCCATAGACGACCCACAGGCCGCCACTCGCATCAGGGATCAGGCTCGATACCAGACGAGAGCCGCGATACCCGGGCGGCAGGAGCTCATGGGCACTGAACGATCGTCCATCGAAGCGGTAAAGACCTCCAGATGTGCCTAACCACAACCAACCCGTCGTGTCCACGGCAAGAGCCTGCACGTCCTGAGGAGCCCCTTCCTGAGCTCCCCAGGTCGTGGTGATGTAGCCGGGAATCTCACTAGCGACCGCCCACGGCGACGCTGCCATCGCGACGAACAGCGCGAGGCAGAGTCGAATCCAGCATCGGGGCAGCCCGAACCGGCAAGTTAGGCAAACCATCGAGGATCCCCCTATTGCATGTCGCACCTGGCGCGCCAACGCGTCACTAGACGGCTCTGGCACTTCCTATATCATGCGCAGGCAAATAGGGCACCCATCATCGACAGTCGGGATCACCTTCCTCCGGCGACCGATTCGGCGGCCTCTTCAATCACCTTTGCCACGTCCTTCGGATGCGAGAGAAGTGACACGTGGCTCGAATCGAGAATCGTGGTTTTGGCATTCATCTGCTTCGCCGCATCGCGTTCGAGCTGCGGGCTGATGACGCGATCGTTCGCCGAAACGATGTACCAGGACGGGTGGTCCTTCCACGCTGCGTGGGTCACCTTGTCAGCAAACGTACTAGCAGCCAGCGCACCCTGGGTCACTGCCATCGTCTTCGCCTCGGCGCGTGGGAGGTCCGGCGCAAAGTTTTCAATCACGCCCTGCTCGGTCTGGTAGAGGAAGCCATGCCCATCGTCACGGAGGGTGCCGATCGCCGGCGTCTTCGGATAGGCGTTGACCAGCTCGCCGGCTGCCTGGCCATCATTGTTGGCGAAAGCCGCGACGTAGACGAGGGCGGCGACCTTCGGGTCATTGCCGGCCTCGGTGATCACCGTGCCCGCCCAGCTATGACCAACGAGCACCACCGGGGCGGTGGTCGACTCAAGGACCTGCTTCGTGGCCGCGACATCGGCAGCGAGCGACGTCAGCGGATTCTGGACGGCAAAGACCGTGTAGCCCTTGGCCTGGAGGAGCGGGATAACCTTGTTCCAGCTCGAACCGTCCGCCCATGCACCGTGCACAAGCACGATGGTCGGCTTCTTGCCTTCGGCGTGTGCGCCAGTGAGCGAACCGACGGCCAGCGCGGCAACGGCCAGCGCGCGAGAGAGGAAATGCTTCTTCACGGGAATGCTCCTGGGGATATGAGTCGAACGACGATGCCGACCTCCCCAGAAGGATAGGAATGCTACCGCCCGGCCGATTGAAACATCGGCAGCCATTCGCAGCACGTCCATGCATCGCTTACCACCCAAAGAGCACCTGCACGCTGCCGTAGTTGCCATCGCTGCCACCCGCATCGCGTATGGTGCGGCCCGCACGAAAATGGTCTCCTTCGATAGAGAACGTGATGCCTGGACGCCACTTCCAGTCGAGGCGGAGCTGGCCGTACATCCCCGTCCATTTGCCGCCCCTCCCGGCTGTATCGACAAGTGCGTTGTTGGGCTGGACGTAAATCGCATCCCTCGTGGTGCGCCGCCACTGCAACCCGACCGCACCGAGCAACGTCAGGGTGGAGGAAGGCTTGAGGGTGATGCTGGGTTTGACGTGGACGAGGTTGGCGTACCCCGTATAACCGGCTAGGGAGAAGTAGTAACCGTTGGGAAACAGCGGATTGAAGGTGCCGACGCGGCCGTCGCCGGGGTGGTCATCACCGGAGGCGGTGTCGACCTGCATGCCGATGCGCGGCGTCCACGTCGCGTCCGTCAAAGTCCAGCCCGCCCGCGTACCGACAGCCCATGCGTGGATGGCTGTATCCCCCACCCGGCCGCGCTGCCGCATGCCCTCGACGTCCCAGTCGAGGGGACCATGCTGTCCGGCAAAGCGCACATCGTCGACACGCCGGCGTTCGTTGCCGCGTGCATCGAGGAACGATGCACCATCGGTGTCGTACCAGGCGTGGTAGTACGACAGCTCGTTGGTTCCGAACACATGACGCTCGACGCGAACCATGTGGAACCGGTCGTTCGAGCCTGAGGTGTCATCAAAGGCGTGCTCGTCGCGGTACTGAACGGGGTGGCTGACGAAGGCAATGACGCGCCAGGGACCACGTTCGAAATTGGCCCAGACCGCATCGAAGGACTGGCGCACATTGGGTCCATCACGCAGGGAGACGAAGCGTTGCAGGTCCAGTGCGAAGTCCTGGCGCCCCGCGCGCACGCGGACCGTGCCACCGAGGACGTCACCTTGCCACGCGAGGAAGGCCAGGCGGACGTCCGCACGATTGCGATCGGTTGGCCCCCAGCTGGCCTTCGCAAAGGGACGGGCATCCTCGAGCTGTACGAATGCCAGCCAAGGTGCTCCCCAGCGCAGGCCTGCGTGCACCTGGAGGCGCTGCAGGAGATAGGTGTCGTCGTCACGACCGATGCCAAAGGCCGGTGCGTTATTGGTCTCGACCCGCTCGCGCAGCAAGGCGCCAAAGGTAAGGTAGTGGTCGCCGCCGGGGCCGAGGGGGAGGTATTTGAGGGAATCGCCCGGCTGGCGGGTGACCGCCGGGTTGGCGAGAACCGACCAGTCCTCCTGCCAGCGATTGGGCAGGATGGCCGGCCGACCTGGCGTGCTGACGACGCCGTCGTTCGTCGTGCCCTTTTCGTCGGGCACGTCCTGGGCGCCCGCCGTGGTCGCGAGAAAGAAGGCCGCGACGAGCGGGAGGCCGCGACGGGTCATTTGCTGCTGTGAAGTTCAGCGACGTAGCCGCCGGGGAACTGCACCATCGCAGCATGGCGATCGCCTTCCGCATGCGCATCGACAACAATCTTTGCACCACTGTCCTTCGCTCGCTTGAGCGTGGCGTCGAGATCGGTGACCTCGTATCCCGTCAGCTCCGTGCCGTAGGGCCAGTCGAGCTGACCGTTAGTCACGAGCACGGTGGCCTTCCCGTATACCGACTCGATGCGGATGCGGCGATAGGTTACGCCCCGGCGCCCGAGCTCGGTGCCTGGCGCATGGCGATCATCGGAGACGACCTTGCCGTGGGAAAATCCGACGAAAGCTTTGACGAAGGCATCAGCCGATTCAACGGGAAGGTAGACGCGATTCTCTGGGACATGCTCGAACGCGGCGTAAGCGGGCTTTTTCGTGTGCCAGTACAGCTGCATGTTGACGCCGCCCGGCCAGGTGACGACCGCGTCGCGCCCGATAGGGTCATCGAAGGGTGCAACCAGGGTCGCCGCGCCTGCCGCGTTCGCGGCCTTTACCGCTGCATCAAGGTCGGTCACGAGATATCCGGTGCGCTCAAGCCCAAAGGGATACGGGACCGGAGTGCGAAAGCCGAAGACCGACACGGTGCCAACCGGCGTCTGCACGAGCTGCGAGGACGTGCTCGACGGCGTCGGGGTGACGGTCACGACGACCTGTTTGGTCGACTGGCCGCCGAATGTTGCCGTGAAGCTCCTGACGAACGCGTCGACATCGGACGGCGCAACGTAAACGTGGGTCGTGTCGTACTGGGAACCGACCGCATAGTCGGGCGTTTCGGCCATGGCGGCCGAGGAGACGAGCAGCACGAGGGAGGCAATAAGGCTGTAGGGGCGCATGGGCGAAGTCCGTGTATTCATGAAGAAGGAAGGCCCTGCGCTACCGCGCGGGCGCTGACACCGATGAGATGTGTAACCAGCGGCGGCTGGGGGCCGCGATGGAAGGCCAGGGCCTCCGCCTGGATATCCGCGCCAGCGTGGCTGAAGCGCTCGTGCTGGCGTAGATGTTCGGCCCAGGATTCGACCATGAACCACTCGACGACCCGCTCGGGATTTCCCGAGTCCTGGGTGACACCCCAGGCGTAGGCACCGTCACGCAGGCGCTCTATCGAAAAGCGTTCAAGGACGACGAGGAAGGCCGCGAGCCGCTCGCGGGCCACGTCATACTCGACAAGGATGAGCACCGGACCAC
Organism: Luteibacter pinisoli; assembly: GCF_006385595.1. Taxonomy (NCBI): domain Bacteria; kingdom Pseudomonadati; phylum Pseudomonadota; class Gammaproteobacteria; order Lysobacterales; family Rhodanobacteraceae; genus Luteibacter; species Luteibacter pinisoli. Next base: position 2,491,098 of record NZ_CP041046.1, read on the forward strand.
GGTCGTTAGCCACGGGTTCTGTCGTCAGCGGCTCGGCCCACTGGTGCGCCGAAGAAAGATCAAGCTCAGCCGATGGCAGCGGCATGGCACGCATGACGAACGCAGCAACGACAAGGCCAGCCGCACTCACGATGAGCGTGGGCGCCACACCCACCGCCTCGGCGAGCGCACCCCAGCCGATACTCCCTGCCGCCATCGCGCCATTGAATACGGTGAGGTACACCGCAAGCGCCCTGCCCCGCACCCAGTTGGGCAGGATACCCTGGGCGACCCCGTTGAACGTCGTCAGCGACATGATCCATGCACCGCCGAGCACCAGGAGTGCCAGGAACGCGGCAAGTTTATTCGGAACGATGGCGAGAATAACCATGACGAGGGCGGAGAGGAGCGCCGCGCCGAGAAGCAACGCATCCGCGCTGCACCGTGCGCGCATCTTTGGCAGGAGCAACGCACCGAGGATGGCGCCGGCACCCACTGCCCCCATCAATACGCCATAAAAGCCGGCCCCGCCGTGCAGCGTGCCGCGCGCGACCAAGGGCAGGAGCGCCCAGACAGCAGACGCAAATGCAAAAAACACCGCAGCCCGGATGAGCACGACATGCAGCTCACGGCTGGCCTTCGTGAAGCGTAGTCCCGCCCTGAAGGCGCCGAGGAAGTTTTCCGGCAGCGCCGTGTCGGCCGTGCTCTTGCGTCGCCACCAGACAAGGGCTGCGATGACGAGGAAGTAACTACAGACATCGGTGCCGTAGGTCACCGCCGCCCCCATGCCCGCGAGAATCAGACCACCCGCGGCAGGGCCGATGGCACGGGCAATGTTGACTCCGAGGGAATTGAGGGAGACCGCGTCCTTGAGCTCCGACCGGTCGACCAGTTCGGGCACGATGGATTGCCAGGTCGGCCCAATCAGTGCGGCGCCAATCCCGCCGACAAACGTCAGTGCGACGAGCGCCGCGATACTGAGGTTGTGGGTTGCCGCAAGCATCATCAATGTGGCACTGACACAGGCCAGGAGGACCTGCACCGCAATAAGGAAGCGCCGGCGGTCGAGGATGTCGGAGAGGACGCCTGCGGGAATGGCCAGCAGGAAGATGGGCAGCGACCCCGCAGCCTGGATGAGCGAAACCGCCGCCGGACCACCGCCAAGTTCGGTCACCATCCAGGAGCTGGCGATATCACGCATGAAGGTGCCGGTGTTCCCCAGCACCGTCGCTACCCAGAGAATGGCAAAGGTTGCGTGCTTAAGCGGCCTGAGGCTATCGGCAAGCCCACCCTGCTCAGTGGCCATGGCGGGTCCCCCGAAGGTCAAGCCAGCCGACGTAGACGAAGGCGCCTGCAAGGCCGAGGTGTTCGAAGAAGCCGTTCATCATCATGTCGCGCCCGGGGCCTGCCGCCTCATGCCACCAGGCGTTGGCGAGGAAGTTGGCCGCAAAGGTAAAGAGGGCGAGTGCGAACGCGCCAATCCACCGGAAGTGCCCGGTGAGGACGGCAAGCGCGCAGACCAGTTCGAAGGCGATGACGCCTGCCGCGAACAGGTGCGCTGGGGACAGACCAAAGTGCTGCATCTCGCCGATGGCGGCATTGAAATCGATGAGCTTGCAGATAGCGCCCTGCAGATAGGCAGAGCAAAGCGCCAGAAGCGCGAGCCACAGCACAACGTCCACGCGAAGCGGGGCGGGCCTGTTCATACAGCCCAGCACGCGCAACCCAGCGCGCCCCAAAAGCTCTTGAAGTCATCGACCGGGAGGGGGGCCGCGTGCGAACGCCCATGGTCATGTCCATGCACCGAGCACCCACTGGCACAACCGCAAGCCGCCTGTCGGCGCCGCTCTGCCCCGTCCATCCGCAATTGCTGCTCCGCCCAGGAGGCATAGCCACCGTAGGCATTGACGGGAGACCAATCGGGCATGGCGGCGGGAATATCGCTCTCGTCCAGCGTGCAGAAGGGTCCGCTCGCATAGACCACCTTGCCGCCCACCATCGTCAGCAACGACGTGGTGCCGACGATCTCGTCCTCCGCACACGCGAAGAAATCGCGGTCGGGGATGATCAGATCGGCCAGCTGGCCATCGGCAATGCGTCCCTTCTTGCCTTCCTCATTGGAAAACCAGGTGACGTTCTCGGTCCACATGCGCAGTGCCTCATCGCGATCGAGGCAGTTACGCTGCGGATACAGGCGCATGCCACCCACGGTCCGCCCTGTCGTCAGCCACGCAAGGGATACCCATGGGTTGTACGACGCCACGCGCGTCGCGTCCGTGCCAGCCGACACCTTGACACCTGCATCAAGCATCTTGCGGACCGGTGGCGTGGCCTGTGCGGCGCCGATACCGTAGCGTTCGACGAAGTATTCGCCCTGGTACGCCATGCGGTGCTGCACGGCAACACCACCCCCCAGCGCTGCTATGCGATCAATGGACGCGTCAGAAATCGTTTCGGCGTGGTCGAAGAACCAGTGGATGCCGTCAAGCGCGATGTCCTGGGCGACCCTCTCGAAGACATCCAGCGCGCGGCTGATCGTCTCGTCATAGGTCGCATGCAGCCGCCACGGCCAGCGGTTCTGGGCGAGGATCCGCACGACGCCCTCAAGCTCGCCCTCCATCTCGGGAGCCATGTCAGGCCGCGGCTGGCGGAAGTCTTCGAAGTCAGCGGCCGAGAAGACGAGCATCTCGCCAGCGCCGTTGTGACGGAAATAGTCGTCCCCCTGCTGGTAGGTCACCGACTTCGTCCATTCAAGGAAATCGTCCTTCTCCTGCTTCGGCTTTTGCGTAAAGAGGTTATAGGCAATGCGGATCGTCAGCTGGTCGGCGTCGGACAACTGCTGGACCACCGCATAGTCGTCCGGCCAGTTCTGCGAGCCACCACCGGCATCAATGGCACCGGTGATGCCAAGGCGGTTCAGCTCGCGCATGAAGTGCCGGGTGGAATTGACCTGGTACTCAAACGGCAGCTTCGGCCCTTTGGCGAGCGTCGCATAGAGGATGGATGCATTGGGTTTGGCCAACAGTAGACCGGTCGGATTGCCGCTCGCGTCCCGGAGGATTTCACCGCCCGGTGGGTTGGGTGTGTCTTTCGTGTACCCACACACGCGCAGTGCCGCCGCGTTGAGCAGCGCGCGGTCGTAAAGATGCAGGATGAATACCGGAGTGTCCGGTGCGACCGCATTGAGTTCGTCGATGGTCGGCAGGCGCTTTTCGACGAACTGGTGCTCGGTAAACCCGCCGACCACGCGCACCCACTGTGGCGGAGGTGTGATCTCTACCTGTCGGCGGAGCATGCGCATGGCATCGGCGAGGCTCGGGACGCCATCCCAGCGCAGCTCCATGTTGAAGTTCAGGCCACCACGGATGAGATGAAGGTGGTTGTCGATGAGCCCGGGAAGCACCCGGCGTCCACCGACATCCACCACGCGCGTCCCCGGCCCGGCAAGCGCCAGAACTTCATGATCATCTCCCACTTTCAGAAACCGGCCGTCGCGGATGGCCACGGCACTAACGGTGGGACGGCGCCGGTCAAGCGTGGTGAACAGACCTCTGTGCAAGATGAGGTCCGGGACGGGGACGTGTGACATGGCAAAGCTCCTGGAATGGCTCAGGCGGGGTCGTCGTTGGATCGGGGTGGCTCGTCCTTGGTCACAGCGAAGCTCTTGCTGTGCCAGAGGTTGGCCCAGACGTCAGGATGTCCCTTGGCCCAGGACACAGCCGCCTCACCGGCAAGCATGCCGAGCAGACCAAGGAGGGCGATCATCGGGGGCGCCGGGGAGCGCACGCCAAAGAACCCGTAGGCAATACCAACCGCGAGGCCGAAGCCAAGGGAGATCAGGTAGGGCCACATGGCCTTAACCCGCTTCAGAGGCATGTTCGCCGAGCGCCCACTTGGAGAAGCGCACCTGGATGCCGTACGGCGTCAGCGCGCGCAGGATATCCATGACGCCCTCGTACGTGCCCGAACGTGCCCAGTCCTGCTGGAGTTCGAACATGAACTGCAGCGTGGTCATCGGCACCGCGCCGGCCTGGACCATGCGCTGCACGGCACGCTCGTGGGCCTCGACACTCGTGTCGCCGCACGCATCGGTGACGACAATCACCTCGAGGCCTTCACGCAACATGTCGAGCGTGGGGAAGTTCACGCAGGCGCCCGTCCACAGGCCAGCGAGCACGAAGCGCTTCCTGCCCGTGGCAGCCACGGCCTTGCGGAAGTCCTCGTTCAACCAGGAGTTGATGGAGGTGCGGTCGATGATGGCCTGGCCAGGGAACACACCGTCGGTGACTTCCGGCATGAAGGGACCCGAGAAGCTGTCCTTGGCGACGGTCGTCAGGATTGTCGGTACCTTGAAGAGCTTTGCGGCGCGCGCAAGGATCTGGACATTGTCCATGATGACCTTCCGGTCATGGCTCTGGACGCCCTGAAACATCGCCGGCTGGAAGTCGATGAGCGCAAGCGCACAGCTATCCGGCGTGATGAGTTCATTGAACGACATGGGATGAGGCCTCGTTGGCATATCGCAGGCCGTTCCTGCGAGTACACTCACGATAGGCAGCGATACCACGCACGAATAGAATCTTTGGAATCCATCGTGCCGGACGTTTGATAAAAATCCTGCTTAACGGAAGAAACCCCGCGCCTGCGCAACGGACACGGCATGCGCACGATTGCTCGCGCGCAACTTGGCCATGGCGTTCGACAGGTACTCCTTGACCGTCTCGGGTGAGAGACCCAGGCGCGACGCAATCTGCTTGTTCTCCAGGCCAGCGGCGACGCCGCGGAGGACATCGAGCTCGCGCTCCGACAAAACGTCCTGCCCCTTGAAGTTGGCAAGTTGCTGGGCAACGTGTGCATCGATGCGGTGCTCGCCACGGTGGACTGCACGTATCGCTTCGACAAGATCAGTGCCCATCGAGGTCTTCAACAGGTAGGCTTGCGCCCCCGCGTTGAGCGCGCGGCGCGCCACGCCATCTCCGCCAAACGTCGTGACAACGATGCTGCGGGCCGCTGGATCAAGTTGGCGGATACTGGTAATCAAGCGCTCGCCGGGCATGTCGGGAAGCACCATGTCAACCAGGGCAATGTTCGGCCGGTGCCTGCGAAACAGAGCGATCGCCTCCTGCCCAGTGGCTGCTTCAGCGACGACCAACAGGTCATCGGCAGCGGAGAGAACGGCGATAAGCCCCGCGCGGAATACCGGATGGTCATCGACAACGAGTATCCGGATGGGCTGAAGCCGATCGGTGTCCGGGGATACCTTGTGGCGTTGTGCTGCAGGAACGCGTGGCGGCTCAGTCATGGACGCGGCGTGCGCCTGCGGAGGGAGAGCTTACGGTGCATCGGATTCGTTTAGACCTTGGGAGAAAAGGGAAACCACCGGCGAGGTCAGGCGCGGATGCTCCCCACGCCCCTCGACTTGCGGTATGCGTGAGGCGTCACGCCGATCGCGGACTTGAATGAGCGGGTAAAGTGCGCCTGGTCGTTGAAACCGCACGCGATGGCGATGTCCGCGAGGCTTCCGCGAGTACTGGAAAGCTGCAGGCAGGCATGCTCAATGCGCTTGCCGTGGCGCCAGCGATGCGGACTTTCGCCGAAGGTGACCCTGAACGCGCGACTAAAATAGCCGCGCGACAAACTACACGCTGCGGCGAGGTCGCTGATCGCAAGGCCGAGGTCGAGCCGCGCGAGCGCGATTTCCTCGACGGTGCGGATTTGCCACGCGGCCAGACCGCTATGCGTACGCGTCGCACCGCCAGTGATGCGCTCCTGGTGAATTCGCAACGCCTGCGCGATATAGCGCGCACAAGCGACGCGATCCGCGGTGTCGACATCCGCGATTTGACGCAACGCATGGTCAAGCAGTTGCTGCACGGCGCGGACCGGCGACTGGCCGTCGTCGGACGTACCCGACGGCGATGAGGTATCGATTCGCATGGAGCCACCATCTTCACAGCCCGAAGACGAATCGGATGCTATCCGCCCGCCCCAGACGGGTGACCCCCTGTACGGGGGGTCATTTTCTTAGGACGAAGGCTTTTTGGCCGGAATATGATCTTTCTCATCGCACGTGCGGCCAATCGCCCAAACGCCGTATCCTGATCGCGAGTCCAACCCCGGGCACCGCCATGACACCACTGGCCATTCGCGTCATCGTCGTCGACGACCACCCCCTCTTCCGCGCTGGCGTGGTAGCCATGCTGGCGGCCGAACCGGATGTGCTCATCGTCGGACAGGCAGGGACAGGGGCCGAGGGCATCGAGGCCTTCCGGACCATGCGGCCAGATGTAGCCGTCATTGACCTCAAGCTGCCAGATATGGATGGCGACGCGGTGGTTCGCGCTATTCGGAAGATAGAGCCCATGGCCCGTGTGATCGTGCTGACGACCTACGGCGGGGATGCGGCCGCCAGACGGACCCTTGCAGCGGGCGCCCAGGGCTACCTGCTCAAGACCTCACTCGCCAACGACCTCGTGGGGGTCGTTCGCGCCGTCCACGCGGGGCAGCACCGCGTCTCGGCAGAGGTCGCGAAACGCCTTTCCGAACACCGTGGCGATGAACCGCTCACGGAGCGGGAGCTCTCCGTCTTGCGCGGCGTGGCAGCCGGGCTGGAGAACAAGCAAATAGCCCAGCACCTCGGGATTGCCGCAGACACCGTCAAGGAGCACCTCTCCCACATCATGGCCAAACTGCGCGCGACCAACCGCGCGCATGCGCTATCCATCGCACTCGCCAGGGGTTATCTCGCCTGAATCAGGGTGTTTCAGCCGCTGAGGAAATCGAGCAGCAGGCTGTTGACGATTTCCGGCTGCTCTTCCTGGGGCAGATGGCCGCACTGGGCAATGGGCTCGGCGCGAAGCTGCGTTGCCATCCCGCGCCAGACCGCTGCCATATCGAAAGTACCGCCGACGGCTTCGAAGTCGGCACCCCAGATCGCCATCGTGGGACATCCAATGAGCGTATCGGCGTCCTGTTCGTCTTGAAGGACGTCCTCGGGCGCGGCGCGATAATCCGCCATGGCGCCGCGGACGGCACCCGGTTCGCGGTACGCCGACACGTACGCCTCGAAGTCAGCTCCTTCAATCGTATGCGGGTCGTAGCACCAATCGGTGAAGAAGTGACGCAACCAGACATCCTCGCGCCCTGAAATGAGCGCCTCCGGCAAGTCGAGCACCTGGTGGAAGGCAAAGAACCAGTAGGCCCTGGCGACCTTTGCATTCATTGACTGGGCGACAATGCGGGTGGGCACGTTGTCCATGACCACGAGCCGGTCGAGACGCTCCGGGTGGTCCTTGGCAAAACGCGTCGCGACACGCGCACCACGATCGTGACCGACGAGCGCGATGCGTCCGATGCCGAGCTGGTCGAGCAGCGCGACAAGATCTTTCGCCATGTTGCGCTTGTCATAGCCCGTTGCCGGCTTGTCAGTCTTGCCGTAGCCACGTAGATCCGGTGCGATGACGCGATACGTCTGCGCCAATACAGGAATCTGGTGGCGCCAGGCGTAACTGGTTTCGGGGAATCCGTGGAGAAGGACAACCGGCGAACCCTCACCGGCGTCGATGAAATGCTGGCGGATGCCGTTGGCCCTGACGGTGTGGTGTTTCATTGCGCATCGACTGCAGTCATAGAGAAGCTTCAACGTATCGTCTTGAGCGAGCTCGATATAGGACGTTTGTTCCCTTAACAGCGCGCGTCGTTGGCGCAAAAACTACGGAACCGTTCACGCTATCACCCGAAAAAGTGGCGGCTATAGGTTAATTGTCACCGGTTGAACGGTCGCTCCTTGCAAGTCGAACGGCTACCCCTCCTTGGTATAAATCACGCTTGAAATCCGCAACGCCATTCGCCGCGCATAGCGGTGATCTTCATGAGAGCAGAGGAGATGCATGTGAGCGACATCCCCCGATTGCGCGCCATACCGATTGGCATTGAGGCCACAGGTACCAGGGAAGAATTCGACAGCATGGGCATGGTGTCTGTGCCAGCAAACCGGTATTGGGGCGCGCAGACCGAGCGGTCCCTGCACCATTTCAACATCGGCGGCGACAAGATGCCGGTTGAGGTCTATCACGCGTACGGATTCGTGAAGAAGGCTTGCGCACTGGTCAATGCAACGGCAGGCCGCCTGCCCGGCTGGAAACGTGACGCTATCGTCCAGGCGGCAGACGAGGCGATCGGCGGAAAGCTGGACATCCACTTCCCACTGTATGTGTGGCAGACCGGCTCAGGCACGCAGTCGAACATGAACGTCAACGAAGTCCTGTCCAACCGTGCCATTCAACTGCTCGGCGGCGAACTCGGGACACAGCAGCCCGTCGGCCCTAACGACGACGTCAACATGGGGCAGTCATCGAACGACACCTTCCCCACGGCCATGCACGTCGCAACCGTCATGGCCATCGACGAGCAGCTCGTCCCTGCGGTCAACGCGCTCATTGGCGTTATTGAACGGAAAGCGGACGACTGGATGGCCGTCGTCAAAATCGGCCGTACGCACCTTGAGGATGCCGTACCGCTGACGGTCGGTCAGGAGTGGCACGGCTGGGCAGGACAGCTCCGGGCGTGCATCGACGACATCCAGCAAACACGGAGCGGCCTCTACGCGCTGGCCGTGGGCGGTACGGCGGTCGGCACTGGCTTGAATGCGCCTCCGGGATTCTCCGTAGACGTGGCCGCCAGGATTGCCGAACTGACGGGAAAGCCGTTCGTGACTGCGCCGAACAAGTTTACGGCGCAGGGATCACTGGATGCCATGGTGCGTGCCTCAGCAGGGCTTCGGGGACTTGCCGTCGCGCTGATGAAAATCGCCAATGACATGCGCTGGCTCGCATCGGGCCCGCGATGCGGGCTCGGTGAACTGAAACTTCCGGACAATGAGCCTGGATCCTCGATCATGCCGGGAAAGGTGAACCCGACGCAGTGCGAGGCGATGGTCATGATTGCCATCCAGGTTCTTGGAAACGACAGCGCTGTTGCCATTGCCGGGAGCCAAGGTAACTTCGAGCTCAATGCGATGCGCCCCGTCATCATCAACAACATCCTGCATTCCATACGAATCCTGGCCGACGGATGTGACAGGTTCCGTGAGTTCTCGGTCGAGGGCACGCAACTTGTGCCCGAGAAAATCGCGCAGTACGTCGCGGGCAGCGTCATGCTGGTCACGGCCCTGTCTCCCCTCATCGGCTACCAGAATGCTGCGCATATCGCGGAAAAGGCCGTGGCTGACGGAACAACCCTGAAAGAGGCCGCGCTCGCCTCAGGCCTGGTGGATCAAGCGACCTTTGACAAGACCATTCGCCCGATTGACATGGTCGGCCACGGTCTCGCCGGCGCATAAAGGAGCGAGACGATGATTCGATGCGTAAGGCTCTGGACCGGAACCGATGGCAACTCGGTCTTCGAGGAGGGGGAACTTGACATAGGTGTTGGCCTGCACGGGCGTGCGTCCGGCTTGCCCATCGCCGTCCATGAATTGTCCTTCCAGGAAACCACAACGGGCGGCTCTTTCGAGTGGCATCAAGACCCGCAACCGCAGTTCGTGCTCACGCTCGCCGGCAACGTCGAGTTTGAGGTCAAGTCCGGAGCGACGTTTGTCGTCAACCCGGGCGATGTGCTCATAGCCCAGGACGACAGCGGGACGGGTCACCGCTGGCGCCTCATCGGCGACCAGCCCTGGCGCAGGGCTTACGTCGTGTACGACACGGGCTCTGCACTCCACTTCACGAAAAAGGTACACGGAGCATGAATTCCAAAACCTCCCCGTCCGTCGACGTGCTGCTCATCGGCGCTGGCGTCATGAGTGCAACAACCGGGGCATTGCTCCATGCACTCGAGCCCGCGCTGAAGATGATGGTCCTGGAGCGACTCGAGGACTGTGCGCTGGAAAGTTCGATGGCCTGGAACAATGCGGGAACGGGACACGCCGCGAACTGCGAGTTGAACTACACCCCCCAGCTTGCCGATGGAAGCATTGACATTTCTGAGGCCTTGAAGGTTAACACCGAGTTTGATGTCTCCCGGGAATTCTGGGCCCATCTTGTCAAAGCGGGCGCCATCCCTGACCCCAGGGCCTTCCTCCATCCCTGCCCTCACATGAGCTTCGTCTGGGGCGACGAGAACGTCACGTTCCTCAAGGCGCGCCATGCCGCCATGAGCGCGCATCACTGCTACCGGGGCATGGAGTACACCGAAGATCATGCGCAGATTGCCACATGGGCACCGCTGGTCATGAAAGGACGTGATCCGGCGCAGAGGGTCGCCGCAACGCGTCTCGTCACCGGCACCGATGTCGACTACGGAGCCTTGACCGGCCTGCTCATCCAGCATCTGGGGAAAGAGTCGATCGAAATCAGGTACAACTCCGAAGTCCTGGCCCTGGAGCGGGATGACGACAAACACTGGGCCGTGACGTTCAGGAGCACAACCGACGGTGTCATCCGGACCGTCTCATCCCGCTTTGTGTTTATTGGTGCCGGCGGGGCGGCCATCTCGCTGTTGCAAAAGTCAGGCATTCCGGAAGCGAAGGGTTATGGCGGATTCCCGGTGAGCGGCATCTGGCTGCGGTGCGATGTCGAAGGCGTTGCCGCTGAGCATCACGCCAAAGTGTACGGCAAGGCGTCCTCAGGTTCGCCGCCCATGTCAGTGCCGCATCTTGATACCCGCATCGTGGATGGGAAGACGTCTTTGCTGTTCGGCCCTTATGCAGGATTCTCAACCAAGTTCCTCAAGCACGGCTCCCACACTGATTTGTTCGAGTCCGTGACCGCCAGCAATATCCAGCCGCTGCTCTCCGTGGCCAAAGCGAATGTGGCCCTTGAGGAGTACCTGATCGGCCAGGTCCTACAAAGCACGCATCACCAGTTTGAAATGCTGCAGGCGTTTTATCCAACAGCCCAGCGCTCCCAGTGGAAGGAAGCCGTTGCGGGCCAGCGTGTCCAGATTATCAAGCCAGACGCAGATGATCATGGCGGGAAACTGGTCTTCGGCACGGAGCTCGTGGCCGCTGCAGACAAATCGCTTGTTGCTCTACTAGGCGCTTCGCCCGGTGCATCAACCGCTGCCGCCATCGCCGTACAGGTCCTGCACGCATGCTTTGCCGAACGCCTGACCGAGGCGGAGTGGCTTCCAAAACTGAGGACGATTTTTCCAACGTATGGCATCGACCTGATTCAGGACGCCGCGGCCTGCGATGCCACGCGGGCAGCGACCGCAACCATCCTGAAGATCGACAACGTCGATGCCTGAGGCTTTACAGCGGAGCCTGGACTCCAGGGCCCACCTGCTCCTGAGGCTCGCCAGGCTCCTTCTGGAGGCGGGTGCCGACAGCGAGGACACGCGTAGGTCCATCGAGGCCATCTCGAACAGGTGGGCGATGACCGCACAACTCATCATCGGCAGCGAACGCCTGCTTCTCATGCTTGGTGATGGTGACGCCTATCAGGTGCGCGTTGGACACGGCATGGGGGCACTCGGCGTGGACGTCGGGCGCCTTTCCAGCCTCGAGGTGCTGGTACACGGCCTCAACACAGGGGCGTGCGGTACGTCCGACGCGGACAAGCGCCTCGACGACTTAGAGCGTCGGCCGCCGACCTACCCGGAGTGGATGACGGTCATGGCGGTGGGCGGCAGCGCTGCCGCGCTCGCGCGACTGTTTGGGGCCGACGCTTATGTCGTGGGTGCGGCCCTGGGTGCCGGCGTGCTCAACGCGCTGATGCGCCGGGCGTTGCCGAAGCTGGGAATGTTGCCCGTGGGCGTTGCTGCGGTAACCGCGGCAGCCAGCGCGGCAACCGCCATCGCACCGCTGCACTACCTCGGCGTGAATCCGTCAATGGCTGCGGTCGCCGCTGGAATGGTCCTCGTTCCGGGCGTACCACTCATAAACGGGTTGCGCGATGTCTTTCATGGACACGCCGCCATGGGTGTCGCACGGCTTGCGAACGGCGCCATGATCGTGATGGCCATTGCGACAGGCCTGGCCGCAGCGAGCGTTATGTGGCAGCTGGATCTTCCTGATGTCATGCAGCAAGGGAGCGTCAGCATCCCGTGGGATTTCCTGTTTGCGGGTATGGCAGCGCTCGGATTCGCCATCTCCTTCAATGCGCCGTCGAGGGCCATCGCGGGAATCGCGGCATGCGGCGCGCTCGCACATGGCCTGCGGACCGTCGCGGTAAGCCTTGGCGGCGACCTTACGACGGGGACCGCTGTCGGCTCATTCGCGGCAGGTATTCTTGCCGTGCTTTTAGCCCGCTCGATGAGACTGCCCTGGACGGCGTTCGCGTTTCCCGGAGTGGTCGCTCTGGTACCGGGCTCGTACGCATTTCGCGGGATGATCGGCGCCCTTGGTGTGATGCGGGCAGGTGCTTCCGCGTCGTTCGACCTGGTGGCGGCCACCCTTGCTTCAGTGACTGCCGCCGGGGTCCTTACGGTGGCTATCGCTGCTGGATTGCTCATGGTTGAGGGCTTGCGTGATTCACGCTGACCGGCCCGACTGGAATCCAGCTAAAGCCGGTGCCGCCTCGCGCCACTCTCCCTATACCTGGGAAGGCGATGTGAGCGCCGGCCACGAGGTAGCCCGCCTTGCTGGCCGCTGCGAGGGCCTTCTCACGCGTATGGATCGCGTCGGCGGGCGTGCTGTCAAAATGAATCGTGACCTTGGGATCAGGAAACTGCGCGGCTGCAAGGTGGACGAGATCTCCCCAGACGAGCAGCACCTTGCCATCGCTCTCGACGCGGTAGCCTGTGTGGCCCGCCGTATGCCCCGGTTCGTCAAGTGCGGTGATGCCTGGGCCGACGGTGTCGCCCGCCTTGAAGGGTTTGACGTGTCCGGCGGCTTCGTAGGGCTTCAGGGCGGTGGCGACGGCATCGAAGGTGGCCTTGACCGAGGCATCGACCTTGCCAGCGTTTCCACGGTCTTCCCAGAACGCCTGCTCGCGAGCATCGACCCGCACCGTCGCATTCGGATACACCATCCTGCCATGATCGATGAGTCCGCCGACATGATCGGCATGGAGATGTGTAATGAGCACTTCGTCAACCTGGTCGGCGCGGTAGCCTGCGGCCCTCAGGTGTTGGCCGACCTCACCGAGCGTTGCGCCGAGGAACGCCCCGGATCCCGTATCGATAAGGATCCGCTTGTCACCGGTGTCGATGAGGAAGGCATTGACCGAGGTCGGCACCCCGTCATCGAGATGGGCCTTCGCCAGCGCGCCCGCCACTTCCCCCTTCCTCGGCTCGACCATCAACTGTGATGCGGGAAGCATAAAACGCCCGTCGGAGAGCGCCACGACGGTGATCTTGCCGAGCGGCATCCTGAAAAAACCTGCCGATGTGTCATCGGCGTGGGCGACGGAGGTGACGTCCAGCGCCGCAAGCAGCGCTGTCGTTGCGTATACGGGATGACGCCGAATGAAGGAGCGCAGCAGCATGGGACGATACCATGGGTGTGATGGTATGAGTCTGTGCAATTCTCGTGCGGCCGGATAGCAGAAAGGTGATCCGCACTCAGGCACACTCGTGATCGCCAGAACCCACCGCTGGACCGCGGCGCGCAGTGAGAGGATGACCCCAATGGACCGTTTCGCTTCCTTGCAGGTGTTCGATGCCGTGATGGATACCGGATCCTTTTCCGCCGCGGCGCGACGCCTCGACCTCGGCCAGCCCGCGGTATCAAAGATCATTGCGCAGCTCGAGGAGCGCCTCCAGGTCAGGTTGTTCCTGCGGAACACGCACGGCCTCGTTCCGACCGATGCCGCGCGCGCGTTCCATGAACACGCCAGGCTTGCCCTGTCGCACCTGGGTGAAGCCGAGCAAGCGGCGCGTGGCGAGCAGGCGGCACTGACGGGCCGACTGCGCGTGACTGTGCCCGTAACCTTCAGCCGCATGCGGATCATTCCCCGCCTGCCCCAGTTTCTCGCGGCGCATCCTGGACTCCATGTGGAGATGATCCAGGACGACCACCCTCTCGACCTGTTGCGGGAGGGAATGGATCTTGCGCTTCGCATTGGCACGCTCGACGACTCGGAAATGACGGCGCGGGTGCTTGCGCGGACCGAACGCGTACCTGTCGCATCGCGCGCCTACATCGATGCCCACGGCGCTCCGGCGACGCTCGCCGACCTCAGCCGGCATGCGGTGATCACGTATGCCCATGGCGGCCTTTCTCGTGAATGGACTGCCTCCCGCGGCGGACGCACCGAGGAGGTCGTGGTTGACGGGCCCCTCCACGTCACCGCCGCCGAAGGTCTGCGGGCTGCGGTGCTCGCTGGCATCGGCATTTCGGTGACATCGCGCTGGGTGGTGGAGGCAGAGCTGGGCAGCGGCGATGTCGTCGCGCTGCTGCCCGACTGGTCGTTCGGGGACATTTCGCTCTGGGCCGTTTACCCCGCAGGACGGCTGCCCGGTGCCAAGGCCAGGGCCTTTGCCGCGTTCGTCGAGGCCTTGATGCACCCCGACGACACCCACCCCCTCAATGCGCCTGCGGGGCCTGCCGGGCACGTCGCCGGACAAGGCTGAGAAGCAAGGCACCCACAGGCAACACGCCACCGAGCATACAGACACCCCGCCAGCCCCCATGGCCCCACGCCGTGGCTGCCGCCATCGAACCGAGCGCACCGCCCACGAACATCGTGGTCATGAAGAGCGTGTTCAGCCGACTCTTGTATTCCGGGTGCAGGCCGTAAATCAGGTGCTGGTTGGACACAAGGGCAATCTGCACGCCGAAGTCGAGCACAACAACGCCAATGATGAGGCCAAGGAGGCCCGGCCAGAACCCGAAGACGAGCCAGGCCGCCATCGTCGCCGCCGCGCCCAGGGCGATGACGGGCGCCGGGCCGCGACGGTCGGCCACGCGGCCTGCCACTGGCGCCATGGCAACGCCCACGGCCCCGACAATGCCGAACAGGCCCGCAGAGGCCGCACCAAGATGGAGCGGCGGCTCGGCCAGGCGAAGCGCGAGGGTCGTCCAGAATGCCGAGAACGAAGCAAACAGAAGCGCCTGCGTGATGGCTGCGCGGCGCAATGCCGGCTCACCACGCCAAAGGTGGATGAGCGAGCCTAGCAGGTCGCTGTAGCGAAGTTTTTTTGCCGGGTGATGCGCCGGGAGGCTGCGCGCCATGAGCACGGCACCCACCAGTGCCAGCGGCACGGCCAGCCAGAACATCGCCCGCCATCCCGACATGCTCGAGACCATGCCGGCGAGCGTGCGGCTGAGGAGGATGCCGGTGAGCAGTCCGCTCATAACGGTGCCGATGGCCGCACCCCGCTTTTCGGGCGCGGAGAGGATAGCCGCAAACGGCACGATCTGCTGGGCCACCGTGGCTGACGCGCCCACGAGTACCGATGCCAGGGCGAGCACGGCCAGGCCCGGGGCGATGGCCATGACGACGAGGGCCAGGGCGAGCACACCGAATTGAACAACGATGAGCTTCCGGCGCTCGAGCATGTCACCCAGCGGAAGCAGGAATAGCAGGCCTGCGGCATAGCCGAGCTGGGTCAGCGTAGGAATCCATCCGCTGATGCGCGCATCGTGGAAGGCATTGGCCATGATGCCCAGCATCGGCTGGTTATAGTAGATAGACGCAACCGCAAGGCCTGCGGCGAGCGCCATGGCAAACACGGTGCCCCGACCGGGGCCCTTTGCACGTTCTGTGGGTGAGGACATGGTGGAATGCCTGCGATAGGGAATGTCGCGCATGGTACGCGCCGAAAGCAGCCTTGCTTAGCAGGACTGTGACATGGCGGGCATTCCATACAGGCATGGGCATTGGACGATCGGGCGTGACGCCAAAAGTGCAAGCCTGCCTCTGGACCACGCGCTAGGATTTTGCAGTCGCCGGGGTTCCGGCTCCCCTTTTTGGCGCGTGCATGGCAGCGGACATCGTCATCAGGGATGCACCCAACGAAGGGCGCTTCGTCGCCGAACTCGGCCAGCAGTGCGCGAGCGCCTGGTATGAACGGAACGGGCGTGTGCTGCACTTCTTCCGTGTCGATATTTCCCAGGCCCTGATCGAAAACGGGGTCGGCATCCAGCTCTTGCGGGTGGCCTTGGCCCAGGCGCGGTTGCAGGGCTGCCTGGTCGAGCCTTCCTGCGATTTTGTCGCCGACTACATGCGCGACAATCCCGAGACGCACGACCTGCTGACGAGCGAGGGCTGGCGTCTGCTCCGCCAATGACGGTTGAGCTACGCACGCACTGCTGGACCTCCCAGGGAACGGTGGTCACAATGGCTTGAAACTGTCCGGGGGAGATCGATGCGTCGAACGCTGAAGCACCTGCTGGCCGTATGCGGTCTGCTCGTGCTCGTGTACGCATCAACTGCCGCCGCAGACGCTCCACCTCCCCCCGCCTACCGTCCGATCCGCCAGCTCATTCACCGCGCTTTCCCAGCAAGCGCGGGGGCCCCCGCCGGTGTCTGGGCGATGACGCAGGACCGGGACGGATACCTGTGGCTCGGCGGCCCGACGGGCCTGTTCAAGTTCGACGGCGTCATCTTCGACGGCAGCCTCAGCCCCCTGTTGCCCCATCCCCAGATCATGTCGCTTCTCGCGACACCCGATGGCGCGTTGTGGGTCGGGGACCGGAATGGCTATATCACCCGAATGGCCGACGGCAAGGCGCAGGTATTTCCGAAAGCCGATGGCTCCGGAACGGTCATATCCCTGACCCGCACCAGGGACGGTGTCCTGTGGGCCGTGCGCACGAGCGGGCTGTATCGGTTCACAGGCACCCAATGGGAACGATTTCCAACGACCGAGCCCGAACCAAGGGCGTATATCCAGCAGGGATTCGTCGCTCCCGACCAGTCCATCTGGCTCCTGCGCGAGAAGAGCGCCCTACGGAAGGCACCAGGCGCTTCGACCTTCGAACTACGGACCGTCGCCGATTACCGTGCTGCGCAACTTGGCCGCGCGGGTGGCCTGTGGCGCCCGGACGACCAGCTCGCCGACGAGGTCATCGACGATGAGGGCGTCATGTGGTGCGGTGCGAACTCTGGCGTGGTGCGCATCATCTGGCCAGGGAATGGCCCAGCGACCGGCCAACCCGTGGTCGAGACATACAGTGGGAAAGACGGACTAACCGGCGCGTCCGCCCTCGCGGTCTTCAAGGACCGTGAGGGCGCCTTCTGGGTGGCGACCCCCAATGGCATCGACCAGTTCAGGCGGGGCCGCTTTGAACCGGTCGATCTACCTCCGGACACGTACAAGCCGGCGATCGCCGCCGACGGGAAGGACCACCTGTGGGTTGCTTCCCAAAGTGGATTGACCGAATTCGGACCGGCCCCCAAGCCATGGCCACAGGCCGGAAAGCAGACAAGCGCCATCGCAACGGACCCAGACGGCAGCGTCCTGATGACGTCGGACCAGGGGCTGCTGCGGATCGACGGACAGGACATCAAGGTCGAGCCGCTTCCCGCGGCGATCACGGATATGCCGAGGCAGGTGCGTGCGCTAGCCGAGGGGCGCGACGGCTCGGTATGGTTGGCGTTTCGGCAGGCCTTTCGCCTGGGCGGGGGGAGCATCATGCCTTTTGGCAAGGACGCAGGCCTTCCGGGAAAGGAAAAGAATCTCCGTGCGATTGCCCCTCGTGCCGACCATGGTTTGTGGCTTGGTTATGACGACAACACGGTTGCGGCCCTTGAGGATGATGGAACTCTTGCGACGGTCTACACCGGCGCCACGGGCATCACTGTCGGACAGGTCATCGCGCTGTGGCCACGCCAGGACGGCGTCTGGCTGACTGGCGACCATGGCGTACAGTTCTTTGCGCCGGGGAAGCCTGCACGCTCGTTGCTCTTTGCTGGCGGCCATGTGGTGCGGTTAGGCACCGGGATCATTGAGCAGGCGAATGGCGACCTGTGGGTGAACGCGGCCGACGGCCTTTACCGTGTCGCGGAGGGCGAGATGAAGCGATGGTGGGCAGACGCCACGTACGCGGTGCCAGCGCAGCACCTTGACGAGCGTGATGGCTGGCCGGGCCTGCGCGACGCGGTCCCGGCCCCCTCCCTCATCCCTGGCGTTGGCCGGCGGCTGTGGGTCGCGTCAGACACGGGGGTGGCGGGGCTCGACCCGGCGCACCTCACACCAAACCCCCGTACCCCCGATGCGACTGTCCTTGCGGTCAACGGCAGGACACTTGAGCCGGGTGAGGAGTTGGCCGCTGGCACCACACGTCTTGAGTTCCGCTATACGGCCCCCGTCCTTTCCATTCCCGAACGCGCACGGTTCCGCTATCGACTCACGCGGGTGGATGACACGTGGCGGGACGTCGGGAACATACGGGAGGCGACATATACGAACCTTGCGCCCGGCAGTTACACCTTCGAGGTACTCGCTGCCAATGAGGACGGCGTCTGGTCCACCCTCCCCGCACGCGTGTCGTTCCGCATCGCGCCGTACTTTTACCAGTCCGCGTGGTTTGCGCTGCTCTGCGCGGCGGTTGTCATGGCCCTGCTCTACCTGCTCTATGCCTGGCGCCTGCGGGTTCTTGGCACGGTCTTGCTGGCGCGCGTCATGGAGCGCGAGCGCATCGCCCGCGAGCTGCATGACACGGTGCTGCAAGGCCTGCACGGGGTGCTTCTTTATGTTCGCGTGGCCGCCAACGCGATCAAGGACGGCGCCGTTCGTGATCACCTTGAGCGCGCCCTTCGCGTGGCCGAACAGGCCATGGCCGAAGGACGACAACGGATCGTGGATCTCCGCACCGTCCCCAGGCCATCCACATCGCTGATCATGCGTTTGCGCGCCGCACTGAACGAATGCCTCGCGGATACCGATATCGAGGGCGTCGTCGCTGTCGACGGCGAGGAGCAGCCCATCCGGGCAGAAGCCGAAGACGATCTCAATGCGATCGTACTGGAACTTATCCGCAATGTGCGAAAGCATGCGAACGCCAACTCCGTCTGCGTCAACGTTCGGTTTGGCAAGCTCCATCTCGACATCGAAGTGAGCGACGACGGTGTGGGATTAGCCCCAGGGGCGACTAACAAACCTCTGTCGTTCGGATTGCAAGGTGTACGGGAAAGGACGGCGCGCTGGTCTGGCCACTTCACGATCGGGCAAGGCGAACCGAGGGGCACCAGTGCCTACGTCACCGTCCCTGCGCTTGCGATTTATGCGTCTGAGGCCGGGAGGCGGCGTTGGCTGCGGTTTCTGGGTAAGGCTGGCTGACAGGCGCACTACACCGAAAAGGCTCATTTGATGACGGATCGGATAAAGCCAGCCAAACGATCGTGCACCGGAAAGTCGATGTGCGTAAGCTTCCTCAGGCTCGTATCGGATGCCGCTAGCAGCCGGTCGATGTCGTCAGCCACCGAGTTCACGGCACCGACCACGGTGACATCGAATTCCGCCAGGACCGCGATGGTCTGGGCATCGTTATAGGCGACCCATTCGGACGATACGTCCGCGGGATTGGCTGGCATTTCGGCGAACGCATCCCATTCGAACCAGAAAGCCCGAGCATCAGGCTCTGACTCGGTCAATGTGCCGTAGCCGCTGATCCACCAACATCCAGGCCCACCCGCTTCGCGAAGGGCATCCCAAAGCAAGCGAGGCATTCGGTATCTGTCGTAGGCGTCACGGTAGAGCACGGCGCCCCGCCAGCCTGGCCTGGCAAAGCCGTCGGGGGCGCCCTCGGTTTCTACAAAGAACGAGCGGCGGGCCTCGTCAATCTTCATATGCGCAGAAGGTGTCA
The DNA here is from genome assembly GCF_006385595.1 of Luteibacter pinisoli. Classification (NCBI taxonomy): domain Bacteria; kingdom Pseudomonadati; phylum Pseudomonadota; class Gammaproteobacteria; order Lysobacterales; family Rhodanobacteraceae; genus Luteibacter; species Luteibacter pinisoli. The sequence goes on from NZ_CP041046.1 coordinate 2,510,770, forward strand.
TGCGATTGAATCTCCCTGTGTCCCGGCACGGTTACCCTACACCACACATGGTCCCATCCCAGTGGGCCTGGGCATGCGCCTCGTTGAGATGTTGCGTACCGATAAGGGTCATCGCCGCAACGGCCTCGAGCGCGAGGGCAAGCTGGCCGCAGTCCACCTCATCCGATTCGTGGAGCAGGTCCGCCAGCATCGAAGTGACACCTCGTGAGTACTGCAACCACAGGGTGGCTTCATTGAGCAGTTCATGCGTTGACGGGCTTTTATTTACAGTCCCTTCGGTATCGCCTGGCTCCAGGCCTCCGCTTCGTGTGTCCATCACTCTCTTCCTTTAGTCGCCACATCGCGTTCTAACGTGGCACGACAGACAAGCGCCTGCCGTGCCACGGACCATAGGGTCGCGGGTTCACCGGATGCCCGTGTCCGGGCGCCGGGTGGCTTGATTGACGAAGTGGGTGCGACGATGACCGTCCATGAGGTGCACCAGGCGTGATGCCTGCCTCATTCGATCAAGAATTACCTCAAAACACGGCCTCGCCGCGGTTCTTCAACCGTGCCTGCGGCTTATGCAGGCGGCCCGTGGACCGGTGAGGTGTCGCCGGGGGGATTCGGCGGGCGAGCAGGTGCCGTATGATCAGGGGTAGCCATAATCAACTCTTTCTCAGTTGGTTTGGTTAGCGGGTCAGGGGTGCTCTAACACCTCTGGCCCGCGACTTTCACCGCCTTGGGCGGTGGTTGCCTGCGCGGAGCGCTTCACGTGTGCGCGGGCAACGAGACGACACTAGCAAATGTTTGTTGGCGTTGTCTGTAGGGTGGTTCGACGTGATTTGTAGGTGGCGCCATCGTGTAGCCACCAGAAACATGTGCGACGTCAAATTCGGAGGGCGATCACGTCAGTCACCCGACTTCGCAGGCGCCCCGGACTTCGGATAAAACGTGACATGCACCAACGACGCACCGGTACTTGAGGCTTCGAATTTGCCGGTGCCCACGTCGTAGTGAAGGACATCACCTGCGACCTCGCCGCCTGTTTGCTTTTGGGCGTGCGCTGAGCCGGTCAGCACGGCCATCCCCGTGTCCACCGTGTAGTCGATGGTGTTGGCGTCGGCCTTCGTCAGCAGATTCTGGTCGTCTAGTTGCTCGATGTGTGCCGCCTCGCCGGTCACCACGGCGCGTGATACCTCGCCATCGTGGCCCGTGTAGATATCCGCGTGGGTGCCCGTGATCTTAAGCGAGCCCTGGGTGATGACGACTTTGCCATCGAGCTGTGACTTCGTGTCGGGGCCGATGTCGCCGGAGAACTTCGAGCCATCGGCCTTGGCTGGCAGGGCCCTGTCCGACGTCTTCGCGCTTAGCGAGGTGGCGTAGACCGCGCAGACGAGCTCAGCGAGAACGACTAAATGGAGAACTCCGTTGCGATGGGGCATCCCTCTCTCCGTGTCGGTGGGCCCTGATGGCCCCGATGGTCCAGAAACAGCGCTCGACGGAATCTAGCAGGCAACCGGGGGCGCCGCCACGTTGCCCACCGGGGACCGCCCTTCGCACCTTGGCTTACGCCGCAAGGCCCTCCTCCGCAAATCGCGCGAAGTCCGTGTAATGCAGCTCGCTACCGCCCCAGAACGCATCACGCACATACGGCGTCAGCGGATGGTTGTGCAGGAAGCGTTCCGGCAGATCCGGGTTGGAGGTGAAGTAGCGGCCGAAGGCAACCAGGTCAGCATCACCCTTGCGCAGAATCGCTTCGGCACTCTCACGCTTGAAGCCACCCGCGGCAATGATCGGCCCCTTGAAGACGCCACGCAGGAACTCCGAGGCCACCGGCGCCGTGTGCTCGTCGATGGTTTCGACACCGCTCACGCGGGGCTCGATCACGTGCAGGTACGCGAGGCCGTAGGCGTTGAGGCGCTCGGCGAAATGCCGGAAAAGCGCTTCCGGATTCGAATCGGAAATCCCACCCCACGTCCCCGACGGCGACACCCGCACGCCCACGCGATCCGCGCCAAACACGCCGATCAACGCTTCGGTAAGCTCCAGCGGGAAACGCACGCGGTTCTCAATGGAGCCACCGTAGGCATCCGTGCGGTGGTTGGTTCCGTCCTGCAGGAAGGTGTCGGAGAGGTAGCCGTTGGCTGAGTGAAGCTCCACGCCGTCAAGGCCTGCGTCCCTGGCGCGTTCGGCCGCCAGGCGGAAGGACTCGACGAGACCGGGGATTTCCTTGATGTCGATGGCCCGGTGCGGGCTCACGGGCACCCAGCCTTCGGCGGTGAGCGCCACGCCCTCGTAGGGAACCACGGAGGGCGCGATCGGCGCATTGCCATGGCTCAGGCTGGCGTGTGACTGGCGCCCGTCGTGGCCGAGCTGCATCACGATCTTGCCGCCCTTGGCGTGCACGGCATCCGCGACGCGGGCCCACGCGCGGGTGTGGGCGTCGGTATAGATGCCCGGCGCGCCGATATAGCCGCGGCTGTCAAAACTGGGATGGCTGGATTCCGTAATGATCAGGCCCCCTTTCGAAGCGCGCTGGCCGTAGTACGTAACCATCATGTCGCTGGGCGACAGGTCCTCGTCGGCGCGCAGGCGCGTCGTGGGCGCATGCACCACGCGGTGGCGGAGCTCAATGGCGCCGAGCTTGAACGGGGAAAACAGCGTACCGACGTCTGTGTGGCTCATGTCCGTGTCCTTCAGGTGTGTCGCGGGTATCCCGCTCACGGACAGGTATGGGGGCCAGCGGGGGGCGGCTGTATGGACACAGTCGTCCGGTCATTACGGACCGGCAGGCCGTAATGGGATGACTAGGGTGGAGCTACGCCTTGTGAGGCCGATGGGAACCGGCCCAGTCATCAAGCACCTCTCCCTCCGGCACCTCGGATATCTCGGCAATGCGGCTCAGGAAGTAACGCAGGATGGGCGACTGGCTGGAACGACGGTAGCCCAGGCAAAGCTGCACGGACGGCGTCTCTCCCGCGAGGTGCCGACTGGTGACTGACCAGGGCAGGAAGGCCTCCGCATACGAGGGCAGCAACGCTACGCCACGCGTGGACGAGACGAGGGACATGGCCTGGGTCAGGTTGTCGACACGGTGCGTCGGCTGGATGTCGAGGCCGTTGTCGGCGAGATAGCGCTCCACGGTGCGTCGCAGTGGCGTGGCGACATCCGACAGGCCGATAAAGACTTCATTAGCGATGTCCTTGATATCGACCTGCTCACTTTCGGCCAGCGGATGGTCGCTTGGCATGATGATGCGCAGCGGTTCGCGGGACACGGGGATGAATTCCAGCTCCGGCATGTTTTCCTCGGCACGGAGGAATGCCGCGTCGAGCTTGCCCTGGACCAGGCCTTCGGCCAGGTACGGCGAGTGCTGGCTGGAAATGGTGACCTCGATCCGTGGCAGTTCCGTGCGGAGCAGCTTCATTGCCTTGCCCATCCACGCCACTTCCTCGCCGGTGAGGAAGCCGAGGGCAAAGGTGGTGGTCGATGGCCCTGCGCGGCGCGCGGCGTCACGTGCCGCGTCCACCTGGGCCAGGGCGAGGCGAGCATGTTCAAGAAACGCGCGGCCAGCCGGCGTCAGCTCGATCCCCTTGGGGCTTCGTACCATCAGCTGGGTGCCGACCTCGTCTTCCAGATCCTTGAGCTGGCGGCTCAGGGACGGTTGCGAGGTAAATAGGCGCCGCTCCGCGGCCAGCGTCACGCTGCCTTCTTCGGCAACGGCGATGAAGTAACGCAAGTGGCGCAGTTCCACGGGGGTGTCCGCTGGAAAACAGGCAAGCAGCCTAGCGCTATGGCCTCTGCCGGGTCGAGGAAGAAACCGCCCTGTCGTGCACCCCGCCATGGCGAGTGGCCCATTGACAGGTTTCGGCGTGCCACTTAGCGTCTCCAGCCTGTCCAAGGAGTGACTTGATGCGCAACGTGCTTGCCGTAGCCCTGATGGGCTTCTTCGTTACCGCGCCGGCCTTCGCCGCGCCCTCCTCCCCTTCGCAAAAGACTGCCCTCGCCGAACTGCTCAAACGCAGTGAGGCTACGCACAGCGATGCCATGGTGATCTGGCAGGACGGGCACGAAATCGGCCATTACTACAAAGGCGGAAAGGCACCGGGGCCGATCGAACTGATGTCGGTGACGAAGTCCGTGGTGGCCCTCGGCATCGCGCAGTTGGTGGCGGACGGAAAGATAAAGTCCTTCGACCAGCCGGTCGCCGACTTCTACCCGGAATGGCTGCAAGGCCAGAAGGCCACGATCACCCTCCGCATGCTGATGAACCACACGTCCGGCATGCAGAACTTCCCGCGGACGGATGTCGAGGTTTATCCGGCGCCGGATGCTATCCAGCTCGCCCTGGCGGCAGAGATTGTCAGCAAACCGGGCACTAATCCGAACTACAACAACAAGGCCGTCAACCTTCTCGCTGGCATCATCGAGAAAGCCTCCGGCAAGCCCATGGACACCTTCTTCAGTGAGGGCCTGTTCAAGCCGATGGGTATTCACCCAGGGCCGTGGGAGAGGGACAAGACCGGCCATCCGTACGCAATGAGTGGTCTTCCTCTTACCGCCGAGGATCTGGGCAAGCTGGGGCAGCTGATCCTCGATAAGGGTCAGTGGCAGGGAAAGCAGCTGTTGCCCGCCGCCATGGTCGATGAGCTTCTGAAGCCGCAGCACGACGATGAGATGGGGCTCCTGTGGTGGCGCGACCCGGCCTATCAACACTTCGACTACGCCCCTGCCTCGATGGACCGGCTGCGCAAGAGCGGCGTGTCGGAAGGTACGATAGCCAAGCTTCAAAAGGGCCTTCAGGGAACCCACTTCGACGACGGCGCCAGTGCACGCGAAGGCGTGGTCAAGGCTCTCGGACCTGATGGCAAGACGATTCTGAAGGACGAACTCGTTAGCAGGGGTATCGGCCCCTACGCGCTTTTCAAGATGACCACAGGCCCGGCCGTCTCATTCTCGGGGAACGGCGATGGTGGCCAGTACGTCGTTGTAGTGCCTTCGGCAAAGATCGTTGCCGTCCGGCAGATCGATGCAGGTAGCGACGATGAGCAGCCCGATGAGGGATTCCCTGATTTCGGTCAGCGTGTCATGGATGTCGCTGGGCCTTCGGCGAAATCGCTGGGTCTCAAGTAAAAGCGACTCGCCGAAACCGTGCACCGCTCGCCGTGCGGCCGGCCGTCCGCTTCGCTAAGATGGCCCATCGGCCGCTGGTGCGGTCTTGACCTTGGAGCCATGGATGATGCCCCGATGATGCGAACGATCGCCGCGTTCGCCGGCCTATCTACTGCGTTGCTGATGGCGTGTGCCACGCCAGCCAGCGAGACGTCACCCGTCGCCCCGCTAAGTCCTCATGCTGCAAAGGGCCATCCCATGAACGCTGCCGCTTCGCCGGCGCTGCTGCCCGGGGCGCGCGACGCCGGGGCGCGTGTGCTTAGTTTCCTGTCCAACGCCCCGTCGACGGCGGCATTCACTCCCGCCGGCATCGGCAAGGCGATGGACGTCACGCTGGGCCCGGACCCCAATAACGAGCCCGGCTGGGCCGTTTATCACAGCCCTGACCTGGGCCACGGCTGGACCTACTGGGTTCAGTTCGCCGCGGGCGAGGCCACGTTGAAGCCCGGGTTCCGCTTCTGGTTTGATCATCCCGATCGCGCCGCCGACGCCGCTCCCGTGTGCGCGCTGCCGCTAGACCAGCTGCGGACGAACCTAACCGCACACGGTTGGATCGAACGATCCGTGGCTTCGGAGATTGGCAGTGTTCTGGCGATCGAGTTTTCGAAAGCCGACATGGTCCTGGCGCTGAGTGCGCGCGACGGCGCAGATGTGCATGGCACCTCGTGCGTGTTGTCACTGAGAACCGCCGACGGGCGCTGACTGAAAAGCTGCCCACCCTCAGCCGCCGTCAGTTCTTGGCCGGTGCCGACATCACACCATCAATCCATTTGGCATACGGCAAAGCGGATGGCGGCGCGTCAAGTCGATAGGAGACATAGCGGTCGTCCGCAGCGACGATGACGTTGAAGGCCCGGCGCAACACGGTCCGATGCGAGCTACCGGGCTCCTGGCCCTCGTGCTGACATTACATCCTAGCCAGGCCAAAACCTACGGAACGACACCTAGCGCGTGCCAGCACCCGGGAGGACGAGCACGGCCAACAGAACGAAAGGCCACAGCCACAGCATGATGCGCGCAATCCATAACCTCCACTTCAAGGGAGTCGGATAGGCCGGCTTTGGCAAGCTCATGGTCAGAAGGATCTGCAAGATCGCGAACGAGTTTCCCGCCCGCGCGTGCCACGTGGGCCGGGTCCATCGCCCGGCGTACTCCGGATCAACATCCATGACTCGTCCGATGAGTCCTCGTGCCATGACGTAATACACAAAGCCATAGATCACTGCCAAAAAGGCGGCGATGGTCGGTGACATGCGATAACCCTCTCAGTCCTTCACCACGAGTGCAAACATTGCCTGCCGTCCATCCGGTGCAGTGAACGCGTTGATGTAAGCCCTGCTTTCCGCTGCCGCACGCGCCGCCCACGCGGTGTCACTTTCTTCAGGAAGGCTTTTCGAGGACCAGCTCGCCAGTGCAGAGGATAGCTGCTCACCGACCTTGAACAGCACGTCGCCACCGAGGATGACTCGACCTGCTTCCTCGAGCATTTCGACGCCAGCCAACGCGTCTTCCCTGGACAAGGCGATGTCGGCGACGCCATGTGACTCCCACAACTCAATCCCTCGTTGCCGGAGCAGCTCAGTGAAGTCATCCGGAAGCGTCATGGCGTGCCCTCCATTGTCTAATCAAGCAATGCGATGCCAAGGCGCTTCTGAATCATCCAGGTTAGCCACCGTCGATGGTTTCGGATGTTTGATACGGGCGGGCCCGCATCACTCGCGAGAACACATACCCCCAGGCCGCGCCAAGTACCCCAGCGACGATACCGAACATGAAGAAAGGGGACCAACCCGCGAGATCGTTCTCTGAAAATCTATCAGCGAACGTCGGCCACCAGATCGCGATGGACGCCGCCAGCGCACAAAGGATGCCGACCGCACAATAGGCCCAGGCCGAACGCAGACGCGCCCAGCGGACGAGCAGATACAGCGGCACCCCAGGAACCAGGGCTGCCGCGTAACTCAATGGCAGCACAATCATGGACATCCACAGCCCCTCACCGAGCCGCCCGCCACAGACGGCGATCAGCATAAAAACAGCGGTGGGGGTAAGCGGCGCGAGCAAAAACGCCGTGATGACCCGGTGCCTGCCGAACGGTTCTAGTCGCTGCATCCAGTGCTTATACCGGATCCAGCGTACGGCCCGCTACTCGAAATCCGGAATCTCAGACGCCCGATCCCGCGAACATGACGCACACACCGTGTCGTCCAGATTCACCGGCACGAAATAGGTGGTGTCTGGGGTGAATGCGCCCGGCGTGGGCCCCTTCCTCGGCGGGCGTGAGTCGCCCGCATTGAAGATTTCCGCCAGCTGCGCCGGCGTGAGTTCCGGCATGCCGGTCTCGACGTCCACTGTCTTCAGGCAATCCGTGGCGCTCTGGTCCTTGCACTGGACGGATATCGTGACCATGGCGACCTCCGAAGGAAGGCCTTTCACGCTACGCGCCCCTGCGCCGGATGGCTATCCACCAATGGGATAGGCCATCCGTGCTGCCGTCCGGACCCGTCTGCTTCAGGGTAAAAATCCAGCATCGATCGGCGTGCGCGACAGATGCGCCACCGTGTTGACCAGGGTTTTCGCGGAAGCCGCCAGCGCAATGGCGACGGCCGCCCGCTTGTCGAGTCCTGCGGCCTGCAATGCCGCGACGTCGCTATCGGATACCTGGGTGCGGTTCACCGCGATGGCCGTGGCGAAACGGCGAATGGCTTCCAGGGTGGGATCAGCGAGCGCATCGCCACGACGCAGGGCCTGGACGATCTCGTCCGACGCGCCCAGTTTCTTCGCCAGGGTCGAATGCACGGCAACGCCATACGCAGCAGCGTTCGCGTGACTGGCCGCCACCATCGCCACCTGCTGACCCACGGGGCTCAGGCTCGTCGCCCCCAGGGCTTGCAACATGCCCGCGTAGGCGCCCAGCACCGACGGCTCAACCGCAAGGGCGTAACCCAGGGCCGGGACGAAACCAAACGCACCCGCCAGCCCGTCCAGGTAGGGCTGCGCTCCCTTCGGTGCGGCCTGCGGCCCGAGCGGCCCGAACAAGGCCTGCCCTTGCTTCTGGTCGAGATGGTCCGCCAGGAATCCGCGCACGGCGCCGGCGATCTCATCCAGGTGAGACTCCAGCGGAAAATGCCCGCCATCGACGAACTGCACGTGGGCCGACGGCAGATCCCGGCGGAACGCCTCGGCGCCCGCGGGCAGGAAGAACGGATCGTTCTTGCCCCACACCGCCAGGAAGGGCGGCTTGTGCTGCCGGAAGTAGCTCTGGAAGACCGGATACAGCGCGACATTCGCCTTGTAGTCGCCGAACAGATCCAGCTGGATGTCGTCGCTGCCTTCGCGATTCAGGAAATGCTGGTCGAGCGTGTAGCTCTCCGGCGCAATGAGCGACGTGTCGCTTTCGCCATGCTGGTACTGGAACTGCGTGGTACCCGGTGCCAGGAAGCCGCGAAGGCTCGCCCGGTTCTCGGCACTCGGGTCCTTCCAGTACGCCTGGATCGGATTCCACCCGTCGCTCAGGCCTTCTTCGTACGCGTTGCCGTTCTGCGAAATGATCGCGGTGACCCGCTCCGGCCGGGCCACCGCCAGGCGGAAGCCCGTCGGTGCACCGTAGTCGAACACGTAAAGCGCGTAGCACTTCAGATCCAGCACATCGGTGAACGCCTGGATGATCTGGGCCAGCCGGTCGAACGTATACCGGAACGTCTTCGCGTCCGGTGCATCCGAGAAACCGAAGCCTGGCAGGTCCGGTGCGATCACCCGGTACTTGTCCGACAGGCGGCTGATCAGCCCGCGGTACTGGTGGCTCGAACTCGGGAAGCCGTGCAACAGCAGCACGACCGGCGCGTCCTTATCGCCCGCCTCCCGGTAGAAGACGTTGATCGACGTGGCGGACTCGCGGTCCGGCACGTCGACGGTGTGGTACGAGGTGGGATGGGACATGAGGTTAGCTCCGGGCAGTCACCCGACGGAGGGATATCGCGCGACGGCGTGACGGCGATAACTTGCAAGGGCAACGATCAACGGCGAGGCGCCCCATGAAACAGGTTGAGCCGATCGGGCTACTTGTTCAGCACCGGGTAGCCGCGCACGTAAATCCAATCCTGGTCCTTCGCCGGGACGTGGCAGCCCTGGCAATCGGCGTGGTAGTTGGTGGACGTGGTCTTCATCGAGTCGCCGGCATCGAACCACGACCAGCCCCATCCATCGCCCCAGAGCGCATTCTTCGGGTGGGAGTCCTTGCTGTCCTTGATCATCACGAACCAGCCCTTCAGCGCCTTCTCGTGACTGACCGCCGCGCCCGTGGTCATCGGCTCGGTGGCCGCCTCGTAAACCTCCTTGACCAGCACCGTGCCGTCGGGGAATTTCCCATCCTTCTTGTAGCCGGCCACCGCACCGGGCGAGACAAACACGGCGTGCAACTGGTCCGCACCCGGCTTCTGTCCCGCCACCGACCAGGTGCCGAGATACTCGTAGGTCGCGTGGTAGTTCTTCGGCACATGGATCGTGCCGGTGCTGTCACTGGCGGCGTCCGCTGTGCTCTTGGCGGGCGTGGCAGCCAGCGATGCGCCGCTGAGCAAAAGCATGCTGGCGAACGAGGCACTCATAAGCATGTGACGAATGACGGTCATGGCGCAGTCCCTGTGGATCAAGCCCGAATCGAGGCCTCAGCGTATGACTGCCGCCGATGCCGGGGGTCCTGAGAACATGGCTCACCGTCCGCCAATCAACGTCAACGACGAAGGCCTGGAGCAGATCCTGCGTTTCCTGCAGGTGCGGCCGGCGACGTTTGTCGAGTCGCGCATCGCGGCCGGCCGGCACAAGGAACTCGCGCCGCTGGGCACGGTGTCCCTGCATTGCTGCGTCTCGGGGGCGGGGTCGGCACGATCCGGCCACCTGATGTCCGCGTCGCTGATGCCAGGCACCTTCATCGTGGCGCCGCCTGGGCAGTGCATCCGGCTGGGCGCCGCCGACGCCGACGTTTACCTCAGTGATCCACGTGCCCGACGCCGGCTGACGGTGATCTCCGCGTACATGCACGTCACGTGCGACGCCCTGGGCAATCCGTTTGCATTCCTCGAGCAGCCTGCGGTCATCGATCCCTCGCAGGGCCGCCCCTTGCTCGCCACGATGCAGCACGTGATGCACGAGGTGCGAAACCCCGGCCTGGGTACCGAAGTGCTGACCAGCATCCTGCTCAAGCAGGTGCTGATCGTGTGCTTCCGCGCCCTGGCCGGCTCGCGGCATGCGTGGCTCACCCACCTGGCCTTCTCGCACGACCGCAACATCGCGCGCGCGTACGCGGCGATGGCATCGCGCCCCGGGGACGACCACTCGGTGGCCTCGCTGTCGCAGGTGGCAAGCCTCAGCCGATCCGCCTTCATGGCGCGCTTCGCCAACGTGGTGGGTTGTGCGCCCATGGCCGCCTTGCGACAGCTGCGCATGCGCCGCGCTGCCGACCTGCTAGCCTCGAAATCGTTGTCGCTCGACCACGTGGCACGCATGGTGGGCTACCGGAGCAGCAGCAGCTTCTGCCGTGCGTTCTACAGCGTGCTCGGACGCGAGCCACGTGCGCCTCACCCCGCACTGCCCGAGGTACACGCGTACGTGGACTCTGGGACGTACTTGCAAGACCCCATGCAAGAACATGCGAGTGACCATGAACCAGCGTGGCCTTGAAGTTCCCTTCCCTACCCGGCTACGCGGAAGGAGGTCACATGAAAACGTCCACCGGTCGAACCGTCGTTCTGCTCGGCGGCGCGACCATCCTGGCCGCGCTCACGGCGCTGGCCTTCGCCAGCTCCCCCGCGACGAGTCCCGACGGCAGCACGAAGCGTTACCTGCCGGAATACACGCCATCGGGCGAACTCATCCTGCCCAAGAATTTCGAGAAGTGGGTGTTTGTCGGCTCGCCACTGACGCCTAACGCGCTCAATAACGGCAAGGCGGGATTCCCGGAGTATCACAACGTCTACATCGAGCCGGTGTCGTACGAGATCTACAAGAAGACCGGCGAGTTTCCGGAAGGGACGATCTTCTACAAGGAACTGCAGTTGACCCTCCCCGCGCAGAACCCCGACGGATCGCGTACCGAGCCCTCAGGCCGTGGCTACTTCCCCGGCGCGCTCAACGGCGCGGACGTTACCGTGAAGGACACCAAGCGCTACAAGGACACCGGCGGCTGGGGCTATTACAACTTCAACCACCACGAGCCCAAGGCCCCCACCGCCAAGCTACGCCCGGTCGGCGAGTGCGCGTATTGCCACATGGCCAGCGCCAAGAAGGACGAAGTGTGGACGCAGTTTTATCCGCGCCTGGATACGCCCAAGCCGTGACGCTCTCGCTTTACCAGCGCAGCACTCGCGGGCCTAGCAAGGCCCCCAGTGCTGCGGGCGCGAGCATGCCGAGCAGGTACCAGACCGACCAGAACGGCGGGGCCATCTCCGGGCAGTGCAGGCAATAAGCCACCGCCGCGGTAGCGCCGGCTAGCATCCCCGCCGATGCCCCCGCCAGCCGCAGCCGGACCGGGGCCATGCTCCGCACCGCCCAGAGCATGGCGGCGAAGGACGGCAGCGACAGCACGGCAATGATGGTCGAGCAGATCTTCCAGGTATGGCCGAGGATAAGCGGCAGGCGGTCGTCCGCCGGCGCGCCGAGCACGATCACCGCCGAGGCGATCCACGCCGCGGCGATCGGCAGCGAGAGGCCCACCCAGCCGGCGCCCACGGGTACGCCCGGCCGCGACAGCCGCAGCGTCACCACCAACGCGCCCGCGCCCACCGCCACGGCGAAGCCCAGGCGCAGCCAGAAGATCGGCATGGGAATGACTTGCGGCAGATCGGGCCGCACGCCGAGGAACACGGCCATGAGCACGGTGGCCGACGCCAGCCCGCACAGGATCGCGAAGCCGAAGCGGCGCGCGGGTGCACGGCGATCCACGGGTTGCGCCTGGCGGGCCAGCAGGGAAATGAGGTCGTCGGTTTTCATAAGTAACCCCGAATGCGTGATGCGAGTGCCTTCAGGCCACGATGGATGCCTACCTTCACCGCCGACTCGGACAAACCGGTTTGTGCGGCGGCTTCTGTCACGGACAAGCCCTGGATCTTCACCAGCTCAATCGGCAGGCGGTGGCGATCGGGGAGCGTACTAAGCAACTGGCCCAGGTCGCGGCGGGCGTGATCCGGTTCAAGATCCACCACGCCGAACAGGTCCGTTCCGTCCGCGGGGTCGTGCAAGGACTCACGACGCGCATGCGAGCGGTAATAATCCATGAGCTTGTAGCGGGTGATGGCGTAGACCCATGCCGTGAGGGACTGGTCTTCGCGATAGGTGTGCCGGGCGTTGTGCAATGCCAGCAGGGCCTCCTGCAGGATGTCTTCCACATCGGCCGGCGAGCGCGCCAGGCGCGCACGCAGGAATCCACGCAGGTGCCCCGACAGTTCATCGAGGAAATGTCGGTACGCTGCCGCGTCGCCCGCAAGGCCACGCAGGAAGCAGTCCCGCAGCTCCTCTGTATTCGTCGCGGCTCGGGCCATGGTTACACCGGGGAGGAAAAAATCATCGGGCGCACTGTAACCGAATGCCGGGCCGTAGCGAATCCACCTTGAAGCCGGACGCAGCGTCCGGTCCAGGAGCCCAGTCCCATGAACCACCGTCACGTCGCATCGCTCGCCTTCACCGTTGCCGCCCTTGTCGCCGGCGTCAGCCACGCCGATGACAGCAAGCCCGCCGCCAAGCCCGCCGTCGAGAAGTGCTGGGGCGTCGCCAAGGCCGGCCAGAACGATTGCGCCGCTGGCCCCGGCACCACCTGCGCGGGTACCGCCAAGGCCGATTACCAGAAGAATGCGTGGAAGAACGTCCCCGCCGGCACCTGCACCGCCATCAAGACGCCCAAGGGCAACGGCTCGCTGACCAAAGTCGGCTGATCCCCCATGCCGTCCACGCCGATGGCCGGCCTCGGCTTCAAACCGCAACACGCTGACGAGGCCTTGCAGGCCACGGCGACGGGGTTGTGGTTTGAAGTCCACCCGGAAAATTACCTGGTGGACGGCGGCCCGCGGGCGGCGCTGCTGGAAGCGCTGGCCGAACGCTTTCCGCTGTCGTTCCACGGGGTGTCGCTCTCGCTTGCGGGTGCGGCGCCTCCCGACATCGCGCATCTCACCCGGCTGCGGCGCCTGATCGACCGCATCAAGCCGGTGCGCATGTCCGAACACCTGGCATGGTCATCACGCGGGGGCCACTACGTCCCGGACCTCCTGCCGTTCCCGCGGACGGAGGAGGCGCTGTTGCGCGTGGTCGACAACGTCGGCCGCACGCAGGACGCCCTCGGCTGCCAGGTGTCGCTGGAGAATCCGTCGCACTACCTGGCCATCGAAGGCCATGCGTACAGCGAAACGGATTTCCTGGCGGAACTTGTCCGCCGCAGCGGATGCGGCCTCCTTCTCGATATCAATAACGTACACGTCAGCGCGCACAACCTGGGTATCGACGCACGCGCGTACATCGCGTCGTATCCCATGCACGCAGTGACGGAGATCCACGTGGCAGGGCACCGCCCCGACGCGGACGATCCCCGCCTGCTCATCGATTCCCACGATGCGCCCGTGTCGACCCCGGTGTGGTCGCTCTACGCCGAAGCATTGTTGCGCACCGGGCCCGTGCCCACGCTTATCGAGCGTGATGGCGCGGTTCCGTCATTCGCGTCGCTGATGGCCGAGCGGTCGGTCGCCCAGGCGCTTCTGGATGCCGGACGTGAGGTGCTCTGTGACGCTTGATGACTTCCAGGCGTCCTTCATGGACGCGCTATGGCGCGAAGGTGATGACTTCGCGCCCGCGCGCAGCCCTGCCTTTGCCGTCTATCGCAACACCGTGATGAATGGATGCATCGATACGCTCGAAGCCAACTATCCGGCGGTGGCGTGCCTGACGGGCCGTGACTGGTTTCGCGCGGCTGCAGCGCAGTATGCGCAGGCCTTTCCGCTCGCGGATGCGCGCATGGTGCTCTATGGCAGCAGTTTTGCCGCGTTTCTTGAAAGCTTCGAGGCCGCCGCCGACCTCGTCTATCTCGCGGATGTTGCCCGCGTCGATCGCGGCTGGACCGAGAGTTTCGTCGCGGCCGATGCCGTACCGCTGGACGCCGCCGCGCTGCGGCTGATATCGCCGGATGCGCTGGCAGCAACGGTCCTTCGCGTGCACCCGGCCACGCGCGTGGTCGTTTCGCCCTACCCCGTGGCCTCCATCTGGCAAGCCAGCCGGGTGGGCGACCCGGTAGAGGCGGATCTGGCATGGATCCCCGAAGCCGTCCTCGTCACCCGCTGCGACAACACCGTGACCGGCACGACCGTCGACCCGGCCGCGGCGCCGTTCCTGGAGGCATGCGCCCGCGGCGCGACGCTGGAAGACGCCGCGTCGCAGACCGCGGAGCGCTTCCCCGATACCCGACTTGATCTCCTCTTCGCCGACCTGCTGCAGGCCGGCGCGTTTGCCGCCTGAAACAGGACTTCACCATGCACGCGATTGATGCCTCCCACACCGCCGACCGCTCGCTTCGCGCCCGGTGGAACCGCCTGGCCGAGGGGCTCGAACGGCTGATCGGCCATTCGTTCCTGGCGCTGGTCGCCCGCATTTCCATCGCGGCCATCTTTTTCCAGTCCGGTCGCACCAAGGTAGATGGGTTCCTGACCATCACCGAGAGCACGTACGAACTGTTCCGCACCGAATACCGGCTGCCCTTGCTGCCGCCGGAGATCGCCGCGCACATGTCAGCGTACGTGGAGACTTTCGTGCCGATGTTCCTGGTGCTGGGCCTGTTCACGCGCCCCGCCGCGACCATCCTGCTGGGCATGACCACGATCATCGAGATCTTCGTGTACCCCGATGCGTGGCCGACGCACCTGTCGTGGGCGGCGATCCTGCTCTACCTCATCGCGCGTGGCGGTGGCCGCCTGTCGCTCGATCGCGTGCTGGGACTGCGCTGACGCAAACTGTTTTCGCGCAGGTGTAACCCAGACGGCCATGCGAACGAATACCCCTATGCCACTTCGGCACATCCCATCGATTCGGAGAATCACTATGCAGACCGCAACCCACAGCGTCGCCGCAGCAGCCGCCCTCTTCGCCGTCTCCGTCGCCGCCGTCACGGCGCCGGCACAGGCCGCCGACCACGCGGCTGGCAAGACCGTGCATTGCTACGGCATCAACAGCTGTAAGGGTACGTCCGATTGCAAGTCCGGCAACCATGAGTGCAAGGGCCAGAACGAGTGCAAGGGCCAGGGCTTCAAGGCCGTCTCGGTGGCCGAATGCAAGGCGCAGAACGGCAGCACCACGCCGCCGGCCGGCTGATCCAGGTGCCCGGCCGGCGACGGTCGGGCCCTTTTGGCCCTTGGTTATGAATGCAGCACCCTCCCCCTTTCACGGCTTCGGGCTCGGCTTGCGGATTCCGCATTACGCCGCGTTCCTCGACGCGGCCCAACCCGTCGACTTCGTGGAAGTGATCTCCGAGAACTTCATGGTCGACGGTGGCCGGCCGCTGCACGTCCTCACGAAAGTGCGCGAACGCTACCCGGTCGCCCTGCATGGCGTCTCCATGAACATCGGCTCGGCGGATGGCGTGGATCCGGACTATCTGCGTCGGCTGCGCACGCTCGCTAAGCGCATCGATCCGCTGTGGCTGTCCGACCATGTGTCCTGGACCGGCATCGGCGGCGTGCAGGCGCACGACCTCTTGCCGCTGCCATATACCGAAGAAGCGCTCGACATCGTGGCGGCGAATGTGCACGCCGCGCAGGACATCCTCGGCCGCGCGCTGGTGCTCGAGAACCCTTCGACCTACCTGGCGCTGGGCGAGATGAGCGAAGCGGCGTTTCTCGCCGAGCTCTGCCAGCGCACGGGCTGCTTCCTGCTGCTCGACGTCAACAACATCGTCGTCAGCGCCACCAACCACGGGCTGTCGCTCGACGCGTGGCTCGACGGCCTTCCGCTGGAACGCGTACGGCAGGTGCATCTGGCCGGCCATAGCCAGGGCCGCGACATGCTCGTCGACACGCACGATGCCCCCGTACCGGACAGCGTATGGGCACTGTACGCACGGTTCATCGCGCGGCTGGGCGATGTGGCCGTGATGATCGAGCGTGATGACCGCATTCCGCCGCTGGACGAGCTGCTGCTTGAGGTGGCACAGGCGCGTGCGATCGCTGCCCACGCTGCCGAGGTGGCGGCCTGATGCTGGGTGAGTTCCAGCGTACGTTCCTCGCTACCGTGCTGCAGCCGGGCTCGACGACGCACGAGCAACCGGGGATGCGCGTCTACGCCAACAACGTGCACGGCCAGCTGCTGGCGGCGCTGTGCGATACGTACGAGAAGACGCGACGCTGGCTGGGCGAAGAGGCGTTCCAGCAGCACGCGGCGTCGTATATCGCCCGGCACCGGTCCACGTCGTGGACGCTGGACGATTACGGTGACGCCTTCGCGGACCATCTTTCCACGGCCTGCGCGCATACCCCGGAAGTCGGTGAGCTGGCGTGGCTCGACCTTCGGCTGCGTCGCGCATTCTCGGGGTCCGATGCGGCCGGCGTTCGCCTGGAGGCCCTCGATGTGGAGGACTGGGAGCGCGTGGAGTTCGTGTTCGTCCCCACGCTGAGCGTTCGGCTCCTGCATACCAACGCGCCGGCGCTGTGGGCGGGGCTGGCGGCAGGGACCGTCCCTCGGGCGCAGATGGCGTTGCCGGGAAGCGGTGTGCGCGTGTGGCGCCACGGCTGGGAACCCCGATTCCAGAGCATCGGCCACGAGGAGTACGCGTGCCTCGACCTCGCCCTGGCGGGCGCGAGCTTCGGCGAGATGTGCACCTGGCTCGCCTCAGCCGTCGGACCGGACCGCGTGGCCGCGACTGCTGGCAGCCTGCTGCACGCGTGGACGAACGACGGCCTGGTCGTGGCCATCCGCGAACCGCGGTGAGCCTCCGGACCGCCCGCGTCCGGGCCGCCGTTTGAGTACCATGCAGGGGACGATCGCTCCCGAGGCCCTCATGCAACGATGGCTGCCACGAGGTGTGCCGGCGCTGCTGTGTGCGCTGTGGGCCACCGCGTGCCTCGCGCTGCCGCCGCCGTCGGATTCCCTTCGGGCGATGAACCACCGGGCATGGCCCGTGCGCGATGGCGCGCCGGCCGACATCTGGGCCCTGAAACAGGACAACCTCGGCTTCATCTGGCTGGCCACGGGCAGCGGGCGCTATCGCTTCGACGGCGTCCAGTTCAAGCACATCGAACCCGCGCCCGGCCAGGCCTTCCAGTCCACGGACATGACGGCGCTCGAGGTGGTGTCCGCCGACGATGTCTGGGTGGGGACGTCCAATGGCGTGATCATTCATCTTCGCCATGGGACCGTTTCCAACTACGCACCCAGCACGCGCGTCCAGGTGGGTCCGATCTATAACTTCGCGCGCGCCAGGGACGGCACGGTCTGGGCGGCAGCGGGCGAACGCCTCATCCGCTCCACGGACCGCGGTTCGGAAGTGATCGGGCAAGCGGAGTTCCCCACCCGGGACGCGGCCATGTGGGTGACCATCGACGCCCAGGGCGCAGTCTGGGTGGCCACCGACACGGAGCTGTGGGTGTTGGGGCCGGGAAGCCCGCGCTTCCGGCCCACCGGTATTCGCACGGGCAACTTCCCCTCCATGGCCATCGCCCCCGACGGGACGCTGTGGCTCTCCGACATGGACCATGGCACCCGTGCCCTGCCCGGCCTGGATCCGCGCCAGACCCCGCTGGCGCTCACGCAGACGCCCATCAATGAAGGGTTCGGCCAGGGCCGGCGCATCGCCTTCGATCACGCCGGCAACCTGTGGGGGACGCCGGTGGTCGGCAATGGCGTCGACGGTGTCTTTCGGGTCGCCCATCCGGAGCGTTATGCCACGGGCCAGCCGCTCACCGCTGAGGCGCTGACGGACCGGTTTTCCGCCGACGAAGGCCTGCTGTCGATGGTCGCGGTGCCAATCCTGATGGACCGCGAAGACAACATCTGGATCGGCACCAACTTCGGCCTCGACCGCTTCCGCGCCAAGACCTTCCATGTGATCTCCCCGAAGCCCAACGCGAACGATGAAATGACCTGGCTGGCCCAGGATGCGATGCAGCGCGTGTTCGTGCTGCAGGATGGGTGCCTCTTTCGCATGGAGCACCTTGCCCCCTCGGTACTCACCTGCGGGTTCCTGCCGTACACCAACACACTGGCGGCCGCTGGCGACATGCTTTACGCCCGCATCGACATTCGCGTCTACCAGTGGACCAAGGGCAATGGCGTGACGCACCTGGAAACGCCGCGGCCGCAGTTCTCGCCCTACGCCACGGATGCCGGTGCGGATCGGGACGGACATCTGTGGATGTACCTGGTCGACGGCCTGCACAAGTTCGATGGCAAGACGTGGTCGTATCACGGCATCGCGCCGGAGTTGAACGGCATTCCGCCCGCCGCATTCGCCATCGACCCCGCGGGCACGGCGTGGATTGGCTTTGACGATGGACGCGTCGCCACGTGGGACGGCCAGCGCGCGATGCAGTACGGACGCGGGAACGGCCTGGATGTCGGTGCCATCGAAACCATCGGATTCCACGATGGGAAGATGCTCGTGGGCGGCGACAAGGGCCTCGCCCGTCGGCGTGGCGACGGCTTTCAGTCGATCCAGATGGCGCGATGGAACCTCACCGGAGCGGTCACCGGATTGCTGCAGGCCCAGAACGGCGACCTGTGGCTGAACACCACGCGCGGCATCCTGAGCCTGCCGGCCGCGGAGGCCGAGCGTGCGTTCAACGAGCCGGGGTACGTGCCCGCGTTTACCCGCTACGACGGCGACGACGGCGTGCCTGGCGTGGCCCTGATGCATCCGGGGTCGCAGACCATCGTCCAGGATGGCGACAAGCGCCTGTGGTTTGCGGACAACCGGGGCGTCAGCTGGGTCGATCCGGCCAACGTGCGGCGCAACGCGGTGGCGCCGCAGTCGTTGATCGAAGGGCTGGTGGTCGAGGGGCGCTTCTATCCCGCCACCCGCACCATCGAGCTGCCGCCGCTGACCCGAAGCATGACGGTTCGTTTCACGGCGGCGAGCTTTGTGTCACCGCAGAACGTGCGCTTTCGCTACTGGCTGCGCGGTGTCGACACCATGTGGCAGGACGGAGGCACCAGCCGCGAGGCCACTTACGCCAACCTCAAGGCGGGCTCGTACCAGTTCGATGTGATGGCGGCCAACAGCGACGGGCTGTGGAGCCAGGACCACGCGACGCTGTCCTTCACCATTGAACCGACGTTCTATCAGACGACCGCCTTCCAGCTGCTGGCTGCGATCGCTGCTGCGTTGCTTGTCGCCGCGTTCGTGATGATGCAGCACCGGCGCATCGTCGCGAAGGTGAAGGACCGCCTCGAGGTGCGCCATGCCGAGCGCACGCGCATCGCGCGCGACCTGCACGACACGCTGCTGCAAGGGGTGCAGGGCCTGATCCTGAGCTTCCAGGCCGCCGCCGTGCGCCTGTCGAAGGATGGCGTCGCACGCGAGCCTCTGGACGCCGCGCTGAATCGCGCGGAAGCGGTGCTGGTGGAAGGCAGGAATCGCGTGCAAACGATGCGGGCGCATGAGCCCGTCGCGACGGACATCAGCATGGCACTCGCGTCGTTGGGCCAGGCGTTGGCCGCCGAGACGGCCATCGAGTTCAGCCTGGTGAGCAAGGGACGCCAGCGGGCGATCGATTCCACCGTGTGCGATGAGGTGCATTTCATCGGGCGCGAGGCGCTTCTGAATGCCTTCCGCCACGCGATGGCGTCGCGGATCGAGGTGGAGCTGACCTACGATGCCGCGCACCTGCGAGTGTGTGTCACCGATAACGGCGTGGGGATCGACACCGAGACACTCAACGAGGGCGGTAAGGAAGGCCATTGGGGGATCGTGGGCATGCGCGAACGCGCGACGTCCATTGATGGGACGCTGACGGTACAGACGCGCGAGGGCGCCGGGACCCAGGTGGAGCTGGTGGTGCCGGGCGCCGTGGCCTATGCGCGACAGACGCGGACGCCCTTCCCTGTCCCGGCGTGGCTGAGGCGGCTCTGGAAGGCCTCGCCGTCCGAAGGGGCCTGAGCGCTTACTCTTCGATGATGCCGCGGCGCAGCGCCGTCACCACGGCCTCCGCGCGATCCCTGGCCTTCATCTTGGCCAGGATGCTTTTCATGTGCGACTTCACGGTCTCGGCCGAGATGCCCATCTGGTTGGCGATGCGCTTGTTGGAGAATCCCAGCGCAACGTGCCCGAGCACCTCGATCTCACGCGCGCTCAATGCGTCGTCGCCGGTGTGCTCCTGAATCACCTTCGCGACATCCACCGGAATGGGCCGGCCGCCTTCGTGGACCTGGCGGATGGCGAAGATAAGGTCACAACGCAAGGTGCTCTTGATGAGGTAGCTGGCCGCGCCGGCCTTCAGCGCATTGCTGATCTGCATGTCGCCCTGGTAGGTCGTCAGGACGATGACCTTGGCGTTCGGGAACTCCTCGGTGATCTCACGGATCGCGCGCAGACCGCCCATGCCGGGCATCTGCAGATCCATCAACACCACGTCGGGCCGCAGCTCCCGATACATCGCCACCGCCTGCTCACCGCTGTTCGCCGAGCCGAGGAGCGTCATGTCGTCCTCAAGGGAGAGGATCGCCTCGATGCCGTGGCGGAAGATCGGGTGGTCGTCAGCCATCAGGAGGGTGATGGGGGGCTGTGTCATGGGGGCGACTCCAGGGCGGCCCGCGGTGTGGCCGGGGGTGGGGCTATTGCACTTAGTTGGGTGGGGGAATGCAATAGCGTCTTCACAGTGCCTTCGATAACGCCAGGTTCGGAGACCATCGCCTCCGAATGCTCGCAGGTGAAGAACTCGAACTTCTGTCGATATCGACGCCCCACTTGTTCACCGCCAAGGTAGCCACGTTTAGGGGATGTATCGCGCCGCTAACTATTTACGACGCGGGGCCTGGATCCGACAGACGATTCTATGGCGTCAAGCACCTGCTGGGCGACCGCATCGGACATGCTCATCGTATGTGCGGTGACTGCGCCGTGTGTCCGAACAAACAGCTGTCGCGATGTTGAACCTGCTCCACGACGGGGCAGTCGAACATGCAGCGTCACCCCCGCGCCATCGCCCAAGGGAATCCTCCTGCTTGTGCCGACTGGAGCAGACCAAACTAGGTCCTGAAGAGCCATTGCACTGTCTACGATCTCTATCGACTGCCGACGAATCCACACCCATAGAACGACGAGCCCAAGCACAAAGCACAGAAGCAGTGCGTGACGCCACTCTCCGATGACAGAGAAGCAGCCGAGCCCGAGGCACACCAAAGTCTGCAAAAGCCGCTTCTCGTACGCAATTATCCACTTGCCCTTCGAATCCATCGCCCCAACTCCTGCCCACTATTTTGGAACACGCGCAGTGGAGGTGCCAAAACCGACTGCTCCGTGCGCGCCTGCCCGCTACAATGACGAGTGCGCTGCGAGCCACTCCCTTACCTGTGATACCTCATCATCATAGCCATCCGGCTTCCGCTCGTGATGGCTCTCCAAAAATGCCTCGTAGAACCGAGCGGCGAACCGGAAGCGCTCAAAGTGGAGCATTTGCTCGGCCATGTCGAACAACGCGTAGAGGTTCCCTGCGTCGATGTCGAGAATTCGACGGTAGTGGCGGCGGGCGGACTTCAACAACATCCGGGCTTCGGACGGACTGCTTATACCGAAGGCTTCCATCTCATACAGATTGCCATAGAGGCGCAGAGCCTCAACATCCCGAGAATCTTGCACGAGAAGGTCGTCAAGAAGCGAGTACGCTGCGGCGAAATCACGGGATAACCCGGCATATTTCGCCTTTTCCAGCCGTTTGAACCTGATGTCGTTTCTCATTGACTGATTTTCAATCCGTGGCGGCAGCCGTCGCGAGATCCCTGGCCTAGACCTTGGCAACGATCCACCGTGGGCGCCTCTGCAACATAGCCACTACGATAAATGGCGAAGCTATCAATGCCCCTAGCGGAACGATCCACATGCCTGGCGACAGATGAAAGGAAATGGTGGTCAGCATCGGCACGATGAGCGCAGCCCACGCCGTTACCCACATCAGCCACCAGGGAGCTCGGAGTAAAAATTCCGCAAGCACGATGGCGACGAAGACGCCGTAGATAAGATGCAGGTCCCGATAGTCGGCGCCCGTGAGAAACCAGACGTAAGAAAAGGCATAGAAAACATAGTGGACAATGACCGCGCCGACGAACGCGCCTGACGGTAGCACATGCGTCGATTTAATAGGCACTGCCGACATACCCCTTCATTTCTTTGCCTCCACCGCCGATTAGAATCCAAGCGCGTCCGGAACCGCGGTCGCGGTACCCCCCACTAGCTGACTCCTCCTGCCGTGCCCAGCACATCTCCCCACCGCCGGCGACCTCAGCATGCGGCAGAACGGCGGACTGCTATGCGCAATTTGGGATGCGCATCAGGGTGCAGTGCAAGGGGCATTTTTCGGCGCATCATGGCCTCCGCACGCGCGCCGCGACGGGATACCCACGCCCTGCCCTATGCCCTCCAGAACGCCCTTCTCGCCGAAGCGGAAATCCTGACCCTCATACGATACAGAATCTCCCTCATCCTTGATCAGGATATGTTCGTCCGGGTGCGTCTTTGCATCTTCGGTCAGGAGCGATAGCACGCTCGCTTTATCCTGGCCCTTCAGTGCAGTCAGGAGGAGGCGTCTAAACCGCTTGCCGTCAGCGAGCGCTTCGTCCTCCCCAGACGATGAGTATCCATAGGATACCGAGACATCGATCCATTGATAGGTCACGTAGCCCAAGGCAGGTAGGAGCGAGGCCATCACCACCAGCGAGAATACTCTGTAGCTCATTGTTTTTCCTTTGGATCCGAGCCGGTCCCAGCGCCTGTTGTCGGCACCTCGCTCCCACCGGGCGGGTATGCGAGTATCCACTGCGACGGAGCAAGGGGAAAACCACATGAAAACCGCAAGACTCATAGCCTTCGTAACGATCGGTATGGCCGCCGCATTGGGCAGGCCGGCGAGCGCTGCCGCGCAGGACGCAACGACGTCAACGGAAGCCGCCGCTGTCTACAAGGCATTCCTGCATCACTGGATGGGCAAGAGCCATCAGCCTATCAACGTGGCACGTGTCGCTGAGCCGATGCACCCCACGGGCAGCGACGGCGGTTGCGAGGGCCACGCGGACATCGAGGCGATCATCAAGCGCCCCGCTGAGCGCATCGATGATCTCGGCAAGGTGCTCGGGCCGGACGCATCCATCCGCTACATTGACCCGTCGACCTGGCACCCTACCGACCCGCAACACCTGATCCAACAAGGTAAGTCGGTCGACGACGCTGTGAATGCGGGCATGTCAGCGGCCTTGCTCACCTTCTCTGCGATCGCCTTCAACGAGCGCCGTGACGTGGCTGTCTTCAGCTTTTCCTTCGTATGCGGCGGACTGTGCGGCAACGGCGGCATCACGGTCATGCGCAAGAAAGACGGCAAATGGGAAAACGATCCCCGGCAGTGCGCCCATTGGATCTCCGGAACGATGCCGCTGGATCGTCAGCTTCGCATCGCCCAAAAGTGAGCGTTTCGAACATGTCCGTCTCGCCTTGGCGTCAGGGGGACGGAGTGTGCAGTCTCCCTAAGTTTTACCGTGACTTCCTCCGGGACCGCAGTCAAACGTATCAATGAGGGTCGCCTTGTATTGAGGAACGACTTTTCGTCCGATAAATCCTCCTGCTTCGGCGACATGGACCGTGAACACGCAGTATTCGCCGACTTTCGGTTGCGGCTGGTCCTCTGAGAGGAATGGCATCAGAAGTTGCCGCCGCCCATCCACGTTGTCCTGCGCAAGCTCAAGGGCAACCCAGGTAATGATCACTCCAGACCTTGGAACAGGAAACTCAGAAACGCTCGCCACACGACCACGGATAGTCTCGGCCGCGCTTTCGTGGGCCGCAGAAACCGATGGCGCAAGCGCCGCAACGAGAAGGATTGATCCAACGTAACGGTTCATCGATGCACCGCTCAATTCGCATCTACTGAAGATACATAAGCACCGAGCGCTGCCGGGTGCGTTGAAGTTGCGGATGAAGACCGCTCGTCAAGGCGGCTTCGTGGCCTTTGAGCCAGTCTTTCTTGACGACTTTTCGGGTAGAAGGTAAGACTTGAGAATAACCATGTCATCCAGAGCAAAAAACCGGTCATTCGCTGGCCCGACGAGCCGACCGCACGCGTCAACGTCCTGCCGGTACTGCACGATCTTGCTCATGTCGAATTTATAGGCCCCGCCCTGCCTCTCTTTTAGTTTGGCCTTGAAATCATCCATCAGGTTAAAGGATGGCCCCGTGTCCGGATGCTCCCTTGCATACATCGACGACACCTCGTCGATGGTTGTCAGAATAGAGACGCGGCTTTCCTCAGAGGCTCGCAGGTTCGAGTACTCCTTGCCATCTGTGGCCATCAACGCGTGAAGCCTGACCCGTTTGTCGAGGAATTCGTCGGGGTGCGAGAGCAGCGTCTCGAGGGAAACAACGGGCGAATCGTCGCAGAACCCTGCATGGCTCCCGGAATGCGCGTTGTCGGCAAAGCCAGAGGCCAGAAATATGGCGATCTCGAAAATCATGGACAAATCCCATCTGGCTAGCGTGCACCAACACCAAGAGCGACCAGGCTCAGAAAAACTAGTGTTCGCATAGAAGTCCGCACCTGTCGATGATGTCCGATTCGGTATGCTGCGCGTCCCGTCGCCAGCTTCGCGTCACTCAAAGGTGAGCTTCGCGCCCTCCGGTCGGCAGGACTTACGGTGCCGGATCCTTATCCAACGCAATGGCGAAATGCCGGGCGGATTCATAACCCGCCCCTGTCTGCCATGGGAGCGTTTGGAAGTGCTCGACAGCTTCGACCCATGGCTCGTCATCCAGCAGGATGTCGATACCGCTCACCTCGCTATTGAAGCTGGCGAGCGTGACACTGATGGAGTGGTGCCCGCGGCCCTGAGTTGCCTCGAACATCCGGCGCAGGGCTGGCCAGCCGTGTTCCCGGTAGGTCGAGGTCAGCGAATGCGTCCACCCCTCGGATTCCTCGGTAACCACCTGCCCTTCGAAGACGTTCCAGCTCGCTGTCGCCGCCACCCAGGTCTCAAGGGTCGTTCGGGGCGGATCGCACACGTGGTTAGCCAAGGCTTCCAGCATGACGTGGAGCGGGCCAATCATCGTCTTGACGAAGCTGTTGGTTATGGCCTTTTCGCGGGAATCGCCGTGGCCGAACATGCTTGAGAACACCGGCTTGTTCGCCGTGAGCGGGCTAAGGGCGATGAGCTCGTAGCCGACCATGTAGGTGCCCGGATTCGCCGAAGGCACGTCGTGGACGGAAGCCTTCAGTCCAAGATCGCCTGGTAACAGGAGGACATCGCCCACACGCGTGACCTCTATACCGTGGCTGCGTAATGCGTGGGCCAACATCTCGGTTGGGTCCGCGACCTGACCAGGGGGTTCGGTGTGCTCGGGCTTGTTCTTCACCGGCCTGCTGGTTAGGCGCTTTAGCCAGTCCATCGTGCTCCCCCAACATGCTCTTGCTGTCATACGGACGCAATCGGCGCGACTGCGAATGGGCGTCAGGCAGAACCTAGCTTCGCTGGGTCAAACATACATGCGCGTTGTCAAAGTCCACCTCCAACGCTACGTCTGACATTGCTCCTCCACCGAGAATATAAGGATACGGAAGGTTCGCGGTGGGATAGATTGGAAAGTCGACCGACTGGTCGCGTCCGCCCAGGGTGACCGTCGCGTGCCCACTCACCGTGTCCACCGCCTGGTCGGCCCGAGTGAGATCACGCGTCATGATTCGCCGGTGGTGGCCACCCGGGGCCTGTGCGGCCGCTGAAGCACTCCCCGTCAGTACGAACGAGTCGCCCGTATCGATCAGCGCCAACCGGTCTTGCCCATTGATGCGGAGTGGCTTGACCAAAAGCGTGCCGCCCCCAAAGGCGGCCGTGCTCACCAGCATCGGCTCTTGACACGATGAGAGAGCGTCGGAACTCGAAGGGAACGTAAGCGTGTCTCTGGTCAAGCGAAAACGCCCCAGTTGCATCAACGCGTCGTTACCGACGACGTCCCTTCCCTCGTCAACGACTTCCACGGGCAAATGCCTCACTACCGCCGAGCCAAGCTTAAGTTCGTCAATGATCCCAAGGCTCTGTGGGGAGGACTTACCCAACAGGCCGACGGCCTTACCGTGGTCGGCGATAACCACCCTCACACCTAAGCGCTTTGCGGTCGCACGGCTCAATGTTGTCGCTGACCCCGTGTCCAGACCGAGCGCGATCGCTTGGCCATTCACCGTGGCGTCCAATGAAAATGCGTGTGCCGCATCGAAGCGAACGGGAACGGTGACATCACCCGCATGTTCGGCGGAAATGGGGGGCATGGCCGCATAAAGGGCGTTGTCGCGCATGAACGCCTGGAAAGGAATATCGGAAGACGCCACGGACGCGAACGTGGTGGCCGCCGCTGCATCCAGGCGGGATGCGTCGGCATAACGACCTTTGAGCCGAAGGTTGCCCGCTTCAAACTTGGCGCAGAAGAACGCCGTGACCGCTTGTGTCGAAGCAAGTGCTTTGGCACAGGTCCGCGCTGTCGCCGATGAATGGTCGAGTTGCCAGGTCACACGGTCCAGCCCCATCGCCGCAAGCGCGCGTGACGCATCATTTGCCGGATGTTGGAAGGCCCCCAATAGCCCAGAAGCATCTGCTGCGCGAACAGCATCTCGCAACGCCGTCTCCGTCAGCGGGGGGGCCGTGTCCTCGGCCCGAACCGAGCCATTCGAAGCGAGTGCGATCAGTACTGCAACCATCGCCTGCTTAAGACGCGCTTGTGTGACGTGCGTCGCATTTCCTTGCATGTTTGTCTCCGCGTGGGACCGCGACTATACGAGTGGCGTGTGGCAAAACGAAAGAGCTTGCATCGATTTGTCGCGAGCAACGCTGTAACCGTCTTGTCATCCTCAACGGCCCTTCGGCGCCGAGCGTGTAGGCCGAACACGTCAGCGTTTGTAGGCAAACCCTTACAGCAATATCTTGCGCCTTAGTACCTCCATAAACTTGCATTGCAAGTTGGAATAAGCCGCAGGAACTTACTTTGTGACAACGGAACTTGCGATTTACTTCTGATTTTTAGCTGATAGTTTCGCCGAGATTCTGAATGCAATGGAGTGCTCAATGGCCGACGGACTATTCCGCGAAGAAATCGCAGAGGGGCGCCGCACCTCGTTCCATGGCGTCGTTCAGATCGCGTCGCCACTTACGCATCTGGCCTGGGCATGCGGCGCGGGAACCGTCGGCATTGCGATCATTGCGTGGCTCTTCCTCGGCACCTATACCCGCCGAGAACACGTCGATGGTGTCCTTACTCCGACCGCCGGCATGGTTTCGGTGAATGCGCGTGCCGCGGGCACCGTAGCCCGCTTCCTGGCGTCTGACGGGGCGCATGTCGCTAAAGGTGACGCCATCGTTGAGCTCTCCGGTGAACGGAGCAGCACCACCCTTGGCGATACCTCCGCCGCGATTTCGCGGCAGCTGACCGCCGAGCAAAGCCGCATTCGAAACGACATCCACGATGCCACTGCACTCGCGGCCAAGCAAGAAGCCGATCTCCATATGCAGGAACGCATGTTAACGGAGCAAATCGACCGGATCGACGCCCAGGAGGGGCTGGCTCAGCAACAAGCCTCCTCCGTAGGCGATTTGCTTGCCCGGATTGAGCCCCTTACGTCCAAGGGCTACGTCTCGGCGCTAGATGTCCAGCAACAGCGTATGCAAAAGCTCACCGCCGAAACGCAGGTCAAAGACCTTCAGCGACGTCACTTCGAGTCAAAGCAACAGCTCGACTCGGTCCGTGATCAGCTTGAACAGCTGCCTTTGACCACCGCAGCCAAGGTTAGCGACCTCAATCACCAGCTTTCGCAGAATGATCAATCCTTGGCACAGAACGAGCTCGACCGCAGCTCGGTGCTCAGGGCACCTGCCACAGGCACGGTCACCGGCTTGATTGTTGCGCTCGGGCAAGCCATCGAGACCGGCGACCGTCTCATGTCCATCGTTCCGGATGGTTCCCCGCTTCAGGCCGACCTGATGGTCCCCAGTAGCGCCGCTGGATTCGTGGCCGTGGGAACCACCGTCGCGCTCCACTACCAAGCCTTCCCCTACCAGAAGTTTGGCGTCCAGCGAGGTCGCGTGGTTGAGGTGTCAAAAGGGGCATTAACCCAACACGAACTCACCGAGCTTCTGGGGGGTGATCCTCCCAAAGAGCCCATGTATCGCGTGGTCGTTGCGCTGGACGCGCAGGAAGTCGTTGCCTATGGCAAACCGGCCGCGCTTAAGCCGGGAATGGCCTTGGACGCGGACATGCTGTTGGACCGCCGACGGATCATCGAATGGGCACTGGAACCGATCTACGGCATGCGCCGCCGGGCGGAGGTTGAACAATGATGGACGACGTTCCGAAGGCGCAGCGCGATGCCGTTGCGGGCGGCTTCACTGACGATCACGCTGCCGTCCACGGGCTCCTCCACTTCGGCACGCGTCGACGGCTTCCCTTGATCCGCCAAAGCGAGGCTGCCGAGTGCGGACTGGCTTGCCTCGCGATGGTGGCCGGTTACTTTCAGCATCACCTGACGCTGTCCGAAATGCGGCATCGGTTCACCAGCTCGCTCAAGGGCATGAAGCTGGAACGTCTGCTTGAGATCGCTCGTGAACTGGGTCTCAACGGCCGGCCCGTCAAGCTCGAGCTTTCCGAGATTGGACAACTGGATACGCCGGCCATCCTGCACTGGGACATGAATCATTTCGTGGTGCTTCGGAGCGTCAACGAGCGCCGGATCATCATTCATGATCCCGCTGTCGGTGAGCGCATTCTCTCTCTGGCTGAAGCCTCCAAGCACTTCACCGGCATTGGCGTCGAGATAACGCGAGGTCCCGACTTTCGGCGAAAGCGGGCGGAACCTCCGGTCGCCATGCGCGATATCGTGGGTTCGGTCCAGGGCCTCGGCCGCTCCCTTGGCGTGGTATTTGCACTGGCAGCCGTGCTGGAGCTCTTTTCGCTTCTTGCGCCGCAGTTTCTGGAAATCGTGGTGGATCAGGTCCTCGCCGACAGTGACCTTGATCTCTTGACGTTTCTGGGCTTCAGCTTCTCGTTCCTCCTCATTCTCCAGGCGATCGTCGGAGCTGCCAGAACCTGGACCATCACGTGGATGACCAGTCAGTTCTCTCTGAAATGGACAGGTAACGTCTTCCAGCATTTGCTTCGACTTCCGCAGGGATGGTTCCTTCGTCGACATCTTGGCGACATTGTCTCGCGATTCGGAGTCATCGCGAACATCCAGAAGACGTTGACCACTCGCTTTGTTGAGGTGGTTATGGACGGCGTCATGGCGATTGCCACGGGAGTCTTACTGCTTGTCTATAGCCCGCTGCTGACCGCCATCATCGTCGGAGCTATCGGCCTTTATACGCTCAGCCGGCTGCTCTATTACCGCGTGTATCGCGAGGCCAACCTGAGCCAGATCGTGATCAACGCCAAGCAGCAATCGCAGTTCATGGAGTCGGCCCGTGGCGTCCAGACCATCCGGCTGTTCAACAAAGAATCCGTGCGCTCATCCAACTATATGAACGTCACGGCAGAATCACTGAACGCCAATATCGTCGTTCAGCGGTTGAGCATGATCTTCTCATCCTTCAGCACCATCACGAGTGGCATCCAGAAAATCGGAGTGCTTTGGTTGGGCGCCTGGATGGCCATCAAGGGCGATTTCAGCGCCGGCATGCTCATGGCTTTTGCCGCCTACGGTGATCAGTTCGCCACACGGGCATCAAGCCTGGTCGATTACATCATTGAGCTTCGTCTCCTGCGCATGCAAGGTGAACGCCTGGCCGACATTGTCCTGACGCCTACGGAGCCTTCCGGCCATGGCGCCTATGCCGGTCCTGATCCGAAACCTTCCGTCGTCGCCGAGCGCCTGGCGTTCCGATATGCGGCTGGCGAGCCGTGGATCGTGAAGGACGTCTCCTTCGATATCTCCGCCGGCGAGTCGGTAGCCATTGTCGGCCCGTCCGGCTGTGGCAAGAGCACCCTTATTCGCATTCTGGTGGGCTTACTGGACCCGAATCAGGGGCGCATTGAGATCGGCGGCATTGACCTGAAGCATCTGGGGAAAGCGCGGCTCCGGCAGATGACCGCCACCGTCATGCAGGATGACCGGCTCTTCTCGGGAACGATTGCCGACAACATCAGCTTCTTTGACGAAGAAGCTGACCCGCAGCGCGTCGAGGACGCGGCTCGTCAAGCCGAAATCTACGATGACATCGTGCGAATGCCGATGGGTTTTCATACGCTCGTCGGCGACATGGGATCGAGTCTGTCCGGAGGCCAGCAACAGCGGATGTTTCTAGCGCGCGCGTTTTATCGCCAGCCTCGAATCCTCATTATGGACGAGGCAACCAGTCACCTCGATCTTGATCTGGAACGTCGCATCTCGGAGACGCTGCGCCAATCAGGAACGACAAGAATCTTCATTTCACACCGACCCGAGGTGATCGCGACTGCGGATCGGGTGATCCACCTCACCAAGCCAAAACGCTAAGGATTGACCATGAAGCCACGTCTAGCCTGTCTCGCTTTCCTGCTTATAAGCTGGGGCACGTTTGCTCACGCGACTCCTACCACTTGCGATGCCACGCAGGCCGCCGCGCTGAAGGCCATGCGAGCAAAGGGGACCTCCGCGGAACCGACGACTCAGCTACAGATAGCCGTCCTCGCCGGTAACACCACATCACTCGGGACGGCCATCGATTCACTCGAATCAGCGCCCGCGACAGCGCGCAGCGCAGCCCTCGACCAAGCCCTGGCAGGCGCCGCCTGGACGGGCAACCAGGTGGCCGTGGACACGCTGATCGCGCGCGGCGCCCATCCCAATGCCACGACGGACACGACCGGTTCCACTCCGATCGTGCTTGCCGCCCAGTGTGGGCATATCGGCGCCATGGCCTCGCTCACCAAGGCCGGGGCCAGTCTGACGTCGGGATCCAAACCCGACCAGACAGACAACGTTCCGCGCGGTGCGCTGGAGGCCGCCCTTGCCGGCGACGAGGCCGAAGCCGCGGAGTGGCTGGTCGATCATGGCTATGACGTTTGCCGAGGTGGCGAGGGCAAGCGCGTCAGCGCCCTGCTCAACCGCCTGGGACCGAGCACGGCAGTGCCGGCGTCGCTTCGCGCGAAGCTGGCATGCCAGGCAACCAAAGAGAAGTAACCCACTAACCAAAATGGAGTTTGACCAATGCGCGAGTTGAATATCGCCGAGTTGTCACAGGTCTATGGTGGCGACGCCGCCGAAGAGCAGTTTGAAGTGCTGGCAAAGGCCGCCATTGACCTGGCTGCCGAAGGCGGCCTGGATTCCGGCGTTGCCGGCAAGCTGTTCACATCGCTGGATTATGCCAATCTCTCGGCAAACGTGAACAGCCTGCAGTTCCAGTATCTGGAGAACGACTACAACACGTTCATCGCCTACGGCGAACACGCACCGCCGGCACAGTATTTTGAGATCGTCCATCCTGAAAATATCGACTGGAACGCCTACAGCAACGGTGGCCATGCCTCCGCTGCCGACGCGATCAACGCGATGTTCCATGACGTGGTGACCAACCATCATCTGGCGATCGATCCGAACGGTAACCAGGCGGGTACCGGTGGTGATGGCGGCGGCGGTGACGGCGGCTACTACGCCGACGGTGGTGGCTACTACGGCGATGGCGGTGGCGACAGCGGTGGCGGCGACGGCACCGTGACGGTCGGCCCGATCCAGAGCTAATCCAAGGCGACCTGCTAATCCCGCGGCTGCAGGGAGCGCGCCCCTGCAACCGCGACTTGCCCTCCAGCGGATCGCACCATGTCGCAGATCATTCTCTCGCTTGTTCAACAGACGCTCGGCATGACGCAGGGCGTGCTCCTCTTTGGGTCGCATGTCGTTGGCCCTGTCGACGCACATTCAGATATTGACGTTATCGTCCTTGTCGACGGAACCGCCTCGCTGCGTCGGAAGAAGATCCCGACGTCACACGGACTCCTTGATGTTCACCTTCATAGCTCAGCGTCGCTCAAGGCGGCCTGGCAGGAACAGCGGTCGCGCTTCATATCGTTCTATACGCATGCGCTCGCGACAGGACGCATTCTTAGTGACAGCAACGGTTCGCTGGCGCGTCTCGCCGCCGAAAGCCAATCATCATGGCCGCGCAGGCAGATTCGACCGAACTGGACGGTATATCGACTTGCCTTGATGGCGAAGCTCGGCGACATCGGCCGTGAGCACGATGCTGTCGATAGCCAACTCCTTGCCGTCGATACCTACCAAACCATTCTCGCCGTCCGATCGCTCAACTGCACCGGATGGCTGGCTTCGGCCCCACTCATGCGCAGGTGGTGTGCTCAGTCAGCGCCCCTCGTGATTGCCCGCCTCGACGCCGCACTGGGCGCCGCCGCATCCGGAGAGCCCTCCCTCCTCGCACAGGAGGGGCAGGAATGCTTGACGGCCATCGGAGGGCCACTGTCACCGAGTGAAGCGCTGGCCTGGTCTGGCCTGGCCGCCTGACTTCCTACCTCAACGAACAGGGACTCGTCATGCTACACACCAAACTTAAGGTCGTTGACGACTTCGTCGACCCCGCCCTCCTCGCCCACCATTTCAAAGGCGAAGTCTGGTCCTATGGGTGGCGCTCCAACACGGGGGCTGAGGAAACGCCGTTCTGGCACATCCATTTCTGTGGGAGTCGGCGTCCCGACGAATATTTCCGTCAGGACGAGCTACTTGCCAGCGATCCGAAGCTCGCCGCTATCGCGTCTGTCTGGGCGAAGATACGGGAGCAATTTACGCCTGATTATCAGTTGGTCCGATGCTACGCGAACGGACACACCTATGGTCTTGACGGCCACGTTCACCGCGATGCAAAGCCTGGCGAGGACGCGCTGACGGCGTTGGTCTACGTGAACCCCACCTGGAGCGCGAAATGGGCTGGCGAGACCATGTTCATCGGAGAAGCTGGTGAGTGTGAGGCGGTCACCCCCAGGCCAGGGCGTCTGATTGTCTTCGACGGCACCGTCAAGCATGTGGCTCGCTCCGTCAGCCGCGATTGTCCGGCGCTACGGATGACGTTGGTTTTCAAGCTCCAACGCACACCAGCAAGCACCGCACCGGATGGATCACCCATGCCTCGCGCGAACCTTCTTGAATTCCTCCGCCGGCATGGTGCTGAGACCAGCGGCCATTCCGGGCGGAACCTGATGGAACACCTGGTAGGCACGTGGCGACTGCTCAAGCAGTGGGACTGCGCGGAGCATGTCTGCCTGGCCGGCTTGTTCCATAGCATCTACGGCACGTCCATTTACCGTCGTCGAACCGTCAGCCGACACGAGCGCGCTGCAGTTCGCGCCGTCATTGGTGCTCGCGCTGAAGAATTGGCGTTCGTCTTCGGCGTGCTTGACCGACCGAAGGCGTGGATTCCGGCGATAACCACGGGCAAGGCCCCGCTCATGGGTATGGACGACGCCGTCCTTACCGTCGATGACACGACAGTCAATGAGCTCCTGGAAATAGAGATTGCAAACCTGTTGGAACAGGACGGAGCCCAGGATGTCCTTGCGTCACTTTGGGGTGCTGGATTCCACGAGCGCGTTTCTGTGAACGATGGCGCGCGGGCGGCCTTGATGAACGCCGTGTCCGCCGAAACGGTCGAGGCGTGACGATGGGCGGCGATGCTGGGCACGACCTGGGTGGATTCATCGAAGCCTCAGAAGCCGATTACTACGAACAGGTCGTGCGCCGCCACTTTCGTGGCGACGGATGTATTGTCGACGCCGGCTGCTTCATCGGGGCAAGCACAAAGGCCTTGATCCGAGGTCTGGACGCCTGCGATCCACAGCATGACGCGGAGCTGCCCATCATCGCCATCGATCGATTCACAGCCTCCGACCACTACGTGGTGGACTTCCTGGCACAGATGGGAGCCGATGTGCGGTTCGGGGAATCGTTCCTTCCCGAATTCCTGCGGAACCTCGGGCAACAGGCGCTCCGCGTCGAAATCCGTGCCGGTGACCTGGTCCAGGTGGGCCGCATTGAACGAACGATCGAACTGGCCGTCATCGATCTTGCCAAGACGCCAGCGCTCAACGGGTTCGTCCTTCAACGCTGGGTTCCTCAAATGGTCCCCGGCCACTCGCTGATCATCCAGCAGGACTTTTATTCTCCCACCCAGCCCTGGATCGCACACAGCATGGCCGGATTACTTGACTACGTCAGTCTCGAACATGACAAGGTCGGTGAGTCCGCGGTGTTTCGTCTGGAACGGCCCATCCCCGCGAATGTCCTGCGTGAGGCCACGCTCGGTTGGGACCGACGTGACGCCCTCCCCCGCCTTGATCGGATGATTGAGTTGCTCGGGACGCGCGTGTCAGCGCCATTGCGCCTGATGCGAGCGCTGGCTTTTCATGGTTTGGGCCATAACGCCAAGGCGCGTTCGCTTTTGGAAGAGGAACTCGCCCAGCCGACAGCACCATCGGATCAAAAGTGGGAAAAATGGCTAAGCGCAGCTGTCGTTGCGGTCATGCCAGAAGCCTTCGAGTTCAACGCCGTTCTGGGTCAGCTTTACTGGCGCCATGGCGCTCAAAGGCTTGGACATGCGTGAACCAACCAACCCATTGACCCGAGCCATATCGGGGAGTGGCGCACTGTGCTATGCGATCCTTCGCGCCCTTGAGTTTCACGCCTGTTGGCTCCCACGCGCTGTTTCTACTGAGCTCAAGATCACGCTGGGCCAACGCACCGGCACGCTGGGCTGGGCATTGTCGCTTGCTCACCTGCGCTTTTCCGAACTGACCGCGGACACGCGGTTGCTTGCGCCGATCGGACTTGAAGAAGCCTTCGTGCGGCGTGTGAATGTCGATGGCGACCTCGCTATCCAGGCAGCCTCGGATCAAATCATCGGGCTCCTCGGAACCTTCATCGCGCAATCTCGCGAGCGAAGGCTCATGGACTACCTGGAGAAGGTACTAAACGGCCCGAGCGACGCCCTTGAGATGACGCTAGCCGCTCATTTCCCGGAGCCTTCGTCCCCCTACTCACTCGCCCTGTCCGGACCGACCGTCACCTATGCTCACTCGTTACCTATCCCAGTGACCGTAGATTCCCCGCGACGTGCTCACGAACTTGAACCGAGGCGAGGCGACGAGCCACCGTGGGCGTCGCTGATCGGGACGCCGGAAGGAAGGGCCCAGATTCTTCACGACGTGTTCGCCGATATCGAACTGTCGGCGATGGAGGTATGCGCGGCAAGCATCGTGCGGTTCCGCGATCTCCCCATGGCATTCAAGGTGGATATGGCGCGCCAGTGCTGGGACGAAGCGCGTCATGCCCAAGCGTGCCTTTTGAGGTGCAAGGAGTTGGGGCTTCCCGCTGTCGGTTTCCGCTATTCGCTCAAAGTGTGGGATCGATGGATGGCAGGCCGTGACGCCATCGAGTGCCTCTGTATCGAGCAGTTGGTCCAGGAAGGCAACGCCCTCGATTCCGTCCAATCCCTTGCGCGATCGTTCCACGCTGCGGGGGATGTTCGCTCGGCGGCGCTCCTGGCCATGTTTG
Source organism: Luteibacter pinisoli (assembly GCF_006385595.1). NCBI lineage: Bacteria > Pseudomonadati > Pseudomonadota > Gammaproteobacteria > Lysobacterales > Rhodanobacteraceae > Luteibacter > Luteibacter pinisoli. The sequence continues at coordinate 2,546,646 of NZ_CP041046.1, forward strand.
GCAGGGACGAGGAGCTTCACACGGCCATCGGGAACAAATGGGTCACCATGGCGGCGGAATCCTCCGATCGGGCCTATGAAACGCGAGTGCGCGACGCGGCTGAGCGGATTGGATTGACGGTGCCCGGCCATGCCCCCGTTGCTCTGGAAGCGCGTAGACGCGGCGGGTTCCCTGAACCGTTTCTGCGAAAAATCACCAGCGCGGAAAGATCGTCCGAAACACCGTACCTGCCTCAAGCGAGGAGCTGACCGAGATCTGTCCCCGGTGCGCACGGACGATGTCATTCACAATGAACAGGCCCAGCCCCACGCTGCGTTGGTCGTTGGCCACCGCCGTACCGCGCATCATGGGTTCGAAGAGGACCGGCAGCAACTCCTCTGGAATCGGTGTGCCCCAGTTGTGGACTTCCAGCTCGAAGGTGTCCCGATCCACCCGCGAAGTGATGGTCACGGGGCGTTCCTTGTCACCGTAGGTCATGGCGTTACCCACCAGGTTGCCGAGGAGCTGGCTCAGTCGCCCTGGGTCGGCGAAGCACTCGCCCATGCCCTCCTCCCGCTGGATGAGGGTGCGCCCCTGAAAAGACAGTCTGAGCTCATTAACCGCAACGCCGACGAGGCCATGGAGATCGACCGACTGCGGCGTCACGCTCAGGCCCGATCCGATCTTGGCCTGCGTGAAGTCCAGCAGGTCGTCGATCAATCGCCGTGCCCGGTCCACCGAGGCATCGATGTGCTCAGCCATGCGATCGCGCTTACCTGGCGCCAGGGCCGGGTTGGTGAGCATCTGCGTGCCCATCTTGATGGCGGTGAGGGGATTCCGCAGGTCGTGGCTGACGATGCCCACCATCTGCTCGGCGAACCTCGCGCGCTCTTCGGCCGCGGCACGCTGGCGGCTGAGTTCACTGATGTCCTGGAGGACTCCCACCAGGCGCAGGAACTGACCGTTCTGGTCAAAGACGGCATCGCCGGTAGCCCGGATGGTCCGTTGGACACCGTCCGCCCCGTTGAGCCGGAACACGCACCGATAGGCACCCCGGGTCGCGTCCATCGCTTCGGAGAGCGCTGTGGCTTCCCGCTCCCGGTCAGCGAACTCTATGTGGCTGAGGAAGCGTTGGGCAGAGACGGGCTGGGGATTCGGGTAGCCCAACAGCTCCGAGACGGAATCGTCGTAGCAGCGAAGTGAGGTGTCTGGGTTCACATGCCACACATGGAGATGGGCTGACTCCATCGCCAGGCGCAGCCGGGCGTCGGATAACGCCAGCGCATGCTGGGCTTCCAGGTGGGTGGCGAGCAGCTGCTGTGCCTGGGCGCGCTCGTGCATGAGCTCGCGCTCATATCGGTGCCGGTCTTCGGCGATGAAGAAGGCCAACTCGTGGAAGACCTGTGCACCGTGGGAACGGCTTACTGCGTTCAGAACGACCGGAAAGGTCCGGCCGTCGGCGCGCTTCAGCTCCAGCTTGACCTCTGAAATGCTTCCCTGCATCTGCAGCAGGGGCACCCAGTGGGTTTGATGAAAAATGCGGCCGCCCACCGTGAGCAGGTCCTGGATCCGTCGCCCGCCCACCAGGCCGGCCAGCTCAACTCCCATCCACTCGCAGAAGGTCTCGTTGGCATGCCGAATGGTGCCGTCCGGGTCCGTGAGCACCAGCCCGCAGGGCGCCGCTGCGTAGAGGTCGCCAACCGGCGGCAAGACGGGCGGCTCAGGAGGCATCGGGCAGGTCGAGTGTCTTGAGGAAGGCGTCCATGGCGTCGATGCAGGCACGCGGGGCGCTCAGGTGCGGGCAATGGCCCACGTTGTCGATGACCCGGAGCGTGCTGTTGGACAGGGCCCGATGAAGATAGTCGCCGACCTCGACCGGGGCGATGATGTCATCGGAGCTCTGGAGAATGAGGCACGGGCTGGCTAGCCGGTGGAGGTCCCGCCGGTTGTCGGACAGGAAGGTCACCCGGGCAAACTGCCTGGCCACTTCCGGATCCGTCCGGCAGAAGCTGTTGGTGAGCTCCACGGCCAGTTCCGGCTGGTCGGGCGCTCCCATGATGGAAGGCGCCATGGTGCTCGACCATCCCAGGTAGTTGCCGCTCATGGTGTCCAGGAGGGAATCGATGTCGTCCCGACTGAAGCCGCCCGTGTAGTCGCCATCGTTGATGTAACACGGCGATGGGCCAATCATGATGTGGGCCGCGAAGAGTCCCGGGGACCTCGCATCCGCCACGGTGCCGATCATGGCGCTTACGGAATGGCCAACGAAGACGACGGGCCCTTGCCCGAAGCCTTGAACCACTTCGACCAGGTCGTCGGCATACCCGTCGAGGCTGTCGTATTTATGGCGGTCGTAGGACGAAAGGTCGGAGCCGCCGCTGCCCACCAGGTCGAACAGGACCACCCGGAACCGATCGGCAAATGCCGGCGCCACGAGACGCCACATGTTCTGGTCACAGCCGAAGCCGTGAGCGAAGACAAGCGTGGCTGGGCCGTCGCCCAGGATGCGGACATTATTTCGTTGTTGAACGCCCATCGAAGCTCCGGGGGAAGGATCCGAGGTGGTCTAGGCCGGGTCGGATAGTCTGGATCATAGCCGAGAGCTTGTGAGGTTCCTGATTGGGGCTCTATTCCGGCATCCCCGCCTCCCCATCCGCATGCTGGCCACGCAGGCGCAGGTGGCCGCCGAGCCCTGGTCCGACCAGGTTCCAAGGAGGAGCTTCCTCGTCGCCTGCTTCAACCCATCGAGAACTGTGAGCGGTTGCGCGCATACTGCGTAAGGATCGTCGAAACGAAACGATGGTGAAACTGCGTCGTGGTGCCCCGCCAAGCTCGACGGCCATGCACGCTTACGAAGCGCCACCACCTTAGTCGGAACACACAGCCGTCAACCAAGCAACGATGTCGCTATTGCGCGTCTGCCCGCCATACTTGTTAAGGGAGAGCTTGCCGTAGTAGTTCCCTGCGTTGTCGACTATGACCGGCGCATCATTTGCATATTCGTTGCACGCCCCAGTGTCACTATACTTCGAGCCGTAGTCTGAGTACCGGTTGAGGATACTGGTCTCGCTGTACTTGCTGCCATACGGTCCGTAGCTGTTTTGAATGGAGTTCCCGGCGTACTTGTCGCAGTTAAGGCAGCCAAGGAACACGTCGTGTCCTTTGCCGCCAAAGACGAGCAACGCCTGATCAGCGCTAGCAGCCGAGCTCCAGACAAGCGAAAGGCTCAGGGTGGCTCCCAACAGCTTTCGTAGCATACCAACCCCCTCAAGATTGAATATTCGACGACACAGTCACGTGTCACGTATCACCCGCGAATGCCCTAAACCTACTCTCCTCCAATCTTGCCGCACTTCTTCCTTGCGATTACTCAGACAATTTCAGAGCCCAGAGGCACTGTCCGTCAGCATTCCACTAAAACCTTCCGGCACCTCGTACTTCCACTGACTCCCCTTACGCACTCGAGACCGTCCATTTTGGACGGTGTTGGCAGCGTCGCTGCCCTGCACGAAGGCAGCTTGCAACGGATGCGCAGCGCCCGAGCGCTTCCCACATAAGGCCAAACGCCACCGTTCCTCAGCGTTTAGGCTTCCAACTTAGTTCGCCCGTCAGCGGCGCGAGCAAGTCGTCGTCGTCGTCCCGCGCCGCGTGCACCGCGACCCGTGGTGCATTCCCCACCGCTTCGAAGGTCACGAACGAATAGGTGCGCTGCTTGGGCACGTAGTTCGTGGCTTCTTCATAGGCCATATAGTGCGCGGCTGCATCGGCGAGCGACCATTCCGAGGCGTCCAGCTCGGACGAAGGGCCGTCGGTCGCGCTGGCACGCACCAACTGATCCGCCGCCGAGCCCGTTGGTAGCATCCGCCCATTGGCGATGCGAAGCCCCGCTTCTTTCGCCGTTCGGCTCGGGAATGCCACTTGGATGCGCCGATCGTTGGCGACCACGAAGGCCAGCGCGTCCTCCGACGCCTTGATCCACTGCGACGCGACGCAGTGCTGGGACGCATCAAACCGAACACTGAGATCCTGCACGGCCGTCACCGTGAACGCGCGATCGTCGATACAGGGCTTCAATACGGAATATGGCACTAGGCACTCCGACGCGAACGCGTCACAAGCCACCTCTTCGACCGGACGACGGCGGGACGACAGAAGCTGTGCATCGTCTGCAGACGGGGCTTGTCCGTGCACGGATGGCAGCTTCAGCACATGGTGAGCGATTTCATGCAGCACCGTGAACCGCTGGCGCTGCGTGGGCTCGTTGGCGTTGATCCAGATGTACCGCTGGCCGCGCCGCTCGACTGTGCTGCCGGACTCGCCGTCGGGGAGGTCCTTATGTAGCACTTGGAATCCCTCGGCCGCAGCCAGGGTCATGACGTCGATCGGGATGTCGGTCACGCCGTGGCGTTTGAGGAAGTCGCGAGCGCGAACGATCGCGGTGTTCTCGTCCATGAGCAGCCTCAGCCTTACAAATCTTGAATCATCTGGATGCGCTTCATCCAGGCTTCTTCGGTTGTCGGCCGCTCGCCGCGAAAACTTAAGCGGGCCGCGTCGCGCATGTCCTCCCACGGCGTGCGCAGGTCCGTCAACATGAGGCGATACAGTGCATCGTCCACCGACTGCTCCGCAAGCAGCTCGAGTACTTGGGCCTCGCGCTCACTCAAACGCAACGCCTGCGCCAGCTTTTGCCGCACATCGACCGACGGCGAAGTGCGATCGCCCTTTTCCAGGCGGTAGATGTAGGCGTGATCCAGATCGGCCGCTCGCTCTTTGAGCCCACGTAGGCTCAGCTCTTCTCGCTCGCGCATCGCAGCGAGGAACCCCGACAGCTCCATAAAAATCCTGTGTTGATTTCCTGCGAAACCCAAGATAGGCTGTTGTCCAGCCGAACAACACGCTACATCTTGAGCGCCGTCCCCAGCGGACGGCTTTTTAAGACACGCGGTGTTGCCTGGCAGGACAACGGCCGCGCGCCGTTTTTTGATGACCGTAGTGTTGCCTGAATAAACAACAGGAGCAACCCGTGACAGCCAAGACGTTCAAACCCGGCCAGAAAGCACCGACATCCGGCCAATGCGCCATTAACGGCGCCCGTGGCGGCAAAGGCCCTGAGCGCACCGTGGTGCGCGGCGAGCCGTTGCCACCCACGCCATCGCCCGGCTCGCGCTATCGCCTAGTCGACCCCACCCGGCACAAACCCTGACCGCCACCGCGCGGCTTCCCCCGATCGAGGACCGATGATGAACACTCCGTTTGATGCCACCGTTGAAGACATCGCGCAGGCCGCTCGCGACGGTCGTCCCCCGCGCGATCACGGGCCCTATGGCCTGCGAGTGGGCGACGACCACTTGCACTACACCGCTGCGGTGCTCGCCGACCCGGTGCCGCTCGGTGCACAGATTCTGGAAGCCGCCGGGCTAAATCCGGTTCGAGAGTACATGCTGCTTCAGATCATGCGCGACGGCTCCACCAAGGAAGTGCGCGCCGAGGACTCGGTGGACCTGCGCCAGCCAGGCCTTGAGACGTTCGTCGCATTCCACGGCGATCGGCTGTATCGGTTGACGTTGAACGATCGATCTATGGATTGGGGCACGCGGTGGATCACCGCAGCCGTGCTGCTCACGCTCGCTCGTGTCGATCCAGCCGCCTTCGAGGTCGTGCTCCTTCACCCTCAGGGCCAGAATCGGGTGCTCAGCGGCGAGGATCGCGCCGACTTGGACGACCCCGGGGTCGAACGGTTTGAAACGATTCCGCTGGCGATTGAGATCTTCGTCAACACTGAGCCCAAGGTCGTCCATCAGCGCGTCCTCGACTTTTGGCAGGTCGTGCGTCTGGAGTATCCGCACGCCGACCCGAGCCAGGCGCAAGCGTCCTACACCGTCACCTATGCCAAGGGGCCCAAGGCCAACCCATCGGGCACCTTGGTGAAAGGTCAATCCGTCGTGGTCAAACAGAGGATGGAATTCGATGTCTTCGTCACCGATCGGTCGTAGTCCCGACCTCCTGCGCCTACGAAACGAAGGGTTCAACCTCGAAGTACGCGCCGGCTACTTGCTGGTGCATGAGGTGCCCTACGCGACCGCCCAGAGTACGGTGGCGCGCGGCACCCTAGCCTTTCAGCTGGACTTGACCGCGGACATCGCGGTCAAGCCTCAAAACCACACTGCCTACTTCATTGGTGCTTGCCCTTGCGACGCGCAAGGGCAAGCACTGAACGCCATCATCAACAACAGCCAGTCCACGACGGTCAACGGCATAACGGTCAATCACTACCTGTCCGCCAAGCCGCGCACGCCTGACGGCCTGTATCCGGACTACTACACTAAGGTCACGCAGTATGTGGCTCAGATTGCCGGCCCGGCCCAAGCACTGAGGCCGGGCATGGATGCCAAGGGCTTCCGCGTCGTCGAGGCCACGGTTGGTGAATCAGTCTTTGCATACGAGGATACCGCCTCCACGCGTGCCGGAATCGCGCTGGCCACCGATCGTTTCAAGAACCAGCGCATCGCCATCGTCGGGCTCGGCGGTACTGGCGCCTATGTACTCGATCAAGTCGCCAAGACCCCAGTGTCGAACATCCACCTGTGGGACGGCGATGCTCAACATCAGCACAACGCGTTCCGCTCGCCTGGCGCCATGCCCGTCGACGCCCTGCGCGCCACACCGAACAAGGCAAACTATTGGGCGAGCGTCTACGGCGCCATGCATCGCCACATCGTGCCCCACGCCGTCATGATCACCGCTGAGAACGCTCAAGCGTTGCGCGAGTTCGACCATGTGTTTTTGTGCGTCGACCGCGCCGAACCCCGCCGACTCATCCTTGAAGCCCTGGCCGGGTCGTCCGCAACCCTCATCGATGTCGGCATCGGCATGCGCATGAACAGCGCCAACGCGCTTGTAGGCCAGTGCCGGGTGTCGGTCGTGGATCCACAACGCAGCGCCGTTGCGATCGCCACCCTTCCAATGGCGGGTGCCGATGACGACAATCTGTACACGACCAACATCCAAGTCGCCGACCTCAACATGATCAACGCTGGCCTGGCCATCCATGCTTGGAAAACGCGCTTGGGCTTCTACGCCTCAATGACCCAGTCACACCTGACGGTTTTTGCGACCTCCAACAGCACGATGGCAACCGCCACCGACGAGGGGAATGCATGCGCCGCGTGACCCGCTTTGATCATCGCTTCGTCGAAAGCTTTCCCAAGCCGTTGGAGCCAGGTGTGCTCTATGTGTCCACCCGCTTTCGTACCGCGGCACATCTGTGTGCATGCGGCTGCGAGACCAAGGTGGTGACACCGCTCTCGCCGGCGAGCTGGGTGCTGACATTCGACGGCGATACCGTGTCGCTCTCGCCATCGGTGGGCAATGGGCGCATCGCGTGTCGATCGCATTATTTCATTCGCGCCAACGCTGTGATTTGGGCGAGGCCCATGAGCGATGCCGACTCGGCAGCTGCGCAGCGGCACGACGCGCAAACGCGGGGACGCTACTACAGCGCGGCGCCTGAACCACGTCCAGCCCCCGCATCGGCACCCGCACCCGTTGCGCCAGCGACGGCGCGCTCTTGGTGGCGGCGCTGGCGAGACTGGCTCGGTTAAGCGCTTCGAGACGCAGCCATGGACATCACGCTCATCCCATTCGCCTGGCATCCCGAGCGAAACATGTTGGTCGGTATCGATGCGGTTCCACCGGGCATGCAGTGCGGCTGCGTCTGCCCCTCGTGCCACGCGCACCTCCTAGCCCGCCAGGGCCAGCAGCGCACCTGGCATTTCGCTCACGCGCCCCGATCCGACCAGCAGGCGATCGACAACATGTGCGAGTTTTCGTGGGCCGTATCAGTGCGTTTGATGGCGCGCCAAGTGTTGGGGTCGTTGCGAACCATCCAGTTGCCCGCACCCATTTTTCCACTGTTCGCCGACGACCTGCACCGCCGTGCACCCGCACCCACCCTGACACTGACCGCGCCCGACCGGCTTCCGCTACACGGCGTACAGGTCGACACGACGCTTGAGCACTTGCCGGTGGACGCCGTGGTCGACACCGACATGGGCCTCTGGTGCCTCTACTTCACGCACCGCCAACGGCCGGTGCCCGCAGGTCTAGAAGCGCTGGCCGCACACGGTATTTGTGTGATCGCCGTCGACTTGGAGGGATACGCAAAGATCTTGACGAAAGGCAGCCCGCCAGAGGGGCATCGCGAAGCGCTCGCCGCGTTCCTGTCCGAAGACACGGATCACAAAGCATGGGTGGCTCACCCGGCGCTGGACGAGGCCCGCGGACACGCGCTCGAAGAACGCGCGCGCGACCCGGCCTTGGCGCCCATTAGGACCGAACAGCCGCCAGCCCCTCACTGGCCGAGACCCGCCGCTGTACGCCGATCACCCTCTCGTCCAAGGCCCTCCGGAGCGCCGTGGATGCCGGTCCTTCCTAGCGTATTCGCGTGCCAGATTTGCGAGCATCGCTTTACCGCATTTGGCAAGCACCCGGCCTGCCCGCACTGCGCGACCCGATTTGCCGCCGTCCCCGTCGGCGACTGACCTCTCCCATCCGTTTCCTGGTGGCGTCGAAGATCCCATGTCCGACGGCGCCGCTTCATTGCAGCCCTATGCTGCGTCTTCCACGAGAGCACCATGACCTCAGCGTCTCCAACCCCGACACTCACTCCTTTTGGCTCTGTCTCCCAACTCCTCGTCTGGATGGCTGAACGCGCCGCCCCGCTGGCTGCCGTGGTCCTTGGCATCGCCGCGTTGTATTGGTCGGATTTCCGTCGAGAGTTTGCTCTGCCCGTGGGCTTTGCGAGCAGCAGCATGCTCACCGCACTCCCTTCGCTGGCCGCCATCGTGTGCATCGTCGTTGGGGCCTTGGTAGCCGGCGTCGCCATGCCCGCCTTGGTCCTCACCCATCCCCTTCGCCCCGGCGCGCCCACCTTGGCCGCACTCCTGCGAACGCCTGTGGATACCAACACCGGCGAGCGACAGAACGTGCGGGCTTCTCGCATGATCGAGCGCTATTGGCTGGGCATGGCCGCCGCATCGGCGCTGACCTGGGCCGGCGTCATCTCCTGGATGACGTTGTGTTCGGGCACGTACCCCGGTTATGGCGTGACGGTTCTCATGGCCGTCATCGCTCTACAAACGGTGGCGGCGGGGCCAGTGCTGCGCCACGCGCTGCAGACTCCCTCGCCTGCGTCCATCAGCTTTTACCTGTTGCTGTTCGTGAGCCTCATCTTCCAGTGCGTCATCGCGTTCTGGGTGATGTACGTGCTGTTGAAAACGATCGTGGCCTTCACGGCCTGGAGCCTGGCCACTCGGGGTACCGTGTTCATCGTGCTCATGGTGATCGCCGCCATCATGCAACTGGTCGTAGCCATGCAAGTCACCAAGGGGTGGTATCCAAACTTGCTCAAGCACGTCCTCTGCCTGGGACTGTTGATCTTGGGGGCCACAGGTATGGTGCCCCCGATCGCCGCTCGGCTCTCGTCCTACGCGCTGCTCTCCACGGCAACCCCAGGGCGGACTTGCACCATCGTGCGCCTCACCCATGGCAGCACTGACGCGAGCATCGCCCCGCTCCTCGAGAGTCCCGGTGCCGTGCGCTCCAAGCCGCTCAATGTGGTGTATCCGGACGATACGACGTTGTACGTGAAAGAGACGATGGACGGGCCTACCTATCTCATCGATGCCAAACGCGTCGCCGGCACCGAAGCGTGCAAGGACGAACCAACGCCCCCCTAATGAACCTCGGCACGAGGCGAAGATCACACCCTGAGGCTCGTCACCCTGAGGCTAAGCGCGCGAAGCCCTGCCACGGTGCGATGTTCGAGCACTATCAATTAATACCTTGGAAGGTCTGGGGCTGCGAAAAAAAGGTGGCCGTGCCTAGCACGCGCCATCCGCCGCATCGAACAAGTCGCCCTCCGGGGTGGCTTGTTGTTTGTCCACAGCGGTACGGCGCCCAGCGCATGAGATCACCGAAAGCCTTAGCCTTCCGCGTCTCTACACCGAGGGGTACAGCAATCGGTTGATCAACGGGGGGCGAGTGCCGAGTGGCGGCCTAACCACTAGTTTGAAGACTCGCTAAGAATATCAATGGGCGGAGAGGGTGGGACTCGAGCTTCTGCACCGGCTGCGGCATGTACGAGCGACTCTGGAAGTCGCTGTCTCGGCCCTTCGTCTTTGCGCCTAACCTTATTATGACGATTGGGTCCCTATTCCGAAGGCCCCCTCCCTGTGCATCTCGGCCAACACACGGTCAATGGCCACGCTGGCATAGGCCTGCTCAACCATACGCTTGGCGATCGCCGAGTTGACATGCTGGAGAACGACCTCCTGTTGGGCCGAGGTCATGACGCTTCCCTCACTCGCGCCCGCCGCGGCCATACCTTCTGCGACGGCCTCATCGATAATCTGACCACGGTGTCGCGCCTCGTTGCGGTCGATGAAAATCGGTAAAGCGTCGTTGAGCGCCGCGGTCATGTGGGCATAATTAACCCGTTCGGGCGTAGGCAACTCATCGACTTGCGCCGATCCCATCGCGAGGTTTGCAATCATAGTCAATTCCTCGCCTTTTTCGGGGTCCATGGCGTAGGTAACCTGAATGGGCGGGCCAACGTAGGATCGCGTCAGGATGACGATCACGCGCTGAAACGAGAAATATTCCACGTACGCAATGCCGATACCGGAGATTGGATCTGCATGGACGCCTAGGATGTGGGTGACGCGATTTGCAGGACGCTCCTCGACGAGGTCGCGCGCGTACTGCATGCGAAACGCGGACCGATCGCCTTTGTCATTTAAGAACTCGAGCGCCAGATCGCACGCGGGCGCGGGCAACCCGTGGAGATGCGCGAAGGCCAGCGCGGTCTTGACGATAGAAGCGGACGGACCTGGTTCGCCGAAGCGAATGGACAGGTGCATGGGAACCTCGGAGTACCGGTGCCCTGGCGTGGCCGAAGCAAGTGTCTTGGAAACGTCAACATCAGGGCGTTTTCGCTTCATTCCGTTCAAGATAGACTTTGCATCTTCCATCGAACGGGCGGTAATTGAGACGACGGTACCGTCGTCAGTTCGATGGAGTGCCGGGTCCTTCGGGGTCAACCGGCCATCTGAGTTCAGCGTCAGGCGCTGACCGTCGGTAAGGGTGATGGGGATCGCGGGGTGCTCACCACGCTCGCGTTGAACATCCAAACTTCGGCTGAACCAGGCAAACTGGCTCACCAGAACCGCGTCCCAGTCCGTCCCCGTACGGTTATTGCACGATCTACAGATGAAATCGTCGACCTTCAGACGCCCCCCAATCGCCTGAGGGATAACGTGTTCGATGGAACGGTTCTCCGCCGTAAGCGGAGTAGCGCACAGGACGCACGTCGGTGTCATAGGGTTTTCCGCGTCAGTCGGCCGATGATGAGTTGATGGTGGCACACTCCAGATGCACGCCAATGGGCATAACGCACATGATAAGACCCACTGGGTGCCCGGCCGCTTGACCGCCGCTCAAACTACACCACGGCTCGCGGGTGGGGCGCGGCCCGGGTACGCAGCGTGATCAGATAAACCCTGTTCTCCATCGCTTTTACAGGTGGTGCTGCTCAAGTCGATCGTGAAGGCAACTTCTTGAACTTCCCCCCGTGCAATAGGGTCACCCCGCGCCTCAGGAATCCCACCCCAGTACCGTTACTGTACACAGACCCATCTGCGCGCCAGCCGAGAAATGACGGCCACTGCCTAGGGACAGGCTGGACCGACTGAACGTGCATCAACGCCTTCCCATCTTTAGGCCCGGGTTTGTAGTTCACGACCTTATACCGCTCCCACCCTTCGGGTGCATCGGTCGGAACTGCATAAGTTACGCGGTGACGTGCCGCAGGTCGGCGATCTAAAAGGACTTCTGATTCCGTTTCAAGATAGTTTCGGAAATCCCAATCGCGGAAATACAGGTTGGCCCTTGCATTGAGAAACTGGTGGTCGTTGAGAGCCCGGATGTCGTCCTCACGCCGCGTCTCGACCCATCCGTTGGCGGAAGAAATGCTGTACATGCTCGGGTCAAACGCAAGAAACAGGACGTCTGGACTGAGCGGAAGAAGCAAAATAACTCCGCTTGATCCCACTCCGTACGTCACACCCTTCGCCCGAGGGTCCACAGCGTGCCACCGACTGGCGATAATGGCCGGATCGTCACAGACCACAAATGGCAATTCTGTTCGGTTACGGACCAGTCTCACTTTGAGGTCAGCTACATTTTTAGCTGCTTCAGGGAAAGCCTCCATCGACAAGCGCACGGCTTCGCGAATACCCAGCCGTGGCACCTGATCAGAGTCAGCGGCGAGTTCCTCCAATTCGATGGAGAACTCTATAGATCGCCTGGAAGCAGCCTCCGTCCGAAGGTATTGGATGACCCAGAAAAAGGTTAATAGATGCCTCCCCTCGTCCGTCAACTGATAACCCGGAGAGAGAACCTTCGCCAAAAGGTTGGCATACGCACCTTCGATATCCTGCAACGCGCGCTCGATTTCAAGGTCTTCGCCGTAAAAGTAATCACCGGAGCATTGATTTTTTACGGGCGCACCTGAAATGCTTCGTCGTCGATCCAGATTGAAAAGATTGATTGCCGCGCCGCCCCCACCTTGGGTGAACGCCTTCAGATAGCAGCGGGGAACAAAATGTTGATTCTTATTCGATGCCACGTGTTACTCCCTGTTACCAACCGATTCTCCCTACCCGACAATTTCAAGACCCACGGGTTATGGGTCATCGATCGTCGGACCCGCAGTGCGGAACGAAGCTTGGCGGAGGGAGTGGGACACAGATCACCGATCCTCCGCCAACGCCTGGGCACAAATCGGTGTGTACCGGACTGTGTCCCGGGATCGTAGCTTTCCGGTTATGTCTGTCAAGCCGCAAAAAACATTTCAATCAGACCCCTTGACGAAACCTCAGGCCAGGGTAGGGTCAAGTCAGACGCGGCATGTGTAACCGCGCTTCCAGCCCTTCGTGGCAGAGCATGGTGACGTTGACGGCCCATCCTTCCGGACAACGTCTGTCGCGTCGATGAAGCCGCCCTCCGGGGCGGCTTTTTTGTTGGGTTGACCTGCACGGTGCAGCAAAGCGCATGTTCATTCGCAGCCTGACCACGTCATGCATTCACCTCAATCAGGACGGCTTTCAATCCGATTCGATGAAGTCTTGACGCGTGTGGCAGCAGCCTTGGTGCGGCTGACTCGGACGACATCGTGAACGGCGAACACCTCCCCTCCCTTACCCACATCAACACTGGTGACCCACAGGATGTCGCGCTTTGGGCGCTCGTGCTCGGTGTTGCCCCCCCCTAACCATTCTCGCTGCGGTGGCCGAAGTGGGCCGCGATGCCAGGGCGGTCCAGCTGCATCTGTCGGGCCGAGGCACGGCGCCGGACGCCGGCCGTCACGCGTCATGAGCCGTCGCAGTGGCGGGTCCGAATTGCAATTATCGTCGACGGGTTCCGGTTGACCGTCCGTTGCCCGGACGTTTTACGTCAGCCACAGGCAAAACGGGCGCACTGGCACAAGCATGATTCCGGGCCAGGGCCAGACTGCAGGGCTCCCCACCCCCTGCAGTGCCCCATGAACCCTCCCCATCTGCGCCCCCTCCTCCTCGCAGCGCTCCTTGCCCTGCCCCTTGCCGCCCCTGCCGCGAGCCCCGGTGACCCCTGGGTCGGCACATGGGGTGTATCCGCCATGCGCCTCAACGAAACGCAATACGGCGGGCATACCCTGCGGGAGACCGTGCGGACCAGCGTCGGCGGCGACCGCGTGCGCCTGCGCTTTTCCAACCAGTTCGGCGACCACCCCCTGACGCTGTCCGACGTCCATGTGGCCCTTCGCACCACGGGCTCGGCGGTCGACCCGGCAACGGACCATCTCGTCCGGTTTTCCGGCGCGACCTCGGTCACCCTGGCGCCAGGTGCGGCGCTGCAGAGCGACCCCATCGATTTCCAGCTTCCGGCCGGGTCGGACTTGTCGGTGTCGTTTTACGTCCCCGACCAAAGCGGTCCTGCAACGGGGCACGGCTACAGCAATGCGTCGAAGTACGTGGCGCCCGGCAACGTCAGCGGCGCGCCGGACACGGGCGGGACCCAGGACGGGGACTTTTACTTCCTGACCAATGTCGACGTCCAGGCGGCGGGCCTGCAAGGCACCATCGTGACGCTCGGTGCATCCGGCACGGACGGGTTTGGCTCAACGCTCAATGCCAACAGCCGCTATCCGGATTTCCTTGCCCGGCGGCTCATTGCCGCCGGCACGAAGGTCGGTGTCGTCAACCAGGGCATCAGCGGTGACAACCTCATCAATGGTGACAACAGCATCATGCGCCGGTTCGAGCAGGATGTGCTTGGCCAGACCGGGGTCCGCTGGGTGATTTTCTCCGACGCCCCGCTCAACGACATCATGGGCCATGTGCCGGAGGCGACGGTCGAGACGATTACGGCGGACTACCGCACGCTCATTGCGAGCGCCCACGCGCGAGGCATCGGGTTTGTGTGTGCCACGTTGCCGACGTTCCATGGCGCATCGAACTGGACGCCCGACGCACAGGCCATCGCGGACGGCGTCAACGCATTTGTCCGGAGTGCCAACAGCGGATGCGACGGGCTGCTCGACTACAACGCAGCGATTGAAGACCCGACGCGTCCGGGATATACACGCCCTGCGTATCTCTACACCGACGGCCTCCACCCCAATGACGCGGGTTACAGCGCGGTGGCCAATGCCGTCAACTTGACCTACTTCCAGCCGGTGTCCCTGCCCGCCATCACATCACCGACGGTGTGCGGCACGATGGAATCGGGGGAAGGACTTCGCCGTGGGGAAAGCCTCGTGTCTTGCGACGGGACGCATGCGGTGACGCTTCGCAACGACGGCAACCTCGTCCTGACCTCCGGCAACAACGTGCTGATTGAGACGGGCTCGGTGGGCTCGGACGCCGCACAGGTGTCACTGAGCACCGACGGGAACCTCGTCTTGCAAGGCGCACTCGGTGAGATTCTCTGGCAGTCGAATTCCGGTGGCCAGAACGAGGCGCGCATGATGCTGCAAGGCGACGGAAACCTGGTCATCTACTCCCTGCGGGGTGCGGTCTGGGCGTCGAATACAGGGGGACGTTGAGGGGCATTCTGTCCGACGGACCTGCCTTGACAGCGCCCCCGCTTCGACGTCGGGGGAAGACCGACCCGGCATGTGCCACTGGGATGTGGGCGGTGGGCCGCATGCCAAACGACCTATCGGCCGCGCCAATGAAGCCGCCCCCCCCCCGGGGCGGCTTTTTTTATGAGCCCCACCCGCCTTCGGTGCATCCCACCCCGTCAACCGGGAAACGTCACCAACGGAACATCGGTGCCGTGGTCATCAACCCGGACGAGCGACCACGCGTCAAGTTCGATGCCGGAGGGTACGCCACCGTGTTTCCAGGTCGAGAGCGAAAGCGACGAGAATCCAGATGCGTCCTCTCCCATGTTTCGCCAGCGAAAGGTCAAATGAAGCCCACGGTCGTCAACGATGATTCGGCCCGCGTGTGGCTCGCCCGCTTTTTTTCCCGAGTGGACCGACGGCACGCGCAACTCGAGCGCCGTCCGGTCAGAGCATCTAACGACAGGCGTCCGGTCAGTGCCCCGTATCTCGATTGCCTTGAAGCGGTCGGGACCGGTGAGGACAAGCACGCCATGGTCGCTGAACACGACGCCCGTCACATGGCCGCCGCCATCGGCGTTGGCAATGAAGACCTCGCCGTTTTTCAACGTGGAGAGATAAACGGTTTTCGCGGTTGCAAGGGATAAATGATGCATGGACATCCTCCGGAGATGCTCCAAACATACCGTATCCGGGCGCTCCTCCCCCGGGCAGGTGCAGGCTGCGCCAACGCCACGTGGTCAGGCCCCGACACAGGCCCCATGCCCTAGGTGCCTGGGGTCGTCAACAACTCGATACGGACGTCGTCCATGGTCGCCAACGGCCAAGCCTTGGGGTCCGCGCCAGGCACCAGTTCCATCAGGCAGAGTTCGGCCAATCCTGCGACCGGATGCATCTGGAGCCATCCCGGACGGATGACCGTGCGCTTGCCCGATTCACTGGCATCCCGAATAAGAAACGAAACAGGCCGCCCTTCGACGATGGCACGACGAATGACACTCTCCATTGCAGTGCCCACTGGGACGACATTCACCCTTCGGGACTTGCCTCCTCGACCCCGGTCCGGGACGCGGTCGAGCAAGGCGAGTGCGCCGACAAGAGCAAAAAGACCGAGTGGCACGCCTACCCAGGTCCAGCCGACGTCTACGCCGCCGTGATGGGAGCAAGCCCCCCGGCGCCCGATTGCCGAGGACGGCGTTCCATCCCGGCAGGCGGCGCCAGGAACGACGCCTGCGACAAGAGCGAAGACCGCAATGCCCACCACGATGGCCACGACCGGTCGCCATCCCCCGCGTCCGTGGGGGCCGACCGAACCAAAGCCGTGTTCACGCTCGCCCGTGCCCTTTGCACCAACCCGTCCCATCCCTTGCGGCCGGTCAGTCGAGCGCGGAGCGCGTCGTCAGCGGCCGCACCAGTTTGCCGTCCCAGGTGATGAGGTCAAAGGTCAGATTGTTCGTCACTGCCAGAAAGTTCTGCTCCGTGTTCTCAAACGACGCGAAGACAACGGACTGGAGTCCGCGTGAGCCAGCAAGGCGCTGGAGCAGCGCGCGCATGCTCAACTCGCTCATTGAGTGCTGTGCCGGCTCGTCAAACAGAAGGAAATCGAGGTGATGGCCGTGGACGCCCTGGAAGGTCGCCGTCTCATAAAGCGCGATGAGGTACGCCCAGATGAGGCGCACGAAGTCACTGGCGCTTGATTCGACCTTCGCGTTGATGACCTGGCGAAGTTCCATGTCGCCAAGGGTTGGCAGGAGGCTTTCCCCATTGATGTTGATTTCTTTGGCCTGCACACTTGCATAGTCGAACGATGTGGCGTTTGCACGGAACAAAACGACAAATTTTTCGACCTTCGCGCGGTCGGCCGCCGACAGGTTGTCCTTGGGAAGCTCGCCATGTGCCTTCCGGTTGGCATCGAACTCGCGGGCAAGGGCAGGAAGCGATTCTTCAAATCCTTCGAGAAGCTCCTGGAATTTCTCCACCCGCCCAAGCTCGAATTCATTGGCAACGATGGCGCGCAGGTGCGACCTGGTCAGCTGCTCACCCGCACCGAGGTCCCGACGGATGGCCGACAGACGCTGACGGATGTTGGCAAGGTCCCGGCCAAGCCCCGCGAGCGTCACCGCCCCTTCGTCGAGCTCGCGCTGGAGGCCGTCGGACTGCCGGACGACCATTGCGCGCTGTGCCTTGAGATAATCGATGTTGGTCTCGAGCCCCATCTGCCGACCGGAGGTCTCGTCGGCGAGCAGGTTGTCTTCGACCGCCTGGCCACAGACGGGACACTGGCCGCTTGCAAGGCTCAGCTCGAGGTTCGCACCATATTTCCGCAGCTTCGCGGCAGACTCGTTTTTTTCGATGTCGGAATCGAGTTCGGCAACCATGCGCCGGTAGTCCGCGCGACTGGCGACCCTTCCGCGCTGGGCAAGGTCTGCTACTTCATGAAGCGCAACGATGCGCTGCGACCTGTCTTCCTCTTCCGAAAGCCGTGCCAGAAGCTCTGGCGTCTGGACAGCTGTGGGCGCTTCCGAGGCCGCAACAAGGGTCCGGTGTTCGGCGCGGAGCGCATTGAGGTAGCTTCCGACCGACACCGGGCCGTCGGGAAGCTGCTTGACGACGTTGAGGTTCGCCGCATCGAACGTACGAACTGCCCGTGCAGGCATGTCCTTGGGCAAGAATCCGAGTTGCGCAGCCTCGTTGCGCAACGCGCCCATCGCGTCGGCCCAGCGACGTTCGATGTCCTGCCGCTCCTGCTCAAGCCGGGCCTTTTCCATCGCTGTGTCGAACACATCGAGCCCGAGCACGTACTCAACGACCCTCGTCCGCACATTGGCGATGCCGAAATATGGTGCATTGCCGATGTAGTCGGTCCAACCGCGTTTTTGTTCGACCGCGTGCGCGGCGAAAACATCCTGGAGGTAGAGCTTTGTTTCCCCACCATCCGCCCGCGCGACCTTCGGCAGCTCCAGGCCAAGCCAACGCTCAAGAAAGCGGAAGAATCCTGACGCAAACTGCGCCGAGCCCGGGTCGTGGAGGTAATACGCCGACGGCGGGGTATGGCTGCCAGGACCCGTCAGCCATGCGCCCTGGAAAACCTCAACGAGTTTGTCCGAACGGTCCGTGGAGTTGATGGCCCGCCGCAGGGTGATGATGTCACCGGCAGCATTAGCAATCTCGAGCATCACCGACGATGAAACGACGCCAACGGCATCCTGACCATCCAGAAAATGCTCACGAACTGCGCTCTGGAGTGATTTCGTCCCCCTCGCACCCGTCAACTCCTCCATGCCCATCGCGTAGAGGAGCGTGTGGAAGAACGTACTCTTGCCGCTGGAATTGTTCGCGCGGACGATGGTCAGCTTCTCGCCGAAGCTGAAATCGAACCCGTGCGGCCCCTTGTCAGTGGTGGCGTGCAGCCGTATTGCCCTGAATCTCATTGTGCTTTCCATTCCTTAGAGACGGCTGAAACCATGTCTTCCGTGATGCCCTTGCCGACCGCACCAAGGTCACGTTTGACTATGCGCATGAGGGATTCGTCAGCCATGATGGCTTTTGCGAATGCCTGGCCCTCCGCCTCAAGCGCGAACTTCCCGTTTGCCTCGGAGATGAGTTCCGAACCCTCGAGGTAGCGGAGCGCCACGGCCAGCGCGGGGTCAAATCCCCACACGGCGAGATTAAGCTTCTTTTGTCTCGCGGCTTGAGACAACGCCTCGACACGCTCCGGAAGCTTGAGCGCCCAGTTGAACAGGTGAAGACGCAGCAGGCTCGATTTGCCACGATGGCAGGCGAGGTACAACGTCAGGACGACCTCCGCCATCTTGTAGAGCGGGCGATGCTCGACGAGGACGGGCATCGGTCGACGGTTAAAGGCGAGGCGGAGAGGCTCATTCATAGTCTAGTGTGCAAATCGCAAGCCAGCGGGCAACGACCTGACGGGTCAGGGCCTGGATTTCATGTCCATCGAGTGCAACACCAAGGTCGCGCCTGAGACGCTCTTCGAGGTCTTTGCTGATGTGTTCGGTCATGCCGTTCGGGGTACCTTCGAAGACGTGCCTTTGCTCGTCAACGTAACGCTCGAATTCATTGACGATGCGTACCAGACGTTGATGAACCAGCGGCAGGCGTTCCTCGATGCGGCGGAAGTGGTCATCGCATTCGACAAACGAGCGCTGCGTTGCCACGAAGACGGCGTTTGCAGCGTTGACCCGCTGGCCGTCTGGTCGATGGCTCACGCGCAGGTTCGACTTCCTGCGCATGTGGCCCTCGTACACAGTCTCGGGCTGTTCAAGTACTGGCAGGGTTGCGACCAAAGTGTCCGTCGGTGGACGCTCACCGGCCTCCGACCGAATCTGATGGATTTCCTGCGCGTAAAATTCACCACCCTGGATTTCGACCGTCACCTGGGGGTGTACGAAAGCCAAACCCCAGCTCCTCAGCTCGGCTTCCTTGACTTGCGCATGGGCAAGCAGCTTGTGCGAGCCGGTATCCGGGGTGACAAAAATCCAGCGGGTGATGAGGGTTTCACCCAGCACGGTCGGGAGCTCCGAGGCGTTGCGGCGGAGCTTTCCGAGGTCACGGGAAATCTTGTCACGAAGGTGGGTGTGCAGTTCGGCGCCGGTGTAGAGCTTTTCGGGGCAATAGCACTGGAATGCCCACCCCTGCGGCTTGACATAACCTTCGAGGCCGAAGTCCCCAGGCGACGGGACGATACGCTGGTAGCCCTGGAACTTCCGGGCGAAAACCTGCTGGCACATCCGCTCCCAGCCCGGCCCGTCATATGCCCCGTATGCAGTGTTAATCAATGGACTTCCCTTCCGACCTGCGGTTCGACCTGCTTATCGGCCGGCGCAGACAATACTTGAATCGACCGCCGCGTGTGGCGTGGCGAGGTCAAAATCACGCAAGGCCTGACCAACGAACCAAGGCGAGCCGCATCAAACCAATGTAACCGACCGCAGCAAACATGCTAACCGGCGTCCAGCAGCCACTCGACGGCAATCAACGCAGTCCGAGGAACCGGCAACGAGATGCGAAGGGTACGCCTCACGGCAATTCCTACCGTGACTGTGGCCGGTCCCAGATGCCGAAAAGGCGCACTGAGGATGTCACCAGATGCCATGTGGCAATGACCGCGCCAAGGGCTGTGCAACGCGGTGCGATGTTATCGCCCACGCTTCTCCTGCATCCAACGCTGGCACATTGTCCCGTACCCGCAATGCGTTTCCTACGACAATCCTATCGTCCGTCCATTACTCAGGCGCCCCCTGATTGGGCGGGCGTGGCTCGACCGGGACCACCGCATCGACGGGGCAACCGGCAGTGACACGGACAAACCTTGCGCTGCCGCCCGATGCCTGTGCAAGACCGTCGCCGGCCAGTTGGCCGCAACACTGCGGGCTGGAGGCCGCCGTCAGCGCCTGGCGCTGACGCTCGCTCCCAACGGCTTCTTCCCATGTCCTGCCACCTGTTGCAGCAAGGCCAGGCCCTCCGCGCAGTCGCGTGACGCCCAGCGGACAAGCTCTGCGTCTTCGAGCAACCGGGCAATGCGACCTGCGACGACCACGGCTTCGAGCACCGTGGTGCCTTCCCCTGCCCCGTTTGACGCCATGCGGGACGACCGGCCGAGGGTCGCCGATTTGAAACCGAGGCGGGCCAGGTGTGTTTCCCCCATAGGCGTGCCAAGGAGCGCTCTCAGCCCACGGTTCGCCCTTGCAATGCAAGCATTGGCATCACGGGTCGTGTCCGCGACACCGACCTGCTCGAGCTTTCGCCGGTACAGGCGCTCCTTGTTGTTTATCCACATCGCTGTGACTCCAGACGGGACAAGCGTGCGAGGTCGCCGATGATGGCAAGACTGGGGTAGGTGCAACTGTCAACCAGAGGGCCGTTGTGCTGGTAAAAGCGGTGAGGCAGAACTGGGCCGGAGGCGCCTGGCAGCACGATGTAATCGAGGGGCGCGGCCTCACCGAGCCGGATTCGGGCGTAGACCACAACGTCGGTTGGTTCGACCGGCCGGTGGTTGAACCAGATGTCTTTCCCCTTTCCCGATGCGTTGAGCACGGTCACCGACAGCGTCCAGGCGCGGTCGATGCGGAGGTGCCAGCCGTCTTGCTCGACGGCAGAACCGTTCTCGTCGAGCCAGTCGGCCAAAAACGCCGTCACGCTCCGTCGCCAGGTCGAAATGGCACGCCTTGCGTCCGCGCAACCGGCGTTTCGCTGCTGCACATATCCAAGGTTCCGGTACATGTTGGTCAGTCCTCCGAAACGCCGACCGCACACCTGGCTTGCCGGCATGCCCGGCTCGGCATCAATGAGTGGGGTCGACAGGCGCCCTTCGCGCTCGAGCAGGAGCCGCGCCCGCCGGAGGATGGCCTCGTCATCCATGCGCGTCTGGCGCCCTTTGTGCGCTTCGTGCGCCGCGTCAAAGAGGGCGCGGGGGATGATGGGGCGGATGGCACCATCGCAACGCACCCAGTCGTCTTCGTGCGAGCCGGTCATACGCGCCCCAAGGCGCTTTTGATGGCGGCCGTAGACGAGGTTGCCGATGTATTTTTCCGAATTGATGATGGCCGCGACCGTGCGGCAGTTCCAAGGATTCCCTTGCGCAGTCTTTTCCCCGCGTGCATTGAGGTCACGGGCAATGGCCTTGAACGAGGCGCCACCGGCGGTCTGCTCGAACATCCAGCGGACGAGACGGCGTTCGTGCAAGGCACCCGGCACCAGGAGCACACGGTCGGTCGCTGTGCCCTTCCATTGCCCGGGTTTGAGCCCCATGCGACGTTTGCCGTCCGAATCGACCACGACGCGGGCAAGGCCATACCCCGGTTTCCCGCCCTGGTGGAACCCGTATCCGGCAAGACGCCGGTGGCCGATGACGGTCTTTCCCGAAAGCTCCCGGCTGTATTCCGCCGACATCATCCGCTTGATGCTTTTGACAATCATGGCAAAGGGCGAGTCGTCGTTGGCGAAGGCCTCCGCCACATAGATGACCTTGACGCCGGCCCGCCAACAGAGGAATTCATAGAACGCGGCTTCATCGACACGCTGGAAACGCCCCCAGCGGGAGACGTCGAGCACGAGGATGATGGCGTAGCCCGGGTGGCCCCCGGTCACGTCCCGGATGAGCGCCTGGAGTGCGGGCCGGTGCTCGATGGTCAGCCCGCTGCGCCCGTCGTCCCGGTACGTCCTGACCACATCCATGGCATGGGCGTCGGCATACGCACCGATGGTCATGGCCTGGTTTGCGATGGAGTACTGCTGCATGTCCGTCGACATCCGCAGGTAAGCGGCTGCCCGGAGGGTGGCCACACCACCCGTAGGCGACGCTGCAGTGTGGGTGGTCATCGCTAGCCGCCCACGGCCTCGTCCCGGAGGGACGCGATGAACTCCTCCGCGCGCCTTTCCCTTGTAAATTCGTTGCGCCAGGCCCGCTGCACCCAGCGCCCCAGATTGGCGCGAAGGTCACCGACCGGGTCGACTGTCGAGGTCTCCACGAGACGGGGACGAAACACCTGACCCGCACGGTCATGGAGTTTCAGCCGGTCGAAGGGATTGAGACCCCTGCCATGCCCACGGGTGCTGGACGGCGCGAGACGATGGATGCGGACGCCAACGATGGGCATCTCCAAAGCCGCCGCCTGCTCGATTTCGAGGTGGACCAACGGACGGTTCGACGTGCGCTCGCCGACGAGGACGACCAGCACGTCGTGCCTTGCGAGTGACTCGGCTATCCATTCACGGGTGCGGCCGATGTCCGAGGAGATATCCGACCACCGGTCGAGCGGCTCAGGCGTGTTGGCATGGACGAGATTGAGGCCACGGACGACGGCGGCCCGCTCGGCATCAAACGCGTAGTGATAACTGAAAAACACGTTGGCCTTGCACATGGCACCCTCCCCGTTTTCCACAGGCTAGGACACCAGCGTCTACAGAGCTTGCCCGGACCGGCGCGCTTTGACTCTTTTAAAAGAACTACACCCACTCGTTGCCCGACGCGGCACGTTTGGGAGCCGGTGCCGACCTAGAGCGCGGTATCGATGTAGCCTTCAACCCGAAACGGACCACGGCACCGACCCTGCCTGATTCCACGACGCTTTCGTCATCACCATAACCGTGGCGCCTCTGCGATGGATTCGGGGTACAGACTCTAACTGAGATGGCTGCGAAAACATCGGCGTAACGGTTAAGCGCCCACGGAACCGACAAGACCAGTTTCTCAAAGGTCGTGGTGCGAGCACTACGAGTGTGCGCCCGAATCGGCGATTCAGGCTAGCTGACTGATTTGGAGCAGCTTCTGGCTGAACGACTGAGACGATTTTGCAAAATGGTCGACGTTCTCCTTCGAGAACCCGGTCAAACGCGCAAGATGCAAACGGAAGAGACACTCCATCACGAGACAAAGCCTGAACATTGCGTGCCCGGTGGCTGATTTTTTCTTCAAAGACGAGGAGTAATGGGTGAGGTAGTTTCGCGTGTCGCGAATCTGTTTGGCACAAGTGACCGGGTCGACAGTGTCGCCAAACACATTGCCGACCGTCGAGAACAGGTCACTTAGCCGTTCGGACAAGGACAGCTCGTTGCCGAAATCAAGCTTTGGCTTGAGCCAGTCCTGGAACTCGGGCCCGATTGCTGCTTTCAACGCTGCCTTCAGAACGTCATAGGTCTCATCGTCGTAGGGCTTTTTCTTGCTGGAGTGACGATGGAGCGCTTCGAGCGCCTGGGCGAGCATGAGGAATTCGTTTTCGAGGAACAGGCCTTCGGAGTCACGGGCGGAGAAGTAGAGGTTGAACGGGGCCTTGAGCGCTTCATAACGCTCTAGCCATTGGTTAAGGGTCGCGCCGAACGATGCCTTGACCTGTGCAAAGGGAAACAGCGGATAAGGCGCGTTGCCACGCCTGGCGTCTGTGGACTGGCGCTTTCCCATATTGAAATACAGCGCGACGGCATCGAGCTTCTGGGATGTCGGGTCTTTCTCCTGCTCAAGCTGGACCGCGAGAAAGGGTACGGGCTCATCGGTGACGAAGCTGAAAAAGCCGGCGGTGCGAACCGCGAGGTCGACAAGGTCCCCGAGGGCGACTGGCGTATCGAAGCGGAGAGCAGTCCAGGTCATCTGCCGCAGCGAGACGGAGTTGTGCTTGCCCCATCCTGGAATCCTGGCCGTGGGGTAAAGAGCCACCGTCAGACCATCCCGAATTTTCCAGGACGTGATAGCGGGTGGCGACCACTCAATCGTCAGGTGGTACGGGTCATGCGATTGGGACGGAATAAAGCCGCCGAATTCGTACCAGTTGTCGAGAATGTCCGACTGGAAGGCTAGCCCATGAAAATCGAGCGGTTCGGCCGACGGGATGCGGCAACCCACAAGCGTGTAGGTGCTGCGATACGTCGCTACTGAAAATCCTGGCACGTGAGTAGACCCACCCGCCGGGTAGCAGTCGACAAGAGTGATGTACTTTCCATTGCTGGTATAACCAAGGATGCGCATCGGTCCATCCGGTGCTTCGCCCAACACGCCGCCCAAGGTTCCGATGAGCTCTACGACCATGTCACCGCTATCCGTACAGTGCAGATGACCTGCAACTTTCGAGTCGGGAGACGAGTCGAGCCAGAAATAACCCTTAATGTCTGGTGGATTGGTCATATCCATACGCAAATCCTACGAAGGTTGGCGGAGGCTGTGGCAGCAGACTTCAAAACGGCGAAGATGAGACAAGGTCTGCCATCCCATCGCTGGCTTCATGTCACCAGTGTTGACTTCTGCAGGCAAGGAGATGACATGGACATGGTCCGGTATACCGTCAGGGTAGCTGACAACTTCCACTACGCTGACGAGAGCGAAACGTACACCCTCGGCACGTTCGACACGGTCGACGAAGCCTTGCTGCGATGCAAGGCCATCGTCGACGATTTCCTCGCAACCGGACACGTGCCCGGCATGAGCGCCGAGTCGCTCTACCAGCACTACATCACCTTCGGCGACGACCCCTTCATCGTCGGCCAAACCAGTGACGAGCGGTTTTCCGCCTGGGACTACGCGCGACAGCGGTGCGATGCCATCGCGCGCACGAATGCCCTGCCCCCCGTTGCGCGAATCCCAGTGACGCAGAAGGAGCAGTCCATGCCCGCGACCGACAACGGGCATCGCGTCGAACCCCGGCACCTTGCCGTGACCGTCGGCGTCTTCCTCTCGCTCGGTCTACTCGCGCTCTGCCTCGTGGTCTCGGGTGTGCTCGGTCCCAGGTGACGGGCCACACCTCGCTGCCCGGGGCGACGCGGTAGCGGGGTATGGGTCCTTGCTCATCGAACGGCTGCAGTCCAGTCGCAATTGAAAGAAATGCGGTCAAATCGGTTGACTGCGTGAAATGCGTGCAAATGCACCCGGTGCAGGGATGCCATGGTGTGGCCATGAACGCCCACCTGGAATCCCGACTGTTGCTCGTCGCCGAGCTCGCCCAGGACACGGCCGCGATGAATGACGCCGAAGTCACCGGCGACCACGACGAGGCCCGCTTCCGGGCGGACCTCATCACGCGGCGGGCGACGCAAGCATCCATGCCGGTCCTCGCGGCCCTTGCCGACCGGGTCATGCGCCTGCTCGGTCCACCGGGCGCCCTTGTCCAGCCGGACGTGGGCCAGGCCATGCTCGACCTTGCCCTGGCGCTTGTGCGGGAAGGACGCGAGCTGTCCTGAGTGGCCGGTCTCTTCCGCGCCATCGTGCCTCCACCAAGCGCTCAGCCAAACAGCACGGGGACCAGCAGGCCGAGGACGACGAGCGCCATGCGCGATGACCAATGGGACGGGACCAGGGGATAAAGGGCCGTTATTGACAGGCACAGCACAGCAAACGTCACGATGCCGAAGGGAAACGCCCAGGCCAGTGCGTGGCCCCAGTGGCCCGCGCCGAGCATCAACAGGGGCGCCCACATCAGCCAGCTGAAGAGGACACCCGCCGAAAACAGGAACAGCCGTTCGAAAGACGCGGTCATGGCGCTCGCCTCGTTCCGCAAGACTACGGTGGCTCCTCCCGATGTCTACCGCCGGCGCCCCGCGCGCCAGCCCGGCCGTTAGGCCGGTGAAAGCATGGCGCGGACGACCTCGTCCGGGGCGTCGTATTGCGGCCAGTGCTCGGCATCAAGACCGGTGTAGGTCGCATTGGGGAAATGGCCGGCGATGTCCCTTGCCACCGCTTCGTTGAGATACTTGTCCCACTTGCCCCAGATGAGCCGGACGGGCTTTTTGAATGCCCGGAGCTCCGGGACGCGCCGGTCGTTGGCGGCAAGGTTTGCGTAGGCGTCACCGGTCATGGCAAGGAAGGCGGGCATCGCACTGGGCTGCGATGTGAAGTTCGAGGCGATGATGGGCTGGAGCCTTGTCTTGAACCGCTCCTGGAGCGCAGGGGTCATGTTCCTGAGCAAGAGACCTTGCTGGAAATTGAACAGGTACTGCGCCTGGGCGGGGTCGGTCATCATGGCGTGGGCCAGCAGCTTCGTTTTCGGGTTGCAGCACAACTCGATGAAGTCCGGGAACGCGAGCACCGGCGAATTGGCGTAATAGCAGTTGAACAGCACGATGCCTTCGACACTGTCGGGATTGTCGAGGGCGAAATTGATGGCAGCCGGGCCCCCTGCGTCATGGCCGACGGTAATGACCGGGCCGGGCTTGAGTGCTGCGACGACGGCTTTCATGTCGGCGAGCTGCTGGACAAAGCTGTAGGCATAACCGTCGGGCTTGTCGGACGCGCCAAAACCGAGGAAATCAAACGCGATGACCCGGTGGCCTGCCCCGGAGAGGCGCGGGGCAATCTCTTCGTAGATGCGGGCGTTGTCGGGAAAACCGTGGACCATGACATAGGCCGGCCCCTTGCCGGGGTAATCCCTGACATAGATGCGGTGGCCGTCCCGCATGACAAAGCGCTCGGTGAACTTGCCAGGCGAGGGGGCAAGCTTCGGGGTGGGAGCGGTGTCACCGCGCGCATCGAGCGAGAGCGAGAAGGCCGCTCCCGCCGCCATGGCCATCGTCATTGCCTGCATGAAGCCGCGCCGTGACATCGCCTGATAGCGCTCGTCGCCCATGGTTTCGCTCCTGTGAGGACGCGGGCGGGATTGCCCGTGTCCCACGACGCTCGCGCGCCGGTGTTGGCCCGAGGATGCGTCGCCCGAAGCGCGGTTACTTGTCAGGAGATGCGCGGCTTGGACTCACCGGTCGTTGCTGAGGGGGCAAACCATGCCGGGCTCACCTGGTCGGACCGCCCCTGCGTACAGCGCCTTCCTGCGTGCGACCCGTCAGCGGAGCGTTGACATCCGGCGCAGACACAATCCTGGCACGCACCAATTGCGTGGATGCAACTGTTTTGTCTTTCAATGGCACCGATTGCGGCAAAAGGCGTCGAACGACCCGTGTCTTCCAGTCATGTTCCGGACGCAAAGACGAACGCACTGGGCAGTCGTCGGGCAGAAAATCCAGACACCATTGCTTGTCCACGTTCGCGGAATTTGACTCTTGCAGATGATGTATTTCCGGATTCGCGGACGATGGAAAAAACTCTGGCAATCCTGTGCATTTCTGCGCAAAAAGGCGCAATGGCACGCATCCTTGTTTGCTAGATTGCGCGCACGTTCCCTGCAGACGACGCCATGCCCCACGCGCGCCATGCACGACTCACACACCTTGTCGACCGCAGCACCAGGGCCAGCGTTGCCCTCGTCGTGCTGCTCACCCTCGCCAGCCTTGCGACCGCCGGCGGACTGCTCTCGGCGCAGCACCGGATTGCGGAACACAACCGCGTGCTCGCCCTCGTTCATGGCCTCGAAGCCAATGTCCAGACGATGCGCCTGTCGGTGGGGGCCTGGGTCCTGACAGGTGATGCCACCGCCCGCGTGACCTGGGGCCGTGCAGCAAGCGACGAACGCGTGCGACTCCAGGCCTTGAAGTCAGCCCTGCTTCCGGATGAGGCCGCAAGCGAACTCGTTGCTTCCATCGAAGCGCGCCTTGCAGAGCACGCCGGGGCTTCATCATCCTTTTTCACAAAGGACTGGCGGCGCGACCGGGACGTGCACATCGGCGAGATGATGGGTAGTTCCTACCAGCAACAACACATGGTCCTCGCCGATGCCCTCGATGCACTGATACAGCTCGAGCGTGGGCGCATCGTCCGCATCGGGGAGCGCGAGGACATCGCCCTCTTCACCGCAGGCGTTGCCCTCCTGGTCCTCGTCGGATGGTCCGTGCTGACCCTGCGGCGCTCGCGCAACATGGCCCGGTCGCTGCTCGCCAACCTGGAGCGCGCCTTCAGAGCCAATGAGCGGGGCCGCGCCGAACTCCAGGCCTTCATCGATGCCGCGCCCCTTGCCGTCTTTCACGTCGACACACACGGCATCCCCAACTGGCTCAATGCCAAGGCCGCCACCTGGGTCGGTGAGCGCCGTGGCGAGGCGGTGTCCGAATTCCTCATCGACGGCATCGCGCCGGGCGACCGCGACCGCGTGGTCCGTGCCTGGCGCCGCCTCATCGATACCGGTGAGCGGTTCGATGAAGTGTTCGGCTTTTCCGGCGATGACCGGGTTGCCCTCTGGGCCCACGCGCATGCAACACCCGTCGCTCCAGGGGGCCGGACCACGGGCTTTGTCGCGGTCCTCGAAGACATCACCGAGGCGCAAACGCTCCACGAGGAGCTCGCCCGCTCCCGCACCCGGATGCGCCGGATGACCGATGCGGTCCCAGCGCTCATCGCGCGGGTCGACGAGAACGAGATATACCGCTTCGTCAATGCAACGTATCGCGCATGGTTCGGTGACGCAGCACCGCGCATCGGGTCGACTTTGCGCGAGTTCGTCGGGGAGGAAAACTACGCGCGCCTCGCTCCCGTCTTTGCCCGTGTCCGGTGCGGGGAAGCCGTGCGGCTGGAAATCAACCAGGCGACCTTGCAGGGCCGGCGGTTTACGGGCGACGTGTCTTACACCCCGGACCTCGATGAGGGTGGGCGATTTTGCGGGATGTACGTGATGGTGACCGACGTCAGCGAACGAAAGACGCTCGAGGAGAACCTGTTTGCCGCCAAGGAACTCGCGCAGGTCACCCTCGAATCCATCGGCGACGCGGTCCTGACCACCGACCGCGACGGGACGGTCACCTTCCTCAATCCCCGTGCCGAGGCGCTCCTGGCCCGCGAAGCGAGCCGAGCGAGGGGCCGTCCCATCGACGCCGTTGTCGGTCTGCGGGATGACCAGGGGCACCCGAGTGAGACGTCGCTTCTTCGGGCCATCCGGGAAGAGCGCGTTGTCGACATGCCGCACCCGCGCCAGCTCCTTTTTGAATCGGGAGCGAGGGTCGATGTCGAGGACGTCGCAGCCCCCATCCGCGACCGGGACGGCCAGGTGGTCGGCGGGGTGCTCGTCTTGCGTGATGTGTCCGTTGCCCGGGCTGTCGCCGAGCGCATGCGCCAGCTTGCCGAGTCCGACGCCCTCACGGGGCTGCCCAATCGCATGGTGTTCGATGAGCGGCTGAGGACGGCTCTCCAGGCACTCGGCCCTGAGGAGACCCTTGCAGTGCTCTACATGGACCTCGACGGTTTCAAGGCCGTCAACGACGTCCATGGCCACATTGCGGGTGACGAGTTGCTCCGCCAGTTCGCCGCCCGGCTTCTGGTCGAGACCGCGCCAGGCGACACGGTCTGCCGGCTTGGCGGTGATGAATTCGTCGCCCTTCTCGCCCCTCCGGTGTCGGTCCGGGAGGCGGTTGTGCGCGCCGAAGCATTCATCGACATCGCCTCGCGCCCCTTCGTCTGGCACGACGTCGAGCTCCGGGTCACCTTGAGCGTCGGGATTGCAAGCGCGCCGCTCCACGGCTCGGCTGCGCACGCATTGGTCCGGGACGCCGACATAGCGCTTTATGCCGCCAAGGCGGCCGGAAAGAACCAGGTCCGGGTTGCGGGATGCTGACCCTCAGGGAAGCGTGCCCCAACTGTCGACACCGGTCAGGACCCGGAAGTTGGGCCGGTTGAACCCGTACCCCTGCCCCCGCTGGCTTTCAACGATGGTCTGGCGGACCACCTCCTCCGACCCACCGAGAAGACCGAGGATGCGGTCGAGATGCTTGCGGGAAACGCAGCGGGCAAAGGTTTCGAAAACACCGTGCGAGGCTGCGTAGCCAAGGGTCGTCGGGTACCAGCTGAGGTAACCGGAGGGCACGACCTGGCTTCGCAGGTAGAGCAGCAGGTCGGCCTGCATCAGGTCATCAAACCGATGCTGGACCGCTTCACTGCGCTCCTTGGCAATCTGGGCCTGATGGGAGACCTTGTTGAGCTTCAGGCGCTTGTTCCTTGCCTCGAGTGAGTCGACTTCGCGGTTGAGCGCACTGAATGTCTGCATGGGCGGTATGCCCCGGTGGGTCATCGCCGCGTTGTAGTACGGCGTCGTGATGAGCGCCTCAACCAGATTGAGAGCACGGTGGTGCAGAGCGGCGCCGACGGCCGAGAGAAAAAGCTCCCACCCCAGGAACCGGTAAGCGTCAAAATCCCACGACTTGTACGAGCCTGCATTGGCCGGCGCGTCGTAAAACGGCAGCATCCGTTCAAAAAAAGCGTGCACGCGCCCTCCCATTTCCGCCGTATCGGAAAACCGGCAGAGCACCCCGAAGAGTTCGTCGAACTGGGAGCGCACCGGGGCCATGCGTCCGATGGTGGCATACACGACCTCATCGGCCGGAGTGTCGTCGGCGGGCTTTGATGCAAACTGGGGAAGGGCGTCGGTCAGCTGGACGAGTGCATCGTCGACCGCGCCGCCTGCACCTTCACGCCCATGGCGCACAAACTCCATGGCACGCCGGAACACTGTTGGCGCGCCAAAGACAGGCGCCGCGTCACCATCGAGGTACGCCGGCCTTTTGCCAAGGGCGGGTTTGACATGGAGCGGCTTGTCGTAGACCCAGCGCACCAGCTGCTCGAAATTCTCGGCGAGGCGGTCATCGGAGCTGAGGTCGATGTAGATGCGGGATGCGGCATAGGTCGGGACGAACGGATTGCCCTCGTCGTCAAGCGACGGGAGGACCACCACGAATTTTGACTGGTCAACCGCCCGGTAGACCTCCGCCGAGATGATTTGCGTCTCGGTCCCGACGCCGCCGCTCCGGTTGTTCGCCTTGGTCGCATAGGTCTCGTCGGAGATGATGGCGACCTTCCCCACGGTCGCGTCACTGACCATCCGTTCCATGAAGGCGTTGGCGTCCTGGCCCTCCTTGAGGTCCCACTTGTCGAGGATGACGTCAATGCCTTCCTGCCTGAGGTCCGTGGCAAGCCGGATGACCCACGCCTCATGGTCCGGGGAAGACCAGCTGTAGGAGATAAAGAGCTTGGGGGCGTCCATGGCAATGTCCGGCAGGAAAGACGCCGGCAAGTATCAGGGGTTTTGCGCAATGTTCAAGGCCATCGATAGACGCCCGGTCTCGCGCCTCAACAGGCCGCCGTTACCGCCTCAGATATGGGCATGCCCTGCCCCGTCCCGCCCGAGCGCATCCCAGACCAGGTCGTCGTCGCCCTCGGCAAGAACTTCGAGTGGCGTGCGTCCCCCGAACACGCGCTGGTGGGACGTGACCCAGATGGCGGCCCGCGCAGGCGACCCAAATTCCTCGATGAGCATGCCGGCAAGGAGTGCGCGGCGGGCGCAGAGGGATGAAAAGGCATCATCGATGAGGTGCTGGCGTTCGACCCGCAGACGCTCGAGGTGACCGGCCAGTGCGGCGAAGGCACTGTTTTTGACCTTGACGTCCACAGTCAATGCACGGGCATTGCCCGCGCCTCCCGCACCATCACCGCTTCGAGAAAGCGGATGACCAGGTCTGCGTGACCTGCGTCGACGAGTTCAGCGGCCGTGCGCGAGCCTAACGATTCGATGGGGTCTTCGCTGTACCAGCGCAGCACGCGCTCCGGGTCGCGGTCGATGGCCTGCGCGGCGAGGAGGACCTGGCGGCACGGTGGCCGCGCAGGCCGGATGGCTGTGCGAACGGGGCGCGCAAACGTGGCCCAATTGAGCACCATGGCGAGAGCGTAGGGGAAGTGTGCGGCCACGGGACGACTCCTGG
Organism: Luteibacter pinisoli; assembly: GCF_006385595.1. NCBI lineage: Bacteria > Pseudomonadati > Pseudomonadota > Gammaproteobacteria > Lysobacterales > Rhodanobacteraceae > Luteibacter > Luteibacter pinisoli. The sequence continues at coordinate 2,578,855 of NZ_CP041046.1, forward strand.
AGGTCGGTTGACCCCAGCGTCGTCAAAAGCGCAACGCTGCGCTTGTCTGATTCTGCGTTGTTGGTCCTTGGTCCCGGTCAGTCCTTCTTTGTCAGGGCCTCGAACTGCTGGGAGAGGTAACTGCTGGTGTTGCCGAGTTTTGCCATCAGGTTGTCGAGGTCGGTGTAGCGCTTGGTCAGCTGCTTGGTGTACGCGGTCATCTTCTCGTCGAGGGCCGTGTGCTGCTCGTCGAGGTCGTCGAGGCGCTTGTTGAGGTTGTCGGCGCGCTGGGAAAGGATGCCAGTGGTTCCCGTCCAGCCATTGATGGCGTTGGTCAGGCGCGCAGCAATGCCCTTTTCGCCAACAAACAAGGCCTCGGTTTCCTTGGGACTCGTCGCCAACACCTTCTGGAGCTTTGCCATGTCGAACTTCACCGTGCCGTCGACCTGGAAGGCGACACCGAGGTCGCTCATCGAATGCGGTCCGCCACCGGGACCACCCGACACACCGCCGAGCACGGACGTGACCTGGTTCTTGATGCTGTTGACGGTCGCGTCGCCGATAAGGGCGCCGACTTGCTTGTTGGTCTTGTCGTAGAGCGTCAGCTGGTGATACGTGGTCATGAACGCGTTGTACGCGGTGGCCAGCCCCTGGACTGCGGTGACGGCAGCGGAGGTGTCGGTCGTGATGTTGACGGTGGTCTCACCGGTCTTCGCGAGGGTCAGGGTCAGGCCGTCGACCGCGTCGGCCACCGTGTTGGACGCACTGGTGGCCGCCGTTCCGTCAATGGTGAACTTCGCATCACCCGCCGCGACCGTCGGGGTTCCCGTTGTGGCATCGAACTCGAGCTTTGCAAGCTCGGCACCGCCGCTGGAGGAAACCGAAAAGGCGTTGGCTGCACCGGTCCGGGCGGACGTGAGCACCAGATGAGCGCCGTCAGACCCCGTGATGATGGCGGCTGTGACACCCGGGTTGTCGGATGCCTTGTTGATGCGGTCGCGAACGGTCTGGAGGGAGTCGGCCGCATCGAGGTCGATGGTCATCTTCCCCTCACCGAGGGAGAGGGTCAGGGAGCCTCCGCCAAGCGCTGCGGTGGATGAGGCGAACGCGGGCGACGAGGTCTTCTGGCTGGTGGCAAGGGCACTGACCACGACCTTGTAGGCATTGGCCTGGGCGTGCTCATCGGTGCTTGCAGCGAGGACCGCCGGGTCCCCCACAGCGGTTTTCAGTGCATGGAACGCCTTGCCCGTTGCCAGGGTGTCCATGGCTGCCTTGAGGGAGGCAAGGGCCGACTTGAAGTTGCCAATGGCCGACAGCTGGGTCGTTGCCTTGTCCTGTGCGGAGGCAATCTGCTTGTCTTTCGCCGCGCGCTTGTTGGCGACGAGCGAGGTGACGATGGCATTGACGTCAAGCGAGCTCGAGCCAAGCGATGGGGTCGTGGTCATGCGGGCACTTCCTTGCAACGGTCACAAACCACCCGCTTGCCCCGGGCGCAAAAAATCAAAACGGGTGGACCCATCCGCACGCCAGACAGCGCCTGCAGGGCCCTGACAGCGCCCTGGCGACCCCGCCCGCCACAACAACAGCCCTTTCGGCGATGGGCGATGGCCCGTTGCCAACGCCGGTACCGCCCAAGGACGACCGGCCGACGCGGCATCGTCGGGTGAGCCATGTGGAAAACCGCACGTCCCCGACGCATTCGACGGCGCCAGACAGGTGGGTACCCGGACCCTTCTCACGCGCAAAAGATTGCGTTCAAGACGACCGGTCACCTTGAAAGTTTTTGCGGGAATTGTGTTTTCCTGACTACATTTAGTCGATAAGCCATTCTTTTATCTGGCTTTATTGACACAACAACAACCAAAACCTAACGTCCTGCCCGGCTCCGGTAAACCGCAGGAATGCGCGCCTTCCGGACTCGCCGACGTCCCCGGGAGGGGCGCGTGGGTAGTGATCTTCCGCCGCGACGCACTTGCGCTCCGGCTTTTCGTTCCGGCCCGGTTCGGGCCATCTGGGGAGTTCCGAATGCATTACCGCAGTTTCCGCCAGGGCCACGCCCTCAGGCACACCGCGCTTGCCGTTGCGCTGACCGTGGGCCTCGGCGCCGGCGTCGCCCACGCGCAGTCGACGACCGGTGCCATCTTCGGCCAGGTCACGCCCGGGACGGGTGACACCGTCGAGGTCATCAGCCCGACCGGCCTGACCCGCGACATCCCGGTCGACGCCCAGGGCCGCTACCGCGCCGGCAACCTGCCGCTTGGTGCCTACACGGTCAGCCTCAAGAAGGCCGGTGCCGTCGTCGATGCACGCAAGAACATCAACATCACCGTCGGTGGCAGCACGGACGTCTCGTTCGAGGCCCCGGCCGCCTCGGCCGCCAGTGCCCAGGCGCTCGACGCCGTGACCGTCGTCGGCAATGCCCTGCCGCCGATTGACACCACGCAGGTCGACGCCCGTACGGTCGTGACCTCCGAACAGCTCGCCCGCCTGCCCCTCGGCCGCAACGCCGAAGCCATCGCACTGCTCGCCCCGGGCGCTGTGCCGGGTTCGTCGAACCTCGGCAACGGCCGCTTCCGCACCGTGTCGTTCGGTGGCTCGGGCGCGTCGGAAAACGCGTACTACATCAACGGTTACAACACGACCGACCCGTACCGCAACCTTGGCGGCGTGGGCCTGCCCTACGGTGCCATCGACCAGCAGGAGGTCTACACGGGTGGTTATTCCGCCAAGTACGGCCGCTCTGACGGCGGCGTGATCTCCCAGGTCGGCAAGCGCGGCACGAACGAGTGGCACTTCGGCGCGCAGGTGCTTTGGGAGCCGAAGTTCGCCGCGTCGAACCCGGGCAACGTCTACTACGGCAACCGCGCACTGCCGCCGGGTTACGGCTACCAGCAGAAAGACAAGGTCGGCTCGATTTACCGCAGCGGTGACGACAACAGGAAGTGGACGACGACCTACTCGGCCTACGCCGGCGGTCCGTTGGTCAAAGACAAGCTCTTCTTCTTCGTTGCGGCCGAAGCCGAGAAATCCGAAGGCACGAGCACGGCGAGTGTCGAAGCGAACCCGGTTGCCAACAACCACTACACCTACAAGCTGCCGAAGTACTACGCCAAGCTCGACTGGAACATCAACGATTCCAACATCCTCGAGCTGACCGGCATCCATTCGACTGACGAGCAGCTCGGCACGTACCACGCGTATGACTACGCATCGGGCAAGAGCGGTGGCCCGACCGGTGCGAATGCCGACACGTCCAAGCTCGAGTCGAAGTACGCGATTGCCAAGTACACCTCGTACATCACCGACGACGTCACCCTGTCGGCGACCTACGGCAAGAGCTGGAGCGATGATTACCTGTCGAACCCGACGCCGGGTCTCGCCGACCAGCCGTACATCTTCAACCCCAACCTCCAGAATCCGGCGCTCAACGGTGGCACGCCGCGCGCCAACCTCAACTCGTCTGCAACGTCGCAGGACCCGGGCGCCGGCAGCCGTACGCACGGCCTGCGCCTCGACCTCGAATGGGTGCTCGGTGACCATCATCTGGCCGGCGGCATCGACAACATGCACTACCGGGGCATCGACGAAGGTACCGCGACGAGTGGCTCGGGCTTTTACTGGCGCTATTTCCACTCGGCCAACCCCAATTCGGCCATCAGCAAGTCCCAGGGTGTGGGCGCGCCGGGCGGTCAGGGTTACTACGTCCGCAAGGTCGTCTTCTCGTCGGTCACCAACATGCAGCTCGACCAGCGCGCGCAGTACCTCGAAGACCGTTGGCAGGTCTCCGACAAGGTGCTCGTGAGCATTGGCGTCCGCAATGACCGCTTCAAGAACTTCAACGACGAGAACAAGCCCTACGTCAACCAGGCCGCGCAGTGGGCGCCGCGCCTGGGCGCAACCTGGGACGTCTTTGGCGACTCCTCACTGAAGGTCTACGGCAACCTCGGCCGTTACTACCTCGCCCTGCCCAACAATGTGGCCGTCCGTGGCGCCAGCCCGTCGACGTACACGTTCGAGTACTTCAACTACACGGGCATCGACAGCCTCGGTCGCCCGACCGGGCTCAAGGCACTCGGTCCGGGCGCCGTGTCGCCGGATGGTGAGTACGGCCAGGCGGTCGACGCGCAGGCCGTGGCCGCCCGCGACCTCAAGAGCCAGTACCAGGATGAAGCCATCCTCGGCTTTGACAAGACCGTCGGCGACGGCTGGGTCACCGGTGCAAAGCTCACGGTGCGAAAGCTGCGGACGGCGATTGATGACGTGTGCGACACGGGGCTCATGGGCGACAAGCTCGCAAGCCAGGGCGTCGACCCGGATTCGGTGGTCATTCCGGGCTGCGTCGTGTTCAACCCCGGCAGCACCAACACCTTCTCGCTTGCCAATGCCAATGGTGTCGGTCGCACGGAAGTGAAAATGAGCCAGTACGACTGGGGCTTTACCGACAAGGCAAAGCGCAGCTACTACGCCCTCGACCTGTACCTCGACCACCCGTTCGACGGCAAGTGGCAGGGTCGCGTCGATTACACGTTCTCGCGCTCGTACGGCAACACCGAAGGCCAGACGAAGTCGGATATTGGCCAGACCGACATCTCCAAGACCCAGGACTGGGATTCGGCGCTGCTCATGCAGGACGCCAACGGCCTGCTGTCAAACGACCGCACGCACCAAATCAAGGCGTACGGCTCGTACCAGATTGCACCCGAGTGGCTCGTGTCCGGCAACCTGCGCCTCGCGTCCGGTTCGCCGAAGTCCTGCCTTGGTTACCTCGACGGCACGGACGACCCGGACCCGCTGGGTTACCAGTCGGCCTACCACAACTGCAACGGCAAGCCGTCGCACCCGGGTGACAAGCGCAATGCCTGGTACCGCCAGCTCGACCTTGCGCTGACGTATCGTCCGTCGTACTTCGACAGCAAGCTCGCCCTCGGCGTGCAGGTCTTCAACGTCACCAACGAGCGCAAGCCCCTCAACTCGTTCTCGACGTATGAGTCGGTGTCGCAGACCGTGCTCAACAACTACGACGTTGGCCAGTACTTCCAGACGCCGCGCTACGCCCGCCTGACGGCGACGTACGACTTCTAAGACACCGCTCGAGCTTCATTCCCATCACAAGAAATGCCCCACGGACGGGGCTCACGCAAGTCTCCCCTTGGCCGCCTGCTCCCTCAGGCGGCCGGTTTTTTATGCGGGGTATGCGGGAGGGAATAAGTCTTATGCGATGCCGTGCACTGGAGCCTTCGGCAGCTGTCCACAAGTCATTGGATGGCAGCGTCCGGTCGCGGTCGAAGTAACTAGGCAACTCCGGACGGGAAAAGACCGGACGCCGCCACCCCTTTTTCGTTTGCTTCCCACCTACCAGGAAACAGCAATGTCCAAGCTCAAAGGAAAGGTCGCCGTCGTCACGGGCGGCAATAGCGGTATCGGCCTCGCCGTCGCCAAGCAGTTCATCGAGGAAGGCGCGAAGGTCTACATCACCGGTCGCCGCCAGGCCGAGCTCGACAAGGCCGTTGCTGCCATCGGCCCGTCTGCGGTCGCCATCCAGACGGACGTGAGCAAGCTCGCCGACCTCGACAAGCTCTTCGCCCAGGTCAAGGCCGAGGAGGGCCGCATCGACGTGCTGATGCTCAACGCCGCGTTCGGTGAGTTCCAGACGCTCGGTGAAATCACCGAAGACAACTACGACGCCCACTTCAATACGAACGTGCGCGCCAACATCTTCGGTCTGCAGAAGGCCCTGCCGCTTCTGCCGAAGGGCGCTTCGGTCATCATCACCGGTTCGATTGCCGGCTCGTCGGGCATCCCGAACTTCTCCGTGTACGGCGCCACCAAGGGTGCGCTCCGTGCGTTCGTCCGCTCTGCCATTGTCGACCTCAAGGACCGTGGCATCCGCGTCAACATCCTCGCCCCGGGCCACACCTCGACCCCGGCTCTCGACCGCCTCGTGCCGGTCGAATACCAGGACCAGGCACTGACGAGCACAGTGCCGTCGGGTCGCCTCGGCACGCCGGAAGACATGGCCAAGGCCGCGTTGTTCCTCGCGTCGGATGACAGCAGCTACGTCAACGGCGCCGAGCTCGTTGTCGATGGCGGCGTCAACCAGATTTGACGCACCAGGCGCCCCTTACGGGGCGCCTTTTTCATCCGGCGTAATGCCGTGGCGTGCCCACGGGCCGGACCAGCGTGCATAGGCGTGCCGGGCCGAGATGCGAAGGCGGACTTCGGTTCCGCCAAAGGCACGGGGCCGGATGTCGAGGTGGGCCTGGATGCGTGTGGCACGCTCCCGCATGCCCGTGATGCCGAAATGCCTGTGCGACGCGGTTGACTGCGTGTCACCGGCCACGATGCCATGGCCGTTGTCGGCGACACTGACGGCGAGTTCGCCCGGTTCAAACCGGAGGTGGCAGACAATGAGTGTCGCGTTGGCATGGCGGTAGGCGTTGAAGAGCGCTTCCCGCATGATGTCGACAATCTCGGCTGCAACGGCCGGGACGACGGGGACAACCTTCCCCTGCTCCTCGAACACGAACGGCGTCCCGAAGAACGTTTCCGCTTCCCGCCCGGCAAGCGCCAGCGCCTCGCCAAGGGAACGTCCAGTATCGTCGGTCGAGCGCAACTCAAGGAGCCGGTCACGCCCCTCCCCGATGACGGTTTCAGCCACGGTCAACGCGTCATCCAGGGACGCGCGCGCCGGGTCATCCGCAGGGAGCGCCTCAGCGGCTGTTGCAAAGCGCAGGGTCAGCCCCTGGACGGACTGGAGCAACGTGTCGTGGAGTTCGCGGGCGATGCGTTCGCGCTCTGCATGTCTGGTATCGGCCTGAAGGCGGATGCGCCGCCCGTACTGTCTTGTACGCCAGACGATGGCAAGCCCGATGAGCAGCACGCCGAGAACGATACAGCCGGCACGGAACCAGAGCGTCTGATGGAACAGGGGCGGGATGGAGAACGCGGCTGCCGCTGCGCCACTGCTCCAGACGCCGTCCTCATTGGCTGCCATCACCTCAAACCGGTAATCGCCCGGCGACAGGTTGGTGTAAAACGCCTCGCGTCGCGTACCCGAATCCTGCCATCCTGCGTCCACCCCCGTCAGGCGGTAGCGGAACGCGACCCGCTCCGGGACGGCAAGGCTCGTCGCGGTAAAAGTGACGTGCAGGCGCGACGTGCCGGAGGGGAGACGCAGGAAAGCCGACGGGGCGAACGCACCTTGGTCGGTATCGAGGAGACGGATGAAGACGTCCGGCGGGATGGGGTTGTGGTGCGCCTTTCCCGGGTCAATGAATGCCGGCCCTTGGTTGCTGGCAACCACGAGGCGCCCCCGCTCATCGAAGCCGAGTGTGTTGCGTGCCGCCTGCAGTGCAATGCCCGGGAGGCCGTCACGGTAATCGAACAGCTGGTATCTGGGCGGCGGCCCCTTGTGGAGAAACGCGCGCTCGAGCTCACTGGTGGTGATGGCAATGACGCCCCGGCTGGTGTTGAGCCAGACCTGTCCGTCGCGCTGGGCGATGCCGGTCACGCCAAGGAGGGGCATAGTCCCGAAGGCGTTGAGGGCGATGAACCTGCCCGCCTGCAACAAGGCAATTCCGCTTTCCCCGCTGGCAAGGACAAGGGGCCCCTTGACGTCCATGGACCACACAGCACCCAGCGCGGGCACGTGCCAGACGCGGGGCGTGGAATCGGGGGTCGGCAGTTGCATGACAAGCCCGTCGAGCCCGGCAAACCACACTGCCCCGTTGTTGGCAGGAAACACGCCCCAGGGGTCATGTCCGGCACCACTTTCAACTGGCAGCTTCTCCCAGGTCTCGCCGTCGAGATGGTAGGCACCGAGTCGGTAGAACACCGCCCAGAGTCCTCCCTTGGCATCAATGGCAAGGTCGCCGCCAAGGGAGCCTCCCGGCACATAGGGCCGTGAGCGCCACTTGCCGTTCTCAAGATGCCAGAGTTCCTTCTCGGTCAGGACCCATGCTTCCGTCGCCGACCGGCCGACGACCTGGTAAACGTCATCGGGGAAGTCCCCCATGTGCACCATCGCGTCACCGTCGGCACGCCACACCGACCGGCGGGCCGCGAGCCAGACGTGTCCGTCCGGACCCGGGCTGAAGAGGTAATCGAGTTTGTAGGCACGGTCGAGACCGCTGAAGGTCGACACGCTCGCCGGCCGGAAACTGTCGATGCCGAAATTCGTTCCCACCCAGACCGTGCCCTCACGGTCTTGCAAGAGCGGGGTCATCTGGTCGGAGGCCATCCCGTTTCGCGAATCAAACCGCGCGACCGCATCGGCCGGCTTCAACGGTCGGCCGTCGGCCTTCTCGCCTGGTCTGTCGATGATGAACAAGGAGCGGTGGACCGTGTCCGTGCTCCACAACCGTCCCTCCCGGTCAAACATCATCCGGTCGGAGGCGATGACTTCCATCGACTCCGGCGGCAGTACGGCTGACCCCACCGGGTGCGCCGCCGACACGCCAGGCAGCGCACGGGTTCCTCCAAGTTTGTCGGACAACCAAAGCGTTCCATCCGGCGCGCGGCCAAGGGTCGAGTCTTCACGGACGGGCACGTTGGTCTGACGGAATGCGTTGGCCCCCGGAGGCAGGAATACGAGCCATCCCGCGCCAGCGACCCACAGTGTGCCCTCGGGGTCGACAAGGACGGAGCCAGTATTTCCCGGGACAAGTCCCCAGTCAGAGCCGACTCTCGACCACCGACCGTTGGCGAATCGAAGGAGGCCACCACTCGTTGCTGCCCAGATGACTCCGTCGGGTGTTGCAGCCATCGCCGAGACCCAGCCGCTGGAGAGGGTGTGGTCGAAAGGATAGCGGGTGTAGACACCGTCTTTGAGCCGGGCGAGCCCGCCCCGGTAAAATCCCATCCACATCGACCCGTCCGGTCCGGCAAGAAGGCTCGTGATGTTGCCGGCGGGCATCGGACTGCCATCGGCGAGGCGCGCCGGTTCGAACTGGGTGCCATCAAAGCGGACCAGGCCCGACCCGGTGCCGAGCCAGAGGTAGCCATCCCGGCCCTGGACCATTGCCCATACATCGGCAGGCGCGCCACGGGAAACGGGCCAGGACGTGTGGACGAGGGACGGTGGCACCCCTTGGGCGTGGGTTGCGACGGCGAGCAGCATGCCGGCCGCACAGGCGAGCGAGCGCATCCCCTGCAGAATGCGGGACATCGACAGACCGGGTGTGGCACGCCGCTGCATCATCGACTTGTTCGCCCCCGCCATTTTTTCCACCAATCCCGCTGGCGCGCCCCTTCGCCATACGCGGCGCTTCGCGGGATGGAGAGGTCGATACGGGTGCCCGTCGCCGGCCCGGAATGCACCGTGAGCGTGGCGCCGAGCATGAGCGCACGGTCACGCATCCCGGACAGACCGCTCCCCTCGTTGTCGGGGTCGGTCACATCAAAACCGTGACCGTCGTCGGAAACCGTCACGGTCACACCCTCACTGCGAAATCCGGCAAGGCACACCACACGGGAAGCCCGTGCATGGACGAAGGCGTTTCGCATCGCTTCCGTGGCGATGGCGAGCACCTCGCCCTCGACGCCAGCTGCGACAGAACGTGTCGCGCCCGTCTGGGCGAGGACGAACGGGACACCATAGACCTGCCCGAGGCGTGCGCCCGCTTCACCGATGCGGTCTGCGAGATTGTCGGACGCAACCGGCCGCGTCTGGAGTTCGATGACACGCTCGCGCATGGCGCCGACCGTCTTTTCCGCGCCCTCGATGACCTGGCCGAGGTCACGGCGGAACGGGTGGCAGGCATCGAGCCCGTCTGCGGCCGCCGAAAGGCTGAGCAGGACGCCCTGCATGGACTCGAGAAGCGTGTCCTGGATTTCGCGACCCATGCGGTGGCGCTCGGCGAACTGCGCTTGGAGCTGCAGGCGCACTCGGGCATTGGAGCGACGGACCGCGAGGATGCAGGACAGGACAATCGCGGCGAGGAGGAGAATTGCCAAAGCAGCGCGGACAATGGTCCGCTCGAAAAACTGGGGACGGATGTCGAAAGGCAACGTGGCGCCCTGCCCGCTCCAGACACCGTCTTCGTTGGCAGCGACAACGTGGAAGACATAATGGCCTGGCGGAAGGCGCGTATAGGTGGCAAAGCGCTCCGTCGACGGGCCTTGCCAATCGGCGTCGACGCCGTCGAGGCGGTAGCGGAACTGGACCCGGCCGGGCACCGCAAGGCTTGTCGCCGTGAAATCAAAGCGCATACGCCGGACCTCCGGACCTATCGCCATGCCGCTCGAGGCCGGCAAGGCTTCGCCGTCGGCGTTGACCGTACGGATGAAGACAAGCGGGGCGACCGGGTTGGTTTCAACCTTCGACGGGTCGAAAACGTAGATACCATTGAGGGTGTGCACCCAAAACCGGCCATTGCGCGCCGGAAACAGGGTGTTTGGAGCGCCGATATCGGCTCCGCCTGACAGACCGTCGCGCTCGTCGAAGACTCGAAATGGAGGAACGTACGAATGATCCGACAGCGACCGGCGCAGGGCATCGAGCGGGACACGCACGAGTCCGTTTGCTGTGTTGAGCCAAACCTCCCCGCCAGCCCGGTAGATGCCAGTGACGTTGACCAATGCATACGCTCCGAAATGGTCGGTTGCCTCCGCCCGGTCTCCGACGATTCGCGCCACACCATTTTCGGACCCGACGAGGGTTTCATCCTGCGACACATCGATGACGCGCACAGTGCCCGGAAGGGGTACTGCCCAGGTACGCGTGGTTCCGGAACCGTCCCGCATCGCAACCCGTCCGTCGGCCCCCATCGCCCACACCGCGTCCCCTTCACCATGGACAAGGGACGTCGGGCGTTCCTTGCCGAACGGAGACCAGTGCACCCCATGCCACTCCCGCCCGGTCCAGTGAAAAAGCTCACCGGCGTCTGAGTGCATCCACACCCCATCGCGGCCGTCGGGGGTCACCTGCTGCCATGACCAGCGACCACCGGCCGGCAAGGGCACGGATGTCACCACACCGTCGTCGATGCGGTACGCCCCGGTCCTCGGCGAGAACGTCCACAACCGGTTGCGGGAGACAACGTAGATGCCGCGAATCTCGTCCGGCACCGTGGCCCACGTTCGTACGCCATCCGAGTCAACGCGAAGAACGCGGAAGATGTCGGTAAGCCAAGCGCCATCGTCGTTGTTGCCAGGCATGGCGTACAGCATCCGCTGGGAATCACTCAGCCCCGACAGCGGGGTGATGGCACTTGAGCGGAAGCTGTCGAGCCCGGTATTCGAGCCCATCCAGAGTGTGCCCTCCCGGTCCTCGAACACGGGTCCCATCATTCCCGAGGTCAGGCCGTCACGCTCGGAGAGGCGCGTGTCGGTTTCATCGGACCGGACGACCCGGCCGTTTGCGAGCCTCGATGGATTCTCAAGGACAAAAAGCCGCCCATTGTTGTCGTCGGTGCCCCACATCCGTCCCCGGCGGTCGATGAGAAGGCCTGCCGCTGTCACAGCATCATCCGGTCGCAGAGGCATCCCCATAGCCACGGCCGTATGGTCTTCCGTCAGACCCGGCACCGCACGGAGGCCCCCGGTGGTTTCACTGACCCAGACGGTTCCGTCGTCGCCACGAATGACCGTGGCCAGCGGCCCTACCTCGACTCCGGTAGCGACAAAGCGGGACGTGCCCGCTTTCATCAAGAAGAGCCGAGCGTCACCCGTTACCCACACGTTGTCACTGCTGTCGACTGCCACCGACCAGGCGGCCATGCTGTCGAAGCCATCGTTCGCGTCTACGGTTCTCGGAGTCCCCTGCTCGATGCGCAGCAGCCCGCCGGGCGATGCAGCCCAAATGACACCGCTGCGTGCCCGGGCAATTGAGCGGACGTAGCGGCGGTTGACCCTGCTGCCATCGGCGACAACCGTAAGATGACCATCCTTGTATCTGGCCACCCCTGCCTGGAAATAGCCAATCCACAACGCGCCGTCGGGCGCCGCGAGCAGCGCCGTGATGCTCGCCGAAGGCAGCGGATGACCGTGTTCGTCCAAGGCCCGCTCGAAGGTGACCCCATCAAACCGGTACAGTCCGGTCAGGGAGCCTATCCAAAGGTAACCGTCGGGGGTCTGGGCCAATGCCCGGATACCCCCTGGAGCGCCACGGTCACCGGCCCACGCTGCGTGGACGAACGACTGCGGCACCCCTCGCACCAAAGCGGGCGCGACGAGCATCGCGAACACGGCAAGCCGCGCCCACCGGTGCCAGTGCCCCGTCACTGCCATGTCCACCCCTCCGGCCACGGCGAGAATGCGCCGCACGGTCACAGCCTAGCCCAACTCAGGGGTAGAACAAGTTATCCGGAAGTACACCCCCGAACCGGGGTTGCACAATGAAAACGGGCGGCCGTAAGGTCGGTCCATGGCCAGACCCAATCTCCGCGACCGCATTCTTGAAGCCGGCTTTTCGGAGGTCGGGCAGCGGGGGTACAACGCCACGAGCGTGGCCGACATCGCCACGGCTGCCCGTGTGCCGAAGGGGTCGTTTTACAACCATTTTGCGAGCAAGGAAGCGCTGGGCGCCGCCGTTGTCGCTTCGTTCCGCAACGGCCCGCCACCGATGGCGCTCATCCGTGACCCCTCGCTCGGGGGACTCGCCCGCCTTCGTGCCTACTTCGAGGGTCTCAACCGCTTTTTTGAGGACGCGTACCTCGACACGGGATGCCTCATCGGCAATCTCACCGCCGAGCTTGCCGGTCACAGCGAGGTCATCCGTGCCGAACTGCAGCGGGTGTGGGACCACTGGACGGACGAGATTGAACACGCCGTCAAAGACGGCCAGGAGGCGGGCGACATCAATGCCTCCATTGATGCCGCCACGCTTGCTGCCTTCCTGCTTGATGCCTATGAAGGCAGCATCCTTCGGGCGAAGGTCGCGCATGACACGCGGTCGCTGTCGCGTTTCATGGACATCACCTTCCACACGCTGCTGCGCCCCGTCTAACGGCGGGACACCGCCTCACCCGACATTGCCCCGGGCACGCCGTCCCAACCACCCCCGAGTGCGCGGATTAGGTTGACCGTGGCGACGGTTTGCACGCCGGTCAGGCGGCTTGCTGCCAGGCGGCTTTGCAGGGTGCTCCGCTGGGCGTCGATGACATCGAGGAAGTTGACCGCCCCTTCCCGGTACTGGGTTCTGGAGATGGCCTCGGCGCGCGTGGATGCACGCACCGCTTCGTCCTGCGTCTTTGTCTGGGTCTGGAGGATGCGAAGGTCGGCGAGGTGGTCTTCGACTTCCTGGAAGGCGACCAGCACCTGCTCGCGGTAAGCGGCCGTTGATTCCTCGAGTTCCGCGTGCGTCTTCTGGAGATTGCCCTTGCGAAGCCCCCCGTCAAAGAGTGGAAGGTTGAGGATGGTCCCGGCAAGGGGTCCCAGGAGAAATACCTTCGACCCGCTCGAGAAGAGATTGGAGAACTTCGCGGACTCCCCGCCGCCGCTTCCCGTCAGGGTGAGCGACGGGAAATACGCCGCACGCGCCACACCGATGCGGGCATTGGCCGCCGCCACCGCACGTTCGGCGGCGGCGATGTCCGGGCGACGCTCGAGGAGGTCGGAAGGCAAGCCAGCGGGAAGCGTGATGTCGACTTTTTCAATGGGCCGTGCCGGAAACGAGAACGCTGCCGGCGGCATCCCGAGGAGGACTGCGAGGCTGTGCTCGCTCGCTGCACGGAGCCGCTCGGCGGTCATCTGGTCGGAGCGCGCGGTGGCCAGCTCCGCTGTCGCGCGGGCCACGTCGAGCTCGGTGATGTCACCGGCGTCGTAGCGGTGCGTGACGAGCTTGACCGCATCCTCCCGGAGCGCGACGGTCTGGCGATAGATGGCAATCTCCGAATCGAGCTCCCGGAGGTTGAAATAGGTCTGCGCCACATCCGCCTGGAGGGCGAGCTGCACGGACCGGAACAACGCCTCGGCCTGCATGGACTCGGCTTTTGATGCGTTGAGCTCACTGGTCGCCCGGCCAAAGAGGTCGACTTCCCAGGTGGCTGTCGCCTGCGCGCGCCAGAGGGTTTGCGGCGGGACGTTGATGCCGTCGGTGCCGTACGTTGCCGCTGAGGACGGCTTTTGCCGGACCGGCCCCGCTCCCGCACCAATCGTCGGGAACAGCGCCGAACGGGCTGTCAGCTGCACGGCACGCGCTTCATTGACCCTCGCCAATGCACCTTTGAGCGTCTGGTTGTCTGCCATTGCCTGCGCCTCGAGCCCGTCGAGGTCGGCGTCGGCAAATACGGCCCACCACTGGCCACGGAGCACGGCGTCGGACGGTGTCGCCGCTTTCCACACCGTGCCGTCGGGCGCGGTCTGGGCCGATTGCTCCTTGAAGGTCGCCGTCTCCCCCGCATCCGGACGCTGGTAGGAGGGGGCGAGCGAACAGGCACCGAGCAGCGGGATGAGCGCGAGGGCGAGGCGGTTTGTCTTCAGGCGGTTCATGCGGCGGCCTTCCCTTTTTCATGCTCGGGGCAATCGTCACCGATGCACGTGATGTGGAGGTGCGAGTCGTGGCGGTTTGGGATGTGCTCGACGCGGGAGAGCTTCCGGATGGCGACGTAAAACACCGGGGTCAGCAGCAGGCCGAAGAACGTCACGCCCAGCATGCCGAAGAAGACGGCAATGCCCATCGCGTGGCGCATCTCCGAACCCGGTCCGGACGAGACGACGAGGGGGACCACACCCATGATGAACGCAAAGCTCGTCATGAGAATGGGTCGCAGGCGAAGACGGCTTGCCTCGATGGCAGCTGAGACAATCGTGTGGTCGCCCTGCATTTCCAGTTCGCGGGCAAACTCGACGATGAGGATGGCGTTCTTTGCCGAGAGGCCGACCAGGACCATCAGGCCAATCTGGGTGAAGATGTTGTTGTCGCCGCCAAGGAGCCAGACGCCGGTCAGCGCCGAGAGCACGCTCATCGGCACGATGAGGATGATGGCCAAGGGCAACGTGAGGCTCTCATACAACGCAGCGAGGACCATGAAGACCAGCAGCAAACTGATGGGAAAGACCAGAAGTCCCGAGTTTCCGGCGAGGATTTGCTGATAGGTCAAATCCGTCCATTCGAACTTGACGCCGCGCGGCAAGGTCTCGGCTGCGACGCGCTCGACCGCTTCCATGGCCTGGCCTGATGAGTAACCGGGCGCTGCGGCACCGTTGATGTCCGCTGCCGTAAAGCCGTTGTAGCGAACCACGCTGTCCGGACCGAAGGTCGGGCTGACGTGGACGACGGAGGAGAGCGGCACCATCTCGCCACTGCTGTTTCGCGTCTTGAGAAGGCCGATGGCATCCGCGTTCGAGCGGTAGGCGGCGTCAGCCTGGACACGGACCTGGTAGACACGGCCAAAGCGGTTGAAGTCGTTGACGTACAGGGAACCGAGGTAGACCTGGAGGGTGTCAAAGACGTCCGTCACCGACACACCGAGCTGCTTTGCGCGCACGCGGTCGAGGTCGACATTGAGCTGGGGGACGTTGATTTGGTAGTTGGAAAAACCGGGCCCCAGGGACGGCTCGGACTTTGCCTTTTTCAGGAACGCGCCCAGTGCATCGTTGAGCCCCGCGTAGCCCAGCGACGCGTGGTCTTCGATTTGCAGCTTGAAGCCGCCAAGCGAGCCCAGACCGAGGACCGGCGGCGGCGGGAAGACAGCGACGAAGGCACCCTTGATGGCACCGAAGCGCTTGTTGAGTTCGGCGGCAATCTGCATGCCGTTGGGCGACTTCGAATTGCGCTGGTCAAACGGGGTCTCGCCGAAAAAGACGACGGCCGAGCTCGACGAGTTGGTAAAGCCGTTGATGGACAGGCCCGGGAACTGCACAGCTGAGTCGACACCCGGCGTTTTCATGGCAATCGCACCCACCTGGCGGACGATGTCTTCCGTACGGTCGAGCGAGGCGCCATTGGGCAGCTGGATGACGGTGATGAGGTACTGCTTGTCCTGGATGGGGACAAAGCCCCCCGGGACCGCACGCGACACGAGCACCGCCAGACCGAGGAGGACGGCGTAGACGCAAAGGACGATGCCCTTGCGATGGATGAGTCCGGTCACACCGTGGGCATAGCGCGTGCCGGCGGCGACAAACGAGCGGTTGAACAGACGGAAGAACGGGCCGAAGACACGGTCCATGCCCCGGGTAAACCAGTCCTTCGGCGCATCGTGACCGCGCAGCAGCAGTGCGGAAAGTGCAGGAGACAGCGTCAGGGAATTGAAGGCACTGATGACGGTGGAAATCGCAATCGTCATCGCAAACTGCTTGTAGAACTGACCCGTCAGACCGGACATGAACGCAAGCGGGACGAAGACCGCAATCAGGGTGAGTGCAATGGCGATGATGGGACCACTGACTTCTTGCATCGCATGGTAAGTCGCTTCACGCGGTGCAAGGCCCGTTTCGATGTTGCGCTCGACGTTTTCGACGACCACGATGGCGTCGTCGACGACGATGCCGATGGCCAGCACCATGCCGAACAGGGAGAGCGCATTGATGGAAAAGCCGAAGGCGGCCATCAGGGAGAACGTGCCGATGATGGACACGGGAACGGCCAGCAGCGGGATGATGGATGCCCGCCACGTCTGCAGGAAGACGATGACGACGAGGACGACAAGGAGCACCGCTTCAAAGAGCGTGTGGATGACGGCATCGATGCTCGAGCGGACAAACTGCGTCGGGTCGTAGACGATGTCGTAGTCGACGCCCTGGGGCATGTCCTTTTTCAGGTCGGCCATCTCTTCGCGGACATGCTTTGAGATGTCGAGCGAGTTGGCACCCGGGAGCTCATAGACCGCCATGGCAAGGGCGGGCTTGTTGTTGAGAAGCGACCGACGTGCGTATTCGGCCGAGCCGAGCTCGACGCGGGCCACATCGCGGACGCGGGTGATGGCGCCGTCGGGCGAGGCTTTGAGGACGATGTCACCGAACTCCTCGGGCGTGTGCAGGCGACCTTGCGCATTGACGTTGAGCTGCAGGGGGGTCCCGGGTGCAGCAGGCGATGAGCCCACCTGCCCGGCGGCGACCTGGACGTTTTGCTCACGGATGGCATTGACCACATCGGTCGCGGTCATGCCCTTCTCTGCGACCTTCTGCGGGTCGAGCCAAACACGCATGGCGTAGTCGCCATTGCCCCAGAGGGTGAGCTGGCCGACACCCTGGATGCGCTGGAGGCGGTCCCGCACGTTGATGAGCGCATAGTTGCGCAGGTACGTGAGGTCGTAGCGTCCGTTCGGGGATGTCAGGTGGACGACCATCGTCAGCGTCGGCGACGACTTGATGGTGGTGACACCGAGGCGCTGGACGTCGGAAGGCAGGCGCGGGAGGGCCTGGTTGACGCGGTTTTGCACCAGCTGCTGGGCAAGGTCCGGGCTGGTGCCGAGCTTGAAGGTGACGGTCGTCGTCATCGTCCCGTCGGAGTTCGCCTGCGACTGCATGTAGAGCATGTTTTCCACACCATTGATTTGCTCTTCAATGGGGGAAGCGACGGTTTCCGCGATGACCTTGGGGTTGGCGCCCGGGTACTGGGCGGTGACGACCACCGACGGGGGCACGACGTTCGGGTACTCGGAAATCGGCAGGTTGAACATGGCGATGATGCCGCCAAGGAGGATGATCGCCGAGAGCACCCCTGCAAAGATGGGTCGGTCGATGAAGAATTTGGAGATGTTCATGGATGGCGGCCTGGGATGGGGGAGGCGTGCGCGGGCACGGTCAGGCCGCCGGCTTGGCGGGGGTCATGGCAACGACGTTGGCCTTGACGGTGGCACCCGGCTGGGCGCGCTGGAGGCCGTTGACGACGATGCGCTCGTCGGGCTTGAGACCATTGGTGACCACACGGAGCGTGCCGTAGAGGGCACCGACGGTGACTTCCCGGTACTCGGCCTTGTTGTCGGCGCCGACGACGAGGACGAACTTCTTGTCCTGGTCGGTGCCGATGGCCCCGTCTTCCACAAGTACCGCGTCACGGGTCTGGCCGCCGGCCACGCGCACGCGGGCATAGAGGCCCGGCAGCAACGCGCCATCCTGGTTGTCGAAACGGGCGCGCACACGGATGGTGCCCGAGCGCGTGTCGACCTGGTTGTCGACCGAATCGATGGCCCCCTTTCGCGAGTAGGCCTGCTCACTCGACAGCCCGAGCTCGACGGCGATGCCGTCGCCCTGGTTTTTTGCAAAGAAGCCGAGGTACGTCTGCTCGTCGACGTCAAAGGACGCATAGATGGGCGAGACGGACACGATGGTGGCCAGCACCGGGGCGCCGGCACCGGGGGAGACAATGTTGCCAAGGGTCACTTCCGCGCGTGAGACACGGCCGGTGACCGGCGCATTGATGGTCGTGTAACCGGCGTTGACGCGGGCGACTTCCAATGCGGCTTCGGCTGCCTTGAGGCCCGCGTCCGCTTCGCGGGACGCGTTCTGCGCAAGGTCGAAGTCACGCCTGGAGATGGCGTGGTCCTCAATCAGGCGCTTTGCGCGGTCGGCGTCGGTGGTCGTGTAGCCACTGCGGGCCTTTGCGACTGCGACCTGCGCTGCGGCCCGGTCGACCTCTGCAGTATACGGGCGGGGGTCGATGACAAAGAGCGGGTCACCCTTTTTCACCAGCTGGCCGTCGCGAAAGCGCACAGCCGTGATGGCCCCTGCGACCTGGGGCTTGATGTCGACATGGTCGATGGCTTCGAGCCGCCCCGAGTAACTTTCAAAGGCCGCGACCGGACGGACGATGACCGGCGCGACATCGACCTCCGGCGCTGGCAACGCGTCGGCGGCGACGGCCGTCTGGCCGCCCCCCTTCGTCCATTCGAAGGCAAAGGGTGTCGCCACGGCGAGCGCGATGGCGACGCCTGCGGCAAGGAACTTGAAGGTCGGTTTGCGGTTCATGGTCAAGCCTGCTCAGTAACGGAGTGGTCATGCCGACAGCCGTGCTGCCGGCATGACCGGGGTCGGAGGGAACGGCCGGGCCGGCACGGAAGCCACGCCTACCGTGCGCGCAGCCTTTGCGCGTTCCTTGTGTGTTTTCGCGAAACATGGCTGCCGGCCCCGCATTCTTGCGGGGCGGTCACGGATGCCCTCGCCTACCAGTTGCCCGGGGAGAGCTCGAGGAGGACCTTGCCGCCGGCAAGCGTGTGCTCAATGGCCTTTGCAAATTCGCGGGCCGGATAGACGGCCGCGATGGGCGCCGAGAGCGTGCCGTCCATGACCATGCGTATGGATTCGTCGAGAATCCCGGAAATCTTCGGCAGGTACTTCGGCATCGCCTGGTAAAAGCTCGTCAGCAAGATGCCTTTTCGCATGAGCGGCCGAAGGTCGCCCGGAGCCTCGACACCACCCATTTGTGCGTAGGAGACAAGGGTGGCGTTCTTGGTCGCCACGGTCGCGAGGCGTGCCGTCGAATGACCACCCACGCCATCAATGGCCAGGGGCACCGGCGCACCGTCGAGGACGGCGCCGAGGGTTGCGACCGCCTCGTCGTTGTCTTCGATGACGATGTCGCCGCCAAGCGCCTTGACGTCGGCAATCCGCGATGCGCTGCGGACGAGGTTGATGGTGCGAAGACCGCGTGCTTTGGCAAAGGCAATGATGGCGCGACCGACGGCGGAGTTTGCCGCGTTCTGGACAACCCAGTCGCCCGCCTTGAGCGGGGCGAATTCCGACAGGAGAAGCGAGGCGGTCGGCGGGTTGATGCGCAGCATCGACAGCTGCTGGAGGTCGCCGTCCGGCACGCGAACGAGGCCCGCCGCCGGGGCACGGATGCGCTCGGCCCAGGTGCGTCCGTAGAGCGGAGCGAGCACATGGGTGCCGATGAGCGCCGGGTCGACGTTGCTGCCGACGTCGACCACACGGCCAACGCCTTCGTTGCCGGCCACTGCCGGCAGTTCCGGGCGCACGGGGAACGTTCCCCGGATGAGCAGGAGGTCGTTGTGGTTGACCGGCGCAAAGCGCATCTCGATGGAGACTTCGGCGGGATGGAGGCGGTCTGCAACGTCGATATCGGCAAGCCGGAGGACTTTGGTCGGGTCACCGAAGGCGGTGAGCTGGATGGCGTTCATGGGGGTGTCCTGGGAATTCAGGCAATGCGACGCAGGAAGGGATTGCCGTGCACGGTCATGGCCAGTGCATGGGACGGGTCGTCGCCGAGTTTGTGCCGGACGGCGAGGTTGGCGGCGAACGTTGCCCCCATCACCGTCGCCCCCGACTTCCACGCGTCGATGAAGGCCGGGAGCCACACTGCAGGCATCTGGTCGGTGACGGGCCAGGGGGAGGAGATGACCGCCTGGACCCCCTGTGCGAGAAGGTGGTCGGCGGTGTCGCGCCAGCCGCCTGGCTCCCCCGGTCCGAAGGCAACACGCGTTTCGGCATCAAAGATGATGACCGCCCCTGCCGCACCGATGCGCTCGGCGACGTGGACACGGCGCGCCTCATCCCATGCGCCGAAGCCGGCGATGACGACAAGTTCGCGGTTGACGATGTCTCCGGGCATGTCGCTGACGTCGAGCGTCAGGCCGTGGCTGGACGCGACTTGCACGAGTGCCCGGCCAAGCGTGCTGTCCTTGCGCGACGGGCGCAACCAGAGCAGCGGACCGTGCCGTGCCGGCTTGAGGGTGGCCCGCGCATGGGTGAGCCATGCCATGGACGGGGCACTGGCCATCGGGACGATGTCACCGGCAAACCGTTCGCCCTGCATGAGCAGGTTCGGGGGAAGCGTGCGCATCCGGCCGTCGCTGATGACGACGGTTGGTCGACTCAGCTGCACGCCGGTGCGAAACCACGCCATCGTGTCGACCATCAGGGTCGGCTGCGCGCCCTGGTGGACAAGGCCGTACTTCCGGGGAAATTCCCGGCGCCAGCGCCGGTGCGCCTGGATGGAGAACTCACTCCCGGGAAGCTCGCGCGGCAGATGCGGATAGCCACCGCCGACGAAGTGGACGACGGCATGCCCGAGGTCGTGCGTCGACAGGTACATCACGTCAACGCCCTCCCCCGAGACGCGACGCGCAGCCTTGAGGGGACGGGCCACCTCGGTCGGCAGCGGATGCGGCATCACCCGGGCGCCTGGTGCTGTGCGGTCGGCGTCGGCGAGGATTTCGGCGAGGAAGAACCCGTCGTCCTCATCGGCCAGTTCCGGATTTGACGCCAGCAGCGTGCGGGCCATGTTGACGAGGGCATCGCGCGTGATGCGGTCGTTGACCAGGGATGAGCGGGTCATGCGGCCAAGCGAGCGGGCGAGGCCCGCAACACCGTCGGCACCAGGCGCGATGCCCGATGGAGGCGGGAGGGGCGAGACGGTACGGGGGTCGACCATGGCGCACTCCACAAAGGGGGACCGCCGCAAGCGGCCGTCGAAGGGGGCACACATTGCTCCTCCCGCGACCTCGATTGGAGACCTGACGGGGAATAAGTCCTATTCGGTGGGATGCCCTGTAAACCGGGCGCACCACGCACCAAATCGCACCCCGCCGAGCCCCTGCCAAAACACGGGCGAACGGCTACCCGACGGCGCCGAGGCTCGATGGGCCGGTGAGGCGGAGCATGCGGTCGGCGAACTCCTGCTCCATGCCCGCTGTGTGGGTCGACGCGTCGTGCATGAGGAGGTTCAGTGGTACCCGGTAGCGCATCGCGGCCGTGACGGACAGCTCCGCATCGGTCAACCAGCTGCGCGCGGCCGTCGCGTCCTCGCGCGCGGTCCGCCAAGTCGACGCACCGTGGGAGGCCGAGAGGACGAGGGTACGCACGGTGACGGCCATGCCGTCGGCGATGGACACGGCGGCCGTTACCGCAGGCTTCCCCAAGCGTTCTGCAAAGCGCTTTCGCGGCGTCACGAGGCCTTGCTCGACCAGGGGCCTGAGCGACGGGGGAAGATTGTTGCTGCTCCAGTGGTAGTGGACGACTTCAAGCTCCCGCCTGAAATCCTCGACCAACGCGCGAATGTCGTACTTGTTTTGCAGGTTGAGCTGGCTGACCAGGAGGTCAGCACCCGGGTGGCTCCGCTCGATGTCGTCGACGACCGCTTCGAGGCGCCGGCAGTCCGCGCCGACGAGCAGCATGCGGTAACCGTTGGCAACAGCGGCCCGGGCAACGGTAAGGTCGAGTCCTTCGGGAAGGCCGAAGCTCAGAAAGGTCCCAGGCATCACCCATGCCCCACGATGGAAGCGGACGCGCCGGGATGTGGGGCAAGGCGCGAGCGCGCCGGCCCGGTTGGTGGGGCAAAGTGGCGCATGGAGGACCTCGCACGGTGGGCTTGCTCCACACGGACACCGGGAGCGACGGACACCAGAGTGCGACCTTGCCTGCAGCGGGGGAATCCCGTGGCAGGGAATAGGATTTATTCCCCTACCGACCGTGGCTCAGTTCAGGGATGGTGCGGAACTTCTCATGGAGGAATTCAGTAAACACCTGGGCCTTGCGCGGTTGGCGACGCCCCATCGGGGTCAGCGCACTGATGGGAAACGGTGGGGGCGAGTACTCGTCGAGCACCTGGCGCAGGCGCCCTGCCCTGATGTCAGCGGCATACAGCCAACCCGGGTTGTGGCCCATGCCGATGCCGTTGAGCACGGCACTTCGCAAGTAGTCGGCGTCGTTGCTGCGGACAACGGAGCGCGGCTCGAAGGTGACCGCGTCACTCCCGTCGACGAAGCGCCATGAGCGTGGCGCGCCGTGGAACATGAAGACGACACAGGGCATCGACTCGACGTCCTTGGGATGAACCGGCTCGCCATGGCGCTCGAGATAGCCCGGCGTTGCGACCGTTGCATATCGAGCGCCCCCGATGCGGCGGGCAACGAGTGACGAATCCATCAGCGGGCCGATGCGGATGGCAAGGTCAATGCCATCGCCAACGAGGTCCGCGTGGCGGTCGGAGATTTCGAAGTCAACCGTCACGTCAGGGTACTGCTCAAGGAACTCGGGCAGGAATGGCATGACGTAAAACCGGCCGAAGGCGGGCGACAGCGCAACGCGAAGCAGACCGCTGGGCGCCACCTGGCCGCGACCGATGCGCGCTTCGGCCTCATCGATGTTTTCGATGACGCGCATGGCGGAGTCGTAATAGTCCTGTCCGGCCTCGGTCAGGCTGATGCGCCGGGTCGTTCGGCGAAAGAGCTGTGCGCCGAGACGCGACTCGAGCGCTGCAATCTGCTTGCTCACGGTCGACTGAGCCACCGCGCTTGCACTGGCTGCGCGCGAGAAGCTGCCCGTGTCGGCGACACGGATGAAGAGCTGCATGACACCCAGCTTGTCCACTCGTCCTCTCTGGGCCAGACGGCCATTGCATCCCGTGCCTTCAACACCTGTCTTACCCGTCGCCTGGAGCAAACACGGGTGTTGCCGGATGTGCCCATTGTCGAAGGCCATGGTGCCGCGCGCGCCCCCCATTCGGGGGGCACGGGGGCCCACTGTTGGAGGGTAGAGGGGAATGCCTTCCTGGCCGTACCTTGGAGCCATGAACAATTGCGGCAGGTGGAGGGGAAGCCATGCACCTCATCGCGGACATCCCAGGCCCGGACGACAGCCTCGAGCATCCCACGCTCGCCTATGTGACATCGTCGACGACATCCCGGCTGCTGAGTGTTGTCGTTGATGTCGGCACGAAACGTCTTGTTGCCGCAGAGCGGGTCGGCACGGCGCATCCGGCAGACCAGGAGCAGCTTTACCGTGCCATCGAAGCCATCATCGGCGATGTGCGGCGGGCGGAAAATCCCTCCCCTGTCCTCGAAACCCATCTGGTAAAGGCGCTCGCTGCATTCCGCGAGCACCTGCGGCCACGTCGCCGGCGCTGCCGGGGTGGCCTCTCGCCGGCGCAGCTTCGCATTGCGACCGCAACGCTGGGGTCAAACCTGTCCGGTGACGTCGTCGTCGCACATGTGGCGGCTGCCTGCCGCGTGTCCGAAGGGCACTTTTCGCGCGCGTTCCGTGTATCGACCGGTGTGTCGCCGACGCGCTGGCGCCTTGAGCAGCGGCTGCACTTTTGCCGGCAACGCCTCGTTGGCAGTGATGACGCCCTTTCGGTCATTTCCGCACAGGCGGGATTTCCTGAACAGAGTTACTTCAGCCGGGTGTTTGCCCGGACCAACGGCATGTGCCCGAGTGAGTGGCGCCGCATCTTCAAGGGTGCGTCCCTTGCCCCGGTCGCGGCGTGATGGATGTGGAGGTGGCCCATGCAACCGACCCTGCCCCGTGAGCTGACCGGAACCGGTGACACGACCCGTGCGACCGTCCACGACCCGTTGCTCGAACGCCTCGGGCGCATCCTCCTCGATGTGCTGTCCCTGCCCGGACGCGGTGGGGACGCGGCATCCCATGTGCTCGACGCGGTGCGTGCCCGGGTCATTGAGACGGGTTGGGCGGCGCAGGCGCCAGGGCGCCCTGCGGGCGCGCTGCACCTGTGGCAGGAGGACCTCGCAAAGGCCATGCTGGTGGGTGATGACGAGGGGCACGCCGGCGTTGCGGCCATTGCCGGCGCCTGCGGCCTGTCATCGGGACAGTTCTCCCGTGCCTTCAAAGTCGGCGTCGGCATGTCGCCGCAGCGCTGGCGCCTTGCACGCAAAGTCGAGCGGGCAAAGGCGCTGATGCGTGAAGGGCATCTGTCCCTGACGGATATCGCGTGCGAGTGCGGCTTTGCCGAACAGAGCCACTTCAACCATACTTTCCTCAAGTTCGTCGGCGAGTCCCCCGGCGCCTGGCGCCGACGGGAGATGCCCGACGCCGCTCCACGCTCCACCCACCCACGGCGATAGATGGGAACCCCCGGCACCCCAATCCGCGTCCTTGCCGTCGATGACCACTCGCTGATGCGGGCAGGCATTGCGGCGGTCATCTCGCGGGCGCCAGACATGGTCATCGTCGGTGAGGCGGCGGACGGTGCGGAGGCGTGCGAGCAGTTCCGCATCCTGCGGCCTGATGTGACCCTGATGGACCTGCAGATGCCACGCATGAACGGCATCGAGGCCATCCAGATTATCCGCCAGCAGTTTCCCGATGCGCTCATCATTGTGCTGACCACCTACAAGACCGACGCCCAGGCCATGCGCGCCCTGCGCGCGGGAGCACAGGGTTTCTTGCTCAAGAACATGCTGAGGAAGGACCTCGTCGACCTCGTGCGCAATGTCGTCGACGGCCGGCGCGTCATCAACCCGGAAGTGGCGGCGGAGATTGCCGACCATTCCACGGAAGACCCGCTGACCGAGCGGGAAATCGAGGTGCTCGCGCTCGTCGCCGAAGGCAACTCCAACCGCGAGGTCGGTGTGCTGCTTTCCATCGGCGACGAGACGGTCAAGGGGCACATGCGAAACATCTCCGCAAAGCTCGGCGCGCGTGACCGCACGCACGCCGTGGCCATCGCGATTCGTCGCGGCATCATCGAACCCTAGTTGCCTGACGCCGCCTGTTCGATGGCGGCCGCCACCTCTGCCGGGTGGGACAGCATCGGCACGTGGCTTGCCTTGACGGTGGTGACCTTCGCGTTGATGTGCTTTGCCATCGATGCCTGGAGCGAAGGCGCAATCATGTGGTCGTCGGAGGCCAGGACATACCAGACGGGTTTGTTGTGCCAGGCGGCGGTCGACACCTTGTCGGCGAGGCAGCCGGCAAACCACGGGCCCTGGGTCGCCGCAATGAGTCTTGCGTCGGCGGCAGGAAGGTCCTGGGCGAAATGCTGGGCGACGGTATCGGCCGGAAGGGTGAGGAAGCCACCGGCGTCTTTTTTGAGCACACTTGCCCACACCGGGGGCGCCAGACCCTTTTGCACGTCGTTGAGTGATTGCCCGTTGTCGGGCGCGAAGGCTGCGACGTAGACGAGCGAACGGACCTTCGGGTTGTTGCCCGCCTCACTGATGACCGCGCCACCCCACGAGTGCCCCACGAGGACCACCGGACCATCCGCCTGCTCAATGGCGCGCGTTGCAGCGGCTGCGTCGTCCTTGAGGGATGTGAGCGGATTTTGCACGGCGACGACATGCAGCCCCTTGGCCTCAAGCAAGGGGATGACCTTCGCCCAGCTTGAGCCATCGGCGAATGCACCGTGGACGAGGACGACGTTTTTTGCCGGCGGTGGGGTCGCCGCATTCGCAGCGACGGGTACAAGGCATGCGAGCACGGCCCACAGCATTCGGATGCGCATGGCACATCTCCAAGAGCCCGGCACATGCCGGTGGTCCATGGTCACCGGGCGCATGCCGTGACGATTGCCCGCATCGGGGCCTTTTGCTCTTTCCTGCGCCCTACCCCGGTGCGCTGGCGTCCCCGTTCCGCCGTCCGTAGGCAATATCACCTGCAAGGCGGAGCTCAATGGCCGTCCCGGACCGCATTGACACCGTCAACCGCCCCCCGATGCGCGCCGCCCGTTCGCTCATCAGATGCATGCCACGGCGCCCATCCTGCCCCGTCCGCAGGACCACATCGTCCCCGAGACCCCGGCCATTGTCCTCGACGGATGCCGAAAACTGGTCCGCGCGAAAATCGATGGAGACACGGATGCGGCTTGCTTCGGCATGGAGCGCGGCGTTGCCCATCGCCTCAGACAGTATCCAGCGCACCTCATCGCAGACGACCGGTGCAAGGGGAACGGGTCGGCCGTGGACGCGCACGCTCAGCCGGCATCCGTGGCGGTTGGCGAGGTCACGCCCGAAGCGGCGCAGGTGGACAACGACGTCGCCCTGCCCGCATTGCTCGCCGCGCCACGCGGCAAACGCGTCGCGAGCGCGGTTCATGAGCCGGTCGGCGTCGTCCAGGAAACGGTCCATGGCAACGCGCCCTGCACTCCCCTGGGGCAATCCCTCCTTGGTGATGTGCAGTCGCAGGATGATGGCCTGGAAGGTCTGGAGCATGTTGTCGCCGAGTTGCTCGAGGCGCCGCTCCCGCGTGGCAAAGCGTCTTGCGCACCAGGCGCGTGTGACGAGGACACTGACCATCGCCGTGGCCACAACAAGGACGATGATGGGGATGACAATCGCGGTCCACGCCATGGCACCCTCCCGGGCCGAACCGTCGCCCTGTCCGGAGGCGGTCCCCTGTTGCGCCGGCGATGGCCGGAGAACCAAAAAAAGGGCGGGGACCATCCTTCCCCGCGAGCTGCGGGAGAGGACCAGCAGGGACGCGGTCCCCCGCCACGGCAAGTCAAATCAGGCGCACCCAACATTCACAGACTGAAAAAAGTCTGGCCCCAATGCCGGTTTGCCATTTGCTCAATTCGACCGGAGTTGCCTCTGGCGAACCGGGCCGCCTGAAAGATGCCGGAAAGACCCATCCGTGCCGTGCGTCCCACGTCCCGAACGGGCGCGCACCATGCACCAGATGCCCACCGACCACCACCCTTCGCAGCGCATATCAATCATTCGCCCAGGGAATCAGTCAGAGGGCGAAATGGCCCCACTCTCTAGGGCCGGCCCGCACCCGATTTTTCCATGCCTCCCTTTTCACCTTCGGCCATGTCGTGGCTTTTCGTCCTTGTTGCCAATGCCGGCCTCGTTTTGCACATCCGACGGGGTGCAAAGCGGCAAGTGCGCATCGCGCAGCGCGAAGAGCGCATCCGCATTGCCCGCGAGCTCCATGACGGGCTGGTCCAGGACATCCAGGCGCTCATCCTCGGTATCGACAACGCGCGGCGCGGACACAGCGCGCAGCGCGATGCCGCGCTCGACCATCTGGTCATCGCCGCCGAGGCGTCGCTCGACGAGGCGCGCGCACGCATCGAGCACCTGCGCACGCCCCTTGCCGATGGCCCGCTTGCGGATGTTCTCGGACGGCGGCTCGGCGAGTGGATGCAGACCACGGGGCTCGACATGCAACTGTGCGTCAGCGGTGAGGTGCGAAAGGTCAGTCCCGATGTCACCGCCGAGCTCCTCCTTATCGCCCAGGAATGCGTGAGCAATGCTGCAGCTCATGCGGGGGCGACCCTGGTCACGGCCCATCTTGCGTTCGGTCCACGCTCCCTGATGCTTACCGTCACCGATGACGGGTGCGGCATGAGTCCCGGGGCGGCCCGGGGAGAAACGCCCGGGCGCTTTGGCCTTCGTGGCATGCGGGAGCGTGCCGAACTCATCGGGGGCGTCCTGTTTGTCGAAAGCAGCCCCAACGGGACGACCGTCGGCGTGCAGGTGCGGGCGCGCGACGCCTACGCCGGGCGCTGGACCGCTCTTCTCAAACGGTTCCCAAATCGGCGTGAATGACGTCGTGCAGACGGGCCCGCAGTGCATTCGCGCGGGCGGGGCCGATGGCCGATTCGAAGTGCGCCTGGGCGGACTGCCAGAGGCGCTCACCCCGGCGGGCAAGGCGCTTGCCACGCGTGGTTACCGAGACAACGCGCGTGCGCCGCTCGGCATCGGCGTAGACCACGAGTCCGTCATCGACGAGCGGGCGCAATTGAGCGGCGAGCGGGCGCCGGTCGAGGACCATGACGCGGGCGAGGGCGGAGAGTTCGATGGGCCCGATGGCGGCGATGGTGGCAAGCAGCTGGTACTGCGCGGCGCGCAGGCCCGTGGGCGCGAGGGCCTGGTCATAGAGCACCTCGACGCGGCGGGCGGCCTGGGTCAGCGCCATGCTGTGGCAAACCACTTCCATCGCAAGCCCTGTCGACCGACAACCCCACCACGATATTGCGCGCCCCGACCGGATGCAATCACCCGAACGGGGCGTTTCGTCCAAAAAAACAACCGGTTTCGTGCCATGGCGTCAAATCGCACGCGTCAAGGCAATTTCCGGTGCTGATGGACCGCGATGCTTTTTCCACAACCCGCCTTCGGGAAAGATGATGTCCGCACTCGACCTCCACGGTGCCCGCACCGGCAACAGCCTCCGCGCCTCACTCGCCCTTGCCGAGTCCGGCCTGCCCTTCCGTGCAATACCCGTCAAGCTCGGCGACGGCGAACACCGGCGCGCCCCGTTCCTTGCCATCAATCCGCTTGGCAAGGTGCCTGCCATGGTCATCGATGACGGGCACGGTCCCTGGGTGCTTACCCAGTCTGCGGCCATCATGCTCGAAGTCGCGCGCCGGAGTGGTGGCCGCCTGATGTCCCCGAACCCGCGCGACGCGGCCGTTTCACTCGAGCGGTTCTTTTACTTCCTCACCGACGTCATGGGTCCGTCGCACGCCGGATTTGCGCTCCGCCAACACGGCATGACGGACGCTGCAGCACATCTCGACGAGCTCGTCGGCGTGCGCATCCGGGACGCTGAAGCATTCCTGCGGCGCACACCCTGGATGGGCGGGACACAGTTTTCCATCGCCGACATCGCCGCCTTCGTGCTCGTTCGCGCCAATGCCGGTGCGGTCGACTTCGACGCGCACCCGGCGCTTGGTGAATGGGTCGAGCGCATCGGTGCGCGTCCGGCCACACGCCTTGGCCTCTCGGCGTTCGGCTGACCGGTAAGTCCAGCCACGGCGATTTGCGCAAGCACAGGGACACGCGCCGGCAGAAGCTTTGCTCCATGCCACCGGAGGAAGACCATGTCCGCCACCCAGGTCCACACACGACCCCTGCCCCTCGCCCCCATCATCCAGGAAGCGGTGGCCATTATCGAAGCCGTGCTCGACGGGGATTTGGATGAGGCACGCTTTCGCACGTGCCTCATCACAACACTCTCCCTTTGCCGCGACCTGCCTGATGTCGGTCACGCCGCAGGCGAGCTCTTTGGTCTGCTCGGCCCGCCGGGCTCAACGCCGGACCGGCGCTTTGTCGCCGCCATCCGCACCCTGTCAGAGGCGATTGACCGGGCCATGGATGTCGGGACTCAGGCCGACTGGATGTACGACAGCGGTCCGAAGTAGTCGCGCTTGCCAATCTCAAGACCCCGCGCACGGAGGATGCCGTGGAGGGTGGAGATGTGGAAGAAGAAGTTTGGCAGGACCACGGTCAGGACGTACGTCTTCGCGTCGAGTTCCCCATCGACACTGCGATAACTCATCTGGATGGTTTTTTCCTCGGCCTGTGCCATGTCATCGGCCGACACCGAACGAATGAACCACCGGGTGTTGTCGACGCGCGCGAAGAGTTCAGCGAAGGTCGACTCCGTGTCACCCATCACCGGTGCGGTTTTTCCGGAGAGCCGTGCGGCGCATCCCTTGGACGTGTCACTGGCGCGCTGCACCTGGCCGGCCAGGGTGAGCATGTCGGGGGCAAGGCGTGCCTGGATGAGGACGGCAGGGTCAAAGCCGAGTTCCTCGCAATGTGCCTCGGCAATCTTGAGGTAGTTGTCGACACGGTCGAGGCCGCGCAGGAGGACGGGGATGGTGATGTCAAACAACGTGAGCGACATGGACTTCCTTACGGGCAAACCGGATTGGTTCGCAACATGCGGAGGATTCCATTGCACGCCACACGTGGGTATGGGCGGGAAGGAATTTCAATCATGCCGTGGGGGAATGGATGGGCGCGTCAGCGATGGACCGTCCGTGGAATCATCACCGTTCGAGCCAGCTGGACAGGTTGGCAACGAGGTCGTGGGTCGCCATGCGCGTGGCCTGGCCCTCAACGCCCTCTTCGACCCAGGAAAAGCGGATGCCCATCTTCTCGTAGAACCTGCGGCGGCGGGCGATGTTGTCTTCGGTGGCATCTTCCGGGGCAAGAATGATGTTTGACAGCGGGACACTCGGAAGTGACCGGAGCCACTCGATGGCGACTGCGGCGGCGAGTGTGCCGATGCCATGCCCCCGAAATGCTTCCTCGACCTCGATGCGGCCTGCACCAAGCAGCGCAGCGCCCTCATCAAAGTCGTTTGGCGCCTGCCAGTCGACCTTGAGCATCATGGCGGTGGCCATGTCCCCGTCCGGCGGATGGGCGGCACGGACAGTGATGGCGATGGCCTGGCCGTCGTCGGGAAACGAGGACCCAATGGATTCGACCGTCACGGACGCACGAAGACCCGAACGGACGTGCTCGAACATGACGCCGTCCGGCTCATCGGGCGAATGAGGCATGGTTTGTGGGTCGGTCATCTCGACGTGCTGTCCTGCGCTGGGGAGGGGCGGCGGGCGCCAGGCCGCGCGAGAGCATACATCTCCCAGCTGATGGCCTTGAGCAGAGCGTATCTGTCGTCCCCTGCCGTATAGAGGTCAAAATGGGTCTTGCCCGGCAAAAAGCGGATGTCGCTCCGTGCACCGAGGCCGTCGAGGGTGTCTTTCAGCCGATGGACCGGACCGTCGAGGTAACACGTGTCGTTGGTGCCGACAATGACGTGGATTTTGCCGTCGAGGTCGCCTTTGAGCTCCGGCCAGTGGCGGCGGAGGCGCTCCGCAATGTCGTAGTGCTCGCGCCAGTAGGCCGCGACGTTTGCCTCGACCGCACCGGTGTCCCGGTTGAAGAGCGGCATGGGGCGCCCATCCGGTCCTTTGGGGGAGAACACCCATTCGAACGATGCAAGCTGTCCACCAAAGTCGCCGAGCACACGCTCGATGCGGGCAAAGGTCTCAAACGTCGCAACCACGCGGCCGCTGGCCCGCATGAGCGGGACGGGGGTCCCGTCCTGCGCGTGGTAGGCGTTGGCCCCCGGGGCGTAGAGGTCGATGCCGGTGAAGTCGTGGAAATCCGACGGGTCCGGTGATGTGGACCACGTCCCGCCAAAGAGTGCCGGGTAACGGGTCTGGAGCCACAGCGTCGCCCACCCACCGGACGAGTGACCATTGAGGAAACGCCCACTGGCTTTGCCGTCCATGCGGTACTTTGTTTCGAGCATGGGGATGTACTCACCCGTCAATGCCGCGCCCCAGGGCCCGTTGTTGACCGAGTCGGCAAACTCGTGAGTGCCGGTC
This sequence comes from Luteibacter pinisoli, assembly GCF_006385595.1. Taxonomy (NCBI): domain Bacteria; kingdom Pseudomonadati; phylum Pseudomonadota; class Gammaproteobacteria; order Lysobacterales; family Rhodanobacteraceae; genus Luteibacter; species Luteibacter pinisoli. The sequence goes on from NZ_CP041046.1 coordinate 2,610,545, forward strand.
GGGCCCGATTCGTCGAGGAAGACCCAAATCATCGGTGGCATCGCCCGCGTCTTCATTGCATCCCAGACGATGGCAATGGTGGTTGCAAAGCGCTCGAACCCGGCCCCGAAGCCGTGCGTGTAGTAGACGGTCGGATAGCGGGTTGTTGCACTGGCGTCATAGCCCGGCGGGGTGAGCACCCAGGCGCGGATGGACACCGCATGCCCGGCGAAGGCCGACAATAACGGACTGTTGAAGCGTTCCGCACGGGTGTGTTCCTTCGCCTCGTCGACGGCATCCTTCGCCACCTTCGGCGCCGAGCCCGGGATGTGCCAGGGGTCGCGCGGGGGGACCGCGTGGGTCAGTGAAAGTGTGGGAAGGGGCGTCCCGGGTGCAAGATGCACCGTCTGCACATCGCTCAAGAGGTCCCCCGACTTCCTGCCCGTGTAGCTGTACTCATGGCCGACATCGAGGACCGCCTGGAGAACGATGTCGCCGGAGAGCGTCGAGAGACCCGCCGGCCAGACAAGGTCATCCCCATCGACATCCACGCCCTGCCCCGGTGCGAGGGAGGTGACCTCGCGGGCCATGATGGTCACGTCCGTCGGGCGGAACAGGTCGAGGTCGACCTCATCGATGTCACCGCCCTTTGCCGCCGCGCGCGCCTTGTCGAGTGGCTCGGCAAAGATGAGAAGCCGACCGGACGTCTTTGTCATCGCCTTGTCGAGCGCGACGTGGACGAAGCGGTGCGTCGCGCTCCCCGCTGTCGCATCAGCGAAGGGGGCGACCGTGAGGAAAAGCGCCGCGAAGACGGCAAAGACGGACCGCATGGGTGAAACGGGCATTGCACATCCTCATCTGTCGTGGCCACAGTGCCCCCGCGCACCACAACTACGCAGCCGTCGGAGGCGACCGGGTCGTATCCCACGAACCGCTCATGCAAACTTGTCTCTTTCCGGCGCGCTTGACCTCCATTGTGAGAAAGCTGCATCGGGCATCCGCACGCTGGCAAGGCTTCCCGCAGGAATGGAACACAGCCGCGCAATCGGACAAGACCGGCGTGGGAGCGGTGTTAATGTGGAGGTAACGAGCGAGGGAGACGGGCGTGCGGAGTCTGCGGCGAATGCTGTTTGTCGTGTGCGCCATCGCGGCCTGTCCCGTACTCCCGGCGTACAGCCGCGAAGGGTCTGGCGTCGCCATGTCACCGGACGTTGCGCTCGGCACCTTCGAGCACACCGCATTTGCCGCCCGCGACGATGTCCCCAAGGAAGTCGCCGCCATCGCGCAGACCACTGACGGCTTGCTGTGGCTCGCTGGCGAGCGCGGCCTGACGTTTTACGACGGCACGACGTTTCGCCCGTTCATCCCGGCACCCGGGGAGGCGTTGTCGTCGGGGCAGCTCAACAGCCTCCAGGCGCTTCCCGACGGGAGCCTTGCCATGACCTACATGCGACTGGGCCTGAGCGTCCTCAAAGACGGGCACCTGACGCACTACAGCAAGGACATCGCACCCGGGTCGTCGTCGCTTGCAGGCACCTACCACGGCCAGCTCTGGATGTTCTCGGTCAGCTCGGTCGATGTCTTGGACCACGGCACCATCCGGCACGCTGCCGAGTTCTCCTCGGCACCCCGCATATCGTTCGTTGCGGTCGACCCGAGGCAGGGCAATGTCTGGATGGGGCGCGGCGGGCGGATGGCGGTCCTCCGCCAGGGCGGCAAAGGGTTCGAGGACCGGGGTCCTGTCGTCGACAAGGTCAACCATGCAACGTTCGATGCACGGGGCATCCTGCTCGTCAGTGCGCGGGATGGCGTTCACCTGTACGACATCGAAGGCGACAAGGCGACCGCGCGACCTTATGTCCTGCCCGTATCGGCGGGGGAGTCGGTCATCGACCGGCGCGGCCACGTGTGGCTCGCCACCCGTGGTTCCGGTGTCCGTTACTACCCGGCGCTCCCCACGGAACCGTTGCCCGGAGAAACGATGGACCACGACGGCGGACTGACGGCCGCGTACACGTACGCGACCCTCGAAGACCGCGAAGGCAACATCTGGGTCGGCACCCAGGGGGGCCTCGACCGGTTCCGCCAGACCCCGTTCACGCGCCTCGTCATCCCCAACGGGATGCATACGGTCGCCGTTGCGCCGACCGGAAACGGCGTGTGGCTTGGCAGTGAGAATCTTCCCCTGACCTGGCTCGGCGCCAAAACCATCCCCGTGATGACGGCCGTGCCGAAGATGGCGCTCGCCCTCTTTCCCACAGGTGACACCGTTCTCGCTGCCTCACCGAAGACCCTCTTCGAAGGCCGTGACGGGCAGGTCAGGCAAATTGCATCCCTGCCCTTTGACGATTTCGTCGGCGCCATCGCACGCGACAACGAGGGCCGCACGTACGCGTTCGAGGACGCCGACCGGAGTGCTGTCGCTGTCCTCAATGGAACAACCTGGTCGTCCATTCCCACACCCTATGGCGCGAAGTCACTCACACCCGCGCCTGACGGCGGCATGTGGGTGGGTGGTCGTGACAACCATCTCCTCAAGTGGGGCACGGGGGTTTCCGTGACCTACGACAGCCGGAGCGGACTGTCCGTCGGCATGGTGAGGGTGGTCGCCTTCCACAATGACATGCTCTGGGTCGCCGGCAGTGACGGCATCAATGTGCTCGACAACGGGCATTTCGCGCGGGTGACCCTCAAGGACCACCCAACCCTCGATGTGACGGGCCTTGTCTTTGACCGCACTGGCGCCCTCTGGGTCCATGCCCTCGAAGGACTCGCACGGGTTGACCCCGGCGACGTGGCAACGGCGGAGCGCGCCACAAGCGACGCCCTGCCCGCCCGCTGGTTTTCCGCCGCCGATGGCGTCATCGGCTCGCCGTCGGTCATCTACGCGTTCCCGTCGCTCAGACTCGATGACAGAGGCCGCCTCTGGGTTCAAAACACCGCTTCGGTCGCCTCCATCGACCCCGCGCGGGTGGCCCCGGCCGCATCGGCGCCGCCGGTGAAGATTCTCGGGGTGTCGAGCGGCGGGCGCGCATTGGTTGGCAGCGGTCCGCTTCCCATCGGTCCTTCGCGCGACATGCAGGTCGACTACACCTCCCCCGCGCTTGGTGACCCGGCGTCCATCCGCTTTCGCTACCGCCTCGACGGTGTCGATGAGGACTGGCAGAACGTGGGTGCAAGACGCGTGGCGTTTTACACCTCCCTCCCCGCCGGGATGCACCTGTTCCATGTCGAGGCCGGAAACGGGGACGGACATTGGACGAGCGAGGCCGCCGTCCTGGTGCAGGTCCGCGCACACTTTTACGAGACCCTGCTGTTCCGGCTTCTCGTCGTCCTGGCCCTGGTCCTCGCACTCTGGGGGGCGTGGCGCATCCGGCTCCAGCAGGTCACGTCCGCGCTTCGCATCCGCATGGACGAGCGGGAGGTTGTCGCCCGCGACATCCACGACACCATCTTGCAGGCCGCGCAGGCGATGGTGCTCAAGCTCGACGTGATGGCCACACACATCGGCAACGACGACGAGCGCCGGGAGCTCGCCTCACTTGCCGACTACGCGCGCAGGAGTGTTGACGAGGGGCGGACCCAGCTCGAGCGGGTGCGGGTCGAGAGCAAGGATGACTTTTACCCGGTCGCGGCCCTTCTGGAGACCGCCAGTGAACTTTCCCTGCAGGCGCCGACGGAATTCACGTGGCGCGTCGAAGGCAAAACGGTGCCGATGAATCCGGTCGTTGGCGGACAGGTCCGGGCCATCGTCTGCGAGATGCTCACCAATGCGTTCCGTCATGCCGGCGCACCCAACATCCATCTGCATGTCGACTATGGCGTCAAGGCGTTTCGCATCAGCGTGCGGGACGACGGCAAGGGCATCATCGCCGACCCGGGACGGGGACGCCACTTCGGCCTTCGCGGCATGAAGGAGCGCGCGATGCACTGCGGGGGTTCTTTGCTTGTCGACTCGACCCTTGGGGGGACGACCATCGGCCTTGCCTTGCCGGCAAAGCGGGTCTACCTCACCTCCGCCCGCAAGAAGGGCCCACGGTAGCAGCAAGCCGCCGTGGGCCCCTTGGCCGGTTTTGCACCCGGTGGCGTGTGCTCAGCGGCCGGTGGTACCGGTCTGCCAGAGCACGACCCCTGCGCGCACCAGCGTGACGTTGCCATCGTCGCCGACGGCAAGCTGTGCCGGGGCGGTGCCTGCCGTATGCGTGGACCAAAGAACCGCGTTTGCGGCATCAACGAGAACAAGGTTGCCGTCGGCGCCGAGCACCAGGCGTGCAGCATGGGCACCGACAGTCTGGCTCGCCCAGGTGGGACCGGTCAGGGAATAGAGGACCAGGTTGCCATCGGACTGCAGATGGAGGCCAAACTTTCCGTTGCAGCTGAGCAACGTGCCTTCGACCGCCAACGTGTCGTCTGCACGCATGACACCGCAAGACGGCGGGCCAGGCATCGTCGGCATCGCGCCCGCCGGTGTCTCGCCGCGATACATGCGACCGATTTCATACGCGAGCTTCAGATACCAGTCCGACGGCAAATCGAGCCCGTCTGCGTCGAGCGTCAGCCAGAAGGCCTGGGCGGGCGCATCTGAATGGTGCGCTGCGACCTTGAACATCGCCGTGCCCTCGTTGACCTCGTTGAACATGGCAATCTCGACCATGTCCGCGCCCACAGCCCGTGCGTTGGCCGCCTGGTGCCACAGGAACTGGCCGCCGAGGCGGGGGAGTCCATTGCCGTGCGGGGTCGCGCTGTGGTCGGAGTTGACCTGCTGGTTGTAGTTCGACCCACCCGGCATGATGAGCGGCATGTATTTCTGGCCGTGGCCGTTTTGCGCGACGCGCGCCATGTCGGGGACGAGCCGGTAGTTTTTCCACCCGTCGACGTCACCGAGCGACGAGTACGCGCCCACGGTCCAGGGGTGGATGATGTCCATGGACGCATAGACCGACGTCCAGTCGGGCTGGCCCTTGGCCACAGGGTCGGTCCAGTTCCAGCCCACGCCGCCGAGGATGACGGCATGCTGCGTGTTGTGGAACCAGTCGATGATTTTCTGCGCGAGTGCCGGGCGGCGAAGGTGGCCGCTGTCGTTGAAGCCAAGGCCCCAGAGACCCACCAGGGGGCGGCCGTCCTGTTTGAGATACGCGGGACTTTGCGTGATTTTCAAATCATTGACCAGATGCAGCCAGTCGCCTTCGATGATGGCAAGCGCCTGCTCGTCCGTGTACGGGTCATAGTTGCCCGTCAGGTCGTAATCGATGGCGAAGACGCGGCCGTTGGCTTCTGCCGCCGCCATGATGTTCCGCTCAGGCGTGTCGTTGTCCCGCCGGCTTTGCTCGACGCAGCAGATGAAGCGGGCAATGAGCGCGCCGTCGATGTCGTAGTCGTGCATCCACTTGAAATGCGTCATCGCCGTCCCCGGCCGGAACGAGGAGAACACCGCACCCGGCTTTCCGCCGACGGTCAGCGCTGGCGTCGGGCACAGCTCGTCTTGCGGATAATCAGCTGTGTCCGGGTAGTTGTCGACGACAACATTGGACGCCGTCGGGGCGAGACGGTCATTGGTCCAGTGGTCGAAGCTGTTGCTTTCGGACCCGTCACCGGGACAACGGAACCAGGTCTGATATCCGACGAGGACCTTGCCGGTCAGCGAATTGGCGTCGACGGTGCGGGCGGGCGATACACCCGGCAGGAGACCTGCCAGCAAAACAAGCGCGGCCATCAAACGGCCACGGAGGGGTCGGGGTGTCATGGGGACCTTGGGAGGGGACGGCGGGATGCCGGTTGCGGCATTCTCCGGAGCCTACGTGGCGCTATGTGTGACGCGGGTCCGGCACTGATGCCGAATAAGTCTTATTCCCTGGGGAACCATGACTTATGGACGTTAAAAAAAAACCAATCGCGCAGATTTGCCCCTTGAGTTGTCGCCATGACAGACCTGCAATGGGTGGATGAAAATTCTCCTTGCAGCCCTCCTCCTCTGGCCACTTTGTGCCGTCGCCGGCGCACCGGATGGCAACACGCTCCGCGCGCATGTTTCCTTCAGCGTGACCGATGGCGCGGTCACCAGCGTCCACGTGGAAGAATCCTGGACGGTGTCCCCGGGCACGCCACCGACATGGTCCATTCCGACCCGCCTCCCCGGCCTGCCGCATCTTGCCGATTCGCTCCATGCCATGGCGGCGACGGACGATGCCGGCGATGTTCCGCTCAACCATACCGACGTCGACAACGCGCCCGCGCCGCTTCGCCGCTGGACGCCAGTCCGCGCGGTCGATGGCACGCTGACGGTGCGTTACACGGTCACCCCGCAACCGGCCAGTGAAGCCGGTGGCCCGCCGATTGGCCTCATCGGTGCAGGCGGCGGGATTGCCGGGGAGACGGCCGGCATGCTCGCGCTGCCGGAAAGCACGGCGACATTTGACGTCCAGCTGACCGCCGACGTGAGCGCGCTGGCCAAGGGTTCGGTTGCAACGAGCTCGAAGGGTGAGTTCCCGGTAACAGGCAAGATGACCATCGACGACCTGCAGAGCATCTGGGTGTTGTTTGGCCCCGCACGCCGCCTCGACGCGCCGCCTTATGCCGGCTTTGCCCTGGGAGCGCCGCCCGCAGACGCCGGTGACCTGCTTGCGTTCGGCCAGCGCGCCTACACTGCCCTTGCTTCTTCGTTCGGCTACCTCGGCATGCCACGCTACCGGCTCTTCCTGCGCGCCGTCGAAGGCGAGTCGCCGGCAACCGGCACGTCGGAGAGCGGTGGTGCGCTGGTCACGCTCGGGAGCACGTTCCGCGCCGACCAGAAGGGGGATTACATCCATGATGTCCTCTTCCACGAGATGGCCCACAACTGGGTCGGGCACCTGTCGCCAAACGAACGGTGGTTTTCCGAGGGGCTCGCCACGTACGTGGCGAACGTCATCCGTTGCGAGCACGGCCTCGACGCATGGGCGGCGTGTGCCGCACAGCTGACGGAAAAGACCGGATGGGCGCTCGATTCGCGTGCCCGCAACTGGCCGATGGACAAGATGAAGGGCGCGGCGTTTTCCGACGCTGCCGTCCAGCGGACGCCCTACGGCCGGGGCATGCTCTACTTCGCAGCGCTCGACGCGACCATCCGCGAACGCTCGGCGGGAAAGAAAACACTGCTCTCAGCTCTTGCCCCCGTCTTTGCCGGCCGGGAGCAAGGCAAGCCCATCACGCGCGCGGTGTGGGAGGCGTGGTTGACCGACGCTGCCGGGCCATCGGCGGTCGGGACCTTCCACCGGGTGGTCATCAACGGTGAGGACGCAGGCGTGCCACGCACGGCGTTCCCGGACTGTCTCGCACCGGTGCGTGTCCGTGTCAGGCCACCGGGTGCAACCGCATTTGCCGACAGCTACACGTGGGTCGTCCCGGCGGGATGCCGGCCGACGGTGGCGCACTGACAAGCCGGAAGCTTGTGCCTGTGCCCGACACCGGGGTCAGTCCCGAACGCCCGCGAAGTGGAGCGCGCCGGCGAGTCCCGCTTCCAGGATGGCCGAGGCCTGGCGCCGGTCACCGGTTGCCCGGCTCATCATGAGGCAGCCGCTCATCATCCCGTAGAGCGCGGTGGCACGGGAGACCGCATCGGCCCGGGGCATGTCTGGCCATTGGTCTGCAAGCGTGCCGAGCAGTGCATCGAGGCCGTCTGCATAGGCGCGGCGCACACGGGGCGAGTGGCGTGCGATGTCGGCCGCCATGGCCGCCGTCGGGCAGCCGCCGCCGGGGCGGTCGCGGTGGGCCGTGGAGAAGTAGGTGCGGATGATGTCCTCAATTCCCCGCCCTTCCCGGGTGTGCGCGTCGAGTCGCTCGCGGCGCTCGTCCATGGCGTGGCGGACCGCTTCAGCGGCGAGTTCCTCTTTCGACTCGAAGTGGTGGAAAAAGCCGCCCGTCGTCAGGCCAAGCGCCGACATGACAGCGACGACGGTGTGGTTTTCTAGCCCCTCCTCCCGGAATCCCCGGGACGCGCTGGTGATGATGCGCGTACGGGTCCGCGCCTTGTGTTCTGCCGAGTAGCGCATCGGGTGTTGTGCCTCGCTGGAAAGTCCCGCGCGTCATGCGCGGCCGGCGCCGAGCATCGGGGCTTTCGCCACGCACACTTGTCTGCATCACCCGCTCTTGACCGTGGGTGATGGTGTTTCGGTCCGGCACGCCCTCGCCAGACGCCCGGGACGTCGATATCCTTTCCTGACATGGAGGGGATATTCGTGCCCCGAAGGGAGGGACCCACGATGCAAGGCAGGCAAACCCGGGAAGACACGCGAATCGCCGCCTGGACACGCAGGCAACGTTACCGGGACCACGACGAACTCATTGATGCCGTTTTGCGCTCGCTCAGGGCACTGCCCGCAATCGGAGCAGGACTCATCGGAGCATCGGCCATCGCCACGATTGTCGGCGCGTTTTACCTGCAGGCCTTTCTCGAAGCACTCGGCGCCGGCTGGGCAATGGACTTTGTCCCGTACGCCACGATGCTGCGGACCGGGGCGCTCGCCATCAGCCTGGTCACCCTTGCGACCATCTTCTGCCTCATCTGGGCAGCACGGCACCCGGGCGGCTGGGTGGTCAACAGCAAGGTCTTCTGGGGTGTGATGGTGGCGGTTCTCGCCGTATTGATGCTTCGTTCCGTGAACCCGGCGTGGGCGGCAGCGGGCAAGCGCATCCTGGACATCACCCTCCCGTTTGGCGTGTCGCTGCTTTTTGGCATGGTCGCCACGCTGGTCATTTCCACGCGCCCCCGCAACGCCGAACACCGATCCATCGCCGTCGGCTTCGGGGTCATCCTCGTGCTCTCGGCCCTGTTCGTCCTGCCCTGGCAGCAGGGTCAGCTTGACGCGATGGGGCTGCTCAACAACGGTCCGACACAGAGCCACCCCCTGGCCTGTGCGGGTGACGATGCGACGCCGTGGCACCTCGTCCGGCCCATGGGCACATCCGTCCTTCTTGCCCGCATCAGCGACCATCACCTCTCGACGGTCCGCCTCGCTGCCGGTGAATCGGTCGTCATCCTCGGTGCTGCATCGCCTGCGGCACCCTGCCCCGCGAGCCGTCACTGACCAGGGACTTCCTTGCCAAGGCGAACGAGCAGCGCAGTCATCGCGGATGGCAATTCATCCCACTGCCAGCGCGCCCAATGAGTCGTGTCACTGAGCGGGGCAAGCAGGCGAACACATGCGGCTCGCCGGTACCGTGCTGCGCGCCAGAGTGGTTCGGCATTGCGGGCCTGGGGGTCGCTGACCGGAAGAAGGAGTTCCGCGCAGCGCGTTTTCCCACGGTGTGCTGCATGCACGAGTGCTGTTGAGTGGTGTGCCCCCGGGATGACGTCAGGGTCGTTGAGGAGCGCTTCAATCAGCCGTGCATCGCCATCCCAGGCGGCGTCACACAGCATCCGTTGCAGATGCGGGTTCATTCGGGCCTCCATGCCCTCGGGTTGTGCCTTTAGTCGTACCAGAGAATGGAGGGCTGTCAATCCACCCGCGACGCTCCGAACCATCGGCCGGACGAATCCAGTGAGACGAGCGCTTACATCATCCTTGCCCCACTTGCTTGACTTGAACGAGGCTTTCGCGTGCGCGGTGTGGAATAACAGAAATTCGACAGGCCCATCCCGCGTCCGTCATCGCCCCGGTAGTGTCGCCAGGCAGCGGGGTTGAACTGACCGGTCATCTGTGACGGTCCGTTGGATGATTGGAGCTTTGCTCATGAATCGTTGCATCAAGTGCGACTGGAGGAGGCGCATTTGTGGCAACAGCCGGAGTGAAGCAACGGGGCGGGTGCGCAGGGCAGATGACCGACGCGCGATTTCATCACGAGGGCGGGCACATGCAGACGACGGTCCACCGGCTTACTGCAATCACGTTTTGCAACGGCTACTGGTTTGCGGTCCTCGAATTTACCGTCTACAGCCGCAGCGGCTCCTCCCCTCCCCCTGGGCTTGCCACAGGCCGCTTTTACCTCGTGCGCGCGTTTACCGGACGCTACCAGGCGACCCCGTTCAACTCGGCTGACGAGGCGCGACGGGCCGTTGACCATCTCGTTGACGCCGCCGCAAACCAGGTGCTTTACCTGCCTGAGAGTGAATGGCATGCCGATTCCGGAGCATGCGTGCCTGAAGCGTTCGGGCCCCGCGAAAAAAGCCGGACGGACCCGACGGAAGCTTGGATGGAAATCTCGCTGCTTGGCCCTCCCGGGGACATCCTGACCAGCCCGGCCGTGCTGACATGATGCGCCGGACGGCCCCCGGCGAGCGGACCTCGCACGGCGTGCCCACGGCGCGTCGATGCCTGGCGCTGCTCTTGCCCATGGCCCTCCAGCTCCCACAGGGCACACCGTCGGACGGCCCGGTTGCCGGCTCGTTCGAGCATGACTTCACTTTTACCTGCCGGGTCGGGCCACTCGTGGTCTTTCGCGTGGGACCGGAGCGGCACGATGCGCACCGCGTGGCGCGGAACATCACCGTCCGGACGCTCGAGGACGGCCGCGTCGAGTGGCGCTTCCAGCGCGGACGCGTTCACGCCGACACGGCAGAAGTCATCGTCGCCGGCGCAAACGTGATGTGCGAGGCGGCACCCGGCGAGGCGCAGTCAGGCCGCCGCCAGACGGAGCTCCGCACGGCGTGCCAGACGGTCGGTCACCCGGACACCACCGAGGGCGAGCAGAGCGATGAGGCCCGCTGCGACCGGCAGGTCGGCGAGACCCAAACCGGATGAGAGCAGGCCTCCGCCGACGCGGGCACCGAGCGCGATGCCTGCATTGAACGCGGCAATATTGAGGGTCGACACAAGGTTCGGCGCCGCACCACCGAAGCGCATGACGTTGACCTGCAGCGTCGGCACGGCGGCAAACGTCACCACGCCCCAGGCAAACCAGCCGAACTCGGCCGTGACCAGGGTCGGCGACAGCCAACGGAGGGCGACTGAAGCGACGGCAATGGCGAGTGCGATGATCGTCAGCGCGCGGATGATGCCCTTGTCGGCAAGACGGCCGCCGAGGACGTTGCCAAGCGTCAGGCCGAGGCCCAGGAGGACGAGGCTCCAGGTGATGCCATTGGGCGAGACACCGGTGAGCTCGCCGAGCATGGGTGCGGCGTAGGTAAACAGGGTGAAGATGGCGGTGGCAAAGAGCACGGTCGTTGCCAGTGCCGACCAGATGCGTGCGTCGCCGAGGGCCCGGAATTCGGTCCCCACATCAACTTTCTGCTCATCATGGCGGCGCGGCAGCAGACGCCACAGGCCGACCAGGGCCAGGGCACTGACAGCGGCGATGAGCCAGAACGGCGAGCGCCAGCCGCCCCAGTGGCCGATGGCGGTGCCGATGGGGACGCCGATGACATTGGCAAACGTCAGGCCCGCGAACATGACCGCAATCGCCGCGCCCTGGCGTTTGGGCTCGACGAGGCCTGCGGCAAACACCGCGCCGACACCAAAGAAGGCACCCTGCCCGAGCGAGGCGACCACGCGGGCAAGCATAAGGACGCCGTAAAAAGGCGCAATGGCACAGAGCAGGTTGCCAACAAGGAAGACCGTCATGAGCAGCATGAGGGTGACCTTTCGCGGGAAGCGCGCCGTCAGGACCGCCAGTAGCGGACCACCGATGGCAATGCCGAGCGCATACCCACTGACCAGCCAGCCTGCGGCGGGAATGGAGACGGAAACACCTCGTGCGACGTCGGGGAGAAGACCGAGGATGACGAATTCGGACGTGCCGATGACGAAGGTGCTGAGGGTGAGGAGATACAGCGCGAGGGGGAAGCGGCTCTTGTCCACGGGACGTCCAGGGATGGGTGCAAGCGCACCACATGATGCCCCTCACGCACCGGTACAAGCGCGGGAAATTCCTCGCCCTTGCACAGCCCGCACACGTCAGCCGTTGTGTCCCATCGGGTTGGCGTGTTTTTCGCCAGATATTGGAATATGACTTATGCACTGCGGTGCGAGGTGTGCCTGGCCAGGCCACTGCGGCTGGGAAACGCGCCCGTGTTGCGAAAACAGGTCCGCTCAACAATTCCTCCGGCCGGCCGATAACCCGCCATCACGCTACGGAATGCTTTGACCATGTCGCCCAAGACGCCGCGCCGGCCATTTCCCAAGACCCTTGCCTTCATCCAGGATGCGCCAGCCAAGAAGGACTCGTTTGGGGGTGCGCACCGACGTATTGCATCGCTCATCGCGCACAACATCGTGTCGAACGACACCATCAAGGTCGTCGGCCTGCTGGGGCCCTGGGGCAGCGGAAAGTCGACGGTCGTGGCGCTTCTTGGCCGCCGGTTGCATCGCGCCAAAGGTCGACACCACTGCGAAGTGTTCACATTCGACGCTTGGATGCACCAGAGCGATGCACCACGGCGTTCGTTCATCGAAACCCTGGTGGCCTTCTTTGCTGGCCTCAAAGACCACGCCTATGCCACGTGGCGGGACGACTTTGACCGAATCATCGGTCGCTCGGAGCGCACCCGAACGATCGAGGTACGCCAGATTCCAAAGCGCTTCGTGCCAGTCGTGTATGGCGCGCTCGGGGTGCCGGTGGGCACACTTCTGCTGGGTCGGTGCGATGTGCTTGGCAGGGCGTGGCCGTCGATTGGTGCCGGATGGATTGCCACAGTTGGTACGCTGTGTATGTTCGCCCCGCTCGCCGCCGCTCTTTATGTGAAATGGTTCTCCGTCGCCCCGGACAATGAACCGGGTGCGGCCAGGGAGCGCCTCGAACACCCAAAGACAGACGAGGAAAAAGCCGAAGATAAACAATCGCCTTTCTTGTACGCATTGCGCGAAGAGGCAAAACACACTACCCGGCGCATTATCAAGGACCCCGTGCCGACGACGATGGAGTTCCAGCGTTTGGTGCGGAAAATCATCCACGCGGGATTGACGGAAGTCGATGCCGAAGAAGGACAGACGGGTCGCCTGCTCGTGGTCATCGACAACCTCGACCGCTTGCCGGACGGCGACGCCATCGAGCTGCTGGCCACGATGCGAAGCCTCTTCCTCGGCCCGGATGGCCAGACGCGGAGCGACCAACTCCGGGGCGTCACCATCCTAGTACCTCTCGATGACAGCGCGTTGCGTCGCCAGCACAAGGAGCATGGTGCCGTTCTCACCGAAGCATTCATTGACAAGACGTTTGATTTGACAGTGCGCCTGCCGCGCCCGCTCTTTACCGAATGGCGGAGCCACTTCCGCTCAAGCATCGAGCGAATGTTCGGCGGCTGGATGGATGCGGACACTGTGAGTGTCCTCGAGCGCCTCCTGGACTCGGAACTTGCCCGTAACGAACACCCTGTCACGCCCCGGCGAATCAATGCCATCGTCAACCGCTTCGGCGTACTCTGGCTGCTGTGGGCGCGCCATGGCGCAGGCTGTGCGGCGATGCTCCATTACGCCATCAGTCAAGCGGAAATCGACGCCGACATCTGGCGCATGACCGAGGGCCAGCCCCTGCTTACAGAACTCGAACCCGACTGGGCCCAACAGGTCTGCGCCATGCACTTTGGCGTCAGCCCCGACACCGGCGTTGACGTCCTGATAGAGCGGGCGTTGCCCAAGGTCATTGAGAAGGAAGACAGTAAGGCGTTTTCAGGGATGGCGTACAAGGCTGGTTTTCCTGGCACGTTCTACCGTTTTGTCGCTGCGTTTTTGCAACCGACTGAGGCCCGCATCATCCTCAACTCGGCCGCCCTTGCAGCAACACTTGCTGATTCTTTGCGCGACCGGCTACGCGAAGCGTTCGACTTGTTGGCACAGGCACTTGCCCGCAGCATCGGGGACAGCGATGTAATCAACCGGACGCAGGTCCTTGCCGACATGATACTGAACACGTCTCTCGATGCGAGGCTGCTGTTGGTCAATCTGTACCTGCAACGGCTCGGACCTGGGCAGAGGCAAGCACCGGGACAGACGGCGTTTTATGGCCTGCTTGATCTCGTGCGTGCACTCGAGACGTCTCTCGCCAATGATAGTGTGCCCTCCGTAGGCCCACATCGGCCTATCCTCATTCACGGCACGGCTGCCAACCTCCTGAACGTGCTGAACGCCTTGGGTGCGGACAGTCCTGCCCTACCCTTCCTGGACACCGAGGGCGATATTCCCGGCGAACTGTTGCGCTACGCCGACTCTCCGGAATTTGAAACACTCTTTCGCAGCGTGCTTGCCCGGCGCATCGAAGTGCAGTGGGGGACGGAGTTCGTCAAAGAGCTTGGGCGGAGCATGAACGGCGCTGGACCGATACCAAGTGTGTCGGCCGTCTATATATTGGTGCGGCTCTGCAAACTCGGTGACAGGGACGCGCTGAAGGAAGCGTCCCCCGCCATCGCCGCTAACGGCCGTTGCGAAACGTTGTTCACCAATGCCTTCGAGCGGGGGAAGACGCGGAATTTTGCCCGAGTGCTCGTTGCCTTCCTTGTGTTGAATGACGGTAAATTCCCCACCCTCCCAGAGCCTGTGAACCGCTGGTGCGACCTTCTTCCCGAGCTGCCGGAGGAACTGGCCGATGCACTGGACCTGATGACCGATGATGGCGGTGCAAGCCTCGCGACACTCGACGCCATGGCTGCGATTGACCCACGGCTTGCCGTTCGGGGTAATCCGGAGGCTACCGAGGCGTGAGCCAGGCCGCTCGCGCTGTCTTTTTCCTGCATGGCTTGACGTCTTCTGACACCGGTTCGGTTGTGCCGCTTGATACAGACGCAGGTCACAAGGACGACGTTTGCGGCCCGCTACAGTTCGGCACCCCACGGAGCGGCCCCATGCGCGGCATCTGATTCAGGCAATGTGGCTGGTCTCCGTGAGACGCCGCCCACTCGGGCGACGGCAGGTCAGAGTCGCTTTTGCGCCGGCGTCCCGCTGTCGGAACCGGCCGGCGCAAGCCCATCGTCAAGACCCTTCTGCTCGAAAACGGCCCGGACCGCAGCAGTTGCAACGTCGAGCGGTGTCTGACCTTTGTTGTTTTTGACATCGAGCGGCAGACCCAAACGCAGAAGCCATTCTGCAATGCGGGGAGACTTCGTGATGTGGAGCAACGTGTTGCCCTTGTCGTCCTGGGCACCCAAAAAATCCGTCGCCGAGGCAAACGCCGGCAGCATGAGCGGCTCGCCGTCCGGTCCGCCAAAGCCGTCGTCCCCACCCTCCTCGCCGTCGATGAGGACGGCCAACCCAAGGGTGGTGAGCTCCCTGAAAAAATACTTCCGGCCTTCCCGCTCGATGGCGTAGGGATGGCGCAGGTCGAACGTGTGGCCACCGAGTCCGATAAGGCGACTGACGCGTGAGGCGTCCCTTGTGTACACGGCACTTGCAAGAAGCCGTGCCGCGCTGAAGCGGGCGATGAGGGGATGGCGACCGGCATGGGAGAGGACCGAGCTTGCCACCTCGGGCTTGAAATAGCCGATTGCGGCCATGTCGTCTCTCAGCCAGGCGGGCAGTAGTGTCTCCCACTCGGTGTCGGGGACCATGGGCTCATCAATCGCAAGGTCGAAGGGGGCACCCGCGTCCTCCATGGCGGCAAATGCCGCGACGACGCTGGGTTCGAGTGGCGCACCTTGGTCGTGCAGATAGCTGGCAACCGGTCCCTGGAAGGCAAATGACATCAGGGTCCGGCCTTTCGAGTCGACCTGGTTGATGTCGCCCCCAAGGTTCAACAGCAGCGGGACCAGCAGCAGCTGGTGGCGGTCGGAATCGACCAGCACGGCAAGGGACATGGCCGTCAGGTCTGTCCATTCATTGTCGTCACCGCAGTCGAACTCACCGCACTCGTTGTGCAGCCCGGCGCCCAACCCGACTTGCTGGACGATGTCCTGGAGGACACCGTCCGGGTCGTCGAGCATCGAGACCAGCCTTCGCGTCGCCTTATCGGGCCTGGTGGTCGTGGTCGTCTGGGGCAGGCGTTCGGGCATGGTCGTCATGGGAGGCATCCTTGTCGGGAAATCTCCAGCCTGGCGTGATTTTGCCGTTCGTCAAGGGGGACTCGGACAACGTAGCGGGCCGGGGGCGGTCCGCGTTACGTGTTACGCAAGCGAAGCGTTACGAGTAACAAAAGAACGCCGGACGCGCGGCATTCTGTCTTGCACGACACGTGGTCCGGCCGCTTGACGGAATGCATTCCCGACGCACAGTGGAGCTCCCTCCCCTTCAAAGGTGCACCCCATGTCACTAACCCTCTTTTTCTACACCATGGCCGGATGGGCCATCGGCTTCTGGACACGCCACTTTGCCGAGCACGAGCTCAACAAGCCGCTGGCCTCGGAAAAAACGCCCTGATCCTTATCTCTCTCCGCGCCTGGCTGACCGCGCAAAAGTTGGGGCACATCGCGTGCCCCAACCTTCGCTGCACCTACTGGAACGGCCACTGGAGAACGAGTCCGAACACCGCCCCGAAAAACAGCATCATGCACAGATCACACGTACGCAGCCATTTCGGCTGGATGTTGGCCAGCAGGTACGAGGGGTCAATCCACCACCAAGAAACCCGGATGGATTCGACCCTTTTGTCCCCGGATGCACTGCAGAGTGGTTCGCGGCAAATCTCCTACCTCATGACGTAGCTCGTTCCGTGCTTTTTCGTCCCGCCCTTGTCGATGCCCCGCAGGTCATTGCCGCGACATTCTGCCCAGTCCCACGTGCCCTGAGGCCCCTTGACGATCGACGGGACCTCGTTACGTTGGAAAGTGACCCAACCAACGACAGGCCCTTTGGTGACAAACGCGCTCATGCAGACAGTGACTTTGCACCTGAAGGTGCAGCCCAATGCATGGGCATGGCTCGACCAGGCTTGCCGTGAGGTCAACACCGCGTGGAACTGGGCCAATGAAACCAGCCGTCGCGCGATACAAACCTATGACGATGGCGGCCGGTGGTTGTCGGCCTATGATTTGGACAAGTTGGCCGTCGGCGCAGGGGACTGCTTTGAGCGCATCGGCAGCGATGTGATTCAACGGGTCAATGCAGAACTTGTCACACGGCGCATCCAGTTCCGGAAGCCGGTCTTGCGGTTCCGGGCCAGTGGTGGGCGACGACGGGCGTTGGGGTGGATCCCGTTCAAAGCGGCAAATCTACGCCTGAAGGGAAACCGCCTCAGATTCATGGGCAAATCCATCCGCTTGTTCGAGATGGACCGGTTTTTGGAACACCGGTTGATGGCAGGCGCAAAGCTTGGCTCTGGCAACTTTGCGCAAAACGCGCTTGGCGAATGGTTCCTCAATGTGCCGGTGCAAATGCCTTATCCGGCAGGCACCACGTTTGACGCCAATGGGATCCCGCAACTGCCGGTGGCGCCCATCGAGTGCCTCGGTATCGATTTGGGGCTGAAAGCGGTGGTGACGACCAGTGAAGGACAGGTTTTCGAACCCAACCGGTCATACCGGGACAACGAGGCAAAGCTTGGAAACCTGCAGCGGGCGGGACACAAGAAGCAAGCGAAACGGCTCCACCAGAAAATCAGGAACCAAAGGCAGGATTACAACCACAAACTGTCCAGCGCCCTGGTCTCCCAAGGACAATGGATCAAAATCGGCGACGTCAGTACAGCGTTTCTTGGCGCAGGCACCCGGGCGAAATCTGCCCGGGATGCCGCGCATGGACAGCTCAAAGCATTTTTGCACTACAAGGGCCATCGGGCCGGCAGAAGTGTGGACGTGGTCGATGAGAAGTACACGACGCAGACCTGCAGTGCGTGCTTGTCACGCACAGGCCCGAAAGGGTCGACCGGGCTGCGGGTAAGGCAGTGGATTTGTTCCGCGTGTGGAGCAAGTCACGAGCGGGACATCAATGCCGCTCGCCTCATCAAGGCTGCTGCGCCGAGATGCCGGCGTCCGATTGCGGGAACGAGAGAGCTTCGTTGAAGGCGCTGGTTCGTGTCGGCCGTCCCCGGCCATCGCGAACAGGGAAACGCGCCTTCAACCCAGCGAGTCATGAGCACCGAAAGATATACCGTCACGTCCGATCATCGACTTTTGAGCACGACGAGCCGCCGTCTGCGTACCGGGCAGCGGGTGAACTCAATTGCCCAACTCATGCGACAGCGCAAAGGCGTCCGCATCATTGGTCCGGGAGTCACCCTTGAACTGGTGCATCTCCCCGTCGAGGTCTGCGTAGTCGACCTCGATTTTCATGTCGACCATTGTGACCAGGCGCAGTGCCTCTTTTGTGCACAACAGCGCAACGTCGGTCGCTTTCGTCTGGGCAAGGAACGGCACTTCATGGTCGACCTTGAGCCACGCGCCCTCCTTCGGCCAGGACCGCGCAAAGCACATCGGGTTGAGGCCGGCGGCCTTGGCGGCGTCTGCAAGCGGACTGCTGCCAAACCCATGGAACGTCTGCCCGCTGACGGTGATGCGGATGTCCTTGAGAAGGGCCGGCCCAAGTCCGTCGTTGTCGAGGTAGAGCCCGGTCCGCATGCCGGGACCCTCGGTGTACGGGGTGATGATGACGTGTGGCCGGACCGCCAGATTGCTGTAGTGGCGGGATGTGGCGGCCTGGTAGACGGAGACGCCAAGGGCAATTCCGGCCATGACAACGGAAAGGACCGGGAGCGTGAGGAAACGGGCCCCGAACCGTGAGCGCGTCTTCCTCGTCATAGCCGTCCGACCGCGTGCTTTTTCCCGCAGCCGAGGCATTTGCGGTAGGTCCCGAAGCGGCCGTGCCGCTCCTGCCCAAGAAGGCAACTGCACACAAAGCAGATGTCAGTGTCGCCACGGGTCCAGCGCCAGTAGCGAAGCATGCGGCCGGCGTAAACCAGCAACGCAACAACACCGGTCCCCAACGCAAGGTCGTCTCCCACGCCCGGGAGGAAAGGCTGCCCACCCATGGCCACAGGCAGACTGCCGAGCGCGTCCATCGCGACGGCCAGAATGATGCCGGCAACGAAGACCAGCACGCCTGGTGCCGCAAGGCGCAGGACCATTCTTGTCTCGTAACTCATCGGACCCTCCCCCTGGTTTGGGCAAGGGTGCACGGGCCGGGTCTCAGATGCTGCGACGGTTGGGTTGGCCGTCCATCATGACCGGCTCCGGCAATCGGAGAGGCCGACCTCGGAGAAGCACTCAACCCGTGCTCGTGCCGGGGATGCATCGGACCACCCCGCCCGGTTGCAGACGGGCACTCCCGGTCAGAGCCGCTGCCTGCTCCGTTCGTGCCCTGTTTGCTCTGCTGCCGGCACATCGTTCACCGTTTGCCTGAGCCTTGCCTGTTCGAGGACGGTGCGCACGTCCTGCGGCATATGAGGGACCTCAAACGGTCGCTCACCGGCATCGTTGGTGGCATCCAGGGGCAATCCGTGGTCGAGCAGCCATTCGGCCATTCTCGGCGCACGGCACAGATGCAGCAGCGTGTTGCCCTGCCCGTCCTGTGGTCCGGTCAGGGGCACCCGCCCGGCAAAGAGCGGCAACAGGTTCGGCTTCCCGACACGCTCAAAGAACTCCTCGTCAGACGGCGGGGCGCCAGTCGCCTCCCCGTTCAGGCAGTCGGCCAGCATCGCAAAGCCCACCGCACCGATTCCGTCGAACGTCTCCGCCGTTGCCCCGCGTTCAAAAACGAAGTGACACCACCTTCGCCCGTGTGCGCCACCGAGCTCAAGGAGCCGGCTCACACGCACCACATCGTCGTGCCAGACGGGGTCGTCCATGAAGACGGCCGGATTGAGCCTCGCGGTCATGGGCGGCCCACCCGGCCGCCAGGACGCGCCAGGGTCTTCGGGCACCCCCTCCCGGAAGTAGCCGAGGCGGTCCATCTCGTCCTTGAAGATGCCCATGACCAGTGCCTCACACTCGTCGTCGGGGATGGGGTCTGGCCAACGTGTGACGGCCTCGCCTGACGCCTTCGGCGCCAGACCCAAGACGGGCGCATGGAGGTCGGGCAGCGGGCCTTCGGGCTCGGGTGCGCCATACGCACGCAGGTAATCGGCGACGAGGGGGTGGAAGGCAAAGGAGAGCAACGTGCGGCCCTTTGAATCGACCTGGCGGATGTTCCCACCGTGGTTGAGCAGGAGCGGTGTCAGCAGCAGTTGCCCGTGGTCGGCGTCGAGCAGCACGGCAAGCGAGACAGCGGTGAGATCCTCATACACCATCCCGTCGACCGCCTGATACCTGTCCCCCTCCACGTTGGGGTCGGCGCCCTGATCGAGGACCTCCATCAAACTGGCAAGGTCAAAAGTGCTGAGCCATTCCAGAAACAACGTTTGAACATCCGCCGGGTCAGGTCGGGTGGTTGTTTGTACAAGCGGTGGTGTCGTCATGGAGAACGTCCTGCAGGGGAATCCATCCAAGCTAACGACGATTGGCACGTCGTCAAGGGCGTTGGCAATACGTCGATGGGCCGGTCACGGCTCGCCTATGTGCAGAGCGTCACCCGTAACGACTGGTGCGCGTTACACGTGACGTTTCATGCAGCTCCAGCACATTGGTTGCCATCACAATGCTGAACCGACGGTGCACGACGGCGAGGGCTCAAGCTCTTGCGCACCGACGTCCTTCAGACTTCGGGGCCCGCGATGCTGAGACTCCGGACCTGGACCGGACGCGCTACAACCGCCCGGACCTGCGCACCTCACCTTTGGCCGTCGCCAACGTCTTCGACAGATGATGGGCTTCGATGAGGCGCCCGATGGACGAGGGCAAGACATCGGCGGGAAGGCGTCCGGCAAGGTCCGGAACATCGTGCGGGGCACCGTGCTCGAGCAGCCAGCGGGCGACGTCAGGGTGATGGGCGAGGTGCATCAGCGTCCCGCCCCCTTCCGCATGCATGCCACCGGCCGGGCCCGCTTCCATCATGTGGGCGAGCGCGGCAAGGGAGCGTTTCCCGAGTGATTGGTCGTCCTCCCCGCCAAAGGCCTCGCAGGCAATGAGGGCGGCAAGGCCCAGTGCGGAGATACGCGCGAACCGCCAGGCACCACCCTCCTCGGGGATGTCATATGCGTAGCAGAGGGTGGAGATGTCCGCGCCGAGCGCCACGAGCCGGGAAACGTGGTCGGACCTGCCCTGTTCGAGCGCATCGCGAAGAGCGGTGCGGAGGCTCATCTCCACCCGGGGTGCGGGGCGGTCTTGCGCGCCGAACACACCAAGGTTGTCCATCAGCAGCCGGCCCGCCTCTGCAAGACGCCCCTCGTTGCCGAGGGCCACGAGGTCGGCCGTGATGCGAATGGACGCTTCGGCCCGTTGCTGGTGGATTTTTGGCAGCGCACGGAGCGCATCGCACGTGTCACCCGGCATCACGTGATGCCAGTGGGATTCATGGAAGACCGCCGAGCCGGGCATGGGGCTGCGCTCCGCACTTATTGCACGGACGCAGGCGAGGATGGACGGCTCATGGCCGTGGAGGTCGACAAATGCAAGGGGGATATCGTCGTCGAATGACGCAATACCCGGTTCCGCGCTGAGCGCTGCAAGCAAGGGTTCTTTCATGCCCTCTTCGACCGGGACACCGGCTTCGAGGAGATACCGCGCAACACGCCGTGTCTTTGCGAAGTGCAGCAGGGTCCGGCCTGCTGAATCGACCTGGTTGACGTTGCCGGTCCGGGACAAGACAAGGGGCAGCATGAGGAGCTGGTCGCGCCTGGAATCGACGAGGGTTGCCAACGACAGCAAGGTGAGGCGCTTTAGCCGGGCCTCCCGGGGGTCGTCCCAGAAGTAACCCTCCATCGCACCGTCGAGGCCGTCGGCGAGATGCTCGCTGGCGCCTCGCACATTGCCCGAGGCGATGGCTGACCGACAGGGCTCAGAGAGCATCCCGGGTCTTTTGACGTGGGTGTTGCGGCGAAGGCGTCGTCGGATGGTCATGGTCGGGGTCCCTGGGAGATGCCCCACCGTAGGGTCGAAGGCCGGTGTGGGAAACATGCGTGCGACCGACTGCCCATCGCATTGACCACGCGGTGTTGCGCCGTGTCCGTGCTGCGACCGAGGGTCACCAACGACGGGGATTTATCACCGGAAAGACAGGATGGTTGGCTTTTCGGTTATATGCACGACCGACCCGTCCGGTCGTCTCAAAGACGCCGCGTTTCCCGTGACGTGTGTGCCTGGGGAACCCCGAGCCCGAGATGGGCCTTGTCCCGCAGCGCACGCAGACGGTGGTCTTCGTCACCGGCAATGAGGATGAGTTCATCGGCGGTCACGGCACCTCGTTCGACCGCCTTGCAAAAGATGTCCGCACCTTTGGTGTCCAGCCATTTCCCGATGTGCCAGCGCAAATCGAGTGCGGCATCGGTCAATGTGTCACAGGCCACGGCATCAATGTCGGAGGAGAGGAGGATGAACTTTGTTCCCGTCTGCCAACCTGCCTTCGATTTCCTGGCCTTGATGACGCGCCGGCCGATGAGGCGCCCGAGCCGGACGCACACGTCGAGGTACACCTTGTCGCTCGGGAATGGCATGGGGAACGTCCGTTCGTTGGGGAATCCCCACCGTAACGTCGGATGACCGACCGTCAAGGGGCATGACCGTGGGCAGCCTGGACGACGCCATGCGACAGGCGACGCTCGATATAACCAGAGAGCCAAACCCTTCGCGCGCTTCAGGCGAGCGCCACAACAGGCGCGCTGCACGTCCCGGTTCACACCGCGTCAGTGGTGGGCCGGGTCCTCATTTGCCTGTCCGTCCGGGGAACCGAAGACATCGTCCCAGAGCTTGCGGAACGCTTCGCCTTGCAGGGGTGCGAGATGCCGCAGGGGACTCGGCGCCGGGACGGGTTCGCGTCCGAGGGGAATGTCAAGCCCTGCGGGACGCGTGGCACCGGGTCGGGCACGGGAATGAGGGCACCGGGTGGCAGGACGGCGGCGCGCCCGAGCACGTCGGAGAGACTGGCGAGGGCGGAGAGCACACGGCGGTGGGCGAGTTCGTCTTTCGCCTCAATCACCCAGCCTTCAGGGGTGGTGATGCGGTAGCCGGTGGTGGGGGTGGTGTTGGTGGTCATGGGAATTCCACTACAGAAGGAAAAAAGTGCGGCGACAGGAAGGCGCCTTCAATGATGTGCCCGCATCCAGAAACCATCGCGCGTGATTCGAAGCGTGGCAGAGCCGCTCGCCGAATCGGCATAGCACTGATGCGCCGTGCAACCGCATTCGGGGATGACCACCCATGCCGTGATGTGCATCCTTCCATCAAAGTACAAGGACGACACCATGCTCACTGATTTTCTGTCTGATGCCGGCATTGGCTGCCTCATCGGTGTCGTCGTCGGGCTGCCGCTTTGGCCCGATGCCAAGCCCGACGCGTTCAAATGGGCGCTGGCACTCGCCTTTCTCGTCGGCGTCGCTTTCGCCCTTTGGCCTGCAAGATTCCCACGGTTCGACGCCTCCATCGCCGGCCTTGCAGGCGTCCTGACTCCCATTCTGTGGAGCCTCATCCATGGTGCCGTCTGCATGCTGGGCGCACTTCCTGGCCTCATTGTGTCACCCGGCTTCCGATGGGTATTGCGACGCGTGGCTGGCGCCCTGGGTGGGCGCTGAGCCCGAGACTGCCCGTGACACTGCCTGACCGCAGTCATATCCGGCAGCGAAGGCGATGAAGATGCCGAGGCCGATGAACGCGCCAAGAAACACCCGCCGCTCCCCCGTGGTCAGACATGTCCAGCCCGAGAGTGCCGCATGCGTGAACGAGCCCGGCCGCGTGCACCCCGAGCGCTCCTTTCGTGTTTTTGAAACTGCAGACATTCAAAACCTCCGGGTTGGTATTGACGGATGCGGAGGGTGGAATCGAACCACCGGTCTCCGGGTCATGGGCCCGGCGAGCTGCCACTGCTCCACTCCGCATAGAAAAAAACATGGGTTTGGCAATGCGACAATCTGTCCTCGACCTTTTTTCCGGTTTTTTCGAGGTGGGTTGAACATTTCCCTTGCGGGACCGTTTTTGCGGAAACACCTGGCCGCCATAGGTATTACTAGTACTTGACGGAACTGCCGCCCACCGCGCCCGGGCAATCGCATTGATTCGTTTCATTTTTTTCTTGGATTCCCGAGGGAATCCAACGCTACCGCCAAACGGCCAACCCATTGATTCGCCGTGATCCGCTTGACGGGTTCGATGGTGACTTTCTCGCACCCGTCGACACGCACCCCGATGCAAAGAATGCATATCCGGACGTCCATCTGAAATTTCGCATTTCATGCAGACATCGAATCCGTCGCTGTCATCGCAGCCCTTGATTGACTGCATGAAACACGGGTCCTTGTTGCAAAAACAAATGCGCAATCCTGGAAAAAAAGCCCGCACCTTAGCGTCGGTGCCCAGGCCGCATTTCCCTTCCACGGGTGTACTTGACAGGGTCGGAAATGTTGCTTGGATGGAAGAAACCCCAACCCAAGGACATCCCCATGCACCCGTTCAAACCCAACCCCGCCCAGACCGCCCTTGCCGCTTCGACCGCCGCACTCTCCCCACCGCAAGACCATCCCGCTCCCCGCTTTTTTGTCCAGGGGCCGAACGGCATCAGCATTGAGGTCGGCAGCTTCGACGAACAGCTCCGTGCCCTTACCGTCCTCAGCCACACGATGTCCCAGGCCGCCCTGCTCTCGCCCTTCGCAACCCCGCCTGCACCGTCCATGACCCATGACCTGTATGCGTCCCATGAGGCGGCCAGGCGGACACTCGACGGGGATGGCATCGGTACCGGTATCCAGACCATCGATGAGGACGGTTACCTTGAGGGGGCGGCCCCTGCGGCGCGCCGCATCAAGCAAAGCCCGTTCGGCCCGGCCCGCTATGCAAAGCCCCAGCGCATCGCGGATTCCTCGCACCGCGCGGTCACCGAACTGATGGACGAGTACATGGCCCAGCTGCCCTCGTCTTGCATGCTCAACGAAAAGGGCCAGTACGAGTGTGCGACGGCATTGAAGCTCTACCTTGAAGTGACCGGTGACAAGCCGCTCTTGGGCGTGACGCGGCTCGACGCCCAGGCGTTCGTGCGGACGATGGAAAAGTGGCCGAAGGACGCCACGAAAAAACCTGCGTACAAGGGGCTGACGGTCGCCCAAGTGCTCGAGACCGCCGACAAGATTGGTGCCAAGCGCCTCTCCCCGGTGACGGTCAACAACAAGGTTGCCTTCGTGCGGGGCTTTTTCGAGTACGTGCGCCTGACGAACGGGTTGCGCTTCAATCCGTTCGACTCGGTCGCCCTCCCCGCGCCGGTCGCCCAGTTCGTGCGCCTGCCGTTTACCGCGCCGGAGCTCGCCTCCATCTTCCACCCGGCCCACCTCAAGCGTCTTTTGGCCCCGCAGGGATACTGGCTGCCGGTTCTCGCCCATTTCACGGGTGGACGGCTGCGGGAGATTTCGCAGCTGTATGTCGATGACATCGAAATCATCCTCGGCATGCCGGTCGTGCATTTCTCCGACCGGTTTCCCGGTCAGCAGCTGAAAAACGAGTCGAGCAGGCGAGTGGTGCCCTTGCATGACGAACTCATCGACCTCGGCTTTCTCGACTATGTGGCCACGGTCCGGGCCAAGGGGTACCAGCGGCTCTTCCCGGGCATGGGCTGGTTTCATGGCGACGCGGGCTTTCTGATGGGCAAGCGGTTGAACGAAACGTATTACCCGAAAGTCTGCGGCCTCGGACCGGGCAAGACCTTCCACTGCCACCGGCATCATTTCATCGACCAGGCGGCCAAGTCCGGCCTTGTCGACGCCGACATCGCACGGCTGACCGGCCACAAGCTCCAGGCACAGTCGGTCATCCGCAGGAACTATGTGCAGTCGTCGACGCTGGCGGTGCGAAAGGCGCATCTGATGAGCATCCCGCTCGCGCCCATCTTCATCCCGCCGTACAACCCCGCGCAGTTTGAGCCGCACTTCGTACAGCTCGAGCGGAACCTGCGGTTGGTCGAAAACAAGAAAGCGCCCCGACCGTTGAAGGTCATCACCATGCCGCCCCGTAAGAAGCTCCCGCCCGCGCTTTCGGACGAAGGAAGCGAAGACGATGGGGAATGAGGTGTGCGGTGCAGGCAATAAAAAGGGGCCGGATGGCCCCTTTCTGCTTGCAAGAACGGCTTATTCATCATTCCGAGAATATCGCCATCACTTCAGGCCCGGCGGCGGCAACGATGCGCGCGGAAGATAGCCATGGATCGATCTCGGGCCGTCGAAAACGATCTGTCCAGAGTGTTGGCTGTCTTTGAGAATTTTGACCACGTTGACGCTTGCACCGCCCTTGTCCGTTCCCATGAACAAATGGCCGAAGCGCTGCAGGTCCGGCAAGACAATCTCAATCGTCGATGCGTCCAGGCTTATCCAGCCGTCCACGTCCTTCCCGAAATGAGAGCCGCTGAAGGCGTTGAGAATCACATCGACCAAACGGTGGCAGATCACCGTCGACAGGTCGACCAGCGTCCGTTCGGGCATCCCCGCACCGAACCGTTCCTCATGCGAGAGCTGTGGCGCAAGCGCAGACACGGGTACGCAAACCGCTCCGGTTTCGAGAATATCTGACCGCGCATTCGCTCGACGACTGGCCTTTGCTCGCCTTGTCGAGCGTGCGTAGCCGAGATAATGGAGCCAGTTAAAGTATTGAATGCCCGAGGGCGCACCGGAACCTGCCTCAAGGTCCCGGAGCCTTCTCTCGGCCTTTGACTTCTTCTCACGCGCCGAAGTGGACTCATCCAACCAAGCCATGAATGCCGCATCGTCGAGTGCACTACTCTCGGCGGGCCGTTCGGGCAGGGGCACATCAGCAATCACTCTTGCAGCTGCATACTCTGCCCGTCGCTGTTCACTCAGATGCTGGACCGCCATGATGCGGCGTGCTGTCTGCGCAAGCGTTGCCATCTGCGTCCGTCCGACAAGGTCGCCGTTCTTGTCGAACCTCGCCCGGTGCACGTCGATGTGGTGCAGCCCGGGTTCGACGCCGGATAGGGGCGAGAGTCCGGCGACGGGCCATAGCGGTTGATACGGTGCAGGGGGCACCATCGCGGAAGTGGTCTTCTGCGTCGGGCGCGACGCTTCAAACCGCTTGGCCTGGAACAACGCGACGCGTGCCGTATCGGGCCCGGTCCAGATGACCAGCGCGAAATCAGCGCCACTGTCAGCCTCGTTGTCCTTGGAGGTCGCCGTACGACTCTTGCTGTATTGTGCCCACGCACACTTGTGCTGCTCGGTAAAGCGCACTGCCTCGTCCATGGTCTCGGTAAATATTCCAAGGCACAGGGGATAGGCAGCGGCAAAGCCGCCAAGGAGCGCACCGCTGATTTCCTCCTCATCCAAACGCTCGAGCATGCCCGTGGCTGTCATCTGGTTGATGACATGCCGGAACGTCGCCTCGATGGGCGGGGGAACGATTCCGCATACAGCGAACAGGCCGAGCAGCTTCTGCCTCAGGTCATCCATGACACCCTCCCTTTGATGGGCCAACTTTAGTTCAAAGACGCCGGCGTGTCCCCAATACGCGGGACGGGTGGATAGAAGCTTCGAGATACCGCCTCTCCTCGCTTTCGTCCCACTCCTTGCAATACCGGAGGAACCGGTCCCGGCACCGCTCACCCGGGGTCACGCAAGCCCGCTCGACCTCCCGCATGAGTTCCACCCAGTCGGGCGGCAGGTCGTCCCGCCGAAACGGTGGCCAGTGGCCGACCAGGTCCCGCGTCCAGTCCGTGTCGAGGGAGTACCGTGGCTGCGGCGTGGCCCATTCCCGCATCTCCGCCCGCATCATTGCCCCGCCGCCCCTGTAGAACGCACAGAGCAGCCGGAAATGCGTGTCTGCGGTCAACACCCATACCGCAGTGCGCTCCCACCAATTCCAGACATCGGCAATGGTGTCGAAGGTTTCGCAGGGTTTGTACAGGACCGGGCGGTCGAGCCGCCAGAAAGGAGGCTCCCCGGCGTGGACCCCGTCGGGGCGCACGACGAACAGCGGATAGCCGAGGGAGGCGAAGTACCCGACGACGGCGTCTTCGGGCGGCACGCCGCCGGATGCGGGCATGACCGGGCTGATTGGGCGGGGTTGTGGCGTCATGAAGCGCTCGCGGAGAACAGGCATGGTCATCCTGGTCACATGCAAACGCCCGTCGAGGCCGCCGCGACCGTTTGTCCTGTCCTTCCAGCCGCGACTTCTATAATCGGACCGACCAAGGAGCCCCGATGACCACTGCCCTCGCCCGTACCGCGCTGACCTGCTTTGTCACCGCCCAGCGCCCGTCGGCCATCGCCCTGACCGGCCCCTGGGGCAGCGGCAAGACATGGCTGTGGAACGATGTGGTCGCCAAGGCCGCAGTGGCCGAACCGCCGCCCTTCAAGCGCTACAGCTACGTCTCCCTCTTCGGTCTGAACTCGATGGCAGAGCTCAAAGCCGCCCTGTTCGAGAACGCCGTTGCCCCGGCGCAAGCCTCGCAGGGTGCGACGCCAGCCACGCTAGCCACCGAGATGCGGGAAGTCTTCGTGGAGGAGACCGCTGTTGGGGCAGCGTGGACCTTCGGCGCGAAGGCCTTTTGGCGGACGAGAAGGAATGCGCAGAACCTCGCCCAATTCCTGCCCGCATGGGGCGCCGCCATCCGCTCAGCGACCTTCCTTGCCGTGCGCGATTACCTCATTTGCATCGATGACGTCGAGCGCAAGGGAAAAGACTTGCCCATGACCGATGTTCTGGGGTTGGTTTCCTACCTTCGTGAGCAGCGCAATTGTCGCGTGGTGCTCATCTTGAACGAAGAAGGTCTCGGTTCAGTGGGGAACGGTGAGCGGGACCTGTTTGCCGGGTTCCGCGAAAAGGTTCTTGACCGCGAGGTCGTCTTCACTCCGACCGTCGAGGAATGCCGCGAGCTGGTTTTCGGCGGCATGACGGGCATGTCAGCGATGGCGGGAGACGTCGCATCCGGGCTTGGCATCACCAACCTTCGCATCCTCCAGCGCCTGTCACGGGCAGTCGATGAGTTCTCGCCCTTCGTCGCCAGTGCCCTTGCTGCCGTGCAGGCGTCCCTCGCGCGCACGCTCGCACTGCTGGTGTGGTGCCATTACGGGCAAGCGGCCGGGGCACCAGGTTACCTGTTTGCAAAAGAAGTATTGCTGAGCCACTTTGCAGGGCTCATGGAGACCGACAAGCTTGCCGAGCCCGAGGCTGGCTGGGTAAACACGCTGTGGGCCATGGGCGGGCAGCTTTACCACGGGCTCGTGCAGGAGGTGTGCAATACCCTCGACCGGGGCTACCTGGACGCTGACGCCGTCAACACCGCCGTCGCCGACGCGACGGCACAGGCCGAGCGCGAAGCCGCCTCCGGGTCGATGGCTGACGCATGGCGCCTTTTGCACAACACCTTTGCCGACAATAGGGCTGTCTTTGTCGACACCCTGGCAACGACGGCAACGGCGCATGCCCGCTGGTTGGGGTATGGCGAGGTCGAGACCGTCTGCGTTGTCTTGCGAAAGCTCAATGAGGCAGCCAGGGCCGATGACCTTGCCAGGGAATGGGTGCGCATCAACGCGGCCATTGACCCGGCGCGTCTTGTCGTTCCCGAGGAGCATTTCGGGCCCCGGGAGGAAGACCCCATGTTCCGCAGTGAAGCGCTGGGCCATGCCCAGGCACCCCATCGACCAACCCTTGCCGAGACCATCCGCGAACAAGTCGACAAGAGCGGCTGGAACCCCATCGACATCGAGGTGCTCTCCACGGCAACCGTGTCCGAGTACGTGACCTTCTTCATGAATGCCGGCCCCGACGAGGACCTGTCCCGGTACGTCCATGCCTGCCTTCGCTTTGCGCGAATCAACTCAACGGACGGACGGCTTCTGGCCATTGCGCAAACGGCATCCGAGGCACTTCGCATCATTGCCGCCATGTCGCCCCTCAACAAGCTCCGCGTGATGAAGTTCCCGCTTGTGAGCGCACCGACGCCGCCCGCTCCGACGCCGCCTCCCCTCAACCCGTTCGTCCAGGAAGACTGACCGCATGGAGACGACGGACCGAATCAATGAAGGTGCATCGGTTTTGTCGGATGTCCTCGACGCAACCGACCGCTTTGCAGCAGTAGTGCTGTCCATTGTCGACCGTGTGCCGTTTGACGACACCGACCGGGCGAAACTGACCATGGCTTTTCTCGGGATTGCCCATGAGCATTGGTCCGCGCATCGCGGCCTGATGGCGTCGGGTCTGTTCCATCCGGCCATCGCCCTTTTACGGCTGCAGTTTGAGGTGACGCTCAAGGGATTTTGGGTGACCCATGCGGCACCGGACCGCTGGATTGAGACGATGGGGACCGTGCGTCTGCGGCAGAGCGACGGACGCGCCTTTGAGCCCGACGTGCCAGGGATTGGCGAGCTCCTCAAAGACCTTGAGCGAACGGCGCCACCTCCCGCCGTTGCGCTGCTGTCGCTGTTCAAATCCATCGCGTGGCGTGAGCTGAATTCATTCGTGCACGGCGGCGCCCTCGCCCTTTCAAACCTCATCCACCCCATGCCGGAGGCATTCCTCGTCCAGATACTGAGGAACGCGAACGGCGTGTGGGGCGTGGGCATGATGCTGGCGGCGTCCCATTTGCAGGACAAGGGCCAGACCCACTCTACCGGCTGACCGGGATCAAAGCCGGCTCGGGCACCATCATCGAGGCCTATACCTACAACCGTACGGGCGACCGCCTGACAAAAACCGCACCGGGCCTTCTCACCGGCACCTACACGTATGCCACTGGCACGCACCACCTGACCAACGTGGGGACGACCACCCGCGTGGTCGACGCCCGGGGCAACACCACGTCCGATGTCCTCGCTTCCGGCACTTTTGGCTACGGCTACAACCAGCGCAACCGGATGACGGTGGTCCTGCAGAACGGGACGACGGTGGGTATGTACGTGCTCAACGCCCTGGGCCAGCGCATCCAGAAAACGGCAGGCGGTGTTACCACTTCGTTTGACTACACCGAGGACAGCCAGCTCATTGGTGAGGCGTCGGGAACAACCACGCGCGACTACGTCTGGCTCGGCGGCATCCCGGTGGCCATTGTTGACGGGAGCGGCACGACGTCGACCCTGTCCTACGTCGTTGCGGATGGGCTCGGCACGCCGCGTGCAGTTGTCGACGCATCGGGCACGACGAAATGGCAGTGGGCATATGCCAGCAATCCGTTTGGCGAGAATGCCCCTACATCGTCGAGCGGGTATGTCCTGAATCTGCGGTACGCCGGTCAGTATTTTGACCAGGAGTCTGGCCTAGTCCATAACGGCTTCCGTGACTACGAGGCTGCGACGGGCCGTTACCTGCAGAGTGACCCAATCGGACTCGCAGGCGGCGCGTCGACCTTTGGGTACGTGACCGGGAGGCCGCTCACATCGCAAGACCCGTCAGGCTTGGCAGTTGGCCCGCCACCTGCCGGTCCTTTCCCACCCGATGCCCCGGCACGCTTACCCGACGCCTCCGATATCCCGGAGAATATTCCTGGCGGTCCGTGGACACCGGCCAACGGGCAGCTTCCTGGCGATTTCTGGGGTCCGCAGCAACCTCAGGGCGGCAAGGTGATGTGCCGATGGGTGCCCAGGGAGGAAGATGGAGGCACCCCAGGCTCGAAGGGGTATTGGAAAACCCAGACGCCCGGTATGAAAGGATGGCAACGGTATGACCAGCAGGGAAACCCAATGACAGCCGAGGAAGCACACCCTCGTCCGTCACCCAGGCCCTCCCGCCCGGCTGAGCCAGTTGAAGAGCCGCTTCCGGAGACACCGGGTATCCCAGAAACCCCGGTTATCGAGCCGATAGAGCCGATTCCCCCGATTTTCGAACCGCCCATTCTCTGAGGCAAGCAATGTCCGACGATACGAACGATGACTACTTGAATTACTTGAGCCAATTGAGGAAGACGTTGGAGGTGGCCAGCGCTGATCCTGTCGAACAGTGCGAGATCATGGGCTCCTACAATGCCCCTTGGGAATTGAAGACAGATGCCGGGGACTTTATTGGCTCGGTTCTTTCGTTGCAGCGAGGCCAACTCAATGCGGCGACTGTCGACCGACTCACCGAGTTCAAGCGTTTACTGCAAGACCTTCCCGATGCGGCCGTTATCCCCGAAGGCGAAAGCATGACGACATTCGCGGGCTGTCTTGTTGCATTCAAGCACCCTTCGTGGGTTCCGGTCCGGCAGTCCGCAAGTGAGCTGTTGTCCATCGTGTCGGACCCTTTCGCCGAACCGCGATAGGGCATCCTCTCCAATTGCCGGCGCTTTGTGGCCCGGCAACTAGGTCGGTGCAATGGTCCCGTGGTGCACCAAATGAAAATAGCGACTGTGCGTCAAGCGAGTCGCTTCTCCAGCGCCCGTCCGAACCTCCCAAGGTTTGACCCGCATGCATGCAACCAGTTGCGGAGTTGGATCGTATCGAGCCGGATTTTTCCTGCCTCCACCTGACTGACATAGGGCTGCGAGACACCGGCAAGGGTCGCCAAAGCGGTCTGCGTCAGTTTCGCCTTGGTGCGGGTCTCCTTGAGCAAGTCGAGGAAGACCGACCGGTCGGTCGCATGGTGTGATTGGCCCTTCGCCATGGGAAATCCTGGATGAGCGCTCTCGCGCGGGGACACATCCTCGGGCGGACGCCGGACGGCGCAAGGCGGCAGTCGGCCGCACGGAGCTGAGGGCGGCACCAACGGCCGACGGGCATTTTGTCGCGCCAGATGTTCCCTGTGCTCGGGCCTAGGTCCGGCGGGAACCCTTGTCCTTTCTCACCAGCCGCTTGGGCGGCGTGACCCTGCCCTTCTTCGCGGCGGCGTCGTAGTCGCGGATGAATTCCAGAAAGTCGATGCCGTAGACGCGGCACAGGTCACGGACAACGACCATCTCAATCTTCCGCTCGCCCACTTCGATTTTCGAAATCAGTGTCTGGGCGACACCGAGGGCTGCGGAAGCCTCCAATTGTGTCAGACCGGCCGCCAGCCGGGCGTCCAGCAGCATCCGGGCAAGCAGGATGCTCTCGGCGCGGTGCGGTGAACGGGGGCTTGAGGGGCGGTCGGCCATGCCCCAGTGTTCAACCCATTTTGATTTAGCCCATTTTCACTTTAGTAAGTGGATTTGATCGTAGGATCGCCCCGAACCGGACATGACGTCCGCACAGGGGTTCACCATGCTCGTCCGCACCGCCCTCGCTGCCCTTCTTCTTGTCCCTGCTCTGGCCACCGCCCAGGACGCGCCTGCCCCGGCCACGACTGCGCCCAAACCCTCGTTCTGGCAGCGGGTCGGCAACACGGCCCGCGATGCGGGACATCGCATCGGCCAGGAAATCAGCAATCCGGGCTCGACGAGGGGTGACGCTTTCCGGCCGCTGACGCCGGGTGCCTCCCAGCTCGTGGGCATCTTTCCGGCCACGCAGTCCGCTGAAGCCCAAATGGGCCATCTGGCCTGGCCGCGTGTCGCACTGACGATGGAAGAGTACGGCGAGCATCTCGATTGCTGGACCATTCGTGCCCGCATCTGGAATGACGCGACGAGTCATCATGACGAGCGCTTCCAGATTTGCCGGAGCGCACCGGTGAAGATCACCAATGACCTGGGACAAGCCGGATACGCCATGCCGAACGATATGGAAGCCCGGCTCGCGCAAGGTGCGCAGACGCACCCGCCCGTGACGTCCACGGGCACCGTGGCGACGGAAGGCCCCAACCCGCCGATGTCGCTCTTCATCCGTTCGATTCCCGAATCCCTGAGCGCAGCGCAGTGGCCGGTCATCACGCGACTGCTTCGTGTCAGCGGATTCGGGGCGGGCATCTCGGGCGGCGGATTCGATTACCGCATGTGGATTGCCGGCTACGACGCGGCCGGCAACAAAGGCTGAGCCCGGTGCACTTCTCCCGCCCCCGTCACCTCACGCCTGCCGCAATCCATGCGCGGCGTGTTCGGCGGAGGCGAATACGTCCTTTGATTCGGAGTCATCATGTCGTCGTTCTTCTACATCTTCCTCGGCCTCGGCATTGCCGCTGGTTTCATCGTCTTCCTCTACCTCGTGCGCACCATCTACCGGGCCTCGTTGGTCAGGCGGGAACGATATTCCGACGGACGCAACCAGCTGTTCATCGACAATGCCGCCGGTGAGCTCGTCATCACCCAGGGCGACCGGACGGATGTGCACCGCCTGCCGCTCGGCACGCTGACCTGGCGGAAGACCGGCACCGACGTGCGCATTGCGTCGTTCAAGCTGCCGCTGGCGTATGCCCGCGCCGAGTTCAACGACTACGACCAAGTGGCGGTTCAGGACAGCGTTGACGTGTGGGTTGGTGCGAACAATGCCGGCCCCCTCCTGCGCTGGCTTTCCCACCGCGCCGGCCGGCTTGCGCCCGACGCCGAGGGTCACTTCCGTGCGCTCAATGCGAAGAAGAAGGAGATTGCCGCTGCCGCGCGCCGCCTCCTGCCCGAGACGCCGGTCGTTGAATGCGACACCGGGCGGACCCTTGAACAGTACGCGTACGTCGCCTTCCTGCCGTCGGGGTTTGTCTACGGAATGGACAGCATTGAGGGTATCCCGCAGCCTGTCCTTCGCGTCTTTGCCGGAAATGTAAACCAGGGTAAGGGCCGCAGCATCGATGTTGACTACCCCATGCCGAATCCGCCCGTCACCTTTTCGCTGAGTGCTGGTGAGATGTCGGCTATCCAGGCACTCCAGGAAAAGGGTGTGCTGCGACTCGAGCCGGCACGGCGGTCGACGTATTGAACACAGGCTAGGCCAGCCGGCTGATGGTTTCGTCACGCCGGCCGGCCTAGTCTCGTCCCATGGCACACGTTGACGAAGAGACCATCCTGACCCGGGCGCATCTTGCGCTCGAAGCGGCGGCCATCGGCCACGCGCTGCTTGACGCCGATGCCGAAGAGGCGAGGTTCCGCACGCATCTTGTCATGAAGCAGGCGCT
Organism: Luteibacter pinisoli; assembly: GCF_006385595.1. NCBI lineage: Bacteria > Pseudomonadati > Pseudomonadota > Gammaproteobacteria > Lysobacterales > Rhodanobacteraceae > Luteibacter > Luteibacter pinisoli. The sequence continues at coordinate 2,645,298 of NZ_CP041046.1, forward strand.
CGACACAGGCTTAGGTGACGTTGCGCGTGCAGCGCGGGCAATAGCCTGGCTGTTGAGAGGCTCGGACACCGTCGCTGTACCCGGCATTGGTCGGGCGTTGCTCGCGTTGTCGGACACCATCGACGCTGCGCGTTAGCCGAGCTCCGTCCCCGTCAGCGTGCGTGCGGTGCGGAGTGCATCGATTTCAGCCTGGGCAACGGCTTCATCCTCTGTCTGAAACGTCGCCGTTGCCCCCGAGATCCGCGACTGGGACCCCGACCATTGCGGTTCAGGCTCGGTGCGATGGAGGGACCACGACGCCACCCATCGACCCGCGCGTTCCCGTGGCTCGATGAGTGTCCACAACCCTGCGACGCGTCTTGCGATTCCCAAAACCCTCTCCGACCGGGCAACCGATGCCACAGCATACCCGATGACCGGGGAACGCTTGCCTCTACCAGGGCCAGGAGCGCGGCCAAACGTCCTTGATGTAGTCGAGGTTGCGGACCGACCTCCCACCCGGCGTGCTGTGTTTCAACGCGTCGGGAAGTGGTAAACGCGCCCCCAGGGCCTGGAAAACCTGTCCGACATGGCCGTCCATCATCAACCGCCGTAGGGGCCGGCCCGGTGTGGCCAACGATGTCGGCCCGCCCGCCGCGCCAGCGCACAATATTGGTTCCGGGTCATCAGCCGGGCTTGCCGACGCTTCCCCTTGCTCGTGCCGACAGGGCCCGGGACCTCCAGCGCATCAGTGGCGTCACGCTCCCTCCGTGCAGCAGAATGCTGAGCGTCACCACAGTGATGACGATGCCCTCCAGCGGGGCGCGCAAATCACCGGTCAACCCGTGGCCGACGGCAAATGCCAGGTAATTGAGGCTGCCGAGCCCACGAATGCCGAACCAGCCAATGAGGACCCGCCGTTGCCAGGGGACGGGGCTGCCGATCGTCGCTACCCACACCGCCAGCGGCCGGATGACAAGCATGAGTGCCATCGCCACCAGCACGCCTGTCCAGCTGAGCGCCGGCACTGCCGCCACGCCGACGGCGAGGACCAGCGCTGCCGCGATGAGACGCTCGACAGTCTCCCCGAACGACAGTGCGTCGGAGACGACCCATCCCACGGTCTGGCCTGGGTGCTCGATGGCCGCTCCCGCCCGCTCGTTGGGATTGACCCGTGTTTCCGCCGGAGCCTGGTCAACCGGGTCCCTTTCCCCGTCTTCCTGCGTGTATCGGCTCACATGGAGCTCGACGCGCCGCAATCCGACGCCTGCGGCGAAGGCCGCGAGGAAGCCCGAGGCATGGACGGCTTCGGCCAGCGCGTACACACCGATCATGATGCCCAGTGCGAGAAAGTCACTGGGCGCCACGTCGCGCGTGGCGTGACGCAGGTGCGTGCCCAGATGCCCGAGGCCCCACCCTCCCAGAACGCCAATCCCGACGCCGCCTGCCAGATTCCACAGGACATCGACCGTCAGCCAGTTCGCCCAGACATTGGCAAGGGTTTCCCCAGGGGACGCCATTGCCAAGGCGAGCATCAGAATGGGCAGGCCTGTGGCATCGTTCATGCCCGCTTCGCCCGAAATCGCCACCCGCAGGGCATCGTCGTCCCTGGCGTCGTCGACCGACACCAGGGACGCCAGGACCGGGTCAGTGGGGCAAACCATCGCCGCCAGCGCGAGCGCCCACGGCAGCGGCCAACCCAGTCCATGAATGCCGAGGAGCATCACGCCGAGCACGGTGAGGACCATGGCCGTCAGCGCAAGGCGAACCGCCATTCGCCACCCACCGTCGCGAAAACGCAACCTCAGCTTGAGTCCGGTGATGAACAGTGAGACGACCATGGCTGCCTCGGACGCCACCCGAAGCCAGAGAACATGGTCTGCCGTGAGCGGCAAACGGGTCAGGGCAAGCACCCCGGGGCCGACCCCGACACCAGCGAGGAGGTAGATGGCAAATGTCGTAACCGGCCCGCGATGGATCCACCCCGACAGGAACGAGGTCAGCAGCAGGAGCGCTGCGGCAAAGAGGAGCCATCCCAACGTCGGCATGGCCCTATGGTTCCCGTTGTCCGGTCAAGGCGCCGCGAACAGGAGCAACCCACCTTTCACTGGGCGAATTCCCCCTACAAGCGAATCTCGCCCTCGTCCATGCCTTCCCACCACGTGATGCGTCGGGCGCCGACCTTCAGCATCACAATGCCGGGCGTGTCGACCCCTTGTTCGAACCAACGATCCAGTTCCTTGTGCCAGTGCGCCTGCATCAACGCCTTGTCCCGGATGAGCTCGCCACGGCCCTCGACTGCGACAAACAGTGGCGGCTTCCCAAGCAGGGACTTCGCACCGGTAAATGACAAGGCGACGGCTGGGTTGGCCTGAATCTCGCCAACAAAGTGCGTGCCCTCATAGCCGAAGAAATAACTGTCACCGTCGTACTCGACATCGCCATTGTTGCTCATCGGACGACCTGCAATCTCGCCGCTGGCAGCGTGGGTCTGGAGCATCGCAAAGTCTATCCTGGCCATTGCCTTTGCGAGGTCCTGCAGCGTGCGTTCGGTCCTTGCCATCACATTGCCCCCGGCAGCTTCTGTGCCATCTCGAGGTGATGCTTTAAGGTCGGCAAGGTTTTCGTCGCAAACGCTTTCAAGTCTGCGTCCTTCCCGCTGGTCGACTCCGTCGTGAACAGCTTGATGACCTTCTGGTGGTCCGCAATCATCTTCTGCCTGAAGGCCTGGTCGAACGCGGCGCCACTCTTTTTCCCCATCATCTCGGCGGCCTTTGCATCGGCTGGCATGGGTTCGCTTGCGACCGCAAGCGACTTGCCGGTCGCTATGGTTTTCAGTTCATCGCCGGCCGCCGTATGGTCATCGACCATCGTCTTCCCGAATGCCTTTACGTCGTCAGATCCTCCATTTTCTGTCGCCAGGTTGCCCAGCTTGACCTCGGCCAATCCTGCCGCGCTTGCCGCTTTCACAAAAGCCGCATCCGCCTGACCGGCAGCCGGCATGTCCGCAGCCTGGGCAACGGAAACGCCAGTGGCCAGCATGAGGCACCCGGCGAGCGTGGCAACTCGAAGCATGGAACGTGTCATGGATTCTCTCCCGTTGGTTGGAACCAGTGGTGTGGCATGGACTGCATCAACAGGTCGTCTACAAAGGGTTACGCCAGAACGCTTCCCCGGTGGCATCCCTCTGACGGGCATCGACCGGGGTCAGCGGGGGCGCCATGACGCGCCGCCGGCCTCGAGGTGCCGGAGCACGGTCCGCGCATTCGCGATTGCATGGCCATGAGCCATGTTGTCAAAGACACACCAGAAAGACGACCCTACCCGCGTCGCGGCAAGCAGCCGCCGGGCAAGCTCTTCGAGAAACGCGGCGTCGTAGGAAGAGCGGTAAAGGTCCGGGGCGCCGTGGAGGCGCAGATAGAGCAGCCGGGTGGGCACCGGCAGATGCATGCCGTCGCTGCCGACGGGACGGGGGTGCGCATACACCCAATCCACATCGAACCCCCGCCCCGTCTCGTAAGCAGTCGCGGTGAACCATGACCCGTGACGCGGCTCAAGCACCACTGGCACAGGGGTGCGTGCGCGTAGTGCCGCAAAGAACACACGGGCCACATGGGCGTCAAACGTCAGGCTCGGTGGGAGTTGGACCAGCAGGCTTGCGAGCTTGTCCCCCAGTCCGCTCGACTGCGCCAGAAACGCGTCGAGCAACGACCCAGTGTGGCGCAGACGTGCCTCATGCGTTACCGCGCGGGGGACCTTGACGCTGAACCGGAACCACGGAGGCACCGCTGACGCCCAGCGGGCATAGATCGCTTCGCGGTGGGGGCGGTAAAACGACGAGTTGACCTCTACACAGCTGAAGGCCCGCGCATATCGCTCGAGGTGACTGCCGACGGACAAGGGTTCCGGACCATTGTCCGCCGGCATCGACCATCCGGCGCAACCCACGCGCCAGTGCGCCAGTGCCTTCGGCCTAGCGATATCGCGCGTCACGCGTGGTCGCCCTGGCTGCTCAGGGCAACGGGTTGCCACCGGTCACACCGTACGTTTCCCCGGTCGTGAAACTCGACTCGTTGGATGCGAGGAGCACATAGACTGGCGCGCACTCCACCGGCTGGCCCGGACGTTTGAGGGGCACCTGGGACCCGAAGTCCTTGAGCTTCTCCATGGGCTGGCCGCCGGATGGCTGCAACGCGGTCCACACCGGCCCCGGCGCAACAGCATTGACGCGAATACCCCGCTCCGCCACCTGGCCAGCCAGGGCTTTTGTGAAAGCGACAATGGCAGCCTTTGTCGACGCATAGTCGAGCAAGATGGCCGACGGATCGTACGACTGGATGCTCGCGGTATTCACGATGGTGCTGCCTGACGGCATGATTTCCAGCGCGGCTTTGCACAACCAGAACAGCCCGTACACGTTAGTCTTGAACGTGGCATCGAACTGGTCCGTTGAGATGTCTTCAATGGTCTTCTGGTGGGTCTGCTTGCCGGCGACGTTGGCCAGAATGTCGAGGCCACCCATGGCTTCGCTCGCCTGCTTGACCAAGGACTGGCAGAACGCTTCGTTCTTGAGGTCCCCAGCTATACCCTTGGCGACGACGCCTTCCTTCTCAAGCAAGGCAATCACTTCCCGGGCATCTTCCTCCTCTTCGGGCAAGTAATTGATGACGACATGTGCGCCCTCCCTTGCGAAGGCGATGGCCGCCGCCCGGCCGATGCCGCTGTCACCACCAGTGACCAGCGCGCGACGGCCTTTGAGCCGCCCACTGCCCTGGTAACTCGATTCGCCATGGTCTGCAGGCGGATGCAGCTTATGCACGGTACCGGGCGCGGACTGCTTGGGTGTATCAAACGGCGGACCGGGAAAGCGGGTCACCGGATTCACGAGGGAGGGCATGGTCTTCGTGTCGGTCATGGCTTGCTCCTGCGGAAAACGGTGACCGTAGGCTTCCGATTGTCCCTGCCGTGTCTAATTTCCCATGCCTTGCGCTCACCTGATGTTGAGTCCGCGCGTGGGACGGTCAGCCTTTCCATGAGGAGACCGCAATGAAAGCCCTGACTTACCATGGCTCGAAGGACGTGCGCGTCGAGACAGTGCCAGACCCTGTTCTCCAACACGATGACGACATCCTCCTACGCGTGACGGCCACGGCCATCTGCGGGTCCGACCTGCATCTGTATCACGGCAAGATTCCGGAAACGAAACACGGCGACATCTTCGGCCATGAGTTCATGGGTGTCGTGGAAGACGCTGGACGCGGCGTCACGAATGTGAAGAAGGGCGACCGGGTCGTCATCCCGTTCGTTATCGCCTGCGGAAAATGTTTTTTCTGCGAGCACGAGCAGTTCGCAGCCTGCGAGACGACCAACCCCGATGAGGGCGCGAGCCTCAGGAAGCGTCCGAACATGACGCCGCCCGCAGCGCTCTTTGGTTATTCGCACCTGTACGGCGGAGTACCGGGCGGTCAGGCCGAGTTCGTCCGGGTGCCGAAGGCCAATGTCGGGCCCTTCGTGGTTCCCGGTAGCCTGAGCGACGAGCGGGTGCTGTTTTTGTCGGACATCCTGCCGACCGGTTACCAAGCCGTACTCAACGCAAAGATTGGGCACGGTTCCACGGTTGCCATCTTCGGCGCAGGGCCGGTCGGGCTGATGGCAGCCGCCTGCGCGCGCATGCTCGGTGCCGAGCGCATCTACATGATTGATGACCAGAAGTACCGGCTCGATTTCGCGGTGACAGCCTACGACGTCATCCCCGTGGACTTCAGCAGTGTCGACCCATCGGAGTTCATTCTCGCCAATACGGCCGGGCGTGGGGTCGACGCCAGCATTGATGCGGTCGGGTTTGAAGCCAAGGGCAGCACGACGGAAACGGTGCTCAGCACGCTGAAGCTTGAAACCAGCTCCGGTGAAGTCCTCCGCCAGTGCATTACCGCCACGCGCCGTGGCGGCATCGTCAGCATTCCGGGCGTCTATGCCGGATTCATCCATGCGTTCCTCATCGGCGACGCGTTCGACAAGGGGCTGACGCTTGCGATGGGCCAGACCCATGTGCAGCGCTACTTGCCTGAGCTCCTCGACTTCATTGAGGAAGGAAGCCTTGCTCCCGACATCATCATCTCGCACCGCATGAAGCTCGCTGACGCCGCACGTGGGTATGAGGTGTTCGACAAGAAAGAAGAGGACTGCCGGAAAGTGGTCTTGACCCCATAACCAACAAGCCCCCGGGGCCGGGGGCTCATTCCAACTGGAAATCGATGGGCTTGAACGTGAAATTGTTGGACAACCCTGCGGAACATGCGGTCAAGCCCACAACCAGGTCCATTAGCGCCACAAAGGTCGTGCCCTGCCCGGCCCGGCTCAGCGGTGGCTCGACCGATAGCGCACCAGTGGTGCCGTCCACCTGCACGTTCATGAAGACGTTGAACGCCGTCGGGATTTGGTCTGGGTTGATGCCAAAGGGAGCCAGGGCCTCGACAAGGTTCCCGAAGCAGCCCCGGTGCGGTTCAGTGTGCCCGTAGAGCTTCGCGAACATTTCCTTCGAGCAAGGGGCAAGGAGGAAGTCATGCCTTCCGACATCGTCCTGTTCAATCATAAGCATCGGACTGCTTCGGTTGGAATACAGCGTGTCGCCGGTGGTCAGCAGAAACTTGCTTGCATAGTCGAGTGTTCGACCGCTTGACAGCCACTCGTTTGTGTCGTTTGCATTGAACGCGACAAGGTCACTGACCTGCTGACCCTGCGGGTCAATAACAGTCAGGCGTTGGCCCTTGCGAAGCACAAACGCAGTGCCGCTTTGCGGCGGGATGGTCTGGGTCGTCACGCGGTCTTCCTGGGATTTGGTTGAGCGACAGGGGAAAACGGACAGCTCCAGGACCCTTCGACATGGCGGCCGCTGTACTGGACCGCCTCCGACGTCGAGCCGTGCACCGCGAGCATCGGGTTGGCGGACCCATTCCGCTCGATGTCCTCATTGATAATCGCGGACTTCAGGCGGTCATAGCGGCCTTGGCTACGCAAGTATTCGAACTGGCTGTGGAGATTGAAGACAAGTGCCGGGTGCGCCAGGCGTCGACCCGGTCGGGATGCTCCCGGATGGAGACCGACGACGTAGAAGGCTCTGCCGCCGACACTCATGCTGAACGCGGGATCCTCCGGGTCGTTGCTGACGGCGGGGTCCCAGTCATGTGACCGAGCATCCGCTTCGTGGATACCCTGCAATCTTGCAAACAGCAGCCGCTCAAAGACAGGTTCAGGTATGACGGCGTGGTCGGTAAAATGGACCACAAGACTCCGAAATGTATCCTCAGGGCTGTTACACACTGCGAATGATTCAATTCGTTCCGCAAGGGATTCATCGTCCGCAGGGCACGCAAGAGCACTGGCGAAGACGTGCTCGATGAGGTGTCGGCGATGAGCCGTGCGGCCGGCAAAGCAGGGGAAGGTCTCGCCCTCGAGGAGGGCATCAAATTCACGGAGCGCGCTGGCTCGACTGGTTGCATTCATGGCATCGAGCGTGCCGACGACCTCGTGAACGAGGCTCGCAAGGATGTTGAAGGCACCCACAACGTATGTGAGGGGCCTCGCCGACCCCAGTCACGGCATCTCAACGTCCACCCGGATGGCGTTTCGACGGAAGGTCAGCCGGCGTCGCTGGGCGAAGAGTCAGACCGTTCTCTGGCACGAGCGGCCTCAGCCTTCTCAAGGTAAGCCTTTCGGACACGGTCGAGCTCCTTCTCGTCGAGTTGTTCAAGGTCAAGCAGCGCTTCGTTGGTGCCCTTTATTGCGTTGATGAGTTCATCGAGCTTGATTTGCAGGGCTTCCGTATCGCGGTTTTGGGAGGCTTGAATCAAAAAAACCATCAAGAAGGTGATGATGGTGGTCGAGGTGTTGATGACCAACTGCCAAGTGTCACCAAACTTGAAGATGGGACCGCTGGCGGCCCACACGATGACGACGAGGAGTGCGATGGCAAAGGTGACGGGCTCACCAGCGGCTTTCGAGACCGCCATCGCGACGCGCGTGAACAAACCTTGCTTTTTCGATGCCATCGGCCCGCTCCAGGCCCGCCGTTCGGGACCGTGCACCGGAGCCTCCTACCGCACCTGTGATGCCTGCGTGCACGGGGACGGCAGGTCAGGCTCTCCCAGCAAGCCAGATGGACATGGCGGCCAGCGCACTGATGATGAGGAGCCCAAAGACGACCCAAGCGACATGCGCGAGGACGGAGACGCCCACGGCCGAGGGCGTCTCCACGTTCTCCGACTCATCTTTGTGCATCACCGGATGCCTTCGTCCCGCTTCGACGCTTTGTCCATCTTCTCCTCGCCTTGCTCGATTTTCTTGTCCCGCCTCTCTTGCTGCGGCTTGTCCTTTTTGGCGACGTAGTTGAGGTTGCGGTCGCCCGACTGCGGTTGGTGGTTCTGGTCAGCCATGAGGTTCTCCTCAGCCATGGTCTTCGTTGTCGTGCTCCTGCTGCGGCGACTCCTTTTTTGCCGGCTTCTTCTCGACGCGCTTGTCGGCGGACTCGTCGTACTGGTGTGGCGAGGTGTCGGCATGACCGGTCTTTTCATCGTTCATCATCTTCTCCAAGGTCAGGCTTTCTCACTCGCTTTTTGAGCAGAGACGGCACTGGCAAGAAGCGTCAGCTTCTCGTCGGCCGCCTTCTCTTCTTTCAGCGTGTCGGCGAGCAAGGGCACCGCATCGGTGTAGCCCAGCTGCTTTGCCAGGGCAATCAACGTGCCGTACCCTGCAATCTCGTAGTGTTCGACGCGGTTACCCCCACCGATGAGGGCTATGTCGCGCAGCGGCCCCTCTTCCACGCCATCGATGACTTCCTTGCCCTCCTCGACCAGCCCCTCCATGGCGGCACACTTGATGCGCTTGAGGCGGATGCCGAGCAGCTCGACAACCTGGTCGATGCGTTCGACCTGCCCTTGGGTCTCTTCGAGGTGTGACTCGAACGCCTCCTTCAGGTCCGGATGGGTCGAGGCGCGCGCGAGACGTGGAAGTGCTTTGGTAAGCTGCTTTTCGGCACTGTAGATGTCGGACAGTTCGTGGATGAACAGGTCTTCGAGCGTCTTGATGGTCATGTTATCTCTCCGGTAGGTCAGCGCTTGGCTTCAACGTCTGGGGTGGCGTCTCTGGCGAGGAAGTCGTCTGTCAGGTCAGGGAGGTGGTGGAGCAGCCATTCGGCCATGGCTCGCTCTTGCGGAAGGATCTCGTCGACGACCCGGACTGTCTCCGAGTCTCCTTCGGCGAGGGCGGCGGCGCGAAGGGTCGTGTACGTGGCAATCTCCAGGTTCTCGAAGACATACCCGGCAATTGCGCCCTTGATGACTTCGTCGGAATTGACCGAACCGCCGAGGGCCTGACCGAACGCCATCACCTTGCCGAGGGCATCCTTGGTCACGGAAGGCTTTGTGTCATACCGGGCGAGACAGCTTTCGATGAGTTTTTGCTGGCCCAGGGTCTCGTCCAGGTGTTGCTCGATGCGGGCCTTGAGCTGAGGGTAGTGCTCGATGCGCCCGGCCTGGGCTTTGAGCATCTGCTCCGCCTGTTGCTCCATCGCGTGCGCGTCCCTCAGCCAGTCGATGAGGTTGTCCCGATGCTCTGCCATGGTTAGGTTCCCGTTTTGATGTCTGAGCACCATGCATCGCGACGCATCAAGAACCACTTGCGCGGATGTGAATCACAAGGGGGCTTGTCCTCACCAATGTGTGTATCGTCGGCCCCGTTTCACGGGAGTCCAGGTTACTTCGCGTGGTTGCGCCGAAGAAAAACAGGCGATGGAGGCTTTACGGGCGTGTGGCGCATCCGCCCCCGCGCGCGACCCGGGCACCAGCACCGACCTCGTCACGCAGCAGAAGCCCACACAATCGCGGTGGTGCCATCCATCGCCTCTTCTGCCGGCCGCGCCGACTAATTGGAGGCCCGAGCCTCGTCGCGGGCGTCATGCTGGCCCTGGGGGCCGTGCGCTACCGGATGTCATACTGCGTAGCGGCCCAGGGCGCGTAGCATGCTACTCATCGACTCACGCCGTTCGCCCGGGCAACCGGATGGGTTCCATCCGTCATTCCGTTTTTCAGAATGGTCCGTCCGTGCACGTGACGTTTCCTATCGGCTGGCATGACCGGCTTCGGGGCTACACCCCCTTGCCTACTGGGGCGAATTTTGCTCGCCGGGTCCCCGGTGCGGCACCCCGCGATGAACCATCCGGCCATCCGCCTTGGTCTCCCGGTCGGAGCGCTCCGCAATTACGCAGCGGGGTTCCCCTTGCCCGCCGACGTTGCGCGCGATATCGAATGGGCGATGGAGTTGCCCGACAGGTGGCTCGACGGGCCGTCGACGGCAGTGACGGTAGTCCTCGACGACGACACAAAGGGGCATGACGGCGTCCAGCTGCCTGTACAGCCGAACTCCGTGAACGCTCCGTGCAGCCGGGCCTTTCCCAGGCATGCGCCGTCGTCATCGGCCCAGCGTTAGAACTCGTTTACGGCGGAGTCGGCTGGGACCGGCGGTTTATGATCTCCCTTGCCAGCCGGCCCGGCCGACCAGACGAGCACGGCAGGGCCAAAGACGTCCGATCTTTCTGGGCCATTGGTTTCCGGGCCATTGGGAGGTGGTCATACGGCTCGTGCTGGCGTGCCCAGCCGACCGGTGTTGCCTCGTCCAGGACGAGCGCAGTTGCTTGGCCAAGCGGGGTCGGTGACCTTGGCAAAGGTGCTGACTGGGCCGCCTTCAGTCGACACCCGATGCCGTGGGTGTGAGCGCCGCCCGCTTTGCCACGCCTCCAGTCGATATCCCTGTCGGAACCGGATAATGCGAGAGAGAAGAATGGGATGGAATGATCACATCGCAAACGAATTGACTGCGTCGCTGACGGATGCCATTTCCAGTGGCTATCTCACCAGTGAAGACGCCGGGTACGCCGTTGCGGTCAAGGCAAGGGACCAGGGCATGGGCAGCCTGACAACACTTGAACAAGACATCTTTGAGTTCGAGCTCCGACCGCTCATTGAATCGTTCGAACAGCGGAAAATCGAAGACATGGGGCGGGATGAACTGGAGCGGCAGGAGTAGCCGGGACACCCGGGCCCTTGGTGCCTGCTTCGCTCTCGTCTGACGCTGATGCACAACGAAGGTCGATTTGCCGAATATCGGGCTAGCGGGCGCAGGGAATGCTGTGATGCGATGTCAGCATTCCCAGAACGGTCGATACCTCGCCCGCCATGCTCCTCCCCGATGATCTCCAGACCCTCTGTCAGCTCGATGATACCGCGCGCCTTGCCTGCAGCCCCTTGGACCAGGGCGCGTGCGAACGGCTGCAGAGCAGCGGACTTGTGCTCGAGAATGCCGGGTGGTGGCGCATTACGGACCTCGGCCGTAACGCACTGGCAACCGGCAGCTCGCGCACTGTTTGCCCGCGCAGATAACGCCGGCGCAACGACCGCCGGGCACCGGGCAGGTACCCGTCCTTCTCGGCCGCACGCCCTGCCGCATTGGCGGAACGCGACCAGATGATGCGGGAGCGGGTGGACTCGTCGGTCATGGCCGCCATCGGCTACGACCCGGATGCGCAAGTGATGGAAGTCGAGTTCGTATCCGGGGCTGTCTACCGCTATGCGCCTGTCAGTGGCGCGCTTTACGCACGGTTCCGGACCGCCTCCTCGCTGGGACAGTTCTTCGACGCATACATCCGGGATGTCGTGCCGTTCACACGTCTGGTGTGAGCCGTCCGGTAGCCCGGGGTCACAAAACGACGGGACGCTCAAGATGGCCGCGCCGACGGGGCCGTCCAAGCCCTCAGGTCCTGACGATTCCGAGCAATTCGTTCGCCTCGTCTTCGGTCATCGCCTCCGCTTCCACGAAGAACGTGACCAAAGCGCCGCTTTCAATGTCCTTGACGACGGTCGGCCCAGTCTGGCGGAACTCGCCCTCCACACATCCGCCGAGGGTCAGCTTTCCTTCCTCCACGGAGCCCACTGTAAATCCGCCGCAGCGCTCGATGAGCGCCATACGCAGCTCTTCATGGAACCAGATGACCTTGCCAAGCACTGCGCACACCTCGTGACGCCGGTCGGGAACCCGGCCAATTCTCTGTGTCGTCCATTTTTCCCAGCAGTTGAATAAGCCACCCTTCACATTGGTGAAAAGGCTCGACTTTTTCCGGTGTTCAATCGCGTCGGCTGTTGGTAAATACATCCGTGTCCAATGCCCACCACGCCGCTCGCCATGCCATCGCTTGACGTGACAGACCCTCGTTACATGCAGATTCTGACTGGCCTCACGGCGGACCTGCGACGCGCGCGTTTGGCACTCGAGCGTGGCCAGCTGACGCAGGCCCTCGCCCACACCTTGTCCATCGAGCACGTTGCGGCCTTGGCGGGAATGACTGATGTCGGGGCTTTGTCCGCCGGCCTCAATCACGCCATTCTTGAGGCGGCCGAGGGAAGCCCGGCGGTGCTCATGCTCGCCGTCGACCGGCTGGCGCTCGCGCTCCAGGGGTATCTCGATGAAGGGTCGACCCCGCCCGCAGCCATCGAGGCGACGCCGGCAGCCGGCCAAGCGTCCGACTGACCCGCAGCCCACGCCCCGTCCCCTGCAGAGGAGCATATCGTGTGGGCGGCCACATGGTAGGGCAGGCGGGACCTCCTGAAGCGCGCGCCTTCGTCAGCTGATGCCCGTGGGCCCGTCGAGAACGAAGCGAATCTTCCGGAGGAGGTCCATCCGGGAGTACGGTTTGTTCAGCACGTCAAAAGCGATGCCTCCCGCATCCGACCGCTGCACGGACTGCGAGGCATACCCCGTCGTCAGCAGGACCTTGATTGTCGGTCGGATGGCGCGCGCCTTTCGCGCCAACGCCACACCGTTGAGGTCGCCGGGCATGACAATATCGGTAAAGAGCACGTCAAACCCGTCGTCTTGCTCGAGTTGCCTGAGCGCCTCTTCCGGGTCGCTGAGCGACACCACGTCGTACCCATGCGACTCAAGAATCGTGTGGGCAAGTTCGGCCAGGTCATGGCGGTCGTCGACAACCAGCACACGCTCATGGCCGGACCGGTCCGATGCGCGGTCAATGCGGCTGACCTGTGGAACGCTCCGCCCGTCATCGACTTCGACGGCCACGGGAAAGTACATCGTTACCGTTGTCCCCTCGCCTTCTTTCGACGTCAGACCCACCGCGCCGCCTGATTGCTTTGCAAAGCCATAGACCATCGACAAGCCAAGGCCAGTGCCCTTGCCTTCGTCCTTGGTGGTAAAAAACGGATCCATCACACGGGATGCAATCTCCGGCGGCATGCCTGTGCCGTTGTCAACGACGTCGATGGCGACGTACTCACCACCCCGCGTCGAGAGCTCGCCGAGGTTGTTGACTTCAAGCGGCGTGGCATTGCGCGCACGGATGATGAGGCGCTTGCCAGGTCGTCCGTCCATCGCGTCCCGCGCATTGATGGCCACGTTGAGCAGGGCCACTTCCAGCTGGGTGGGGTCCAGGCGTGCATTGCGGGTGGCCGGGGAGAGCTCGAGGTCGAGGACAATGTCAGACCCTATCGAGCGTCCCAGCATGTCTTGCATGTCGGCCACGACCTGATTGGGATTGACCACACGGCCCTGCAGCGTCTGTTTGCGCGAGAACGCAAGGAGCTGGGACGTCAAGGTCGAAGCGCGCTTGATACCGGCCTTTGCGCCCCCGATGAAGCGCAGGAGTTTTTCCCGGTCCGGGTCCGGCCGGGCCAAGCCGGCCTCGACCGATTCAACGTAGCCAATCATCAACTGCAACAGGTTGTTGAAGTCGTGCGCGATGCCACCGGTCAACTGGCCGAGCGCTTCCATCTTCTGCGCCTGGCGGAGTGCGTCTTCTGCATCGCGCCTGCGGCTGACGTCCAGCTGGGATGCGAAAAAGTACACCACCTCCCCATTCCCGTCATAGACAGGGGAGATAAAGAGCGCGTTCCAGAACGTGCTGCCATCTTTCCGGTAGTTGAGAATTTCGGTGGCAATTTCCTGATTGGCAGCCACAGCGTCACGGATGGTAGAGATGGTCACCCGGTCAGTGCCCGGCCCCTGCAAAAGGCGGCAGTTGTTGCCGATGAGCTCCTCGTTTGTGTAACCGGTCATGCGCAGGAAGGCAGGATTGACGAAGATAATGGGATTGTCGGCCTTCCTCGGGTCGGTGACGATCATCGGCATACGCGTCGTTGAAACGGCCGCGAAAAAGATGTCGCTGCCGGGGTGGTCGACGCCCTGGTAATCAATCCGGGTCGGCACGCGCGATGTCGGTTCAGCCATGGGCAGTTTCCTTGGTCGAGCCCCGCATTGTCAGGGCATGCATGGGAATGGTTGATGAAAGGCTCACCCACGCGTGTTCATCTTCACGCTGCCAAGTCATCGAGGGGCTGCATGCTGTGCGCCCCACCGCAAGGATGCTTGTCTGAACGCGCAACTGCTCCCTGCCCATACGACAACCCAACCACTGCGACCGGCTTACGATCAAGCCGTCCGCCTGAGGATTCGCGTTTCGGCCGTGTCTTCTGCCACACCAGCCCAAGGCACGCATGGCCGGCGGGCCTCGGTGTTCGAGCGGCTCGCCCTTGATGCTGCGGCCGAGGCATGCACCAGCTGGGGCGGAAACACGTCAACGCTGCAAACGGTCTTTGCCACCCATTCTGCCGATGCCGAGGCGGTCGACCGGTTGCTTGTTGCTGTCACCAGTTCCCCGGTGGCGGTCTCGCCGCTCACCTTCCTGCAGTCTGTCTCTTGCACCCTGGCTGGCAACTGGGCGACCCGCACCCAAAACCACGCTGCATCGACGACAGTGACGGCGGGGCCCTATACCCTGGGTGCGGCCCTGTTTGACGCGGCCGTCCACGTGGCGTGCGAGGAGCGCCCGTGCCTCCTGGTCTTCGCCGAAGTCCCGCCCCCGCCGCCCTTGTCCATGCCCGGGCATACCACAGCGCCCTGTGCTGTCGCGGTTGTCCTCTCGCCGATATCGGGAACGGGCAGAGCCATCGAGCTTGCGCACGTTGGTACGCAGCTCGGCCCCCGACAACCGGCAGCGGCCATCGACTCCCTGCGTGCAGTCCTCACGGGCTCCGCACGGCTGGCCACCCTGGCAGCAGGACCGTCATCGCACGTCGCCATCCAAGCGCCCTGTGCAAGCGTCATCGGGCATGTCTGAAAAGGCTCGAATACGACGGCTGCGTCATCGGCTATCCCGTGCCGGTCTTGCGACGCGATGACCTTACGCGATGGCGTCCGGGGTGACGCGGTCAAGCCATCCACGAGGACGGTTCATGGCCCATTCCACGTCCCGGGCAAGCCGGTCGCTGACGGGCGCACCCTTCACAATGCGGCCGAATTCTTCGGGCGGGATGCCCAGCATTCGAGCTCTGGCTTCGCGACAGGCGATGCCTTCGCGGCGGAGCTCATTCAGGAGGAGGCGAAGATTCGCCCGCCTCGCGCATTGCAGTTCGTCCATCATCCCGGCCCTCCCCTAAAGGTCCACCCCGTTTATCGGAAAAAACGATGATGTCTTCAACCGGAGCCTCATCACATATGTGAAGGCCCTAATCGTCTCACGCCTCCGCAGAAGACAATGCACGTCCCGCACCGGGAGGCATTCCTCTCCCCCGACGACGGCCGCCAACGAATGGGAAATCGTTGGTCGTCACGTGGTTTACCCGTTGCCACCGGTTCACCCCGGCCGCTCCGCCAGCATTGACCGCCGCCCATTGCGCTGGTCTGGTGGATTGGCGATGCTTGTCCGGGCTGCCATGTAATGGACGGCAGTCACTGGTCGGCGGTTTGCGGCCGCACCCGGCGTCTGACCGCTGCGTGCCCCACACCGTGTGCAAGTTGCCCCCTGTGCCGGGCAGGGCCCAGCGCCGCCGCTGTATCCATTTTGAACAAGGTCCTCCCATGCCTCGCCGGATGCTCGCTGTTGTAATCGAACCAAGTGCGTCCCTTGCCCAGACCGTGGCCGATGTCCTCGGCCAGCGTGGGTACGAGACGGCGACGGCATCGACCCATGCAAGCGCGGCAAATCAGGTCGAAAAGTTCGATACCGTGGACTTTCTCGTAGCCGCCGTTCCCGCCCCTGGAGAGGACCACGCCGGCGCGTATCTGGAAGAGGCGCGGAAAAAGAACGCATCGATGAGCGTGGTCATCATGCTCTCCGACCCCAATGAGCCGACGGACGACGCACCCGCGAACGCCGTGCGGGTCGTCAAGCCTTTCAGCCTCCATGAGCTGAATGCTGCCATTGATTTGGCCTCTCGCAGTTCTTCGGGCACCCCGTGATTTCACAGACATCATCCGTGCCCTGAGTCGACGTCGATGATGCGTTGACGTGCGTACCGGCACGTTCGGCACCAGGCAATCCTTGGTTCCCGACGTGTCGCACGAATTACCCCGCATCACCCGCATCAACCCCGACGACGCCGAAGACGTCCGGCTCTGGGCGCTCGCCCTGGGCGTCAACCCCGCGTCGGTGTACGCGGCCGTTGCTGCGGTCGGTGCCGACGCCCTGGCGGTCCAGGCATACCTGCGAGGCCCCGGTATGCCGCGTGACGACAAGCCAAGGGAGTGAGGTTGCCGCCTGCGAACCCGCGACCTTTGCCATCGTCTTGCGTTTTGAAAACGGATGTTTTTGGACGGCCAATTCGGTTTTCCAGAATCCTGCCAAGACCAGATATCCGTTTCAGCCCGCAGCGTCCATCCGGGCGAGGCCCGCGCTTGCGTCCACCGGTTGCATCGCATGTCCACGCCCGGAAACACGCTCAGGCCCGGCCGCTTGCGGCAACCCCCAAGCCCACCGGGTGGATTGATGGCGTCGGGGATGAAATGGCGGCAGTCAATGCATTCCCTGCGGGGAGGTCCCGGTGGGGGACGCCACGTCTCTGCCCACGCGAGGTCTGCGGCCGTCACGCACCATTGCTGCGTTGAATCCTGGCACCTGGCCATCGGGAAAGGCCCGCCCCTTGCGGGGGCGGGCGGCTCCATCAGGCCACGTTGCGCTCAACCTGACGCACAGGCTCGGCACTGTCCGGGGACACACTCACGGGAATGGTGCGGGGCTTTTCGGCGTCGGGAACGTTCCGGACAAGCTCAATCGACAGCAGGCCATGGGCGAGCGTCGCCCCGGTGACTTCCGTATGTTCGGCAAGCTGGAACCGGCGGCTGAAGACCCGCGCGGGAATGCCCTGGTGGAGATATTCCCCTTCCGTGTCGACCTTGCGCTCACCGCTGACAATAAGCTCACGCTTGTGCTGCGTGACCGCGACTTCGTCGTCACGGAAACCCGGGACGGCGATGGACAGGCGAAAGCGGTTGTCTGAGAGGCGCAGCGAATCGAAGGGCGGAAAATCATCGCCCTGCCGCTGGGCTGCCGCTTCAATGAGGTCAAAGACCCGGTCGAGGCCGGAGTTGGCGCGAAAGATGGGGTTGAGGTTGAGAGTACGCATGGCAAATCCTCCAAGGTGCAAGGAGATGGAATGGGTGCTCGCCTGATTAAAGGCCAGGCCGGTGTTCCCCGGCAAAAACGCAGATAGGGCCGAGTGCAGTCCGTTCAAGGAGCAGGATTCAGCATTCGTTTAGACGTCCATGTGGGAAGACAACAAGCTGCGCTCCTTCGGGCCTCACTCCCGGACGATGTGCCAAGCCCCGGCCGCGTCTTCCTGCATCACGGTGACGTCGTCACCCATCTCTTCCATCACGCGGGCGCGCTCGCATGCAGCATGCAACGCGACGAGGCCATCGGTGTACGACTCCCCGTCCCGGCCATTGATGGAAACATGCCATGTTCTCGTGTTGTGAGCCGGATACATGACGTAGATGCGCACTTGCGCCATAGGCAACCTCGGTTTCCGGTTGGCCGACTTCGTCGGCTGTGTCAGAAAAAAGGCCCCTGCTGATGGACAGGGGCCGGTGTGACGCAGTGGGGGTGGGAGGGACTGCGACACGGGCGCCGATGATGCGGGGTGGAAAGTCACTGCTTCGTGAGGACCGTTTCACCGTTGACAAGGCAAGTTCAGGGCGGCGACCAGCCCCTTCGCCCGAGAGCGTCGATTCGCCGTCGTCGTCCGCGTGACGGCGCGCACTTTTCCTGGACGCGCGCATTGACTACCCTACCGCCGCCATTCGTGAGAATCGCACCGGCCTCCGCAAGGAGGTACCCCCAATTGGCCATGGACGGCCCCGGCCTGCGTGCCTTCCCGGACGCAGGCCTTTTCGTGGCCACTTCCCTGGCGACCCTCACGCCTTGCCAATCCCACTTCCCGGCCGGGGCCAGACCCATCCTGCTTCCCCTGTTACTGCGCTAGGGACCGTCGGTCAGGTCCGGCCACGCTACAGCGGGCAATGACGCAAGCCCGGGCCTTGCAAACAAAAAGCCCTGTTGCAGGCCGATGCCAAGGTCAAGGAGCGCCCGGCACTCGTCTTGTGTTTCGACACCCTCGGCTATCACGCGCACGCTGAGGTCACTGCACATCGCCGCGAGGTGCTGGACGATACGACGGCGGGCGGCGTCGGTGTCGATGCCCCTGACAAGGCCGATGTCGAGCTTCAGGAGGTCAGGCTGGAAGTCTGCGAGGAGGTTCATGCCCGCAAATCCGGCGCCGAAGTCATCAATCGCTGTGAGAAAGCCGTGTGCCTTGTAGGCCGCGAGAATCGCGACGAGATGTCCGTGGTCGACGACCTCCTCGTGCTCGGTGACTTCGAAGATGACGCGGTCGACCGGCCAGCCCGCTTGCGCCGCTGCAACAAAGGTTGCCTGGAGACAATGTTCCGGGTTGTAGACCGCGTTCGGGAGGAAGTTGATGGACAGGAGCGCCGGCGGGCCAACGCGGGCGGCCGTGCGAATGGCGACGATGCGGCAGGCCTGGTCGAACGCATAGCGGTTGTCGTGGGCGACCGCCGAGAGGACGTCCTGGGCGGACTGTCCGCTTGTTCCCCTGACCAGCGCTTCGTGGGCGAAGACGCGTCGTGCGCCGACATCAACAATGGGCTGGAATGCCATCGTCAACCCGGCCGCCACGGCTTCCGCATCACCGCATCCCCTGCAGCCTGTCCGGTTCATGTGAGTCGCGCCCATGGGAGTTGTCTGGCCTCCCGGGCCGGCCTTTCCCTGTTCGGCGACCGTGCGGCCAACTGCGCACGTGCGCGAAAGTGCGCGCGCATCGTCACTGCACGCCTGTCCGGGTTATGCGCCTGCCCTTTCGTGGTCGTGACCAAGCCATCCAACGCCTGCGTACATGCGGCGCGACGTGGGCCTCTAACGGCACTGACATCCGCTGTGGACGGGGTCGGGCGCAATGGCGACGCTCGAGGGGAGACATTGGCAGCATGCGAAAGGGGATGTGAGCCCGAAGTGCACGCAGAACGACCTCCGCTGCCCTTGCGGTCCCCGCTCCGCCTCACCATGGCTTGCAACCATGGATGGCGTCTTCCGCGCGGGATTGTGCATACGCTTCGAGCACGGGCCTGACTTCGCGGCCGTACACTTCCCGCTCAACATCACTCAAGGCGCCGATGCCACGGTCCCGAACCTTGACGGCCTCATCGAACCCAGGGTCGTCGTCGAGCATGAATCCGGCGTCGAGGAGCTCCGAGAGCAAGGCGATGAGGTCACTGTCGATGGAAGGACGGGTATGCATGGGAGATGGCTGGCGTATGCGCCCATTGGGCTCAGGCGAGCGCAGGTTCCATTGCCGTGTCCATCCAGCCCCGGGGACGGCACATGAGAAATTCGATTTCCTCGGCGAGCGCATCGCTGACCGGCGCGCCCTTGAGCAACCGCGCCAGGTCGTCACTGCCAATGCCCAGAAGCATGGCGCGGTCGGCAGGCGAGGAGGCGCCATCACGCTTGAGCTCCGAGAGCACTTCCAGGAGGCGGGCACGGCGAATGGCGTTGCTTGTTGCTTCCATGGGTCGTCTGCCACGGTAATGGGCCGCCCGATGCTCGACGCAGCCATGCATTGAAAATGTCGAGAAACATGCAAATTGCCGATTGTGTTGGCCAGCATTCATCAACGTGTATGCGCGAATCGCAAGCGAAGCTTTACCTGTGTGCAGGCCAACCGGTCTACCGCACGCCATTTCTCCGGGCCGGTCTCGCCCATCAAGCGACGGCCCTCATCCCCCGGAGCGGAGAGGATGCAGGCCACCCAGCCACTGAACGGGGCATACTCGCCGGATGCCAAAGCAAGCACCCGACACCCAATCCATCGTCTTGCTCGTCGGCCTCCCCGTGCAGAGCCGGGACGCCCTGGGAATTGTCTTGCAGGGCCAGGGGTTTGCTGTCATCGAGGCGTCCTCGGTCCAAATCGCCCGGGTCGTCCTGGGCGCGAGTTCGATGGTCTGTGCGGTGGTTTGCCGGTGCGGTGAGTTGGCCGAGGACGGGACAACCTCCTTCCCGGTCTGGTTGGCCGACCACCACCCGGGGCTCGGCATGATTTGCATCTGCAATGCCACCACGCACGACCACGGCGCACTGCCGGCTACGTGCCAGGTCCTGTCCCCACCGTTTGATGCCCAGGACGTTGCGCGTGCACTCTCCGGAGCGCGCCTCGACGCCTTCTCCCGGTCATCGCCCGACTGACGCCGTCAGCGCGGTCCGCCGCCGCGCCCGGGTTTGATGGGAGGACCCGTGTGTCCACCCTCTCCGCTCGAAACCTCGGACGGCTCTGCCACCTTCGGGATAACGCTTGCCATGGCGAGCTTCATCTGCACGCGCTCCTCGTCGCCTGCAATGACGAGCATGTGGGTGAGCAGGTTCGGGTCGGCACCGTGGAGACCCTTGACCGCGTCTTTGAGCTCACTGCGTGCCGTCGAGAGGGCGAGGTCTGATACACGGCAGTCGACTTTGAGTTTTGAGACCTGGAGCCGCAGGCGGCCCGCCGCAGCTTTGAGCTCGGTGACATGCAGGGATGCCCGCGACTGCTCGTCAATTTTCCTTTGTCGGGCGAGGGAGGCAAGTTCCATCCTGCCCCTCAAAAACACGAAGAAGCTTTTCTTCAATGGCTTCATCTCCTTGAGTTCGCGGTCGACCCTTGCCCGATACCGCCTCGCTTCATCAAGACGGTAGGCGTGGTCAAGCACACTGGTCGAGACCCGGGCGAGCTGGGCACGGAGGTTTTCGTCGACCTTCCCGTGAGCGACGACGTCCCCGAGCGCGTCTTCGACGGTCCTGGCAAACCCCATGGCAAGCTCGAAGTCGCGAAGGTCCGGGAGCGTCATGCCCCGGGGGGCTTCCTTTCGCAGGCGGACAAGGAGTGGATGCGTTTCCGGATTCTCTGTCGGGACGGCCGCTGGCAATGGCAGGTCGTCAAACAGGTCGCCATCGTCAGGCAAAAAGGGGCGCATCTTCCCAATTGGAAGGGTTGACCCGGCTGCATGCCGGAGGCGCCCAACTTCCTGGGTCACGCGCGTTGTGAACTGCTTTGCAAGATGCGGGTTTGTGGTCATTGCAAGACGCCCCGCGAAACCCGAGGGTTCGTTCGAGCGGTCCCTAATGGCGTTTGAGTAATCCGCCAGCGCGAGCATGCGGGTCGGGAAGCACAGCCGGACATGCCGCCCCGGGTCGTCCCGAACGGGCCAGGGCACAGTGCCGCCGAGAACGGCAAAGGTCACCGGCACGCTCATGTCGCGGGCGATGAAGCCTGCAAGGTTGCGGGCGAAATCATGGACTTCGACCTTGTCCATGGTGCCCGGGATGGGTGTGCGGAGCTCGAAGAACACGGGCGGCGTGCCGTGGCGTTCCGCCCACTCGACCCGGTTCCAGACCTCCTCTGCATGCGAGCACCAGGCAAGCGCCCCCGGTGGGGCGACGGTCATGGACGAGTCGGGTGTTCCGCGTACGGTGTGGTCATGGAAGTTCCCCGTGCGTTTGTCGATGAGTTCGATGCAAAGGCGCCGCGCGATGAGGGCAACAGCGGTGCCGTCGGTGGGGCGGGTGTGGAGCTCGAGTTCGATCTCGTGTGTCATGTCGGCCTCCCTGGCCTTGTGGTGTTTACGGGCGGGTTCCCTTGGGAAACGCCGCCTCGGTCCGTGAAAGGGTCACTTCCTCTGGCGCGTCGAGGCCGAGGTGCCGGGCGAGGCTGTCGATGTCGAGCTTCTGCTGGTCGGAGAGATGGCGTTTGAGCGCATCACTCACAGTGCGAAATTCCGGCTTGTAGCCTTCAATCGTTGCCCGGATTCGACGCATTGCCTTGTCGTTGTTCCCGCGCAGGTGCTCTTCGACGCGGACGAGGTCCTGTTTCTCCTCGGTCATCTTCGAAAGCGACGCATGCACACGCTCGACGCTCACAGCCGCCCGGTCTCGCGCCTCGACCAGCCGGCGGTGCTCATCCGTGGGCCGGCGAAGGCGGGGACGGAGCGGATGGAGGGTCAACCAGCGCTGCAGGTTTTCTTCAGCGCGGCGCAAGTCGCGGTCGACAATGCCCTGCCTGACGCGCGCATCATCGAACGCCATCTGCCGGCGGAGCATCTCCATGGCAAATTCGCCCCGCTCCTGCCTTGCCCGCTCCATCGCGAAGAGCAGGCTTTCAATCAGGTCAGCGAGGAACATGCTGCGCTCGAGGGCAGCCTGTTCGGCATCACTCGTCGGGCGATGGCCAGCGTTTCGCATCAATTCGGACAGACGCAGGTTGGAGTCAATGCGAAGCGTGCGTCCTCCGACGAAAGACACGCGGTTGAGCAAGGGGGCCTTGCCATGGATGGGCCTTGCAGCGATACGCTGGTGCCGTTTGAGTTGGGTCGCCGCCGCACGCGTGCCCTTTGCCACACGTCGGGCCTGGAGGCGTGTTGCGACGGATGCCTTGTCGAGCCGGATGTCGGGCGACCTTGCATTGAGGCCGGCCGCTCCCTTCGTGCCTGAGGGCGATTTTCCTGCTGGCCGGGGTGGCTTGTACCACTCTGCTGCCTCCCCGTATTTCCGCGCGCGGACAGGCTTTGGTGTCTTGTCCAGCCCGAGGCGTTTGTAGCTTTGGTATTCATACGTTGCCGGGAGGCCCGCGTCGGTCAGATACCGGTTGGCAAGGCGTGCCCATTTTTCGTTCATCGCGTCAACGACACCGGACGACATGCGGGCGTTGGAGAGCTCAGTAAACTTCCTTGAGAACATCCAGCCATCCCCTGCCCCATCGCCTTCCCGGACCAACTCACGCGTGGGAAACAGGAGATGCGCATGGAAGCCAATCTTCTCATCGGGCTTGACCTTCCCGTCGAGGTCGACACTGTTGTCGCGATGGACTGCGACACAGACGGGGACATTGAACCGGGCAACGATGTAGCCGGCGACCGAGCGGCTCATGGCAATCGCCGCTTTCTCGTCGAGCCCCAAGGGAATGGGGATGCGGTAATCGCGCGCAATCTGCGCATCACTGCGTTGCTCGGCTTTCTCGACCGCGTTCCAGAGGGACGCGGGGTCGAGGAGCCATTGCGGTACACCCTTCGGGCCGATGGTTTCCCCGAAGACAACGGCCTTGCCGGCACGGCCGGAGTAGTCGTGCCACTTTTCGGTGCGCTCGTCGAAGAGCTTGATGCCGAGACGGTAGGCGGCAGCGGCAACAGCGCTGTGCTTCTTGTCGCGGTTGTGGGTATGGAGGTGCGGGCGGGCGTGCTCTGCCATGGTTACAGTCCTTGTAAAGTCAATTGGCCATCCTGGCCGGTTCGCAGTCGGGTCAATCACACACCCGGCCGCACTTCATATATGCATACTTCGAATATCGGAGCCGTCAAGGGGGTCTTGCAGAATTATTTTTGGTGACCGGACCGGGTGTAACGCGACCGGTTCCGGATGACGTTAAAAGAGAGCATCGCGACTGACGGGAAATCAGGAAAACACCCTCGACAAAGGTATTTTTGGACGTTTAGCCCGGAATGTCGGAAACGCAACTGGACATCGGAGCCGCTGCCCCTCTGCACTGGACCTCATGCACCGACCCGGGACGCAACGCGGACCGCTCGCATGCGCAGCATGCTAAGACGTGCTCTCCGTTTTTTTGCAGGGGCGCTCCCGGGCCCGTGTCGCCCGCCCCGGCACGCGCACCGTGACACCTCCTGATACCGCCACCCGCCTGACCAGTACACTGGACACCGAAGACCCGCGTGCGGTCGACAGGAGCAATCCATGCGCATCGAGGCATCAGGCCTGGAGTTCAAGACCGGGACGAGGACGGAGACCTGTTACTTCACCGGCGGTCTGCTCGCCCACCCCCTGACCGACGGACATCTTCTCCTCGCCCCTGTCGGACGAACCGATGCGGGACTGACCGGTCACCGGATGATGTGGCCCCAGGTCCTCGACATCACGTCGCGCTGCGGGTGCGAGATGCTCGGCGTCAACCAGGCGCATGACACCGGAAGCCCGGAGCGGTCGGAGGTGTGGCGCCCTGATGTGCCGCCCTCACCCCAGCAGCTCCACGCGGCCGACAGCTGGGGCGTGCTGGCAAACGTCTCGCGCTCGATGGGTGACCTCGTGTTCTCCGACATCGCGCGCTCTGTGTCGGTCTGCATCCATGCTGCCGGTGTCCGTGTGCGTGACCTTGCCAATGCCCATCACGAACAGCTGCGCTGGGCACTCATGGCCGGGAAGAAACCCGGTGCGGCCTTTTCAAACCTCGCGGTGACCGACCTCCACCTCGCGTTCCACTCACTCGCTGGCGAGCTCTGCTCCGCGCGTGACCACCTGGCCCACATCGCCGCCATCGGGTGCGGTGCCAAGGAATCCATCGACAGCCTTGCGTGGCTCGAACGCTGGGTCGCCAAACCGGTCAACGCGGCAAGTGCACAGCACCCGCTCGTCGCCCTCCTGATGACGCAGATGGGAACGGTCGCCTCACCAGGCTGGCTCAGGGTGCTCGGTGAATTCCGAAACACCGTCATGCACCGACGGCCCATGGGTGCAGACCCGGCCAGGGGCGCCCTGGCGATATCGGTGAGCCCTACGCCCATCGGGCCCGTCAGCACGGTGCGTCTCGTGCCCCTCGACGGCACACCACCCGGGCCCGACCCGTTTACCGAGCTTGCCCTTCTTTACAAGCAATTCGAGGCCCTTGCCCTATACGCAACGACGCTCGCCCCCTTCCCCGTGGAGCTGCCGGTGGTCGAGGTCAAATGACGGTCGGCGTTTGTACCCGCCGTTTCCCGCTAACGGGTGCACTGGGTGATGTCGAGGGTGCAGGTCATCAGCCGGTGCTCCTCAAAGAGCACGTCCGCCTTGTCCTGCGCGGCCTTTGCGCGGGTCGCATCCGTCGACTTCAAGTCGGTGACAGACCCGAGCACGGAAGCGACGTCGGACAAACCACCGCCAGCGGCGTACTTGATATGCGTGATGCGGCCGTTCTCGGCGAGCCCGAGCTGGAACTCGTTCGTCCCGAACGCGCGGGCGATGGGCACCTGGACGCCATAGCATCCGTCGACCGGCACGGTGATGTTCTCGGTAAAGGTGCGGGCCTTTGAGTCGTTCCGTTCATGGACGACGGTGAGCGTCACGTCGGCGGTCCTCCGGAGGGGGAGCCTGACGAACCCGCTCTGGCCCGGTTCGGCCGCGTTGCACTTTGCCTCTTCGGGATTGGCAAGGGCGATGTTTTCGACGTGGGGTGCTTCGGCCTTCACCTCGAATGTCCCGAGTAGTGGCTGGAGCGCCAGCTTTGCCGTAACGCCCGCCGCGTCGACGGGCACGAGGAACGGGTCCCCCTGGTTGTGCCAGTTGGTGTCGTCCTTCGGCACGTCGTCGGTCGGCGACACCACGAAGCCCTGGTCGGCTCGCCCGGCTGCAGTCGGCTTCCGCTCGAGCTTGACCGGCACGCTGTAGGTCACCGTCACGATGGCCGGGGTGCCGGCTTTTGCCTTGGCGAATGCACGGAGTGTCGCGCACGGGGTCGCCGTTTTCCCTCGCTCATAGGCAAAGTTCGTTCCCCTGCCGAGGACGGACGCGAGGGAGACGACCGACTTTGCGATGGCAACCCCCTGCCCCTCGCCCGTCGCGTTGATTCCGGAGAGGGTGCCATTGTCCCGGAGCGTGAACTCGACCGACTGCTTCCCAGCGCGGTGAATGAACAGGTGAAGGTCGACGCTCGTGGTGATGTCGCTCGCGCCATAGGCGGCCACCGCCTTGACCTCGGCCTTCTCGATGATGGCGTCGTCGCCTGGCGAGCAGCCCAGGGTCTGGGTCACCACGATGGCAGGGGATGCGCCCGGCTGACGATAGACGAGGGTCTCCTTCGGCATCCGCGCGCATCCGGTGAGCACCACTGCAGCGCCGCATGCAGCGACGCGCAGAAAGACAGTCCGGTTGGCCATGGCATTCCCCTTGTATTCCGGAGTTCCATTGCAACGCGCGCGGCCGACAACCGCCATCGGCCATCCGGCCAGGCGCCCATGCGGCGCCAAAGCCGGACCGTGGTGCTTTTGCTGCCGGAAATGTGCAGTTCCCGAACTGGCCGACGACGCCAAGGCGGCGGACACCTGCTGCGACCGATTGTCCCTTGACCGGATTGCGCGCCCGGTTAGAACTGGACGTTTCCCTGGAGACTGCCATGCACTACCGAATCCGCGAATTCTTCCGTGACATCCATACCGGGCTCCGGCGGATGACGCCGCGCGAGCGTCGCCCGCTTGAATGCGTGGGCGTCTTCGTCCTCTGTCTCCTCGCCTTCGGTGCCGGCATCGACCACGCAGCGATCCTTCACTTCTGTCACTGACGGGGTGGCACCAGCCAGACGGCAAAAACGGCTGCAGCAACGGCGAGGCTCGAGAGCACCTTGATGACAAAGAGCGAGCCGTTGTCGGCGACGTCGGCAAAGTCGTGGGCGTTCTTCGGGCCGGCATAGGCAACGAGCCAGACGAGCGCGAGGGCGCCAAGAAGGGTGACAAGAAGCGCCAGGGGCTTTCCCCAAGCCGAGGTCAGATGGCCGATGAGCCACAGGAGCAACGCCGTTCCACCCGTTGCGAGAAACCAGACACCCATCGTTTCAGCAAGCCCCATTCCCGTCCTCCCCGAGTGATGGGGCATCGTCGGTGGAACTTGGCGCGAAGGACATGCGTCCGGCCGGCATAACACCTATTCCCTGGCGCGATGCCCGGGGTGGCTGCCTTGCAAGGGCCGTTACAGGCGACGGCGCGACATGCGCTGGGGTGCCTTGGGAAGCGATACACCGAGGGCGGCGCGCTGATGATGCGCGAGGTGCTCGAGCACCGACGCCTTAAAGCCATGGTGCCCCGGAGGTGACACCACGGTCATGTGGGCAGAGGCGCTGAGCCATTGACGCGGTGAGCGAGCGTGCGGGAGCGCCGAGACCGCTTCGATGAGGCAAGACGGCATCGCCGCATCGCCCGATGCGAGCCACTCCCCGATGACCGCGCACCCGGGTCCTTCCCCAGACGCGAGCCAGCCCGCCACCGTCTCGGCTCTCATGTTGGCCGTCAGCTGGATGCGGCAGAACTCCCGCCACGTGCGCCCGATTTGCCCGAGCAGGTCGCAGGTGACCTCACTGCCCGTCGGCCCATGCACCATCTTCCAGCCCCAGCGCTCTTTTCGCTGGCCCACTGGTGCTTTTTCCAACCGCCATCCCGACGGCGCCATGGCCTCGGCCAGTTGTCTTGAGGTCGTCTCCATGCCAGCTCCTGCAAAGACACAGGTGTACCCTGGGCATCGCGTCTGTCAAGGCGTCATGGCGGGCAACGTGTCGCTGCACGGCATGGCGTGGCAACTATTGGCGCGCCTGGCACACAGCGCTGCGTACAGTGTTTCGTCGCACCAGACGGCGGCACCGGAGGAGGTCACCGCCGCCTTCGCGCGGCAGGGCTTTGGGAGGCACGGCGCGGCGCCCGGCCCAGTGGCACATCTGCCCTGCGGAACGCTTGCTTGCCGTTACGCGGAAACCAGTCCTCCTCGGTTCCGGGTGGTACGGACGAGAGTCTAAGCGCGAGGTTGTGGAGGAAATAGCCGGGCGCCATGTCCTGGAGCTTGTAGAGCGACCAGTGTCCCGGCCGCACGGTGTCCTCGGCCTTGTCCCAGAAGCGCATGAAGGTCGAACGGCCAAGGACGACGTGGTCGACGACCCGGGCGCGCTCGTGGCGTGCAATCTCCGCCAGCATGCGCAGTGCATCTTCACTGGCTTCCATCCCAAACTCGGTTTCAAAATCGAAGAGGCCGACGAAATCGAGGCGGTTCCCGCCTGACGCCCGGATAAAATCGGCGTCGTCGGCGAGCTTGTCGATGGCTTCCTCAAGCCGTGTCCGCGTCAGCCTTGTCTTGACCTCGATGATGCCCCGGCAGGCATTGGGCGTGATGACCACGAAGTCGCCGTCCCGATGCAAGACCGGCTGCGAGGCGTCATAGAGGAGGATGTCGATTTGGCTGGACGCCCTTTCACCACTGACGACGAATCCACGCGCCACCCCGATGTCCTGCCCGATGATGCGGCGAATCATCGCGCGCACCACCGACTCCTTCCATTCACCATCAGAAAGCCAGTGCTGGTCCCGAATCAGGTTCCGGATTCGGTTCTTGAGCGCCTGGGATTCGGCGGTGAGGTCCATGAAATACTGCTCGATGTCCACTCCCCGTCTCCGAAGCAAGGTCATGGGCGCCATGGTTGCATTGCCGGGTGGCAAGTCAAGGCGGTGTTGTCCGCACCCGGTCACAAACCGATTTTGAGTCCGCCGCTGTGCCTCGACGGTTGGCCTGCCGGCGCGGAGCGGCCCACTCCTGACGCTGCCCGAGTGCCGCGCGTGTTGTCCTGAGAACCACGGGATACAAGACGGGCGAACTTTGCCAGAGACGATGCGGCCAAATGCCATCCGGCAATCGTGCAGCGGAATAACACCTATTCGCTGCCGGGGGGTCAACCCGATACCACCCAAGTCCGGCCCGATTGATAATCCACCAATGACCCATGCCCATCTCGCTCGCGTCGAGCGCTATTTTGACGCAACGCTCGTGACCGAGGCCGCGTTGCTCGCCGTTGCAGCACGTTTTTCCGGAACACATGAGGCGACCATCACCGACGGGCGGGAAGGGGTCGCCCTGACCCTTGTTGCCGTACGACCCGATGCCCCGGACGTCGAGAGCATGCTCGACGAAGCCGTGCTTATCGAAGCGCTGCGCGATGCGTTGCGCACTGCCCGCCCCTCACCCGCAGCCGTGGAAAAGCCATGAGTGAGACCGTTGTCGCGTCTGTCGTAGCCATCCATCCGGGTGACGCCAGTGTGCCGGGGACCGTTGTCGATGAAATCCGGTATTTCGTCTTCCACGCACCTCCCACGAGCCGCGTTTGTAGCGAGGTCTCCTCGCCCATGTTTGCCGTCCGCATCGCCCCCTCGACCGCCTATGTCAGCCCCGGGCTGGGTCGGCTTGACCTCGCTGTTTCCTACATCAAGGCTCATGCGCGTACGTTGTTGCAGGCGGCCGGAACGCCACTCGAAAAGCTGCTCGTCAACGGCGCGGTCGCCGCGACGGAAGCGCAGGAGATGCTCATCCGTCTCCAGCGGAAACGGGACGAGAAGGTTGCCATCAGCGCACAAGACACTCCGGCTGCAGGGCGCTCCCGCGACCCGGCAAGTCCGCCCTAGAGTCTCGCGGTCTGCCGCACCCCCTGTGCTGTCGGAAGGTTGTCCAGCCGCCGACGTGATTCCTGGTGTGCAAGCTCGTCGATGAGGCTCACAAGCGCGAGCCCGTGCGGCCAATGAGAGGGGTTACGGAGCAGCGCAGCACCCCGCCGGCAGTCGGCGATGGTCAGTCGCTCGAAACCAGGCGGGGGATGCGTGCCTGGGTCGAGAAGGTTGATTTCCAGATGACCGGGCAGGAATTGGGGAACGGCAAGGCCCTGATGGTCCAGCAGAAGGACAAGCCACTCGAGTGTTGCGTCCAGCGTTTCGGCTGACACACGTTGCAGTCGCGACATGAGCAGGGGCCGGTAGTGGACCATGACGAGCGCACGCCTGACCTGCGAGATGCAGTAGTCCGCAAGACCACCTACATCACCCCGGTAAATGCCCGAGGTCAGGTCGGCGTGACCGTGGAGTTCGTCGGACCACGCGACCCATGGAAAACGGGTCGCGTGGCCTGAGTTGCCTTCCGGCACGCGCCCCACGTTCACGCCTGCAGGTTCCATGACATAGGCGAGCTCGCCTGCGATCCATGCCCGCTCGACGGCGCTTTCTCCGGGCCAGAGGGAAACGGCGGCAGGGGGAAACGGCGTCGGGCGAACGGGCACATATGCAGTCATGGCCCAAGCCTGGCCCCGGCAGCGCAGCCGTCAAGGTGGCAATCGGCCGCACAGCGCTTCCACGCCCTCGCCTCCGCGCTAAAAAAAGGGTCATGCACGCCCTGCCCCAACGTCACACCCCGGTCCCCACTGAATGGACGGATGTCGTGCGCCCGCTCCTTGGAGCCACCGGCCATGCGCTCGAGCGCGACCCGGACAATCCGGGCCAATGGATGTGCTGGTGCCCGCCACCGGACGACCTCAACGGCTACTGCGAAGCACCCTTCGTCCGCGTGTTCGATGACGATGCACTGTGTGCGTGGGCACTGCACGACATCGCCCGCCCCCTCGTCCAGGCCATCGCAAGTCTTCCCGTGGCCCAACTGTCTGCGATGGGGAACGTTCGCCCCGATATTGAAGCCCTGTCGACAACGGTTGCCCTTTTCCTGCTTGCACTCCACGTCGCGCAATTCCATGCCGACATCGCAGCCCGACCCGACCCGCCCGGGATGGACTTGATGCCAGCGGCGATGCTCGTGTCCAACGCCGTTGAACGCATGCGCCTTTGTGCGCTCACCGCTGGAGCGGAACCCCTGCTGAAACTGCGCCTTTAGAAATCCGGAACCGGAACCCGCGTGGTTCGTCGGCAAAGCGCGCGCAATCCTCGGCCAGTAGGGCCGGTGCAAAGGAGGTGCCGGCCCATGCCGGCACCCGTGATGGTCTCGCGATTACTTCGCTTGCGCGCACTGGTCGTTGGGGCAGGCAAAGTCAATCTGCGCACCACGGCCCACGGTCACGGGAATGTTTTTCCGTGTATCGACAGCCTGCCCGCCGGTTGACAGTGCCACGGTCCAGACGCCGGTCGGAACCGGGGAGATGGTGTAGCGCCCTGAGCTGCTGATGGTTGCGTGGCGCTGCGCGCCGGTTGAACTGGTGACCGTGACCTCGCCGCCAGCGGGCCCATGGCCGAAGACGCTCCCAGCCGTGCCCTGGGCCTTCACGCTGGCGCCAAGGACAACGGCCAGAAGGGTCGCGGTGAGTAGAACGCGGACGGAAAAGCGACGTGCAACGGCATGGTTCATGGACACTCCTGGTCGGTTGACGGGCACGCTGGCCACACCGCGAGGCGGCGTCGACCAACGCAAAATGACTGGGTGCAAAAGCGCCGTCTGCCCGTGATTTCCGGTGTCCCCCGGCACCCGGAGACCCTTATGCCAAACCTCGGGCGGACCGGCGACGCACGGGGTGCGATTTGTCTTATTCCACCACAGGGGATGTCGCCACCACTCCCTGCCCGAGCGACACCATTGCGCCCGACAGTCCGCACCCCATACCCGAGGCAGCAGGCATTCCCGGGATTGTGTGAGCGGCATGCTCATCCTGCCGACCGGTCGCGAGGGGGCCGGTGTACCAGAACAGCCAGCAAGGCGGCGCTTTGCGCCGTCGACCAGCGTTTCTCACCCTCTCGTCAACGAATAAGTGTCATTCCGACCGAGCGGTTTTCCTGCGCACGAACTTGCGGTCCACTGGTGTAGCGCACGGGTCCTGTCTTGGACGGGTGCGCTTGTATGGCAACGAGGACAAGAATGAACCAGCTGATGGGCCCACCGTTTTTCGAAACGGTGAACAGCGTGCTTGATTCGTTCTACCGCGCCACATCCGACAAAAAAAGTATCGACGCGGCGCTCGCCGCAGCCGTGCGCGAGCTTCGCGCGAATGCCAACTGTCCGGTTGGCGAGGCGGCACGGGAAGGTCCGGCCGGTGACATCGCCCGCCTTGCCCACGGCTTTGCCAACGCGGCGAGCCGGGCGCAGTTCATGCGCCTGCAACTCAACAGCTGCGCGGACATCCTCAATGGACGGCTCGATGAACACCTCGACCTTTCCGTCACAGCGACGGGGTGTGGTCCAGGTTCCGAGCTGCTCGGGTTCCTCGCGCACCTCATCGACAACGACCGTACGTTTCCGTCCGTCCATGCAAGGCACATTGCCCCCAGCGCCTGGCACCATTTGAGCCATGCACTGGTATCCGATGTGGCCGCCATCGTTCCGGCCACGGTCGAGCCTGTCTCAATAGACGAAGTCCATTGCCGGTCGCGGGTGGATGTTGTCGTGTCAGGCTATGCGTCGCTTGCGGCGGCGACGCCTGCCCATGTTTCGGCACTCATGGCCGGGGTGCGGCGCGGCACCCTTCTGGTGGTGCTTGAAGACGGTATTGCGGGCGTTATCGGAAGAACGCGGGACTTGGCGCGTTCGCGCGGATTCCTTGCGCTCTTTGAAACGTACGGTGGGATGGAAAACACCGACCTTTCAAGCTGCCTCGACGGCTACATCTCGCGGCTCGGCCAACGGCCGACGTTGACCGGCGATACCTACTTCGGCGTCTTCGAGAAACGGTAAAACGGAAATGGCGCCGCTCCGGAGGAGTGAGCGGCGCCAGGGTTGGGTCAGGTGTGGAACGGGACCCAAAACATCTTGACCTCAACGTTGAGCATGCCCGACTTGACGGTGGGGTCGTCGGTGGCAATGCGCGTTGCCTCTTCCATGTCGGCTGCCTTGAAGATGGTCATGCCGCCTTCTTCGAGCTCACCGTTGAGGCCGCCGGCCTTCTTCATGAACGGACCGCTGAGGACGGTCTGGCCGTTCTCCTGCATCTCGTTCATGTAACCGACGTGGTTCATGAATTCCGGCTGCTCGTTGTACTTTACGCCCGGGACCCACTTCGGGCCGGGGGTTTGGAATGCCACAAAGTAGTGGGGACCGTTTTCGTCAACCATCTCATTTACTCCGGTAGGTCGGCAGTCCGGGGGTGGCCGCCGACAATGGGGGGAAACTGCACTGGCATTAGGTTAGGCCGACCACAGAACGGCCGCCTCACCTGCGGTGGAATAAATCTTATCGATTGATTCCAACGCGCCCCGGCCTTGAAAACGGGTCCGTTCATCCGGCTGGTTGCCACGTTGCGCCACCCGCCCCCCGCCCACTTGTCCGATGCCGCGCTGATTTGTCACCGGTCAACGCTCAATTTTTCCGGTGACGCGCCGGCACCAGATGGCCGTCGTGCGAACTGTCACGCGCGCCCCATGTCGCGCGGCAAGTTGTCCAGTTGACGTTTCACCGGACAGGGCAAGGATGGAAATCCCCCCCTTAAGGACATTCCATGCCTCACCCCTCCAACCCGACCCCGACGACGCCGATATCCCAGCGCGAGTTCTGGGTCGCCGCATACCTCACGGCGCTCGCGCGAGTGCCGCCCCCCCAGGCACTGGCCGAGGCGGACGAAGCGTTGCGCATCTGCAACGACCGTTGGTCAGCCGAAGTTCGCAGGCCCTCGCTCGAATTCCCGTCCAGCCGCCCGCTCGGAAGTTTCGGCAACTAGCACGGCCCTTCAGACATCGCGCCGCGACACATCAAGCGCAATGCGCCACCCCGCATGCCTCCAGGCATGCCTGAGGGCCGGGCGTCGTCGTCACACGACGCTGTCCGCTTCCGGTCTCACGGGATAGTCGAGTTTGAGGATGGCATCCAACACCTGGTCTTTCGGTGCATCCATACCGTACGAGTTGTGATGCTCGTCGTCGAGTTCGTGGCCGACGTACGCCGCACGGAGTTCGGCAGTGACGCCTGCGGCCTGCAGGGTCTGGATGACCGTTTTCCGGAACGAATGAAAGCCGAGTTTCCCGACATCCGGTGCGGGCAACGCGAGCTTGATGTGGCGGCCAAAGGCTTTCGACAACCAGTCGCCCGCGCCATTCATCGCACCCTTGCCGACTTTCGGGAACAAGCGCGTCTCGCCTCTCTTCCGCAGACGCTCGACGCGCTTGAGCAGTCCCATCCGGATGAGCTCGGGATGGACCGGAATCGTACGGTTGGAAAAATCGTTCTTCGTGCTTTGCCCGTCGCCTTCGTTCGTGATGCGCATGCACGGCATGCCGTCGACATCAAAAAAATCATCGAGTGCCAGCTGCCCGATTT
This sequence comes from Luteibacter pinisoli, assembly GCF_006385595.1. Classification (NCBI taxonomy): domain Bacteria; kingdom Pseudomonadati; phylum Pseudomonadota; class Gammaproteobacteria; order Lysobacterales; family Rhodanobacteraceae; genus Luteibacter; species Luteibacter pinisoli. The sequence continues at coordinate 2,679,460 of NZ_CP041046.1, forward strand.
CGCTTACCCGCGCCCCAAGATAGAGCCCCATCCAGGAGCCAAGACGCGCTTCACTGTTGAGCCTTGCAATGGCACCCGGTGCAAAGAGAATCTTGAGCTGCGCGTCATTGAATGCACGGTAGCCGTGCTTTTTCCGCAGGCGTTTTTCGCGCGCCTTGTACGACACCTGGCCTGCGGCCGGCGAGTCGTTGCGGGGAAATTCGATGTACCCCTTCCCCTTGCACCAATCGAGGAAGCCTTTGAGATACGAGATGCGGTTGACGATGGTCGGCGTGGCAAGGTTTCTTGCACGGAGCTCGGAGACCCACTGGCCGACTTCGACCCGCGTGACATCATGGACAGGGCGTTTGAGCCCGAAGGACTTGACGAAGTCGGCCACCGCCATCCGCTTGATGACCAGGGTCTTGGGGCGCGTTCCAGCACGGATGTCGTTTTCCCACTGGTCGATGGCCTTGCCGATTGGAACGTCGGGCAGGTGGGCGGTACTCGCCACACGCGGCGTGGCAGGTGCCGGCACGGGTGGCGGGGGCGGACGGGTCGAAGACGATGCGTCAGGTGCGTCAGGTGCGTCAGGTGCGACGATGTCCGCGCGGCGCACGTACGGCTCTTTGTAGAGCTCACCGATGCGGGCAATGGCTTCCATCGCCATTGCGTGGTCTTCGGGTCCCGTGACTTCAACTTCAATGGTGCCGTCGGGCTTCGTGACGAGCCGGTAGTGCGTGCCGTTTTTCTTCAATCGCTCAACGAGCAACCGCACGTCTTTCGTCATCCCTGCCATTGCGAACTTCCGCACGTGTGTATGCAGTTCATCATACGCACGCCACCACTGGAGGGCGAGGTCGCGGGCACCAGCGAGGTCGCGCGTCGCGAGGCTTTTTTTGATGACCGCCCTGCCAAGCAGGAAGGCAAGCAACACGGGCACGCGCTGGCGGTAATGCCAGACGCCGGAGGGGGCCATTTGCAGGTAGTGCGGAATGCGCATTCGGGGACCTTGTGTGTCCCGAAATGTGTCCCGACGACGGATTTTGCGATCTTGTCCAAGTTACTGATTTTACTTGGAAAAATCGCATTTGGCGGAGAGAGTGGGATTCGAACCCACGGTAGGCTTACACCTACGGCAGTTTTCAAGACTGCTGCCTTAAACCACTCGGCCATCCCTCCGTATTTTCTTCAGCGCATTGCGCGCCTGCACCGTACTCTCGCTCCGATCACCGTCCAGGTGGCTCGGACGCCGAGTGGGATTGTTCGCCGCTTCGCGACGAATTCCTCCCGGTGGTCGGGACCGCCCTCCGGGCGTCCTGCGGCGGCTGCGCCGCCTTGTCGAACCCACGGTAGGCTTACACCTACGGCAGTTTTCAAGACTGCTGCCTTAAACCACTCGGCCATCTCTCCGTATTTTTTCGCAGCGCGCCGGGATTGCCCCAGCGCGCCGATTGTACCTGAACGGGTCAGCTAATGGCTTCGATCCCAGCCATGTAGGGCCGCAGCACCTCAGGAACCTCAATGCTCCCATCCTTCTGCTGAAAATTCTCCATCACAGCAACCAGCGTACGGCCCACGGCCAGCCCCGAGCCATTAAGCGTATGCACCAGCTCCGGCTTGCCCGTGGCCGGGTTGCGCCAGCGGGCCTGCATGCGGCGGGCCTGGAAGTCGGTGCAGTTGGAGCAGCTGCTGATTTCGCGGTAGGTGTTCTGGCTGGGCAGCCAGACTTCGAGGTCGTAGGTCTTGGCGGCGGCGAAGCCCATGTCGCCGCTGCACAGCATCACCTTGCGGTACGGCAGGCCGAGCTTCTGCAGCACGGTTTCCGCGTGGCCGACCATTTCCTCGAGCGCCGCCATGCTGTGCTCGGGGGCGGTGATCTGCACCATCTCCACCTTCTCGAACTGGTGCTGGCGGATCATGCCGCGGGTGTCGCGGCCGTAGCTGCCGGCTTCCGCACGGAAGCACATCGAGTGGGCCGTCATGCGCATCGGCAGCTGGTCGGCTTCGACGATGCTGTCGCGGACCAGGTTGGTCAGCGCCACTTCCGCGGTCGGAATCAAGTAACGCTTCTTGTCGTCGACGTTGACGCCAAACAGGTCGTCCTCGAACTTCGGCAGCTGCGTCGTGCCGTACATCGAATCCGCATTCACGATCAGCGGCACGTTGTGCTCAAGGTAACCGTGCTGGGTCGTGTGCAGGTCAAGCATGAACTGCGCGAGCGCGCGATGCAGGTGGGCCAGCTGGCCGCGCAGCACCGTGAAGCGCGCACCGCTCAGCTTCGCACCCGCGTCGGCATCCAGCCAGCCGTGGCGGCCGCCCAGGTCGACGTGGTCCTGCACCGGGAAATCAAACGCCTTGGGGTGGCCCCAGCGCAGGATCTCGACGTTCTCCGTCTCGTCCTTGCCAATGGCCACTTCGGCATCGGGGATATTCGGGATACCGGCGCTGATATCCGCGAGCTTGGCCTGGACATCCGCCAGGGCCTGCTCGTTGGCCTTCAGGGTGTCGCCGATGCCCGCCACTTCCGCCATCAGCGGCGCCACGTCCTCACCCTTGGCTTTCGCCTGGCCGATGGCCTTGGAACGGGTGTTACGCAGGTTCTGCAGCTCCTGGGTCTCCGTGGAGAGGGCCTTGCGCTCGGATTCCAGGCGCTCGATGGTGACAACGTCGAGGTCGAAATGGCGGGCGGCGCGGAGGCGTTCTGCCGTTTCGGCAAGGCGGCCGCGCAGGAGTGCGGGATCCAGCATGGTGGGGCTATCCGTGGTTGGCGGTCTTTGATTATCGCATGGGCTCCGGGGCTTTGGCCCGCCCGGGCTGGAAACCCCGGCTGGAGAAATACGTCTCCAGCGCCTCCACCGCCCCGCCTGGCTCGGCCAGCGCCACCCAGGTATCCGGCCGCAGCAGGTAGGCCGCATCCTCAGCCAGCCCGGCCTTGGCGTACTCCGCCTGCCAGGGGAAGTCCCGCAGCGCCACGCCCCGGTGCAGGCACCAGGCCCGCAGCTCCGGCTGGGCCGTGCCATACACGTGCACCTGCCAGCCGATCCGGTCCAGCGGCGCGAAGTTGTCGCCGCCTTCGGTTTTCACCCACGGCAGGCGATCGCCGCCCTTCACCTCGCCAGCCTTCCCGTCGCTCAACGCGCTCTCGGGATACGCCAGTGACGTCTGCGAAATCAGCCGGAACATCGCCTCGCGCGCCATCTCCAGCTTGAATGCCGCACCCGCCACGTGCGGGAAGATGTTCACCCGCAGGAAGTCCGCGACGCTGCCACCGGCGGTCATCATCGTGAACGCGCGGTCCGTGCTGTGCACCAGCTGGTGGGCGAAGCCGCGGCGCTCACGGTCGTAGGTGTCGAGCAAGGCATCCGGTGCGTTGTCCTGGAGGACCGCAGCAAGTTTCCACGCCAGGTTGATCGCGTCGAGGATGCCGGTATTCATGCCCTGCCCGCCCGCTGGGCTATGCACGTGGCCGGCGTCACCGAGGATCAGGATCCGCTCGCGTCGGAACGTGTCCGCCACACGGTGATGCACGCGGTAGCTGGAGAACCAGGTAACCTCCTCCACACTGACGCCGATGCGCTTGATCGCATCCTGGTGCACGTCCTCGAACGTCAGTTCTTCCGCCCGCTCGGCACGCTCGTCGTCGATCGAACCGATCAGGCGTGATTTGCCCTCGGTGCCGTACGGCAGCACCAGTACGAAGTCACCGTGCTCGATCGACACATGGCCTTCCTCGGGCCGCTGCAAGCCAGCGAGCGTCACGTCGGCCACGTAGAACACCGAGCGGTACGTGCCACCTTCGAAACCGAGCTTCAGCTGCTCACGCACGGTGGAACGCGCGCCATCGCAGGCAGCGAGGTAACGCGCGGTGGTGGTTTCTTCGCTGCCGTCGGCACGGCGCAGGCGAGCGGTGACCGAGTCATCGCCCTGCTCCATCGAGACCAGCTCGGTGCGCCGCTCGACGGTCACGTCCATGCTGGCCAAGCGCTCGCCCAGGGTGCGCTCGTGGTAGTCCTGCGGATAGACCAGCGGATAGGGGTACGGCGAGATGTCCTTGCCGGCGTCCGCGAAGATCAGCCGGGCGGCAGGCTTGCCCTTCGTCCACATGTTGATAGCCGCCATGTGGTGGCCTTGCTTGAGCAGGGTCTCGGCCAGGTCGAGCTGGCGGTAGAGCTCCAGGGTGCGGGCCTGGACGACCATGGCCCGGGAGGTGTCACCGGGGCCGTCCTTCTTGTCGATGATCCGGACCTTCACGCCCTGGGCCGTGAGCCACAAGGCCAGCACCAGCCCGGTGGGGCCTGCGCCTACGATGAGTACGTCGTCCATCGGACACCTCAGCTTGGCATGGCGGAGTGTCTTATCAAATGCACCGTCGATGGCGGGTGTGTCAAGCGCGCGAAGGGGAATCCGCCGCCTCGATATGGCCGATGCGATGCAGGGCCGCGGTGAGTGCCTCGCGATCGGACCAGGTGCCATCGCTCAACGCCAGGAACGCGTGCAGCCGCGCCTTGATCGTGGCGTGCGCCGCCGCGAAGGCGTGGCGCTTCGTGGCGTCGTCGCCTTCGACGGCGGCCGGATCGGGCAGACCCCAATGGGTGCGGATGAAATCACCGAAGAACACCGGACACGGCTCGGCGGCCGCGCTGTCGCAGACGGTGACGACGACATCCACGGGCATCCCGTTGTCGCCGGCGAACTCATCCCACGACTTGCTGCGCAGGCCATCGCTGGCGATGCCTTCGGCGTCGAGCGTGGCGATGGCGTAGGGGTTGATCCGGCCGGCGGGCTGGCTGCCGGCGCTGTACGCCTCGTAGCGGCCGGCGCCCCATGCGCGCAGCGTCGCTTCGGCGAGCACGCTGCGTGCGGAGTTTCCGGTGCAGACAAACAGGATGCGGCGAGACGTGGTCATCGGGTTTCTCGTTTCAGCGGGGCACAGCCGCCCTGCGGATCATCAGCGCAGCAGTTATCGGTGAGGTAGGCGATCAGGCCGCTCATCGCATCGAACGCGGCGCGGTAGCAGACGAAGCGGCCCTGCGGTTCGGCGGTGACCAGGCCGGCCTGGAGGAGTTCTTTCAGGTGGAACGACAGCGTGGCGCCGGGAATCCCGAGGGCGTCGCCGATGTCGCCGGCCATGCGGCCCTTGTGGCCGGCGACGACGAGCAGGCGAAAGATGGCCAGCCGCTTGGCGTGGCCCAGTGCGGCGAGGGAGTCGATGGCGACGTTTGTTTCCATTATTCTAGAATACTGGAAACGTTGAAGCCCGAGCAATCCCATGACGACCGACCTGCCCCACCTGCATCTCGACCACCTGCGCCCGCCGGACACCGACCAGCTGCGGGCCGCGGACGACGCCGGCCACCCGCCGCGGATCCTTCTCCTGTACGGCTCGCTGCGCCCCACCTCGTTCTCGCGAAAGCTGGCCCTGGAAGCGGAGCGCATCCTCCAGCACCTCGGCGCGGAGACGCGTGTCTTCGATCCCCATGCATTGCCGCTGCTGGATAGCGTGCCGTCGAGCCACCCCGAGGTGCAGCGCCTGCGCGAGTGGTCGCTGTGGTCGGAAGGCCAGGTGTGGGTGAGCCCGGAGCGCCACGGCACGATCACCGGGGTGTTCAAGAACCAGATTGACTGGCTGCCGCTGGAAGACGGCAGCGTGCGGCCGACGCAGGGTCGGACGCTGGCCGTGATGCAGGTGTGCGGCGGCTCGCAGTCGTTCAACGTGGTCAATGCGCTGCGCGTGCTGGGCCGCTGGATGCGCATGGTCACCATCCCGAACCAGTCGTCGGTGGCGAAGGCATGGCAGGAGTTTGATGAGCACGGGCGGATGAAGCCGTCGCCGTTTTACGATCGCGTGGTCGATGTCATGGAGGAGCTGGTGAAGTTCACCCTGATGGTGCGCGGCCGCAGCGACTATCTGGTGAGCCGCTACAGCGAGCGCAAGGGCGACGCGATCCAGCGTGCCCTGGCCGTCGACGCAGGCGCGGTCGAAAAGGCTTAAGGTAGGCGCCGCCGATCTTCTTCCGCCACGAGGAGCCAGACGATGTCCATCATCCTTCGGTGTTTCGAGCGTTCGCCGGACGGCGGCAGGGGCCTGGCACGGGATACGCGGGTGCGCTGGGCGCTGGAGGAAGCCGGCCTGGCCTATGAGCTGCGCCCGGTGTCCTTCCAGGCGATGAAGGAGCCGGAACACATGGCCCTGCAGCCCTTCGGGCAGATCCCCGTGTTCCAGGAAGGCGACCTCACCCTCTTCGAATCGGGGGCGATCGTCTTCCATATCGCACAGAAATCGCCTGTCCTGCTTCCCGACGATGCGAACGCCCGGGCGCGTGCGCTGATGTGGTTGTTCGCCGCGGTGAATACGGTCGAGCCGCCGATCCTGGACCTCACCATCGCGCGTATCGTCGAAGCCGATAAGCCGTGGGCCGCCGAGCGCATGCCGCTGGTGCTGGATCGCATCCGCAACCGGCTGGGCCAGCTCTCCGCCAGACTCGGCGATGCGGAATGGCTAGAAGGCAGCTTCACCGTCGGCGACCTGATGATGATCTCCGTGCTGATCCGCCTGAAGATGTCGGGCCTTTTGGATGAGTTCCCGAAACTTGCGGCCTACGTTGCACGGGGTGAAGCACGGCCCGCGTATCAACGGGCCTATGCCTCACAACTGCCAACGAGTGCCGGGGCGCCGCTCGCGGGCTGATCAGAACCCGAGACGCGTCAGGTCTTCCTGCAGGAAGGCCTGGCCGGTGCGGTTCTTGACGCTGGGTAGCTCGGACACGCGCGCCCGCCAGTCGAGCAGCGCGGCATAGTCCGCCGGCACGTTGATGCCCGAGACGTCCGCATGCATCAGCCCTGCGAACAGCGTGATATCGGCCATCGAGAAGTCATCGCCTGCCAGGTACGGACGGCTTTGCAGAATCTCGTTGAAGTACCGCATGCCGGCACGCACTTTCTCGCCCTCGCGCTGGCCCATCGCGTCGCGTCCATCCCACTCCGGGCTCTTGTAGGCCTTCAACGATGCACCAAGACCCGGCGTCGCATGATGGAAATACAGGCCGATCGCGTCGGTGACATATGCCTCGGCGCGACGCTGCATCATGTGGACGACGGCCTTCTCCTTCGGCGTACGCCCAGTGAGGATCGGGTCGCCGTCGAGGTTGTCGAAGTATTCGGTGATGGCGGTGGACTCGGAGATCAGCGTGCCGTCGTCGAGTTCCAGCACCGGCACGACACCGGACGGGTTTTTGGCCAGGAACGCGTCCTGCTTGTGCTCGGCGGCGATCAGGTCTACCGGGACGAACTCGACGGCCGTGTCGAAGCCCTTGGCAGCCAGGACGATGCGGATGCGGGCGGGGTTGGGGAAGCCAGAACGGTCGTAGATTTTCATGGGGGGGCACCTGATGAGGAGCTACCTATCGATCGATAGATAGATGGAATGAGGCGAAGGCTAGGCCGGTCTGGCGCGGCTGTCAACCCCTATCAACCGATAGATAGCTGCCTCTGGTAGACTGGGCGCATGACCACGAACATGCGCGAAAGCATCATGGCGGCGGCCCGGGTGGCCGTGCAGCACCACGGCTACAACGCCCTGAGCTTCCGCGAGCTCGCCAAGGACGTGGGCGTAAAAAGTGCGAGCGTCCACTACTACTTCCCCACCAAGGGCGATCTCGCCTCGGCGCTAGCCAAGCGCTACGCCGACGAGGCGGAGGTGTTCCTGGAGGAGCTGCAGGCGACGCCCCGTGAGCATCGCGCGCTGATGGACGTCTATACGTCGGCGTTCCGCAAGGCGCTCGCCGACGACAACAAGATGTGCCTGTGCGGGATCATGGCCGCCGAGTACAACGACCTGCCCGACATCGCCCGCGTGGAAGTGGATCGTTTCACCGCGGTGAATACGCACTGGCTGCGCGGCGTGTTGCAGGCGCGACACCCCGACACCGAACCGCACCTGCTGGACGCTCGCGCCCTGGCGATCTTCGCCGCGATCGAAGGGGCGCAACTCGTTGCGCGTGGCCGCGCGGACATCGATGCCTTCGACAACATCATCGAGGCGTACCACGCCACCGGCCTCTTCGACTAAGCAGGATCACGCCGGCGCGATCAGGCGCGCTTGCGCGACAACCACCAGCCCATCGCCGCACCGGCGAGCAGCCAGCCGAAGGCTTGTTCGATGAGGTAACCGAAGGTGAAGGGCGCCGGGAAGCGGTACCAGTTCCAGAACGGCACGCTGAGGCTCAACCAGGTAAACACACCGAAGGCGAGGCCGATGAGCAGGCCGCGGCTGAAGCTCGCGCCCGCGCGCAGCATCACCAGGGCCACGAGCAGTGCGGCCAGCGTGTCGCTCAGCCACTGGTGGAACAGGTTGTGGCCCATCGCCATCGGGTTGCGGCCCTGCGGCTGGTAGACGATGAAGGCGTAGGGGTTGGCTTCCGTCTTGGCGACATACGCCTGCACGGCCTTGTCGTCGCCACGCGTGGCCATGTCGAAGTACGGCAGCACGTAGATGCCCGGCTCCTGCGGCAGGGCCGTGCGCATGGTGTCGAGGAGGCGCGTTTCGTCGAGCGGCGCGCGCATGGACATGTTGCCCAGCGGCAGCACCATGTGCGCGAAGGCCCCCCAGAAAAACATCACGAGTCCGCCGATGAGGGTAGCGATAGTCAGGCGCATGACGACTCTCCCGTGGTGGTTGCCCGAGCGTACGACCGCCCGCCCCCGTTCGATATCCGCCTTTTGGCAGGGGTCTTGCGGGGTCCGGGCCGTGCCGCGCATAGTCCCCGGGGTCATGGCCAGGGAGTGAGCGATGAGTGGCATCGTGGATTTGCACGTATCGGCGTACCGGCCCGGCGGCCGCATGGCCGAGCACCGCCACGACGAGGCGTGGTTCTGCCTGGTCGTCGAAGGCCACTACGAGGAAAGCATCCTCGGCATGCGCAACGAGCACGCCGCGGGCGACCTGCTCTACTGCCCGGCCCATGCCTCGCACGCCCAGCGCTTTGGCAACGCCTACACGCGCAAGGTGATCTTCGCCCCGGACGACACGCTCAGCGGCCTGCTGGCCGAGCACCGCGCACGGCTCGACGGCCGCCCCCTCGTGCATCGCTCACGCACGCTGCAGGCCATGGGCGCCCAGATCGTGCAGGCCATGGCGGTGGACGACGACCACACCCAGCTCAGCGTGCAGTCGCTTGCCCTGGATGTGCTGGCGGAGACCGGCCGCGGCATGGCCGAGCTCTCGCTCATGGAACCGGGCTGGCTGCGCCGGGTGCGTGAGTACCTGCATGAAGACCCGGCACGCAACGCCACGCTGGCCGATCTCGCGGCGGCGTCATCCCGTGCACCTGGCGCGCAGCTTCCGGCTGTTCCACCACTGCACGCCCGGCGATTACCTGCGCCGCCTGCGCGTGGAGCGTGCGGCGCAGCTGCTGCGCAGCACGCGCCGTCCCTTGCTGGAGATTGCGCTGGAATGCGGCTTCGCCGGCGCGGCGCAGTTCTCGCGCTCGTTCCGCGCGGTGCATGCGGTGACGCCCACGGCCTGGCGTCGGTCGCGCTAATCCGGGTAAAGCACGGCCTGCCACGCGCTGCTAGCGTGCAGGCATGACAAAACGCCACCTCGCCCTCTGCCTCGCCCTCGCCACGGCCGCCGCCCACGCCGAGGACCGCCGCATCGATCCGTCGATCTGGTTCCCCAGCGCCGCCGCCGAAGCGGCCGACCGCACGCAGTTGCTGGCCGACAGCGAGGCCCTGCCGGTGCTCGACAAGCCCACGCCCGCGGCGCTGCTCGAGTACATCCACCGCGGCGAAGCACTGATGGCCCGCAACCAGCGCCACCAGGCGTGGCTGCACCTGCGTACGGCGCTGGATATCGATGACCATGCGTCGAAGGACGCCGCGTCGAGCGTGGGGGACGCCGCGGCGAGCGTGGCGGAGCGCACGCGTAAAACCTTGCGCAATGTCGGCGATGCCGGTTTCGCGAAAGATGCCACCGCCTTGCCTGCCCTCGCCCACTATCACTGGTTGCTGGAACGCGCCACGCGCGATCTACCGCATGAACTGCCCGAAAGCGAGGAAGCCATTGAGTCTTCGCTGGCGGACCAGGACAGCAGCTCGTTCTGGGCCATCTACCAGAAGACCCGCCGAGCCACCCACTACGGCACGGTCCATACCGCGAAGGGCGACCTCGACGCGGGCAAGGACGCCGACATGCTCGCGACGGACCCGGACCGCCACGTGCGCGAGCAGGCGTGGAAGCAAAAGCAGGCGGCGCTGGCGGCATCGTCGGAGACCTATGCCGCGATCCTTGCCGGCATCGTCCGCCTGGGCGACCGCACCGCGAAGCTTCACCACTTTGCAGACGCACCGGAAGCCACGTATTTCGGCCGCCTCTTCACCCGCGCCGACGTCGATGCCACGGCGAACGCCGTGGAGGCACAGGCCTCCGTACTGCAGGCCTACCAGACGCTGCGCGCCGCCCACACCGCGCGTCGCCTTGGTGTCGACCAGGCACACAGCTGGGACCTGAGCATGCCGCTGCCCGGCTTCACCCCGCCCGCGTTTGATGAAGCCCGGCTGCGCGAGGTAATCCCTGCGGCACTCGCCCCGCTCGGCGCCGACTACACCGCGCATTTCCGCGCACTGCTCGATCCGGCGACGAAGCGTACGGATCTCGCCACCGTGCAGGGCACGCGCGAGGACGACAACTTCTCGATCACCGCACCGGGCGCACCGGGCACGTTGTTCCTTGGCGTGTGGCAGCCCACGGTGAAGGCGGCCAGCGTCGTCGCGCACGAGGGCGGCCATGCCATGCACACGCAACTGATGAACGAACACGGCGTGTCGCCCTTCTTCAACCACGGCCCCAGCTGGATGAACGAAGGCATCGCCATCCTCAACGAGATGCTGTTCTACGAATACCTCTACCAGCACACGAACGATCCGGCGGCGAAGGCGTATTACCTGCAGGCGCAGTTGGACGAGATGACCTTCGAGATCTTCACCTCCGCGGAGGAAGCGCAACTGGAGGAAGGCATCTACGACGGCGTCGTGGCCGGAAAGATCCGCAACGCGGCGGACATGGATGCGCTCACGCTGGATATCACGAAGCGCTTTGAGATCTGGCCGGCGATCGATCCCGAACTGTCCCACGCATGGGCTGGCAAGCGCCTGATGTTCCAGGATCCGCTGTACCTGGTGAACTACCTCAACGCCGGCCTGCTGGCGACGAAGATGTTCGCCATGGCGACGAAGGATCCCGCCGACTTCCAGAAGCGCTACGCGGCGTTGATGGCCGAAGGCTTCGACGCCTCGCCGAAAGACATCCTGAAGCGGTTCTTCGGGCGGGAGCTCACGCCTGCCGAACTGGTGGGCGCGGACATGGACGTGATCCGCGGAAAGACCGCGGCGCTAGGCAAGCTCTACACCACCCTCGACACCGACAAGGCCCACTGACGCGGCTTACTTCTCGCGGGCGGCGGCACGGGCGGCGCGGAGGGCGTTGAGCTTTTCGCGAAGCTTGAGCTCGAGGCCACGGTCGACGGGTTCGTAGAACGTGGTGCCGACCAGTTCATCCGGCAGGCAGACCTGGTCCAGCGCCACGCCGCCCTCGGCGTCATGGTCGTACTGGTAGCCCTGGCCGTAGCCGAGGCCCTTCATCAGCTTGGTTGGCGCGTTGCGCAGGTGCATGGGCACATCCAGCGTGCCCATCTGCTTCACCACGTCGCGGGCCTTGTTGTACGCCATGTACGCCGCGTTGCTCTTCGGCGAAATGGCCAGCCAGATCGCCAGCTGGGCGAGGCCGAGTTCGCCTTCGGGGCTGCCGAGGCGCTCGTACGTATCCCATGCGTCCAGCGCCATGCGCCACGCGCGCGGCTCGGCCAGGCCGACGTCTTCCACCGCCATGCGGGTCATGCGCCGGGCGAGGTAAAGCGGATCGCAGCCGCCGTCGAGCATGCGGGTGAGCCAGTACACGGCGGCGTCCGGATCGGACGAGCGCACGGATTTATGCAGCGCGGAGATCTGGTCGTAGAACTGCTCGCCGCTCTTGTCGAAGCGGCGCGTGCGGTCGGCCAGTACCTGCACGAGCGTGGCGTCGTCGATGCGGCCGTCGTCGGCAAGTTCCCCGGCGATTTCCAGCAGGGTGAGGCCGCGGCGCACGTCGCCATCGGCGGCGGAGGCGATCAGCTTCAGCGACGCATCGTCCACGCTCAGGTTCAGCTCGCCGAGGCCACGTTCGCTGTCGGCCAGCGCGCGGCGCAGCGCGGCGACGATGTCGTCCGGGCTGACCGCGTCCAGCACGTGCACGCGGCAGCGCGAGAGCAACGCGGAGTTCAGTTCGAACGACGGGTTTTCCGTGGTCGCGCCGACGAAGATGATGACGCCGCGTTCGATGTACGGGAGGAACGCATCCTGCTGGGCCTTGTTGAAACGGTGCACTTCGTCGACGAACAACACGGTGCGCCGACCCTGGGCGAAATTACCCTCGGCTTCGGCCAGCGCCTTGCGCACATCGGGCAACCCGCTCATCACCGCGGAAATCGCCCGGAAATCCGCATCCGCGTAACGCGCAACCAGCAGCGCGAGCGTGGTCTTGCCGCAGCCCGGCGGCCCCCACAGGATCATCGAATGCACCTTGCCCGCTTCCAGCGCGCGGCGCAGGGGCTTGCCCTCGCCCACCACGCGCACCTGGCCCACGATCTCGTCGAGGCTGCGCGGGCGCATGCGCTCGGCGAGGGGCTTGAGGGCTTCGGGTTCGGCGAACAGGCCGGGGGGCGAATAGGACGGCATGGGGCTCAACGCGTACGGTGGACGCGCATTATCGCGCGTTCACCGTGCACACTGCCTCAATGGGCCTCCGGGTCGCCTGGATCGGCCGGCGGCGGCTTGCGCAGCAGGGTGGCGGCCATGCCGGCGACCAGGGCGGCGCCGAGCAGCAGCACGATCCACAGCACCGGCCGGGTCCAGTCGAACGGCGCCGTGCTGGTCAGGGCCTTCGCGCCGGCCAGCGGGTGCGCCTCGCCCAGGGTCACCGCCTCGGGACGCCAGGCGGGGCCGTTGCGGGTACGCAGGGCGGCGACGGCGTCGTCCACGGGCCATGCGGCGCGACGGGCGCTCGCGCTACCCACCTGCAGGCGGTACGGCGGCTCGCCTTCCGGCAGGAAGACGAAGCGGTCCGGTCGCCAGCCCACGCTGAGTTTCGGGGCGCTACGCAGCGGCGTGGCCGAGTGCAGGCGGATCAGCTGGCGACGCTGGGGCGGCACGCCGAGCGGCCGCTGGTCGTCCTGGCCGGGCGTCACCACGATGATGCCGAGCGTATCGCCGCTCACGGCGCTGTTCACCGAGATCGCTTCCAGGCGGGCGACGCTGTCGCCCTCACCCAGCGTGACGCGCACCGCGCTCACCGGCAGTGCCGCGGGCAGCTTGTAGTCATAGTCGACGCCACCGCCGCTGGCGGCCGTGGCGGTGCTTGCCGCATCCAGCCACACACGCGTGGCCTGGTCGCGCGCGGCGGCATCCTCGACGCTGCCGGACAACGTGACCCGGGCGTCCGCTTCCCACGGCGCATCGTCGCTGTTGGTGCGCACGCGGTAGTAACGCGCGGCCATGCCGGCGAGCTTCACCACGCGGGCATCGACGGCACCTTCGCCATGGCCGAGCGTGACGATGGACGCGCCTGACGCGCTGGACGTCCAGTCCTGCAGGTTGTTGCTGCTGTCGATGTCCACGCTGAGCTTGGCGTCACGCTGCGTGGGCGGGAATTCGAGACGTTCCGGCGCGATCGTGCTGCGCGCGTCGAACAGCCACTCATGCACGTGGCCGGTGGCGGGCGCGGCGCCCGGTTCGATGACGATGTCGCCGTTGGTGCTGCGGCGGATGCTCGGGCCGGCCACGCCATCGCTGCCGTTGGGCACGGGCAGCAGCGGCGCGTCGAGGGTCAGCGGATGCGAGGTCGGCGCGGCCGGACGGTACGGGCCCGAGGCCACTTCGCGGCCCTTGGCGTCCACCACGATGACATCGGCGAGCCCGGCGTCGGGCTGGGCCCAGGCGTAGGCCTCGCGCGGCAGTTCCACGAGGTACGCGCCCGCGCCCTTCGGCGCCTGGATCGGCCACCCGTACGCGTACTGCGGATCGTCACCGGCGCGCGCCGGCGAGAGCACCGCGCCCAGCGCGGCGACATAGATCACGAACAAACCGATGCGTCCGTCACGGCGCATGAGGGGATTCCGTTGCATTCGTTGAAGCCTGCCTTGGCGGTGCGGGTGCGAGGTAACCGATGACCGTGCAGAGCAGGCCATAGGCGATGAACGAGGCGATGCCGAAGAGATTGCCGAGGTGGCTGCGGTCGATCAGCAGCAGCTTGGCCAGGACCAGCGCCATGCATACCGCGCCGGCAAGCCAGAGCATCCGCTGCCCCCGCCGCGACCCCATCACCCACGCGACCACCCCTGTAACGCTCCACACCACCGTAAGCCACAATTCGGCCAGGCTGGAGGCAGGCATATGGTCATCCCATGGCACGCCGCCAAGGTGATGCACGGCGCGCAGGGTCATGCTGGTGGCGATGATGAAGAAGGCCACCGCGAGCACCGCCGGGCGGGCGCGACGCAGGCCGGGGGGTGTCTCGTCATCCCACATCGCGCGGGCGATCAACCCAAACACGGCGACGAGTACCAGCTCGACCGGATTGAGCACGGGGATGAACGGCAAGGGGCTGGGGTTGCCGGCGACGGTGAGCGCATACGCGCCGATAAGCAGGCTGAGCCCGAGCCCACCGATGCCGACCGAACGGCGGATGCCTTCCGCGTGCATGGACAGCGGCGGCGTGATCGCGCGCGGCCACCACAGGGCGAGCTTGGTCACCAGCAAGGAAGGCGCGACGTAGGCGAGCAGCAGCCAGCCATCGCCCACCGCCGGGCGGAAGCCGAAGGCCACATGCGTGGCGACGAACACCAGGACCAGCCAGCGCACCCACCACAGCGTCTGCGCGGTGATCGCGGCGTACGCGTGTGCGGCGATGGCACGCAGCGAAAACCAGCCGGTGACGGCGGCGACGATGACGCTGGTCAGCGGCCAGCCGGCGAACACCTGGAGGTCGTACGTATTGGCGTACGGCCCCATCGCCGCGGTGACCAGCAGCGCAAGCGGCACGGACCACGCCAGCAACAGGCCGAGGTCGAGCTTGCGCACGTGGCGCGTGCCCTCGGCCAGCAGCCAGCCCGTGACGGACAGCAAGGCCATCCAGCCGGCCCAGCGCGAGGCGTCGGGCAGCAGGAAGGCATCGATCTCGGCGCCAAAGCCGAGCAGCCACCACGCCGTGCTCCACAGCAGCAGGCCGGCGCGGGCGAGGCTGCCGATGCCCTTGGAGGTGCTGTGCCGGTCGTACTGCCAAAGGCAGGCGACGCCGCCCGCGGCGATCAGCAGCGCACCGATGAAGTACGCGTTGACGAACGGCAGGCCGCGCACGCTGCTGTGCGGGAAATCCGCCAGCGCCCAGGCCACGCCCGAAGCCAGCTGCAGGAACATGCCGGACCAGCGCGGAAGGCGCCGATGCTGGCGGAAGCCCAGCCAGACCAGGCCCGCGCCTTCCAGCGCGAACACGCAGGCGGTGACGGTGGCGCTGAGCGCCAGCGGCACGGCGATGGTGGCGAAGGCCACGGCCAGCACCGCCCAGGTCTCGCGCAGCAGGTGCATGTCCTCACGCTGGCGCACCGCGTAGGCGATGGCGACGTACAGGCCCGCGGCGATCAGGGCCGACATCGCCAGCGGCATCGGCTGCCAGTCGAGCAGTGCGCCCTGCAGCAGCAGGCTGACGATGGGCGTGCCGAACATCAGCGAGCCATCGAGGATGACCCGGTCGCGTCGCGGCGAACGCAGCACGTGCAGCCAGGGCACGGCGACGTACAGCAGGAAGAACAGGATGAGGAAGGGCTCGGTGCTGTTGAACAGCGCCGGCCGGTAGCCCAGCACGCCCCACGCGGTGCCGACGCCGAACGTGCCGACGAAGCCGAGCACGTTGAGGATGCGCCAGGCCTTCTTCCAGGCGATGCCGAAGATGCCGAGGTTGAGCACCGCGTAGTACGAGAACAACGCGACATGGTTGCCCTGCCCGCTCGACGCGATGATCGGCGCCGCGAAGCCGGCGATCAGGCCAAGCACGGCCAGCGCCAGCGAATCCTGCAGCACCGCGAGGATGCCCAGCGACCCGACGAACACCACCAGCAGCACGAAGGTCGGCAACGGATCGAGCAGGCCGTACAGGCGATACGCGGCAAACACCGTCATCACCAGCACGCCGAGCGCGCCGCCCTGCAGCGAAAGCGCGAACGAACGGCGCGTGTCGCGCTGCATCCAGCCAAAGCCCACGCCGATGATCGCTGCCAGCGCCACGATGCTCAGGCGCACCGACACCGGCACGTGCAGCAGGCCCTGGTCGGCGGCGTATTTCAGGAAGGCGGCGATGCCGGCGAACAGCACCAGCATGCCGACCTTCACCGGCACATTGCCTTCGGTGAACCAGCGCTTGGCGGTATCGAAGAAGCGCTCGATGGCGGAGGGGCCAGCGGGTTCCACGGGAATCGCAGGGGGCACCGGGGCGGCGACGGAAGCCGACGCAGCGGCAGGCGTGGCGCCGGACGGCATCGGCGGCGGCTCAGCGCCGCTCCACGCCGGTGCCGGCGACGGCGCGCGCACGTTGCGGAACGGCGGGGTGGCCTCGGGCCAGGGTTGCGCGGCGGCAGGCGGCTCGTCGGCCGGGGCTCGCGTTGCCGGCTGGGCCGCGGCGACGTCCGGGGCGGCGAGGCGCGTGCGAAGTTCGGCCAGCTCAGCGCGCGTCTGCGACAGCCGCGCCCAAAGCAGCCCGATGGCAAAGCCGGCCACGGCACCAGGTATCCCCTGGTCGACCAGCCCACCGACGACAGCGCCCACAATGGCCCACAGCACGTACATGCGCCCGCCTCCCCCAACACATCCGATGTCGTTGGCGAAGTCTGGCATAACCGCGCAGCGACTGGGACACAACGTAAGCCGTAGCGTGCCCCGACGTTCCTACCGAAAGGCAGGCTTGCTGATTATTTAACGCCCTGGGTCTGCAGGACTGGGGCATCGCCGATGACGTCGGTGCCCTGCGGCGGCACGAAGTTGAAGGTATCGGCGGGGATGGCGGTGTTCTTCTGCCAGCCGGCGAACTGGATGCGGGTGGTGTTGCCGAGCTGGTCCTTGAACTCCATCCGGGCCAGGCCGCTCGCATCAAAACCGAGGTCGGCGAAATCGAACGCCGGGTCCTTCGCCGTCGAGGTCAGGCGCAGCCACTGCAGGCCGTCATGCTCGCCCTGCTCGGCCACCTTGAAGAACCCCTTGTCGAGCTGCGACAGGTCGGTCAGCACCGTCAGCGGGCTCTGCGCCTCTTCCGAGCTCTGCTTGCGCACCGTCACCTGCTCCAGCTCCGGGTCGTACAGCCACACCCGGCTACCGTCCGCGACGATGGTCTGCTTCGACGGTGCCGTGACTTCCCAACGGAACTGGCGCGGCGCTTCCAGCGCCACCGTGCCGGTCGTCGTCTTGCCCGGCCCACCGTTCACGTCGAACAGCGTCTGGCTGAAACGCCCCGTGAGCGAGTGCAGGCCCTTGGCAAAGCTGTCCAGGCGCTCACGCGCCGGGCCGGCAGCAAAGGCATTCAGGCTGAGCAACGACAGCGTAGCGGCGAGGAGAAAGCGTTTCATGGCGTGGATTCCGGGAGATGCGTGCCGATTTTCGGCGCTAAGTGTCGAACGGCACCTTAAGAGCGGATACCATGCGCCGCGACAGCGCGAAGCATGGCATGAACGCCGTGTGTTGAGGAGCATCAGCAAGGCCGCGCTGCGACTACGCCAACAAGGAGTTCAGGATGACATCGTTGAAGAAGACCGCATGGGCCTGCTGCATGGCCCTGCTGGCCGCGCCCCTCGTCGCCGCGCCCGCACCACAGAAGCTCACGCAGCAACAAGCCGAAGCGATCGCCAAGGCCGACTACGAGGCCCAGCAAGCCGCCGAAGAGGCGAAAGCCAACAAGTACCCCAAGTTTTCCGAACTCCTTGCGCAGGGGTTCGAAATCAAGGCGGCTGTCCCGCTTCAGAATTACGGCACGACCTACGCTTACGTCCTTTTGCAAAAGGGCAGCGAGGCCTACCAGTGCACCAATTCCGGCACGCTGTACGTCAACGCATACGCCTGCGTGCCCATGATGGATGGCAAGCAGAAGCCCGGCTGGTAACGCTCCAGCGCTTTAGCGATCGGTCTCGAACAGCGACTTAAGCATATCGATGGCCTCGGCTGGCGAAATCTCGCCGGCCTCCATCTTCTCGCTGATATCGGCAATGGCCTTGCCGTCGCGGTGCCAGTAAGGCGCGGCGCGGGTGGCGACGTGGGCCGGCCGGGCTTCCTGGCCGAGGACGACGATTTCGGCCAGCTCGCCCTGTTCGGCGAAGATGACTTCCAGCGCGTCGTCCACCTCGGCGGTGTGGCCGGCCGGGTACTCACGGACGATGGTGCACGTGCTGCCATCGGCGCCGCGCAGTTCCAGCCCGGGGATCGACGGGTTCAGCTCGAACACGATGGCGACCTCGTCGAGCACTTCGCGGTTGGGTGCCAGGTCGCCGGTGACGAGCAGGCTCCAGGGGCGCTGGCGGAGCGCACCCGGTTTCGTGGCATTCATGCGGTTAATCCTTCGGGGGCGGCGGCGCCAGCACTTCGCGGTTGCCGTTGTGCTGCGGGGCACTGACGATACCGTCCTGCTCCATCTGCTCCACAAGGCGTGCGGCGCGGTTGTAACCGATACGCAGGTGACGCTGCACACCGGAGATGGAGGCGCGGCGCGTTTCCGTCACCACGCGCACGGCGCGGTCGTACAACGCGTTATCGCTGTCGCCATCGCCGTCCGCATCCTGCGGCAGGCCGGCGTCGTTGATGATCTTGCCGTCGGAGGTGCTCTGCACTTCCTCGAGCACGCCCTCGATGTAGTTGGGCGCACCCTGCGCACGCAGCCACTCGACGACGTTATGCACCTCGTGGTCGTCCACGAAGGCGCCGTGCACGCGCTCGGGCGTGGCCGTGCCGGGCGGCAGGTAAAGCATGTCGCCGTGGCCCAGCAAGGCCTCGGCGCCCGACTGGTCCAGGATGGTGCGCGAGTCAATCTTCGACGACACCTGGAACGCGATGCGGGTGGGGATGTTCGCCTTGATCAGGCCGGTGATCACGTCCACGGACGGACGCTGGGTGGCCAGGATCAGGTGCACACCGGCGGCGCGCGCCTTCTGCGCGAGACGAGCGATCAGTTCTTCGACCTTCTTGCCGACGATCATCATCATGTCGGCGAATTCGTCGATGATGATGACGATGTGCGGCAGCGGCTCCAGCGGCTCGGCGACCATGGACGGCATGTCCGGGTTGGCGCGGAACAGCGGATCCAGCAGCGGCTGGCCCGAGCTCTCCGCTTCCTTCACCTTCTTGTTGAAGCCGCCGAGGTTACGCACGCCCACCGCGGCCATCAGCTTGTAGCGGCGCTCCATCTCGGCGACGCACCAGCGCAGTGCGTTGGCGGCTTCCTTCATGTCCGTGACCACGGGCGCCAGCAGGTGCGGAATGCCCTCGTACACCGAGAGTTCCAGCATCTTCGGGTCGATCATGATCATGCGCACGTCTTTCGCGCTGCTCTTGTAGAGCAGGCTCAGCACCATGGCATTCACCGCAACCGACTTACCCGAACCGGTGGTACCGGCCACGAGCAGGTGGGGCATCTTGGCGAGGTCGGCCACGACGGCCTTGCCGCCGATGTCCTTGCCCAGCGCCAGCGCCAGCGGCGACTTCATCTGGTCGTAGCGCTCGGATTTGAGGATCTCCGAGAGGTAGACGATCTGCTTCTTGGTGTTGGGGATTTCCAGGCCGATGACGTTCTTGCCGGGAATCACATCCACCACGCGCACGCTGACCACGGAAAGGCCGCGCGCGATGTCCTTGTCCAGGCTGGAGACCTGGCTGCCACGCACGCCGGCGGCGGGCTCCAGCTCGAAACGGGTAATGACGGGGCCGGGGTACACGCCGGCCACGCGGGCTTCCACGCGGAAATCGCGCAGCTTCAGCTCCACCTGGCGGGACAGCACCTCGAGGGTTTCTTCCGAATAGCCCGGGCCCTGCGGCGGGGCCTCGTCGAGCAGCGACAGCGGCGGCACTTCGCCTTCCATCGATGCCCCGGTAAACAGCGGGATCTGGTTTTCGCGGACGGCACGGTCGCTCTTGACCACCATGGGCGCGGGCGTTTCGATACGCACCGGCTCACGCCTGGCCTGCTTCACCGCCTCGGCCTTCTTCACCACCTCGCGCTCGGCGCGGGCGGAACGGGCGGCCATCACCTCGGGGGCCTGGCGCACCTTGCCGCCAAACCAGCCGCCGGCCTTCATGACCAGCTCGCCGGTGGCGTCCATCAGCTTGAACCACGACAGGCCGGTGGCCAGCGTGATCGCGATAAGGCACACGGCCAGCAGGAGCAGCGGTGCGCCCTTGTCGCCAAACGCACGGTGCAGGCCGTGGCCTACCCACTTGCCGACGATGCCGCCCGGGCCTTCCGGCAACACGGGGGAATCGACGTTGAGGTAGATCAGGGCCGGCGCCGTGATGAAAAAGAACACGAAGCCGATCAGCCGCAGGGAGGGTTCCCACGGCTGGACGTTGCGCTCGCCACGGTGGCGGATGACCTGGATGCCCAGGGCAAGCAGGAGCAGCGGAAAGAAGTAAGAAACGAGGCCAAAGATGTACCGCAGCAGGTTGGCGATGTTCGCGCCCACCGCGCCACCAAAATTGGTGGCGTGCTCGGCCACGCCCATGTGACCCCAGCTGGGATCCTGGTCGTTGTAGCTGAGCAGGCATACCAGCAGGTACAGGGCGAGCGGGAGCAACAGCAGGGCTCCCGCTTCGCGCAGGCGGCGCTTGAGCTCGTCGCTCAAGCCCTCCTTCTGGGCCTTGGGCTGGGCCCGGGCCGTTTTCTTTACCACTTTCGCGCTGCGCGCCACTTAGCGAACCACCCCGGCTTCAGACCGGGGCATCATGCCATGCCCTGAAGCGCCGGGTGCACCAGCTTGCCGCCTTCGATGTTGATACCGGCGGCAAGCGGGGCGTAGTCGCGCCACTCGTTGCCCGACGCCAGGCGCTGCACGTACGGCAGGATGGCGGCCGAGATGGCGGTGGACGAGGTCTGCGGCACGGCGCCCGGCATGTTGGTCACGCAGAAATGCGTCACGCCGTGGACGTCGTAGGTCGGCTCCTTCCAGGTGGTCGGACGCGAGGTCTCGAAGCAGCCACCCTGGTCGATCGAGATGTCGACCAGCACCGAGCCCTTCTCCATGGTCTTGACCATGGCTTCCGTGACGACGCGCGGGGCCTTGGCGGACGGGATGAGGACGGCACCGACGACGATGTCGGCCGTGCGCACTTCTTCGGCCACCGACGACTCGTACGGGTACAGGGCGGTGACGTTCGGGCCCATCGCCATCATTTCGGCGAGGCGGTCCTGGCGCTTGTCGAACACGACCACGTTGGCACCGGCCTGGGCGGCCAGGGCGGCGGCGTTGCCACCGGCGGCGCCGGCGCCCAGCACCACGACCTTGCCACGCGGGGTGGAGGCCATGCCGCCGAGCAGCTTGCCCTTGCCACCGTTGGGCTGGTGCAGGAGGGTCGTGCCGATCTGGGTGGCGATGCGGCCGGCGATGACGGACATCGGCAGCAGCAGCGGCAGCACGCCGTTTTCGTCCACGGACTCAAAGGCGATACCGGTCAGGCCGATGTCCAGCAGGCTCTTCGTGAGCGCCGGCTCGGCGGCCAGGTGCAGGTAGCAGAACAGCAGGTGGTGCTTCTTGAGCAGCTTGAGATCGCCCTCGATCGGCTCCTTGACCTTGACGATCAGCTCGCCTTTTTCATAAACGGCGGCAGCATCGGCCACGACGGTGACGCCCAGGGCCGAATAATCGCTATCGGCGTAGCCACTTTTCGTGCCTGCGCCGGACTGGATGAAGACCTCGTGGCCACGGCTGACCAGGTCGGCAGCGGCGGCGGGGATGAGGGCCACGCGGCCTTCAAGGGTCTTGGTTTCGGAGGGGATACCAATGCGCATCTTAAGGAAGATCCTGAAAGTACAGAATTAAGCCCCCATGTGGGGACATGGGCAGCCACCGGCAAAGCGGAATGTCTTGAATCGCACCCCCGTCTTCCCCATTCTTCCGGGTCGACGCAATCTCGCGGAACCTCGACACGGCGTTAGCTTCCTGCCGCAAGAGGCGAGCGGTACGACTGAAACAGCCGCAGCAAACCTGAAGGATTATACATGAGCACCCCCAAGCACAGCCGCCTCCTGATCCTGGGCTCCGGCCCGGCCGGCTACACGGCCGCCGTCTATGCGGCGCGCGCCAACCTGAAGCCGACCATGGTGACCGGCCTGCAGCAGGGCGGCCAGCTGATGACCACCACCGAGGTGGATAACTGGCCGGGTGACGAAAAGGGTGTGCAGGGCCCCGAACTGATGCGCCGCATGGCCGAGCACGCCGAGCGCTTCGAAACCGAGATGATGTTCGACCACATCCACCAGGTGGACCTGCAGAACCGCCCGTTCCGCCTCAAGGGCGACGCCGGCGAGTACACCTGTGATGCGCTGATCATCACCACGGGCGCCACCGCCAAGTACCTGGGCATCGCCTCCGAGGAGAAGTTCAAGGGCCGCGGCGTCTCCGCCTGCGCCACCTGCGACGGCTTCTTCTTCCGCGACCAGGACGTGGTCGTGGTCGGCGGCGGCAACACCGCCGTGGAAGAGGCGCTGTACCTGTCCAACATCGCCCGCAAGGTCTATCTCGTCCACCGCCGCGACAAGCTGCGCGCCGAAAAGATCATGCAGGACAAGGTCTTCGAGAAGGCCGCGGCCGGCAAGATCGAGCTGCTGTGGAACCACGCCATCGACGAAGTGCTGGGTGACGACTCCGGCGTGAATGGCGTGCGGGTGAAGGACGTGAACACCGGCGCCAAGCGCGATCTCGAGGTCCAGGGCTTCTTCGTGGCCATTGGCCACACCCCGAACACCGGCATCTTCGACGGCCAGCTGGAGATGAAGGACGGTTACATCCAGATCCAGTCCGGCCTGGCCGGCATGGCCACCGCGACCTCGGTCCCGGGCGTGTTCGCCGCCGGCGACGTGGCCGACCACGTCTACCGCCAGGCGATCACCTCGGCCGGCTTCGGCTGCATGGCCGCGCTGGACGCCGAGCGCTGGCTCGACCAGAACCACAAGCTCGACTGACCTGAGCACGGCCCCGCGCCTTCCACCGCGCGGGGCCGTCCGTCATGACTGACGTCCGCTTCCTGCAGGGCCTGCGCGACATCCCCGCTGCCGACTGGGATGCGCTCATCCCGGATGGCAATCCCTTCGTGTCCCATGCGTTCCTGCACGGGATGGAAGCGAAAGGCTGCCTGCGCGAGGACTACGGCTGGGCGCCCTACCACCTGGCCATCTTCGAAAACGGCCGCCTCGTGGCCGCCGCCCCCACCTACCTGAAGGGCAACTCGCATGGCGAGTTCGTCTTCGACTGGAGCTGGGCCGCCGCCTGGGAACGGGCCGGCGGGCAGTACTACCCCAAGATGCTCGTCGCGTCGCCCTACTCCCCGGTACCCGGGCCGCGCCTCCTCGTGCGTGAAGGCATCGGCGCGGACGTGCTGCGCAACCAGCTCACGGCCGCCCTTGTCGACGAGGCCGAGCGGCTTGGCCTGTCGTCCATCCACGCCAACTTCCTGGCCGAAGACGACCTGGACGCCTTCGACGACCGCTGGCTGGCCCGCTCGGACTACCAGTTCCACTGGCACAACCGCGGCTACCCCGATTTCGACGCCTTCCTCGGCGCGCTCACCGCCAAGAAGCGGAAGAACATCCGCCAGGAGCGGGCCAGGGCGCATGCCGCCGGCCTCACCCTGGAGATGCGCGGTGGCGATGAGCTCTCCGACATGGACTGGCGGCAGATCCACGGCCTGTACGAGCTGACCTTCGACCTGAAGGGCAACCACGCCGCCCTCACCGCGCGCTTCTTCCAGTACCTGGGCCGCGAACTCGGCCCGAACGTGCAGGTGGCGATGGCCCGCGACGGCGACGAGATTGTCGCCATGGCGCTGTTCCTGCGCGGCGGCGATGCCCTGTACGGCCGCTACTGGGGCGCCAGCGTGGAAATCTCCGGCCTGCATTTCGAGCTGTGCTACTACCGCGGCATCGACTATGCGATCCGCGAAGGCATCGCCCGCTTCGAACCCGGCGCGCAAGGCGAGCACAAGCTGGCCCGCGGCTTCCTGCCCACCCTCACCCACTCGCGCCACTACATCGCCCACGACGGCTTCCGCCGCGCCGTGGCCGACGCGCTTGAACAGGAAGCCGAACACCGCGAGGCTTACCGCGCCGAACTGCTCACCCATTCGCCGTACGCGGACCGATGATTCGCCTGCCCCAGCTCCACGCCGCCCGCCCCGGTCAGTTCCCCGACCCGGAAGGGGCGATGGTCGAACCCAACGGCCTGCTCGCCTGGGGCGGCGACCTCTCGGCCGAACGCCTGCTCGCCGCGTACTCACAGGGCGTGTTCCCGTGGTTCAACCCCGACGAGCCCATCCTGTGGTGGTCGCCCGACCCGCGCTGCGTCTTCCGCACCGACGGCGTGCACATCAGCCGCTCACTGCGTAAGCAACTGGCGACAACGCACTGGCGGCTCACCGCCGACACCTCGTTCAACCGCGTGATGCGCGCCTGCGCCGAACCACGAAACGGCCAGCCCGGTACGTGGATCGGCGACGAGATGATCGCGGCGTACCAGGAGCTGCACCGCCTCGGCCACGCACACAGCGTGGAGGTGTGGGATCGCGGCTCACTCGTCGGCGGCATCTACGGCGTGGCCATTGGCCGGCTGTTCTGCGGCGAGTCGATGTTCAGCGCCCGCACCGGCGGCTCAAAAGTCGCCCTGGCCGGCCTCTGCCAGCTGCTGCATGGCTGGGGTTTCCCCTTGCTCGATGCACAGGTGAGCAACCCCCACCTGGTGAGCATGGGCGCGATCGACATGCCACGAAAACAGTTCGTGGCCCAGGCCCGCCGCCTCGCCGCCATGCCGGGTATCCCCGGTAGCTGGATCAAGACCCAGGTCCCGCTTCCTACGTAAGGGTTCATTCGCGTGGAGAATGCGTGTTTTATGCGGCTTCGCCGCCTCGCGCTCGAGGGGTTTGGGAAGCAGCGGGTGGTCAGGCCCTTGGGGCCGACATAAGCGGAGGGCCGCGTAACGCAATGATCTTTGCGACACGGGCACCTACGGCCCGGTCCGCAGGTCCGCGTCTGGCGGACCCAAGGGCCTTCCCGCTCCCGACGCCGATGTCCCGCTCGGCGCGAAAAGCGTGCGGCGGCCCCCGTAATGCGCGAAGAACCTCTTTCCAGAGGCGTCAGAGCGCGACCGCGAAGCCGAAGGCGAGCCCGGTCGAACGATCAACGAGGTTTAACGCGCCCGATGACCGCTCATCTCCGCGCCAGCATTCTTAGGCAACAACGCACTAACCGGCGCAGCCAACAACGAAATAAACGTCACTACCAGAAACGCCACCGAGAAGTCCGGCAGCGCCGCATGCTCACGCCCGCCCCACACCACCGACAGATGCAACGCCGCGGCCGCCACGCAAATCCCCAGCGACAGCATCAACTGCTGGAACGTCGTGTAAAAACTCGTCGCGCTCGAAAACCGCTCGCTCGGCACATCCGCATACGCCACCGTGTTGTACGCGCTGAACTGCAGTGACTGGAAGAAGCCCGAGAACAGCAGCACCACGTAGATGATCCACAGCGGCCAATCCGGCCGGAACGCCGCGCACAGGGCGACGCAGACCATCGAGAACACGCCGTTCCACACCAGCGTGGCGCGGAAGCCCCAACGGCGCAGCACCGGCGCGGCGGTGGCCTTCATCAGCATGGCGCCCAGGGCCGAGACGAAGGTGATTACGCCGCTATGCGCTGCCGACAGGCCAAAGCCCAGCTGCATCATTAGCGGCAGCAGGAACGGCACCGAACCGGCGGTGATGCGCGTGAGCGAACCGGCGATCACCGAGAGGCGGAACGTCTGGAAGCGCATCAGCGACATGTCGAGGATGGGATTCGTGATGCGCTTCGAATACCAGAGGTAGACGCCGCCCGCGACCATGCCGCCAAGGATCAGCGCCGTGGACAGGTTGAACGACTGGCCGCCGCGGCTGGCCATTTCCAGGCCAAACACCAGGCACGACAGCGACACACCCGAGAGCACGAAACCGATCCGGTCGAAGCGCACGCGCTCGGTGATGCGGATATCGGGAATGTACTTCGAGGCCAGCCACATGCCGGCCAGGCCGATCGGCACGTTGATGTAGAAGATCCAGCGCCACGACACCCAGGTGACGATGAAGCCGCCCAGCGGCGGCCCGACCACGGGACCGATCAGCGCGGGCACCAGTAGCCACGACATGGCGCTGACCAGTTCGGATTTCGGCACCGAGCGCAGCAGCACGAGGCGGCCCACCGGCACCATCATCGCGCCGCCAATGCCCTGCAACAGGCGGGAAAGCACCAGCAGCGGCAGGTTGCTCGCCAGGCCACAGAGGATCGAGCCCACGGTGAACAGCGCGATGGCGGCACGGAAGACGTTGCGCGAGCCGTAGCGGTCGGCGATGGCGCCGCTGGCCGGGATGAACACGGCGAGGCTGAGCATGTACGAGGTCAGCGCCACGCTCATGTGCAGCGGCGAGACCTCGAAGGAGGCGGCCATGGCCGGCAACGCGGTGGCCAGGATGGTCCCGTCCAATTGCTCCATGAACATCGCACTCGCGATGATCAGGGCAACAGTGCGAAAGCCAGGGGCGGTGGTCATCCGGGGACGTGCGGTGGGGATAACGGGATTTTAGCAGAGGCGCCCCACTCGCGCGGGCTTCTAAAGACTTGTTCATGGCCGGCGAGCGGATCGGTGAACCGCAGTTCACGTGCCAGCAGGCAAAGCGGCTCGGCGAAACCCGGCGCTTCCTCGCGCAACACGGGATAAAACACGTCCCCGGCGATGGGCGCACCGAGCGCGGCCATGTGCACGCGCAGCTGGTGCTTGCGGCCGGTGACCGGCGTCAGCCGATACAGCCATTGCGTGTCGCCGCGCGCGATCACATCGATCACGGTCCGCGCATTCGGTTCGCCGGGCACTTCCTGCATGCGGAAGAACGGCTCGCCGCGCTCAAGGCGGCTCTCGTGCATATACGGGAACGCGAGGCCCGGCAGCGGCGGCGCGAGTGCCTCATACGTCTTCTCGATGCGCCGTTCGCGAAACAGCCGCGTATAGGCGTCGCGACTGGACGGCCGCGCGGAGAACACGACCAGTCCCGCCGTCGCCCGGTCCAGCCGATGCAGCGCGACGAGGTCCGGGTTGCCGAGGCGACGGCCCAGGCGCACCGACAGCGTTTCCTCGACATACGCGCCCGCCGGCATCACCGGCAGGAAGTGCGGCTTGTCGGCGACGACCAGGTCGTCATCGACATGGACCAGCATTTCCTCGAACGGCACGCGCGGCTCGGCGGGCACTTCGCGCCGATAGACCACGGTGGCGCCGGGGCGGAACGGCGTATCGGGTGTCAGCGTCACGTCACCCTCTTCCACCAGGCCACGCGCCATGCGGCTGGCCCAGTCGGCACGAGGGACGGTGGGAAACCGATCGCAGAGGAAGTCGAGGACGGTGGCCCAGCCATCGGGCGGCAGGACGACGCGGC
Source organism: Luteibacter pinisoli (assembly GCF_006385595.1). Taxonomy (NCBI): domain Bacteria; kingdom Pseudomonadati; phylum Pseudomonadota; class Gammaproteobacteria; order Lysobacterales; family Rhodanobacteraceae; genus Luteibacter; species Luteibacter pinisoli. Next base: position 2,707,225 of record NZ_CP041046.1, read on the forward strand.
TGCGTGGGAGATCGGTCATGAGGGCTATTGTGCGCAAGACGCCGGGCGGGTCGGCGTGAGCATATACTCATCACACGTCCCCACCTTTGCTATCGAGGCAGTCTCGCCCGTGATCGGCCGGTTCTTCAGGAAGCTGTTTGGTGCCCGCACGCCCGTGCCCCCGGCAAAGCACGAAGGGCATACCTTCGTGAGCGTGGCCGTGGAACACCCCGGGCCCACCAACGCCATCGCGGCCGAGGAAATCGAAGACCGCTTCTACCGCATGCTGCTCGGCGTGGCGCCGTCGGCCGACCTGGCCATGAGCGCGACCGAACAGGCCGCGGCGCGCCGCGTGCGCGATGCCTTCGGCACGGAGCGCTTCGATGTCGGCACCCTGCCCCGCCTGCCGTCGGTGGTGCCGCAGCTGATGCGCTCGCTGCGCAACGACGACAGCAGCAGCCGCACGCTGGCCGAGCAGATCAGCCGGGATACCGTGCTGGTGGGCGAGATCATCCGCGTCGCCAACAGCGCTTACTTCCGCACCGCCCGCCCGGTAACCGGCCTGCCGCAGGCGATCACCCTGCTGGGCCAGAACGGCCTGCGCCGGGTGGTGATGCAGCTGGTGATGCGGCCGATCCTGCGCACCGATACCGACGCACTCAGCCGCGCCGCGGGCGACCGCCTGTGGGAGCACGCCGAGCGCTGCGCGCGCACCTGCGTGTTCCTCAGCCGCCCGGCGGCCGATCCGTTTGAAGCCTTCCTTGCCGGCCTGGTCAGCCAGACCGGGGCGCAGACCATCATGCTGGAGCTCGACGCGGCCGGGCTCGCCCAGCTCAGCCTGAGCCGCCCGTTTGTCGCGGCACTCGGCCAGCAGGTGGAACGGCTGTCGCTCCACGCCGCCCGCCACTGGCAGTTTCCTTCCCGCGTGGTCCAGGCCCTGGCGGAGCGCGCGGATCCCGCGGACGCGGGCGCACGCACGCCGCTGGGGCGCGCGCTGCTGGCGGCCAGCCGCGTGGCGATGCTGGATGTGCTGGTGGAACAAGGCCTGGCCGACCCGGACAGCGTGCTGCTGGCCACGCCGACCCAGGGCTTCAACCAGGAGCGCCTGGTCGCGGCCCGCGACGACCTCCGCACGCCGACGGCGGCGGAGGCCTGAGGCACCTGCTCGCTTAGCGGTGCACGCCCGTGGCGACGACGTCCGTCCACAGCTGGCTGGCGAGGTCACGCGACGCCGACTGCAACAGCGCCGGCACCTGCACGTCGAAGCGCGGCTCGGCGGCGTTCAGCGGCATGGACTGGCTGACGCGGTAGCCCTTCGCCACCACCTTGCCGCGGGCGACGATGCGGCAATCGGCCTGCATGTCGATCGTGGTCACCGGGGTATCCGCCTTCGGGGCGGCCGCGACCACCACCTGCATGTTGCGGCAGCCCACGATCAGGTCGGTGAAGTACTTCGGCTGCAGGTCACGGCGCAGCTGCGCCTGGATGACCGAAACCACATCCGGGGCCACCTGCACGTGGGCCGTCGTATCCAGGCCCTTGACGTTGAGGACGGCGGCGCCCTTGTTTTCCACGGTGAGCCACGGCGAATCCGGGCTGGCTGCCACCATGCGGCTGGCATCGGCATCGATCACGGCTTTGCCGCCACAGGCGGACAACAACATGGCCGCGGCGGCGGCCAACAAACACTTCGTCACTTCCAATCCCCTGATTTCCCCCGGACACAAGTCGAGAAGCGTAACGGCTGGCCCCCACCGGCGGCAAGGAACCGTTTCACAGTGTGTTCTGCCGGATTTGCCTCTACGCGCCGGGCACGCGCCGCCGATAGTCCTTGGATGTACATATGGATCTCCATCATGGCCGGTGGCCCCCAGGACGGCGAGCGCTTCCAGCGCGAGTTCTACACGCCGCGCGCCACCCCACCGGCCATGCGCGCCAGCGACGGCCGGGTGTGCTGTCCGGTGGCGACGCGCACCACGCGGGCCGCGTCGGTCTGCGTGGTGGTCCATCCCCAGGCGCGGGACGAGGATATTGAGCGAGCCATCGATGCCATGGTGGGCGAGGCCGAGCGGCAGGAATTTCCGGCAAATACCCTATAAGTGTATGATTGCTCTTTTCTAATCCTCGGGCAGGGGGTCCGTTTTGGCCTTTTCCGCGCATGCCTCTGACGCCGGCGACGCCCTCGCCCGGTTGAGCTGGCAAGATTTCGAGCACCTGTTGGCGGAGCACTACCGCGAGCAGGGCTACCGCGTGGAACTCGTCACCGCGCACGACCTCAAGGCCTTGGCCCACGCCGGCCTGGACATGCGCCTGCACCGCCAGAGCGAGACCGTGATCGTGCAGTGCGGCCACTGGGACGCGATCTTCGTGGACCTGGCCGAAGTGCAGGAGCTGCTGAGCACCATGCTGAACGAGGCGGCCAGCCGCGGCATCCTCGTCACCCGCGGCAGCTTCACCCAGGCCGCCCGCAACGCCGTGCGCCGCCAGCCGCGTGTGCACCTGGTGGATGGCGACCTGCTGCGCGCCATGCTCAAGCTGCCCGACCACCTGGACACCGCCCCGCCGGGCAGCCGCCCCGCGGAGAAGGTGGCGCGCACGGCCGCCGCCGCGCGGCGCCGTTCGCGTGGCGGTCGCTCCTATGTGATCCCGGTGGTCATGGGCGTGGTCATCGCCAGCCTGCTTGGCCTGTTCGCCTGGCGCGCCATGAGCACGCGCGATGGTGCCCCGCCGCCGGTGGCCGAGGCCGCCGCGCCGCCCGCGCCCGCGCCTGTGGCGCCTGCCGCCGTGTCGCCCGACCCCGGCGCCCTGCCCCCGACGACCGCCGCAGCCACCACCGTCGTGCCCGAGCGCCCCGTCATGACCTCGGCCGCCGCCCGCGATGCCGAGGCCGCCGCCCGCCTGGCGCATGAACTGGCCGAGCGCGAGCGCGCCAGCCGCGAAGAAGAAGCCGCACGCAATCGCAAGAAAACCGAAGATGCGTTGAAAGTGATGGAGCGCAACACCCGCGAGGTTGGCTCCTACTAATACCGCACGATCGTTCACGCGTTTGCCATACCCCCGGGCCTAGGCTGGGCCGCGACTTCCGTCGCTCCCCAGGCCTCCCCATGACCGATACGCTGGATCCGGATCTGCTTCGCCGCATGCACGCCTACTGGCGCGCTGCGAACTACCTCACCGTCGGGCAGATCTACCTGCGCGACAACCCGATGCTCGAGGAGCCGCTGAAACGCGAGCACATCAAGCATCGCCTGCTGGGGCACTGGGGCACGACGACCGGCCTCAACTTCATCTACACCCACCTCAATCGCGCCATCGTCCAGCGCGACCTCAACATGATCTACGTGATGGGCCCTGGCCACGGCGGCCCCGGCCCGGTGGCACACACGTACCTCGAAGGCTCGTACACCGAGATCTATCCGCGCATCGACCGCAGCAAGGCCGGCATGCGCGAACTGTTCCGCCAGTTCTCCTGGCCGTACGGCATCCCCAGCCACGTGGCGCCGGAAACCCCGGGCTCGATCCACGAAGGCGGTGAACTGGGCTATTCGCTGTCCCACGCGTTTGGCGCGGCGTACGACAATCCCGAGCTGATCGTCGCCTGCGTCGTCGGCGATGGCGAAGCGGAAACCGGTGCGCTCGCCACCAGCTGGCATTCGAACAAGTTCCTCAATCCCGTGACCGACGGCGCCGTGCTGCCGATCCTGCATCTGAACGGCTTCAAGATCGCCAACCCGACGGTGCTGGCGCGCATCGGCGACGACGACCTGCGCGACCTGATGCGCGGCTACGGCTACGATCCGCACTTCGTCGAAGGCCATGAACCGGAAGCCATGCACCAGGCCTTCGCCGCGGCGCTGGATACCTGCCTGGATGCGATCCGCCAGATCCAGAAGGAAGCCCGCGAGGAAAGCGCCGACCAGGCCAAGCTGCCGCGCTGGCCGATGATCGTGTTCCGCAGCCCCAAGGGCTGGACCGGGCCCAAGGTGGTCGATGGCAAGCCCGTGGAAGGCACGTGGCGCGCGCACCAGGTGCCGCTGTCCAAGTTCGAGACCGACGAGCACGTGAAGCAGCTCGAAGACTGGATGAAGAGCTATAACGCGCACGAGCTGTTTGACGAGGAAGGCCGCTTCCGCGAGGAATTCGCGTCGCTCGCGCCCACCGGCCAGCGCCGCATGGGCATGAACCCGCACGCCAACGGCGGCCTGCTGCTGAAGCCGTTGCACATGCCGCACTTCGCGCAGTTTGCCGAGGATGTGAAAACACCGGGCGACCACAAGGCCGAAATGACCCGCGTGCTCGGCCGTTTCCTGCGCGAGGTGATGCGCCAGAACATGCGCAGCTTCCGCGTGTTCGGCCCCGACGAGACGGCGTCGAATCGCCTTGAGGCCATTTACGAAGCCAGCCCGAAGACCTGGCTGGCCGAGTACGAAGCCGTCGACGAAGACCTCGCGCCCGATGGCCGCGTGATGGAAGTGCTCAGCGAGCACCAGTGCCAGGGCTGGCTGGAGGGCTACCTGCTCACCGGACGGCACGGCTTCTTCTCCTGCTACGAAGCCTTCATCCACATCATCGATTCGATGTTCAACCAGCATGCAAAGTGGCTGAAGACCACGCGCAAGATGGAATGGCGTCCGCCGATCGCCTCGCTGAATTACCTGCTGAGCTCGCACGTGTGGCACCAGGACCACAACGGCTTCTCGCACCAGGACCCGGGCTTTATCGACCACGTGGCGAACAAGAAATCCGAGATCGTGCGGATCTACCTGCCACCGGACACCAACTGCCTGCTCTCCGTGGCGGACCACTGCCTGCGCAGCCGCCACTACGTGAACGTGATCATCGCCGGCAAGCAGCCGGACTGGCAGTGGCTGGATATCGAATCGGCCGTGCGCCATTGCACCGCCGGTGCGGGCATCTGGGAATGGGCCGGCCGCGGCGGTGACGATCCGGATGTGGTGATGGCCTGCGCGGGCGACGCACCGACGGTGGAAGTGCTGGCCGCGGTGATGCTGCTGCGCGAGTACGTGCCTGACATCCGCATCCGCGTCGTCAACGTGGTGGACCTGATGTCGCTGGAGACGCCGGACGAACACCCGCACGGCATGGACGACGACCGCTTCGACGACCTGTTCACCAAGGACAAGCCCGTGGTGTTCGCCTTCCACGGCTACCCCGGCATCGTGCACAAGCTGACCTACCGCCGGCACAACCACGACAACTTCCATGTGCGTGGCTACAAGGAAGAAGGCACCACGACCACGGCGCTGGACATGATGGTGCTGAACAACATGGACCGCTTCCAGCTCGCCCTGGACGTGATCAACCGCGTGCCCCGCTTTGCCGGTGAACGCGAGAAGGCCACGCAGCGCTACTGGGCGGATATCCAGCGCCACAAGCTTTACGTGAGCGAACACGGCTGGGACCTGCCGGAAGTGCGCGACTGGCAGTGGAAAGCCGAGGACGCGAACTGATGCCGCGGCACATCCTCGCCCTCAATACCGGTTCGTCCTCCCTGAAATACGGGCTTTACCGGGTGGATGGCGAGGTGTGCGAGCCACTGTTATCGGACCAGGCCGACGCACCGGGCGGCGATGCCGACCCGGTGCAGGCGATCGTGACGACGTTGCGCGAGAAGAAGCTGCCCTCGCCCGATGCCATCGGCCACCGCATCGTGCACGGCGGCCCGAACATCCGCACGCATGCGCTGATCGACGACGCGCTGATGCAGCACCTGGAGGAAGCCAAAGCGTTCGCGCCGCTGCACGTGCCCGCGGCGGTGGCGATGGTGAAGCGTGCCCGCGAGGCCTTTCCGGGCACACCCGAAGTGGCCTGCTTCGATACGGCCTTCCACGCGACGATGCCACTGGTCGCCAAAACCCTGCCGCTACCCGCGGACCTGCGCGAAGGCGGCATCGAGCGCTACGGCTTCCACGGCCTGTCGTATGAGTCCATCGTGCGCCAGCTCGGTGCCAGCCTTCCCTCGCGCGTGGTGATCGCCCACCTGGGCAATGGCGCCAGCCTGTGCGCGGTACGCGATGGCCAGTCCATCGACACCACCATGGGCCTCACCCCCACCGGCGGCATCGTCATGGGCACGCGCCCCGGCGACCTGGATCCCGGCGTGCTGCTGTACCTGATGCGTGAGAAGGGCTACGACGCGGAACGGCTGGAGACGCTCGTGGATCGCGAGTCGGGCCTGAAAGGCTTGTCCGGCGGGATCAGCGACATGCGCAAGCTGCATGCGTCGAACGACGAAGCGTCGAAGCTGGCGCTCGATGTGTTCGTCCACGTGGCGCGCAAGCAGATCGCCGCCATGGTCGCGTCGCTAGGCGGGTTGGACCTGCTCGTCTTCACCGGTGGCATCGGCGAGAACGATGTGAAAACCCGCGAGGCGATCCTCGCGGGTCTGCAGTGGATGGGCGACTTCAACAGCCGCGTCATCCCCACCGAGGAAGACGCGCAGATCGCCCGCCACACCGCCCGCCTGGCGAATTAGACGACGACGACCGGGATCTTGCCGATCTTCGAGCGCCACACCTTCGGGCCGGTTTCATGCACCGAGGTGCCTTGGCTGTCGACGGCGACGGTGACCGGCATGTCCTGCACGTCGAACTCGTAGATCGCTTCCATGCCGAGGTCTTCGAAGGCCAGCACGCGCGAGCTCTTGATCGCCTTCGACACCAGGTAGGCGGCGCCGCCGACGGCCATCAGGTACACGGCCTTGTTATCGCGGATGGCATCGATGGCGGTGGGGCCGCGCTCGGACTTGCCGACCATGCCGAGCAGGCCAGTGGTTTCCAGCATCTGGCGGGTGAACTTGTCCATGCGCGTGGCGGTGGTCGGGCCAGCGGGGCCGACGACTTCGTCACGCACCGGATCCACCGGGCCCACGTAGTAGATGAAGCGGTTGGTGAAGTCCACCGGCAGCGTTTCGCCGCGGTTGAGCATGTCGATCATCCGCTTGTGCGCGGCGTCGCGGCCGGTGAGCAGCTTGCCGTTGAGCAGGATGGTTTCACCCGGCTGCCAGCTGTTCACTTCTTCGCGGGTGATCGTGTCGAGGTTCACCCGGCGGCCCTTGGACGAGTCGTAGGTGAGCTTCGGCCAGTCTTCCAGCGACGGCGGATCGAGCATCACCGGGCCGGAGCCGTCCATCACGAAGTGCGCGTGGCGCGTGGCCGCGCAGTTGGGGATGATCGCCACCGGCAGGTTGGCGGCATGCGTCGGGTAGTCGCTGACCTTCACGTCGAGCACGGTGGTCAGGCCACCGAGGCCCTGCGCGCCGATGCCGAGCGCGTTGACCTTCTCGTACAGCTCCAGGCGCAGCTCTTCGGCGCGGTTGGACGGGCCACGGGCCTGAAGGTCAGTGATGTCGATCGGCTCCATCAGCGATTCCTTCGCCAGCAGCATCGCCTTCTCGGCGGTGCCGCCGATGCCGATGCCGAGCATGCCCGGCGGGCACCAGCCGGCGCCCATCGTCGGCACCGTCTTAAGCACCCAGTCGACGATGGAGTCGGAGGGGTTGAGCATGGCGAACTTGGACTTCGCTTCCGAACCGCCGCCCTTGGCCGCCACGGTCACGTCGAGCTTATCGCCCGGCACGATGGAGACGTTGATGACGGCCGGGGTATTGTCGCGCGTGTTCATGCGCTTGCCCGCCGGATCCGCCAGCACCGAAGCGCGCAGCTTGTTGTCCGGGTGGTTGTAGGCACGGCGAACACCCTCGTTCACCATGTCTTCCACGCTCATCGTGGCATCGTCCCAGCGCACGTTCATGCCCACCTTGAGGAACACGGTGACGATGCCGGTGTCCTGGCAGATCGGCCGGTGGCCCTCGGCGCACATGCGCGAGTTGATCAGGATCTGGGCGATGGCATCCTTTGCCGCCGGGGACTCTTCGCGCTCGTAGGCGGCGGTGAGATTCCGGATGTAGTCCACCGGGTGATAGTAGGAGATGTACTGGAGGGCGTCGGCGACGCTCTGGATGAGGTCGTCCTGCTTGATCGAGGTCATGTCGCTTCCGCTGGCTCGCTGGGCTGGCAAAACACCAATTTTAGCCTACCTGAGGCGGTGTAAGGTGGCCGGGCCTGCCCCGGTCTATCTCCTGGCACCCCCGCAAACGGAGTTCCCATGCGCCCCCGCTTCCGTACCGCCCTGTTCGCCCTCGCTTTCCTGGCCGCCGCCGTGGGCTTTGCCCAGCCGGCCGCCGCGGCGCAGACCGCCCCTGAGTTCGCCGGCATCGCCGCCTGGCAGAACTCGAAGCCACTGACCATGCAGGGCCTGCGCGGCAAGGTGGTGCTCATCGATTTCTGGGCATACTCGTGCATTAACTGCCTGCGCACCCTGCCCCACGTCACCCGCTGGTACGACCAGTACAAGGACAAGGGCCTGGTGGTGGTCGGCGTGCATTCCCCGGAATTCGCCTTCGAAAAGCAGGATGGCAACGTCCGCGACGCCATCAGGAAGTTCAACATCCATTACCCGGTGGCCCAGGACAACGACCTCGCCACGTGGGACGCCTGGGATAACCAGTACTGGCCGGCCGAGTACCTGGTGGACCAGCGCGGCAATGTCGTGGCCCACCACTTCGGTGAGGGCAACTACATGGAGATGGAGAACGCCATCCGCACCCTGCTCGGCCTGCCGCGCCTGGCGGACGCCGCCGCGGGCGCCGACAAGGACGCCCCGGACTTCAACCAGCTGGGCTCGCCGGAGATGTACTTCGGCAGCGACCGCAGCAAGAACAACGCAAGCCCCGAGGGCGACCGCACAGGCACCCGTGACTTCACCGCCCCGGCGCGGCTGGAGCTTAACCAGTTCGCCCTGGTCGGGCGCTGGGAGATCGGCCGGCAGAACGCCACGCTGGACAGCGCCAGCGGCGAAATCCGCCTGCATTTCAAGGCGAAGAAGGTGCACATGGTGGCCAGCGCCAACGACCCGGTAACCCTGGAGATCGCCGTGGACGGCAAGCCGCAGGCCCCGGTCACCGTCCAGGCCTCGCAGCTCTACACCCTGTTCGACGGCGACGGCTACAAGGACCACGTGCTCACCATCAAGATCCCCAAGGCCAACTTCCACGCCTTTACCTTCACGTTCGGCTAAAGGCGTCTCCTACGATATATCGGCGAGGGGTTGCCAAGAGTGTTTCTTAAGATATATCGTACGATCACTACGTACGATATATCGGAGAACCCCCATGCACTTTTTCCACCACGCCAAGCGCCACCTCCGCGACGACCTGCACCAGCGTTTCCACGAGCACTTCGCGGCCATCGGCCGGGGCGGCGGCCGTTTCGGCGGTGGCCCGTTCGGCTTTGACGAACGTGAAGGCGGCCGCGGTGGCCGTGGCGGCGGCCGGTTTGGCGGCGGCCGCATGTTCGGCACCGGCGACCTGCGCCTGCTGCTCCTGGCCCTGATCGAAGAGCAGCCGCGCCACGGCTACGAGCTCATCCGCACCATCGAAGAGATGTTCGACGGCCAGTACAGCCCGAGCCCCGGCGCCATCTACCCCACCCTGACCATGCTCGAGGAACTGGGCTACGCCCGGGTCGAGGCGGAGACCGGCGGCAAGAAGCTCTACGCCATCACCGACGAAGGCCGCGCCTTCCTCACCGAAAACCGCGACACGCTGGACGCGCTGACCGAACGCCTGCAGGTGATGTCCCGGCACATGCGCCGGATGACCGTGCCCAATGAAGTGCGCGAGGCAATGCATGTGCTGAAGCACCAACTGATCAACCACCACAAGAGCTGGGACGAGGCGGAATTCAAGCGCGTCGCCAGCATCCTCGAAGCCGCCGCCAAACAGATCGCGGAGCGCCAGGGATGAGTGAAAAACACCAGATCCAACGCGTTCGCCACGAGGTGCGCATGCGCATCCTCAGCGTGGTGAAGGTGCAGACCCTCACCCCTCACATGGTCCGCATCACCGTGCAGGGTCCGGAGCTGGAAGGCTTTCCTTCCGCCTCCCCGGACGACCACGTGAAACTGTTCCTGCCGACCTCCACCGGCGAGTTCAACCTGCCGACGATGACGCCGGATGGCCCGGTGTACGCGGAGGGCAAGGAACATTCACCGGCGCGTGATTACACGCCGCGACAGTTCCGCCCCGAGTCGCTCGAACTGGATCTCGATTTCGTGATCCACGGCGACGGCCCGGCCTCCACCTGGGCGGAAAGCGCGAAAGTCGGTGACAAGCTTGGCGTCGGTGGCCCGCGCGGTTCGATGATCGTGCCGAACGACTACGACCACTACGTGCTGGTCGGCGATGAAACCGCCCTGCCTGCGATCGGGCGCTGGCTGGAGGAAATGCCGGCGACCACCAAGGTCACCGTGCTGGCGGAAATCGCCTCCGAAGACGAGAAGCAGACGCTCGCCCGCGAGGTCACCTGGTTCATCCGCGGTGCGTCACCCTCGCTGGACGATGCGGTTGCCGCCCTGCCGATTCCGCAGGGCGACACGTTCTGGTGGGTGGCGACCGAATCGAAGCGTGCGCGTAGTTTGCGGTCGCTGCTCGTTGAGCATCGTGGCATCGACAAGGACTGGGTGAAAGCGACCGGGTACTGGGTCGCCGCCCCGCACCTGTAGGAGCCGCGGTCGCACCCGATGAGGTGAATCCCCTACACCGATGCAAGTGAAATGCTGACGACCCGCTGCTCGCCGCGCCTCTGTTGAGCGCGGCGCGCGCCACCTAGCCTTTCAAGCGCACCAATCCGGTGCCTTGAACAAGGGTTAGACCATGAACGCACGTCACAAGATCGCGTGCCTGCTCGTTAGCTCAGGGATGATGCTTGCAGCCGGAACAATCAAGGCAGCCGTCCTTGGACCAGGACAATCGCTTGGCGTAGGCCAGCCCCTCCCTTCTGCCGATGGCGCCTTCTTCGCGATGCTTACTCCGGATGGAAACTTCGCGGTCTACCGTTCTGCCGACCACACGGTCGCCTGGTCCACCAAGACAGGCGGCAGACGCGTCGTCGTCGCCACGATGCAGCGTGAAGGCAGGCTCGTACTTCTCGATGCTGCGAAGAAAGTCATCTGGGCCACGCCTACGCGCGGACGCCACCGGGTGTTCGGGGTTACATCGTGGGGCACTGCGATGGTTGTAGACGCACGACGATGGAAGCCGCGACCCAAGCGAGCTGAACCATTCGTCGACAAGATGCTGCGACAGCGCGGCCGAATTCATTGGCAGTCGAAATCGTACGGCGAGCTGGGGCGATGGCGTGAGCTAAACAGCCATTGATGAATACCGCCGCATAGGAGCGCGAGCGCGTGCAATTGGGAGTTCGGTGCGAAAGATGTCACCCACAGGGTGGGCTCCTAAAATGGCGCGGTTGTAGGAGCCCACCCTGTGGGCGACGCCGTTCGCGACACCAACCGGTATCAGAAACTCCACCGCACCCCCAGGTTCACCGCATCGCTACGGGTATGCCCGCCACGATCGGTGCTGTAGTACACGAAGGTGCTGGCCGCCGGCGTGATGTCGAAGCTGGCGCCGACGGCGCCCTGCCAGTGGTTGCGCATCGGGCGTGAGCCTTCCACCGTGAAGCTGTCGGTGGGCAGACCGGCGAAGCTGTTGTTCACCGTGCTGATGTCGTCCTTGGTGTTGTGCAGGTAACGCACCATGGCGATCGGATGCAGCTTGGTGTTGGCCACGCCCAGGTCGATATCGCCGGAGAGACGCAGGCCGGCGCCGTACTGCAGGCTGTCGGCCGAGGCCTTACCCACCTTCAGGTCCGCATCACCCGCGCCCTTTTCGGTGAAGCTGTCGTACTTCACCTTGCTGTAGTACGCGCCGACGAACGGCTCCAGGTGCATGGCGCTGCCGAGGTTGAAGCGGAAACCGCTTTCGATCGCGGCGTTCGTGGACTTGCCGTCGTAATCGCCACGCGCTTCCGGCGTGAAGCCGCCGACGTTGATCCGGCGATGGCTGTCACCGTTGTGCCAGCCGTACGACGCCAGGCCTTCCACCCAGAACTGCTTGTCGTTGAAGTACAGCGCATGCAGGCCGATCGCCGCCTGGTCCACGTCGGTGTAGTCACCGCGGCTATGCACTTCGGTGCGCGCATTGGCGAAGTTGGCATGCACACCCGCACGCAGGTCGGAGCCGAAGTCCGTATCCGTACCGACGATGATGCCGTGGATGCGGTAGTCGGTTTGCGCCACGTTGGCGCTGCTCGCCAGGTCGCTACTGGAGGTGTACGGCTCCGCCCACACGGCCGTGCCCTTCTCGCCCGTGTCGCGTTCCAGCTTCAGGCGGTAGAACACTGAATCCTGGTACTGGCTCTGCCCGGTGAGCTCGGCCTGGGCGGCCGAGGCATAGGTTTCACCGGTCAGCGACTCGAACGCTCCGTTCACCTGGGCCGACCGCAGGCCACGCAGGTCGCCCAGCAGGGTCGGCAGGACGTCATTGCCAGACGCCGCGGCGTGTTGCAGGGCGGTCGCGACACTGTGCTGGTTCGTGCTCAGGCCGGGGAACTGATCGAAGCCCACGCCCTCGCCACCCGGGGTCACGGGGCCACCGGTACCGGCCTGGGTCAGGGTGACGATCACGTTGTTGCCGACGGTGCTGACACCTTCGTCGAGGAACGGAAGGTCGCCCTTCACCACGCTGCCGTAGCTGCCATTGATGGGCGTGGACGACGTGACCACGGTGTAAGTGGACGACGGACCGAACGTGCCGCCACCGGTCGGCGTGGTCACCAGCGTGCCGCCCACCGTGGTGGGGCCGTTGGAGGCGATGTGGTCGCTGGTGCCGTGCGAGGTGATACGGATGACGGTGCGCGAGTTGCCGGTCTGGCTGAGGCCACCCGTGGTGAGCGTCGTGCCAGGCGTACCGTTGTCCGCCGCCGCGCCGGTGCCACCGGGGATACCGCCGGGTGCCACGGTACCGCTATCCACCGTGACCGGGCCCGTGATGGTGCCCCCGCCCGCCACGCCGCCGCCGTTACCGACCGTGACCGGACCGCCCAGCGTGCCGTTCACGACAAGGTTGCCGCCGATCGTGGTGCCGCCTGCAAAGGTCACGTTCGTACCCGTGCCGATGGCCAGCGTGCCGGCATCGACGTTGAGGTTACCGATGCCGTTGAACACGCCGTTGGCGAGCGAGCCTTCGCCGCTGCCGGTGATGTTCAGCGTGGCATCGGCATTGCCGTTGACCGTACCGGTGATGCCCGGGAGGTTGCCGTAGGTGACGTTCAGATCACCACCACCCAGGTTGAGCGTGCCTGCCACAGGGCCCCCGGCCGTGATGTCGTTGGCGGGGCCGTTGAACGTCGCCGTGGCGCCGGCACCCACGCTGACAGCACCGGTGTAACTCTCGATGGCGGTGAGCGTGCCGCCGTTCACGGTGAGGCCACCGGTGTAGTCGGCCAGCGAACCACCGAGGGTCAGGCTGCCGGTGCCTTCCTTGTCCAGGCCGCCGCTGCCGGAGAGTGCACCGTCCAGGGTGAGGTCGTTCGCGCCATCCACCGTGACGCCGTTGCTGCCGACGCTCACTGCGTTCGGCAGGGTCACCGTGGTACCCGCCTGCAGCGTGGCACCATCGATGGCGAGGTCACCCGTGCCCAGCGCGTTGTTGTTGCCGACCACCACGGTGCCACCGCTGACGGTGGTACCGCCGGTGTAGGTGTTGTTGCCGTTGAGGGTGAGCACCTTGAGGTTCACCTTGAACAGGCGACCCGCGCCGCTGATATCGCCGTTGAGGGTGAGCGGATCATCGCCGGTGGTGTTCAGGTCCGCATTGAGCGCGATGTCGTTGGCCAGCGTGAGCGCACCCACGCTGCCGAGCGATGCCGGACCGCCCACGGTGAGCGTGCCCGTACCCAGCGCCTGGTCGTTGCCGAGCACCAGCCCGCCGGCGTTGAGTGTCACGCCGCCGCTGAACAGGTTCGCCCCGCCCAGCGTGAGGTTGGCCGCGCCGTTCTTCACCAGGCCGCCGGTGCCACTGATCGTGCTATTGAGCGTGGCATCCGTCGCGCCGCCGAGCGTGAGCGTGTTTCCACCCAATGCCACGTTGCTGCCCGCGACGCCGCCAAGCGTGGCGACGGACTGGTTGCCGCCGGCACTGATATCAAACGTGCCGGTACCGGCCAGGTTCACCGCACCGTCCGGCGAGAGGCTGCCGCCCGCGCCGATCGCCAGCGTGCCGGCGTTGATCGTGGTGCCGCCGGTGTGCGTATCCGCGCCGGTCAGCGTCAGCGTCGCCGCACCGTTCTTGGTCAGGCTGCCCGTGCCCGAGATCACCCCTGCCAGCGTCGTGTCGTTGCTGCCGGCAACCGTGAGGCCCGCGTTGAGCGCCACGTCGTTGGCCAGCGTGACCGGGGCGCTCGCATCCAGCGTGGAAGCGCCACCGACCGTGAGCGCGCCCGTGCCGAGCGAGGCGTTGTTTCCAACGACCAGGGTCCCTGCGTTGAGCGTGACCCCACCACTGAACGTGTTCGGGCCACCGAGCGCCTGTACGCCGGCCCCGTTCTTCACCAGGCTGCCGGTACCGCTGATGGTGCCGTCGTACGACGCGTTGCCTACGCCGCCCAGCACGAGCGCATTGGCACCCAGCGTGACGTTGCTGCCCGCCACGCCCGCCAGCGAGCCGATGGTTTGCGGGCTGGTGGCGCCGCTGATATCGAAGCCCGTGCCCGCCGCGTTAAGCGTCACTGCCCCGTTGGGCGACAGGCTGCCACCCGCGCCGATCGCCAGGATGCCGGCATCGATGAACGTGCCGCCGGTATAGGTATTGGCGCCGGTGAGCGTCTCGGTGCCGGTGCCCACCTTGGTCAGGCTGCCGGTGCCGGCGATCGAGCCACCGAACGTGCCATCCGTGGGGCCACCCACCACCAGCGCGTTGTCACCCAGGTTCACCGTGCCGCTACCGACCAGCGTACCGAACTGCTGCGTGCCGTTGCCGGCGGAGAGATCGAAGGTGGCGCCCGACGCCAGGTTCACCACGCCCGAGGAGGCCAGGCTGGCGCCCGCGCCAAGCGCCAGCGTGCCCGCGTTGATGTAGGTGCCACCGGTGTAGGTGTTCGTGCCGTTCAACGTCAGCGTCGCCGCGCCCTCCTTGCTCAGGCTACCGGTGCCGCTGATATCGCCATTGAGGATCATGTTGTTCGTGCCGAGCACGTCCAGCCCGGCGTTGAGCACGACGTTGTTGGCCAGGGTCACCGCCGTGTTCGAATCCAGCGTCGATGCGCCGCCCACCGTGAGTGAGCCCGTGCCGAGTGCCGCATCGTTGCCGACGACCAGGCCGCCGGCATTCAGGGTGACGCCACCGGTGAAGGTGTTCGCGCCGTTGAGCGTCTGGACGCCCGCACCGTCCTTGATGACGCCGCCGCTCCCCGTGATCACGCCGTTGTACGCGTTATCCGTGGCTCCACCCAAGGCGAGCGAGTTGCCGCCAAGGGTGACGTTGGTGCCGGCGGTACCACCGAGCGAGCCGACCGTTTGCGTACCGCCCGCGCCGGAGATATCGAAGGTGCCGGTGCCGGCGAGGTTGAGCGGGCCGGTATCCGACAGGCTGCCGCCCGCGCCGATGGCCAGCGTGCCGCTGTTCACCGTCGTGCCACCGCTGTACGTGTTGGCGTTGGTCAAGGTCACCGTGGACACGCCGTCCTTCACCAGGCCGCCCGCACCGGAGAACACGCCGCCGAAGGTCACCGCATTGCTGCCCAGCAGGTCGAGCGTCGTGCCCGCCGCGATATCCACGTCATTGCTGACGTTCAACGCCTTGTTGGTATCCAGCGTGGCGTTTCCGGCCACGCTCAGCGTGCCCGTGCCCAGCGCGCCGTCATCGCCCAGCAGCAACCCGCCCGCGTTGAGCGTCACACCGCCGCTGAAGGTATTCGCGCCACCCAGCTCCTGCACGCTCGCACCGCTCTTCACCAGGCTGCCGGTGCCCACGATCACGCCGTCGTACGCGCCGTTGGCGACGCCCGCGAGGGTGAGCGCATTGCCACCTAGGGTCACGTTACTGCCGGCCACGCCGTTGAGCACGCCGATCACCTGGGGATCCGCGGCGCTGATGTCGAAGCCCGTCCCCGGGGCCGTCAGCGTCACGGCGCCGTTCGCGGCCAGGCTGCCGCCCGCGCCGATCGCGAGGGTGCCTTCGTCGATGAAGGTGCCACCCGTGTACGTATTGGTGCCGGTCAGCGTCTCCGTGCCGGTGCCCACTTTGGTCAGGCTGCCGGTGCCGCCGATCGAGCCGCTGAAGGTACCGTCGGCCGGGCCACCCACGTCGATGTTGTTGCCGCCGATGTTCACCAGGCCGCTGCCGATCAGCGTGCCGAACGTCTGCGTGCCGTTGCCCGCCGAGAGATCGAACACGGCGCCATCGGCAAGGTAGACGATGCCACCCGCATAGAGGCTGGCGTTCCCGCCAAGAGCGAGCGTGCCGGCGTTGATCTGGGTCTCGCCGGTGTAGGTGTTGGCGCCATTCAACGTGAGCAGCGCATTGCCATTCTTGATAAGGGCGCCCGTGCCCGCGAGCGTGCCATCGAGCGTGAGGTTGTTCGAACCCGCTACGGTCAGGTTGGCGTTCAGCACCATGTTGTTGGCAAGCGTGACCGGCGCGGTGCTATCCAGTGTCGACGCGCCCGCCACCGTCAGCGCGCCCGTACCCAGCGCCGCATCGTTGCTGACGTTCAGGCCGCCGGCGATCAGCGTGATGCCGCCGCTGAAGGTATTCGCGCCACCCAGCTCTTCGGTGCCGGAACCGATTTTCACCAACCCGCCGGTGCCGCTGATCACGCCATCAAAGGCGCGGTCCGTCACGTTGCCGAACGCCAGGCTTTGCCCGCCCAGGTTCACGGTGGTGCCACCCACGCCAGAGAGCGAACCGATGGTCTGGTTTGCGCCGCTCGCCGAGACATCAAACCCGGCGCCCGCCGTGGTGAGGTTGACGTCGCCCGTCGCCGCCAGGCTGCCGCCCGCTCCCAGGGCCAGGGTGCCGTCGTTGATCGTCGTGCCGCCGGTGTAGGTGTTCGTGC
The DNA here is from genome assembly GCF_006385595.1 of Luteibacter pinisoli. Taxonomy (NCBI): domain Bacteria; kingdom Pseudomonadati; phylum Pseudomonadota; class Gammaproteobacteria; order Lysobacterales; family Rhodanobacteraceae; genus Luteibacter; species Luteibacter pinisoli. The sequence goes on from NZ_CP041046.1 coordinate 2,724,183, forward strand.
CACCGAGCACCTGCACGCCCGCACCATCCTTCACGACACCACCGGTGCCGCCGATGGTGCCGTTGTAGGTGGCGTTACCGACGCCACCCAGGGTCAGTGCGTTGCCGCCAAGGCTGACGGCACTGCCGGCGACGCCATTCAACGCACCGATCGCCTGTGAGCCACCGCCACTGATATCGAACACGGTGCCCGGTGCGGCGAGGTTCACCGCACCCGTCGAGGCAAGGCTGCCGCCCGCGCCAAGGGCCAGCGTGCCCGCGTTGATCGTCGTGCCACCGGTGTACGTGCTGGCGCCGGTGAGCGTCTGCGTGCCCGCGCCCTGCTTGACCACGCCGCCGGTGCCGTCGATGACGCCGCCGAAGCTGCCGTTGCCTGCGCCACCAAGCGCCACGGTATTCGCACCCAACGCCACCGTGCCGGTACCGGTCAGCGCGCCCACGCTTTGCGTGCCGCTGCCACCCGAGATATCCAGCGTCGCGCCCGTGGCGAGGTTCACCGTGCCCGCGGTGGAAAGGCTGCCGCCCGCGCCCAGCGCGAGCGTGCCCGCGTTGACGCTGGTGCCACCCGTGTACGTGTTCGCGCCGGTCAGGGTGAGCGTGGCCGCGCCGTTCTTGGTCAGGCCGCCTGCGCCACTGATCACGCCGCTGAGCGTCAGCGCATTGTTTCCCAGCACGGTGAGGCCCGCATTGAGCGCCACGTTGTTTGCCAGCGTGACGGGGCCATTGCTGTCGAGCGTGGCCAGGCCACCCACGGTCAGCGCACCCGTACCGAGCGCGCTGTTGTTGCCGACGATCAGGCCGCCCGCATTCAACAGCGTCCCACCGCTGTACGTGCTGGCACCGCTGAGCGTCTGCACGCCGGTACCGACCTTGACGATGCCACCGGTACCCGTGATCGCGCCCGCGTAGGTGCGGTCGGTGGCATTACCAAAGGTCAGCGTCTGCGCACCCAGCCCCACGGTTGTACCGGCCACGCCACTGAGCGAGCCGATGGTCTGGTTGGCACCGCTGCCGGAGATATCGAACGCCGCACCGGCCACGGCGAGGTCCACGTCACCCGTGGCGGCAAGCTTGCCGCCCGCACCCAGTGCCAGCGTGCCGCCGTTGATCGTCGTGCCGCCGGTGTAGGTGTTCGCCCCCGTCAGCGTGACCGTGGCCGCACCGTCCTTCACGAGGCCACCGGCACCGCTCACAGTACCGGCCAGCGTCATCGCGTTGCTGCCGAGCAGATCGAGCGTGTTGCCCGAGCCGAGCGCCACGTTGTTGTTGAGCGTCACCGCCGTGCTCGCATCCAGCGAGCCGCTCCCGGCGACCGTGAGCGCGCCCGTGCCGAGCGCGCCGTTGTTCCCCACCAGCAGGCCACCCGCATTGAGCGTGACACCGCCGCTGAACGTGTTCGCGCCACCCAGTTCCTGGGTGCCCAGCCCGTTCTTCACCAGCGCGCCGGTACCGGCCATGACGCCGTCATAGGCACCGTTGGCGACCCCACCCAGGATCAGCGTGCTGCCACCGAGCGTCACCGTGCTCCCCGTGACGCCATTGAGCACGCCAATGGCCTGGTTGCCGCCCGCGCTGATATCGAATCCGGTGCCGGGACCCGTGAGCGTGACGGCGCCGGTCGATGCCAGGCTGCCACCCGCACCGATCGCCAGCGTGCCCGCGTTGATCAGCGTGCCGCCGGTGTAGGCGTTCGTGCCCGTCAGCGTTTCAGTACCCGTACCTACCTTGATCAGGCCGCCGGTGCCACCCACCGAACCGGCAAAGGTGCCGTCGGTCGCGCTGCCCAGGGTGATCGTATTCGCGCCAAGGTTCACGATGCCGCTGCCCAACAGCGTACCGATCTGCTGCGCGCCGTTGCCGGCGGAAAGATCGAGCGTCGTACCGGCGAGAAGGTTCACCGTGCCCGTGGACGCTAGGCTGGCACCGGCGCCGAGCGCCAGCGTGCCGGTGTTCACGAGGGTGCCGCCGGTATACGTGTTGATGCCGTTGAGCGTAAGGGTCGCCGCGCCGTTCTTCGTCAGGCTGCCCGCTCCACTGAGCACGCCATCGAGCGTCAGCGCGTTGTTACCGAGCACGGTGAGCCCGGCGTTAAGCGCGATGTTGTTGGCCAGCGCGATGGGGCCGTTGCTGTCCAGGGTGCTTGCGCCGGCCACGGTGAGCGAGCCCGAGCCAAGGGCATTGTTATTCCCGACGACCAGGCCGCCCGCGTTCAACGCCAGGCCACCACTGAAGGTGCTCGCACCCCCCAGGGTCACCACCCCGGTCCCAGCCTTCACCAGGCCGCCCGTGCCCGTGACGGTGCTGTTGAGCGTGGTGTTGGTGCCGTTGCCGAACGCGAGCGCGTTGCCACCGAGGGCCAGCGTGCTGCCGGCCGCGCCGGAGAGCGCGCCCACCGTCTGGTTTGCGCCCGCCCCACTGATATCGAAGATGCCACCGGCGCCGGCGAGGTTAACGCTGCCCGCGGCCGCGAGCTTCGCACCGGCGCCAAGCGCCAGCGTGCCGCCGTTGATGGTGGTCCCACCGGTGTACCCATTGACGCCGCCCAGCGTGAGGGTCGACGGGCCATCCTTGGTCAGGCTGCCTGCGCCGTTCACCGCGCCCGCCAGGGTGAGCGCGTTCGTGCCGAGTACGTCGAGGTTTGCACCCGTACCCACGTTCACGGTGTTGCCCACGGCAAGGGCCGTGCTGGCATCGAGCGTGGCGTTGCCACCGACGTTCAATGCCCCACCGACGCCCAGTGCATTCGCATTCCCGAGCACGAGACCACCGGCATTGAGGTTCACGCCGCCGGTAAAGGTATTGGCGCCACTAAGGGTGAGCGTGGACGGCCCGTTCTTCACCACGTTGCCGGTGCCGGCGATGGTGCCGCCCAGTGCAAGCGTCTGGTTACCGGCCACGCTTAGCGTGCCGCCACCCAGCACGTTCACCGTGTTGCCGACGCTGAGCGCGGCACTGTTATCCAGCGTGACCGCGCCATTGACCGTGAGGGCGCCGGTGCCCAGCGCGGTGTTGTTGCCCAGCAGCAGGCCGCCACCCGTGAGGTTCACACCGCCACTGAAGGTGTTGGCGCCGTTGAGCGTCAGCAACGAGGCGCCGTTCTTGCTGAGTGCGCCGCTCCCGCCGATCACGCCACCCAGCGTGAGATTCTGTGCGCCCGGCAGCGCAAGCGTCGCGCCCGTGCCCAGGTTCACGTTGTTGGCGAGGTTGAGCGCCGCGGTGGACGCCAGCGTCGCGTTGCCACCGACGTTGAGTACGCCGGTACCGAGCGCGTTGCTGTTGCCAAGGCCAAGCGTGCCGGCGTTGAGGTTTACACCGCCGCTGAACGTATTGGTGCCATTGAGTGTGAGCGTGTTGGCGCCGTTCTTCGTCAGGCTGCCCGTGCCACCGATCGTGCCACCCAGTGTCAGGTTGTTGCTGCCCGACAGGGTGAGATTGGCTCCGAGGTTGACGTTGTTCGCGAGCGTGTAGGCGGCGGACGTATCGAGCGTGCTGGCACCACTGACGGTCAGCGTGCCGGTACCTAATGCGCCGGCGTTGCCAAGTACGAGGCCACCGGCGCTCAGATTGACGCCACCGCCGAAGGTATTCGCGCCGGTAAGCAGGGTGGTGCCGGAACCCGCCTTCACCAGGCCACCGGTTGCCGTGCCGGTGATCGTGCTGCCCACCGTCTGGTTAGTGGCGTCACCGAACGTAAGCACGTTGCCGCCCAGCGCCACCGTGCTGCCGGCGACGCCGGAGAGTGCGCCGATGGTCTGGTTACCCGCGGCAGAGATATCGAACACGCTACCCACGCCACTGAGGGTGACCGCGTTGTTCGCGGCAAGGTGGCCACCGGCACCGATGCCCACCGTGCCCGCGGCGATATCGAGGCCACCCGTGAAGGTGTTCGCGCCGTTGAGCGTGAGCGTCGAGGCGCCATTCTTCACAAGGCCGCCGGCGCCCGAGATGACGCCGTTGAAGGTGAGCGGTTGGCCGCCCAGCACGTTGAGCGATGCGCCACCGTTGAGTGTCACGTTGTTCGCGAGCGTGCGCGTGGCGCTGCCGTCGATGGTCCCGGCACCATTGACGGTAAGCGTGCCCGCACCCAGTGCGGCGTCGTTACCCAGCAGCAGGCCACCGGCATTGAGGGTGACGCCACCGCCAAAGGTGTTCGCACCGTTGAGGGTCAGTTGCGAAGCGCCATTCTTGATCAACGCGCCGGCGCCGCCGATCACGCCGTTGAACACCAGCGGCTGGCCGCCGAGCAGTTTCAGGGAGGCGCCGGTGCCCAGATTGACCGCATTCGTGAGGGTCAGGCCGGTGGTCCCGTCCAGGGTGACACCAGCACCCCCCACGGAGAGCGCGCCCGGGCCCAGCGCGTTGCTATTGTCCAGCAGCAGGCCACCCCCATTGAGCGCGACGCCCCCGGTGAACAGGTTGATACCCGCCAGCCTCTGCACGCCGGTACCCTGCTTCACGAGACCGCCGGTGCCGGTGAACACCCCGGAATACGTCGTGTTGCCGATACCGTTAAGCGTGAGCGTATGCGCGCCCAGGTTGACGTTGCCCGCCCCCGCGATGGAACCGATGGTCTGGTTCGCCGCCGCCGACAGATCCATGCTGGTGCCCGCACCCAGCGACACGGCACCCGTGGGCGAGAGCGAGCCGCCAGCGCCCACGGCCAGCGCGCCACCGGTGACACCAAGGGAGCCCGTGAGGGAACTGGCGCCGTTGAGAGTGAGCGTGCCTGCCCCGCTCTTCACCACGTTGCCCGCGCCCGAAAGCGATCCGTTGAGCGTCAGCGCCTGGCTGCCCAGCAGGTTGAGCTGGCCCGCATTGACGACCACGTTGTTGGCCAGGCTAAACGGCGCCGTGGTATCGAGCGAAGCCGTGGCGCCCACCGTCAACGTGCCCGCACCGAGCGCACCCGCATTGCTGAGCAACAGGCCGCCGGCGTTGAGGTTCACGCCGCCACTGAAAAGGTTGGCGCCGCCGAGCGTCACGATGCCCGTATTGGCGATGGTAAGGCCGCCTGCGCCGCTGATGACGCCGTTCATCCCGAACGCTGTCGTGCCGCCCAGCGTAAGGCGGCCGGTGTTCAACGAAACGTTGTTCGCCAGCGTGAGGCCGCCAGCCGATGCCGCGATCGTGCCGCCATTGGCGTTCAGCGTGCCAGGCCCGAACGCACCCGCATTGTTGAAGTTGACGAGGCCATCGTTGATCGTGGTGTCGGACAGCGCGACCGCACCGAGCAGGTTCCACGTACCGCTGTTCACCCGCAGGTGCTGGAAGTGGATGTATTGCGCGGCATCGATGGTGGTGGGCGTACCGGTCGTGCCCGATCCTGGCGTAAGGACATCGTTCTGCAGCACGAGGAAGTTGTTGAGGCCCGTGCCCGAACCGCCATCGACGATGCCCTTGCCGCTGAGGTTCACGCTGACCGTCACCAGGTTCAGGACGTTGAGCGAAAGGCCTTCCGCGAGGACGCTAGATCCCGATACCGCGGTGAAGGTGTTGCCGGTGGCGGTATCGCCCAGGTTGACGCTGCCACTGATGGTGCCGGCATTGATGAACGAATTGCCCTGCCCGGCCGTCAGCGACGGCGCGAAACCGATGCGCCCACGGATATAACCCGTGTTGGTCATGTTGGTCCGCGCGCCGCCGTAAGAGACGACGGCCGGCGCATCCGACGTGTTGAGCAGGCCAATGCCCAGCACGTTCATGTCGATCGTGCCGTTGTTGGTGATGTTGGTGGTGCCACCCGTGCCGTTCTGGGCGAGGATGGCCTGGCCGCCGACGCCCAACAGGGATCCCAGGTTGACGAGACCCTTGATCGTCCCGGCCGCCGTGGGGCCGCTGGCAGGAAGGTTGTTGATATTGATGGTGTTGGCCGATGCGTTGCCCACCACCAGGCCACCGGAAACGATGCTCAGGGCACCGCCCAAATTCGGGTCGATCGTCCCTTGGTTGTTCACCGTGATGCCGTTGCCGGTCAGGGTGAGGATGGGCCCGCCCAGCAAGGGCGCGGAGAGCTGCCCATCGCCGCCGATGTTAACCACCACACCGGTGGTCGGCACCGTGTATGAAATCGCCGAGAAACCCGAGCACGTGACCGTGGTCGTGATCTGCGTGCAATCGGCGAATGCGGTGCTGGGGAGGAACGAAGCGCTTATCAGCGAAGCCAGCGCGAGGTAGATACCTTTGCGGCGTGGAAGAGTACGTACGGTCGCGGTGCGCTTGCTCATTTTATTCACCCCTGCCATGTCCATGGTGGTTGCCATGGCAGCTTAGGCAGCGGGTGTACGACGAGGCTGCACGAATAAGGCAGTGGACTAGGCGAATAAGGCAAGAATGCCGTCGTGGCATCCTCACACGGCACACACGTTGCTTAATCGATGCGCATCAAAAACACATAACCTTGGCGCCTACCGGGTTACCAACGGTCTCGTATGCACTAATGCGGAGTAGCGATGATGCGGCGAGGCAGGAAAATCCTGGCGTGGGTGGTGGGCATCTTCCTGCTGTTGATCATCGCGATCATCCTGTTCATCGCCTTCTTCGACTGGAACCGGCTGAAACCCACGATCAACGAGAAGGTGTCCGAAGCCATTGGCCGGCCCTTCGCGATCCAGGGCGACATCACCGCGCACTGGGCACGCGAGCCCGGCGAAGGCGGACTGGTCAGCCTGATCCCATGGCCACACTTCACCGCGCGCGATATCGTCGTCACGAACCCCAGCTGGGCGGCTAACCAGCGTTTCGCCCACCTGGATTCGATCGACTTCCGCCTCGCGCCCTTCCCGCTGATCACGCATCGCATCGTTGTCCCGGAGATTCGCCTCGGCCAGCCGGCCATCGCCCTGGAGCGTCGCAAGGACGGCACGAACACCTGGACGTTCAAGCTGCCGGAAAGCAGCGGCCCCTCCGAATGGCAGCTGGAACTCAATGCCATCGCGTTCGACAAGGGCCACATCGATTTCGATGACGCACAGAACCAGGTGAAGATGGGCATCGACGTAACGCCGCTGGGCAAGGGCATTCCGTTTGACGAGATCATGGCGCAGCAGGAGAAGGATTCCCGCGCGCAGGCCAACAAGACCACCGGCGCCAGCGCCAAAGCCATGGCGAAGAGCGATGCGGATGAGAAGGACAAGAAGGACGACACCAAGCGCAAACAGGTGTACGAGTTCTCGTGGGATGCCAAGGGCACCTACAAGCAATCGACCGTAGCCGCGACCGCCAAGACCGGCGGCGTCTTCGCCCTGCGCGACGCCAATCGCCCCTTCCCCGTGGCGGCGGACGCGCGTTTCGGTGATACCCACATCGCCTTCGTCGGCACGCTGACCGATCCGCTGAACGTCGGCGCGCTGGATATCCGCCTGTGGTTCTCCGGCACCAGCATGTCGCACCTCTACGACCTGACCGGCGTGACCCTGCCCGATACACCGCCGTTCGCGACGGAAGGCCACCTCAAGGCCAACCTGAAGAAGAACGACAGCACGTTCACCTACGAGAACTTCACCGGCAAGGTGGGTGGCAGCGACCTGGGCGGCACGCTCACCTTCAAGACCGGCGGCACGCGCCCCAGCCTCAATGGCACGCTGAAGTCGAACCAGCTGCTCTTCAGTGACCTGGCGCCGCTGGTCGGCGGCGGTTCGGACGCGGAGAAGGCCGAGCGCGGGGATGTGACGAAACAGCCGGCGGGCAAGGTGTTGCCGGTGGAGCCGTTCAAGACGGACCGCTGGAACGCCATGGACGCGGACGTGCACTTCACCGGCGCGAAGATCGTGCACGGCGAGCGCCTGCCGATCCAGAACGTGGAAACGCATCTGATCATGAAGGATGCCGTACTCACCCTCGATCCGCTGAAGTTCGGCGTGGCCGGAGGCACGGTGGGCAGCAATATCCGCCTGGATGGTTCGTCCGAGCCGCTGAAGGGCCGCCTCAACCTCGGCGCCCGCCACCTCAAGCTGAAAGAGCTGTTCCCCACCTTCGCCCCGATGCAGACCAGCTTCGGTGAGATGAACGGCGATGCCTCGTTTACCGCCGTCGGCAACTCACCGGCCGCCCTGCTCGGCAGCTCCAATGGCGAGCTGAAGCTGCTGATCAACGACGGCGCCGTGAGTTCCTCCCTGCTGGAACTGGCCGGCCTTAACGTCGGCAGCTACGTGGTCAGCCGTTTCTTCGGCGATGACGTGGTGAAGATCAATTGCATGGCGGCGGACCTGGTCGCGACTGACGGCGACATGGAGTCGAAGGTGTTTGCGCTGGATACCGAGAAGGCGCTGATCAACGTCAACGGCGACATCAACTTCAAGGACGAGAAGCTCAACCTCGATATCGTCCCGCACACCAAGGGCTTCCGCGTGTTCTCACTGCGCTCGCCGCTGTACGTGCATGGCACCTTCGCCAATCCGTCCCCGGGCGTGCACGCCGGCCCGCTGATCCTGCGGGGTGGTGGCGCCGTGGCGCTGTTCTTCGCCGCGCCGATCGCCGCGCTGGCCCCGCTGATGGTACCGGAGAGCGGCAAGGCCAACGCCGTCACCTGCCAGCCGCTGCTCGACGACCTGAAGAGCGCCCCGCCGAAGGCACCGCCGCCGGGGAAGACCATGCCGCCGACGAAGTGATCGCGAGGGTAAAACCGGTAAGCTTTGCGCATGTCGCCGACTCGCAAAGCCCACTTCCAGATCCACTTCTGCGTCCTGCTGTGGGGCTTTACCGCCATCCTCGGCAAGCTGATCACGCTGGCGGCGTTGCCGCTGGTGTGGTGGCGCATGCTGCTGGTGTCCGCCGCCCTGCTCTGCGTCCCCCGCGTGTGGCGCGGGCTACGCGCCACGCCGCGGAAGATGCTGGCCATTTACGCGGGCATCGGCGTGGTCGTGGCGCTGCACTGGCTCACCTTCTACGGGGCGATCAAGCTGGCCAACGCCTCGGTCGCGGCGACATGCATCGCGCTGTGCCCGGCCTTCCTCGCCGTGGTGGAACCATGGATCGCGAAGCGGCCGTTTGATCCGCGCGAGCTGATGCTCGGCGCTGCCGTCGTCCCGGGCGTGGCCCTGGTGGCGGGCGGCTTGCCGGGCGACATGCGGCTGGGCCTGGCGGTGGGCGTGCTCTCCGCGCTGTTCGTGGCGTTCTTCGGCGCGTTGAACAAGCGCTACATCGAACACGCGGACTCGCTGACGGTCACCTTCGTGGAGCTGGGCGCGGGCACCGTGTTCCTGACCCTGGCCGCGCCGTTCATGGCCGGGCCGTCGTTCGTCCTGCCCGATGCGCACGATGCCGTGCTGATGGTGGTGCTGGCCTTTGGCTGCACCCTGCTCCCCTTCGCCCTGGCGCTCTCGGCGCTGCGGCACCTCTCGGCGTTCGCCACGCAGATGGTGACCAACCTGGAGCCGGTGTACGCGATCGTCCTGGCGATTCCGCTGCTCGGCGAGCAGCGGGAACTGGGCTGGGCGTTTTACCTGGGGGTGGCCGTCATCCTGGCGGCGGTGTTCGCCCACCCCTGGCTGCACCGGGGTGAGCAGGTCGATCCATCGGACCTGGTGGCGCCCTAGGCCTTGCCGCGGGCGCGCACGGTGCGGGCGCGGCGGGCACGCTGGGCCAGCGAGCGCACGGCACCTTTCTTGCGGGAATAGGAACGCTTGGCCTGCGGACGCGGGCTGGAAGTCATGGCGGGTGTCTCCGGGGGAACAACGGCCGGGAGGTTCGACTGTGCGGCCCTCCCGGTGAAAAACCCGCTAAGCGGATGTCAGATCAATTTGATTTCGCGCAGGCGTTCCATGAGGTACTCATGGGCCGTGATCGGCTCCGGATAACGCTTCGGGTTCTCCGGGGTGATGCACGAGGGCAGCACGTCCAGCACCACGTCCGGGTTCGGGTGCAGGAAGAACGGCACCGAATAGCGCGGCTTGCGCGCGCCGTCACCCTGCGGGTTGGTCACCCTGTGGGTGGTGGACGGGTACACGTGGTTGGTCAGGCGCTGCAGCATGTCGCCGATGTTCACCACGATGGCGTCGCCTTCGGAGGTGATCGGCAGCCAGTCGCCTTCACGCGTGAGCACTTCCAGGCCGGCCGCGCTCGCGCCCACCAGCAGGGTGATGAAGTTGATGTCCTCGTGCGCGCCCGCACGCACGTTGGGCACGTCGGCCTGCTCGATCGGCGGGTAGTGGATCGGGCGCAGGATGGAGTTGCCGACGTTGATCTTGTCGTCGAAGAAATGCTCCGGCAGGTCGATGTGCAGGGCCAGGGCGCGCAGCACGCGGGCGCCGAGCTGGTCCAGCGCTTCGTAGATGCCGTAGCCCTTCTCCTTGAAACCCGGCACTTCCGTCGGCCACACGTTGGGCGGCATCACGTCGGCGAACTTCGAATCGCGCGGGATCTCGCGGCCGACGTGCCAGAACTCCTTCAGGTCGGCGAACTTCGAATCCTTCGCCGTTTCCACCTTGAACGGGGTGTAGCCGCGGGCGCCACCGCTGCCGGCGATGTGGTACTTGCGCTTGACGTCGTCGGGCAGCGCGAAGAACGCCTTGAACACGTCGTACGCGCCATCGATGGCGTCCTTGGGAATGCCGTGGCCGCTGATGCAGCAGAAACCGAATTCACGATACGCGGCGCCGAGTTCGGCGACGAAGGCGTCGCGATCGGTGTCGTAGCGGCGGATATCGAGGGTGGGGACCTTCTTCATGGTGTTACCTGCTTGCGGGCATGAAAAAGCCGGCGCGGGGTGACCGCGCCGGCCGGAGGCGTCATTTGGGCTCAGGCGGTGGCCTGGGCTGCAGATTTTACCGCCTCGGCGAGGTGTCCCGCCAGCCGTTCCACTTCCGCGGCGTCGGCCGCCTCGATGGTCACCCGCACCAGCGGCTCGGTGCCGGACGCGCGCAGCACCACGCGGCCACGGCCCTCCAGCGCGGCCTCCACCTCGGCCAGGGCCTGCCGGACGGTGGCCGTGCCCAGGGCGGCCTTGGCGCCCTCGACGCGGACGTTGACCATCGTCTGCGGCAACTTGACCAGCCCGGCGCGGGCGGCGCCAAAGGTTTCGCCGGTTTCGGCGAGCGATTCAAGCAGGGCCAGGGCGGCGACGATGCCGTCACCGGTGGTGAAGCGATCCAGGCACAGCACGTGGCCGGAGGTTTCGCCACCGAGCAGGCCACCGTGCTCCTTCAGCTGCTGGAGCACGTAGCGGTCGCCCACGTTGGCGCGGACGAAGGGAATCTCCAGCTGCTTGAGCGCGCGCTGCAGCCCGTAGTTACTCATCAGGGTGCCGACCACCGGGCCCGGCAGCGCGGCTTTCTGCTTCCAGTGCCGGGCGATGACGTAAAGCATGTCGTCACCGTCGGTCACCGTGCCGTCCCTGTCGACGATGCGGACACGGTCGCCGTCGCCATCGAAAGCGATGCCGAGGTCCGCACCCCGCTCGACCACGGCGCGGGCCAGCGCTTCCGGGGCCGTGGAACCGACGCCGCGGTTGATGTTCAGGCCATCCGGCTCGGCGCCGATGGTGGTGACGTCCGCGCCCAGGTCGCGGAACACCATGGGGGCGACCTGGTAGGTGGCGCCGTGGGCGCAATCGAGCACGATGCTCATGCCCGCCAGCGAGAAATCGTCGGCCACCGTGGACTTGCAGAACTCCGCGTAGCGGGTCACCGCGTCGTCCACGCGCTTGGCCTTGCCCAGCGCCTCGGAGGCCACCGTGGCGAAATCGGCCTCGAGCTCCGCCTCGATTTCAGCCTCGAGCGCGTCGTCGAGCTTCTCGCCGTGACCGGAGAAGAACTTGATGCCGTTGTCCTGGTGCGGGTTATGCGAGGCGCTGATGACGATGCCGGCATCGGCGCGCAGGGAACGGGTGAGGTAGGCCACGCCCGGGGTGGGCATCGGGCCGAGCAGGCGGACGTCGGCGCCGGAAGCGACAAGACCGGCCTCCAGGGCGGATTCGAACATGTAACCGGACACTCGCGTGTCCTTGCCGATCACCACCAGGACCTTGCGCGACGGGTCACGACGGTCGGTACCGCTACCCACCGGGCGTTTGTCGGCGGCGCGGCGGCGCGCCAGCACGGCACCGGCGGCGCGGCCCAGGCGGAGAATGAAATCGGCGCTGATCGGGTAGCTGCCGACCTGCCCCCGGATACCGTCGGTACCGAAGTATTTACGTTCGCTCATGGTGCTAACTCCTTCCTGGGACGGCGAATGATACCCCGCCCAACCGCCCGTGCTAATCCGCCAGACGGCTACTCGTCGTCCGGCCAGCGCGGCATGGCGGGCTTGTCCACGCGGGGCGCGGTGTCGCCCGCCTTCACGGCGTGCCACACGGCCAGGGCGTCGACGGTGGCGGCCACGTCATGGACGCGCACGATGACGGCGCCGCGCTGCACGGCGATCAGTGCCCCGGCCACGGAGCCGGCGGCCCGGGCAGCGGGCTCGCTGCGGCCGGTGAGCTGGCCGATCATGCTCTTGCGCGACAGGCCGACGAACACCCCCGCGCCCAGCTCCGCGAAGCGGGCGGTCGCCCGCAGCAGGGCCAGGTTGTGCTCGAGGTTCTTGCCGAATCCGAAGCCCGGGTCCACCAGCACGCGGCGGCGGTCGATGCCGGCCAGCTCGCAGGCGAACAGGCGATCGGTAAGGAAACGATGGACTTCACCCACGACGTCGTCGTACCGGGGGTCGTCCTGCATGCCGCGCGGCTCGCCCTGCATATGCATGAGGCATACCGGCACGCGCAGCTCCGCCGCGGTGTCCAGCGCGCCTTCGCGGCGCAGGGCGAACACGTCGTTGATCAGGCCCGCGCCCGCGGCCACGGCCGCGCGCATCACCTCGGGCTTGGAGGTGTCCACGGAAATCGGCAGGGTCGTCTCCGCGGCCAGCCGTTCGATCAACGGCACCACGCGGCGGATTTCTTCCTCGGCGGAGACATCGTCCGCGCCCGGGCGGGTGGACTCGCCCCCCACGTCGAGCATGTCCGCCCCCTCTTCCGCCAGGCGCATCGCATGGGCGTAAGCCGCTTCCAGCGAGGCGTGCTGGCCACCGTCGGAGAACGAATCCGGCGTGACGTTGACGATGCCTGCCACCCGCGGGCGATCCAGCACGAGCGCGCGGCCGTTGCAGTCCAGGGAGGTGGCGAAGAGATCCATGGCGGTGCCCTCAGCCCGGGTTCGGGCCGGCCAGGGGGCCGAGGAAACGGCGGTAGTAGCGCAGCTCGTCGATGGAGTCGCGGATGTCGGACAGCGCGGTGTGCGCCGAATCCTTCGCGAAGCCCTTGGCGATCTCCGGCGACCAGCGGCGCGACAGCTCTTTCAGCGTCGACACGTCGAGGTTGCGGTAGTGGAAATAGCGCTCCAGCTTCGGCATCTCGCGATGCATGAAGCGGCGGTCCTGGCAGATGGAGTTGCCGCACATCGGCGACTTGCCCGCGGGCACCCACTTCTGCAGGAAGGCGATGGTGGCGGCCTCGGCCTCTTCCGGCGTGGCATCCGACTCCACCGCGCGGCCCCACAGGCCCGAGCGCATGTGCTGGTTGCGGTTCCACGCGTCCATCTGCTGCAGGCGCGCATCCGCGTGGCTGATGGCGAACACCGGCCCTTCGGCAAGCACGTTCAGATCCTTGTCCGTCACCACGGTGGCGATCTCCAGGATGGAATCGTTATCCGTGTCCAACCCGGTCATTTCCAGGTCAATCCAGATGAGGTTGTCGTCGTGCGCTGGCGTCATGGGAGCTCCTTTGTATTAGCCAGTCTACCTCGCCGTCCCCTCCCCCTGCATGCGATGATCGCGTGATGGCCGAACCGACCTTCTTCTGGCACGACTACGAAACCTTTGGCGCCGACCCGCGACGGGACCGCCCCAGCCAGTTCGCCGGCATCCGTACCGATGCCAACCTCGAGATCATCGGCGAGCCGGTGATGGTCTACTGTAAGCCGCCGCGGGACATGCCGCCGCAGCCGGCGGCCTGCCTGATCACCGGCATCGCCCCGCAGAAGGCCGAGCGTGAAGGCCTCTCCGAGGCGGAATTTGCCGCCGTGGTGCATGAGCAGCTGGCCATGCCGGGCACCTGCGGCGTGGGCTACAACTCGCTGCGCTTCGACGACGAGTTCACCCGGCACATCCTGTATCGCAATTTCTACGAGCCGTACGCCCGTGAATACGAGAACGGCAACTCGCGCTGGGACCTGATCGACCTGGTCCGCCTGTGCCAGGCCCTGCGCCCGGAAGGCATCACCTGGCCCACCCGCGAGGACGGCACGCCCAGCTTCAAGCTGGAGCACCTGGCCACGGCCAACCACCTCAAGCAGGACCGCGCCCACGATGCGCTGTCCGACGTGGAGGCCCTGATCGGGCTGGCCCGGCTGATCCGCACGCACCAGCCCAAGCTGTGGGACTGGTACTTCGCCCTGCGCCGCAAGCAGCGCGTGTTCGAACTGCTGGACGTGGCGGCGATGACGCCCGTGGTCCACGTCTCGTCCCGCTACCCGGCCAGCCGGCAATGCCTCACCGTGGTGGTGCCGCTCTCGGCGCACCCCTCGCGCTCCGGCGAGGTGATTGTGTACGACCTCAGCGCCGACCCGACCGACCTGCTCAGCCTGGACGACGGCGACATCGCCGACCGCGTGTTCACCTCCCGGGCCGACCTGCCCGAGGGCGTGGAGCGGATCGCCCTGCGCACCGTGCGCGCCAACCACGCGCCGGCGCTGGCGCCGCTGTCCGTGCTGAAGGGCGCGGACCACGCACGGCTGGGCCTGGACATGGCCCTGGTGGAGAAGCACCTGGCGATGCTGCAGGCCGCCCCTGGCCTGGCGGAAAAGCTGCGCCGGGTCTACGGCCAGGCCGCGGACATGCCGCCGGCCGGCGATCCGGAGCTGGCCCTGTACGGCGGTTTCCTGCCCGATGCCGACCGCCGCCTGCTTGCCGAAGTGCGCGCGACGCCGCCGGCCCAGTTGGGCAGCGGCCGCTTCACCTTCCGCGACCCGCGCTACGCCGAGCTGCTGTTCCGCTACCGTGCCCGCAACTGGCCCGACACCCTGAGCGTGGACGAATACGAACGCTGGGAAGCCTTCCGCGTCGACCGCCTCACCCGCCACGGCCCGCTGACCACGCTGACCCTGGCCGACTACACCACCGAACTGGCTACCCTGCGCCTGTTGCCCGGCGCGCCCCTGCCCCTGCTCGACGAGCTGGAGGCCTGGGGCGAAACCCTGCTCTAGAGTCCACCGACCGATGCCGCATACCGCCTATTTCACGCCCGCCACCTTCAAGTTCTTCAAGGCGCTGGCCCGCAACAACAGCCGCGAGTGGTTCCAGGACCACAAGGCCGACTACGAGCGCCACGTGCGCGAGCCGTTCACGCAGCTGATCACCGACCTGCAGGCGCCGCTGGCGAAGATCAGCACGCATTACCGCGCCGACCCGCGCAAGGTCGGCGGCTCGCTGTACCGCATCCATCGCGATACGCGCTTCGCCAACGACAAGCAGCCGTACAAGAACTGGCAGGGCTCGCGCTTCTTCCACGAGCGCCGGCACGAGATCCAGGCGCCGGGCTTCTACCTGCACATCCAGCCGGGCGACTGCTTCGCCGGCGGTGGCATGTGGCACCCGGAACCGCCGGTACTGAAAAAGCTGCGCGACTTCCTCGCCGACAATCCGGATTCGTGGAAGCGTGCCACGCATACGAAGGCGTTCACCGAGCGCTTTTCGTGGTGGGGCGAAAGCCTGGTGCGGCCGCCGCGCGGGTTCGATCCGACCCACGAGCTGATCGAAGACCTGAAGCGGAAGAACTTCGCCGCCGGGCAAAACTTCGACGAGGCCCTGGCGTGCTCCACGGAACTGCTGCCGTTCGTCGTCGACACCTTCAAGCGCCTTGCGCCGATGGTGGATTACCTGTGCGCGGCGCAGGAACTCGAGTTCTAGGCACCCTCGCCGCTCAGGTTTCGTAGAGCTCGATGGGCTGGTCGTCCGGGTCGGCGAAGAAGGTGAAGCGCTTGCTGGTGTATTCGTCGACGCGGATGGGTTCGCAGGCCACGCCGTGCGAACTCACCCGCGCCACGGCCGCGTCGATATCGTCCACGGCGAACGCGATATGCCGGAGGCCCTGGGCTTCCGGCCGCGACACGCGCGGCGGCGGCGAAGGAAACGAAAACAGCTCGATCTGCACGCCGGGTGACACTTCCAGGTCCAGCTTCCACGAATCGCGCGCCGCGCGGTACACCTCGTGGACCACGCTCAATCCGAGCACCTCGGTGTAGAACGCCTTCGACCGCGGATAGTCCGAGCAGATGATGGCGACATGGTGGATGGCCTTCAGCATGCTCAGGCCTCGTCGAACGGGAACGCGAGCACGTCGGCAATGCGGTCGGTATCGGCCAGCACCATCAGCAGGCGCTCCACGCCCAGGGCCACGCCCGCGCAGTCGGGCATCTTGCCGAGCACGGCGAGCAGCTTCTCGTCGATGGGCACTTCCACCGCGCCGCGTTCGCGACGTACCGCGTTATCGCGTTCGAACCGCGCGCGCTGTTCCTTCGGATCGTTGAGCTCGTGGTACCCGTTGGCCACTTCATACGGGCCGACGTACACCTCGAAGCGTTCGGCCACCGGCGGATCCTCGTGGCGGATGCGCGCCAGCGCGCATTGCGAGGCCGGGAAGTCCGAGACCACGGTGATGCGATCGCGGGTGAAGGTCGGCTGGATGCGATGGGTCATCAGCAGGTCGAGCCAGTCGTCGCGGGTGAGGCCTTCGCCGTTGAGGCCCACGTCGCCCAGGGCGGCCTGCAGACGCTCCACCGGGTCGGTGAGCGCATCCACGCCCAGGGCGTCGTGGAACAGGCCACGGTAGGTGGTCTCCACGATGTTGAAGTTGCGGCCGGCCTGCAGCATCAGTTGCTCCAGCAGGTCGAGCACCTCGCGCGCCAGCTGGCTTTCATCCCAGCCCACCCGGTACCACTCAAGCATGGTGAATTCGGGGTTGTGCCGGCCGCCGGCCTCGCCGTCGCGGAATACGCGACCCAGCTCGTAGCAGTCACCCACGCCTGCGGCTAGCAGGCGCTTGAGCGGGAACTCCGGCGACGTACGCAGCCAGCGCTGCGGGGCGCCGGCATCCACGTGGCCGCTGAAGCGGGTGTGGAAACTCTGGATGTTCGGGTCCGTATTGCCGGCCGCCGAGAGCATGGGCGTTTCCACTTCCAGCACTTTGCGCCCGGCGAAGAACGTGCGGATCCGCGCATAGGTCTGCGCACGCAGGTGGAGCTGCTTCATGTCCTTGCTCATGGCGCGACGCCATGTTGCGCGAGCAAGGCGATGAGGTCGGCCTCGGTGTGTACCGGCACGCCGAGCTCGTTGGCCTTGTCCAGCTTTGAACCGGCCGCTTCGCCCGCGAACACGCCCGTGGTTTTCTTCGAGACCGAACCGGCCACCTTGGCGCCGAGCGATTCGAGGCGCTCGGTGGCGTCATCGCGCTTGAGCGTGTCCATGGTGCCGGTGATGACGTAGGTGTGGCCTTCCAGCGGCAACGCTGCCGCCGACTTCGCCGGCAAGGCATCCAGCAAGGCGCGCATGGCCCAGTCGCTGCGGGCGAGCTCGGCGGCCTGGCGTTCATTCGCCAGGTAGGCGGTGAGGTTGGAGGCGGCGGCCTGCGGCACGCCCGCCACGATCCACTGGTGCTCGCTGGCCGTCACCAGCGCTTCCAGCGAGGCGTACTGCTTGCCCAGCAGCGCCGTGCTCTTCGGGCCGAGCTTGCTGATCTTGGCCGAATCCAGCAGCACGTCGAGGCCGAGGCGGTCGCGAAGCTTGGGCGACGGCGCGCCCTCGTCGGCGAATGTAATGCCGGCCGCCAGCAGCGCATCGACCACCTTCTCATTGCCTTCCTGCGCGAAGAACGCCGCGATGGACGTGGCCACCTCGTCGCCGATATCCGGCAGGACGCGCAGCACCGGCGCCGGCGTGCTGCGTACATAGGACAGCGAGCCCAGCCACAGGGCCAGCGTCTTCGCCGTGCTCTCGCCGATGTGCATGATGCCCAGGCCGAACAGGAAGCGCGGCAGCGTCGAGTTCTTGCTTGCCTCGATCGACTCGACGAGGTTCTCCGCCCACTTGGTCGCGACCTTGCCCTGCTTCACCGTCTCCGGCGTGCTGCCGTCGCGCTCGTCGGCGCGGCGCTTCATGTCGATGAAGCGCTCCACGGTGAGCCCGTAAAGGTCGGCCGGCGTCTTGACCATGTCGAACTCGACCAGCGCGTCGACGAAACGATCGCCCAGGCCGTCGATATCCATGGCACGGCGGGACGCGAAATGAATGATCGCCTCCTTGCGCTGCGCGGCGCAGATCAGGCCACCCGAGCAGCGATACGCCGCCGCGCCTTCCTCACGGATGATTTCCGAGTTGCACACCGGACAGGTGGCCGGCATCTGCCAGGGCACGGTGTGTGCGGGGCGCTGGTCTTCCACCACGCGGGCCACTTCCGGGATGACATCGCCGGCGCGACGCACGATCACGGTGTCGCCCACGCGCACGTCGAGACGCGCCACCTGGTCGGCGTTATGCAGCGTGGCGTTGGTGACGGTAACACCGCCGACCTGCACGGGCGTGAGCCGTGCCACGGGCGTGGCGGCACCGGTGCGGCCGATCTGGATCTCGATCGCCTCCACCGTCGTCGTCTGTTCCTGCGCGGGGTATTTGTGCGCGATGGCCCAGCGCGGCGCGCGCGAGACGAAGCCCATTTCCTGCTGGCCGGCGTAGTCGTCGAGCTTGTAGACCACGCCATCGATGTCATACGGCAGGCTGTCACGCTTCGCGCCGATCTTGCGGAAGTACGCGATGAGGCCCTCGAAGCCCTTCGCCGTCGAAACTTCCGGCGATACCGGGAAACCCCACTCGCGCAGCTTCTGCAGCGTGGCGGAATGCGTGTCCGGCAGTTCGCCCTCCTCGACGCGGCCCACGGCGTAGGCGAAGAAGGCCAGCGGGCGCTTCGCGGTAATCGCCGGATCCAGCTGGCGCAGCGAGCCCGCGGCGCCATTGCGCGGGTTGGCCAGCGGCTTGTCGCCGGTGGCGCGGGCGCGTTCGTTGAAGGCCTCGAAGCCGGCGCGCGGCATGATCACTTCGCCACGCACCTCCAGCACCCGCGGCCAGCCTTCGCCGCGCAGGCGCAGCGGAATCGCCTTGACGGTGCGCAGGTTGGCGGTAACGTCCTCGCCCACCGCGCCATCGCCACGCGTCGCGCCCTGCACGAACACGCCGTTTTCGTAGCGCAGGCTGATCGCGAGGCCATCGAGCTTCGGCTCCACCGAGAACACCGGCTCGCGGCGTCCGAGGGTCTGCTCGATCCGGCGCTCGAAATCGGCCACCTCGCGGTACTTCTCGCGGTCGCTGTCGCCTTCAGTCTCGAACGCGTTGCCCAGCGAGAGCATCGGCACCGCATGGGTGACTTCAGCGAAACCGCCGTGCGCGCGGGCGCCCACGCGACGGGTCGGCGAATCGGCCGTGGCGAGCTCCGCGTACTGCGCTTCCAGCGCCTCCAGCTCACGCATGAGCTTGTCGTAGTCGGCGTCCGGGATCGTCGGGTTGTCGAGGACGTGGTAGCGGTAATTCGCGTCTTCGATGCGCTGGCGCAGCTCGGTGGCACGCGCGACGGCGTCGACGGGGGCGATGGCTGGGGACATGTGCAAGGCCTGTGATGAAGCGCGGAACTGACGCGACCCTAAAGGGTCGGCCGAAGACGCGTCAAAAGCAACATCCGGCTTCCGTTATAATCCGCAGGCCATGCCCGCCGATGACGTCATTACCCAGCCCACCGTCCCTGACGTCCACCCGCTCCCCACCGACACCCCGGCCCTGGCCCCCGCCCAGCCCTCGAGCAAGGCCCGCTATCGCGGCCTGATCTGGCTGGTGGCGGCCGGCTTCTTCATGCAGGCGCTGGATTCCACCATCGTCAACACGGCCGTGCCGTCCATCGCCAACGCGCTGGACGTGACCCCGCTGAGCATGCGCACGGCGCTGACCAGCTACGTGCTGACCCTGGCGATCTTCATCCCGATGAGCCCGTGGCTGTGCGACCGCTTCGGCACGCGCAAGGTGTATGGCGGCGCCATCCTGGTGTTCGCGCTGGGCTCGCTGTTGTGCGGTATCGCACAGACGCTGCCGCAGCTGGTGGCCTCGCGCATCGTGCAGGGCCTGGGCGGCGCCGCGCTGATGCCGGTGGGCCGCTACGTGCTGGTGCGCAGCATCGACCGCCGCGACTTCGTCAGCTCGATGAGCACCGTGGCCACCTTCGGCCTGCTCGGCTCCGTGTTCGGGCCGCTACTCGGCGGTGCCATCGTGGAATACACCCACTGGCGGCTGATCTTCCTGCTCAACGTGCCCGTGAGCCTGGTCGGCCTGTGGCTGAACAAGCGCGAGATGCCCGACTTCCGGCCCGACCGCGCCAATCCCTTCGATACCCTCGGCTTCGTGCTGTTCGCCGGCACCTCCGCCCTGGCGCTGCTGATGGCCGAAACGCTGGGCGGCCACGGCCAGCCGCTGTGGATCGCCGCATGCGCGGTGGGCGCCCTGGCGCTGGGCGCGCTTTACGTGCGGCATAGCCGCCGGGTGGCGTACCCCGTGAGCGACCTGTCGCTGCTGAAGATCCGCAGCGTATGGGTGGCCCTGGCCGGCAACCTGTTCACCCGCCTGGGCGTCTCTGGCATGTACCTGCTGCTGGTGCTGTTCCTGCAGATCGGCTGTGGCTGGTCGCCGCTGGTGGCCGGCATGATGATGGTGCCGCAGGCGCTGGGCTCGATCTCGGTCAAGCCGTTCATCCACCGCCTGCTCGCCCACTTCGGCTATCGCCGGCTGCTGCTCGGCAACACCATCCTCGTCAGCGGCGTGCTCTGCTCGTTCGCGCTGCTGGATACCGATACGCCGACGTGGATCATCGCCTTGTTCGTCTACGTCTACGGCGCGGTGATGTCGGTGCAGTACACCTCAATGAACACGCTGGCCTATGTGGACGTGGACGTGAAGCAGGCCTCGATGGCCTCGTCCATGGCCTCGACCGCGCAGTACCTGTCGATGAGTTTTGGCATCGCGCTGGCCACCCTGCTGATGGCCGGCTTCCTGGGCACCTCGGACAAGCACCCGTACGTGTGGGCGTTCCGCTGGTCGGTGATCACCATGGGCCTGATTACCCTGGCGGCCAGCTGGATCTTCAGCCGCCTGCGCGACACGCGTGAACCGAAGGTCGCCAGCGCGGCCGGTTAGCGGCTACGCTCGGGGTGCCGCGCCTTTTGGCGGCGTCGGATCAGGAACGATCACCATGCACGACTCGGCAGGCATCCTGCTTACCCTTTTCGCTATTTTCGTCGCCGCGCAGATCGGTGGCGAGATCGCGCAACGCCTTAAATTACCGGCCGTGGTGGGCGAAATCGCCGCCGGCTGTGCCATCGGCCCCAGTGCCCTCGGCTGGGTGTCCCTGCCGGATATCGCCATCGGCACGCCGCTGGATGTGCTCGCCGAAATCGGCGTCATCCTGCTCCTTTTCTCAGTGGGACTGGAAACGCGGCTCGACGACCTGAAGAAGGTCGGCGCCAGCGCCTTCCTCGTCGGCGTGCTTGGCGTGTTCATCCCGTTCGTGCTCGGCGCACTGTGGGCGCACGGCTCGGGCTTCGACTGGATCCGCTCCATGTTCGTCGCCGCGGCCTTCGTCGCCACCTCGGCCGGCATCACCGCGCGCGTGCTGCAGGAGCTCGGCGTGCTGCAGCGCCAGGAGGCGCGGATCATCCTCGGCGCCGCCGTCATCGATGACATCCTCGCCATGCTCCTGCTCGGCGTCGTGTCGTCCCTGCAGGGCGGCGGCAACGTCGACGTGGGCAGCCTCGTCGGCACGCTGGTCGGCGCGATCGGTTTTGTGGCGGTGATCGGCTGGGGCGGCACGCGGGTGATGCGCCGCGGCTCCGGCTGGCTCGACAAGCCCAGCCATCCGATGTCACCGCTGGCCATCGTCCTGGCCCTTTGCCTGGGCCTGGCCTACCTGTCGATGCGCTTCCACCTTGCCGCGATCATCGGTGCCTTCCTCGCCGGCATGATTGCCTCGGAAACCCGCCAGCGGCATCAGCTGGAGGAACAGACCGCGCCCCTGCTCGCCTTCCTCACCCCGTTCTTCTTCGTGGTGACGGGTGCGAAAGTGAACCTGGCTGCCCTGGGCAACGCGAGTGCGCTGTGGGCGCTGCTGGTTGTCACCGTCATCGCCATCGTCTCCAAGCTCGCCGGCGGCTTCCTCGGCGCGCTCAAGCTCGGCCGTCGCGGCGCGGCCATCGTCGGCTTTGGCATGGTCCCGCGTGGCGAGGTGGGCGTGGTGATCGCCAGCCTCGGGCTTGCCGCGGGCGTGTTCGACGAGACGATCTACGCGGTGATCGTGGCGATGTCGCTGCTCACCGCGATGGTGACGCCGCCTATTCTCGCGTTGCTCCTGCGGGAGCCCCGCGCGCCTTCTGGTACGCCGTAAGCGCGTCCTCGCGGCTGCTTTTCAGGTCGACGATGGGCGACGGGTAGCCGGAGCGCTTGAGGAACGCGGCGTCTTCCCACGGCGCGTGCACCAGCCGGCCGGGGGCGTCGCGCAGCTCGGGCACCCAGCGGCGGATGTAGGCGCCCTCGGCGTCGAACTTCTCCGACTGGGTCACCGGGTTGAAGATGCGAAAGTACGGCGACGCATCCGCACCACTGCCCGCGACCCACTGCCAGCCCATGGCATTGTTGGCCAGGTCGGCGTCCACCAGGGTGTCCCAGAACCACTTCTCGCCCAGCACCCAGTGCTGGCGCAGGTTCTTGGTGAGCAGGCTGGCGACCAGCATGCGCACGCGGTTGTGCATCCAGCCGGTGGCCCACAGCTCGCGCATCCCGGCGTCGACGATGGGGATGCCGGTCTTGCCCTGCTTCCAGCGACGCAGCGCGTGGGCGTCGCGTTTCGCCCAGCGGAACGCATCGAACTTCTTGTTGAAGTTCTTCTTCGGCGTGTCCGGGAAGTGCCACAGCAGATGGTGCCCGAACTCGCGCCACCCGAGCTGGCGCAGGTAAGGCTCAAGGTCGGGGGCGTTCTTGCGGCGGGCGAAGTGCGCACGCAGGCGATCCGCCACCTGGCGCGGCGAGATCTCGCCGAAGTGCAGGTGCGGCGACAGCCGCGAGGTGCCATGCCGGGCCGGCAGGTCGCGGCCGGTGTCGTAGTGGCCGACGGCGTCGTCGGCGAACAGGCTGAGCATCTCCTGTGCGCCCTCTTCGCCGGGCGTCCATTCGTCGAACCCTTTGGCCCAGTCGAGGGTGGGCAGCAGGGCGAGGCTGTCGAGGTCATCGGACTTCGGCACGGTGCCCAGGTGCAGCGGCGCCGGCGTGTCGAGTGGGCCCTGCTCGTCGATGCGGGTCCGCAGGTTGCGCCAGAACGGGGTGAAGACGCGGTAGGGCTCGCCTTCCTTCGTGGACGTTTCCCAGGGGTTGCACCACAGGCTGGCGTTGAACGACGCGACGTCGAGGCCGTCGGCCTCGAGCGCCTTGCGCACCTTCTCGTCGCGCTTGCGGATCAGCGGGTCGTAGAGCAGGTTGAAGTAGACCGCGGTGGCGCCGGTGGCCTTGATCGCCGCACGCAGGGCCCCGAGGCTGCCGCCGCCGTCGGCGGGTGCGGACGTCGAGGCCGCCACCACCTGCAAGGCGCCCCGATGGTGCTTCAGCCCGGTATCCAGGGAGGCCAGGGAATGGTGCAGCCACCAGCGGCTGGCGGCCCCCGGCGCCCATTCGCCCTCTTCGTGCGGGGCGTGGATGTAGAGGGGGATGACCCGGTCGTAGCCCTGGGTGGCGGCGACGAGGGCGGGATTATCTGCAAGACGGAGGTCCCGGCGGAACCAGACGATGGCGGTAGTCATCGGCGTAGTATCCACCGTGTGCGTGAAATGCGAATGCCGATCTAAATCCGTTCAGTTGGAATGCTTAGACTGTGCGTACGCGCGGTCCCCTTCCCTGTCCGGCCCCGCGAATAGGAGATCTCCATGAACATCAAGACCATCCTCGCCATCCCCGTGGCCGCCCTGCTCGCCTCGGCGGTTGCGATGCCGGCCGCTGCCGCCACGCTGACGCGCCCTGATGGCATTTACGTGCGTTGCGACCAGTGTGGCGTGGTGCAGAGTATTGAAACGAATATTACCCAGGGCCGTGACCACGGCACGGCGGGCGCGGTGATTGGCGCGATCGCGGGTGGCGTGCTGGGCAACCAGGTGGGCCGCGGTAATGGCCGCAAGGTGGCGACGGTGGCGGGTGCCGTGGGCGGTGGTTTTGCGGGTAATGCGATTGGTAAGGGCGGCGGCGGTGAGAGCTATACGCTGCGCTTGAAGATGGGTACGGGTGGTTATACGAATGTGACGGTGGCGGATGCTTCGTCGATTCGTCAGGGCGATATTGTGGTCGTCGATGAGAAAGGTAATGTGCAGCGCGTGCAGTAATTGCGGCGGCGCGGATTACTTTGGAGAGGCCGGGCATGTCCCGGCCTTTTTCTTTTTGGGCTTCCGATAGGGCTCGGCTTCGCCTTCGCGGTAGCGCTCTGACGTGGTCGCAGAGGAGCCCTGGGTGCCCACCCTCGCTGCTCAGACAACGCTCTGCGTTCGAAAAGGAGAGCCGCTACGCGGCTGGTTTTCCTATTGGCCTACGGCCGCGAACCGGTGGCTGGGCGGGGGTTTTCGACACGACATTCCCTGTCGTGGCGAAAACGGTGGGCCCTCCATGGCCCACCCCCTGCGGGCCTGATCCTTCCAGCCCCCTCGCGACACTAAACTCGCCTCGAGGGTGGGCACCCAGGACTCCCGTCATTGCAGAGGTTTCGTGACGGAAAGCCACCGCAAGAGCTTGGGCCCTGTGGCGCAACTCAACAGGCGCGAATGGCTTTGGCGGGATCGATACGAGCTGCTCGGGTTGAGGGGAAGGAGGCGGAGGCCTGGCCTAGGGTGAGGATGGCGATGGCGCTTGCGGCGATCATCCATAGCGGGAGCGGTGGTACGCCGTAGCGCAGGCCTAGGGCGTAGTTGAGGGCCCATGCTGCGGCGGCGCCGACGATGACGCCTGCGCCGCAGAGCATGGCGTTTTCGATGAGGAAGTAGCGGATGACGCCGGTGCGGGTGGCGCCGAGGGCGCGGCGGATGCCGATCTGGCGTTTGCGGCGTTCGACCCAGAAGCCGGTGAGGCCGACGATGTCTAGTGCGGTGACGAAGACGAGGATGGCGCAGATGATTGTCAGGCTGATGGCCATGGCGCGGTCGCGTTCGTAGGCGGTGGCGCGTATTTCGCTGAGGGGGCGCAGCTTGCCGAAGGTGCGTTGGGGGTTGGCTTCGCGTAACGCGGCGCCGGCGGCGGTCATGGCGGCGGCGAGCTGGCCGGGTTTGGCGCGGACGAGGTAGAGGCCGCGCGGGCCGTGGTCGCGCAGAGGCAGGACGACGGAGTCTTCGGCAGTGGCGGTGTCGGTGGTGTTTGCCGCGTCGTGGGTTTGCAGGCGGTCGAGGATGCCGACGACGCGCAACGGATGGTCGGGTTCGGGTGTGAGATAGATGGTCTGCCCGAGCGCCGAGCGGCCGGGGAACAGGCGTTCGGCGATGGAGCGCGTGATGAGGACGACCGGGGGTAGTGGCGCGCGGTTGTAGCTGCCGTCGGTGATGTCGTCCTGGCGGAAGTCGCGGCCTTCGATGAGCCGCAGGCCCAGCGTGGCGACGCCACGCTCGTCGAAGGTGTAGAGGTCGACGTTGCCTTGCTGGGCCTGGATGTCGCGTGCGCCGGGGTGCAGGCTGATGCCTTCGACCCATCCACTGCCGCGCAGCGGGTAGCTGTTGGTGGCGACCGCGTCGGTGACGGCAGGCAGGCGGCGCAGTGCGGCAAGATCGGCCTCGCGCTGGCCGTGCGCACTGCCGGGGTTGTCGAGGAGATAGCCGAGGGCAAACAGGTCCGGCTCGTCCACGCCGGTGGGCCGCGACAGATGGGCGGTGTGCGTGCCGATGAGGAAGACGATGTTGCCGACGATGGCGAGCGTCAGCGCGATCTGCAGCACCAGCAGGCCGGCGCCGAGGCGGCCGCGCTTGAGGGCGGCGAGGATGGGAGCGATATCGTTGAACATCACAGGCCTCCCTTGAGCTGGATGCCCGGCGCCGTGCGCATGGCCAGCCACGCGGGGTAGATGCCGGCCAGCACCGCGGAGGCGGCGGCGAGTGCGACGGTGCCCGCGAGGAGTGGGCCATCGATCACGGCGATACGCGCCAGGTCGCCGGGGAACAGGTCGCGCATCAGGCCCAGCGCGCCGAGGGTGAAGGCGATGCCGAGCACGCCCGCTGCGCTGCCGATCAGTCCGGCTTCGGTCGCGGCCTGCAGGAAAACAGTGCGGCGGCTGGCGCCAAGGGCGCGACGCAGGCTGTATTCGCCGGAGCGTTCGAGTGAACGGGCCAGCATCAGCGCGAGCGCGCAGACGATGCAGATGGCGAGGAAGCCGAAGGCGACGATGACCGAAAGCCGCGCGTCATCGCTGACGACCTTGCGCGCGACCAGCCAGTCGCGGACGTTGCTCAGGCGGATGTTGGCGGGCCAGCCGAAGCGGCCGGCGGCGCGCTGACCCTCGGCATACGTCGTCAGCCCTTCCGCGTAATGCCGGGCGTCTGCCGTCGAGGGCAACTCGGCCCAGTACTGCAGCCAGACGCACTCCGATGCCAGGAGATCCGCGTAGGTATCACCGCGCGGGCCGGCGTCGCAGTATTCGTAGCCCATCGTTTCCATTTCCAGGCTGACGGCGGTCTGCAGCGGGAGGTACACATCCTCGCCTTCGTCGAACGCCTGGCCGCCGGCCACGTCGAAGAAGCGCGGCCGGGGATCCCACGGGCCGGCAACGCCGATCACGCGCCACGCATCGCCGTTGAGGAGGAGCGTACGGCCCACGCTGTTTTCGCCGCCGAAGACGCGGTCGTTGAGCGCGGACGAGATCACCGCGACGCGGGCACGGTCGCCTTCTTCGGCGTCTGTCCAGCCGCGGCCGTAGCGCAACGGCACGTCGAACATCGTAAAGAACGGGGCCGATGTGGCGCGGCCGGCGACATGCGTGCCCTTCCCTGCTTCCCCGTCGGCCTTCAGGGTCAGGCCGACCTGGAGCATCGCCGCCTCTCGGGTGGCGCGATGCATCGACAGCCACGCGGACGCGTCGCGCCAGGTCACCTGCGCGGGCGGTTCGTTGTCACCGGGCTTGCGGCTGCGCGGGCCACCGTTGTCGATCTGCACCGCATAGAGCTGGGATGATTTTTCGGGAATGGGATCCCGCGCCATCGTATGCAGGATGGTAAACGCCGACATGCTCATCGCCACGCCGAAGGCGAGCGCCAGCACCATCATGGCAACCAGCACAGGCTTGTGCCGCATGCTCGTCATCGCGAGCCGCACGTAATATCCGCCGAGCATCCGTCTCTCCCCTGGTTCCTTCGCCGCAGCCCCCGCCGCGACGTTGGAACGGAATCGTGCAGGGATCATGCCATGCGGTCGAGGGCGTCGCAGCGTGAAGGCATGCTGTCCGCGGACATATTGTTGTCCGGGGCGGACAACGCTCTAGCGCTCTGACGTTGACGGCATGGAGCCCTGGGGCCGACGTAAGCAGAGGGCCGCTCAGTTATCGGGTTTAGCGATGGCGGAACTACGGCCCGCTCCGCAAGGACTGCGTCCGGCGGCACCAGGGCCCTTGCCGTCCCCGCCCCGCGAAAGCCACAAAGGCAAGGCGGCGTCAGCCGCTAGTCACATGCATTCGCGCAAGCGAATGAACCGATTAACGCGCAGCACGCACCATCGCGGCGACCGCGTCCCAGAAGGACTCAGGCAACACCGCGCGTACCGGCACGCGCCACCAGTTCGCGCGAGCGAACGCCCGGCATTTCACGGCGTCCTTGTCGGTCATCAGCACCGGGCAGCCGTCGGCGAACAGGAAGTCGTCGCGGGTGAACGCGTGGTGGTCGGCAAAGGGATGGCCGTCGACGGCGATGCCGTGGCTGGCGAGGCTGGCGAAGAACCGTGACGGATTGCCGATGCCGGCGACGGCATGCGCTGGACGGCCCGCGAAGTCGCTTAGCGGCGCGCTCAGCGTGGGGTCGTCCATGTTCACCGCGGTGCCGCCTTCCAGCCGCATCGGGATTTCGTTGGGCTGCGGCGTGCCGCCGTTGACGACGATGAAGTCGACCTCGGCCAGCCGCGTCGCCGGCTCGCGCAGTGGACCCGCAGGCAACAGGTGGCCGTTGCCGAGGCGGCGCTCGCCATCGATGACGCAGATTTCCACGTCGCGGCCGAGGCGATGATGCTGCAGGCCGTCGTCGGCAAGGATGAGGTCGCAGCCGGCATCGATGAGGCGGTTTGCGGCTTCGGGGCGTTCGCGACCGATGGCCACGGGAAAACCGCCCTGGCGGATCAAGGCGGGCTCGTCACCGACCACCGCCGGATCGTCATCGTCCTTGAGCAGGTACGGGCCGCGCTCGCTGCCGCCGTAGCCCCGGCTGACGATGCCGGGCCGGAAGCCGCGCTCGGCCATGGCCTGGGCCAGCGCCACGATGAGCGGGGTCTTGCCGGTGCCGCCGAGGGTGATGTTGCCCACCACCACGACAGGGACGGGCAGCCGCACGACCTTCGACGGGTCCGCGCGGAAATCCTCGGCGCGGCGGCGGATCACGCGGGCGTATAGCGCTTCGAGCGGGCGCGTCCACCAGGGCGGGTGGCCCACGCCGTACCAACGTCGCTGCAACGACGCGCCGAGGGCCATGCTTAGCTCGCCGTGACCTGCTCGTGGAACTGCATGCGATGCAGGGCCGCGTACTGGCCACCCATATCGAGCAGTTCACGATGCGTACCGAGCTCCACTACCCTGCCCTGGTCAAGCACCGCGATCTGGTCGGCGTGCTCGATGGTGGACAGGCGGTGGGCGATGACCAGCGTGGTGCGGTCGCGCATGAGGCGGGTCAGCGCGTCCTGGATCAGGCGTTCGGATTCGGTATCGAGCGCGCTGGTGGCTTCGTCCAGCACCAGGATCGGCGCGTTCTTCAGGATCGCGCGGGCGATCGCGAGGCGCTGGCGCTGGCCGCCGGACAGCGAATTGCCGCCCTGCCCGATCCGCGTGTTCAGGCCTTCCGGCAGGCGCTCGATGAACTCCATCGCATTGGCGGCCTGGGCCGCCGCGACGATCTCCGCCTCGGAGGCGCCCGCCATTTCGCCGTAGGCGATGTTCGCGGCCACGGTGTCGTCGAACAGCACCACGTGCTGGCCCACCCAGGCGATCTGCTTGCGCAGCGACGGCAGCGTGTACTGCGTGTAGTCGCGGCCATCGATCAGGATGTGGCCGCTGGTCGGCTGGTAGAAGCGCGGCAGCAGGCTGACCAGGCTGGACTTGCCGCTACCGGAGCGGCCGACCAGCGCGGTGACGGTGCCGGGCGCGCAGGCCAGCGTGACACCGCGCAGCGCGACGTGGTCGTTGCGCTCGTACACCAGGTGGATGTCTTCGAAGCGGATATCGCCCTTCGTGCGCTCGAGGACATCCGTGCCGGTATCGATTTCCGGCGGCTGGTCCATGATCTCGAACAGGTCTTCGGCCGCCGTGACGCCCTTCTGCAGGCTGGCCTGGATGCCGGCCAGGCGCTTTAGCGAGGGCATCATCGCGCCCATGGCCGTAAGCACGGCGGTGAAGATACCGGGGGAAATGGTGTTGAGGATGGCCGGCCGCGTGGCGAGGAAGACCAGCATCGCCAGTGCCATGGCGCCCACGGTCTGGATCGTCGCGCTGGAGGCGGCACTGGTGGCGGAGACCTTGAGGTTCAGGTGGCGCTGGCGCTCGGCCACTTCACCGAAGCGCTCGGCTTCACGCTGCTGGCCACCGTAGATGCGCACTTCGCGATTCGCCGCGACGGCTTCTTCCACGGCACTGGTGACCGTACCCATGTTGCCCTGGATGCGCTTGCTGATCTTGCGGTAGCGGCGGCTGATGATCGTGACGATCACCACCACGCAGGGCACCAGCACCAGCAGCGCCATGGTCAGGTACGGGCTGTAATAAAGCATGACGGCGAGCATGCCGATGACCGTGAAGCCTTCGGTGATCGCCACCTTCAGCGAGTCAGCCGACGCCGAGGCCACCTGCTCGCTGGTGTAGGTGATGCGCGAAATCTGCTGGCCGGAGGGCTCACGCGCGAAGAACGTGGACGGCAGGCGCAGGTAGGCCGCAAACACATCGATGCGCATGGCCTGCACGACGTTACGGCCGACGTAGGCGATACCGTAATCGGTGACGTAGGACGCGACGCCGCGCACCAGGAAGATGCCGACGATCCAGATGGGCATCCAGAAAATGGTGCTCGGGTTCTTGTCGACGAACAGGTTGTCGATCATCGGCTTCAGCGAGCCGGTGAACACCGACAGGCAGATCGGGTCGACGATCATGCCGATGATGGCGATGTAACCGGCGCTGCGGAAGCGCCGGGTGTAGCTCAGCAAGCGCTTGTACGTCTGCCAGGTCCGGGCATCCCAGACCGACACTTTCTTGGGCTTGTCGCTCACTTGCCGCCCGCCGTCTCGGTGGGGGTGGTGGCGATGGACAAGCGGGTGAAGCCGGCCTGGCCGAGGGCGTCCATGGCGCGCACCACGTTCTGGTGCGGGGTCATGGCGTCGGCACGGATGACGACGAGGCGATCGTGGTTGTCACCACCCACGCGCTCGATCGCGCTCTTCAGCGGCTCGAGGCCTTCGCCCATCACTTCGTCGCTGCCGACGGAGTAATGGCCATCGCGGTCGACCACGACGGTGAGCGCGTTGTCCGTGGAGTCACGGGCTTCGGCGTCGGCCTTGGGCAGGTTCACCTTCAGCCGCGAGTGCTCGACGAAGGTGGTGCTGAGCACGAAGAACATGAGCAGGGTAAGCAGGACGTCGATCAGCGAGATCACGTTGATCTCGAAGTCGTCCTCGCGACGGGCACCGATACGCATGGATCAGCCGACCTGCTGGGCCGGGGCCTGGACGTCGGTGGCGCGACGACGCGGTGCCGGCGAACGCGCCGAGAGATCGTCGAGCAGCGCGGTGGCTTCCTTCTCCATCTGCACGACGTAGCCGCTCACCTTCGAACGGAAGTAGCGGTGCAGCACATAAGCGGGAATGGAGACGATGAGACCGAAGGCGGTGCAGATCAGCGCTTCGCCGATGCCGCCGGCCATCTTGGTCGGGTCACCGATGCCGCCGGCCATGACGTTCATGAACATGCGGATGAGGCCGATGACCGTGCCGAGCAGGCCGAGCAGCGGGCCGATCAGGGCGATGGTACCCAGGGTATTCAGGTACCGCTCCATGCGGTGGACCACATGGCGACCGGTGTCCTCGATGCGCTCCTTGATGATGTCGCGGGGGCGATCGCGCACGGCGAGCGCGCCGGCGAACAGTTCGCCCAGCGGCGAGCCCTTCTCCAGCGTGGCCAGGTGGGACGCATCCAGCTTGGCCGAGCGCGCCCATTCGCGGACTTCCGCGCCGAGGCCCGGCGGCAGTACCGCCGCGCGGCGCAGCGCCCAGAAGCGTTCCAGCACGATGGCAAGGGCGGCAAAGGAGCAGATCAGGATGGGCGCGAGCGCCCAGCCGCCGGCAAGAAGAATCTCGAGCACGTGAACCCCGGGGGTACTAATCAGTCAAGGCGGCATGATAGCAGGGCCCGGGCGGGGGACTGAGTCGGCCTTCACACTGGCTGAACGTAGGGGGCGTCCCTGCCCCCGGTCAGCGAAGGATTACTTCGCCAGCAGTTCCAGCTCGGCGACGGCCGTGGGGCCGCTGCCATCCAGCGTGAGACGGTAGTGCGCGTAGCTGCCCGGTGTGGCGATGGCGAAGCCACGGGTCTGGCGGTGCCAAGGGAAGGTCTCGTCGTGGCGCTCGTCCAGCACCTGCCAGCGCTTGCCGTCAGCGGAGCCTTCCAGCTTCCAGCCGGTCGGCGCCGCGGCGCTGGCGCCGGAGGTGATCGTGTACATCGACACCGTCGCCGGCGCGGCGAGACGGTCGACCACCACGGCCTTGCCGGTGGGCAGGGCCAGCTCGGTACCCGAGTCGTTATCCACGGCCGCGGCCAGCGTGCTGGCCTTCTTGCCGTCCAGGGTGAGGTCGGCGGCCTTCATCACGTCGTGCAGCGGTGCCGGCTTGGCGCCCTCAGCCGTGATCGACGCCGGCAGCGCGTCGGCGCCGGTGCCCCAGTTCGACGGCGCCGGGCCCATCGTGAACTCCAGCGTCGCACCCTTGGCCAGCAGCTCATGCGGCAGGGTCAGCTTGTTCCACGGCTGGCCGTTGACCTTGAGCGACTGGACGAAGCGGTTGGTGTCGCTGACGCCCGGCGCGCGGATGTCGATGGTCGCGCCGCTTTCGAGGCGGATGGTCATGTGCGGGAAGTACGGCGCGCCGATGACGTATTCCGGCGTACCCATGCGCAGCGGGTAGAAGCCCGTGGCGCCGAAGATCCACCACGCCGACATCTCGCCGTTGTCTTCGTCACCGGGGTAGCCCTGGCCGATCTCGCTGCCGACATACAGGCGCGACATGGCATCGCGCTGCTTGTCCTGGGTCTTCCACGGCTGGCCGGCCTCGTCGTACATCCAGATGATGTGGTGCGACGGCTGGTTGGAATGGCCGTACTGGCCCATGCGCACGTCGCGCGCTTCCAGCATTTCGTGGATCTCGCCGCCGTAGTCGCCGACGTCGTAGTTGCCCGGGGCGCTGAAGAACGCATCGAGCTTTTCACCGAGTTTCTCGCGGCCACCGTACAGGCCGGCCAGGCCGGCGCCGTCCTGCGGCGCATCGAAGGTCATGTTCCAGGCGTTGGTTTCGGTGTAGTCGCCACCCCAGCGGATCGGGCTGAAGTCCTTCGCCGTCCAGCGCCACTTGCCGGCCTTGTCACGGGCCACGAAGAAGCCGACTTCCGGTTCGAACAGGTTGGCGTAACCGACGGCGCGGGCGCGGTACCACGCCGCGTCATCGGCGTAGTTCTTGTAACCGCCGCCGTGCGCGCTGTCCTTGGCCAGCGCCTCGGCGAGATTGGCGATGCCGAAGTCGTTGATGTAACCGGCGGTCGACCACGACAGGCCTTCCTTCACGCCGTCATCGGTGTAGCCATTGAACAGCGAGCGCTCGATACCCTTGCGGCCGGCGCCCTTCACGTCCGTGCTGACCGTGGAAGCGTTGCGAATGGCCGAGAGGTAGAAGTTGGCGACGTCGAAGTTACGCACGCCCTTCAGCCAGGCATCGGCGAAGGCGACGTCGGAGCTGGTGCCGACCATCAGGTCGGCGTAGCCCGGCGAGGTCCAGCGTGCGATCCAGCCACCGTCGCGGTACTGCTGCACGAAGCCGTCCACCATCTCGCCGGCTTCCGTCGGGGTGAACAGCGTGTAGGCCGGCCATGCCGTGCGGTAGGTGTCCCACAGGCCGTTATTGACGTACGGCTTGCCGTCCACGATGCGCGCACCGGTGTGCGTGTCCGTGTTCTCGCCCGTCGCGGCCGAGAACGGGCTGGCGTACTGCCACTTCGGCGCGTCCTTGGTGCCAGTGTTTTCGTAGGCCTTGTTCGGATACAGGAACAGGCGATACAGGTTGGAGTAGAGGATGGTCTTCTCGTCGCGGCTGGCGCCTTCCACCTGGAAGCGGCCGAGACGGTCGTCCCAGGCCTTGCGGGCCCGCTCGCGCACGCTGTCGAACGTGTCGTTCGCCGCGACTTCCTGGCTGAGGTTGGCCTTGGCCTGGTCGACGCCGATGAGCGAGGTGGCGATGCGCATCGTCACCTGCTTGCCGCCCTTCTTCGTCGTATCGAACCCGAACCACGCCGACGCGGCGTCACGCTTCTCGCCGGTGAGGCGACCGCTTTCGGCGACCGGCTTGTCGAACTCGGCGTAGAAGAACAGGCGCGTGGCACCGGTGGACAGGCCACTCTTCACGTCGGACCAGCCCTGGATGCTGCGGCCGGCCGGGTCGAGCGTCACCGACGCCTTGTCGTTGAGGTTGTCGAACACCAGCTGGGCGCGCTTGCCGGTGAAGGTGAAGCGGAACACGGCCGCATGGTCGGTCGGGGTGATTTCGGTGCGGATGCCGTTGTCGAAGTGGACGCCGTAGTAATCCGGATGGGCCGTCTCTTCGTCATGGGTGAACGACAGCGCGCGCGTTTCGCGCTTCAGCGCCGGCGCACCGCTCTCCACCTGCGCGGGCATCACCTGGAAGGTCTGGCGCTCACCCATCCACGGGCTGGGCTCGTGCGAGAGGCTGAATGCCTGGATGCGCGGGCGGTTATCGTCGCCGTTGTTTTCCTGGTACTGGTACAGCCAGTTCGAGCCCGCCTGGGTGACCGGCGTCCAGAAATTGAAGCCGTGCGGCGTGGCGACGGCCGGGAAGTTATTGCCGCGCGAGAAATTCGGATTGGCGTTGGAACCGCGGCGGGTGTCGACGTAGTCGGTGGGGTGCGTGCTGGTGAAGGCCGGCTGCACGCCGATGCGGATGTCGTCCACCCAGCCTTCGAAGGCCTTGCCGGCCGGCGCGTCGGCGCTCAGCTCGATGGACTTGACCTTGCGGCCCTTGGCCACGGCGCCCAGATCCACGCTGACGTAGTTCCACTGGTCGGGGTAGAGCACGCGGCCTGCGCCCTGGCCTTTCGCCGTGACAGGCACGCGGTGCTGGTCCACGGCGCCCTTGGTCGAGAGCTTCGAGCCATCGTCGAAGACGACGTCGACGCTGACGTAGTTCGCCGGATTGGCCAGGTCACCCTTGTTGGAGCGCGGGAACACCAGCCAGGAAAGTGTCGTGTTATCAACGACCGGGACGCTGGCATCGAACAAGCGCGCGGTAAGCGGCGAGCCGGTCGAGGTGCCTGCGTAGTGCAGCGAGTGCGTGCCGGTGAACCCGACATCCGCCTTGGCGGTGAGCACCGCTTCCTTCGGCGGGCCGCCGGCAATCTGGACGTCCAGGCCGCCAAACGGCGCGGAGGAAAGCGCGGGATCGCCGGCTTCAAACGAGCTGTGGAACCCCGGCGGCGTGGCGGCTAGCACGCCAGCCGGCACCATGATCGACGCGATCGCCAGGGCGAGTGCCGCCCTGCTCCAACCCAGCTTCGTTTCAGCCACGCGCTGTTCCCCTTAGTAATGGACTGGGCATTTAAATCGTTCTAAATCGACAATGTCAAATCGCAGTGCAGCACAAAATCACTCGCCTCACCCCACCGGGCTATTCCCGCCAGTAGCGATCCGCGGGCCTGCGCCACTCACGGGAGACGCTCGGCTCACCCTGTGCGGGGACGTCAACGCGCACCGCGCCGCTGCGCGCGGTGTCGTACACCTCGGCGCCCACGGCCGCATGCCGATCAACCACCGACGGGTGCGGGTGACCGAAGCGGTTGCGCCAACCGCTGGAGGCGATGGCGAGTCGCGGATGCACCTTGCGCAACCAGCCGGCCGTGGAGGCATGCCGGCTGCCGTGATGGGCGATGGTGGTCACCGTCGGCAGCGGTGATGCCAGGTCGGCCGTGGCCATGCGCGCCTCCGCCGCGGTGCCAATGTCGCCGGTGAGCAGCAGGCGACCGGTCGGCCCCTCCACCGCCAGCACGCACGAGCGATCATTGGCCTTCACCTTCCCGGTGGGCGGCAACGGCACATCGACGAAGCGGAAGGTGACGCCATCCCAGGCCCATGGGGTGGCGCCCGCGCAGGGCACGGCATCGAAACGCAGGCGCCGCGGCTCGCCCGACCACACGACGGCGCCGGGATAGCGGCGCTGCACCGACGCCGCACCGCCCGCGTGATCGTTATCGCCATGGCTCACCACCAGCGTGTCGACCGGCGCGATACCCAGGGCCGTGACTGCGGGCAAGACGATGCCCGCGCCCGCGTCATGGCCGCCGGCGTAGTCGGGGCCCGCGTCATAGACCAGCGTGTGCGACCGCGTGCGCACGAGTACCGCCAGCCCTTGCCCCACGTCGAGCACCCATGCACGAAACGCCCCATGCGGCAGGCTTTCTCGCGCGGGCCAGAGCAACGGCATGAAGCACAACAATGCGAACCCACGTAGCGGCATCCCCCGCGGGGCGAAGACCCACGCCGCGCCGGCGGTGGCCAACCCGACCGCACACAAGCCCGCATCGGGCACGGAGACCTGCGCCCCGGGCCAGCTCGCCATCGGCGTGAGGACGCGCCACAGCCCGCCCATGAGTGCCGCGGCAGCCTGCAGGAGCGGCGAGGCCACGGGGCCGAACGGCAGGCTGGCGCAGCCGCCCAGCGTGAGCGGGATGACGGCGAAACTCACCAGCGGAGCCGCCACGAGGTTGGCCGCGAACGACAGCAACGACGCGCTGCCGAACAGCCACCACGACACCGGCAACAAGGCGACGCTCATCACCGCCTGCGTGCGCAGCATGGCGATGACTCGCCCTCGCCACCCGTCTCCCGCCGGCGCCACGCACGCCATGAGGAACGCGACGCCCGCGAACGAGAGCCAGAAGCCGGCGGACAGCACGGCGAGCGGATCGAACACCAGCACCGCCAGCAAGGCAAAGGACAACAGGGAAAGACCGCCCGCACGCCGGCGCAACACGGCCGCCAACACGAGTACGGCCACCATCAGCAAGGTACGCACGGTAGGCAGGCTCATCCCCGCAAGGAGGCCATAGCCCATGGCGACACCCATGCCGAGCAGCGCCTGGGCCACGCGCCGCGGCATCACCGTGGCCAGCCAGGGCAGCAACAGGTAAAGGCCGCGCGCCGCGAGCACGCCACCACCCGCGGCCACGCCCACGTGAAAACCCGAGATGGCGATGAGGTGCGAGGTACCGGTCGCCCGCGCCACGTCCCAGTCCGCGGCATCGAGGCCGCGTGTATCGCCGACCGCCAGCGCTTTCAGCACGCGCGCGCTACGAGGGCCGAGCAACGCATCCATGCGCTGGCCGATGGCGTCGCGCCAGCCGTCCACGCAACGACCTTGCGCCAGGCGCGCGTTGGTCGGCGATGCGCGGACGTAGCCCGTCGCGGCGATCCCCTTCATCAACGCGGCGCGCTCGGCATCGTTGCCGCCCGGATTCACCACGCCGCGCGGGCGCCGCAGGCGAACGACCAGGCGCCACGATTCGCAGGCCAGCAGCGGCTCCGGCGCGCGAAACCACGTGAGCCGCAGCGGACCACCGATGGACGGTTCACCGGCGCGCGGCAGCGGCTGGAACACGAACGCGATGTCCGCGCCCCTGCGCCGCGGCAGGTCGACGATGCGCCCGGTAAGGACGAGATCCTTGCCTTCCCACGCGCGCGGCAGCCTCGCTTCCATGCGGTGGATGGCATGTGCGGCGGCCCAGCATGCGAACAGAAGCAGGACGCACGGCAGGCGCAGGCCCGGCCAACGGCGCATGAGGAGGCATAGCGACGCACCAAGGGCAACCGCCCCCAGCACCGGCCACGACGGAAGCGACGGGAACGCCTGCACGAGCGCACAGCCCGCCAGTGCGGCCAGGGCAAACGTGCAAAGAGTGAAAGGAGGCGCGCGGAAGGCCACAACGACGACGCTGGCGAGAAGGTTCGCCAGCGTAGGTCGCCACCCTCAGGCAATGGCCCGACGCGACGTGTCAGCGCGCGCCGCGGCGAGGCGTCAGCCTAAGCTGTCGGATTAGTCCGTCTGGTTCCGCGAACGGCCACGGTCACGGTTACCGCCACCCTGCCCCTGCGAGGGCCGCTGGATCGCGCCGCCGTTACTCGTGGGGGAACGGTTGTAGCCACGCCAGCCTCCCGGCGGCGGATTCGGCCGACCCTGCGGGGAGCCATGGTCATCACCGCGCGAACCCCAGCCACCCGGCGGCGGCCGGCCGTGCCCGTCGCCGTCGAAACCAGGACGCGGCGGCGGACGGTTGTTGTTCCACCCGCCGGGCGGCGGCGGACGGCCGTGACCGTCGTGATCGCCATCGTGGCCGTGATCACCGTCGTGGCCGCGATCGCCATAACGGCGATCGTCGTAGCGGCGGCGGTCGTAGTAGCGACGATCGTAACCACCGCCGCGATACAGCACCGTCGTGCCGCCATAGCAGCACCCGGCGCCGTAGCCGCCGTATCCGTAAGCCGGATAGTCGTAGTAACCGACATCGCCCCCGACCACCGTGGTGGTCGTCTGCGTGCCGTAATACGCATCGCCTCCGCTGCTATTGCGCACGTAACCGTAGCCCGGGTCGTAGTAACACCCGGAGAGCGCAAGGCAGGCCGGCAGGGCCAGCAGGGACAACGACCATCGGCGCATGACGAGCCTCATAGGTGAGTGATTCCCACACTGCGCCGGGTTGGTTGAACGCGCGCTAAAAAAAGAAAGGGCCGCGAAAGCGACCCTTCCTCTTCGTTCAGGCGGTGGATCAGCCCTTGTTCTTCTGCTGGTCACCGCGCTCGTGCGAGGCGTTGGCGTAGCTGGCTTCCGGCGACGGCACCTTGGGGGCGTCCGTCTCGTTGCCGGCCTGGGCCCCCGGATTGCCATTACGATCGCCCGACGGCCACGACGGCGGCTGGCGATCGCGTTCCTTCTTGGCATCGAGCAGCGCCTGGATGTGCGCTACCGCTTCTTCCTGGGTGATGTGCTGGATCGGCTCGTCGGCCGGTGCGGCGGGCTTCGGTGCCGGACGCGGACGCGGCGCGGTGCGCGGCGCCTTCGTGACCGGTGCCGTCGGCGCGCTGGCTTTCTTTGCGACGACCTTCTTCGGCGCGGCCTTCGGTGCCGCGGCCTTGCGTGCCACGACCTTCGTGGTGCTGGCCTTCTTCGCTACCGTCTTCTTCGGCGCTGCCTTCGTCGGGGCGGCCTTCTTCGCAACCGGCTTCCGGGCGACGGTCTTCTTCGCCGGTGCCTTCTTCGCGCTGGCCTTCTTCGCTACCACGGGTTTGGCGGCGGCCTTGCGCGGCGCGGCCTTCTTCGCGGCGACCTTGCGGGCCGGCGCCTTCTTTACGGCTTTCTTCGCCGCCGGACGGGCGACCTTGCGCGCGGTTTTCTTCGCGGCGGCCTTCTTTGGCGCAGCTTTCTTCACGGCGGCTTTCTTCGGCGCGGCCTTCTTTACGGCGGCCTTCTTCGGAGCGGCCTTCCTGGCAGCGGCCTTCTTCGGCGCTGCCTTCTTCACCGCTGCCTTCTTCGGCGCGGCAGCTTTCTTTACGACGGCTTTCTTTACGGCAGACTTCTTCGCGGCGGATTTCTTCGCCGTGGACTTCTTCGCGGCAGACTTACGGGTCGTTGCCATGCGCTCATTCCTCCTGCGGGGTAAGCCGACGCGAACCGCCCCCCACCGGGGAAACCCGCGTGCATGCCGGATGATCGACGTCGATCAGTTGGGATCCGGTAAGCCGCATGATCTAACAGCTGTCGGCGGAAGTCACATCAATTTGTAGGAAAAGTTCAGTTCCGAATCAGAAAGCGCCGGGCTGTGAGATCACATTGAGGAAGTGCGGCACGATATCGGGGCGCAGGACGATGGTGAAAATCACACCGTAGGCAGCGCCCCACAGGTGCGCGCCGTGGTTCACGTTATCGCCGCCGCGACGGTCCATGTAGATGGAATAGACCACGAAAAGAATGGCGTAAAGAATGGCCGGCATCGGGATGATAAACACCAGGATTTTCGACCACGGCGCCAGCAGGACATACGCGAACAGCACGGCCGAGACCGCCCCCGATGCGCCCAGGCTGGTGTAGCCGGCGTTCTTACGGTTCTTGATGTAGGTGGGCAGGATCGAGCAGAGCAGCGCGCCGATGTAGAAGGTGACGAAGCCCAGGGGGCCCATCGAGACGGTGTACAGCGTCTCCATCACCCGGCCGAAGAAGAACAGGGTGAGCATGTTGAAGAACAGGTGGCCGAAGTCCGCGTGCACCAGGCCATAGCTGACCAGCCGGTAGTACTCGCGGCTGCGGGTGATCGCGGGGGGCCAGAGCACCAGGTCGTCCATGAGACGACGGTTCTGCAGGGCGATGAACGAGACCACACAGGTCACGAGGATGATGAGGATCGTAGTGATCATGCGCGGGTATTGCGTCCAGTAAACGGCGAACCAACGCGCATCTTGGCGGCATCACGGCGCCTTGGGAACCCCGCGCCCCGCCTGATGGGGGCTATCATTCACGACTTCCCCCCTCGCCTGCCCCCACCGATGTCCCCTATTCGATACAAGCAGCTCGACGTCTTCGCCGCCCGCCACGGCGGTGGCAACCCCCTTGGCGTGGTGATCGACGCGCAGGGCTGGTCCGACGAGCGCATGCAGCGCTTCGCCCACTGGACCAACCTGGTCGAGACCACCTTCCTGCTTCCCGCCCGGGCCGAAGGCGCGGATTACCGCGCACGGATCTTCACCCCGAGCAAGGAAATCCCCTTCGCCGGCCATCCCACCATCGGCAGCGCGCACGCCGCCCTGGATGCGGGCCTCATCACCCCGGATGCCGCCGGCGTGGTCTGGCAGGAATGCGGGGCGGGCGTGCTGCCCATCCTCGTGGAAGGCACGGGCGTGGCGCGCGAGCTGTTCGTGCAGTCGCCGAAGGCCCGTGTCGTCGGCGATGCGTCGCGCGGTGGCGAATGCCTCTCCGGCGTCCTCTATGGCGTGAAGCTGGGTGCGCTCAAGCCCGCCTGCGTGGAAGGTGGCCGCCGCTGGTGGGTCACGGAGTTTGCCGATGAAGCCACGCTGCGCGCCTGGCGCCCGGACCACGCGGCCATCCGCGCCCTGGCCTTGGCCACAGACACCCTCGGCATGTGCATCTTCGCGCGCACCCCGGAAGGCCTGGCCGTCCGCGCGTTTCCGGCCGGCGTCGGCATCGTGGAAGACCCGGCATCGGGCGCCGCGAATGGCCTGATCGCCGCGTACATCGCCACCCACGAGGCCAACGGCCCGCTGGCGACGGGTTATGTCGTCAGCCAGGGCCGCGAAGTGGGCCACGATGCACGGATCATCATCCGCATCCAGGGCGAGCACGTCTGGGTGGGTGGCCGCACCAACACCATCATCGACGGCGTGGTCGACTGGCGCGACGCGTAAGCGGCTACGCGCCTACGGCTTCATCCAGGCGCAGCGTCAGGCATTTCGCTGCGCCGCCGGATTTCATGTACTCATCGAGGGCCACCTCGATGACCATGAAGCCCGCCCCCTCCAGCCGTGCGCGCAGGTCCGCGCTTGCACGGTTGAGGATCACCACCCGGCCCAGGTTCACCGCGTTGCAGGCAAACGCCGCCGCGTCGTGTTCGTCGACGATGATGCGCTCGGCCGGTGCCACGTGCTGCTCGATCAGGGCGAGCGAGGCCGCGTCGAACGCTCCCGGGAAATACAGCGTGTAGCCGTCCGTGAGCGGACAGAAACAGGTATCGAGGTGGTAGAAGCGCGGGTCGGCGAGCTTCAGTGGCAGGACGTCGACATCCAGCAGGCGGCCCAGCGCCGGGGCGGCGTCGAGGTCGGACCGGTGGCCGTGGCCCATCCACAGGCGGCGGCTGGTGCCGCGATCGAACAGGCCATCGCCCGCGCCTTCGAAGAAGACGCCCTCGGGCAGGTCCGCGATGTCGAACCCGTGATGGGTAAACCACGCGCGGTTGTGGGGTTCCTCGCCCTTGCGCTCGTCATAGCGGAAGCGACTGGGGACGAAGGTGTTGCCGAAAACGAGGCCGGCGTTGGCCGCGAAGACCATGTCCGGCTGGCCTTCGGCCGGTGGCTGGATCACCACGTCCGCATGGCGCTGGACGGTTTCGCGCAGCGCATCCCACTGGCGGTGGGAACGTTCGGCGGTGGTGTCGTGGACATGGCCCGTCATCCAGGGATTGATGACGTAACTGACCTCAAAGTACGTAGGGGCGCACATCAGGATGCGAGGCACCGTGCGCTCGAAGGTCGGGGTCGTTTCTGCCATGGACGAAGCACGCCTTGATGGGGGAACGTGCCCCCATCATGGCAGAACGCCGCGGTGGGGCGTCAACCCACGCCTTTCAGGATGCCGGCGACCGAATCCGAGGAGAAGTGCAGTTCCTTCAGCGCTTCTTCGAGGGAGTCACGCGAGTTGACCTCGCTTTCCACCTGCTCGCCCACGCTGGCTGGCGTGACGTGCACAAACCGGTGGCCATCCTGGTAGGCGATGCCTTCGTCGTGGAAGTTCTGCCTGGTCAGCACCTTGAAGGTGCCGTCATTGGACTCGCGTACGGTGACGCCACGGCCCTCGTGCTGGCCCTCGTACACCGTTTTCCAGCTCACGGTCATATCTGTCGCCTGGGAAGCCGCACAACATCGTGCCGCCCGATTGTGGCCAATCAGGCGGGGTAGTGATTGTGAAGACGTGCGTAAATCGCCGTAAGGCCCTAGTCCTTCAGCTGGGCCCGGGCAGCCGCCACCCGGGCCAGTCCGGCCCAGTCGATGTCCGCATCGCCCCGCCCCAGCGACTCCAGCATGGCGTCGTGCAACACGCTGGCCACCGGCATCGGCACCCGCTTGGCGTCGGCCGCCGAACGGGCCAGGCCGACGTCCTTGAAGCCCAGGCTGAGCTTGAAGCCGACCGGCTCGTAGCGATTCTCGGCAATCATGCCGCCGTAGATCTTGTAGACCGGCGAGGCGAACAAGGTGTTCTGCATCACCTCGAGGAAGTCCTTCGCCTCCACGCCGTGGGCACGCGTCAGCGCGGACGCCTCCGCCATGCTCTCGATCGCCGCGCCAATCAGGAAGTTGCCGCCGATCTTGACGATGACGGCACGCACCGGGTCGTCGCCCATCGGCCAGACCTTCGCGGCCAGCAGCTCCAGCAGCGGCTGCACCTTCGCCACGGCCTCCGGCTTGCCCGATACCACCATGTTGAGGTTGCCCGCCGCCGCGACCTCGGGGCGGCCGAACACCGGCGCCGAGACGAAGCCGATGCCCCTGGCCTCGTGGGTCGAGGCCAGGTCTTCCGCCAGCGCCACCGAGATGGTCGCGTGGTTCACGTGGATCGCGCCCCTGGGCAGCGCCTCCAGCACGCTGCCGAGGATGACCTCGCGCACCGCCGCGTCGTTGGCGAGCATGTTGTGGACTACATCCGCGCCCTTCGCCGCCTCCGCCGCCGTGGCGGCCACCGTCGCACCCAGCGCTTCCAGCGGCTTCGCCACGGAGGCCGTGCGGTTCCACACCACCACCTCGTGGCCGCCCTTGATGAGGTTCGCGGCCATGCCCGCGCCCATGCTGCCCAGACCGATAAAACCGATACGCATAACGGATGCTCCTGTCAGAGGGCCTGGCCGGCGGCATGTCCCGACGCCCAGGCCCATTGGAAGTTGTAGCCGCCCAGGTGGCCGGTGACGTCCAGCACTTCGCCGACGAAATACAGCCCGGGCTGACGCTTGGACATGAGGGTGGACGACGACACCTCGTCGGTATCGACGCCGCCGAGGGTCACCTCGGCCGTCCGGTAGCCCTCGGTGCCGCTGGCCACGAGCGGCCAGTCCTGTAACTTTGCCGCGATGTCCTTCAACTCCGCGTCACGGTACTGGCGCATCGGCTTGCTCGGCAGCCACACCTCGCACAGGCGCTCGGCCAGGCGGCGCGGCAGCAGGCCCGACAACACCGTGCGGAATTCCGCGGCGGGACGCTCGTTGCGCCCGGCGACCAGCGCCTCGTAGGCATCCACGCCCGGCAGCAGGTCAAGGCGCAGGTCCACGCCGGGCTCCCAGTAAGACGAGATCTGCAGGATGGCCGGCCCGCTGATCCCGCGATGGGTGAACAGCATGGCGTCGCGGAACGAGGCGTCGCCCGCGCTGGCCGCGATGGGTAGCGCCACGCCCGCCAGCCCGTCATAGCGC
Organism: Luteibacter pinisoli; assembly: GCF_006385595.1. Classification (NCBI taxonomy): domain Bacteria; kingdom Pseudomonadati; phylum Pseudomonadota; class Gammaproteobacteria; order Lysobacterales; family Rhodanobacteraceae; genus Luteibacter; species Luteibacter pinisoli. The sequence continues at coordinate 2,767,929 of NZ_CP041046.1, forward strand.
TCCTGGTGCTTGCCGCTGAGGGTCAGCGGCACCAGCCCGGCACGCACCGGCAGCACCTGGTGGCCAAACTGTTTCGCCACGTCATAGCCAAACCCGCTGGCACCGAGGCTGGGGATCGAAAGGCCACCGGTGGCGACCACCAGGGCCGGCGCCCGCACGTGGCCCAGCGGCGTGTCGCAGCCGAAACCGCCCTCGCCCGCCTTGATCCGCCGCACCGGGGTGTTCAGCTCCACCTGGACGCCAGCCGCCGCGCATTCGTCCAGCAGCATGCGGACGATCAGCTTGGAGGACTCATCGCAGAACAGCTGGCCGGGGCTTTTCTCGTGGTACTTGATCCGGTGCTTCTCGACCATGTCGATGAAGTGCCAGGGCGTATACCGGGCCAGGGCCGATTTGCAGAAATGCGGATTGGCGGAGAGGAAGTTGGCCGGGGTGGTGTTCGTATTGGTGAAGTTGCACCGGCCGCCGCCAGACATCAGGATCTTCTTGCCCGCCTTGTTGGCGTGATCCACCACCAGTACCCGCCGGCCGCGCTGGCCAGCGACGATGGCTGTCATCAGGCCCGCGGCGCCTGCACCGATGACAATGGCATCGTATTCCATGGGTGGGGGCCTGCCTGCGCGTGCAAACGCATATGGTACTGCCGTCGCGTAGAATTGTCGGCTGTCACACTTAACCCGAGGACCCGCCCCATGCCTTCCTTTGACATCGTTTCGGAAGTCGACAAGCACGAACTGGCCAACGCCGTGAACCAGGCTGTCCGCGAGGTATCCACGCGGTTCGACCTGAAGGGCACCGGCGCCACCTTCGAGCTGGAAGATAACGTCATCACGGAGAAGGCACCGAGCGACTTCCAGATCGAGCAGATGCACGACATCCTGCGCGCCCGCCTCGCCGCCCGCCAGATCGACCTGCGCGCTCTCGACGTCGGCAAGATCGAATCCAATCTCGCCGAAGCCCGCCGCAAGGTCACCGTGAAGCAGGGCATCGAACAGCCCGTCGCGAAGAAGATCATCGCCAAGATCAAGGAAGCCAAGCTCAAGGTCGAATCCCAGATCAACGGCGAGAAAGTGAAAGTCACCGGCAAAAAGCGCGACGACCTCCAGGACGCCATCGCCCTGCTCCGCAAAACCGACTTCGAACTGCCGCTGCAGTTCGAAAACTTCCGCGACTGATCAGGCAGCACAGGGAAGCGCGGCATCAGCCGCGTTTCACCTCCGTGTCCGCACCACCGATAAGCCGAACATTCGTCGCATAGAGGATCCCCTCCGGCGACCGACACACATCAAACTCCACCCGCTGCTCCGGCCGCAGCAAAAGCGCATCCGCCGGCATGACCCGGCGCTCGGCCGATTCGATCTTCGCCTCACGCGCAAATCGCCGCATCATTCGCGCCGGCAACATCTCCCCCTCCGGCCACCCGTCCCCGTCCCGTGGATGCATGGCTCCATCCTCCAGCGTTGCGAAACGATCCGCCCTCAGAGGGCCCTCACGTTGTCAGCCTGAGGTCCTTTCTGACCCTGTGTCACCTCGTACGCCACCTTCTGCCCCTCCTGAAGCGTCTTGAATCCATTCCCCTGGATGGACCTGAAGTGAACGAAAACGTCAGGCCCACCCTCGTCCTGAGTGATGAAGCCAAATCCCTTCGCATCGTTAAACCACTTCACGGTTCCCGTCTTCTCGCTCTCGCTCATGACACGTCCTCGTTCCAGCACCCCCGCATAACCAACCTACGCCGACACTCATATCGGCAACAGGTATGCGCGCTGGCTATCGATGCGCCATTCGGGCAGCCAGAATGTAACTATCTGAACAACTGAACATATGGGCTCTATCCCTCGCCGAAGTTCAGTGTCTCGAACCCCTCTGCGAAACGTCTGACATGATTTCCGTATTTTTCAGACTGGTCTCATTCTCCAGCGCGCCAGCTATCCATAAATTCCCCTGATCCACGCCACCTCGGCGTGACTTTGGGGAGACACGAATGGTTAGAAGAGCAACAATGTTCCGGCACATGATTCTCTGCGTACTCGCCCTGGTCGCCATGGCACCGAGCCTCGCGAGCGCAGAAGGACACATCAAGGTCTCGCTGAAAGCCGCCCATCCAGACGAGCCAGGCGCGAAAGTCATCGTGACCGTGACCAACACCGGCAACTCACCGGTTCACATCATGAAGTGGGACACGCCGTTCCCGCCGTCCGGCGGACGGCTGGCCCGGTCGCTATTCACCGTCACAGACGCCGAAGGCAACAAGGTGCGCTACCTGGGTTCCTGGGTGAACTTCGGCGGCCTGAAGATGCAGGCCTTCCAGCTCATCGCTCCCGGCGAGGTGCTCACCAAAGAAATCGATCTGGCGTCCGAATACGACTTCAAGCCCAACAGCATCTACACCATCGGCTACGAGATGGACCTGACTCGCGAACCCGAGCCACTGGTCGTCTCAGCGGCAGAACGCGCGAGCTTCATCCCCCCGACCCAGACAGTGGCCGTTGCAGAACCCATTCACATCTTCTTTGGGGCGACTGTTTCCAGCACCGCAGCTATCAACCGTACGCCTCGGCCTTCCGCTTCGGCCCTCCGCCACGACACCTCACCGATGAAGAGAGCCCTCGGTGCCCACCCTCGAGGCGAGTTTAGTGGAGCGAGGGGGCTGGAAGGATCAGGCCCGCAGGGGGTGGGCCATGGATGGCCCGCCGTTTTCGCCACGACAGGGAATGTCGTGTCGAAAACCCCCGCCCAGCCACCGGTTCGCGGCCGTAGGCCAATAGACAAACCAGCCGCGTAGCGGCTCTCCCTTTCGAACGCAGAGCGTTGTCTGAGCAGCGAGGGTGGGCACCGAGGGCTCTGCGCCTCGACCCCCAGAGGCTGGTGCGGCGTCAGCCGCTAAGAACATGCATTCGCGCCAGCGAATGATCCGATTCAGAAGCGTCAGGCCAAAGCCAAACCTTTAAAGGCTGGCAATCCGACTCCGATTACGCCCGTCGTTCTTCGCCTCATACAACGCCTCATCCGCCCGACCCAACAGCGAATTCAACGACTCCGGCGCACGCCACATCGCCACGCCCGCGCTCACCGTAATCCGGATCCGGTAATCCCCATGCACGATCACCTGCGACGCCAGCGCATGGCGCACCCGCTCCGTGATATCCAGCGCATGCTCCGCCAACGCCCCCGGCAAGCAAAGAATAAACTCCTCGCCGCCAAAGCGCCCCGCCAGGTCATCCGCCCGGCACATCGACGAAATCACCCGCATCGTCTCGCGGATCACCGTATCGCCCGCCAGATGGCCGAACGTATCGTTCACCGACTTGAAGTCATCGATATCCAGCAACACCACGCTAAACGGAATCCCATCCTTCGCCGCCCCCTGGCGCACGCGCTCCGCCTGCTCAAGGAAACGACGGCGATTCAGCGAGCCGGTGAGCTCGTCCGTACCCGCCAGGTGATCCAGCCGCTCATTCGCCGCCTTCAGGTCACGCGTGCGTGCCTCCACCTGCGCCTGCAACAGCTCGGCGCGGCGACGCAGGAACAGCGTGCGCAGGTACACCAGGCCAAAGAACGCCGCCACGGCCAAGGCCACGCCCAACAGCAGCGTCCACGGGCTCTCATACCAGCGCGGCACCACCTCCACGCGCACGGATGTCTCGATCGTGCGCGCATCCAGCCCGCGCATCGTCGCGCGCAGGCGCAGCGTGTAGGTCCCACTGGAAAGGTTCGTGTAGATCGCACTCGGCGGGATCCCACGCGCCACTTCATTCCACGCGGTATCCGCGTCATCCATGCGATACGCGTAATGCGTTTCCTGCGGGGCGCGGTAATCCAGCAGGGCGAAATCCACGCGCAGGTTACGGCCGTCACCGCTCACCCGAATACGCCCGCCCTCGCCCGGCAATTCCGCCAGCGGCACGGACTTATCGTTCATGGCGATATGCGTCACCGTCAGGCGCGGCGTCGCCATCTGCGGGGCCACCCAGTACGGCCGCACCACGGTGAGGCCGCCCAGACCGCCGAACATCAGCTCGCCACCCGGCGCCTCGGCCGCCGAACGGTGAATGTAACTGGGGATGCGCAGGCCATCGCGGATGCCGAGGTCAAACACCCGGTGGCTGGCGGCGTCGACCATCGCCACGCCATTGGCCATCGACGCCCACACACGGTCGTCGTGGTCCACCAGCAAGGCGTTGATCTTGGTGTTCACCAGGCCCTCGCGGGCACCGATGACACCGAACTGGAAGGGCCCGCGCTCGCGGAAATCATCCAGGTAGGCAATGCCGCCAAAGGTGCCCAGCCACAGCCGATGGTGTGAATCAAAGGCCATCGAGCCGGTGTAATCCTGCGGTAGGCTTTTCGGGTCGGCCGGGTCGTGGTGGATATTCGTGAAGCCCGGTTCGCCGTCGTAAGCGATGCTGATGCCGCTGATGGTGGCGAACCACCACGAGTTGGCCATGCGCACGATGTGGCGCACCTGGTCGCCGACGAGGCTGCGCGGATCCTTCTCGTCGTGGCGCATCTGGCGCAGCGCACCGGTGAGCGTGTTGTAACGGAACAGGCCGTCATAGGTGCCGATGAGCAGGTCGTTGCCGTCGCGCTGCATCGAAAGGATCAGCCGGCCATCGAGGCTGGGAATCAGCGAACTCGTCAGCGCGAAGGTATTGGAGTCGATGCGCGAGATGCCCTGCGCGCCCGCCCAGATCGAGCCGTCCGGCGCGACCACGAACGCCTGCACGTCGCGCTCGGCCTGCTCGCCGCCTAGCTGCAGGTGGCGCATGCCGCCACTGCCGAGATCCAGCACGTCGATGCGGCCCATGCCCAGGCCCAGCCACACGCGGCCGCGCGGGTCGACGAACACGGCGTGCACGTTCGCGTTCGACAGCGTGTGCGACTGCAGCGGCGACGGCAGCACGGAAAACACCTTGCGGCCGTTCGGGTCGTAATGCGCGGCGCCCAGCTCGGTCGCCACCCAGATATTGCCGGCCCGGTCCTGCAGGATGTCGCGGGTAATATCACCGGGCAACGACGAACCCATCGCCGCATCGTGGGACAGCGCCCGCAGCTGGCCGGTGTTGAAATCGTAGGTGACCACGCCGGCGCCATCGGTGGCGGCCCAGAGCACGTGCTCGGGCGTTTCGCGGAACGCACGGATGGTGCGGCGGCGCGCCAGGCCGGTCTTGCCGGAATACCCGGGTACGGCGTGGGCGTGGCCGTCGGGCGTGATGTACACCGCGCCGGACTGGCCGGTGCCGATCCACATGCGGTCCTTGCTGTCTTCGTACACAGCCCATGCCTGGTCGTGCAGGATGGGATCGATCTCCGGATCCGCCGACACCACGCGCGTGAAGTGGCCACCGGGCCGGCGCACGAACACGCCATTGTCCAGGCCGACCCAGACGTTGCCGGCGCGGTCTTCAGTGACCGCGAAGGTACGCGGCACCATCGACGTATCGTCACCCGGCAGCCCGGACGCGTGGGTGATCTTGCCGGTGGTGATATCCAGCCGGTCCAGGCCGCCTTCGGTGGCAATCCAGAAAATGCCCGGCTCGCGCGAGCGCGCGATGGCGAAGATCTTGCCGTGCGAGGTACCGCCCTTGCCCACCGGATAAAGATGGAAACGCACCGTGTTGGGGTCGAAGCGCAGCAAGCCACCGGCATTGGTGCCGACCAGCAGGCCACCGTCGTCCAGCGGCATCAGGGCGCGCACGTAGGCGTCGGGCAACACGGCGCCACCGTAGGAATCCGGCTCCTGGCCGAACACCTGCATGCGGTAACCGTCGTAGCGAGCCAGGCCGCCGAAGGTGCCGATCCAGATCAGCCCGGCCTTGTCCTGGACGATGGCCGTGGTGGTGGAATGCGGCAGGCCGTCGGCAACGCCGACGGTGTCGAACCACGCGGTTTCATACGCGGCCCAGGGATCGACGCCCACCTTCGGTGCCACCTGTGCGAGGGCACCGCCCGCGAAAACGCAGGCCAGCAAGGCAAGCAGGAGGGCGCGCAACAGCGGAAAGCGGAGCGGCCGGTGCGGACGCTCAGCCTGCATAAGCCATCGATGGATCGAGGTAACGGCTGAACGCATCCGCCGTCATGGGGCGTGCGAAGAAATACCCCTGGCCGATATCGCAGCCCAGGTTGCGTAGCCAGTCCGCCTGCGCTTCGGTTTCCACGCCTTCGGCGATGGTGCGCATGTTGAGCTTCTTGGCCAGGCCGACGATGGCCTCGGTGATCTCGCGGTCGGCCAGGTTCAGGTCGCTGCCGCGGACGAAGCTCTGGTCGATCTTGATGGTGCCCACCGGCAGTTCGCGCAGGTGGCTGAGGTTCCAGTAGCCGGCGCCGAAGTCGTCGATCAGCAGGTCGAAGCCGTGCGAACGCAGCTTCACCAGCTGGCGCAGCGTTTCTTCCGGCTCGCGCATGGCGGTGGATTCGGTGAGCTCGAAGCGGATGCGCGTCGGATCCACGCCGAACGAGCGGACCACGCGGTGCAGCGTCTCGACAAAGGCCGGCCGGCTGAGCTCGTGCATGGAAAGGTTGATTGCCACGTAATCCACATGGCGGTCGGCGGCATCCCAGGCCTGCAGCTGCGCCAGCACCGAGCGCAGCACGTATTCACCCAGCGCGTGGATGAGCCCGGAGCGCTCGGCCACCGCGACAAACAGCGTGGGCGGGACATCGCCGCGCACCGGATGGTGCCAGCGCGCCAGCGCTTCCACGCCGGCGAGGGTGCCGTCGCGCAGGTTGCGCTTGGGCTGGTATTCCACGTCGAGTTCGCCGCGCTGCAGGGCTTCGCGCAGTTCCACGGTGAGGGCCAGGCGCTCGCGCGCGGCCTCGAGCATGCCTTCTTCGTAGAAACGGAAGTCGGCCTTGCCGGTTTCCTTCACCGCATACATCGCGGCATCGGCATTGCGGATGAGTGCCTCGGCGACGTGGCCGTCCTTCGGTGCGATGGCGACGCCGATGCTGGGGCTCACCGCCACCAGCTGGCCCGCCACGTTGACCGGCTGCGAGACCAGGTCGAGCACCTTGCGGCACACCCGCACCAGGTTCTCCAGGCCGCCGTACGACTTGACCACCACGACGAACTCGTCGCCGCCGAAGCGCGACACGGTGTCGCGTTCACGCACGCTGCTGCGCAGCGAGGTGGCCACGGCGCGCAGGAAGGTGTCGCCGGCCTCGTGGCCGAGCGTGTCGTTGATCGACTTGAAGCCGTCGAGGTCGATGAACATCACCGCGAGCATGCCGTCCAGCGGCTCCTTCAGCGCCTCTTCCAGTTCGTGCATCAGGAAGGCGCGGTTGGGCAGGCCGGTCAGGGTGTCGTGGTAGGCATGGAAGGCCAGGGCCCGGCGGGTTTCCTCGCGCGGATCCTTCAGGCGGGCGTTGAGCTTGCGGCGCTGGGCCATGAGCATGCCGATGACCACCGAGGCCACGGCACAGACCACCACCAGCGAGACCAGCCAGCCGAGGCCGGCGCCGCTGGTGCTGAATCCCGAGCAGCTGACATCGCCCGGCCCGATAAAGGGCCAGCGCGCGCAATGCGAGGCGGCATGGTGCATGCCGCTGTCGACGCTGGTTGTCAGCACGCCTTGCTCCGACCCGGCTTAGCCAGGCGCTGGGACCATCCAATCATCCCCTGCTTATCGGCCACGGGGCTTCCTTACTTTAATGTTCCGCCGGACGCATGATGCTGGCTCGGCGGAAAAACGCAATCACTTGCCCTTGGCCGGCTCGCGCAGGTAGGTGTCGAACCAGGCCAGGGCCCGGGCCAGGACGTCCCGGCGGCTGGATTCACGGGCAAAACCGTGGCCTTCACCGGGGTAAACGACCAGCGACGTGGGCACGTTCTGGGCCCGCAGGGCGTGCCAGAACTCGAACGACTGCGGTGCCGGGGTTTCGGCGTCGCGTTCGCCGACCACCACCAGGGTGGGCGTCTTCACGTTCTTGATGTAATTGATGGCCGAGCTCTTGCCGTAGACGCCCGGGTCGTCATACACCGAGGCCCCGAAGTACGGCTTCATCCACTGGTCGATCAGGTTCTGGCCGTAATAGCTCTGCCAGTTGGAGATGCCGGCCCCGGCCACGGCCGCCTTGAAGCGGTCGGTCTGGGTCACGGCGAACATGGTCATGAAGCCGCCGTAGCTCCAGCCGGTGAGGCCGAGGCGGTGATCGTCCACCGGGTGGCTCTTCTCGATGGTGTCCACGCCGGCCAGCGCATCGCGCAGGTCGCCGTAGCCGAAATCCTTGCGGTTGGCCTGGACGAACGCCTCGCCCTGGCCGTAGCTGCCGCGCGGGTTGGGCATGAACACGAAGTAGCCGAGGGCCGAGAGCGGCGCCGGGCCGTAGCCCTGCCCCGGCCAGCGCGGCAGCACGGCCGCGGCGGGGCCGCCGTGGATCGAGACGATCATGCCGTAGCGCTTCGACGGGTTGTAGTTGGCCGGGTACAGCAGCCAGCCCTGCACGTCATGGCCTTCGTTCTTCCAGGTGATGGACTCGGCCTTGCCCCAGGAGGGCTTGAGGCCGGCGTTGAACGCGGTGACGGCCACCGGGGCGGCCTTGCCCGCCAGGTCGGCCACGTGCACTTCAAACGGCTTGTCGAACGCGCTGGCGATGAACGCGGCGTGGCTGTTGTCCTGGCTGAGTGACAGCGACATCGACAGGCGGCCATCGCCCAGCGACATCGGCAGGTCGAACAGCGTGGTCGGCGTGGCGGCGCCCTGCGCCGGCACGGCGTAGCTGGAGACCCGGCTCGAACCGGCCACCTGCTCGGAGACGATCAGGCGATCGTCGGCGGCCCAGGAGAGCCACACCGGCGTGGTGTGGGTGTTCGGGGTGATATCGGTGGGCGTGCCGCCGCTGGCCGGCACCGTCCAGATATCGCCACCGGTGGAACCCTGGTCGCTCATCAGGCCGCCGATGAAGGCGATGCGCGAGCCGTCCGGCGAGAAGCGCGGCACGGCCATCTGCAGGTCCTTCAGGCCGCCCTGCAAGGTGCTGGTATCCACCACCACCTCGTTCTTCGCACCGGCGGTGGCCGGCTGCACGTAGAGCTTGGCCACCCACCAGTTGTTGTCGCCGGGCGGCTGCGCGGCCACGTAGGCGATGCGCTTGCCGTCGGCCGAAAGTGCGTACTCGTAGACATGCAGGCCCGCCGGGGAGAGCACGTGGACGGCGCCGCCGGCGGCGTCCACCGTGGCCACCTGCTGCACCTCGATGCCTTCCACGCCTACCTCGCCCAGCTGCGGCTTGGCCGCGGCGGTGGCGCTGGCCCGGCGGGTGGCGTTGGGCACGTAGAGGAAGCCGAGCTGCTTGCCGTCGGCCGACCAGGACAGGCCGTCGACGTAGCCGGTGAGGTGGGTGAGCCGCTTCGGCGCGGCCTTGCTGGTGATGTCGACGACGTTGATGTCGTTCTGCTTGCCCTCTTCCACGCCCGCGGTCTTGCCGGCGCAGTCGGAAAGGAAGGCCAGGTGCTTCGAATCGGGGGCCCAGGCGACGCTGGTTTCGCTGCAGCCCTTGGTGGCCGTCACGCGGCGGGCGTTGTGGCCATCGGCGTCGGCCACTTCCAGCACCGGCTTGCCGTCGGTCTTCACGGCCCAGGCCAGGTGCTTGCCATCGGGCGAGAGCGCCACCGATTCCACGGTGCGGACCTTGGCCAGGCCGTCCAGGATGGCGGCGATGCGCGGATCGTCAGCTTTCGGGGCGGGTTCGGCCTGGGCAGCGGTGGCACAGGCAAGCGCTACGGCGGCGGCGATCCAGGTTGTACGCATCGGGTGGGCTCGGGTGTGTAGGTGCGGTGAAACCTAGCACACCCGGTGCCTTTGCCGGGTCACACCAGCAGGTTGGCGAACTCCGTGTTCCGCTTGAACCAGGTGTCGGCGTAGGAACAGGCGGGATGCACCTTCCAGCCGGAGGCTTCCGCGCACTGCACCGCCTTGCGGGTGAGCAGGTTGGCGATGCCGCGCCCCGCCACCGGGCTGGGCACGCCGGTGTGGGTAATCACCATGGTCTTGCCTTCCAGGCGGTACTCCAGCACGCATTCCTGGCCGTCCACCTCTACCTGGAACACCGCGTTGGCCCGGTCGTGCTTGATGTCCAGCGGTTTTGCCGTCGCACTCATCGTCGTTCTCTCCAAGCTATCCGGAGCGCTCTTTCGCATTCTCTCGATGGACCGGGCGCTAGCGTTGTCGAAGATCAAATCATGCGCGCCTTCACGAGCACAATCCATCACCCACAGGAGAGAGATCATGCAGAAATGGGGTAAGGCTGTCTGGACCGGAAACATCAAGGAAGGCCAGGGGCTCATCTCGAGCCAGACCGGGGTACTCAAGGACGCCCCCTACGGGTTTGCCTCGCGCTTCGAGGATGGCCCGGGCAGCAACCCGGAGGAGTTGCTCGGCGCGGCGCACGCGGCGTGCTTCACCATGGCGCTGTCGCTGATGCTGGGCAACAACAACCTCACGGCCGACCGGATCGAGACCCGGGCCGACGTCACCCTGGCCAAGGACGGGGAAGGCTTCTCCATCACCAAGGTGCACCTCACCACCAAGGCCAAGATCCCCGGCACCGACCAGGCCAAGTTCGCCGAGATCGCGAAGCAGGCAAAGGAAGGCTGCCCGGTATCGAAGGTGCTCCGGGCCGAGATCACGCTCGACGCCACTCTGGAGGCGTAAACTGCCCCGCGCCGCCGGCCAGCCCGGCGGCGCGTCTTTGGTAGCCTGGGATACCCAACGCACGTGCTGATAGTCCACGAACACGGCCAACACGAACGCCCCACGATCTGGATGCCCGGGATGGGCCGCCCCAAGGCGCCGATCTGGATCGACCTGCTCGAACCCACCGAGGACGAGCGCCGCTGCGCCGCCGAGATCACCGGCCTGCGCGTTCCCGAGCGCTCCGACATCGTCAACCTGGCGCTGTCCAGCCGCATCCGCACCGACGACGATGCGATGTACCTGTCGATCCCCTACTTCGCCGATACCGACAACGGCCACGCGCCGCAGCCGGTCGGCCTGGTGGTGACCAACCATGTCCTGATGACCTTGCGCTTCACCTCGTCGCCAGCGTTCGACCTGGCCAACGAAAGCTGCGCGCACCAGCACTGGGATTCCAGCGCGGACGTGCTGGCCACCCTGATCGAGGCCATCGTGAACCTGGCCGCGCAGCGGATGGAAGACGTCTCCGCCGAACTGAAGAAGCTCTCCGACCGGGTGTTCACGCCCGAGCGGCTGGGTACGCCGATCCTGCGCGATTGCATGCTGGAAGTCGGCCGCCTGGAAGGGCTGCAGTCGCGCAACCGTTCCTCGATGCTCGGCGTACAGCGCATCGTGTCCTTCGTCCGTGCGAAGAAACCGGACTGGATGGGCGATGCGGTGGAGGTGCGCCTGCGCGTGGTCGAACACGACCTGCGCACGCTGGATGAGTTCGACGACCAGCTGACCAACAAGCTGCAGTTCCTGCTCGATGCCACGCTGGGCTTCATCAGCACCGACCAGAACCACGTGATGAAGGTGCTGACGGTGACCTCGGTGGCCACGATCCCGCCGGTGATCCTGGCCGGCATCTGGGGCATGAACTTCAAGTACATGCCGGAGCTGGACTGGCACTGGGGTTACCCCGTCGCCCTGCTGATCATCGTCGTGAGCATGATCCTGCCGGTGTGGTTCTTTAAGTGGCGCGGCTGGTGGTCGGGGGACTGAGCGATGCTGCGCACCCTGCTTCGCCCCGCCACCGCGCCGATCCGGCGCTGGGTGATGACGGCCTTCCCCAAGCCGCCCACCGGCGGCATCGACTACGAGCACCCCGCGGGCGACCCCGGCCTGTTCGGGCCGAACTCGGTCACCTGGCGCATCCATAACGACTTCTGCGGGATGCTCGCCGGCGGCCTGTGCGCGCTGTACCTGCAGACGCTGCATCCGCGCGCGCTGGCGGGCGTGTGGGACCACTCGAACTTCCGCGAGGATCTGGTCGGGCGCCTGCGCCGGACCACGGCCTTCGTCGGCGGGACGACCTACGCGCCCACCGCCGAGGCGCACGCGATGATCGCCCGCGTGCGCAGCATCCACGCCAACGTGCGCGGCCTGGACGAAGCCGGACAGCCCTACTCGGCCGACGACCCGGACCTGCTGACCTGGGTGCACGTGAGCGAGATGGCCAGCTTCCTGGCCGGCTTCCGCGCCTACGGCCCGATGGACGTACCGGCCGCCGCCGCCGATGCCTACCTGGACGAAACCCGCCGCGTGGCCGAAGCCCTGGGCGCCCGCGACGTGCCGGGCTCGGTGGCGGCGCTGGATGACTACGTGCGCGACATCATCCCGACCCTGGCTTACACCGAGCGCACCCGCGTGGTGCTCGAGGTGCTGGCCGACCTGGACCTGCCCGTGCCGCTGGCCGGGCTGTCGCGCGACATCTTCCTGCATGCCGGTGCCGCCCTGCTCCCGCCCTGGGCCAGCGACCTGCTCCGGCGCAGCGCCGCCGACCAGATGAAGGGCCGCGTGGCCACGGCCACCCTGCGCGGCATGGCGCCGTTGTTCCGCGCCGCGCTCACCGATGGCGTGGCGACGCGCTCGTGCCGACGGGTGGGTGTGGACCGCGGTTTGCTCAGCCATTGGCCCGCGGGCGTTGCCACGATCTAACGCCGTTTTTTGAGACCCTCTTCACAAATCTCGCCACTCCGCGAGAAATTGCTCTAAAGTTCGCGGCTTCACGGTCGCTATAGAGTGCAAGGGGACGTGGGTTGGTATCCCGCGTACCGCGATCATCGGGCTCATACAGGGGGCCCTTCTCGGGGGAGGATGCGTTCGGTGGCATTTCGTAGCTTCATCCGCGGCCCTCAGGCCGCTGGTTCGGTGCGGCCGTGAGGACGCCCTGGCATTCGCTTGCCGGCGGCATGCCGGAATCCCGCCTGCTCGCCTCCGTGGCCGAGTTCACCCATCACCGCGACATCGACGCCCTGGACCACAGCCTCGTGCTGTCCATGGCCGAACTGGTGGCGGTGAAGAGCGTCACCCTGTGCAAGCGCGGCGACACGCTGCAGCACCCGGTGGAATCCCTCACCGTCTGCCTGCGCAACAGCGATGGCCACTGCGTGGTCGAAGCCGTGGAGCCGATGCGCGATGGCGACCCGGTGGAAACCATGGTGTGCGCCATGGAAACGCTGGAAGTGATCACCGATGTGACCGACGAGGGGCTATGCCGCCTCGTGGTGCCGATCATCCGCGAACACGCCGCTATCGGCGCGGTGATGCTCGAAGCCGAGGACACGCTCGACAGCGTGCGCACCATGGTGGAAGGCTTCGCCCGCATCTACGCGAACTACATTGCCCTGCTCAATGAGAGCGAGCGCGACAAGCTCACCGGCCTGTACAACCGCCGCAGCTTCGAGCAGCGCCTGCAGCGCCTGCTGAAGCTGCAGCGCCAGCGTGCGCGTGCTGCGCGCCGTGACGAAGAGCGGCGCACGCATATCGAGGACGTGGCGCAGATCTACCTCGCCATCCTCGACATCGACCATTTCAAGCGCATCAACGACACCTGGGGCCATGTGTACGGCGACGAGGTGATCCTGATGCTGGCGCAGCAGATGCGCGCCTGCTTCCGCCAGAACGACGTGCTGTTCCGTTTTGGTGGCGAGGAATTCGTGATGCTCATCGCCTCCGAAGACGAGGCGGCGGCGGCCGGTGCGCTGGAGCGTTTCCGCGAGCACGTGGCGAATTGGGCGTTCCCCCAGGTAGGCCACGTGACGGTAAGCATCGGCTACGCGCTGATCAGCGAGAACGACTATCCGGAGATCGTGCTGGATCGCGCGGACAAGGCGCTGTATTTCGCCAAGCAGAACGGGCGCAACAGCGTGCAGGGCTTTGAGAAGCTCACGGCACGCGGTGAGCTGGGGGCGCCGGTGGCGCTCGGTAGCATCGACCTCTTCTAAAAGATCGCGCACAGGGTGCGCTCCTACAACCGCCGCGTTGTAGGAGCGCGAGCGGTTATTTGACTACGCCGCAGGCAATCCGATCCCCACCACCGCCCAGCGGCTTCGGCTGATCAGCGTAGTTGTCGCCACCCGCATGGATCATCAACGCATGCCCCTTCAACGTCGCCAGGCTCTTCAGCCGCGGCGCCGTCACGGCCGTCGTATCGGTGCCATCCGCGCCCACGGTGATCTTCGGCAGGTCGCCTTCATGCCCCGCGGCCGAATCCGGGCCCTCGTGCTTGCCGGTGTGTTCCGGATCGAAATGGCCGCCGGCCGCGAGGGCCGCGCCCTTCTTGCCGTCCTTCTTGCCGTCCTTCTCGCCCGGCGCGCAGCTCGGCTTCTCATGGAGGTGGAAGCCGTGCTCGCCCGGCGGCAGGCCCTTCAGGTTGGGCGTGAAGACGAGGCCGCCGGTGCTCTCGCTGACGGTGACGCTACCCACCGAGGTACCGGTGCCATCGGTCGAGACCATGGTCATCGGGACGGTGACGCTGGTATCCGCGGCCTGCGCCGCGCCGCACACGAGCAGCCCTGCGGCCACGATTGCGATCTTTCTCATCTCTCACTCCCCAGTCAGACAAAGGTGACTTGGGATACTGCACCCCGCGTGCAGGGCGCGTCCACAACTACCCGCCGAACAGCGTGCGGACGTCTTCCGGGGTGAGCAGGCGCCAGGTGCCGGGCTCAAGGCCGCCCAGGGTGAGGCCACCCACGGCCATGCGCTCAAGGGTGACGACGTGGTTGCCGACGGCGGCGAACATCCGGCGCACCTGGTGGTAACGGCCTTCGGTCAGCGTCAGCCGCACGTGGCGCGTGCCGAGCACCTCCAGGCCAGCGGGTTCCAGCGGATCCTTCTCGCCTTCCAGCATCAACGTGCCTGCGGCGAACAGCTCACCCTCGTCACCGCGCAGGTCTTCCGCCAGCGTGGCTTCGTACACCTTCGCCAGCGCGCTCTTCGGCGAGATGATCCTGTGCAGCAGCGGGCCGTCGTCCGTGAACAGCAGCACGCCGGAGGTATCGCGATCCAGCCGGCCCACGGTGGACAGCACTGGATTGCGCACGCCGAAGCGCGGCGGCAGCAGGTCGTAGACGAGACGCCCGACGTCCTTGCGCGAGCAGGTGTAACCGGTGGGCTTGTTGAGCATCAGGATCATGCCCTGCGGGGGATCCAGCGGCTCGCCTTCGAAGCGCACATCGGCGTGTTCCACCTTGTCGTCGGCGTAGAGCACGTCACCCGCGGCATCCGTGACGGCGCCTTCGCGGAACAGCTGGGCCACCTGCTTGCGGCTGCCGTAGCCGAGGTTGGCGAGGAGTCTTACCAGTTTCATGAGCGGGGTTCCCTGGCTTCGATCACCTTGAACCCATCGCGATCGACCACGGTGCGGACCTGCGCGAAGCAGGCCTCCAGCGTGGCTTCGTACGCGAGGTGGCGGTTGGCGACCATCCAGAAGCGGCCACTCGGCGCCAGCGCGCGGGCAGCGGTAACGATGAAGGCGCGGCCGAGTTCAGGCTGGTCGGCGCGGCCCTGGTGGAAAGGCGGGTTGGAGACGATGACGTCGTAGCGGCCGTCGATCCCCTGGGTGACGTCATGCCAGGCGACGCGCGTGGCGATGGCACGGCCACTGCGCGCCACGGCGGCTTCGATATTGAGGCGCGCCGCATCGAGCGCCCTGCCCTCGGCTTCGAACAGCGCCACCTCGGTGACACCGGCGCAGCGGTCGATCACTTCGCAGGCGAGGTATCCGAAGCCCGCGCCGAGGTCGGCCACGCGTCCGTGCAGATCCGCAGGCAACACGCTGGCCAGCAAGGCGGAGGCGACGTCGACGCGATCCCATGCGAACAGCCCGCGACGGCTGACGAAACGACCATCGGCGATGGGCAGCGGCGCATCCAGGGCAAGCCAGTCCGCGAGCAGGGTTTCATCCGCCGTGGCGTCTGGCCGGGTCCAGAAGACGCGGCATTTATGCTTGGACACCTGGGTGACGCCACCGGCCAGCAACGCCAGATCGGACTCGGCGGTCTTCGCCCCTTCCGCGTTGGGCACGCTGGCGACGACGATGCCCTGCGGTGAACGCAGGCGCATCGCGTGGGCGAACAACGCGCGCGTTTCTTCACGCTGGCGTGTAGGCAACACGAGGATCCGCTCGAACGTGCCAGGGTCCGCGGGCGGCGCGGGAATCACCGTGTAACGGTAGCGGGCAAGGGCATCCGCCGCGGGCTTGAAGGACTGCTGGAGCACCCAGCCGGCGCGGCTGTGTTCGCGCAACGCAAAGCCTTCGCGGGCGCGCAGCATCAGCACGCCGCCCTCGGCCGGCAGGCGGAGGTCGCCGATGGCGAAGGGAACGAAGAGCGCTTCAAGCGCGGCGTCGGAAGCGGTACCGGCGGACACGGCGGGGATCTCGGGAGGGCCTGGAACCGCCTATTCTACCGTTTGTACGCCATGGGCAGTTTTTGTCCAATAACGGCGCGCGCCCAGCGGCGAGACTCGGGATTCCCGACATCGCCCCCCCGCTGGAGAGCCATCCCATGCCTTACGTACGCGTCAAAGACGGCACCGAGATTTTCTACAAGGACTTTGGCAACGGCCAGCCGGTCGTGTTCTCCCACGGATGGCCGCTCAGTGCGGACGCGTGGGATGCCCCGATGATGTTCATGTCGAACAACGGCTTTCGCACCGTCGCGCACGACCGCCGCAGCCATGGCCGGTCCACGCAGACGTTTGACGGCAACGACATGGATACCTACGCCGACGACCTGCACGCGGTGATCGAGGCACTGAACCTCAAGGACATCATCCTCGTTGGCCACTCCACCGGTGGTGGTGAAGTCGCGCACTACATGGGCCGCCATGGCACAAGCCGCGTCGCGCGCGCGGTGCTGGTCGGCGCGGTGCCGCCGTTGATGCTCAAGACCGAGAACAACCCGCTGGGCCTGCCGAAAGCCGTGTTTGACGGCATCCGTGACGGCGTGTGGGACGACCGCTCGCAGTTCTACCGCGACCTCAGCCTGCCCTTCTATGGCTACAACCGCGAAGGCGCGAAGGTCTCTGAAGGCGTGCGCGAATCGTTCTGGCTGCAAGGCATGCTTGGCGGCCTGAAGGGCCAGTACGACTGCATCCGCGAGTTCTCCGAAGTGGATTACGGCCCGGACCTGGACAAGATCGACGTGCCGGTGCTGCTGATCCACGGCACGGACGACCAGATCGTGCCCATCGACGCAGCCGCCCGGCAGGGCGTGAAGCGCCTGAAGAACGGCACGCTGAAGGAGTACCCCGGCGCACCGCACGGCCTGGTGACCACGCGGCAGGACGAGTTCAACGCCGACCTGCTCGCCTTCGCCCGCGGGTAAGCCTTTAGCTGCTGCAGGAAAGCATCGAACACCCCACCCGGTCGCGCGCCCATTCAGGCCGGCGCGCGGCCAGGTGCTCTCGGCCAGGCTGTTCGTCGTACGGATCACGCAGCGTGTCGAGCAGCTCGAGCACGCCGCTGTTATCGCCCTGCTCCGCCTTGTCGATCGCCTGCTGGGCGAGGTAGTTGCGCAGCACGTAACGCGGGTTGCTCGCGTGCATCAGCGCCAGCCGTTCGCTCTCGCCCGTTTCATCCTCACGCACGCGCGCCGCATAGCGGACCAGCCAGGCCTCGAGCGAGTCCGCCACGGCCACGCGTTGCGCGTCGCTATAGAACGCCGCGCCGACCACGCCCGCGTGCGGTGCCGCCACGTCCAGCAAGGCCAGGTCGCGATAGAAGATCGTCATGTCCATGCCGCCCGCGGTGAGCACGCCACGCAGGTCGCCCAGCAGGGCTTCGTCGCCTTCGCGCCCGTGCATCAGGCCGAGTTTTGCGGCGCCATACGCGGCATCGGTCGCTTCGAACACCTCGACGTAGTGGTCGAGCCCCGCCTGCAACGCCTCCGCACCGTCGAACAATGGCGACAACGCCTGGGCCAGGGCCTGCAGGTTCCAGTAACCGATCCGCGGCTGGTGGCCGAAACGGTAGCGGCGATGCATGCGGTCGGTGGTGTTCGGCGTCCAGTCGGGGTCGAAGTCGTCCACCCAGCCGTAGGGGCCGTAATCGATGGTGAGGCCGAGGATCGACATGTTGTCGGTGTTCATCACGCCATGGACGAAGCCCACGCGCATCCATTCGGCCATGAGCCGCGCGGTACGCGCGCACACCTCGCGGAAGAACGCGGCATGGCGTTCGCCGTCCGGCAGCGCGGCAACCACCGGGAAATGCGTGTGGATGGTGAAGTCGACCAGCTGGCGCAGCAGCCCGGTATCACCCCGCGCCGAAGGCAGCTGGTAATTGCCGAAGCGCAGGAAGGTGGGCGCCACACGACAGACGATGGCGCCTGGCTCGGGTGCCGGGTGGCCGTCGTACATCACGTCGCGGACCACGGCGTCACCGGTGGCAACGACCGAGAGGGCTCGCGTCGTCGGCACGCCCAGGTGGTGCATGGCCTCGCTGCACAAGAACTCACGAATGGACGAACGCAGCACCGCGCGGCCGTCGGCGCCGCGGGAGTACGGGGTGCGGCCGGCGCCCTTGAGCTGGATTTCCTGGCGGCCGTCGTGCGCGGTCAGGATCTCGCCCAGGCCAATGGCCCGGCCGTCGCCCAGCTGGCCGGCCCACTGGCCGAACTGGTGGCCACCGTAGGCCATGGCGTAGCCGGTCATGCCCGGCAGCGTGGCGTTGCCGGCGAAGATCTCGGCAAAGTCCGGGCGGGCCGGGTCGATCCCGAGCATGGCGGCCACGTCGGCAGCCACGGCCACGGTCCGCGGGGCGGCCACGGGGGTCGGTTCCACCCACGAAAACGCAGCACCGGTCACCTGGCGGGGCGCCAGGTGCGTGTCGGGGTCGGCAGGCAACTGATGGACGAAGGCGTTGTCGAAACGGGGAGATGTCATCGGGCAGGCAGCTGGGGCGTTCCCATGGATATCCGGGCGAACCCTGAGGGGAACAAGGTGGGCCCCGCGATGATTCGAAACCGTGCACACTAGCGCCCCTGATTCCCTGCCAGCCGCCCGCATGCGCCTGTTCCTTGCCACTGCCGCCCTGCTCTCCGCGTTTGCCGCCCTGCCGGCCGCCGCGGCGGTGCCCCCGCGCAGCGACAAGACGCTGGTGGAGCTGATCGAAGGCACCATGGCCACCCTGCCCAACGCGGTGGACCAGCTGGCGGCGAAGGTGCCGGGCGGCCTGCACGCCACCCCGGATGCGCCCTCGCAGATCGTCCGCAGCATGCCCTTCGTCACCCGCGACGGGTTCCGCGTGTCGGCCCTGGAAGTGCGCGGCTTCAACGAAGGCGGCGACGTGCCGATGGCGCGCTTCACCTCCATCCAGCTCGAGCAGCGGCCCTGCTTCACCCGCCAGGACATCACCGAGCACTTCCACGTGGCCAGCTCGGAAACCAACCTGCCGACCGCACCGTCGATGCTGCCGAACCGCTACATGATGATGCAGATGCCCTGGGGCCGGCTCTCCTTCGGCACCTCGCAGGAAAGCGGTGGTTGCGTCATCGCCATCGTCGGCGATGCGACGGGTGGCCTGGCGGGCGTGCAGTTGCCCCTGCCCCTGCCTCAGCCGACCTCGATGCCCGGCATGCCCGACCTGCGCCGCACCTGGCCGATGCCGGCCGGCGCTTACCCGGCTGAGTGAAGCGCGGGCACGGGCGGCAGTAACCCGGTGACGCGCTCGATCCGGTCTTCCGGCACGGCCGCCGAGAACAGGTAACCCTGGAGTTCGTCGCAGCCGGCGTCGCGCAAAAATTGCCGCTGGGCTTCGGTTTCCACGCCTTCCGCCACGACGCACAAGCCCAGCGCCGCGCCAAGGTTGGATACCGCGCGGACGATGGCCGCCGAGTCTTCCGCCAGCGGGGCCATCTGCACGAAGGATCGGTCGATCTTGACCTTGTCCACGTCCAGGTCTTTGAGCAGCGTCAGGCTGGAGTAGCCGGTGCCGAAGTCGTCGAGGGAAATCCGCACGCCCGCCTTGCGCAGGCGCTTCAACAGCCGCACCGCCCCGCCATCCGCGTTGACGATGGCCGTCTCGGTAATCTCGAGCTCAAGCCGCCGCGCCGGCAGGCGCGTCTCGGCCAGGATGCCCATCACCGTATCGGCGAAGCGGTCGTCGCGCAGCTGCACGGCGCTGACATTTACTGCGATGAACAGGTCGTCCACGCCACGCATGCGCGCGCAGGCCGTGCGCAACACCCACTCGCCCAGGCGGCCGATGAGGCCGGTTTCCTCGGCCACGGCCACGAACTGCACCGGCGGCACGACGCCCAGCGTCGGGTGACGCCAGCGGGCCAGCGCTTCCAGGCCTATCACGGTGCCGTCCACCGCACGGACCAGCGGCTGGTAGTGCAGGCTCAGGCCTTCACCGCTATCCAGCGCGTGTTCCAGCGCGGTTTCCACTTCGCGGCGGTGGGCCAGCGAGGCGTCCAGCGCGTCGGTATAGATGGTGTAACGGTTGCGCCGCTTCTTCGCCTCGTACAGCGCGCTATCCGCCTTGCGCGCCATCTCGCCGGAGGCCACGGCCTCCCGACCCAGCGTCACCACGCCGATCGAGGTGCCGACGAAGGCCTTGGCGGCCAGCACGTCGAACGGCGTGGCGGCCAGCGAAAGAATCGTTTCCGCCATGCCGTCCACGTCCAGGTCGCCACTGTCTTCCAGCAGCACCGCGAATTCATCGCCACCAATGCGGGCGACCACGTCGTTCAAACCGACGGCGCCGCGCAGGCGCTGGCCGAACTGGGTCAGGAGCTCGTCGCCCGCGAGGTGGCCGTAGGTGTCGTTCACCTTCTTGAAGCCGTCCAGGTCGAGGTAGAACAACGCCGAGCGCGCCGTCCCCTCCGCCGCGCGCGCCACGGCGGCGTCCAGGCGGCTGAACAAGGCGGTGCGATTGGACAGCCCGGTGAGGGCGTCGTGGCAGGCCAGCCAGCGCACATGGGCCTCGGTTTCGCGCAGTTCGCTGATGTCGGTCACCGAGGCCAGCACATGCGGCTTGCCGTCGAGTTCGATGCAGGTCTTGCGGGTGAGCAAGGTGCGGGCCCGCCCGAGACGGTCGTGCACGGCCTCTTCGGTTTCGATGACTTCGTGGCCGCGCAGGGCCGCATCGTCGCCGTGGGCGAAGCGCTCCGCCTGCTCGGGCGGAAACAGGTCGGCGTCGGTCTTGCCCAGGACATCGTCCGGCGTCACCCCGAAATACTCGCAACCGATGCGGTTGACGAACACCCACCGATGCGACGCGTCCCGCACGAACATGGCGGTCGGCATCAGCTCAAGCACTTTCGACCACCCGGCCAGATCCTGGATCACGCGCGCCCCCACGGTTTCCGATATAGGCCAATCTGCGACCCACGTCGTGACGTGGGTGTATGCATGGCCGTTTATCTGCGCGTCGGGGAGGCGCGAATGCACGAAGTCGGCAAGCTCAATTCACGCAGGTGTCCATCCGGGTCATGGTCATCGCCGTCGATACCAGGAATGCCGAGCCCGTGCCCGGCCCGACGGTCGCCGTGGCGGCCCGGATCGCCGGGTTCCATGGCGCGTAGAGCAAGGTCCGCACCCCGTTGAGTGCAACGGCACCGTTGTCCTGGCCGCTACCGGTCAGGTAGGACACCCCAAGAATGGGGTAACCGCTGGCGGGGGTCGCGTAGGTCGTCGGATCGACCACGCCGATACAGCCGGTGGCCGGGACCACAGGGACCCAGCCCGACGTCCCCATCACAACATCCCATGTGATGTTCACCGGCATCGGATTGCCCACGTCCATCGGATCGTAGGCGACACCATTGCTTACGTTGACTACCTTGGCGACATCCGCGCCGGCGAGGACACTGTCGGTGGCATCCGTGAAGCCCAGCGCACCGACATTGCCCAGGATGTAGTTGACGGCGTTCGCATCCCCCGCCACGCCGACCGATCGCCCGTAGCTGGGAAAGTATGACGCGGCCGCGGTAGCAAAAGCCGCGTCGGTCTTGAACTGGTTGGCGACGTTGAGGTGCTGCGCGCCGCACATCGCGGAAAGGTGGTTCGTGAAGTTGTAGGACGTACCGTTGGCTTCCGAACGGTACACGATGGTGATTGGACCCGTCGGCGGCGCCATCCCCGGCATGATGGTCAGCGCCGAGGCGAGCTGCGGGTCCGTCCATTGGTTGATCTGGCCGGAAAAGATGCGGCACACCTGAACTTCCGTGAGCCGCAGGGAAGTCACATGTGGCTGGTTGAACGAGATCGCGATGGAGGTCACCAACGAAGGAAACTGCACTGGCGATTTCGTCCCTCCGCGATTTGCCTGGTACGTGGCGTAATCCGTCGTCGTCAACGGGAGGTCGGACGCCACGAAATGCGGTTGCGTCAAGCCGGTGCTGCCGAAGCCAGAGGGTGTGCCAAGACAGGGATTGTTGACCGGATGGGAAGGGTCACCCTCGAGGATCTGCTTGCCTGTCCCGGTGCCCGTCGGGCAGTAGGTCGACGCGGGGTTCCCCGCGGCGGTGTAGGCGCCAAGCAGCGACCCCGTGCCAGGGGTTTGCAGCACGAGCGACGTATCGCCCGTGTATGCCAGCAACGGTGCCGTTGCCCCGCCACCACGCAGCACCTGGGCGGCGACGGCAGGTACAGTGAGTGCGAGCACGACGCACGCGATCGTTTTGACGCGAACCATGGGGATGTCCTCGCAGGCATGCCTCCGGGCAGAAGGCCCTTCCGACATCGCTCGCCCACATGACCCGGTGATGCCGGTGGCGTGTCGGCGAACATGGCAATCCGGTGATTTCGGCAAGCGAGGGTCAACCGCGGGGCACGTCCTGCCAGCGCAACACCGTGTAGAGCGGCAGACGGGGGTTCGGCGTGCCCGTAAGCTGGCTGAGGCGTACGGTGGCACGAAGGGTCACGGACATGCCCTCCGCGACGCCCTTCGACACGATCGTGATGGTAGGAGAACCTGGCACCCACTCAGCGACCGCATCGCCCTGCGCCTGGCCCGCCAGTGTAGCACGGACCAACGGCGAAGCATAGAACGGCGCCGGCTTGGTACGCCCCGACCAGATCGTTAATACCGGCTGCACCCGGGCAAACAGTCTATCGTCCATACCCAACACCGACTGCAGTTCATCAATGCTGGGAAACGGCGCCTGCCGTGGCACGTACGCGCGGCCCGCCGCACGGTAGCGTGCCATGCTCTCGGCATCGGGCACACCGGTTTCACTTCGCCATGCGACCACTTCGGCGGCGAGGTCCACGGCTTTCGCAGGATCATCGCCAGCCTGGGCGAAGAGCGCAGCCAGTATCGTGGGGTCCGCCCGGTTCAGGTCAACCTTGCCGATCTCATCCTCGACGACGACCGTCACGCGCGCGCCGTCCAGCGCAAACTCGAACGGCTGGCCATCGCCTATCCAACGCACGCCCTCCAACGGCTCACGTGCCTCGCGGCGCTGCTCGTAGACGTCGTGGATGGCCTTCATCACCCCCGCCTCCGCCGCGTACCGTGCCTTCTGCGCGGCCATGGCGTAACGCCCCTGTTCGCTTTCGAGATGCGCCAGGGAAGCAAGGCCGCCGACCAGGATGGCGAGCAACGTGCAGGCCCACAACACCACCAGCAGGGCAATACCGCGCTCACGGTTCATTGGGGTCTTCCTTGCCGAGCACGCGACCGATCGCGCCGGGCTCAAGCGCCCAAGGGCTCTGCCGTGGCGAGACGGCCAGGACCGGCCACGCGGCCTCGTCCTTGCCTTCAGCGCGGATCTCGATCAACGCAGGCAGCTGCGAACGTTCGCGCCAGTGCTCCATGCGCGCGCCGTCCTTATCCACGAACCGGAACGAAAGGCCATGCATGCCCTCGACGAGGGGCTCGGGATCCATGGATGGCAGCGCGCCGGCAGAGGTTGGCAAGGGCGCGAACATCACCTCGACCCGTTGGTCGCCCTCTTTGCCAACCACGATCTTCACCGTGATGACCTGCATGCCTTGCTTGCCCAGGTAGCCCGGTAACGGCGCGACGAAGCGCAGCCGGTCCGGTGATCCGTCGAACACAACGGGCACCTCGTTCTTGTCCAGGACCCACGGCAGCGCCGCCGCTTCGGATAGTTCACGCCGCAGGAACTCGCGTGCACCGCGCACCGCATCGAGGCGGTCAATGACTGCCGTACCGCGGCGCACCGCCATGGAGCTACTGCTGACGCCGGCATAGACCCCGAGCAGAAGAGTCGCCAGCAGGGCCAGCGCGGCAAGCACTTCCAGCAAGCTGAAGCCCGCGTGCCGCGTCATTCCGGTTCGCCTGTTGTCGCGGCAGGCGCAGGGATCGCCGTCTCGAGCTTCAAGGTCGTGAACGACAGGCGTGCCGGTCGCGCCGCCTCTTGCCAAGATACATCGAGCCTCACCCTGTAAAGGCGCAACTCGTCGGGGCCGCCGGGCAAACGCTCGATACCCATCCGCCAGTCGTAGCCACCCTCGAAGCGACCGCTGGTCGAGCCCTCCGCGAGCGGTTCGGTGTGGCCGAGGGCCTCGAGCTTGCTATCGACCCACATCGCTGCCTGGTCACGCGTCCGCACCATCGACGTTGCATGCAGCGAGCCACTCGAAATCTTCATGAGCGTACCGAACACGATCGCCAGCAGCAGCATGGCCGCGATGGTTTCCAACAGGCTGAAGCCACGTTGACGCCGCACCCTTGCCTCCGGTTCTTACTTTTCGACGTTTTGCACGCGGAAAAGGGAGGGGCTGGCGCCCCTCCCTCCTGTCGCTTCCCTTCGACGTCCCGCTTCCTTAGTTGACGACGCAGGTATCCAGGCTCGAGATCGCCGGCGAGACCGAGAGGAACGACAGGCCCGTGTTGGTGCCGATCGTCTTGGTCTTGGCCTGCAGCCCCGTGGTGGGGGTGGCGTCATACACGCCGAGCAGGATGCCCTTGACATTGGCGAGCTGAGTGCCATTGCCGGTGCGGTTGCCGAGCAGGTAGGACACGGCCACGATCGGGTAGCCAGCCGCCGGGGTGGCGTACTTGGCCGGGTCGACAACCTTCACGCAACCCGCAACGACCGGCGTGCTCGGCAGACCGGTCAGCAGGGCACGACCGCCCGCACCGAGCGTGGCGCTGATGACCATGTCATCGGTGGTGGCGACCGGCAGCTTCGTGCCGCCGTAGGTGGCCGGGCTGGTCTGGCTGCTATCGACGTCGTTCTTCAGCGAGGCGATCTGCGCACCCGAATTCACCGAGTTGGCAGCTTCCGCATAACCGATCGTGCCGGTCGTACCGACCACCGCGTCGACGACGCCCTGGTTGCCCGAGGCAGCCGTGCTCGACGAGTAGTTGGCGATATACGCGGCGGCAGCGGTGGCGAACGCCTGGTCCGTCTTGAAGTTCGGCGCAGCGCCATTGGCATGGAAGCCGTTCGCACCGGTCGGGTCGACGACCGACGCCGTACCGCACTTGGCGGTAAGGTGGTTGGACAGCGAGAACGACGTGCCGCTACCGTCGGCGCGATAGACGACATTGATGCCGGTGGTCGGAACGGTGGTGCCGCTCTTCAGCGTGATGGCCGAGGTCAGGCGCGAATCGTTCCAGGTCTTGATATCACCCGAGAAGATACGGCACAGCTGGTCTTCGTTGAGCTTCAGGGCGGTGATGTTCGGCTGGTTGTAGGCGATGGAAATCGCGCCGGACACGGCCGGCACCTGCACCGGCTGATGGCCGGTATCGGTGCGACCATTCTGGTAGTTGTTGTAATCACCCGTCGAGAGCGGCGAATCCGAACCCACGAAGTGCGGCTGGGTGAGACCCGTGCCGCCGAAGCCGACCGGGTTGGTCGACGGGCTCGGCACAACGCACGCGATCGCCACGTTGTTACCGTTGAAGTTGGCAAGCACGTTCTTGCCCGCGCCGCTGCCGGTCTGGCAGTACGAGATGGAGACGCTGCTGTGGGCAGCCGAGTACACGCCGAGGTACGACGTGGCGCTCGGGGTCATCAGACGGCTGGACGTACCGAAGCCAGCGTAACCCACCGCCGGCAACGTGGCACCGCCCGCAACGACGGTGGCAGCGTGGGCACCGGCCGAAGCCAGGCAGAGCAGCACAGCGCCCGCGATAAACTTCATGCGGGTATTTCCGGATGCATGACGCATGGTGTATCCCCTTGCATAGAAGCCCCCCAAGTGGGGGCCCGTGAAGCATCTGCTTGTGCGGTGACGCGAGCATGGCGTTGCGGTGTCGGCAAACATGCCTGTTTGATGACGCGGTTAAATCATGCGTAACGTACAGTTCTCGCTCGTGTGCCTCGCGTAACAATGCGTGTCATCACAACGCGCGTATCCGGCAAAGACAAAAGAAACGGGAGGGCAATGCCCTCCCGAAAGTCACGCACACACAGCCAAGATCCTCAGCGCAAGTTACGACGCTCCTCTGCAGTCAACGCGGCTTCGCTCGCGCTGTTGAGACGACCGCTCCCGAGCACCTGCACCGGGCTGGCCGCTTCCGGACGCAGGATGCTCGCACCGTTATTGCCGTCACGAAGAACGTCCACCGAGATGATCGATGGCACGCGATCACGCGCATCTGACTGCTGCTTGCGCACGACGTCTTCCGCGGCCTGGGTCGCCGCCGTGGCTGCGGCACTTGCCGCATTGAGCGCGCCAACGTTCACCGCCGCGGTAACCGGGATGCCGATCGTATCGCCGCTCACCTGGATGTTATCGGCGTTGGCAACACGTGCCGCCGCGATGATGAGGTCGCCGCCCTGCACGCGGATACCTGCATCGCCCGCATCCACGGTTCCGCGCGGCGCGATGAGCGACACGGTGCCACCCGGTGCGCCCTGGATCGTCTGCAGCGTGGCGATACCGGCGCCACTGACCTGGCCTCTTGCGTCCAGGCGGCACCAGGCATCGTTATCGCATATATAAACCGGCGGCGGGATTTCCGCCGTGGTCTTGGCACCCTGGCCCGCGTTGATATCGCCGTTGGAACTCCAGATGGTGACGTCACCGCCCTGCTCCGTGAAAATACGGCTCTGCGCGAGCAGTACGCTGCGGTCGGTAAACATGTTGATCGTGCCCTGTTCCAGCGTCAGCACGCCCATGGTGTTGGGGCCCGCCAGCACCGTACCGTTGCTGTCGGTCACCTGGGCAGGCGCCGAGGTGCTGCCGATGAGCGCCTGGCCACCGGGGCCGACGATGGTGACGTCGCCGCCCTGCTGGGTCTGGATCGTCGTGCCGCGGATATCGAGGTTGCCCGTAGTGATGGGTGACTGACTGCCATTGAGGCCGCCATCACCCGCACCGTTCGAGGTGTATCCAAGCGAGGCCGGGAACAGGGCATCGAGCGCCGCGTAGCCGCGCTTGTACTGGCCACTGAACGGGCTCGCCGGGTCGTTATAGTCGCGCCCCACGTCCGCCAGCATGTGGAACAGCATGTGCTCGGCGAACTGTCGCTGGACGTACTCAGGCTCCTTCGCCAGCAGCGCACAGGCCTGCTCCACCGTCAGCGAGATACTCGGCTTGTCCTGCACATACCCCGTGTCGACGACCGTGCCCTCGACACGACGCTGCATGAAGGCGACGAGATCCGCATCGAAGCTCCCGAATGCGTCCGCCGTATCAGGGGTATCGAGGTAACGCGACAGGAAGGCCTCGGTGGTCACGCCCGGGCCGACACCGAACGCGACGTTGACATCCGCGCCTTCGTGCGGGAGGTAAACATTGTAAAGGTTGCCTACCGACTGGATACCCGTGGGCGATTTTGCCTGGTTGACGTCTTGTGCCACTTCCAACTGTGAAGTGAGTGGGCCAATGTCACGGCCCGCTTCCACGAGGAAACTGCCCGGGCCGCCGAGCAGCAGGCGGCCGGCGAGCGCATACCCATTGGGATTGTACAGGTCATATCCAGCGTTCGGAGCGAACGATGTGTCGTAGATATCCCGGCCCGCGGCAATGCGCGTGATATCGGCGTCGTGGACGTGCTGTCCCAGGAACGAGAGGTTGACGATGTCACGGCCTGCGTAGATCAGTGCCTGCTTCGAGGGGATGATGGTGAGCGAGAGATAGTTGAAGCCGTTAGGTGCCGTCGTGCCGTCGGTAATATCCCCGTTGAGCGAGTAGATGCGCACGGGTTCATCGTCGGCTCCGTGGAGCGGAACCTCGTCGTGCGAAAACGCCGATGACGCACCCTCGTCCGTCGTTGGCGCAATGGGAAGGGTGGCACCGAGCCTCGAATCGACGGCTTCTGTTTTATCCGAAAGCCCAAAGACGGTACCCGTGCTGTCGTTCGCCGTCTGGCGTGAAAACGCGATATCACCGGTAGCCAACATGGAAAGATTGCCCTGCGCGGACGGATATAGGACGCCGTCCGTCAGTACATTGATGCCGCCATCAAGTGCCGCCATCGAAACCGTGGCCGGCAGGAACGGGCCAGCCTGGCCGCCGTTGCCGAAGATCGCCCCCGGCGTGAGGAGGCTGCCGAAAGTGATGTCGCCAAGGGTCGAGGTGATCGCGAGCGATGAGGCACTGCTGTAGGACTGGTAGTCGGCGTGCCCAGCCGGAAGGATGAACTGGAATGAGCTCCCTCGGTAGTACGAGGGGTTGTAGACGCCGCCGAGGTCCACGCCCTCCCTGGCATTCACACCCACCTGCGCATCCTGAAGCGCGATAAGCGTGGAAACCGGCGTCGCCGCAGGCCCGCTATTTCCGCCCGTGTAGCCTGTCGGCACGGCGGTCAGCGACGGGTCGGCGCCGATGGCGCCATCGGCGTCAATCCGTGCGATTCCGCGCGAAACGAAGTACGCGCCGCTCAGCACTTCACCGCCAGCGTGCACATCAAGGTTGCCTCCGCCCACCGTGGTGAAGGTCTTGCCATCGGCATTGAGGTACCAGGTGGTCGGGAGCGACACGGCGAGCTGCTTGATGTCGCCGCCGGCCTCGACAGACACGTTACCACCGACGCTCATCACGCCCTGCGCAAAGTTGCTGAAGTTGATCGACGAACGCGAGCCGTCAGCGGCGTTTCCGGTCTGCATCCACTGCCACCAGTACTGGGCGATGCTCGACCCCGCCTTGTCCTTGGTCACGCTACCGTCGGTATCCACCGGATTCTGCAGTGCGGCGATGCTCCCGCCGGCGTGAAGCTGGATGTCACCCGCGCCATCGGGGTTGACCACACCGGAGACCAGCATGTCGGGCAGATCCGCGTAGGTGAACGTACCGGATGTCGCCGGACGATTCACCGCGACGCCCGTGTCGGCGGTGGTGCCTTCCGAAGGCTGGCCAGCCGTGTATATCGCCGCCGGCGCGGCGGCGTCCTGCCAGCGGATGTCGCCCGCGGACACCACGTCGATCGAACCCGTTCCCGTGCGGATCGTGGTCGGGAACAACAGCGTCTTGCCTGCCAGGGGGCTTTTCGGATCGACCACCGTGGGATCCGTCAGCGTGTCCTTCACTGCGAAGTGACCATCGAGGGTCACATTGCCGCTACTGCCCGCCTGCACGGCCAGCGGATCGGCCGAGGCAAGGTCGGCGCCGGCAATAATCCGGAACGAGGAACTGGGCCCGGACAGGAGCGTGGCCGATGCGAACGACACGGGATTGCCCAGGCTGGGCATGTTCGACGGGCTATTGTTGGCGGCCGCCACAGGGATCGGTACCGTGGTGCCACCACCGCCGTTGTCACCACCGCCTCCCGACGCCACGTCGGAGCGCGGGGCGAAGGGCGCGTAGAAAATCTGCGTACCGAAACCGAAGGGGCTGCCGATGTTGTTGTAGACGTAGTTAAAGTACGTGTTGTGGCCGGTGATATAGGTCGCGTAGTCCGTGGTGTAGGCCGTGTAGTCCGCATCCAGCGGCTGCATCAACGGCGTCGGCGTGGTCTCGCGCGAGCCACGGATATTGTAGAAATTCCCCTCCAGCCACGTTTCGTAGGCTGCCGCATAGTCCGCGTACACCGGGTACGCCGCCGGATCCGGGGCGCCTGCGCCATTGGGTGCGTAAGTCAGGAAGCCCTGGCTGTTGGTGTTGACGTCGTTAAGCGCGTAGGCCCACTTCTGGTTCGTGCCATCGCCCACTTCGTCGATGTAACGGCCGTAGTTGGTGTAGTAGTTGGCCGACTGGCCGGTGAGCGGTGCCTCCAGCGCTTGCCAGTTGGGATCTTGGGTGAGGTCGATGTTGCTATCGGGGTTGCCCGCCGCTGCTTCACTACCGACCTTCAGGTTGACCTTGCCGTTGTTCCAGATACCCGCGGTATCCAGGTAACTTTCCGACGACTGGTACGCGGCCAGCGCCGAGTCGTACGCGGGATTGCCGCCCGTGCTCGCGGCATCGGACCGCGGTGCAAATGGTGCGTAGAAAATCTGCGTACCGAAACCGAAGGGGCTGCCGACGTTGTTGTAGACGTAGTTAAAGTACGTGTTGTGGCCGGTAATGTAGGTCGCGTAGTCCGTGGTGTAGGCCGTGTAGTCCGCATCCAGCGGCTGCATCAACGGCGTCGGCGTGGTCTCGCGCGAGCCACGGATATTGTAGAAATTCCCCTCCAGCCACGTTTCGTAGGCTGCCGCATAGTCCGCGTACACCGGGTACGCCGCCGGATCCGGCGCGCCCGCGCCATTGGGTGCGTAAGTCAGGAAGCCCTGGCTGTTGGTGTTGACGTCGTTAAGCGCGTAGGCCCACTTCTGGTTCGTGCCATCGCCCACTTCGTCGATGTAACGGCCGTAGTTGGTGTAGTAGTTGGCCGACTGGCCGGTGAGCGGTGCCTGCAGCGCTTGCCAGTTGGGATCCTGGGTCAGATCGATGTTGCTGTCGGGGTTACCCGCCGCTGCTTCACTGCCGATCTTCAGGTTGACCTTGCCGTTGTTCCAGATACCCGCGTTATCCAGGTAACTTTCCGACGACTGGTAGGCGGCCAGCGCCGAGTCGTAGGCGGGATTGCCGCCCGTGCTCGCGGCATCGGAGCGCGGGGCGAAGGGCGCGTAGAAAATCTGCGTACCGAAACCGAAGGGGCTGCCGACGTTGTTGTAGACGTAGTTAAAGTACGTGTTGTGGCCGTCGATGTAAACGCCATAGTTCGCCGAATACGCGTTGTAGTTCGCATCGATCGGCTGCATCAACGGCGTCGGCGTGGTCTCGCGCGAACCACGGATATTGTAGAAATTCCCTTCCAGCCATGTTTCGTAGGCTGTCGCATAGTCCGCATACACCGGATACGCCGCCGGATCCGGCGCGCCCGCGCCATTGGGCGCGTAGGTCAGGAAGCCCTGGCTGTTGGTGTTAACGTCGTTAAGCGCATACGCCCATTTCTGGTTAGTGCCGTTGCCAATCTCGTCGATGTAGCGATCGTAGTTCGCGTAGTAATTGGCCGATTGGTTCGTGAGCGGCGCCTGCAGCGCCTGCCAGTTCGGATCCTGGGTAAGGTTGATATTGCCATCCGGATTGCCGGCGGCGGCTTCGCTGCCAATCTTCAGGTTCACCGTACCGTTGTCCCAGATAGCAATCTGGTCCATGTAGGCCTGGCTTTCCTGATACGCCAGCAACGCGTCGCCGTAACCGTTGTCGCCCGTCGGGGGCGGATTGCCGGGATCGCCGGGATCGCCGGGATTGCCGGGATCACCCGGATCCGTGGGCGAAACCGGATCAGCCAGCACAGCACCGGTGTTCCGCTGGTAGAAGCCGTCGCTGATGCTGGCCCGGATATCGACATCACCGCCTGCGCGGAAGGTGAACACCGGGGCATCGGCACCGTACCGATAGGCGAGATCGATCGTGCCATCAGGCGCTGTGGTCCCCGCACCCAGGTTCCAGTTGGTAAGGATATGAATGGTGCCGGCGTCCACGCCGGAGCCGTCCGCCGGGTTAGACAACTCGACGCCGGGCCGCACATGGATATTGGCAATGGCGGAGTAGCGCCCCCCGAAGGCGAAACCAGGCTGCTCGATGAAGCCCATGAGCGTGCCCGGGCCGCTTGCCGCATCGGCGCCGGCATAGCCATAGAAGCCGGTATGGTCGGCGTTCGCCGTCGTCGGGGTGAAGTAGTTCCTGGTGAGGTAGTCCTTCAACTGCGCATCGTCGGCCGGTGCGGCGAGCACCTTGCCCGTGGCATCCGTCCAGGTGCCCGCGACCAGTACCGGCTTGCCATCGGCATCACGCGTATACCAGCCGGCCGGATCGATGATGCCGTCGAAATGCTGGGCGGCGTTCGTGCCGTGGTCCGCCGTGCTCCATACCGCGTACGGTTCAATGGTGACATCACGCGCACCGACCAGCGAGCGTGCGTTGTCCACCTGCACCGGCACGTCGCCATCGGCGAGCAGTGGCGCGCGGAAGCTGATGCGCCCGCCAGCGATGGGCGCGGTGGAACCACCCGATACATCGATCAGCGCGTTCGCGCCGACATGGATGACGCCGGCGTCTGCGCGCTGCACCAGCTCGTAGCCGTACGTGGGATCCAGGTTATCCAGGCTACCCTGCCCGGTGGTCCCGATAATGACATCGCCACCACGCTGTGCGGCGATGCTGCTGCGTGCCAGCACACTGCCCTCGATATCGACACCGTTCTTACCATACAGCTCGACATGGCCACCCACCGGCCCGGAGGCATCCACCGTGCCATCGATGCGTGTGGTGCCACCGTTAGCGCTGAGGTACACCTTCCCCGCCGTCAGCGTCTGACCCGAGGAAAGCGCGAGGTCGCCACTGCCGCTGCTGATGTTGAGCATGCCGGTCGCACCGGCTGCGGATGCCCGCTGGTTCAGCGCATCAAGATCCACCGAGCTGCCGGTGGCGTAGGTAAAGTACGCGCCGCGATACCCGCTGGCCGCG
Source organism: Luteibacter pinisoli (assembly GCF_006385595.1). Lineage (NCBI taxonomy): Bacteria > Pseudomonadati > Pseudomonadota > Gammaproteobacteria > Lysobacterales > Rhodanobacteraceae > Luteibacter > Luteibacter pinisoli. The sequence goes on from NZ_CP041046.1 coordinate 2,800,661, forward strand.
TGGCCATCGATCGCACCATTCAAAGCGACAGGGCCGGCCGCCGAAAGCGTGAGGCTGCCCGCGTCGCCACCCGCCTTGCCACCACCGAATAGCAGCGTCGCACCGCTATCAATGGTGACCGCGCCCGTGGCGGAGCTGATGGACAGGTTGCCACCTGGCGCATAAGCCTGGGTATCGAAGAATGTGCGATTGACGCCGGCAACGTCGAGCGTGCTTCCCGCATCCACGTGGACATCGCCATCCGTGGCGCGCAGCACGAGACCGCCGGCGCTCGCCTTCATGGCCATGCCTGCGTCGATGGAGCCGCCCTGCAGGGTCAGCGCTCCCCCCAGCGTATCCCGCGTCAGGCCGGTGCCTGCAGCGTTCTCAAGGCGCATCGCGCCTGTTGTCAGAAGTTTTGTGGATGCGCCGCTATCGGCGAGGAACTGGGGTGCGGTGAGTTCGACGGTAGCGCCGCCGAAATCCATGCCACCGGCACCCTGCCCGGCGAACCCCGAGGTAGCGGTCCCGCTGAACGCGGAGAAGCCGCGTAGCGAGCTGCTACCCGCGCCGAAGTCCACTTCGTCCGCGGCGACGCGGAACACGCCGCCCCCTGGGGTCGTGGCCTCGCCCTGGGAAGCGCCCAGCGCGTTGCCGAAACCGAGCGTCGCTGCCTGCACGGTCACATCGCTTCCATCACCGACGAAGGCGCCCGCATCGAGCGTCAACGCATGGGCAAGGGATACAGCGACATCACCAAGGAAATCCATCTCGCCGCGGCTGCGCAGCGTGACTTCGTTAGCGCCGCGGAACAGATCGAGCGTGCGAGGGCCAAGGACCAGGCCATCATCGCCACCATCGACGCCCGCGCCGACGAACGCGATACGGTTGGCGCTCGCATTGATCGCGGTTCCGCCAAGCTGTGCATCCTCACTGACGCTCATGCGGCCGGTGGCGTCCAGCGTCAGGGCGCTTCCGCCCTGCACGTTGGCACCCGCGCCGATCGACAAGGCTCCCGTCGGGGTTCCCGCCGGGCCATCGAAGCCGGTGACGTCGTGGCGGATCACCGCAGCGGTGCCGTTCTGCGAAATACGCAGTAGCGCGCCATCGCCCGACACGGCCGGCGTGGCCTGGCCATTGGTATCGACGCCGGCATCGGCACCGAAGACCAGCGGCTGGCTGCCCACGGGGTTCGTCGCGCCCGACGCCAGCAACGCGCTGCCAGGTGCGAGCACGATGCCATTTTCGCCGGCCTGGTCACCGCGGGCGACCAGCATGATTTCCTGGCCGGAGAGCGGATGCGCGGCATCATTGCCCAGCAGCACGCTGTTCGCCTGAATGGAAACCCGGTCCCCTTCGCCCGTCGTCGTCCGCGTACCGCCGAGCAGCAGGCTACCCGCGCCCAGTTTCGTCAGCTGGTCGGCTGAAACGCCGAGATAGCCGTCCTTCACCGTCGTGTCGCCACCGAGCACCTGGATCGCCTCGGCAGCGATATCCACCTGTGAATTTCGCCCGCCCTTGGCTGGCTCACCTGTCAACGCGAGGCCGAGCGCGAGGCTTGCGCCGGCATCGAGGGTAAGCCGACCGGCATCGGCGGCAACGCGCGGCGCCACCTTGCCCGCCTTGCTTGCCTGCGCGTCAAAGAACGTATCGGCATCGGTATAGGTGTATTGCGAGTACTGCCCCCACGTATCGCGCGACTGCACGATAAAGGTGGTATTGCGTGCATCGCGCGAACCGCTGAGCGCGTTGCCGAAGTAACCACTGACCGCGTAGCCGCCATCCGCCTGGCGCGATGCGCGGCCCAGGGTGCTATCCACCGCGGAGGTATCCTGCACCACACGGTACGCGCCTGGCACCTCGGCGTAGCGTGCCGGCAACAGTGTGTAATAGCCGGCCGGTAGCCCCGGCATGCCGGACAGGTACACCTGTTGGCCGACGGCGGGTGCGTCACCGCCCTGCGCGGCAAAGGCTGCGTCGTAGGCAGCAACGCTGGACTGCTTCCCTGGCAGGATCGCGTACACCGCACGGCCGTCCGCATACTGCGCCTTGCCCGATGTGGCCGAACCGTCCTTGGCGGCGTACTGGGCAAGCACGTCGCGCGAACCGCCGACGCCAGGCACCCATTCACCGGCCTGCAGCGAACCGCCGCCGGAGACGTCCACCGTCGCACCCGCATCGAGGGCAAGGTTCTGCCCGTGCAAGCCGATCTCCTTGGCCGGCGGCGCGACGAGGTCGGGTGTCGCCACACCCGCCCGGCCGTTGTAGCGCCATTCGGTACCATCGATCGTCGTGCCGTAGGGGACGATAAGGCCGTCGAGCGACACCGACGTCACGCTGCCGCTGGCCAGGTGTACCGATTGCGTGGCCACCAGCGGATGGAGGCCGGCATCGATGTTGAACTCGGCCGCCTGTCCGGCGGTGTCGCTGACACCGAGCACGAGCTCACCCGACGGCACACGGATCGTGCCGCCCTGCTCGATATGGTCGGCATCCAGCAAGAGCGACCCACCCGCGGACAAGGGGGTCTGCGATGCGCCGCCCGGATGCACCGTGATCGACGTCTCGATCGGCTTGCCATCGGCATCGATGGCGCCGAGCGCGTTGGCGACCACGGCGAACGTGTAGTTGGTGACCGGGTAGAGCTGGCCGGCCTGGAAATCCAGGTTTCCGGTCGTCGACAGTACGCCGGTGACCGGCTTGCCAGTCGCATCGTAAGCCTGTGCCGACGGCGCGACGAAACGGATATCGCCGGTGGCGTTGAATGCCGCGTTGGCCCAGCCACGCAGGGTGAGGTCACCGCCCATATCGATCGTGTTGGCATCGACAACGAGGCGACCTTCACCCACAAGCGCGGGGGCCGCGCCCAGGCCGAGCAGCCTGACGTACGGCGCCTTGATATACGCACGGCCTCCGTCGGAATCGATCGACAACACCTGCAGTGTCACGGAGCGCGTTGCCGCGAGTTCCACATCGCCGGCGAATACGACGGGCGTCGACTGTGACTGCGTAACGTCATCGGACACCGAACCCAGCGTGATGTCGGCGAGCCCCGCGTTGGCAAGGCGATCCTTGCCCACGTGCAAGACGCCGTTCGGTACCGTAAGATCCGGTGTCGTAGCACCTGCTTCGACAACGATGCGGGTGGCAAGCGGAAAGGGCTGGAGTGGGCTGTCAATGCCTTCGCCCCAGACGGCCAGGCTACCGCCATCGCCGTTGGCACTTCCCGCGTGCGCATCCACGGTGGCATCGCTGAACAAGCCCGCCGCGGCGCTCATGTTGATGCTGCCGCCGTTGCTCCAGACCGGCGATGGCGTGTAGGCCGTCGTCGAAGCGCGCAAGCCCGTCCCGGCGACGGGGAGGTCGAACGTATCCGCAGCGCCCGAAACATCGAGCAGCGCGCCTGTCCCGGCCACCACGTAGCCCGCGTTCGACGTCAGGTTGACCTGGCCGCCATCAAGAACGGTGCCCGTGCGCGGCACGATACGTTCGCCCACCGCTCCGGCGTCACCCGTGACCGGCGTGGCAAGCGCGTTGATGAGAGCGATCCCGCTGGCATCCAGGGTGGCATCGGCGCCTAGCGAGACATACGGTGTGATGGTGGGTTGCGGCGTACCACCATTGAGATTGCGGGTCCCTACCGTGATGGCACCGCCGTGGGCTTCTACCATGCCATCGACGAGGGTCGCCTGGGTACCCTGGAGCAACACGGTGCCGCCTGCGTCCACGACGACAGAAGCACCGGGGCCGACGCTCACGGTGCCGGTGACACCGTCGTAGCTCGGCGCACCCTGTTCAGGATGCTGCACGTTCAGTCGCCACGAAAGGAAATCACCCGACGTCAGGGCAAAGCCGGGGCCATGGCCAGCGCTCGTATCACGCGTCGCCCAGCGCTGGTAAGCATCGAGTGTCCCGACATGACTCTGCCCCGCGGTGTAGATATCGCCGTTGGACGCCAGCGACCGGAGGGCGTCGATATCCGCAATGATGTTGTCGCGCTGCACGGTGACATGCGTCGCTGCGGTGACCGTGCCATCCGTGATCGCGTTGAGCTGGTAGTTGTCGAAGCCCTTGCCGGCGAAGAAACCCGGATCGAGCCAGAGGCCATTGGCGTTCACCAGGTCGTCGGGCGATCCACCGATGCGGATCTCCGCGGCCTGGAGGGCAAGCGTTCCACCCCCCGCGAACCCATCACCGGCGATCGTGCCGCCGAGCAGTACCCGGCCCTCCGTCAAGGCCAACGGCGGGATAGCGCTGCCAAAACCAATGGCATCGTTCGCGCCAGGCGTGGCGTAGGTCTTGATCGATACATCGCCACCGTGCCCCACCGGCACGCCATGATCCAAAGCGACATGGCCCTTGGTATCAACGTAGCCACCGCCGGAGACATCCAGCAGGGAGCCGGACTGGAGGACGATGGAGCCGGTGCCATCCTGCCTGTTGGCTTCGTCGCCCAGGTAGGCCTGCTTCGTCGCCAGGGATATCAACCCGCCATTGATGTAGCGGTCACCCTGCAATGTATCGCCGCTCCGTCCGGCATCGTTCACCCAGAGGCCGCGGGTGCTGAGCACGGCCCCGTCGGCGACCGTGATATCGGCGGGCGAGTAACCGTCCGCATCCGTGGCCTGCCCCGGCGCGACCACCGGTTTGCTCGTGGACAGGCTTATCGAGCCCGCAGGCGCACTGATCTTGCCGTCGACATCGATGCGCGCGCCGGCGATGGTGACGCTTCCCCCAGGCTGAACTGCCAGCGTGCTGTCGCTACCGACCACCACTGCGGACGATGAGCTGAGCGAGACGTTGGCAAAGCCTGCCTGGCCGAGCAAGGCGCTCGACAGGACCAGCCAGTCGCGCGGATTACCGACCGGGCCAACGACGCCTGCCACGGCGTCCTCGACGTCATCCCAGGTCGTGTCTTCGTCGACCCCGTTTCCCAGGACCAGGGACGTCGATTGCACGCTCAGGCCCTTGCGGCGCGCGCCAACCGTGAGCGCGGAGGGAATATCGCTGAAGATGAACCGGCCGCCATCGGGTTGGGAGCCATTGGCTGCCTGGCGAACGCCCGTGGTCGCCTGGGCCGAGATATCGCCATCCAGTGCCACCGCGTCGGACGCCTTGACGGTGAGCGCACCGGCATCGGCACCCTGCACGAACTCCTCGCTCCAGCGGCGGGTACCGGCCATGATCGGCGAGTGGTAGGTCTGGCTCACGCCCCAGCGCGCGTGGTCGGCGGTGAACTGGCCTGCGAAACCGACATAGGCAACATCGGGGTCCGCCGACGAGATGTTGTGGATCAGCCCATCCGCGCCCAGCAGGTTCGGCGTGGTCACCCAGCCCGCCTGATAGGCAAGATAGCCGCCATCAAGCGCCAGCCGCGAGCCATCCCTCGCGATGACCTGGGTGCCGTCGAGCGTAATGCTGCCGCCTTGCGTGAGCAGCTGCGAAATATCGCGCGGCACATTTTCGACGTAGCCTGCCACGTTCAGGATTGGGCTCCCGATCCAGTCGAGGCCATCGGCGCGCGTGCCCGATATGCTGCTGTCGACGACAAGGTTCTTCTGCGTATACAGCGCACTGTTGCGCAGCAGCGGCGAGTTTGCCAGCTCGTTCTGTCCCACGCGCGGAATGGTCACGAGCAAGGCCGACATCGGAAGTTCGACATTGGCCAGGCCGGAAACATCGATGGTGGCGCCGCTATCGATATAGACGCGGCCGTCCTCTGACGTCGCCGCCAAACCAGGACGGACCGCCCTCAGCGTGACGTTGCCACCCGGGGCTTCGATGAGGGCACCGCCCGAAAGCACCACCTTCCCGCCAAGCACGTTGACCGAGCCCGTGGTGAAGGCCGCATCGGCTGCCGCGCTCGATGATGTCGTGGTGCCATCCTTCTCCGGAAGGATGGCTGTCACGGAGCCCGGGGCGAATGAGGCCTTCCCTGCGATCTGGAACTGGGTACCGTCGCGTCCGGCTTGTCCCCGGCCCGCAAAAATGGAGATCTGCCCAGGGTGCGCAATGCTCGTGGATGCCACGAGCACACCCGCCTGGGAGACATCGGTGCCGTGCAGCTCGATCGTGCCGCGCCGCGCCTGCACGAGACCGGTATTCACCAGCGTGTTGCGTACGTCGGATGACGACTGGTCCGGATCATATACGGACAGCGGCGCATTGAGACTCGCATTTCCAAGCCGCGTGGTCGCCGCGAGGATCGCCTGTCCGTCATCCGCGATGATCGAGCCGGCATTGGTCACATCCGGCGCGGCCAGCAGCACGAAGCCCTCTGTTCCGGACGAGATCGATGCCCCCTTCTCGACTACGACGGCGTGCCTGGCATCGTCAGTGAAGGACGCGACCAGCAGGTCGGCACCCGGCCGGTTGAGGCCTTGCGACAGGAACACCTGGTTGCTCGCCTGCACATCCTCGCTGAAGAGGCTAAGCGAGCTCGCGATAAGCGAATGCGTATTTACCTGCGAGCCGGCGCCAAACACCACGCCGTTGCGGTTGAGCAGGTACACCGTGCCCTCGGCCTTCATCTGGCCGAGGATCTGGCTGGGTTTGCTGCTGGGATCGTTGACCCGGTTCAGCGCGATCCAGTCGTTGGCCCCGCCGGCCTGGTTGCCCGCGCTCTGGTTGAAATACAGCGTGGTGTCCTTGCCGACGTTGAAGCTATCCCACGTGAGGATGGCCTTCTTCGCCGTCTGCTTCACTTCCACCGTGTGCTTCGTGCCCGCGACGGTATCCGTCGGTGCGTTGGCGTTCTGCCACAGCGACGGATCCGTGCTGATCCCGGCGGCCGGCTGCAGGCCGCCCTGGGCCAGGCCGTTGGGTACGTTCGATACCAGCTGCGCGGCGGCGGCCTGCGCATCCTTCTGCTGCTGCATCTGCGCGGCCAGCGAGGCAGCCGCGTTATTGAGGTTGGTGATCGACTGCTGCACCCGCTGCTGTAGCAGCGCGCTGCCGGGCGTATAGCTCACCGTGTTGCCGTTGCCACCCGCCGGCTGCGACGGCGCCGTGGCGGCCTGCTGCTGCTTCTGGGCGAACCAAGCCGGGCTGAAGGCCGGTGGCGTGGCCGCATGCGCGACACTGCCACCGAACAGGGCCATGGCGATGAACTGGCACACGGCCCGGCGGCGAAGGGTCGGCCGCGGCGTCGGAACCGGGCGGCGGGTGGTGGCAGGCTGGTGGCGAACGATCATGGCAGGCCTCGTGAAACGGGTTATGTCTGGGGCGTCGGTTACGGAGCGATGCCGCCCGTGAAATCGCTGGTCATCGACGCCACTTCGTCATGGATGTCGGGTAGCGCGGCAAGCTCGGCGAGCTCATCCGCGCTGAGTTCGCGCAGTACGGCGCGTATGGCAAGGCGCCGGCCATCGTGCAGCCATGCGTTGAGCACGGCCGCGATGGCACGCAGCGTGCCCTGTGCGTTGTCATCCGCAGCGGCCTTGCGGTGGCGCAGCGCGTCTTCGATGGCATAGCGCACGCGCGCGCCGAGGAACGCGGAGGATTCGCCCAGCAACTGCTCCAGGTCGGCGCGCGGCACGCGCTCAAGCAGGATGTCGGCCGCCTTGGCCTGCCGCGCCGTGTAGAGCTGGCGCAACATCTCGGCAAGGCCGTGCAGGCTGCTCACGCGTGCGGAGTCCTTGATCATGGGCTGGCGGACGCCTGGCCGGCGCGCGGATCGAAGCGCTGGTCGTAGAGCCGGTCGCTGAACGATTGCGCGGCGGTTTCCAGCTTCACCCGCGACTTCGCCGCGAACGGCTGGCGCGACGACAGCACATCGCCCATGTCCAGGTTTTCGTAGGCCGAGATCACTTCCTGGCCCACCCGGTACATCTGCACGTTGCGCGCGGTGCATGCATCCACCTGGCCGGTGGCCGCCTCCAGTGCCTTGGCCAGGCGCGTGCGCTCGGCTTCCGCCGTGCGCAACGCCACGGCGGCGGAATCCGCCTCCGCCCTGCCCTTTTGTGCGCTGGCTTCCGCGGCCTCGCGACGCTGGGTTTCCACCGCCAGTGCACGCGTCGTCTCCGGTGACACCGCCGGGGCCTTCTTCGCCCCCGCCCGAGCGGCTTCAGCGTCCGCTTTCGCGGCGTCGCGTTCCTTCTCCAGCTGGGCCTTTTCCGCCGCCCAGCTGGCTTGCTGTGCCTGGAGATCCTGCAGCTGCGTGCGCGTATCACGCAGCTGGTCGCGGATGCGGCTTTCCAGGCTGGCCTGCTGCGCGAAGGCCGCAGGGGCCGAGGCGATCAAAGCGATGGCGATGAGCGAGCGTTTCATGTCGCCTCCTTAGAACCGGGCATTCATTTCAAGCTGGAAGACATCGATGGAAAGCGGCGGGCCAAACACCTGCTTCGCGTTGAAGTAACGCAGGCTCAGCCACGAGTACTTCGAGATGCCGTAGCTGCCGCCCAGGATGAAGCCCTTGGCGTTGGTGCCACCCAGGTGGAAGTCCGGATCGTTCAGGCCATCCAGCGTGGCGTCCGGCTGCAGGTACTTGTAGGCAAGGCTCGCGTTCCAGTCGCCCGCCGCATGCGGGTCGGGGTCACCCAGCGTGGCGCGGAACATCCAGCCCACCGGGCCGCTCTTGTACGTGGCCGCGGAGACATCACCCGCACCGAAGTTGTTGACCAGGCGGTTGATGCCGATGTCGTCGGCGAAGGCGTCCCGGCGGTGGTACGCCATGTTGCGGATGTAATCGCCTTCCAGGCGCAGCGGTGTATCCGCCACCTTCATGTCCAGGCGCGTGGTGGCGTTGGCCACGTGGTAGTCGTACACCAGGCCGACGAACTGCGGCTGCGCGTAGCTGCTGGGCGAGTTCGGGTCCGGGATGATGTCGCGAATCAGGAACAGCGAGTTGCCCTTCTGCATGAAGGTCGGGCGCGTGGCGTCCGTGCTGCAGTAGGTCACGCCCAGGTAGATCGGGCACGGATCGGACAGCTGGCCGCGCATGTTGTCGAAGCGGTAGTACGCCAGCGCGAACTTCCATTCCGCGTCGTCGGCAAACTTCCACGACGCGCCGAGCTGCGCGCCGGTCATCCACTTGTCGCGGCTGGCGTTCTTGGTGCCGGCCTGCGACGGGAAGTCGTCGGACTGGTACTCGATCGGGAACATGCCGACCGTGGCGAAGGTGTTGACGTCGTCCGTGGCGGGCACGTCGAAGTGGCTGGCGATGCCGTCGAAGTTGAGGTCGTCGGCATACACGAGGTTGGTGCTGAGGAACGGGTTCGGCATGCGGCCGCCGGTGACCTTCACCCAGTCCGTCGGGCGCCAGGCGATCCAGGCCTGGTCGAGCCACACGTTCTTCTTGCCCAGCCCGCCGCCAAGGTTCTGCGTGGTGGAGACCGGGTTGTTGTCGTTGCCGGTGCCCAGGCGGATGCCGGCGGTGACGCCGTCGCCCAGGTCCACGTTCACGCCGAGGCGGGCACGGATGCGCAGCGAGTTGGTGCGGTTTTCCAGCGTATTGAGCTGGGGCGGCGGCGTGGCGCCGTTGAGATCGTACGGGCCGGTGCGGTTCAGCGCAGCGAAATCCACCACCTGCGGGGCATTGCCCTTGTCGTAGTAGTGGAACTCGTCACGCACGCGCATGTCGCCGGTCCAGCTGATGCGATCCAGCCACTCGGGCAACTTGCCCGGCTCGGCCCAGTGCTCGTCCTTCGCCTGCGCCACCACTTCCTGGCGCAGTTCGTCCTTGATCTGGTTGCGCACCACTTCCGGCACGTAGGTGACCCGGACCTGCCCCGGCGTGGCCGGCGCGGCGTTGGCGGTGCCCGCCAGCTTCTGCGCCTGCGCGGCATCCGCATTGGCCTGGGCGATGAGGCCATCGGCGTCGGCCTGGGTCAGCACGCCACGCTTCACCAGCAGGCGCACGAGGTTGATGGTGGCGTTCTCCGACGCGGCGGCCTGCGCGTGTACGCTTCCGGCGCACATCGCCAGGCCGATGGCGGCGGCCAGCAGGGCGCGCGCGGGTCGCTGGCGTGCCTTTCCGATGGTCATGCGAAATCTCCGGGAAACAAGGGGCTTGGATGGGGTGGCGTGGTTCATGCGGGACGTTTCCCGCGGATGGACACGCGAAGGGGGAAATGCAGCGACGACGGCGGCGCGACATCGATGCGCGGCATCGCGCGCAGCGCCTCGATCAGTGCCTCGTCGGTTTGCGGGTTGCCGCTGGACTGGGCGATGTCGGCGCGCACGAGGCGGCCGTCGGCGTCCAGCCACACATCCGCGCGCACCTCGAACGACAGGCGGTTGACCTTGTCGTTGCGCTGCACCGCCTGCTGGATGGCGTAACCCAGGTACTGGTCGTAGCTGCCGGTGCCCGTGCCGTTGCCGCCACCGGCGCCGACCATGCCGCCACCGGCGCCTGCGCCGATGTTGAAGCTGTCGCTGCCGGCCTGGGCATCGGTGTTCATCGTCACCTGCTTCGCCACGTCGTTGCTCGGCTTCGGCGCATCCACCGGCTTCTGCGGCTGGTCCAGCGGCTTCTCGTCCACCGGCTTGATCTTCTCTTCCGGCTTGGCCGGCTCCGGCGGCTTTTCCTTAGGCGGCGGGGGCGGCGGCAGCGGCGTGATCGTCGCTATGCGCGGCGCCTCGCGGCGCACGCCCACGGTGCTGAAGGCGAAGTGCCAGACCAGGGCGAGCACGCCAAGCAACACCGCCACGGCGATAGCCGGGCCGAGCCAGCGGCGTGGGGGGCGACGGCGTGGTTCGAATGCGTCCACGCCATCAGCCCTTCGGCGCCTTGCCGGTGACCAGGCCAACCTGCGGCAGGTCCACCCGGCGCAGCAGGTCGAGGATGTCCATCACCTTCTGGTACTGCACGGTGGAATCGCCCTTCACCACCACCGGGAAATCCGGCGTGAGTGCCTTGAGCGAGCGCAGGCGCTGTTCCAGTTCGGCCAGCGTCACCGGGTAGGCGTCCAGGTAGACCTGGCCGGTATCCGAGATGGTGATCGCCTTGGTCTGTGGCTTGGCCATGCTTACCGCGGCCGAGGCCTTGGGCAGGTTCACCTTGATGCCCTGCACCGAGGCGGTGGTCATGATGATGAAGATGACGAGCAGCACGTACGCCAGGTCGAGCATCGGCGTGATGTTGATGTCGTCATACGGCTTGTCGTCGTCCTGCGCGCGCATGTCGGGCGCCTCAGGCGGCGACCGCGGCCGGGGCCACGGTGCGCTGCTGTTCGGCCAGGCGGGTCACGAACTCATCGACGAACACCTGCATGTTCGCGGTGACGTTCTTGTTGCGGATGAGCAGGTAGTTGTAGCCAAACAGCGCGGGGATCGCGACGAACAGGCCGGCGATGGTGGCCAGCAGCGCGGCGGCGATGCCCGGGGCGATGGCGTTGACGTTGACGTCGCCCGCCGCGGCGATGGCCGCGAAGGTGATCATCACGCCGACCACGGTGCCAAGCAGGCCGAGGAAGGGGCCGCCGGAGATGGCGATGGTGAGCATCACCATCGATTTGGCCAGGCGCTGGTTCTCGCGCACCATCGTGGAATCCATGGTGGCGCGGATGGCTTCGATGGATTCCGGGGCGATATGGTCGTGGCCATCCGCGTCTCGGCGGTTCCACACTTCGCCCGCACCCACCTTGTACAGGCGATACAGCGAGGCATCGGCAAGGCGCACCGCCGTCGGGTCGCGCGACAGGGCCAGGATGTTCCGGCCCTGCTTGCGGAAGGCTTCGAGGAAGTCTTCGTTGGCGCGGCTGACCCGGTTGACGTACGTGGCACGCTGCCACATCACCACCCAGGAGATAACGGCCATGATCATCAGGATGCCGATGACCACCCAGGCGTCGAGCGTCACGGATTTCACGATGATGCCGAAGTAGCCGAAGCCGACACCCGCCTGCTTCTCGTCGGTGCCGTAGGCCACCAGCTTCGATTCAGCGCCCTGGGCCTGGGCGTCCACCGCGATCAGCGCGGCGGGGCGGGCAATGCGCGAGAGGCGCACTTCGTCCATGAGGCCGGCGAAGGCCGCGCCGGCGTTCGTCGCGTCGGCGGCATCGCTGCCGAGCGAGGCTTCGGTGTTCATGGCCGGCAGCGCGGCGTCCAGCGAGGCGTACGGCTTGCCGTCCACATAGAGCTGCACCTTGCCGTCCGCGGCGGTTACCGCGAGGTGCGCCCACGTGGCGGCCTTCAGCGGCTCACCCGGCGTGCTGGCGGGGGCGGCGTCGCCCTCACCCACCTGCACGAACGGCGCGCCGTTCTGCAGGCCGACGATGAGGGCCTGCGTGCCCTGGTGGCGGGCATACAGCGTAACCTTACCCTGCTGGATCGCGTCCGGCTTCAGCCACGCGCTGAGGGTGAAGGCACCGCCCTGCGCCACGGCGGTGGAGACGCTGCCCGGCAGCTTCATGCCATGGCTGCCGTCGAAGCGGGCGGCCTTGCCGATGATGCCGTCCACCGTGGCCACGCTGCCGGCGGCGTTGTTGGCGTAGGCGGTGGCATCGCGCGGCGGCGTGCCGGCGGCGTCTTCGAAGTGGTACACCGCCGCATAGTCGGCATCAAACGTGGCGGCGCCCTTGTCGGCGCCCTGCGCCTTCGGGTTGCCGTAATACATCCACACCTGCTGCTGTGCCTCGGCGCCCAGCTGCGGCACGTCCACCCAGACCAGCGCGACACCGAGCACCGGGTCGAAGCTTTCCACCTGGTAATTCAGCGGCGTCGTGTCGTCGGCGGCCACGAAGCGGATATCCGCGCCGGACTCGCGGACGCCGTCGAAAGTGAAGTTGCCCGAGTGCAGGCGGATCAGCATCGGCACGCGGCCCGCGGCGGTGGTGACGTTGCCGCCCTTCGCCGTGGTGTCGAGGGTGATGGCCTTGCGATAGGCGAAATCCTGGTTCCACCACGACGCATCGGCGGCATGGGCTACCGGCGCAAGGCCGACCAGCATGGAGGCAAGGAACAGAAGTCGTTTCATGTCAGAGCTCGGCCTTGAGAGAAAAATGGATGCGTGTGTCGTGGGCCTTCGTGGCCTGCCCGTCGTTGAACGGGTAAGCGATCTCGAAGGCGCCGGTGGCGATGTTGAACAGCTGGAAGCGCGTGCCGAGACCGACGCTGGAGAGGTCGTAGCTCTTCACCGTGCGGCTGCCCGAATCCGGGTTGGCGGCGTCGATCAGCTGCGGCAGCGCGTTCATCAGCTGCAGGTGCGCACCGTCCGCGAAGGCGAGGAAACGCCAGTCGTTCACCCAACTACCGACGTGCGCGGCGAGCGACGGCGTGCGCAGTTCCACGGACCCGATGGCACCGTGATCGGCGGTTTCCTCGGCCTCGAGGTAACCACGCACGGTGCTCTCGCCACCCGCGGCGAACTGCTCGCTCGAGACCAGCGACGAGGTGGAAAGCTGCAGCGCGAGGCGACCGACCAGGCTCCAGCCGTTGTCGAAGTTGCGCGTGTGGCCGCCTTCGGCCTTCACGTAGAAGAAGTTCTGCTTCGCCTGGTAGCGCTGGTTATCAAACTCGGCCGCGCTGCTGCCACCGGCACGGAAACCGGCCACGCCGCCGAGCGACACCGTGCTCATGGACTTCTCGCCCATGCGCTGGCCCTGGTAAGTGACGCTCACCGGGATATAGGTGATCGGCGACTTCGAGGTCTCCTCGCCCAGTACCAGGTTCTGGTCGAAATGCTTGCGGTTCACCCCGAGCGACAGCGACTGCGAGTACTCGCCATGGGTCGGCAGCGTCCGCACGAACGTGAAGCCGAACGCATTGCCCTTGCCCAGCACCGTGGTGCCGCCGACGGCATTGGCGTTGCTGTTGGATTTGTAACCGGAGGCCAGCATGCTCCAGTCGCCGTTGAACGGGATGAGGTACGAGCCCGCCCAGACTTCGGAGCTATGACGATCCTGCGGTGCGACGATGTAGGTGAGCGAGGCGGCCTGGCCCTTCTGGAACAGGTTGTCGTCGCGCACGCTGGCCACGGTGCGCAGCTCGGGCGTGTTCACGCTGTGGTCGTTGTTGACTTCAAGGCTGGTGGTGAGCGGCTTGTTGTCGTTGACCTTCAGCGTCACGTCCATCGTGTTCGGCAGCTTGCCGGGCGTGAGCACCGGCACCACCTGGGCGCCCGCGCGACGGTTCACGTCGGTGAGCTGCTGCTGGGCCGCGCTGAAGTCAGGCACACCGCCTTCGGCCAGCGCAGGCACGCCCTCACGGATGTCCTTCGGCGAACGGTAGGTCGCGCCTTCCACGCGCACGTGGCCGATGGTGTTCTCGGTCACCTGCAGGCGGATCACGCCTTCCTTCACCTGCTGCGGCGGGATGTCCACTACGACGGACTGGTAGCCATGCGCCTGGTACACCTTCTGCAGGGCATCCCGGGCACCACTCACGTCATTCATGGACTTGCCGGGGCCCAGGAACGGGTACACCGCGGTTTCGATATCCACCGGCTGCAGCGTCGTGTTGCCGTCGACGACGTACTCGTTCACGTCGAACGCTTGCGGCGCATCCTGCGCGGCGGCTTGGGCCGTGATGCCCAGCGCGATGGCGATGACCAGAGCCTTCGCCAGTGGGTTCGCGGCACGCTTCATGCGTTCACCCGTAGTGCTCGTGTACCCACGCGGACTTTCCCCTGTATTCCGTTTGCCCTTTAGACGCGTGGGCCGGGGTGGCACTGAACCGGTGTCACGAAAAATTCATGCGGGTCTCAGCTGAGCAACACCCAACCACCCGGCAAATGCGTGGCGTGCGCGCCGTAGGCGTCCTGGATCAGCGTGGCCACTTCGCCCATCTGGTCGAGCGTGAAACGCGCATGGACGCGGCGCTCGCCCAACGCATGGTCGGTAATGACGATGCGGCCGGGTCGATAGCGATTGATATCGGCGACGACATCGGCGAGCGGCTGGTTGTCGTAGATGAGCACGCGCTCGCGCCAGGCCAGTGCGGTATCGAGATTCACCGCCATGGCGGCACCGATGCCATTGGCGTCAAACGCGACCTGCTGCGACGGCTTCACCGGCACGTTGGTGCCCGCGCGGTTGATCACGGCCTGGCCGCCCAGGCAGGTCACCGTGGCGGCATCGTCCGCGCAGCGCACCGCGAACGATGCACCCGGTGCCGAGAACAGCCGGCCATCGGCCACTTCCACCACGAAGGGATCCTTCCGTCCCGCATCGATGCGGACGACAGCTTCGCCCTGGCGCAGGTGCATGCCAGTGACCACCCCACCGCGCTCGCGCACGGCGATGTCGGTGTCGGTATTCATTTCCAGGTCGACGCCGGGTGCGACGGTGATGCGCTTCTGTTCGCCCACGCGCGTGCGCAGGCCGCGACCATCCGGCGTGGATCCCCGCGTGAAGACGTCGCTGCGGACCATCAGCAGGCCCGCGATGGAAGCCGCGACAGCGCCACCCAGAAAGGCGCGGCGTGACACGCGCACCGCGTGCCGCGCCCTCGCCTGCTCACGTGCGCCGCGCTCGTGGGCACGCAAGGCCGCGGCGGGACCCAGGACCTCCCACAGGGCCCGGGCACGCGCGAAGGCTTCCGCGTTTTCCGGACGGGCCGTGCACCACAGGCGGAACGCCTCGCCGTCCGAGCGCGTGGCCGTGCCGGAGGTGAGGTGGACCAGCCAGGCATGCGCCTGGCTGTCGCTGTCATGGCGGTGTAAGGGTTCCATAACGCTCAAGACGTTTCCCGCGCCCCGGGACCGAACCGCTGGTACGAACGACGGCCCGTTTTCGTGGCACAGGTCTCAAGTGCCTTCTTCAGTTCCTTGCCCACCATGCGCACCGAGATGCCATGGCGGGCGGCGATATCGGCCTGCGGCAGCTCGTCGACGCGGGCGGCGAGGAGGATCTCGCGCTGGCGGCGGGTCAACCCGTCCAGGGCCACGCTGAGTGCCGCGATGTCCTGCTGCGAGGCCAGCACCGTCGAGGGCTCGATCACGTTGTCGACCGAGTGAAGCAGTTCGTCCACCTCGTCCCCCGTGAGCAGCCGGCCCTGGCTACGGTGGTGGTCGGCGGCCATGTTCAGGGCCATGCGGAACAGATAGCTGGTGGGATGCGTGGCGTGCCCTTCCGGCATCGCCAGCTTTTCCACGCGCAGGTAGGTTTCCTGCATCACGTCATCGGCAAGGTCGTCGGAGCGCAGGCGGCGACGCAGGCGACGGCGGAAGTCGTCGTAGTTCGCGAGGAAAAGACCTAGCAGGGACGCATCGGTACTCATGCGACACCGCACGCGTCGCGCTGCGACGGCGCCAGCAGCACGGTGAACGGGCTACCGGCCGCCAGCCGTGGCGGTACGCGCGCCCGGCGCACCGCGGCGACGACGCGGGCATCGCGTGCGTCGTCACCCGATGGCGCGAGCGCCAGCACATCGGCGACACCGCCATTCGCATCGATCCAAATTTGCATCGCAAGACGGAACGTCCCGGGCCGGGTATCCCCACGGACACAGAGCACCTTCTCCACGGCGCGCTGCAGCTCGACCGCATCGGCGTCGGCGAGCGCCGCTGGCGCAGGCGACGAGGTGCCGCTGGCCGCCTCACTGGCGTCCGCTGGCGTCGTGTTGACGGTAAAGGCGTTCATCGAGCTGAAGTGCGCGCTGAGGCCGGTACCGACCAGGAGGATGCGCAGGCCGTCACGCGGCGGCGCTTCACCATGCAGCCCGGGCGAATCGCGGCCAGCGACCAGCGCGTCGTCGACCAGCACGGCCACGCCCGTGGCCTCGCTAAACGCACGCAACGCGCCGGCCAGTGGCTGGGCGTCGATGTCAAAGCGCGTCGGTCCATGCGTAGTCCCTGGCGGAGCATCCCCTCCCCGTGGTGCCGCCTGCGCCGTGCCAAAGCACAGCACGCAGGCCAGCAGTGCGAGGACACCACGTGTCACGGAAGTTCCTCGCGTGCCAATGCATGACGGGGTAATCGGCGCAAGGCTAGGCAGCGCGCATGACACAAAGGCGCCGGTTTGGTGACAAGGTTGATGACACCACCGTGACAGACGTGACGCGCTTCCCCCTGCGTGGCACGACGTGTTATCCAACGCGCGGATGCCTACGGGAAACGGCTATGCGTATTCGGCAGTATTGTCTTTTGTTTGTCGGATGGTTAGCCGCGACGGGCGTGCATGCGCAATCCGTGGTGGACCTTCCCGGCGTCCACGCGCAGGCGAACACGACGTGTATCGAACCCGCGCACACGGGCAGCGCCGCCCTCTCCTACGCCTGCCTCATCCAGGCCCTTGTTGTGCCGGCCGGCATGCCTTCGCCGTTGGACACGAACGACGTAAGGAAGGTGTCGTCAAACCGGCTGGGCCTCTACAACGCCGCCGCCCTCGGCCAGCGCATGGGCACGAATCTGGGGCAAAGCGTGCAGCCGTACCGGCCGCCGGCGCCGGTTTACCCCTCGCCTGTCAGGACGGCGAAATAGCGGCTCTCGTGACGCTATTCAATTCACCGAGCTTGCGACCATCGCCCACCAGTCGCAAGCCCGGCCGCCGTTCAATCAAGCGTCGCGACGGACTTCCCAGTAGGAGCCCTTCATATTGCTATCGGTAGGACATCCCTTGGGTATCCCGACGATGTTGATGATATGCCAGCCGTCGGGCAGTGCCTGATTTGGGCAGATCCGCATCACCGTACCCGCAGGTTTATCGAAATGGCTTTCCAACATATATGCCAGACGACAACCAAGTGACCCCATCATTCCTACGAGAAAGTAGCCAGTGATGCTCTTGTAATCGCAAGTGACGATTTGATGTGCCGCCCGCACTGTCCTCACGGTTCCGCGCGAATTCGCATCATGGGGCACCCGCGATAGCGGGAAATGCCGCTCCGACGGTCAGCGCAGCGGTGGCTGCAACCCTACTAACGATCTTCATGTGACCTCTCCTGATCTTCGCGTTTTATGACCCGATTGGGTCGCGATCAGGATGGCCTGCCGTACGAGCCAGCGAAGCAAACGATGGCTCGTATTTGCGTAAGCGAGGTTCGCGGCGACGGGTAAGGCATGGCCTCGCGCGTGTAGGCTCGCCTAAGTTCTTGGACGTTGTCTATGAGTCGCGAGGATCGCGCTTGCACGCAAGCGCGATCCGTCCTTCTTACTTGAGGGGCACTGTGATCGTCGGCTCACTCGTTGCCGTACGCGTCGTCCCTACGGGCTTGCCCGTGAACGGACGCAGCGACTCGAACTTCTGCTGGTACTCGTCCGTCACCTGCTTGGCTTCATCGCCGCTGGTGATCACCTTCGGGGTAATCAGCACGATCAGCTCGGTGCGATTCTTCGTGCGATCCGTGCTGCCGAACAGGCGACCGAAGACCGGGATACGGTTCAAGCCCGGAATACCGGTGTCCGTCGTGCCATCGATTTGGCGAATCAAACCGCCGAGCAGCACCGTCTGGCCGCTCTGCACGGCGACCTGGGTGGCCACTTCACGCTGCTGGATCGGGAAGTTGCCGGTCGTCGGATCCTTGGTACCCGGCGAGCTCACCACCTGGTTGATGTTCATGTACACCAGGCCACCCGGATTCACGCGCGGACGCACGTTCAGAATCACGCCGGTGTCTTTGTATTCCACCTGGCCAATCGTGTTGTCGGTGTTGGCACCGGTGTTGACGTAGGTCTGGGTGATGGGAATCTGGTCGCCGACCTGGATGTGTGCCTTCTGGTTGTTCAGCACGACGAGCGACGGTGCCGACAGGGTTTTCGTGTTGCCGTTCTGTTCGAGGGCGTGCAGCGCCACCGACAGGTTGTTATTGACGAAGGAGTAGAAGAACGCATCCGTCGACGGCGTGTAGACGTTGCCTATGTTGCCGATGGCCCACTGCTGATTGTTGCCGGGCTGGCCGACCGACCCATTCGTGCCGCCCACGAGCCCTTCCAGGTACCACTGGACGCCGAAGCGGAATTCGCCCGTCAGGTTCACTTCAAGAATGCGCGTCTCGATCTGCACCTGCAGCGGCACGGCATCCAGGCGCTTGATCGCCTGCTCGATTTCCGCCCACTGCGAAGGACGGCAGCGAATCATCAGCTGGTTGTTCGTGTCGACCGAGGTGATGCGCACGCCATCGTCGGTGGTGATGCCACCGCTGTGCTGGCGGCGCGAGGACGAATCGTCGTCGAGGCCACCGCCGGAGGAGGACGAACCGCTACCGAACGACGAGCCGGTGCTGCTGCCGCTGGTGCCGTTCGAACCGAACGTACCGGAATTATTCGTGGTGTTGAGGTAACCGCTGCCCGACGAGCTGCTGTTGCCGAAGGCGCCCGTGGTGCTGCCCATACCGGAGCCGCCGCGATTGCCGAGGTCGCTGTCGCTGCTGCTGCCGAGGGTGCCGGAGCTGAGGCCCGGGCCGACGCGGCCGCCACGATCGCCCGAGCCGCTGCCGCCCGAGCCGCCGCCATAGATATCGGAGAGATAGTCGGCCAGGTCGGAGGCCTGGACGTTGCGCACGTCGTACACGAACAGCTGCGGCTCGTTGCCGCCGCCGCGGTCGATGCGGTCGATCCAGCTCTTCACTTCTTCAAGGTAGGTGGCGTTGGGGCTGATCACCACCAGCGAGTTCGTCCGCTCGATGGGGATGAAGCGCAGCATGCCGGCCATGGGCGTGTTGCCCTTGTCGCCGAAGATCGAATCGAGCTTCGGCGTCAGGTCCTTCACTTCCGCCCGCTGCAGGCTGAACACGCCCACGGACATGCCACGCAGCCAGTCGACGTCAAAGGTCTTCACCGTGCGGGCGTAGTTGTCGAGCTCGCTGGCCGTGCCGGCCATGACAATCACGTTTCGGGTGGGATCGGCCAGCAGCGTCGCATCCGCGCGTGCGAACGGCTTGATCAGCTTCTGCATCTCGGTGGCCGAGATGAAGTGCAGCGGGAACAGGCGGGCCTGCAGGCCACCCGGGGGCGCCGTGGCACCGATGCTGGGCACGACGTTGCCCGGCACGGCGTCCTTCGACGGCATGACCACGTAGCGGCCATTGGTGCGGACCAGGGCGTTGCCCGTCCACGACAGCAGGGTTTCCAGGATCGGCAGCGCCTGCTCGGCCGTCACCGGTTGCGAGGTGGAGAACGAGACGTTGCCCTGCACGCCGGGGACGATGGAATAGTTCTCGTGCAGCAGGTCGCCCAGGATGGCTTTCACCACGGACTCGACCGGCTGGTTTTCGAAATTGAAGGTGACCGTGCCCTGCCCCTCGGCCACGGGCTTCGGCTGGGCCAGGCCCACGGGCTTGACGAACTCGCCGGTGCCCGTGGTGATCTGGGCCGGGGCGACGGTGGCCCCCTGCGGGCCCGCCGGGGGCGCGATGAGCGGGCGCGGGGCGGGCTTTTCAGTCCCCGCCAGCGCCTCACGCTGCAGTGCGCCATCGTCTTTGGGTTGCGGCAGCGTCGTGCATCCGGCAAGCGCTACCGCCAGCGCCGTAGCGCCGATCAGGGAACTTCTAAGCATGGAACAACCTACTCCCTAAGTTGGATCTGCCGGCCACTGGCCCCTTGGGGTGACCAGCCGATTTGCCCAACTCTATAGGGAGCTTCCCTACCAGCGCTAGCGTGCATTTGTAACAACGCGACCCACGCACATAATCGGCACACCGGGCCGGCGCCCGATGTGCATTTAATGGCCCGGCGCGTTCAGCTTCAGCCCTGGGCCCATTCCGCGTGGAAACTGCCCTTTTCGTCCACGCGTTCGAAGGTATGTGCGCCGAAGAAATCGCGCTGGGCCTGGATCAGGTTGGCCGGCAGCACGTCCGCCCGGTAACTGTCGTAATAGGCGATGGCCGCCGAGAACCCCGGCACCGGCACGCCAATGCGCACGGCCTCGGCCACCACCTCGCGCAATGCGCCCTGGTAACCCTGGACGATATCGCGGAAATACGGATCCAGCAGGAGGTTCTTCAGCTTCGGGTCCGTCTTATACGCATCCATGATCTTCTGCAGGAAGCGGGCGCGGATAATGCAGCCCGCGCGGAAGATCTTGGCGATATCGCCGTAATGCAGGTCCCACTGGTTTTCTTCAGAGGCGGCACGCAGCTGGGCGAAGCCCTGGGCGTACGAAATGAGCTTGCTCATGTAAAGCGCCTTGCGCACGGCCTCGATAAAGGCCTTGCGATCGCCGCTGAACTTGCCTGCTTCCGGGCCCTTCAGATGCTTGCTGGCCTCGACGCGCTCGTCCTTCATGGATGACAGCACGCGGGCGAAAACGGACTCGGTAATGAGGGTAAGTGGCACGCCAAGGTCCAGAGCGCTCTGGCTTGTCCACTTGCCGGTACCCTTTTGCGCGGCCCGGTCCAGGATCACGTCGACGAGCATCTTGCCGGTCTTCTCGTCCTTGCGACGGAAGATCCGCGCCGTGATCTCGATCAGGAAACTGTCGAGCTCGCCCTTGTTCCATTCATCATAGACATCGGCCAGCTCCTCATTGGAGAGGCCCACGACGTGTTTCAGCACGGCGTAGCTTTCGGCAATGAGCTGCATGTCGCCGTACTCGATGCCGTTGTGCACCATCTTGACGTAGTGGCCCGCGCCGCCTGGGCCGATATAGGTGACGCAGGGCTCCCCATCGGGCGCTTTCGCGGCGATTTCCGTAAGAATCGGCGCGACCAGGTCATACGCATCGCGCGGGCCGCCCGGCATGATCGACGGGCCTTTCAGGGCCCCTTCTTCACCACCGGAAACGCCGGTACCGATGAAATGCAGGCCGTCCTTGGCCAGCTCCTCGCCGCGGCGCACGGTGTCCTTGTAATACGTATTGCCGCCATCAATGACGATATCGCCCTTATCCAGCAGGGGCCGCAGTTCTTCAATCACCGCATCCGTACCCTTGCCGGCCTGCACCATCAGCAGGATGCGGCGGGGCTTCTCCAGCGAATCCACAAACGCTTCCAGTGAATCGGTGGGCACGAGCTTTTTGCCCTTGCTCTCCTCCATCACCTCGTCGGTGCGGGATTTGGTGCGGTTATAGATGGATACCGCGTGGCCGCGGCTTTCGATATTCCAGGCCAGGTTGCGGCCCATCACGGCCATGCCGATCACGCCAATCTTCTGCTTGCTCACGAGGGACTCCAGCGAAGCGTGTGGAAAGGGTTGAGGATAGTCAGCGCGATGCCACCGCGCTTGGCGAAATTCACGCGAGATTCGCCGCAATGCAGCATCACATCGGCCAAGGATGCCGCGCAAAACGGCGACGGAACGTGACGGCGGTCGGCTATGATGGCCGGCGAACCGGCGGCTGGCCCGCCATGAAGGAAGCAGGTACGCATGAACCAGGTGACGTCGCACAAGCGCGACAAGCGTGTGGCCTCCGCCCATGAGGCGCTGGCCGGTCTGGTGGCCGATGGGCAGATCATCGCCGTCGGTGGTTTCGGCCTCTGTGGCATCCCCGAACTGCTGATTGAAGCGCTGCGCGATTCCGGCGTGAAGCAGCTCACCGCGGTTTCCAACAATGCCGGCATCGATGGCGTGGGCCTGGGCCTGCTGCTGGCGACCCGGCAGATCCGCAAGATGGTGTCGTCCTACGTGGGCGAGAACAAGGAATTCGAACGGCAGTTCCTGGCCGGTGAGCTGGAGGTGGAGTTCACCCCGCAGGGCACCCTGGCCGAGAAGCTGCGCGCCGGCGGCGCCGGCATCCCTGCGTTCTTCACCCGTACCGGCTACGGCACCCAGGTGGCCGAGGGCAAGGAGACCCGCGAGTTCGACGGGCAGATGTACGTGATGGAGCGCTCCATCGTCGCCGACGTGGCGCTGGTGAAGGCGTGGAAGGCCGACCCCTCGGGCAACCTCGTGTTCCGCAAGACGGCCCGCAACTTCAACCCGATGGTCGCCACCGCGGGCAAGGTCTGCGTGGCCGAGGTCGAGATCATGGTGGAGGTCGGCGAGCTCGACCCGGACCAGATCCACACGCCCGGCATCTACGTCGACCGCATCGTGCATAACCCCGCGCCGTCCAAGCGCATCGAACAGCGCACCGTGCGCGCCTGAAGGAGAACACCATGGCCTGGACCCGTGAACAGATGGCGCAGCGCGCCGCCAGGGAGCTCTCCGACGGCGATTACGTCAACCTCGGCATCGGCTTGCCGACGCTGGTGGCCAACCACCTGCCCGAGGGCGTGGATGTGTGGCTGCAATCCGAGAACGGCCTGCTCGGCATCGGCCCCTTCCCCTCTGATGACGAAGTGGATGCCGACCTGATCAACGCCGGCAAGCAGACGGTGACGGCGCGCGACGGCGCGGCGTTTTTCTCCAGCGCGGATTCGTTCGCGATGATCCGCGGCGGCCACATCGATATCTCGATCCTCGGCGCCATGCAGGTGACGGACCAGGGCGACATCGCCAACTGGATGGTGCCCGGCAAGATGGTCAAGGGCATGGGCGGCGCCATGGACCTGGTGGCAGGCGTGAAACGCGTCGTGGTGGTCATGGAGCACACCGCGAAGGATGGCGGCCACAAGATCCTCGAGCATTGCACCCTGCCGCTCACCGGCAAGGGCGTCGTCGATCGCATCATCACCGAGCTGGGCGTGTTCGACGTCACCCCGGACGGCCTCGCGCTGATCGAGCTGGCCCCGGAGGTGGATGTCGAATCCCTGCGCACCGCGACCGGCTGCCGCTTCACCACGGCGCTCTGAGCAGAAAAAAAGCCCCGGTCGCGAGACCGGGGCCTTGAAAAGAAAGTCGCTCCGCAGAGGGCGCCTCAGTGTGGGCCTCGGGGGGGGAGGTAGGCCAGACACCGGGTATAGCGCCAGTACGGAGCGAGGGCCACTACCGACCCAGGGGGAGGGGTTGGTGGTAGGGCGAGGAGGATTATGGATTTCCTAGGAAATGTTCGCCAATATATCTTTCAGCGATCACTTATATGAAATTCGACTATGTTTGACCTGCGCCAGCTGCGCTACTTCGTCGAAGTCGCCGAAACCCTGAGCTTCACCCAGGCCGCGCAACGCCTGCATATCTCCCAGCCGCCGCTTTCCCAGCAGATTCAGGCCCTTGAGGCCGACCTGGGCGTGCGCCTGCTCGACCGTAACCGCCGCCGCGTGGCGCTGACTGAGCCCGGCCGCATCTTCCTGATCGAAGCGAAGGCCATCCTGGCCCGGGCGGAAAGTGCGCGCACGGTCGTGGCCGAGGCTGCCGCCGGCTTCACCGGACAGCTGCGGCTGGCCTACGCCGTCTCCGTATCATTCCATAGAGCGCTTCCGGAAACCCTGCTGCGCTTCTCACATGCGGCACCCGGGGTGAGCCTGCACCTGGTGGAAATGCCCACCGGGGCCCAGTATGACGCCATCCTCAGCGGCCAGATCGACGTCGGCCTGCTCCGCGCGCCGCCCGAGGGCATCGCCAATGCCCGCCAGCTGAACGTGGAAGTGATCGACGAGGAGCCCCTCGTCGTCGCCCTGCCCTCCGGCCACCGGCTGGCCACGCGCGACTCGGTGACGATGGCCGAGCTGGCCAGGGAACGCTTCGTGGCGCCGCCACGCAGCTCGGCCGCCACCCTGATCGACCGGCTGAACCTGCTGGCCGGCAAGGCCAAGTTCCGCCTGAACATCCGCCAGGAAGCCCAGCAGATTCCCTCGCTGCTGCCCCTGGTGGCCGCGGGCATGGGCGTGGCGCTGGTGCCTGCCTCGCTGCGCGCGGTGAGCCTGGATAAGGTCGCCTTCGTGAACATTGACGACCCCGAGGCCTGCCTGTTGCTCGCGGTGGCCAGTCGCGTGGACAATACATCCCCCGTGCTGGATAGCTTCCTGCGCACGGTCCGAGAGGCCCGCGCAAAGCTGGGCCTTGGCTGAAACGCGAGTTGATTCCAGTGCTTGCGTAAGGCCAACGAGATGGTTAGAATCCCGTTTTTCCCGTATCTCATTTGTATCAGGAGCTGGCCGTGAAGGTGCTTTCCTCTTTGAAGTCCGCGAAGTCGCGTCACCGTGACTGCAAAGTCGTGCGCCGCCGCGGCAAAGTGTTCGTGATCTGCAAGTCGAACCCGCGTTTCAAGGCCCGTCAGCGCTAATCAGCCGCGATGGGTTCTACTTAAAAGGCCGCGTAAGCGGCCTTTTTTGTGCGCGTCGTTCGGCGTGCCGGGCGGATCAGCCTGACGCCGCCACCGGATACGGCGAATCCGGGATGTCCCCGCTGTCGCCCATGAACACGCAGTTGCGGCCCGAGCGCTTCGCGCGATACAGCGCGCCATCGGCCACCACCAGCAGGCGGTGCAGCTCAAAGCCACACTGCAGCGTGGACGCCACGCCAAAGCTCGCCGTCACCACCAGCTCTGGTCGCGAAGGCGTCGCCGACGTTGCCGAGATGGACAGGCGCAACTGCTCGGCACGCGCCCTCGCCTGCGCCGGGCTGCAATCGGGCAGCAGCACGGCGAACTCTTCACCGCCCAGGCGGCCGAACACATCGCATGCGTGCAGCGCGCGGCGGCAGACATCCACGGCTCGCTTGAGCACCTCGTCACCCACCGCATGGCCCCAGGTGTCGTTGACGTTCTTGAAGTGGTCGAGGTCAAACAGGATGAGGCAGGCGCCACGATCGGAGCGTGCGCCGTAGGCCAGGACGCGTTCGGACTGCTCGACGAAATGCTCGCGGTTGCAGATACCGGTGAGACCGTCGCGACGCGCCATGCGCATGAAGCGCAATTGCGAACGGCGCAGGCGCAGCACCAGGGCGACGATGCCAACGAGGCTCAGGCCAAGCACGAAGATCCACAGCCGGCCGGTTTCGACTTCCTTGCGATCCAGTGCGTTGGAAAGGCGCAGGATCTCGTTCTTCTTGTTCAGCGTATCGACTTCCGCCTTGCGCGCGACCACCTGCTGGTCAACGAGCTGGAAGGCGAGACTGCGCGCGCTGATGTCATCGAGGTAGGCCTTGTCGGCGGCCATGTACTGCTCGTGGTAATTCAGCGCTGCCTGCGCGTTGCCGACGCGCTGCTCCACTTCATACAGCACCTTGTAGCCTATGCGCCGAGGATCGGTGAACTCATCACGCACCGAACCGGCCACCGCGGACAACGCGAAGCGGCGTGCACTGGCGAGGTCATCCTGGGCCAGGTATGCACTGGCCAGGGTGGCGTCGAACTCGGAGAGCAGCGTGGCGTAATTCATGTCGCGCAGGCCGTCGCGGAACGGCGCCAGTGCATCGATCGCCGACTGCGGCTGCTTGTGTTCCAGGTAGAAGGCGCCGATGTCGGCGCGCATCGTCGCGGCGAACACCTTGTCGCCGGTCTCGTCGCACACGGCCACGGCGTGCAGGTACATCGGATCGATCGCCGTCAGCCGGTTGGCTTCGCGGCGCGCACGCAGCAGGTGCTGCATGCCCTTGCACTCGCTCTCGCCAGGCGGTGCGTCTTCAATCATCTGCTTCGCATACGCTTCGGCGGCATCGAACTGGCCGGCCGAACTGAGCAATTGCGAGGCTTCGCCCAGCGCCGCGAAGCGTGCACGACTATCGCGCACCGTCGGCAGCAGTTCCTGCATCTGGTTGAGGCGGCGGAACGCGTCTTCGTAGCGATGCGATACGCCGAACAGGTTAATCAGCGTGGCCAGCGAGCGCACGCGCAGCGCCGCATCCGGCGCCGTATCCGCGACGCTTTCCAGCAGGCCGCGCGCCTTGTCGTATTCACCCACCCACGTGGCGCGCCAGCCTTCCAGGAAGGAGAGCTTCGCGGCGCTGCCGTTATCGAGCTGCCCGCGCATGGGCTCGACTTCCTGCAACAGACGGCTAAACCCGTCGAAGTCGGACAGCTTGATCCGGTCGGCGCGATCGATCATCTCGCTGCCCTTCGCCGCCGCGGCCGACGCTGCGGCGCCGCCGGCATGGGCCACGCCCACGGCGAGCATGGCCGTGGCCATCAGCAAGCAAGCCTGGCGGACCCAGCGGCGCACGGTAGTCAATGCACCTTCTGCGGGGTGGTCGGGACGCCGCCCGGGGCTTTCTTCTTCATCGGCGGATTGCCGTCTTCGTCGGTGTCTTCATCGTCGTCGGCAGGCGGCGCCTTCTCCTCATCGGGGCCGGGCATCTGCGAGGCGATGAACTGCACGCCGCCCAAGAGCGCGCGCAGTTCGTCGGCGCCGCCCGCCACCAGGGCGTGCCGCGTCGCTTCGTCGTGGATATCCAGCGTGGAGAGCAGCGCCTCGCGATCGGCCGGAGGGCCGTATCGCAGCGCCGCGTCCTGCCCGACGCGGGCGAGAAACTCCATGAGGTTCCCCATAGCACCTAATCCCTGGGCTCGGAAGGCCTGCTCCCGGCCCGTTCGGTTCGCCTCCCCGCGAGGCCGAATCATGGGGCCGATGATACCTCTACGCGGCACAGCGCAGTAGTAGGCCAGCCGGCTGGGTCTAAAGGGACGAGATGGCCGTCACGGCTCCAGCGCCACCGTGCACTCGATGCCTTGCCGCGCCATCTTGGCGTAAGGGCACAACCGCTCCGTGTGGCGCACCAGGGCCTCGGCGAGCGCGCGCTCCACCCCGGGCAGCGCGATACGGACGTCCGCCACCAGCGTGAACTGGCCGTCCATCGGGTCGCGACCGAAGGTGACCTTCGCCTTCACGGCCGCGTCGGGAATGGTGATGGCCGAGCGTTCGGCCAGCAGGCTCAGGGCGCCGTGGAAGCACGCCGCGAAGCCCGCCGCAAATAATTGCTCCGGATTGGTGCCGCCGCCGGGCCCGCCCAGCGCGGGCGGCAGGCGCAGCTGGACGTCCAGTTCGCCGTCCGTGGAACGCGCCACGCCCGAGGCACGGGCATGGCGCGCGACACCACCGGTCACCGTCACGTCGGCGGTGTACAGGGGCTGGAAGACGTCACCGTGGTAACGATCCAGGAACGAGAGAGGCGGTGCCTTCGGCGCCATGGCGACGGCTCGCCTTAACCCTTGGCACGCAGGCCAGGTGCGTGATCTCGCAGCCACGCATCGAGGGTGATGGTGCCGAGATGGGCGCCGGGGCCCGGCAACAGGGACTCCCACGCGATGGGCGCGCCAAAGTACGGCGCGGCCGGGTCGCCCTTCACCTCGCGCGTGTCACCGATGGCGCGCAGGTAGCGGCGGACCAGTTCGTCCATCGGGAACGCCTCCGGGCCGGCAATCTCGCGACAGCCGTTGAGAGGATCCGCCATGGCCGCCTCAGCCACGGCATCGGCGACCTCTTCCGCGGCGATCGGCTGGATGCCGCCCGTGGAGAGGGTGAGAGATGCGCCCGCCTCGCTGGCGATACCGCCCGTGAACTCGAGGAACTGGGTGGCACGGACGATGGTGTAAGGAATGCTCGAATCACGGATCAACGCTTCCTGGGCCACCTTGGCGGCGAAGTACGCGTTACCCGGCGGACGGTCGCAACCGACGATGGACAGGGCGACGTGGTGCCATACGCCCGCCTTGCGCTCCGCTTCGGCGAGGTTGCGCCCTGCCGTGGTGAAAAAGTGCATGACATCGTCCGCGGCGAACGACGGCGAGTTCGCCACATCCACCACCGTGTTGACGCCGACCATCGCGGCATCCAGCCCTTCGCCGGTCAGCGTGTTGACGCCACTGGACGGCGACGCCGCCACCACATCGTGGCCATGGCTGCGGAGGCGCGACACCACCTTGCTGCCAATGAGGCCGGTACCACCGATGACGAGGATTTTCATGATTGTCTCCAACGTTATGACGCAAGGTGAAAGCGTAGGCGTGGCCAAACGCACCCGGTAGCCCTGCCCCGGGCCTTACCGTGTTGCCGCCAGGGCACCAATCCGGTTGTCGTCGCCGCAGTCGAAATCCAGCGCGCGAATGGCCGAGACCATGTAATCCACGAACACGCGGATGCGTGACGGCATCTGCTGGCGGCTGAGGTAGCAGACGTAGTGCCCGCGATCCTCCGGGGCGTGCTGCGGCAGGCACGACACCAGCCGCCCGGCCTTCAGGTGGTCGCACACCTGGTAGCCCGCCAGCTGGGCCAGCCCTTCGCCGTCCAGCGCGGCTTGCAGCACCAGGTCGGCGTCGTTGAACGAGAGCATCGACGCCGGGCGCACCTTGCGGTCACGGCCGTCCACGCGGAATTCCCAGTCAAAGGTTCGGCCGTTGGCCAGCCGATAGCCCAGGCACTCCATCCCGGCGATGTCGTCGAGCGACGCCGGTGCCGGATGCGCCTCGAGGTAACCCGGCGAGGCGCACAGGAACAGCCGCATCGGCACGATCTGCCGGGCGATGACCTGGCTGTCTTCCATGCGGCCGTTGCGGAAAGCGACGTCGACGTGGTCCGTGATGAAATCGGCCTGGCGATCATCCAGCAGCAGTTCCACCGCGACATCCGGGTAAGCCGCGCGGAAGCCATGCAGCAGGGGCGCGACCACCTTGCGTCCGAAGCCGACGGCCGCACTGATGCGCAGGCGGCCGCGCGGCGGCCCCTCGCGCAGCTCGCGCATGTCTTCGAGCGCCTGCGCAATGCGCTCCACGCCGGGCTGGCAGTTTTCAAAGAACAGCGCGCCCTCGGGCGTTAGCGAGGTGCTGCGCGTGGTGCGCGAGAACAGCCGCGCGCCCACCTGCTGCTCCAGCTTCTGCACGCTGCGGCTCACCGCGCTCCGGCCAATCCCGAGGCGATCCGCCGCGCGGGCGAAGCTGCCCTCGTTCACCACCGCGATGAAGGCAATGACGCCGGCGTAACTGGCGGAAAAACTGGACGTGAGCGCGTCGACGCCCGCGCTGCGGGCAAGTGTCGGGAAAGGCGTAACGTTCATGCGGTGTCTCCGTGGCCGCCGGCATGCAGGGCACGCAGGCGCGATCGGGCGTCGTCAACCAGCTGGCGGCAGGTGGCGGCGTCGTGGCCGAGCAAGGCGGCGATGTCGTCAGGGGATTGACCCAGGACGTCGTTCAACAGAAAGGCCAGCCGCGCCAGGGGCGGTAATTGCTCCAGTGCGGCCAGGAACTCGATCCAGACGCGGTCGTGGGTCTCCATGCAGAACAGACGAGATAGGCCTCGCGCCTGTGACATCGGGATTGGTGCGCGTCGCGCAACACGGTGAAGACGCCTTCGTGGCTACCGGACCGGTAGCCGCGCGCCTAGCTTTACAGGCGTCCCGGAACGCCGGGCCCCCTCCCTATCCCTGAGGATCCAACGATGGCAAAGCGCCTCGATTACCAGCTGCAGTCGCCGGAATTCACCAAAAAGCTCGTCGAGCTTTCCATGGCACAGCGCAAGGACAGCAGCATCGAAGTGAGCCTGAAGCACCTGCTTGAGCTGCGCGCCTCGCAGATGAACGGCTGCGGCTTCTGCGTGGACATGCACGTGAAGGAAGCCATCGCCAGCGGCGAGCGGCAGCTACGCCTGCACCACGTGGCCATCTGGCGCGAGTCGGACCAGTTCACGCCGCGCGAGCGCGCCCTGCTGGCGTACACCGAGGCACTCACGCACATCAAGGCCGAGGGCATTTCGGACGAGCTTTACAAGACAGTGCGCGAGCAGTTCTCGGAAAAGGAACTGTCCGACCTGACCTTCGCCATCATGACGATCAACGCATGGAATCGCGTCAACGTGGCCTTCCACACCGTGCCGGGCTCGCTGGACAAGGCCTACGGCCTGGACAAGGTCGTCGTCGGCTAAGCGCACCCACCCACCAGAGGACGTGCATATGACATCCATCTATAAACTTGCCGCGTTTGGCTTGCTCGCCGTGTCCGGCGGGTCGTTCGCCCACGGTGGCGAGGCGCCGACCGCCGTGCAGCCCAGGGTCACCCCCGTGACCCAGAAGGACATGCCTGACGCCCCGGGCAAGGAAATCGTCGTCATCACCGTCGATTACCCGCCCGGCGTGGTCGAACACGTGCACCGGCACGACGCCAACGCCATCGTCTACGTGCTCGAAGGCAACATCATCGAGGGCGTGAAGGGACAGCCGGACCAGCACCTGAAAGCCGGTGACACCTTCTACGAAGGCCCGAACGACGTCCATACGGTGGGCCGCAACGCCAGTAAGACCGAGCCGGCGAAGTTCCTGGTCTTCATCGTCAAGGACAAGAACAAGCCCGTCGTGATCCCGGTGGCGGAAGGCGGCCATTAGCCAAGAACCGCAGGAACGTGCTGGACGGGGGTGGCGGCGCGTGTCACAACTCGACGGCCTGAAACGTCTGAGATGACATGAGCGCCGCTACCGCCACTTTCACTGCCCTGCGGCCCCGCCTCCACGGGATCGCCTACCGCATGCTCGGCTCGGTCCCCGAAGCCGAGGATGTGGTGCAGGACGTGTGGCTGCGCTGGCACGGGGCCGACGAGCAAAGCATCGAGAACCCCGAAGCCTGGCTGGTGGCCGCGACGACGCGGCGTGCCATCGACCAGCTGCGTGCCGCGCGTACCCGCCGCGAGCAGTACTTCGGCATCTGGCTGCCCGAGCCCGTGCTCACTGACGACAGCGCCACGCCGGAAGACCTGCAGGAGCTCGCCAGCAACGTCTCCGTGGCCTTTCTCGCCCTGCTCGAGCGCCTGGCGCCCGAGGCACGCGCGGCGTTCCTGCTGCGCGAAGTGTTCGATGAAGATTACCCGGAGATCGCCCGCGTGCTGGGCAAATCCGAGGCCGCCTGCCGCCAGCTCGTGCATCGGGCGAAAGATCAGTTGCGCGATGAGCGCCCGCGCTTCGAAGTGAACCGCGCCATGCATGCCAGCCTCGTGCAACGCTTTGCCAGTGCCATGAGCACGGGCGATTTCCGTTCCATGCGCGAGCTGCTCGCACCCGACGCCGTGCTCATGGGCGATGGCGGCGGCCACGTCAGCAGCTTCCCCAAGCCGATGGAAGGTGGCGTGCGGATTGCGCAGTTGCTGTACGCGCCGAGCATCCGCAACGATCGGGGCATGCGCATCGAGATCACCCGGGTCAACGGCGAACCCGCCCTGCTGCGCTTCTTCGGCGGCGCCCTGGAATCCGTGCAGACGTTTGCCATCGAGGACGGCCGTATCGCGGCCATCCACGTGCAGCGCAACCCCGAGAAACTCACCCGTTTTGTCGCTCGTAAGGCAGGATTTGCCCAGATATCGGGGACCGGGCAATAGAACATGTTCATTCGCATGGCGAATGCGTGTCTCATGCGGCTTCGCCGCCTCACGCTCGATAGGTTCAGGAAGCGGCGGATGGTCAGGCCCTTGGGGCCGACATAAGCGGAGGGCCGCGTAACGCAATGATCTTTGACACGGGCACCTACGGCCCGGTCCGGAGGTCCGCGTCTGGCGGACCCAAGGGCCTTCCCGCTCCCGACGCCGATGCCCCACTGGGCGCGAAAAACGTGCGGCGGCCCCGGTAATGCGCAATGAACCAAAAAAAACCCCGCCGAAGCGGGGTTTTTCGTCTCACCTGTAACGCATTACTTGTAGCGGACGCCCTTGATTTCGTACGTCTTCGTGCCGTTGGGCGCGTTGAAGTCGAATTCGTCGCCTTCGTTCTTGCCGATCAGCGCACGGGCGATGGGGGAACTCACCGCGATCAGGTTCTTCTTGATGTCGGCTTCCAGGTCGCCAACGATCTGGTACGTCACTTCCGCCTCGCTATCGAGGTCGACCAGGTCGACGATGGCGCCGAACACGATGCGCTTGCCTACCGACAGTCGCTCGGTATCGATGATCTCGGCATTGGAAAGCGCAGCCTCCAGCTCGTTGATGCGGCCTTCGTTGAAGCCATGCATCTCGCGAGCCGCGTGGTACTCGGCGTTTTCCTTCAGGTCGCCATGCGCACGGGCCTCGGCCACGGCCGCGACGATCTCCGGTCGCTTCACGCGCTTCAGGTATTCCAGCTCATCGCGCAGGCGGTCGGCACCTACCGCAGTCAAGGGGGGACGGGTAGCACTCATGCGTTCAGCTCCTTGTGCAGTTCCTGCAGGCTGTTCACTTCCGGATCGGCATGGAAGTCGAGCGAGTGCACCAGGGCACGCGCACCAGCGACGGTGGTGGAATACGTGACGCGCTGCTGCAGCGCTTCGCGGCGGATGGAGAACGAATCGGAGATGGCCTGCTTGCCTTCCGTCGTGTTCACGATATAGACCACTTCGCCGTTCTTGATCAGGTCGACGATGTGCGGACGGCCCTCGAGCACCTTGTTGATGCGCTCGCACGGCACGCCGTTGTCCTGCAGGAACTTCGAGGTACCCGAGGTGGCGACGATGACATAGCCACGCTCGGCCACGTCCTTCGCGATCGGCAGCAGGCGGTCCTTATCGGCATCACGCACCGACATGAACACCTTGCCCTTCGGCGGTGCCTTGATGCCGGCGGCTTCGTGGCCACGTGCGAACGCGGCGCCGAAGGTACGGCCCACGCCCATCACTTCACCGGTGGAGCGCATCTCGGGGCCGAGGATCGGATCCACGTTCTGGAACTTCAGGAACGGGAAGATCGCTTCCTTCACCGAGTAGTACGTCGGGATCACTTCCTTCGTGGCGCCCTGCTCGGTCAGCGTGCGGCCGGCCATCGCACGCGCGGCGATCTTCGCCAGCGACACGCCGGTGGCCTTGCAGACGAACGGCACGGTGCGCGAGGCACGCGGGTTCACCTCGAGGATGAACACGTCGTCGCCCTGGATGGCGAACTGGGTGTTCATCAGGCCGACGACCTTCAGTTCCTTCGCCATCAGCTTCACCTGGCGGCGCATTTCATCCTGCACTTCGGCGCTCAGCGAGTACGCCGGCAGCGAGCACGAGGAATCGCCCGAATGCACGCCGGCCTCTTCGATATGCTCCATGATGCCGCCGATCAGCACGTTGCCATCGGCATCCGCGACGATATCGACGTCCACTTCCACGGCATGGTCGAGGAAGCGATCCAGCAGCACCGGCGAATCGTTCGATACCTGCACGGCTTCACGCATGTAGCGCGAGAGATCCGAATCGGCGTGGACGATTTCCATGGCGCGGCCGCCGAGCACGTAGCTCGGGCGCACCACCAGCGGGTAACCAATCTCGCGCGCCAGCGCCAGCGCCTCGTCGGCGTTGCGCGCGGTGCGGTTCGGCGGCTGCTTCAGGTCCAGCTTCTGGATCATCTTCTGGAAGCGCTCGCGGTCTTCCGCCAGGTCGATCGAGTCGGCACTGGTTCCGATGACCGGCACGCCGGCGGCTTCCAGCGCACGCGCCAGCTTCAGCGGGGTCTGGCCGCCGTACTGCACGATGACGCCCTTCGGCTTCTCGAGGTCGACGATTTCCAGCACGTCTTCCAGGGTGAGCGGCTCGAAGTAGAGACGGTCGGAGGTGTCGTAATCGGTGGAGACGGTTTCCGGGTTGCAGTTGACCATGATGGTTTCAAAACCATCCTCGCGCAGGGCGAGCGCGGCGTGCACGCAGCAGTAGTCGAACTCGATACCCTGGCCAATGCGGTTCGGGCCACCGCCCAGGACGATGATCTTGTCCTTGTTCGTCGGGTTGGCCTCGCACTCTTCCTCGTACGTGGAATACATGTACGCGGTGGTGGTGGCGAACTCGGCGGCGCAGGAGTCCACGCGCTTGTACACCGGGCGCACGCCCAGCGTCTTGCGCAGGTGGCGCAGCGCGTTTTCGTCGGTGCCCACCAGCTCGGCCAGGCGCGCGTCGGCAAAGCCCATGCGCTTGAGTTCGCGCATGCGCGGCTCGTCCAGCGCGGTGAGGCCCTGGCGCTGCACTTCGCCTTCGGTCATCACGATGTCTTCGAACGCGGCGAGGAACCACGGATCGATGCGGGTCAGGTCGTGCACTTCTTCCAGCGACAGGCCGGCGCGGAAGGCGTCAGCCACGTGGAAGACGCGGTCCGGGCGCGGCTCGCGCAGTTCGCGCTTCAGCGTCAGGAAGCCTTCTTCGCTGCCGATGTCCAGGCCGGTCGGGTTGAGGCCGGTCTTGCCGATCTCGAGGCCACGCAGCGCCTTCTGCATCGATTCGTGGAAGGTGCGACCCATCGCCATCACTTCACCCACCGACTTCATCTGGGTGGTGAGGCGGGCGTCGGCCGCCGGGAACTTCTCGAACGCGAAGCGCGGGATCTTGGTGACGACGTAGTCGATGGACGGCTCGAACGACGCCGGGGTGAGGCCACCGGTGATGTCGTTGCGCAGTTCGTCCAGCGTGTAGCCCACGGCGAGCTTGGCGGCCACCTTGGCGATCGGGAAGCCGGTGGCCTTGGAGGCCAGCGCCGACGAACGCGACACGCGCGGGTTCATTTCGATGACGACCACGCGGCCGTCTTCGGCGTTGATGCCGAACTGCACGTTGGAGCCGCCGGTGTCCACGCCGATCTTGCGCAGCACCGCGATGGAGGCGTTACGCAGGCGCTGGTATTCCTTGTCCGTCAGGGTCTGCGCCGGCGCCACCGTGATGGAGTCGCCCGTGTGCACGCCCATCGGGTCGAAGTTTTCGATCGAGCAGACGATGATGCAGTTGTCCGCCTTGTCGCGGACCACTTCCATCTCGAACTCTTTCCAGCCCAGCACGGACTCTTCCACCAGCACTTCGTGCACCGGGGAGAGCTCGAGGCCGCGGCCGACGATCTCGACGAATTCTTCCTTGTTGTACGCGATGCCGCCGCCCGAGCCGCCCAGGGTGAAGCTGGGGCGGATGATGGTCGGGAAGCCGACGGTGGCCTGGATTTCCAGCGCCTGTTCCATCGAGCGGGCCACTTCGGCCTTCGGGCATTCCAGGCCGATCTCGGCCATGGCGATGCGGAACAGGTTGCGGTCTTCGGCCATGCGGATGGCTTCGCGCGAGGCACCGATCAGCTCGACGCCGTAGCGCTCGAGCACGCCGTTGTCGGCGAGGTCCAGGGCGCAGTTGAGGCCGGTCTGGCCGCCCATCGTCGGCAGGATCGCGTCGGGGCGCTCCTTGGCGATGATGCGCTCCACCGTCTGCCAGTTGATCGGCTCGATGTAGACGGCGTGGGCCGTTTCCGGGTCGGTCATGATCGTCGCCGGGTTCGAATTGACCAGGACGACGCGGTAACCCTCTTCCTTCAGCGCCTTGCAGGCCTGGGCGCCGGAATAGTCGAACTCACAGGCCTGGCCGATAACGATCGGGCCAGCACCGATGACGAGGATGGTCTTGATGTCTGTGCGCTTGGGCATGGTTTCTCTCGCGAATCGAAGGCGGATGGAAGGTGGCGTGCGGCAGGCGTCAGGACGCCTGCTTCGCCTTGTGCGCTTCCATCGCGGCAAGGAACGTATCGAACAGGTAGCCGACGTCTTCCGGGCCCGGGCTGGCTTCCGGGTGGCCCTGGAAGCAGAACGCCGGGCGGTCGGTCAGGGCAAAGCCCTGCAGCGAGCCGTCGAACAGCGAGGTATGCGTGATGCGCACGTTGGCCGGCAGCGTCGCCGGATCCACCGCGAAGCCGTGGTTCTGCGAGCTGATCAGCACGCGGCCGGTGTCGTGGTCCTTCACCGGGTGGTTCGCGCCATGGTGGCCAAACTTCATCTTCAGCGTCTTCGCGCCGATCGCGAGGGCCATGATCTGGTGGCCGAGGCAGATGCCGAACACCGGGATCTTCGTGTCGAGGATCTGCTTCGTCGACTCGATGGCGTAGTCGCACGCGGCCGGGTCGCCCGGGCCGTTGGCGAGGAAGATGCCATCCGGGTTCATCGCCAGCACCTCGGCCGCCGGCGTCTGCGCCGGGACCACGGTGATGTCGACGCCGCGGCCGGCGAGCAGGCGCAGGATGTTCTGCTTCACGCCGTAGTCGTAGGCCACCACGCGGAATTTCTTGGGCGCGTTGTAGAAGGCCTGCTTGTCGAGGTCGTACACGCCCTCGTTCCACTGGTAGGCCTTCGTGGTGCTGACCACCTTGGCCAGGTCCATGCCGTTGAGGCCCGGGAAGGCTTTCGCCTTCGCCACGGCGGCGTCGGCGTCGATGGCGTCACCCGCCACGATGCAGCCGTTCAGGGCGCCCTTCTCGCGCAGGATGCGCGTAAGGCGGCGGGTATCGATGCCGGCGATGGCCACGACGTTGTGGCGCTCGAGGTACTGCGGCAGCGGTTCCTGGCTACGCCAGTTGCTGGCCAGGCGCGGGACGTCGCGGACGATCAGGCCAGCCGCGTGGACGCGGTCGGCTTCGACGTCGACGTCGTTGGTGCCGGTGTTGCCAATGTGCGGGTACGTGAGGGTGACGATCTGCTGGTTGTACGACGGGTCGGTCAGGATTTCCTGATAACCGGTCATGGCGGTGTTGAACACCACTTCACCAACGGTCTCACCGCGGGCACCGACCGCGTGGCCGTGAAAAACGCTGCCGTCTTCGAGAGCAAGCAGAGCAGGAGTACGCATGGGATGGCCGCCTTCGGGTGCAGCAAAGCCCGCAAGCCGGCGTAAAAGCGAGCTCGTGGGCCTTGGGGATGGGATCGTTTGGGCGGGTAAGAATGATAGGGCCGAAGAGCCCTTTTGTCCACGGGCTTAGCATGACGACTTACGTAGGATTACGTGCCGGATACCCACTCTGGCACGATATAATCGCTCCCAGTGGTACCTGACCGAGAATCGCCCGCATGCTGCTCGACCCTGCCCGCCTGGACCGTCCTGATACCGACATCCGGCACGAGCCGTTCTCGTTCATGATCGCCCACGGGCAGCTGCCGGACGAATCGCGCGGCGACCTGGACCGGGATTTCCCCCAGTACTCCAGCGCCGGCTTCTTCCCCTACGACGCCGCCGACTGCGGCCCGTCGGTGAACGAACTGGTCGGCCAGATGACGTCGCGCCAGTTTTCGGCCGCCATCGGGCGCCACCTGGGCATCGACGGCCTGGAAACCTACCCGACCCTGGTGACGCTGTGCCGCAACCTCAACCGCCGGCACGGCACCATCCACACGGACAGCAAGTCCAAGATCGCCACCGCGCTGATCTACCTGAATCCGATGTGGCCGGACACCAGCGACGGCTGCCTGCGCTTCCTGGCCTCCATCGACAACATCGACGACGTCGTGGCGCCGGAGCTGAAGCCGCTGTACGGCGAATTTGCCGTGTTTCGCCGCTCCGAAAACTCCTTCCACGGCCACCTGCCCTATGAGGGCGAGCGCCGGGTGATCCAGGTGGCCTGGCTCACCTCGGAAGAGGAAAAGGCCCGCAAGACCAAGCGCGGCAAGTTCTCACGGGCCTTCAAGAAGATCTTCGGCAAGCTGGACCGCAAGGTCGGCGCCGACCGCGACCGCAGCGCCAGCCATCGCGACTAACGGGCGCCGAAGTACCAGCCGACGAACAGGGCGAACACGCCGTAGAGCGCACCGATCGGCATCAGCCAGCGCGCCTCGACCGACCCGCGGCGGAACATGGCCCACAGGACCACGACGGCCACGGCGGTGATCACGCCGGCCACGATCAGCGGCGTATCGAACAGCCACGGCGTGGCGAACAGCGCCAGGGAGCTGGGGATGGTTGCCTGGATCATCATCGCGCCGGAGATATTGGCCAGCGCGAGGCGCTCCTTGCCCTGGCGCACCCAGATCAGCGCGTTCACCGTCTCGGGCAACTCCGTGGCCACCGGGCTCAGCACCAGGGCCACCAGGTGCGGCGAGAGGTGGAAGAACTCCCCGAACGCCTCCAGCTGCCAGACGAAGACACGCGACGCGACGGCGATGACCAGCAGCGCCAGGCCGGTCTGCGCCAGCACCCAGCGCATGGCGGGGTTCTCGTCGTGGGGGCGGAAGGTCAGCGCCTCGAGGGTTTCCTCCTCCGGGGCGGTCGTGTCGTCACGCATCTCGCGCCAGACGTAGGCCACGTAGGCCAGCAGGAAGAGCACGCCCAGCCACGGCTTCCAGGCAAAAGCGACCAGGCCCAGGCCCACCTTCACGACGAAGATGGCGAGGAACCACGACTGGTCGCGGGCCAGCCGCTGGTTGTCGACGCGCACCCGGGTGTCGGGGCGATTCAGGCGCTTACGGCCGGCATATAAAGCAAAACCTACGACGGCGTAGGCGATGGTCGCCAGCACCAGCGGGCCGCCGAGGGCGGCGCCGACACCGATATCGCGGGCTTCCGGCGTCTTGCCGAACATCACGGCGACGAACGTCACCGCGCTTTCAGGCAGGGCCGTACCGAAGGCGGCCAGCACCGTACCCGTCGCGGTCGCGCCGAGGTTGAGCTTGCGCCCAAACCATTCGACACCGTTGACGAAGTACTCGCAGGCGAAATAGATAGCCCCGGCGGAAACCAGGAAAAGGAACAGGGTCAGCAGCATAGATAGCATCAGGCCGGGCGAGCGCACGAGAACCATGGCACAACGACACCGCTCGCCCGGCCGGGTGAGCATGTCGATGGCCAAAGGTCTCGCCGGGCCGGCAGCGTGCTCTCCACACGCTACTGCCGTTCGCGCCATGGGGTCCGGAGACCACCAAGTCTGTTGACGCGAACTCCTCAGGGGGAACGAGGATGGCTACTCCCCAATGACATCAGGCGAAATGTTAACACGGTTTCCCGGCTTACACCTTCGCGGCGATGACGTCCTCGATCGTCCAGGTGCCGGGCGCGCGGCCGGCCATCCAGGCGGCGGCCTCGAGGGCACCGCGGGCGAAGATGCTGCGATCGGTGGCCCGGTGGCCGAGTTCGATGCGCTCGCCCTGCCCCATGATCAGCGCCTGGTGCTCGCCGACGATGTCACCGCCGCGGACCACGGCAAAGCCAATGGTGCCGGCCTCGCGCGCCCCCGGGCGGCCTTCGCGGGCGTACACCGCCAGGTCGTCGAGGCACGCCCCGCGGCCGGCCGCGGCCGCATGGCCCAGGGCCAGCGCGGTGCCGGAGGGCGCGTCTTCCTTCCTGTTGTGGTGGGCTTCGACGATGTCGATATCCCAGCCCGGCAGCGCCGCCGCGGCTTCGCGGAGCAGCCGCGTGAGCACGGCCACGCCCAGGCTGAAGTTGGCGGCACGCAGGATGGCGATGCGCTCGGCGGCGTGGCTCAAGCGCTCTTCCATGGCGGCGTCGAGGCCCGTGGTGCCGGTCACCAGCGCGGCGCCGGTCGCCTCGCACACGTCGAGCGCGGCGCCGAGACCTTCCGGGCCGCTGAAGTCGATGACGACATCGATGCCAGCGGTGTCTTCCCAGCCGGTGAAGCGCAGCGCGGAGACGTCGTTGTAAGCGGCCTTGCCGAGGCGGGCCGACTGCGCGGAGACCACGGCACGGACCAGCTCGAAGCGTTCGTCATCACGCACGAGGTTGAGCAGTGCGAGGCCCATGCGGCCGGAGGCGCCGCTGATGGCGAGACGAACGGGGCGGGTCATGGCGATGGCCTCAACAAAACGAAGAGCGCCATCCTAATGTCAGGAGGTGACCTTGGACCAGAAGTCTTTGACGCCGTCCATGAAGCTGTTGGAGCGCGGCGTGTGCTTGGAGGCTTCTTCGCCCACGAACGTCGCTTCCAGCTGTTGCAGGAGTTCGCGCTGTTCCTTGGTGAGGCGGACCGGGGTTTCCACCACCACGGTGCAGATGAGGTCACCCGTGCCGCCACCGCGCACCGACTTCACGCCACGCCCGCGCAGGCGAACCTGCTGGCCGGTCTGCGTTTCCGGCGCGATGTTCACCGCCACTTCGCCTTCCAGCGTCGGCACCATCAACTCGGTACCAAGCGCCGCCTGGGCAAAGCGAATCGGCACTTCGCAGTAGAGGTCCACACCATCGCGCTGGAAGATCGCGTGCTCGCGCACCCGCACTTCCACGTAGAGGTCGCCCGCCGGCGCACCGGCCGGGCCGGCTTCGCCCTGCCCCGTGAGGCGGATGCGGTCGCCGTTGTCGACGCCGGCCGGGATACGCACGGATAGCGTGCGCTCTTCCTCGAGACGGCCTTCGCCACGGCACTTCTTGCACGGCTTGTCGATCTTCTGGCCGGAGCCGTGGCAGGTCGGGCAGGCCTGCTGGATGGAGAAGATGCCGTTCTGCATGCGCACGCGGCCGTGGCCGGCGCAGGTGGAACAGGTGGAGACCTTGCCGTCTTCCGAGCCCGTGCCGTTGCAGTGGTGGCAATTGACCTGCGTGGGCACTTCGATCTTCTTCTCGATGCCGAACACGGCTTCTTCGAGATCGAGTTCCATGATGTAGCGCAGGTCCGCGCCACGGCGTGCGCGCTGGCGTCCACCGCCACCGCCGCCACCGAAGATGTCGCCAAAGATATCGCCGAAGATGTCGCCGACGTCGCCGAAACCGGCGCCACCGCCACGACCGAAGCCACCGCCCTCGAAGGCGGCATGGCCGTACTGGTCGTACGCCGCGCGCTTCTGCGCATCAGCGAGGACGTCGTAGGCCTCCTTGGCTTCCTTGAATTTGTCGATCGCTTCCGGATCGTCCGGATTGCGGTCAGGGTGGTACTTCATCGCGACGCGACGAAAGGTCTTTTTCAGATCACCCTCGGTGACGGTGCGTTCCACACCAAGGATCTCGTAGTAGTCGCGTTTGCTCATGTTGCGTGTTGCGTTCCCTGGACGGACAAACGCGCCGAAGGCTTTCACCCCGGCGCGGTCGCGTCATGATGACATCAGATACATGGCACGGAACCCGTTCCGTACCATGCATCCCCACCGTAAGGCCGATTACTTCTTGTCGTCCTTGACTTCGGTGAACTCGGCGTCGACCACATCATCCGGCTGGGCCGAACCACCGCCCGGTGCCGACTGCTGCGAGGTATCGGCCGAACCACCCTGGGCCGCCGCGTACAGCGACTGGGCGACCTGCTCGAGGTTGGCGA
The DNA here is from genome assembly GCF_006385595.1 of Luteibacter pinisoli. Lineage (NCBI taxonomy): Bacteria > Pseudomonadati > Pseudomonadota > Gammaproteobacteria > Lysobacterales > Rhodanobacteraceae > Luteibacter > Luteibacter pinisoli. The sequence goes on from NZ_CP041046.1 coordinate 2,842,169, forward strand.
TCTTCGCTTCGATAGCCGACTGGTCGTCACCGTCCTTGGCCTTCTCAAGCTCGGACACGGCGCCGTCGATGCTGGCCAGCTGCTCGGCCGGGATCTTGCCACCGTGCTCCTTCAGCTGGGTACGCGTCTGGTGCACGAGCTGGTCGGCCTTGTTGCGCACCTGGACGAGGTCGTGGAACTTCTTGTCCTCTTCGCGGTTCGCTTCGGCATCGGCCACCATGCGCTGGATCTCGTCCTCGGACAGGCCCGAGCCCGCCTTGATTTCGATCTTCTGTTCCTTGCCGGTGTCCTTGTCCTTCGCCGACACGTGCAGGATGCCGTTGGCATCGATGTCGAAAGTGACTTCGATCTGCGGCGTGCCACGCGGGGCCGAACGGATACCCGACAGGTCGAACTTGCCGAGCGACTTGTTGGCGTTCGCACGCTCGCGCTCGCCCTGCAGGACGTGCACGGTGACGGCGGTCTGGTTGTCGTCAGCCGTGGAGAAGGTCTGCGAGGCCTTGGTCGGCACCGTGGTGTTCTTCTCGATCAGCTTGGTCATCACGCCACCCATCGTCTCGATACCGAGCGACAGCGGGGTGACGTCGAGCAGCAGCACGTCCTTGACGGTACCGCCCAGCACGCCGCCCTGGATCGCGGCGCCGACGGCGACGGCTTCATCCGGGTTGACGTCCTTGCGCGCTTCCTTGCCGAAGAAGTCCTTCACGGCTTCCTGGACCTTGGGCATGCGGGTCTGGCCGCCAACGAGGATCACTTCGTTGATGTCCGAGATCTTCAGGCCGGCATCGTTCAGCGCGGTGCGGCACGGGTCGATCGTGCCCTTCACCAGGTCTTCCACCAGCGACTCCAGCTTCGCGCGGGTCAGCTTGATGTTCAGGTGCTTCGGGCCCGAGGCGTCAGCGGTGACGTACGGCAGGTTCACATCGGTCTGGTGCGCCGAGGAGAGCTCGATCTTCGCGCGCTCGGCGGCGTCCTTCAGGCGCTGCAGGGCCAGCTGGTCCTGCTTCAGGTCGATGCCCTGCTCTTTCTTGAACTCTTCCACGAGGTAGTCGATGACGCGGTTGTCGAAATCTTCGCCGCCCAGGAAGGTGTTGCCGTTGGTGGCGAGCACTTCGAACTGCTTCTCGCCGTCGACGTTGGCGATCTCGATGATCGAGACGTCGAACGTACCGCCGCCGAGATCGTACACGGCAATCTTGCGGTCAGCCGTCGAGGTCTTGTCGAGGCCATAGGCCAGCGCGGCCGCGGTCGGCTCGTTGATGATGCGCTTCACGTCCAGGCCCGCGATCTTGCCGGCGTCCTTGGTGGCCTGGCGCTGGCTGTCGTTGAAGTACGCCGGCACCGTGATCACGGCCTCGGTGACGGACTCGCCCAGGAAATCCTCGGCGGTCTTCTTCATCTTCATGAGGACCTTCGCGGAGACTTCCTGCGGGGCCATCTTCTTGCCGTCAGCGGTCTCGACCCAGGCGTCGCCGTTGTCGTGGGCGACAATGCCGTACGGGACGAGCTTGATGTCTTTCTGCACTTCAGCGTCGGTGAACTTGCGGCCGATAAGGCGCTTCACCGCGTAGAAGGTGTTCTTGGGGTTGGTGACAGCCTGGCGCTTGGCCGGCGCGCCAACGATGACTTCGTTGTCCTTGGTGAACGCCACGATGGACGGCGTGGTCCGATCGCCCTCGGCGTTTTCGATGACGCGAGCCGTGGAACCCTCCATGACAGCGACGCAGCTGTTGGTGGTACCGAGGTCGATGCCGATGATCTTGCCCATGATGAAATGCTCCGAATTTCAATGCGGCCCCCGCGGCCGCGACTGTGTTTGAAGGTGGGGCCGGAGGGCCCTGATTCAATGCCTGGTGAGACACCCTGCCGGCGCACAAACGGCGCCAGGCGGGGCTTTGTTCAGTTGTCCTTGACGACGGCGACGAGCGCCGGTCGCAGCAGACGGTCGTTCAGTACGAAGCCCTTCTGGACCACGGCCACGACGGTGTTCGGTGCGTGTTCGGCCGAGTCCACCGCGCTGATCGCCTGGTGGTGGTCCGGGTTGAACGGCTGGTGCAGCGGATCGACCAGCACCAGCCCGTTGGACGAGGTGACCTTTTCCAGCTGCTTGAGGGTGATCGCGAGGCCTTCGCGCAACGTCTTGGCGTCGGCGTTCTCGTTGGACAGGCCCAGGGCCAGGCCGTCGTACACCGGCAGCAGGTCGCCCAGCAGCTTCTCGTTGGCGAAGCGGCGGGCCTGGTCCAGGTCACGCTGGAGGCGGCGACGCTGGTTTTCGATCTCCGCCCGCTCGCGCAGCACGGTATCGCGCGCACTGGACAGCTCGGATTCGAGGGCCGCCAGCCTGGCGGTCAGCGCGTCAAGGTCCGCATTGACGCTGTTATCAGCGGCGCTGTCCTGCGCCGGATCCGTCGCGTGGGGATCGTTGTTCTGCATGGTTACTCCAAATGTGAGCTTACGGCCCCCGCGAGGGGACCGAACATTCGCGGGAAATACTAAACCCGCCTCCCGTGGCGGTTTATGAGGTCGCTACGGCGCGATTCAAGGCATCGCTGAGCAATCCGGCCGTGGCTTGTACCACGGGGATGACCCGTTCATATGCCATACGCGTCGGTCCAATAACTCCGATCGCGCCGAGCATCCGCCCGCTGGTGCCGTAGGTGGCCGTGACGATGCTGCAACCGTCCAGGGCCGAAAAGCCCGATTCCTCGCCGATAAACAGGCGCACGCCCGGTGCCTTGACGCAGTTTTCCATCAGCTGGAGAAGCTCGCGCTTCTGCTGGAAGGCGTCGAACAGGTCGCGCAGGCGGTCGATATCGGCGAGCTCGGAATAGCCCATCAGGTTGGTCTGGCCGCTGACCAGGACATCGTCCGTCCCTTCGTCACCGAAGGAGGCGGTGGCCAGCTCCACGGCGCTGGCGAGCAGGCGGTTCAGTTCACCGCCGGCTTCGCGCAGTTCCGCGGCCAGGTGGGCACGGATATCCGCCAGGCGGAACCCGGCGAAATGGGCATTCAGGTAATTGGCGGCCTGCTCAAGGTCGCGGCCCTCGATGGGCCGGGACAGCTGGACCACGCGGTTCTGCACCTGGTTATCCGAGAACACCAGGATGACGAGGACCCGGGCATCCGGCAGGTTCACGAAATCGATATGGCGCAGGGGGAAGTCGCCCTGGCGCGGGACGCTGACCACGCCGGCGAAGTGGGTCATGGCCGAGAGCAGGTTCGAGACATTGCCCAGCAGGTCGCGCGTGGTCGTCTGGTGCGGCGGCAGGCCGCCCTGCAGGCGCGCCATGTCGTCGCGCGGCAACGGCTTCAGCTCGAGCAGGCTGTCCACGAACAGGCGCAGCCCTCGCGGCGTCGGGATACGCCCCGCCGAGGTGTGGGGGGACGCCACCAGGCCCGCCTCTTCGAGGTCGGCCATGATGTTGCGGATGGTCGCCGGGCTGACTTCCAGGCCAGAGGACTTCGCCAGGGTGCGTGAGCCGACGGGCTCGCCGTCTGACAGGTACTGGGAAATCAGGGTACGCAACAGCCGGCGCGCGCGAGCATCAATGTCTTGGCCAGAAAACGGATTCATGCGCGAGAGTGGGCTGGGTCGGGTATCAGGCGCTATCAATAAGGTCTGCGGCCCTGGCTTGCAAGTCTCGGTTCCTGCGACGCCGCTCCCGCTACAATCGGCGAGATTCCTTTTTCGCCACTCCGGTGCCCATGCTCACCTCGCTCTACGTCCGCCAGTTTGCCGTCGTTGAAGAAGCCGAGGTGGCCTTTGGCCCCGGGCTGACCGTGGTCAGTGGCGAAACCGGCGCGGGCAAGTCCCTGCTGGTGGACGCTTTAATGCTCCTGGCCGGCGCACGTGCCGATAGCGGCATGGTCCGCGCCGGCAGCGACCGCGCCGAGCTGGCCGCCGAATTCGACCTGGCCGGCCTGCCCGAAGCCCTGGGCTGGCTGCGTGAAGAAGCCCTGGACGACGGCGAGACCTGCCAGCTGCGCCGGGTGATCCGCGCCGAGGGCAGCTCGCGTGGCTGGATCAACGGCCGCCCGGCCTCCCTGGCGCAGATGTCCGCGCTGGCCGCGCTGATCGTGGAGATCCACGGCCAGCACGAGCACCAGGCCCTGCTTTCCCGCCAGCACCAGATGGCCCTGCTCGACGCCTTCGCCGGCAACGAGGAGGCCCAGGCCCGTGTTCGCGACCTGGCGAAAGCCTGGCGCGACGCGGTGGCGAAGATTCGCACGCTGTCCGGCGGTGACGACCGCGAGCGCCAGATCGAGCTGCTCGCCCACGAGCTGGAAGAACTGGACCGCTGGGCCCTCGCCCCGGCCGCGCTGGACGACCTCGAGGCCCAGCATCGTCGCCTCGCCAACGCCGGCCGGCTGGCCGAAGGCGCCAACGGCGTTGTCGAGCTGCTGGATGGCGAAAGCGAATTCGCCATCGGCCGCGCCTTGCTCCGCGCCCACGCCGAGCTTTCCCGCCTGGCCGAGCTGGACGCCACGCTCACCCCCACGCTGGAACTGCTCGACAGCGCGCAGATCCAGGTCGGCGAAGCCGTCGACGGCCTCAGCCGCTACGCGCAGGACGTGGAGCTCGACCCGGAACGCCTGGCCGAGGTGGACACCCACCTGACCCACCTGCACGACCTCTCCCGCCGTTACCGCCTGCCGATCGGCGAGCTCACCGCGAAGGCCGAGGAACTGCGCGAGCGCCTCACCGAACTGGAAGGTGCCGGCGATGCGCTGGAGCGCCTCGGCCGCGAACGCGACCGCCTGCGCGGCGATTACGACACCGCCGCCGCGGCGCTTTCGAAGGCACGCGCGGAAGCCGCCGCACGCCTCGGCTCGTCCGTCGCGACGCTAATGGGCGAGCTGGGCATGGCCGGCGGCCGCCTTGAGGTATCCCTCGAACCTGCCGACGGCGACGACCCGGATCCGCAGGGTCGCGAGCGTTGCGAACTGCTGGTCAGCGCCAACCCCGGCCAGCCGCCGCGCCCGCTGCGCAAGGTGGCCTCAGGCGGCGAACTGGCACGCATCAGCCTGGCCATTGAAGTGGCCACGCTGGGCAACGACAACATCGGCTGCATGATCTTCGACGAAGTGGACACCGGCATCGGCGGCGCCGTGGCCGAAGTGGTCGGACAGAAGCTGCGCGCCCTCGGCGAGCGCGTGCAGGTGATGTGCGTGACCCACCTGCCCCAGGTGGCGGCGCAGGGTCACAACCACCTGCGCGTGGCGAAGGAAAGCGACGGCGAATCCACCCGCACCCGCATCCAGGCCCTCGACGCCAGCGGCCGTCGCGAAGAAATCTCGCGCATGCTCGGTGGCGTGGAGATCACCAAGGAAACCCGCGCCCACGCCAAGAAGATGCTCGACCGCGCCCAGGGCTAGGTGCGGATCAACCCCCGCTCCTGCGCCATCCGATAAAGGTCCAGCTCCGACCCGGCATTAAGCTTGTTCATCACCGCCGCCCGGTGGATGTAAATCGTCTTCTGCCCAATCCCCAGCTCCGCCGCCACCTGCTTCGGTGCGCGGCCGGCCGCCAGCAACAGGAACACCTCGCGCTCGCGCGCGGTCAGGCGGCTGAAGGGATCCAGGTCCTGCGACGACCGGCTCGAACGCCGCTCGCGCAGGTCCGAACTCAGGTACTGGTCACCGGCCAGCACGGCACGCAAGGCCGCCACCAGCTCTTCCGGCGCCACGCCCTTGGTCACGTAACCGCGGGCACCGCGGCGCATGGCTTCGGAAACGTAGGGCTCGCCGTCGTGCATGCTCAGCACGACGATCCGCATGTTCGGCTCGATGCTGCCCAGGTGCTCGATCAGCGGAAGGCCGCTGCCGTCCGGCAACGAAAGATCCACCGCGACCAGGTCCGGGCGGTGCTGCGTGACAGCGTCCACGGCTTCATCGGCATTGCGGGCTTCGGCGACCACGTCCAGATCAGGTTCCAGCTGGATCAGCCGCTTGAACCCTTCACGGACGATGGCGTGGTCATCTACTAGGACGATTCTTGGCATGGGGCAGAATGTAACAGTACTGGCACGAATGTGCGCCCATGCCCGGATTCCGCGTCAGCGCGCCACATCCGCCGTGTAACATTCACCGTCTATGCGCCTTCGCTCCCTCTTCCGCTTCGCCGGACCCCTGATTGCCATTGCCTATGCGCTGGCGTGGGTGCTGCTCTGGCCGACCGAGCAACCCTACTGGGTGCTCCCGTTCGGCCTGCGTTTTGGCGCGCTGCTGCTGACCCGTACCCGCGACTGGTTCTGGATCCTCGGTGGTGAAATCGCCGCCAGCGCGTTCTGCGAATGGCGCAGCGGCCTGCCGATCGGGGGCGCCGGCTTCGTCCTGGGCGATACCCCCGAGCCGCTGATGGTCGGCGCCTGCCTGTGGTTGCTGCGCCGGGCGCACCTCCACGCCAGCCTGAATACCCCCGAAGACGTCGCCCGCCTGCTGCTCTCGGCCATGGTCACCGCCACGGTGGCCACCGCGGGCAACGCCGCGATGATGGCCTCGCTGCATCCAGCCGCCCCGGTGGAGATGCTCGGCACAACCTTCGGCAGCGACCTGCTCGGCAATTACCTCGGCGTGCTGCTCGTCGTCCCGGTGATGGTGCTGGTGTTTCGCGAGCGACCGACGCAGACCGCACTGGCCGAACTGCTGCTGGACGGCCTGCTGGTGATGCTGCCGTCGCTGGCCATCCTGGTGACCCTGGCCGAGTATTCGCCCCAGCCGCAGTTCGCCCGCGTGCTCTCGCTGGCCCCGGTGCTGTTCTTCGCCTTCCGCCACGGCTGGCGTGGCGCCGGCCTGGCCATGCTGATCACCAGCGTGGGCCTGAACGTCACCGAGGACATGATCGGCCGCGGCGCGCCCACGGCGGCCGCCCACCTGTTCCTCGCCGTGGCCGGTACCGGCACGCTGATGCTGGGCGCGGCCACCGACGCCCTGCGCCGCAGCAGCGAACGGGTGGCCCAGCAGAACACCCACCTGGCCGCCGCCAACCAGCGCCTGGACCAGTTGGCCCGGCAGCTGCGCGACGCCGCCCGCGGCAACCTCCAGGCCGAAGAAAACCTGCGCCGACACATGGCCGCCGAGCTCCACGACGAGCTGGGCCAGAACCTCACCGCCATCCAGACCCACCTGAAGCTGGCCCAGAACCGCCTGGGAGACGCCGGCCTGGACGACATCGGCAGCGCCGTGAACGGCATCCTCGGCCACATGCGCCGGGCCCTGCATAAGATGCTGGACAGCCTGCGCCCCTCGGTGCTGGACGAATTCGGCCTGCTGCGCGCCCTGGACGAGGGCCCGATCCGGGACATGCTCACGGCCGCCGGCATCCACTACGTGACCGACCTGCGCGGCGAGCCCCGCCTGCTGGACGATGACACCCTGACGGCCATCTATCGCGTGGTGCAGGAAAGTGCGACCAACGTGGTCCGCCACTCCGGCGCCAAGGAATTGCGACTGCGCCTGCGCATCGGCATCCGCGATAGCGGCCCGGTGGCTGTCCTGGACATTCGTGACGACGGCCATGGCCTGCCCTCCACCCCGCGCCCGGTCCGCACCGACGGTGGTGGCCGGGGCCTGCAGGGGATGAGCGACCGGATCACCGCCCTGGGCGGCCTGTTCCGGATCGTTCCGGAGCCCATCGGACTGCACCTGCGCGTGCTGCTTCGCAGCACAAGTATCGGAACTAGCATAGGAAATTTTCCGATACCGGGTTCGTGAACACTTCGTTACGATTCTTCCATCGATGTGGGGGAGCCGCCGTCGAGAGACGGTGAGCCCGAGTCGATCGTGGGGACGATCGGCTCGAAGAGGCGACAGGATGTCAGCCTCGCCGGCGTCGGGTAGCGAACCGGGATTTGCGAGCAACTCGCGGTCCACGAACTACCCGGCATCCGGATAAGCCACCGGTGGACAGGAGTCCACCGGTGGCGTTTTTATTTGGGGCCCCGGCACACCGGAAGCCACCAGACAGGCAACAAAAAAAGGCCCCTCTCGAGGGGCCTTTTTCTTGTCAGCGCAGGGGCTTAGCGCCCTTTCTTCTTGGGCCGCACATACAGGACCAGGCTATGGTCCTCGATGACGTAGCCATGCCGCTCGGCGATCTCGTGCTGGAGGCGCTCGATCTCCTCACTTATGAACTCGATGACCTTTCCGCTGTCAACGTCGATCATGTGGTCATGATGCTTGCCACGGTCCAGCTCGTAGACGGCCTGCCCGCCTTCGAAGTTGTGCTTCATCACGATGCCGGCCGCCTCGAACTGGGTCAGCACCCGATACACGGTGGCAAGCCCAATGTCTTCCTGGTGCGCTAGCAGGCGCTTGTAGATGTCTTCGGCCGTGAGGTGGCGCTCTTCCGCCTCCTCGAAGACCTGCAGGATCCGCATGCGCGGATGGGTGACTTTAAGGCCCGCTTTGCGGAGCTCTTGGGTTTCCTGGTCCATGTCAGACCTCTTCTCGCGGTGCCGTCAGGCGCTTAGTGTATCATCGCTGGCTTCACGATCTGGACGCTTCAACGCATGCAAAAGCAGCTCATCCGCACGCTGGGTTTGGTCCTTCTGGCAACGGCCGTCTCCGGCTGTGCCCTCGTCTATACCCCCGACGTGCAGCAGGGCAACCTGCTCGACAAGAAGAACGTCGACCAGCTGCAGCCCGGCATGACGAAGCGTCAGGTCCTGGTCCTGTTGGGTACGCCCTCGGTCATCTCGCCCTTCGATAACGACCGCTGGGACTATGTCTCGACGTTCTCGCATCGTGGCAAGCCGATGACCACGCGCACCCTGACGCTTTCCTTCAATAACGACACCCTGGTCCGCACCGAGGGCGACTTCTTCAAGCAGGATGCCCAGCAGCTGCTGGAAGACTCGAAGAAGTACAAGTCCAACCCGATTGAAGACGCCAAGGGTGACAAGAACACCAGCGCCAACGACAAGAAGGACGACGGTGGCATCTTCGGCGGCGGCTCGTCGGACGACGACAAGAAGTAAGGCAGCCTACTTACCTGCCCTCCGGCGCCTGGCTTCCATCGGATCCAGCGTCAGGGGGCGGTAAAGCTCCACCCGGTCGCCCTGCCCCAGCACGTGGCCGGGCTCGACCTTCTTCCCAAAGATGCCCACGCGCAGCGGGGTGGCCTGAAGGCCCGCCGGCAGCCGCGGCATCGCCAGCTCCACGGCCTGCCACGCCGTCGTCCCCTGGCGCACGGCCAGCGCGACCACGGCCTGGCCCTCCGGCCCGGCATACGCCACCTCGACGGACAGCTCAGCCATACTGGCGGCGCGCCTCGTCGCAGAAGTCGTCCACCATCTTGTTTGCGAGCTGCTGGAAACCCATCTTCAGCACCGAGCCGCCAAGGCCGGCGTAGTCGAAATCCAGGGCCAGGGCGATCTTGCAGCCGACATCGCCCAGGGCCTGGAAGGTAAAGACGCCGTCCAGCGAGCGGAACGGGCCTTCGACGAAGTTCATGGTGAGCCGCTCGGGGCGCTCCATGGTGTTGCGGGTGGTGAAGTCCTGCTTCATCCCGGCGAACTTCAGGTCCAGCCGGGCCACGAGCACATCGCCTTCGCGCTCGATGATCGAGGCGGCGGCACACCAGCCGAAGCGCTTTGGGTATGCTTCAACGTCATTGACCAGGTCGAACATCTGCGCGGGCGTGAAAGGCACGATCGCACTGCGGCGGATTTCAATCACTGGATAGACCTCGTCTTAGTTTTGCCGGCTCACGGACCCGCCGGCCTCGTATCAGGGACCGATTCAGGCGATTTTAGCGGACATGGCAAAAGCGAAGGCAAAGGACACGGAAAAGGAAGGCGGCGGCACCATCGCGCTGAACAAGCGCGCGCGCCACGAATACCACATTGACCAGCGCTTCGAGTGCGGCATGGCCCTGGAAGGCTGGGAGCTGAAAGCCCTGCGCGCCGGCCGCGTCAACTTCGGCGAAGGCAGCTACGCGATCATCCAGCACGGTGAGGTGTTTCTTGTAGGCACCCAGATCCCGCCGCTGATCAGCGCCTCCACCCACGTGGTGGCCAACGACCGCCGCACCCGCAAGCTGCTCCTGCACCGCGAAGAGATCGACCGCCTCATCGGCGCCGTCGAGCGCAAGGGCTACACCCTCGTCCCCACCGCCCTCTACTGGAAGGCGAACAAGGTGAAGTGCGAGATCGGCCTGGCCAAGGGCAAGCAGGAACACGACAAGCGCAACTCCGACAAGGAGCGCGAGTGGGCTATCGATAAGCAGCGGGTGATGCGTAGCCATAACCGCATGGGTTAACGCCTGCACACCGGCGGGAGGGACGCCCATTGTGGGTGCCCTGCCCCGGCCATATACTGTTACACGTAGTCACACAACGTTTTCCCCGGGGATGTCCTGGTTTCGACGGGGGTAGTGCGATCTACTGGTGCATGCCGAGGGGGCAGCTTTCCTCGTTAAACCAGCCGCAAAACATATAGTTGCCAATGACAACTACTACGGTGACAACTCGGTGGCTCTCGCCGCCTAAGCTGTCCGGCCCCTAAAAAAGGCCAAACCCCCGAACCGGTCTTGTGCTCATGCTCGCCGGTGTAGGGTCACTATCATGAGACCGCTGAAAGACCCTCCGCCTGTGGGTCTGACGCTAGATCAATCAGGTATGTCCGCCGGTGCGCTTAGCACGCCGTGCTGTCGGCGGACGAGACTTAACGGTGAGCTAAGCATGTAGATCTGGAGATTAAACGCCTTCGGACGCGGGTTCGACTCCCGCCATCTCCACCAATGCAGGCCTGCAAGTGATTGAATCGCTTGCAGGCCTTTTTTGTTGATGGGGCTGGAAAGGGGTGGATGGGGTACGGTTGGTCCGTTTTTGGTCCATTTTTTCGGAGGGAAAATGGTCAATCCAGACCTGGTCGTAAAGCTAGTTTCCGATGCCTCTAGCGCTTGGACGCCGTGGCTCGATTTTCTAAAGACCATTGGCGCGACGCTGACGGGTGCAGTGATTGCCCTCTGGACCTCGCGCTACATGGACCGCATAAAGGCGCGAGAGACGTTAAGAAATCTCGCCGGTGCTGCCGCGGCAGAACTTGTGGCTTCGCGGATGCTCTTCGACCAGCAAGTCGATGCCGCGCAGGAGCACGACCAGGAACACAACTGGGACACCATTACCTACTCGTCTCTTCCGGAAGATCCAACTCCGCTGGTGCGCGCTGCTGGCCTCCAGGCTGGACAGTTTCCACCGCATATAGCGGCCTCCTTAGCGGAGTTCATGCTGCTCCAGCGCCAGTTCCGGCAGCAGTTGGAAATCCTTCAGAAGATGCACTCCGAAGGCGTGCTCACAGAGAAGAAAAACAACGGCCGACGATTGGCATTAGGGTCCGTAGCGATGCGCATGAAGGCGTCGCTCGATGAGCTCGCTCAAAAACTTATCGAGTTCAGCTCGAGCGGTTCGTAGCGATTCGGAGTACGGAGCCGTGCAGATTTCGAGTCAGGTGAACAAGGGCTTTGCAGCGCCGTTTTATCCTCTTTTTTTAGGGAACACCCTTTCGTGATACCCGGAAGAACCCGGGTGTCCGCGCGGAAATTTTAGGGGGTTCCCATACCAGACCCGACACATGTTCGCGTCGACACTACTATCTGCCGACGAGAACCCGGTTTGGGTGGCAACAATGATGGGCCACAAAGACTGGGCCATGATCATCAAGGTGTACGGCCGCTGGATCCCCTCGATCGCCCCTGACGCGGGGAACAAGGTTGCGGCACCATGGGCGGCAACTGAGGCTCCGGAGAATGGGGTTGGCCAACCATGAGATCCGCCTACGCGGGTGGCAAACGCTGCAGTTTCGAGACGCGGCCGCAATCCTGACGGGTTACGCCGACGTCGAGCGACATCCTCAGCTACAGCAATTGCCGGCGAAGGTGCGAAACCTTCGAACAAGGGACCTGAAACCGCTCCTCGAGCTGCGCCAGGCGGCAATCCTATGCTATGGCGTGGCTCAGGTGCTCGACGTTCCCGTCCACCTTGCTCAATCAGAAGCCGACGACTATGACTTCGTGGCCGGCTATCGGATCGACGGCACGATCCACTACGTCCCACTGCAAATGAAGGAACTGGTCCCGAGCCATCTGAACGGCCAGGCGACCCTGCAAGCCGAGCTCGATAAACTCAAGGCGAAGTACCGGTCGTCCCGCGACCTGGTCGTCGGTGTGCACATCAATCGCCGAGTCGAGCTGGTCCTAAACGAGCTCGACCTGTCTGACCTCAACATAGGCGAACTATGGCTCTTTGGCTCAGATCGGCCGGACGGGTCCGAATGGTTCGCCGTTGGAAACCTGCTAGGTGCAAGCCCGAAAGAAGTCCGCTTCAGCATCCCCTGAACAGTCCGTTTTTCGTCCGAGCACGACGCAAACTTTTGATTCTTTGAGCGTAGCCGCGGGTTCGACTCCCGCCATCTCCGCCAATCCGGCCGCCTGAGTGTTCAGCTCACTTCGGCGGCTTTTTTGTGGGCGATGCCTGCCCATCGACGATTGCTAGCGCGGAAGGCGTATCAGTCCGCACGCCGTCGGGCCGGACGCCCACGGACTCGAAGGACATGGCGCAACGGTCTACGTGCATGTGGAACTGAGATGGCCGTTCCTGCTTTCCGTAGAACGTTCGCCAAACAGCCACTCCGCCGGTGAACCCAAGATCATCACAAAAAGAAGCGCCCGCGCAACGCGGGCGCTTCTCTCAAAAGGCGCTGGACTCAGTACTCAAATTCAACATTAAATTTCCCATCGCTACGAAGGTCGAAATGACACTTTTTAAAGAACCCCTTCTCTTCGTCGCGGACGAGTCGGGCGAGCTCGTAAACGTAACGAGCCAGCATCGGTACGCCGGTCAAATATCCCGCTGGCTTATCAGTCTGGCCATTCCAATAAGAAACAACGGCGTCTACACGACTCCCTTCAAGGCTCGCATCAACCAAGATACGAGTCCAAGGGGGACGTGCGCTTGAAGTCAAAGCCTTCCCCATTGCCTCGTAGCACTCGATCGCGTCACTAAACATCTGTAACCACCCGGTTGATTGAGGAGGATCGTCGTCACTGGAGCCTGTCCATTCACGCTACGTATCACCTGAATTTCATTCGGACGCGTCGTGTAGTTGCCTTCATAGAAAACTCGCTGGAACTGTGCATTAACCGTGTTGTTTGGATCTGCCCTGGTGGTTTCCTTTGACCCTACCCCCGACAAGCGTGTCGTCGACGTCCACATGATGGTCTTCGACCAGGCCAATGGCGAGTGGACGCTCCGTAACGAATCCACCATGAAGGCCAAGCTGGCCGGTGTCGGGGCACCATCTAAGACTTAAGGTCGCTCAGGAAGTCCGGATCAATCCAAACCGATATGACCTGCCCTGGCGCGAGTACAACCGACGCGACGTCAAACAGCTCCAGTGCGCCCATGAACTCCTCAAAAGACTTGGCGATCCTAGTGAGAGCAGCCATCCCGTCTATTTCATGATCATAGAAATAGACGGCGGCATCATCTGACCGCGCCATACAAACAAAATTTCCGCCCTCCGCGAACGCAAAAGGGAAGAACGCTCTTGTGACGCTCGGCGACAGGAACTCGGCTTGTCTAGATATGTCGCTTAAGGCGATGAACTGGGTAACCCCCGAATGATTTTTGCTGGAAATGCGAAATGAGTTGTTCGGTGGCACGACGCCGTCGTGGTCCTTGACGAACATGACAAAGGCCCGCGCAAATTGAACCGATAGCGAGGACTGCACCGCTGCGATCATCTCATCGTCGAGACGGATGTCAGCCTTTTCGATCATCAATTTCATTGATCCCCCAGAGTACGGCGCATCTACGACACATGCCAAAAGCCACTTGAGCTATTGGCCGGTGCGCAGGTTTCTCGGCAACGCATCAACGAGGATGTGCTCTATCAACGCTGCCAAATACACACACCGTCATATCTCGACATCCGGATTCGATCTGTCCACATCGTCACTTCCGAAATAGCGCGTTAGCAACCGAGCCTCGTCATCAGGACCCGGAAAACCATCCTCGAATTCGTCGGGATAAAGGAAGTCGATGGTGAAGTCGTCATTGTCAATGATAAGGCACATCATCATCCAAGGCTTATCGCCTTCGCTACGACCCCATTCTTCCCAAAAATCGTAGACATTCTTCACTACGGGTTCGGGCGGGAAAACACAGCGAATCTGAGGATTCCCCCTCTCGATATAGAACAGAGTGACCGTAATGAACCCGTCCTCAGCGTGAGCGAGCAACGCAATCCGCCCACTCGCATTCTGAGCCAATGCACGGGCGGCGCCGCCCATCTCCTGATAGTACTGCTCGACTGTTGCCATGATTCCTCATCGCTTTGTGAATCGATCGCACATTTGAAGCTGAAGCCGCGGCTTTCCGTCCACGGTATATCTGAGGATCAGCGAGCTCGGGCTCATCGAGTTACGAGCGTACTGCGGGAACATGTCGACAGTCACCTTCCTAAATTCCGATCCAGCGGCTCCGGCGCTTAGACTCCAGGGCCATAAGACGTCATCCATTTGTGGTTGACCTTCCGCATAAGTCAGCGGACGATCGTTCAGCCCTCTCACGGGCGGGGGACCAACCTAGGGAGTTTCATCATGCTGAGAAAGCTCATCGCCTGCGCTGCCCTCGTCGCGAGCGTCGCATCCTTCGGGGCTGAGGCGGCCGACGGCTTCAAGGTCGACCTATCCGTATCACGTGGCGGCATCGTCATTGGCCAGCCCAGCATCCAGGTCAAGGCCGATCTAAACGCGGATTTGACCATCACGCCTCCCGGCTCTCCGGCAGAGGCCGCTGTTCGCCTGGTAGTTTCCGTTGCCCCTACCCCCGACAAGGGTGTCGTCGACATCCACTTGATGGTCTTCGACCAGGCCCATGGCGAGTGGACGCTCCGTGCCGAGCCCACTATGAAGGCCAAGCTCGGAAGCGACGTCCAGCTCAAGGTGGGGACCAAGGGCCTGGCTCGGGCAGCTTCACCCATTGATGTCACGGTGAAGATCGCTGCTGCCAAGCTGACTTGAATAGAAACGTTTCCGCTACTGAAGCAGCGACCCATGAGGGCCGCTGCTTCGAGCGCATCACCAGCTAATACCCGCACCCACCCCCACCGTACTCTCCGACCCAGAGCTCGACGCCCCAATCGAAACGCTAGCCCGGTTCTGATGGAACGCCCGCTGGTACCCCACGGCCACGGCTGACTGCCCGCCGTAGTTCCCGGCACCCACGCCGACGCGGTTCTCGCCGGAAAGCCCCGACGTATTCATGCTCATCTGCGACAGCGCCGTGCCCATGGCGCCGACGCGGTCGAGGCGTTGGTTCACCTGGTGGAACTGGTCGTCGACATGGCTGCGGAAGGTGTCGAAGTCGGCCCGGCTGACGCCGTTGGTGATCTTGCTGTCGGTGTACGCGTTGGCCCGCGCCAGGGTCTGCTGATCACCGGTATCGGCGTACGACTTGGCCGTAGCCAGCGCCTGGTCCACCTGGCTGACATTGGCCGCATCGGTCGGCGCCGTGCCCGCGGCGACGTTTACCACCCGGCGCTGGTTGCCGGCGGCACCCACCGACACCGTGTTCGCCTGGTCGGCGACGGAGCCGGCGCCGAGCGCGACGCTGTTCTGTGCCGTCGCCGATGCGCCCTGCCCGATCGCCGTGGCCGAGGCAGCGGTCACGGAAGTATCCGCACCGACGGCCACCGCATTGGTGGCGGCAGCGGACACCGTGGCATTACTGCCCACCGCGACGCTGCCGTCAGCGCCGATCGTCGCGTGGTGACCCACAGCCGTGTCGCGGGGATCCGTGGCCATGCTGTTATCGCCCACCGCAAGGCCGTTACCGCTGCCCGAGGGCACCTGCGGGCCCGAGCCCGGCGAGCCGCCGCCCGGCAGGCTGCCCATCTGGTTGCGGATATCCGCGATCCCGCGCAGTGCACTGTCGAGCACGCCATCCACGGCAGCAAACGCATCGCCCGCGTTGCTGTAGCTCGTCCCCTGGATCGCGTACGCAGGCGGCACGAAGCCGGTAAGGCCCATCTGCGCACCACCACCGAAGGCGCTGGCGAAGGCCGCGTTCACCGCCGAATCCCCCACACTCACCTGGCCGATCGCCGCTTCGAGCTGGCCGACGTTCACGGCATCGGTCGCGCCGACGCCCGCACCCACGTTGGTGATGCGACGGGTAAAGGCCGGGATCTTCTCGCCATAGCGATTGGTCATCGTGCCGTCGCTACCCACCGTCACCACGCCGACTTCGTCCGTGGCCGAGTTCATGCCCAGCGCGACGCTGTTGGCGCCATCGAAGCCCACGCTGGCGAAGTGGCCGAGCGCGACGGATTCATCGCCCTTGGCCATGGCCAGGTCACCGATGGCGACGCTGTTGGTGCCGTAAGCCCAGGTCGACGAACGGTCATCACCACCAATCGCGATGGAGTTCACACCCGTGGCGGCGGCGTTGTAGCCGATCGCCGTATTGTTCGCTTCCTGTGCGTACGAGTAGGTACCGATGGCAATACTCGCGTTGCCTTCCGCACGCGAATGGCCGCCGATTGCCGTGGCGCCGTCGTTCAGGGCCATGGCCGCCGCACCAATCGCCGTCGATTCAAAACCGGTGGCCTGGGTGAGGTCATACAGGCCCGGGAAGATCTGCGACGGACCACCGATGGCGGTGGAGCTTTCGCCCGTGGCGCTCGCCGCCGTGCCGATCGCGGTCGCGTTGTCCGCCATGGCGGCGGCTTCACTACCCACCGAGAGCGAACCGAAGCCATAGCTGCCGGACAACGCGCCAATCGCCACGGCTTCGTCGCCCTGGGCCTGGGCGCTCGCGCCAAACGCCATCGCGAGGTTACCCGCGGCCGTGGTCACCTGGTCGCTGATCGGCGTACCGCCGCTATCCACGGCCACGCCGCCGATGGCGATGGTGCCGGCGTTACCCGCCGTGGCGCCCGTGCCCATGGCCATCGCATTGGTGCCCGACGCCGAAGCGCCGAAACCGATGGCGCTGGCATAGTCACCGGCGGTGTTCGCGGACTGACCGAGCGCGAGGCTACCCGCACCCTGCGCAATGGCGCCGGTGCCCACAGCCGTGCTACCGGTGTCGAACGCCACCGCGCCCGAACCGATCGCCGTGGCGTCGTCGCTACTGGCCAGCGCGTTCGCGCCCACCGCCACGCTGTGGTAACCGTCTGCGTAGGCGTCATCACTACCATCGCCTGCGCCGTTGGAGGCGAAGTAACCCGAGGTCGTGACATCGGCGGCGGAAAGCACGCGCTGTGAGGGGCCCAGACGCGGTGCGGTGGTCAGGGGTGCGGCAGCCTGCACGCTGCCGCAGGCCAGGGCGAGCACAACAGCGGCAACAAGCGTGCGCCGGGCGCCCAGCACGGGGCGCACGCGGGAAGTCGAAATGCGGTTCATCGAAAACTCCGTAGTAGAAGGGATCAGGGGGCGATGAAGCTCGCCTGCACGCTGAGGTTCTGGGCATCCTTGACGCCGAGGACGCGGAGGAAATACGTGCCCGCCGCCGGGCGCGCGAGCACGACCGATTCGGCATTGCCGGCATGGGCGGAGACGTAGTCGTAGCTGGCATCGGCCGGGCGATCGCCCACCTTCACCTGCAGCGTGACGTCACCCGATCCGCCAAAGGTGCGGATCACCAGGCTGCGTGCGCCCGCGGGGACGTCGATCTTGTAGTACGTGGACACGCCGGCGAAGCTGCTGACGCCGGTCAGCAACGCGCCGTTGCTCAGCTGCGGCGTATAGCTGTCACCCAGTACCGCCATCTGCACGGCGGCGCCCGCATCGACGATGCCTGCACCGGCCGGCGTCGCCGCAGGTACCGCGATCTTCGGCTTGTGCGCGGTCTGCTTCAGCACGGCGAGGACCTGGGCCGGGCTCAGCAGCGGCTGGCTGGAGGCAAGGCGCGCGCTCTGCATCAGTGCCACGGTGCCACTGACGTGCGGCGTGGCCTGCGAGGTACCCGCGTAACCGCCGTAGGTCGGATCACCGACTACCGTCTCGCCTGCATTAAGCGCCTGGTACACGAAACCGGAGGACGCCCTGAGGCCACTGCTGGCATCGTTGACGTAGACACCGCCACCCGGCGCCGCCACCGCGACAGGCTTGCCGAAGTTCGAATAGAACGCGAGGCGGCTGCTGATGCCGACCGAGGCCACGGTAATCGCACCCGGGCAGCTGGCCGGCGAGTAGTACGTCGCATCGTCACCGGAGTTACCCGCGGCCACGACAACCACGGCGCCCAGCGCGTTCGCGCCGGCGATCGCCTGGCCCATCGGGTCGTCGGCGCTGCACTGGCCCTGGCCACCCAGGCTCATGTTGATCACCTGGGCGGGATGCGTGTTATCCGGCACGCCGTCGACATGGCCACCGGCGGCCCAGAGGATGCCGTCGGCGATGTCGCTGTCGTAGCCACCGCAATGGCCCAGCACGCGCACCGGCAAGACCTTGGCGTGGTACGCGACGCCGGCCATGCCCAGCGCATTGTTGGTCAGCTCGGCGACGGTGCCGGCCACATGCGTGCCATGCCAGGAGCTGGGTTCCATCAGGCAGTTGTCCGACCACGGTTCCTCGGTGGTCCAGTCACCCGTATCCCAGCCGCCGGGGACGCGGCCCTCATCGGCACGGCCGGAGACGAACGGATCGGTGATGAAGTCGTACCCGGCGTCCGCCAGCGAGGTATCGAGGTCCGGGTGTGCGGTGATGCCGGTATCGACGACGGCGACGGTGATGCCGCTGCCATCGGCCAGCGACCACGCGCCCGCGACGTTCGAGCCGCCGAAGTTCGGCACGGCGTCATCGGTGTCGGCGGTGCCGTCCGGCGCGCGCAGGTGCCACTGGTCCTTCAGGTAGTAGGTGTCGTCAGGGACGAAGGCATCGTCCGCGCGCAGGTCCTTCACCGCGTGCCGCATGCGATCCGGCACGATCGACTTCACCGACGGATCCGCGGCCATGCGCGCCAGGAACGAGGCCGTCTGGGTCGCGTCGAGCTTGCGCGAGAGCTTGATCAGGCTCGCGCCGATACCCAGCTTGCGCATGTGCGTGGCGACCGGCGCCGCGGCACGGGCACCGCTGGCCGTCGTAAAGCTCATCTTGCCAAGGGCGACAGCGGCGACCTGTGCCGCGGACTGTGCACTACCCTGCGCGGCGGTGCCGTCGCGGTAGGTGACGATGAAGCGGTCGAAGGACGCCTGCGGCGCGGTAGCCGCCCCGATGAGGCGCTGCGGAAGAGCGGACGGCTGCGCGGCGAAGGCCGGCAGCGATGTCGCGAGGGCAAGTGCGCCGATCAGGCGCAAGCGTAGGCAATGCATGGTGCGGTGATCTCCCCGATATGGTTGAAGTGGCGCCGCGTTTGCTCCTTGCCTGCCCGTGGTCCCCCAACCCGTCGTCCGTGTGTCTTGCAGCGCGTTGGCGAACGTATGACAAACCGATGGCACGATCACGCACCGTCACTGTCGGAAACTGTCGAAAACTCACCGATGGGATGTCGCACGCCATGCCACCATCGGCGTTGACAGTTTTGGTGCGTGAGTCGCGAGGCGTTCCGCCCTATAACTGCACCTTCGAATCTTTTTTGCGTTGGAGAGCGCGTGACGACACCCATCCTTCGGCCGGCCGTCCGCTGGCTGCGCGCGATCCCTGGTAACGACGACACCGCCCGCGGCAACGGCGTGGCGCTACAGCTGCTGATGATCATGATCGGCGTGACGCTGCCGCTGATCTGGCCCTACCGCATCGCCGCCCTCACCAACCCGCTAACGCAGGCGGACTGGCTGGACCTGGCCACCGATACGATGGTGGTGCTGGCGGCGTGGATCGGCGTGGCGCGCATTCGTCGCGGCTTCGTGCAAGGCGCGACGCGCCTCTTCATCGCCGCCATGCTGCTGTCGCTGGTCACCACGTACCTGGAGCGCGGGCTAATCAGCTCCATGCTCGACCAGACGTACGTGGTGCTGTCGATCGTGCTGGGCGGCCTGATCCTGGGCCGACAGGCGCTGTGGCGGCTGTACGGCACGGTGATCCTGCTGTTCTCTGCCGCGGCTAGCGTGGATGTGATGCGCTTCGCCGCGCGCGGTGCGGAGCACCCGATGATGGGCGCGGTGAACGTGCTTCCCCTGGCGCTCAGCTATCTGGCGATCACCCTGGTGCTCGACCAGTGCGTCTCGACGCTGCGCGGTAGCATTCGGAGCGCCGAACAGCGCGGCATCCGCCTGGCCGAGACCAACCGCGTGCTCGAAGCGGAGATCGCGGCCCACCAGAAGTCCCGCGAGCAGCTGATCCACGCGCAGAAGGTGGAAGCCGTCGGCCGGCTCGCGGGCGGCGTGGCCCACGACTTCAACAACATCCTCAGCGTCATCGAGGGCTATGCCGAGGCCCGGGAGGATAGCGATGACCCCGCCGTCCTGCGTTCGGCCCTGTACGGCGTAGCGGCCGCGGCGCGGCGCGGTGCCGCCATCAGCCGCAAGCTGCTGAGCTTCGGGCGGCGCGACGTGGCCCGCGTGGAAGTGATCGACCTGAAACGCAACCTGCGCGACGTGAAGCACGTGCTGCGCCAGTTGTTCAGCCATTCGACCACGCTGGGCGTGGAGGTTTCCGAAGATGCCCGCTACATCCGCTTCGACCCCGAGCAGCTGGAGCTGATGATCCTGAACATCGCCGCCAACGCGCGCGATGCGATGCAGCCCGACGGCAGCTTCGATATCCGCGTCACGCCCGCCTCTGGCGGCCGCGTGCGCATGGCCTTCCGCGACAATGGGCACGGCATGCCCGAGAGCGTACGCCGCGAGGTCTTCGAACCCTTCTTCACCACCAAGCCCGCGCACTCCGGTAGCGGCCTGGGCCTGGCGGTAGTGCACGACCTCGTCCGCGGCTGTGATGGCTCGATCGCGGTAGAAAGCCAGGAGGGGTACGGCACCACCATCTTCATCGAACTCCCGGCCGTGACCATGCCGGCGGGTTCGGACCTCCTTGCGGGGCCGCTGGTGCACACGCTGCTGGTGGAAGACGAGGACGTGCTGCGCGAAATGTGGCGCAAGCGGCTGGAAGCGGAAGGCCATCTTGTGGTCGAGGCTGGCAGCGCAGCCACGGCGCTACGCCTGGCCTCGGAGCTCGCGCATAACCTCAACCTCGTCATCACCGACCTGCGCCTCGGCGATAACGAGCCGGCGTCCTGGGTCGAGGATCTCCGCGTTAGCCTGCCGGACGTACCGCTGCTGGTCGTCTCCTCGCACTTCCCGCCTTCGATCTACCAGGCGCATGCGGTGGGCATCCTGCACAAGCCGTGCTCGCCGGACATGCTGGTGGCCGAAGCCGGACGCCTGCTGGATAGCTCGCGGCGAGGCGCCCTACATGGTGAAGACGTAGCCACTGCCGCGCACCGCACTTAATGGCAGCACGAGGCCCACATGCCGGGCCACCTTGCTGCGCAGCCGGTAGACGAGCACTTCGATGCGGTGGGGATCGAACTGCTCGTCACCGCCCATGGCAGTGATCAGGGTCTCGCGGCTCACGGGCTCGCCGGGCGCATGGAGCAGCGCACGGAGCATGGCGCGCTCATGTGCCTTCAGCGCGACGGAAACGCCGCTGGGCGCCACCAGGCACCATCCCTGGTTATCCAGGCGCCATGTGGGCGCGGCGGATGGAACAGACGGTCCCGGCCGCGACGGCGGCCGAAGCCGACGCATCAGGTTCCGAAGGGTGGCCGCGAGCTCGTGCATCACGACCGGTTTGGCCAGATAGGCGTCCGCACCGTTGGATAAGCCACGCAGGCGATCTGCCTGGGTGTGGCGCCCCGAAAGAATCACGATGCCAATGCGGGACTGCGCGTACAGCCGCTCCGCGATGGAAAACCCATCGCCATCCGGAAGCCCCACGTCGAGCACGACGATGTCAGGCTCGTCACGGTCCAACACGCCATCCAGCTCGCGCGCCGTGCCAACGGCCGACACGCGGAAACCGAAATCCCGAAGGCTCGGCGCCACCAGCTTGTCGCGTAATACGTCATCGTCTTCCACGACGACGATGTGAGGAATCCCCTCTTCGTCCAGGGCCTCCCCTGCCCCGGCATCCACCCGTCGATTCACCATGCAGCCAACGTACCCGCACCGAAAGAACCTGCGCTTTGATAGCAGGTATGCAAAGCGATGGATAGGCTGATTTCAAAAAAGACGTCGTGGAACGTCATTAGCGTTTAGGAGCTTTTTTTACATCGACCGGGCCGTCTGGCCCGGTCGATGTCGTGACATCACTTGATGCGGTACATCACCGTCGCATGCGGATCGAGCTTCGTCTTGATCGAGCCATCACCCTTGGCGTCCGTATGGGCCCAAAGGTCGCGCATGGTGTACGAACCACCCGCTTTCAGCCCGATCTCGGTAGCCGCAACGGTCACGTCCTTCGCCGCATCGCCCTCGTTGAAGACGGCTACGGCGCGCCCGCCATCCTTCAGCGGCTTGACGATCACGTGGATGCCGTCGGCATCGCGGACCTGGTGACCCTGCACGCCCAGCGGATCCTGGTCGATGGCGATGACATCCTTGTTGAGCAGGATCTTCAGCGCTTCCGGCTTGATCGTGCGCAGGTCGGTGCCGATGAGCAGCGGCGAGGCCATGATCGACCACAGGCTGAAGTGACTGCGGTACTCGACGTCCGTCATGCCGCCGTTGCCGACCTCGAGCATGTCGGGATCGTTCCAGTGGCCGAGGTGCGCGTACTTATCGAGAACCACGTTCTCCTTGAAGATCTTCAGCATCGAGGCGTAGTTGTCGCTGATGTCACCGGTGGTGCGCCACGAACCGGCGTTCACCGGCGGCTTGCTCGCCCACAGCCAGGGCTTGTTCTCGCCCCACTCGCACATGCTGAAGAAGATCGACCGGCCGCTGCTGCGCAGGGCTTCCGCCATGTCGGTATAGCGCTTGTGCGCATCGATCTTCTGGTTATTGCAGTTGTCGTACTTCAGGTAGTCGACCTTCCAGGACGCAAAGGTCTTCGCATCGTCCTTCTCGTGGCCCAGGCCACCCGGGAAGCCGCGGTCTTCCTGCAGCGGCTCGCAGGTGGACGTGCCGGCGCTGGAGTACAGGCCGAACTTCAGGCCACGCTGGTGGATGTAGTCCGCCAGCGCCGCAATGCCGCTCGGGAAGCGCTTCGGGTTCGGCACGAGATGGCCGTCCTTGTCGCGCTGCCAGTTCGCCCAGCAGTCGTCCACGTTCACGTAGCGGTAGCCAGCGTCCTTCAGGCCGAGGGTCTCGAACTTGTCGGCGATGCCGCGGATCATGGCTTCGTCGAACTCGGCGCGGCAATGCGTCGAGTTCCAGTTATTGAAGCCCATCTGCGGCAGCAGGTCCGCGGTGTCGGCCGCCTGCACGGGCGCGGTGGCGATGCCCGCCGCGCACATGAGGGTGCCAACGATCGCACTGCGAAGAGTGGTTGCCAGGTGATTCCGCATCATTCGCTCCATCAGAAAGTGCCCCGCAGGCCGACCGTGTAGATCGTGCCATCCGCCTCGGCGTACAGGAAGCGGTTGCGGTAGACCGAGTAGTCGTACAGGTGCTCGTGGGTCAGGTTGGTGCCGGAAACAAACGCCGAGAGATGCTTGTTGATCGCATAGCTCGCGCTCAGGTCCACCTGGCCGTAGGCGCTACGCGTGGCCGGCTGGGCGCCGCCGCCGTAGGAAATGCTCTCCAGGTACTTGCCACGCCAGTTGTACGCGGCGCGGACCTGCACCGGGCCCTTCTCGTAGTACAGGCTGGCGTTGGCCGAATCACCGATACCCGGCACCGCGAACTTGCCCGACGTCGAGATGAGGCCGGGGCTCAGGTTGGTGCTGCTCTTCACGTGCGTGTAGTTCAGCGCCATGCCAAGGCCGTCGAACGGATCAGGCAGGAGGTTCTTGAACTGATAGTTGAAGGTGACTTCTTCGCCGTAGATGTTCGACGAGTTCAGGTTCACCGGCTGGGTGAGCGACCAGGTCAGCGGCTGGCCGCTGTTCTGCTCGGTCAGGAACTGCACCGGCGAGCTCACCAGCGTGCTGAAGTTGCTGACCTTCTTGTAGAAGCCTTCCACCGCGATATAGCTGGCATCGTTGATGTACCACTCCAGGCCCATGTCGTAGTTCCGCGAGGAATACGGCTGGAGCTGCGGGTTGCCACGCGAGATGGTCAGCGAGTTCGGGCGCACGCCATAGCTGGTGTTGTAGTACAGGTTGCTCAGCTGCGGCGGCGTCAGGGTCTTGGACAGCGAGAAGCGGTAGATCAGGTTGTCCAGCAGGTTCAGCTTGAAGTTCATCGACGGCAGCCACTTGTGGTAGCCGCCCTTCGCCGACTGCGGCGCCAGCGGGCCGTACGTCACCTGGGCATTGCTGGTGTCGTTCGGGTCCACGTAGTACGTGACCGGCGGCTGGTTCACCGCCGTGGAGGTCGAGACGATATTGAGGTACCGGACGCCCACGTCGAGTGCCCAGGGCATGTTCCACACGGTGTCTTCGAACACGGCCTTGGCGAAGGCCGCCTTCTCGTTCTCGCCCACGTTGTTGTAGCTACCGGGGTTAGGCGCGGCATCGAGGGTGCCACCGTTAGCCGCCAGGCCGGCCAGCAAGGCGTTGCGCTTGTCATCCGGAAGCTGGTTGTAGGCGGCCGGCGACGCCAGCCAGGACAGGTAGGCGCGCGGGTCGTACTGGATCCACTGCGACGGAGCGCCCGGCGAGGACACGCCATGGATCTTCGACGGCGCATCGTAGACGTAGGCCCCGACGGCCTCCGGCGGCACGTTCAGCGAATAGCCGCAGTACGCGTTGCAGAGGATGCCGTTCGGCGTGCCCCAGCTGTCCGACTTCACCCACTGCTTGGTGTACTGCACGCCCGCTTCCAGCCGCGTAAGCACCTGGTCGTGGAAGGCCTTGTCCAGCTTGAGCTGGTAGTTGTTGACCTTGTTGGTCACGTTGTTGCCCGAACCTGCGTTACAGCAGTGGGCCGCCAGGTTGGACATGTCGGTGGTCGACAGGATGTTGGAATAGCTGGGCGGCTCGCTGTTGCCACCGTTGGTCCAGGTGGGGTTGGTGCCGAAGTTCTTGGCACCGATCACCAGGAAGTAGCCGTTCGGGCTCTCTTTGTTCCAGGCCTTGGAGCTGGAAACGTCCAGGCTCAGCTTGGTGTCCTGGTCGATGTCGAAACCGAGGTTCAGGCCGTTCTGATAGCTCTTTTCGTAGCTGGGCGCGTACGACATGACGTAGTCGTTCGCCATGACGTTCGGGCCCGAGCTCTTGCGCACGAAGTTGAGCGCCGTGTTGTTCGGGTCGACGGTCAGCGACTGGATATCGCCGGTGTTGCCGTATTCGCCGAACTCATGCTCAAGGCCATCCACCTTGTAGCTGGAGAACAGGGTATCGAACTGCACCGTCAGCTGGTCGATCGGCTTCCAGTCGATGGCGCCGCTCACGCCCTTGCGGGTGCGCGTTTCGTCCAGCACGTTGGTGGCCAGGGTTTCCGGCACCGCGACGTTGGTGTACGTCGGCGTGGTCTGGGCCGGGTCCACCTTGATGTCCTGGCCGGCGTACCACGAGTTGGCCTGGGTATTGAGCTGGGTGTCCTTGCGCTTGTAGTACTGCGCCGAGGCCGTCCAGCCGAAGGTGTGGTCTGCGTTGGTCCAGCCGAACAGGCCCGAGGCCTTCGGCGTGGTCTTGCCCTTCCAGTCGCCGGTCAGGTTGCTGTTGACGCCTGCCCCGCTCCACGCCCCGTGGTAGCCGCTGAAGTCCAGCGGCCGCGCGGTCTGGATATCCACCACGCCACCGATGTCGACCTCGGTGATGTCTGCCGACGAGGTCTTGTTGACCTGGGCGACGCTGATGATTTCCGAAGGGAGTACGTCGAAGTTGAAGGCGCGCGAGCCGGAGGCCGTGGCCATGGGCCGGCCATTGACGGTGACGGCCACGAACTCGGGACCGAAGCCGCGCACGGCGATCTGGCTGGATTCACCGCCACTACGGTTCACCGACACGCCGGGGACGCGCTGAAGCGCGTCGGCCACGTTGGCATCGGGGAACTTGCCCGCCTCTTCGGCGGAGATGGAGTCAACGACGTTGACCGAGTCCTGCTTGATGGCCTGCGCGCGCTGCAGCGCCGCCAGCTGACCGGTGACGGCCACGCCGCCCAGGTCGGTGATCTTCTTGTCGTCGCCCGCATCGGCCGGATCGGTCGCGGGCTTGGCCGGCTTAGCCGGCTTGGCGGGCTTGGCCGCCTGTGTGGAAGCTGGCGCTGCGGCAGGCGCCGCATCCGCCGCTGGCGCCGTCTGCGCAAAACCTGGCGCGCCGTAACCGACCATCCAGGCGACACCCGTTGCTACCAGTGACCGCCGCACGGCGACCGCCAATTTCGTAAGCTGCATGGTTACCCTCCCCAACACTGTGGACTAGCCCGATGAGCACACTCGGCTTGCCGCGCGAGGTTTGCTCACACCGCTCCCTCAGACGGTGTTGCAACCCTTCGTTTTTCCCCGTCACCCCAAACGTCTGACAGAGCAGTCAGCAGGCACTGTGCATTTGTAGTACTTATTAATCGTTGCCCATATTCGGCGTCCCCAACAAGCTGCGGCGCAGCATGACAAGGCCGACCGGGGCGGTTTAGATTTATTTGTCTTACAAATCAATTCTTCAGGGGCTGGCAGCGCCAATGACGAGCGACGCAGAACGGCACACGGAAGGGCACGAAGCGCGCTCGGACGGGTTGGACAGGCGCCAGTTCCTCAGGCTGACCGGCACCATGGCGGCCCTGCTCCCCTGGCTTGCCCTGCCCCGCTTCGCCGAAGGCGCCCCGGTGCAGCGCCCGGTCGGCCCCATGCCTGCGCCCTCGGGCAAGCACGTGCTGTGGTACGACACGCCCGCGCCGGAATCGAACGTGCTGCGAGAAGGCCTGCCCATTGGCAATGGCCGGCTCGGGGCCCTGGTCGGCGGCGACCCGGCCTCCACGTGCCTGTACCTCACGGACGCCTCGATGTGGCTGGGCAAGCGCGACATAGTCCTGGGCGACGACGGCCAGTTCGATTACACCACGGAGCACTTCGGCAGCCTGGTGATGCTGGCCAAGCTCTACCTGTCGATCGAGGGGCACGACGCGGCCCACGTCACCGACTACCGCCGCGAGCTGGACCTTGGCCAGGGCTATCTGCGCGTGTCGTATCGCAAGGACGGCGTCGGCTATGCGTGGGACATCTTCGCCAGCCACCCGGACGACCTGATTGCCATCCAGCTCTCGCAGACGGGCGGTGGCAGCGTCAGCGGCACCGTCGCGCTGCAGACGATGCATGGCGATACCACGCACTCGGAAGCGCTTCATGGCGGGCCAGCGGGCGCCACATGCCATTTCGAGGGCGTGCTGGCGAATGGGCTCCGTTACGCTACGAACGTCATGGCGGTGTCCGACGCCGGCACGGTGAGCGCCGATGGCCGGGGCATCCGTTTTGCCAACTGCCGCACACTTTCGATCATCGTCTGCGGCGGCACCAATTACACGCCGGACGTCGCCAGCAACTACATGGACGGCTCGCTCGATCCCCTGGCGCTGGCAACGAAGAAGACCCGTGCTGCCGCCCTGCAGACGCCCACTGCGCTGTTGCACACCCACATTGCCGACTACCGCGGCCTGTTCGATGCCATGCAGGTGGATCTGGGCACCTCGACGAAGGCACAGCGCGGCATGGATACGTGGACGCGCCTGCAGGCCCGGGCCGCGGCCGGCTCAGCGGCCGATCCTGAGTTCGAGGCGACCTATCTGCAGTACGGCCGCTACCTGACGATTGCCGGCTCCCGCGACAGCCTGCCGACCGGCCTGCAGGGCCTCTGGCTCGACAGCAACGTCTCGCCGTGGATGGCCGACTACCACAACGACATCAACATCCAGATGAACTACTGGCTGCCCGACCGGGCCGGCCTGCCCGCCTGCTTCGAACCCTTCACCCGCTACTGCCTCAGCCAGCTGGATGACTGGACCGCTGCGACCCGCGAGCATTTCAACGACCCGCGCAACAGCTACCGCAATCGCTCGGGCAAGGTCGCCGGCTGGACCGTCGGCATCTCCACCAACATCTACGGCGCCGGCGGCTGGCGCTGGCATCCGGCGGGTAACGCGTGGCTGTGCAACAACCTGTGGCAGCACTACCAGTACCAGCCAGACCGCGCCTACCTCGCGCGCATCTACCCCCTACTGAAGGGCGCTTGCGAGTTCTGGGAAGCACGCCTGCTCACCATGAGCGTGAAGGACTCGGCCACGGGCCAGATGCGCAACGTGCTGATCGATGACGCGGACTGGTCGCCCGAACAGGGCCCCACCGACGCCAGGGGCAACACGTACTCGCAGGAGTGGGTCTGGGATCTGTTCGAGAACTACCGTCGGGCAAGCGCCGTGCTGGCCAGGGATACCGGGTACGCAGCGACGATCGGCGCGCTGCAGGCGAAGCTGTATCTCCCCCAGGTCAGCATCAAGACCGGCTGGCTCGAGGAGTGGATGACGCCGGACGACCTCGGCGAGACCGAGCACCGTCACCTGTCCCCGCTGGTGGGCTTCTTTCCCGGCGACCGGATCCGCGTGGGTGACAGTGCGCCGGCCCTGATCGCAGGCGTGACCAAATTGCTCGAAGCCCGAGGCACCGGCGGGTACGGCTGGGCCGCTGCCTGGCGCGCGATGTGCTGGGCACGTCTGGGCAACGCGAAGAAGGCCTACCAGCTCATCCTTACCAACTTTTCGCCGTCAAAGAACCGAAGTAACGGCACGGCGCAAAACCTGTTCGACATGTACCAGCTCGATGCCACCAGCGACGCCTTCCAGATCGACGCCAACTTCGGCACCCCGACGGCCATGCTTGAGATGCTGATGTCATCGCGGCCGGGAGTGATCGAGCTATTGCCCGCGTTGCCTGAAGCATGGGCGGCATCGGGCAACGTGACGGGCATTGGTGCGCGCGGCGGCTTTCAGGTGGATCTGTCTTGGAAGCACGGCAAGGTCACGTCGGTAACGGTGCGAAGCGTAGGTGGCGAGCAGACGCAGTTGAAGCTCGGTAAGTGGACGCATGCCGTGACGCTTCAGCCGGGTGGCTCGGTAACGGTCACGCCTCCGGCCTGATGGCGTGGATCGTGTAGGCACGAGCCTACGCAAGGACGCGGGCAACGCTCCGAATCATCCGCCATACCATGAGTGCCCCTATCGTCCATTGCACAGGGCACACGGATGGCTACAAAACTTCGCGATTCCAACCGTCAATCGTCGGCGCACGCGCCTGTGACCGAGCTCGCCTTAACCAGCGGACCAGCTCATGAAGGACGCCTCGACACACGAGTGACCAAACTCGAAGCCGATGTTTGCTGTATCCGTCGGGACCTGTGCGTCGTTCAGTCGGACGTGCACGACATCAAGCGAAGCATCGCCGGGATCGACTGCACATTGGTCGATCTTGGAGGAAAACTCGAGAGCCTGGACAAGAAGGTTGACGCAAAGGCCGAGAGCCTGGACAAGAAGTTCGATGCCAGGATCGACAGCCTCGAAGCGAAGGTCGAGGCGAAATTCGATAGCCTCGAAGCGAAGTTTGAGGCCAGGCTTGCCAGTATGGACTCAAAGTTCGAGTCCAAATTCGACAACCTTGAAATCAAGCTCAACAGCAAGATCGATCGCGTGATCGAGACTATGAATCAATTCCCGACCAAACTGCAGCTTGCACGTTGGGCGGCCGGCTTCATCTCCGCCTTCCTGGTGGTTGCGATCGCAATCATCGCCCTTCTCCTCCGGGCCAATGGCCATCCTCTTGCTGCCGAGGTGGTCGAGACGGCGATCGGAAAGTAACGCATTGAAAATACCCCGGCGGTAACCACCGGGGCATATGTTGCTACGGCATCAGTGCTTCTGCTTGTAAATGTGCCCGCTGTTCCGATTCTCGGAGCGGTTGAGGTTCTTCTGCTCGGCCTTGGTCAAATGGCCGTTGTGCTTCGCCTCATCCACGCTTTCACGGCGGGCAATATTCGCATCGTGCGTTTCGTCGCGGGCAGCCTGCTTCTGCGTCATCGTGCCGTTCGCGACGCCCTTGTCGATACGGTTCTGCTGGTTATCAAGGCGGTTATTCACCTCGTTGACTCGCGGATGGCCCGGCACATCCGTCTGGGGCGCGGCCTGGGCCATGGACTGGCCGGACACCGCGGCAGCACCAAGGACGAGGGCAAACAGGGCGACCTTCGACGTAGCGTTCATGGACATGGTTTTCCTTTGGTAGGGAAGAGAGCGACTTAGGTGCACGCACCGAGCGGTTTCCGTCCCAGGGATCCATCATCCCTCCCGACTCACTGATGGCCCATGCGCTGTGCAGACCGTATAACGACCGAGGATTAGCCGTGTTGACGGCCGACTTTGTAAAGATTGTGTTCCGTTCAGTTTCCGCCGAACGGCGGCTCCCGGAGGTATCATGGGCGGTCTGGCCTACCCCCTTTCGGAGTCCCCATGAACGTTTCCATCGCCCCCGGCGTAGAAGTTGGTAACCGCCTGCCTTTCGTCCTGTTCGGCGGCATCAACGTGCTGGAGGACCTCGACTCCACCCTGCACGCGGCGGCGCACTACGTGGACGTGACCCGGAAGCTGGGCATCCCGTATGTTTTCAAGGGCAGCTTCGATAAGGCCAACCGGTCGTCGATCCATTCCTACCGTGGCGTGGGCCTCGAAGAAGGCCTGCGAATCTTCGAGCGGGTGAAGAGCGAGTTCGGCATCCCGGTGATTACCGACGTGCACGAGGTGCCGCAGGCCGCCGTGGTCGCTGAGGTCGTGGATGTGCTGCAGATCCCGGCCTTCCTCGCGCGCCAGACCGACCTGGTGGTGGCCATCGCCAAAACCGGCCGTGCCGTGAACATCAAGAAGCCGCAGTTCATGAGCCCCACGCAGATGAAGCACGTCACCAGCAAGATTGAGGAAGCGGGCAACAACCGCATCATCCTCTGCGAGCGCGGCGCGCAGTTCGGCTACGACAACCTCGTGGTCGACATGCTTGGCTTCCGCGAGATGGTGGAGTCCACGGGCGGCTACCCCGCCATCTTCGATGTGACCCACAGCCTCCAGCGCCGTGACGCCGGCAGCGAAGCCAGCGGCGGCCGCCGTCGCCAGGTGGTCGAACTCGCCCGCGCGGGCATGGCCGTTGGTATCGCTGGCCTATTCCTGGAAGCCCACGCCGATCCGGACCACGCGCGTTGCGATGGCCCGAGTGCGCTTCCGCTGGAAGCGCTGGAGAAATTCCTGGGCCAGATCAAGGCGATCGACGATCTGGTCAAGGGCTTTGAGCCGCTCGATATTCGCTAAGCAAGACGAGCAAAGCGGTCTGATCGTGAAAAGGCCTCGACTGCAACAGTCGAGGCCTTTTCTTTGATGGTTCATCGCCAATTGAGCAGCCGTGAATCAGGGGGTCTTCCAGCTGATGTGGCTACCGACCATATCCCAGATGCTCGCGGCAGCAGCAGCCAGGCAGCCGAACAAAATAGCCATGCCCCAAACGCGATCCTTCCAGCTCACAAGCGTCCGAACGTTTGAACTCAAGCCAGTGGCCGTCAGCTCAAGTCCAGAAACCCGAATATCAAGCCCTGTCACCTTGACATCGAGCTCTGTAACCTTCGAGTCAAGGGCGCTGACCTTCGTGTCGAGGGCGCTGACCTTCGAGTCGAGGGCGTTGACCTTCGTGTCCAAGGTAGTGACCCGCGCGTCAAGGACGGTGACCCTTTTGTCGAGCACGTCCACCTTGGCTTCGAGGCGATCCATTTTCTTTTCGAGCGCGCCCACTCTGACTTCAAGGCGATCGATCCTGGCATCGAGCGCGTCCACCTTGACTTCGAGGCGATCCATCCTGACTTCGAGGCGATCCATCCTGACTTCGAGGCGACCCATCCTTTCATCGAGTCGGTGGACCTGAGCCCCGAGGCCGTCTACCTTCTCGTTTAGCCCGATGAATGCACTCTGCAACACATCCAACTTCTGATCTTGACGCGCAAGCGAGCGGAGGATCTCGGCAAGTATGTCGTTGCGTTGCTCAAAATCGTGATCTCGCGATGTTCCCTTTAACGCGTGAGTGCTCATACATCGTCTCGGTTCCGTGCCCGTAGAGACTTTAGACCGAGCAAAAAGGCGCGTCTGTAGGCGAAACGCGCGTCCTCTGCCATCTTTCGCCTAGCATCCGCCAGCCACTCCATTCCATAGGCAGATCCGCTTGCCTCAAGCCTGCGAGGTACTACGTGAGCTCGCGCCAAAGTCCTACGACCGCTGTCGGCAATACCGGATAACAGCCGTATCACAGCGTGGATACGCTCGCCCACTGAACCGTGGGAGAGCAATGAAACGATTCAACTTTGTGAACAAGGCAGCTCAAAAGGCTTTCATGGGGCTACCCGCCGCCATCCGAACTCAGTTCGGCGCTGATATCTATGCAATCCAGCATAACCAGCGCTGCTTTTCTGACTGTGAGGATGTCTCATCCAGCGTCGGAAAGGGCGCATTCGAACTGAAGGAAAATGGAAGTCCCGCGTACCGCGCCATCTACTGCGCCAGGTATCTGAACACCGTCTACATTCTTCATGCGTTTGCCAAAACGACCAACGGTGTCGACCGACAGGCTATGGCAACGGCGGCCATGCGCTACAAAATACTTGCAAGTCTCAATGCCGAGGAAGCCAGGAAGCAGAAGGTAGGCAAGCGCATCTCGTCGAAATAACGCGCAAGCCTCGACAGAAGCAATCCTTCGCGAAAAAAATCAGGGGCTCGCAACGTGATGTAAAAGTGCCACTCTTACGGCACCGCGCTTACGACCCACTGCCTTCGTGAACGTTGGTTGGATCCGGTATCCAAGCGACGAGAGGTATCCGAGCAGAACATCCGCCGATAGCTTGTGGAGCTTGCCGCACATCAGCTCGCTCACACGCGACTGGGGCACGCCCAGAAGCTCGCCAATCGCGCGTTGCGTCAACGCCTTCTCTTCGAGCATGCTGCGCACCACCAGCATCATGTCCGCGCGAAATGTCAGATCCGCTGCTTCCCTGCTGGCATGCTTGCCCTGGGTAATTGCTTCGAACACATTGTCGTACGCGCCCTGAGCCATGAGACACTCTCAGATATACAGATATTTGTATATTAGCCCGAGCGACTCAGGTGTCAACACCCTCGCCAATACCCAACCTCAGCAGACCGTCATCACAACCTTCCCAACCGCCCCACGGCTTTCCAGAAACGCATGAGCCTTCGCTCCATCGCGCAGGTCATACGTCGCGGCGATCGTCGGCTTCAGGGTCCCGTTACGAATCTGGGCAAAGAGTTCCGCCGCCCGCTCCCTGCGAATCTCCGCACTCGTGAGCACGTTCCACAGATCGCCGCCGGTCAGCGTCAGCGAGCGGTCCATCAGCAGACGCGGGTCAACGAAATCCGGATCGCCCGCGGCCATGCCGTAGAACACCACGGTGCCACCGGTTCGCGTTGCCGCCAGGCTGTCACCCAGCGTGCGGCCGACCGAGTCGTAGGTCACGTGGACGCCTTCGCCGCCGGTGGCTTCAAGCACGTTACTGACGAGATCGTCGTAGCCGAGGACCACGTCGGCACCCGCCTGGCGGGCCGCCTCGCGTTTTGACTCCGAAGAGGCGATGCCGATTACACGCACACCCTTCGCACGCAGCATTTGCACCAGGAGCAGGCCCACGCCGCCCGCGGCGGCATGCACCAGCGCCACCTGCCCTGCCCTCGGCTGCGAGCTATCGGTAACGAGGTACTGCGCCGTAAGGCCCTGGAGCAGCACGGCGGCAGCCGTTTCGTAGGCGATGTCATCCGGCAGCGGAATGAGCTTTGCCGCATCCACGGCAACGAGTTCGGCGTTAGCAAACGGCATGTCCGCAAAGCCCACCCGCGCGCCCTTCGGAAACGGGCCGCCGTCTGACACGATGTCCCCAGCGCCCTCGTACCCGAGGATCCACGGCGCCGCACCCGCGAGGTGATACGTGCCATTGCGACGGTAGACATCGGCGAAGTTCAGGCCGGCGGCACGGGTGCGCACCAGCACCTGGCCGGGCGCGGGCACGGGATCGGCGATCTCGTCCCACTGCAGGACATCGGCGCTGCCGAATGCGTTGAAAAGGAGGGCTTTCATGGGACGACCTGGGATTGCGAGCGGTACGGAACGCCTATGGTACGGCCATGCGCCCGGGACGGCTAACGCGCCGAGAAACCCCTGGCGGGCTCGTAACCCGCATCCCATGCGAAGGGTTCAGCCAGCGATTCCGCAAGGTAGTCGACGAACGCACGCACCACGCGCGGCAGATACGCGCGCGTGGCGTAGACGACACTGATGTCGAGGGGCTCGGCGTCGTAGTCGGGCAACAGGCGCACCAGCTCGCCGCGCTGCAGGTGCGGACCGAGAATAAACGTAGGCCCAAACACCATGCCTGCGCCGGCAACGGCAGCGGCAGCCAGCATCTGCACGTTTTTCGCCACCACACGCGGCGTGCCTTCCAGGCGGTGCAGCGCACCGTCGCTGCCACGCAGTGTCCAGTCGGCGGGCGACACCGCGTCGCTGAACGCCAGCATCGGTGCACCGGCGAGGTCGGAGGGATGTGTCAGGCCCTCGTGCGCTGCCGCAAATTGAGGAGAACCGCAAAGCACCATGCGGCACGCGCCCAGGCGACGGGCCACCAGCGACGAGTTGGCCAGCTTGCCGATGCGAATGGCGACATCGACCGCATCGCTACGAAGGTCCTGGTAGCGGTCGTCCACCTGCAGTTGAAGGGAGACGCCGGGATGGCGCGCCAGAAACCCGGCCACCACCGGCCCGAGATGCAAGGCCCCGAACGTGACGGGCGCCGTGACCCGCAAGGTGCCGGCGATATCGCCGGTCTGCGAGCGTGCCTCATCGTCGGCTTCGCGGACCTCGGCCAGGATGCGCTGACAGCGAACCAGGTAAGCCTCACCTTCCGGCGTCAACGCCAGCTGGCGCGTACTGCGCCGAAGCAGGAGCACGCCGAGTTCGGCCTCAAGCGCTGCCAGGTATTTGCTCGCTCGCGACGGCGGCATGCCGAAGAGGCGCGCGGCCCCGGCGATGCTCCCGGTACGTACCGTGGCTTCAAACACACCCATGCAGGTCAGTCGGTCCATTCGATCCCCTTTTGACCGACTGTCGGTCGTTTGTGGTGGCTAATCAGTGCTGAGACGCGTCCCTAGGATAGGCCCATCCTTCCCGCACAGACAGGTGGCCCCATGACCCTCTCTTCCCTCACCCGCCCCCAGCTCTTCATCCGCGATCACGGCACGCGCGGTCCGGCATTGGTGTTCCTGCATTACTTCGGCGGCACCTCCCGCACATGGCAGGCGGTGATTGATGCGCTGCCCGCCAACATCCGGACCATCGCGCCGGACCTTCGCGGCTGGGGGCAGTCCGAACGTCCGCTCACGGGGTACACCCTCAATGCCTACGCGGATGACATCGAAGCCCTGCTGACCGGCAAGGGCATCGCTGACTACGTGCTTGTCGGCCACTCCATGGGCGGCAAGATCGCCCAAGTCATCGCTTCACGCCGGCCGAAGGGCCTGCGTGGCGTCGTCCTGGTGGCGCCTTCCCCGCCCACGCCGCTGGTGTTTCCGCCGGAAGCGCTGGCGGGCATGCAGACGGTGTACGACACCCGCGAAAGCATCGAGGGCGCCCTCGCCCACATGCTGACGGCTACGCCGCTGCCTGACGCGCTGCGCGAACAGGTGGTCACGGACAGCCTGGGCGGCTCGAAGGAAGCCAAGGCAGCGTGGCCCGACGTGTTGAGCCAGGAAGACATTACGACCGCCGTACGAGCGATCGACGTGCCCGTGCTGGTGATCTCGGGCGATGCTGACAAGGTGGATACCACCGACACCCTGCGGGTCGAGCTTCTTCCGCGCATCACGACGGCACGCATGCACGTGTTGCCGGGCGTCGGACACCTCGTACCGCTGGAAGCGCCCGTGCAAGCCGCGCGCCTGATCAAGGCCTTCGTCGAAAGCACCACAGCGGCTTCGCTATTACCCACCGCGTAATTGCTGGGCCTCGCCCATCGGCAAATACTCACTTCTCCCGCACCCGAGGAGACACCATGAGCATCCCGACCGGCAAGTTCCAGGAATATGTCCTCAGCGCGCATGAGGGATTCAACGAGCCTGCGATGCGCGAAGCCTTCGCGCAGGCCGTGCCACTGAAGACCGTGGTGATCTACTGCCTTGATCCGCGCGTGACGGAGATTCCGCAGGCCGTCGCAGCCTATCTCGGCGACGAGACGTACCCCGGCGAAGTGATCATCAACGAAAGCGGCTCGCGCGTCGGCTCCACAACCACCTTGACCGCTGTGGCCGTTGCCGCGGGCCGTGCCGTCGATGCCATCCGCTCCGTCTCCGTCCTGGAGCATCTGTTCGGCGTCCGGAACATCGTCGTCGTGCACCATTCCAATTGCGGTGGCACGTCGTACAGCGCCGAAGGCATGATCGAATCGTTCCACCACGAGCACGGCACCGACATCTCACATGCCTACGACGCCGGCAGCGTCTGCATCACGGACTTCGAGGCCTCGCTGACCTACGACACGAAGCTGCTTCGCTCCAGCCCGGGCGTGCCGAAAGAAGCCACGATTCTTGGCCTCTTCTACAACACGGATACAGGCGAGCTTACGGAAGTCGTGCGCAACGAGGGTGTCAGCTGACCCGGCAATGCAGGAGGGGGCGCATACAAGCGCCGCCCTCTGCGCAGTTGAGCGTCCGCCGGCCTTGGCATGGCCTGGCAGAGCCTCTACGGCCCAACCCGAAAACAGGGCAACCTGAGCGCACCCCGGACGGTACACATCGGCATACACTGGTCCTGTTCGAACGACCCCGGAGGCCGCCATGACACCGTCCGCCCGCATCCTCCTCGCCCTGGCGGTGGCCGCCACGATGGCCGGCCCCGCCCTGGCCCGGCACGACGACCCGGCCACCGAACTGGCCAAAATCAAGGAAGGCCGCATCGCTGGCACCCCGCAGCGCTGCATCAGCCTGCCGCAGGTGTTCAACACCCAGGTGATCGACAAGACCACGATCGCGTACCGGATTGGCTCCACGTATTACGTCAGCCAACTTCGGTCCGGCGCCGAGGCACTGAACTCGGACGACGTGATGGTCACCAAGACGTTCGGCTCGCAGCTCTGTGAACTGGACTCCGTGCGCATGGTGGACCGCTACGGCGGCGGGCTGCGCGGCTTCGCCGTTCTCGGACCCTTCATCCCATACAAGCCGGCGCCCAAGGACCATTGAGCACGCCGTCATCCGACGACGAGTTTGACGCGCCGATCCCGCGCTTCGCCTCGCGCGGAAAGGCGTTCGTCTATGTACTGCCCTGCCGCGACCGCGACCTGGTGAAGGTGGGCTTTGCGCGCGACCCGTTGAAGCGCTTCATGGACCTGCATCGGCGCTTTCACGCCTTCTTTGACCTCGACCGGGGTCTTCTGGTGGCCGTGGATACCGTGGCGCAGGCCCGGGCTATCGAACGCACGCTACTCACCCGGTTTACCGACGCGCGCGCCAACGCGCCACTCGAGGTGCGTGAGGTCGCTGCCGGCAAAACCGAGTGGTACGCGGGCATCGATCCACAGGTAACGCGCGAAGCCGAGGCACTCGCCGCGGAAGGCGGCCATGAGGTCATCGCACCCCTGCGAAACTGGCTCGGCAAACGCCTGGAAGAAAACGCCGACCGCGCCTACGACTGGGCGGCACGCCTTTACGAAGCGATCGCCGAGGCCCACGCGTACGGCGCGCGCCCAGAGCGAGCCGAAGCCGCGCTGGCGCAGACGATCGAGCGTTACGAGGCTGTCGGCATCCGAGCGAGGGGCTTCCTGCCGGATGACGTGGTGGCCTGGTACGAGTCGCACTATCAGCTACTTCAGCACTGATCATTTCATCTGAAATAAAAAACCCATATTTGCAAAAGTCCCCAACTTGCCCCACGCTTCGGCGATAGCCTGCCCGACAGGCCAGGTGTTGACCGGAGGTGGGGATGTTGCGTTCCAAGGGGCCGCAGGGCCGTCATATCGCCCGGGCGGCGGGCCTCGCCCTGGTGGCGCTCGCGGCCACCAGCGCCCACGGTGCCGAGGCGCCTGCGCCGGCAGCGCGCCATACCGTCACCTTCGACCGCCACTCGCTGATCATCGACGGCAAGCCCACCTACCTGTGGTCTGGCTCGTTCCATTACTGGCGATTGCCGAGTCCGGACCTGTGGAAGGACGTGCTGCAGAAGATGAAGTCCGCCGGCTTCAACGCCGTGGAGATCTACTTCGACTGGGGTTATCACTCACCCAAGCGCGGTGTGTACGACTTCACCGGTATCCGCGACGTGGACCACCTGCTCGATATCGCCCGCGAGGTGGGTATCTATGTCATCGCCCGGCCCGGCCCCTACATCAATGCCGAAACCGATGCCGGTGGCTTCCCGGGCTGGCTGACCACCACGGGTGGCACGCCGCGCTCCACCGCGCCTGACTACACGGCCGCGTACACGGATTGGATGACCGAGATCGACCGCATCCTCGCCCGTCACCAGGTGACGGACGGCCGCGGCACCGTCCTGCTGTGCCAGGTCGAAAACGAGTTCTACAACGACTCGGACGATGGCAAGAAGTACATGCAGGCGCTGGAAGACAAGGCGCGCGCGGATGGCATCACCGTGCCGCTCACGGGCAATCACAACACCAACTTCATCACCGGCGTCGGCGCGACGGAGATGCCCGGCTACGACTCGTACCCGGCGGATTTCGACTGCACGCGGCCAGAGCGCTGGAACGGTATTTACGACTTCGCCAGCGAGCGCCAGGCGCTGACGAAAACCCCACTGTTCTTCCCGGAATACCAGGGCGGCGCCTTTGACGTCTGGGGCGGCCCGGGCTACGAGGCCTGCCGCAAGCTCACGGGGCCGGATTTCGAGCGCGTGTTCTACGAGGCCACCATGGCCTCTGGCTCGACGATGCAGAACTTCTACATGACTTACGGTGGCATCAACTGGGGCTGGCTCTCGTCGCCCGGTGTGTACACCTCGTACGACTACGGCGCGGCGATCACCGCCAGCCGCCAGCTGACGCCGAAGTACGACCAGCAGAAGCTCCTCGGCTACATGACCCGCGCCGTGGCCCCGCTGGCGCGGACCGATGCCGTCGGCAGCGCCGTGCCGGACAACCGCCGCCTGCGCGTGACGGCGCGCCGCAATCCCGAGGACGGCACGCGCTTCTATATCCTGCGCCACGCCGAAGCCCAGGACACGACGGACGACGCCACGCACCTGAAGATCACCCTGGGCAAGGAAGGCGACACCACGATTCCGCAGGCACCCGGCACCGCGATCCACATCAACGGACGGGATTCAAAGGTCTTGCTCGCCAATTACCATTTCGGTGGGCAGAACCTCGCGTATTCCACCTCCGAACTGATGACGCAGGTGCGGGTGGGCGAGCGCGACGTGGCCGTGCTCTACGGGCGACACGGCGAAGACGGCGAGACCGTGCTGCGTTACGCGGCGAAGCCCGATGTCCGCGTGATCGAAGGCGACGTCGCGACGCACTGGGATGCCGCCTCACACACGCTGCGCCTCAACTATCGCCACGATGGCCTGGCGCGCGTGGCGATTACCCAGAACGGCACGCCCCTCCTCCTGCTTCTGGCTGACAACGCCGCGGCCGTGACGTTCTGGCAGCTCGACACGAAGAATGGCCCGGTCCTGGTTCGCGGACCGTACCTGGCGCGCACCGGCGAACAGACGACGGACCAGCTCACCCTCAGCGGCGACACGGACCGCGCGGGTGACATCGAGGTATTCGCGCCTTCGGCCGTCCGAACCGTCGCCTGGAACGGTGCACCGCTGGCAACGCGCGCGACGGCATCGGCCAGTCTTCTTGGCCACGTCGATGGGCCCGCCCCGGTCACCCTGCCGGTACTGCACGACTGGCACGTCGCCGACGGCGCACCGGAGCTGGCCACGGCTTTTGACGATCACGCGTGGCAATCGACCGATCGCACCAGCACACCTAACCCGTACTGGAATCACACCCTGCCAATCCTGGACAGCGACAGCTACGGCTTCCACCACGGCAACGTGTGGTATCGCGGGCACTTCAAGGCCACGGGCAACGAAACGGCGATCCGTCTTTCCGCCAGCCTTGGCGTCCACCTGGGCAACCACGGCATCTTCACCGCGTGGCTCAACGGCCACTTCCTCGGCAACAACCCGAGCGGTGCACAGCAGTTTCCGATCGACCCGAGCTGGCTGAAGAAGGATGGCGACAACGTCGTCGCCGTGCTCGTCGATAACCACGGCCATCTGCAGGAAGAGCACACGGGCACGTTCCGCGAGCCACGCGGCCTTACGGCCGCCACGCTGGTGGGCTCACAGGCACCGATTCGCTGGAAGGTCCAGGGCAACCTCGGTGGGGAAGACCTCCCCGACCCGATGCGCGGCCCCTTCAATGCGGGCGGCCTCTACGGTGAGCGCAACGGCTGGCACCTGCCCGCGTTCAAGGACACCCGCTGGGCCACCACCACCCTGCCCCATGCGACGGACAAACCCGGCGTCGACTGGTACCGCACGCACTTCACGCTGGACCTGCCGGCGGGACAGGACGTGCCGATCGCACTGCGCATCCACGATGCGGCGCCCCATCACTACCGCGCCATCATTTTCATCAACGGCTGGCAGATCGGGCGCTACATCAGCGACGTGGGCCCACAGACGGACTTTGAACTGCCGGCTGGCCTGCTGAATCCCCACGGCGACAACACCATCGCGATCGCGGCATGGAGCACGGCGCAGGATGGGGGCCTGGGCGAGGTGTCGCTGGTGGTCCAGGGCAACTACCGCTCCGCCTTGCGCGCGGAGCCGAAGGGAGCGCCCTAGGCGCTCTTTATGTAAGCCGCGAGGCCTGCGGCGAGCGCTGCGAACGTCACCGCGCAGCGTTCGCTGGCCCGCAGGTCTTCGTGCATCGCCACCCACGTATCCATGGTCAGCGAGAAGTGCCGCGGCAGGACACGCACCAGATGCGTGTCGCGCGCGGCCAGCGCGGATTGGCAGATACCGATGCCGAATCCCGCGCGGATGGCACCGAGCTGAGCCAGGTCGCTGTTGGCACGGAACGCGAAGCGATCGCGTGAGAACGCGGGCACCTTTTCCTGAAACCGACGGATAAAGTCGTTCTCCTGGTCGAATCCGATCACCGCATGCCCGGCCAGTTCATCCATGGATGTCGGTACGCCGCGTGCAGCGAGGTAGCGCTCGTGCGCGTGCAGACCTACCTCGATACCGCCGACGCGCTTGATCACGAGCGCCTCCTGCACGGGACGGAACATGCGCACGGCGATGTCGGCTTCGCGATGGAGCAGATCATCCGCACGGTTCGACAACACCAGTTCGATGACCAGCTCCGGGTGCTCAGCGTGAAGCGCAGCGAGAATGGGCGGGAGGACTTCCACGCCGATGACCTCGCTTGCCGTCAGCCGCACCGTGCCGCGAACACCTGACCCGTGGCCACTAGCGGCGCGGCGCAGGGCAGCAGCCGTCGCGGCAATACCGGCGGCGTAGGGCTTCAGGTCCATCGCAGCGTCCGTGGGGGCGAAGCCATCAAACGAGCGAATGAACAGCTTCAGCCCGAGCGAGGCTTCCAGGCTGTCAATGTGCCGGCCCAGCGTGGGCTGCGTGAGCCCGAGCGCCCGGCCAGCCGCCGAGAGTGAGCCGCTTTCGAGCACCTGCAGAAAGCTCCGGTACCACTCCCACTTCGGTTCGCTGTCGGCCACGGTATGCATTTTCCTTTAGCTTCTAACCGATTCTAGGCAATTTTGTTTCGCCACGTCGAACCGCAGACTACGCCCATCCCACCGAGTCCAGGAGAACACCATGCCCAACGTCGCACTGTTCGGCGCCGCCGGCGCCATCGGCAAGAGCGTCGCCGCCGCCCTCGCCGCCAGCGGCCAGCCCTACCGCGTGGTGGGCCGGAACGTGGCGAACCTGCGGGCAGGTTTCGGCGCCGATCCCCTCGCCGAGATCGTCGGCTGGGACCCGAATGACCCGGCCTCGGTCCGCGCGGCCGCTGAGGGCGTCGATACGCTGGTGTATATGGTGGGCGTGAACTACTGGCAGTTCGAACTGCACCCCGAACTGATGCGAAAGACGCTCGAAGGCGCCGTCGCCGCCGGCGTGAAGCACATCGTCCTGATTGGCACCGTTTACCCGTACGGCCGCGCCGTTGCGAACCCCGTACGCGAAGATCATCCCCGCGAACCGCATACGTTCAAAGGGCGCATGCGCAAGGCGCAGGAAGACATCCTCATGCAGGCGCATGCGGACGGCCGCATCCGCGCCACTGTGCTTCGCCTGCCCGATTTCTATGGCCCTGGCGTCGAGGCCAGCCTGCTGCACGGCGCGGCAAAGGCCGCGGTGAAAGGCGGCACCGCTGACATGCTGGGTCCGCTCGATCGCCCCCATGAGTTTGTCTTCGTGCCCGATGTCGGGCCGGTGGTCATCAAGCTCATCGATACGCCTGCCGCTTTCGGCAGGATCTGGCATCTCGCCGGCGCAGGCGCCACGACGCAGCGCGATATCGTGGCGGAGATGGAACGCCAGACCGGCAGGAAGCTCAAGCGACGTGTCGCCGGCAAGACGATGCTGCGGCTCTTCGGCCTGTTTAATCCGATGATGCGCGAGATGGTCGAGATGAATTACCTGATGACCGACCCTCTCCTCATGGACGACTCGGCGTTGCAGCGGCTGATCGGCCCTGTCCACAAGACCTCGTATGCCGAGGGCGTCCGGCAGACGCTCAACGCGCTGCGCTAAGGACTCAGCGGGAGATGTCGAAGCGCTGTCGCACCGCTGCTATCGCATCCCCGTTGGCCTGGGCCATGCCACGGAACGCATCACTGATGGCCTCGTGGCGCGCCACCCGCCGCCAGAAGGCCTCACCCCATTCGGCAGCGCGCTGCCAGTACGCCTGGTCAGCCGGCGTCGGCGTGGGCGGCTCGAAGGTCCGCGGCGGCAACGCACCGTTTGCCGCGGGCCGATAGAGCATCGGCAGCATGTCGTAGCTGGGCGCTACGGCGAGTGGCAACCGGTCATCAAGGAAGAAACCGAGATTGCCGAAATGCATGTCGGCGTTCGCGATCATCCGGCCGAACCACCAGCGCTGGCGGACCTCGGCTTCGCCTGCGGCGTCCACCCAGCCGCTCTCGTGCATGCGCGCGGTAGCGCGCGCCCAGTCGTCGCGCTCGCCGTCGTGTGCATCACTCCACGCTGCCAACGTGACAAAGCCACGCCGGCCATGTGCGCCAATGCGATCGAATCGGGTCACCTCAAGGCACAGGCGTTCGTTCGACCAGATCAACTCATTACGGGCGCTGGCATGCCCCTGTTCGGCCAGCAGCTCGCCGGCAAGATGCTCGCAGACGAGCAGGTCCGCCCAGCGGCGGCCGGTGGGATTCGATACGGGTTCGCTGAACTTCACGATGACGTGGCGGACGCTGCCGTCGGCGCCCGCCACGCGCGTGGTGAACTTGGGCTGCTCGCCGGCTGCGGACGATCCGACCGGTTCGCCGGCCATCGCCGATTCGGCGAGCTGCCCGTAGGCGGCTGAACGCGCATCGTCACCGAGCGTCGGTGGCGGCTGCTGCAAGGCCCGATCCAGCCCATCCGCACCGACGACGAAGTTGCCCGGGCCGTCATCGCCGTGCAGGACCAGGGCCGCGAGCACTGCGTCGTCGCTCCAGCGGAGGATGTCCGCAGGCAAACCCAGGTCCTTCGCCCACTGCTGGGCGAACTGCCGCCCGAGGAAGCCTTGCGGCCGCTGATCGTCGAGAAACCAGGGGATGCCCGGGAAGACGCCATCCACGAACTCACCCTGGAACCAGTCAGGCGAGGGTCTTGCCTCGACCAGGCTCCCCCCGCCGTATAACGCCGTCAGATCGCCGAATGCTTCGGGCCTTCCTTGCGCATCGATCCGAAAGAGCGGCCAGGTGGTGCCAAGGCCCCTGACATCACGACGCGCCGCGTACCTCGCCCGCCGGGCCCGGCCGATGCGGGCCACCTGGGGCTCGGCCCCGCGCAGGGCGCGCGAGATGCTGGGCTGGCTGGTGCCCAGTGCCGTTGCCAGTTCTGCCGCCGTCATCGCCCCCCGTTGCCGGAGGAGATCGACCAGGGGAGCGATTCGGGGGTCGTCGTTTGCCATGCATGAATAGATACTTGAATAGATTCTTTTTGTCTATATTCCTTTCATTCAATGAGATATGCGTTCATTTGACGCTTATGTGAATAGATTCTCAAATAGTTCAAGCGGCGTGCACGCTTCCCGTCATGGCGTGACGCGCGCCTGACCTGACGTTCACGACAGGGGGCCAACAGTGGCGGCGTACTCACTGCGGGAGGGCCGCCATGAACCACGATCGCCAGGACGTTAACCACCCGGACCACAAAGCGCCGGACAAGCGGGAAACGCCGGCCGAGAAGAAGGAGCGCAAGGACCACGCTAGCGACAACCAGGACCAGGCGCTGGAAGAGACCTTCCCCGCCAGCGACCCGGTCTCGCCGTTTGTCCCGGCTAAGGCGCCGGAATAATCGTCACTTCACGCCCATGCGGCGATTAGGCGCCGTATTCACTGCATACAATGCGGTGAATATTTGACCATGCGGCGATTAGGAGCGATATTCGCCGCATGGAAGGCGGCGAATACACTTACATCTGGCAAGCGTCCGACTGGCCGAACTGGCGTTACGACCTCGCCCGACTAGCCGCGCCGCTGGCCGACGTTAGCCAGGCCCAGGGCCGGCTTCTGGGGCGTATGGCCGACGTCGGCAT
Organism: Luteibacter pinisoli; assembly: GCF_006385595.1. Lineage (NCBI taxonomy): Bacteria > Pseudomonadati > Pseudomonadota > Gammaproteobacteria > Lysobacterales > Rhodanobacteraceae > Luteibacter > Luteibacter pinisoli. Next base: position 2,887,027 of record NZ_CP041046.1, read on the forward strand.
GCTCCTGCGCGGCGAGGCGAGTCTGGCCGCCCTCACCGACGACGTCGTGAAAACGAGCGCCATCGAGGGCGAGCGGCTGGACGTCGCCTCGGTCCGCTCCTCGGTGGCGCGCCACCTCGGCGTTGACGTCGGCGGCCTGGCGCCCACCGATCGTCATGTCGAAGGCGTGGTCGAGATGGTGCTGGACGCCACCTTGGGCGCGGACACACCGCTATCGGCCGACCGTGTGCAGGCCTGGCATGCCGCGCTGTTTCCCACCGGCTACAGCAACCTGACGCGTGTACGCGTTGGCGCGTGGCGCGACGATGCCAAAGGCCCCATGCAGGTCGTGTCCGGCCCCATGCATCGGCACACGGTGCACTTCGAAGCACCGCCCGCGGCGCAGCTCGACGATGCGATGTCGCGCTTTTTCGACTGGGCCAACGCGAGCACAGGCGAACCTCTCCTGATCAAGGCCGCCCTGGCCCATCTGTGGTTCGTGACACTGCACCCGTTCGATGACGGCAACGGACGCATCGCGCGCGCCGTGGGTGATCTGTTCCTGACGCGCGCGGATGGTAGCCCGCAGCGCTTTTACAGCCTTTCCGCCGAGATTCAACGGCATCGCTCGGCCTACTACGACGTGCTGGAACGAACGCAGAAAGGGTCGCTCGACGTCGACGAATGGCTGGCGTGGTTCCTCGCGACATTGCGTGATGCGGTCGCCGCGGCACACGCATCACTCGATAGCGTGCTCCACAAAGCGCGATTCTGGCGACACTGGGGCAGCACGGCGATGAACGCCCGGCAGGTGAAGCTGGTGAATCGCCTGCTCGACGGTTTCGAAGGCAAACTCACCTCGGGCAAATGGGCAACGATCGCGAAGTCGTCCACCGATACCGCCCTGCGCGACATCAACGAGCTGCTGGCCATCGGCATGCTTCGCCGTACCGAGGGCGGCGGCCGCAGCACGGGTTACGAACTGGCGCCGCTGGACGCGGACTGACCGCCAGCCCCAATTGCTCGACCGGCGCACAAACCGGTCGTTTGTCACACCCGGCTGATAGACCGGCCCGGTGGGCACGGGTATGCTCCCGGCCAAGGGGGATCCATGGAAGAGAAAAAGAAGAACATCCTGCATGTCAGGCCGCCCAACTTCACCGCGGGCGTAGCCACCGGCATTGCCATCACCGGACCAACGGACGACGGCTTCGTCCACCTGCATTTTTTCCGCGAAACGCAGCGCATTACCCACGACGACGTGCCTACGCGGTCGCCGGCGCCGAATGAGTTCGAGTTCGCCTGGGCCCGTGCCGAACCGCAGATCCATCCGCAGCGCGAAGAGCTGGCCGTGGTGTCGGTGCCGCTGGGCCGCCTTCAACTGATGGCGAACGCCCTGGGCCGCGCCGCGCAATTCGTCGAGTCGCTCCAGGAGCCGCCCGTGCGCGGCCCGAACAAGGTGGCCTAGGCCTCTTCGTCGCCAGCGCCCTTGCGGTCGTTTTCGGCCGCGATCTGCTGATAATCCAGATCCCGCTCCAGGTAATGGAGCAGTTCGTCGTGGATGCGCCCGCTGCGATGCAGGCGCAGCAGTTCCGCGCGCCCGGCCGCCAGCGCGGCAAGCACCACATCGTAATGGGCTTCGCGATCCCCGGTGATGGTGAGCGACTCATCAACCACGCGCGATGCGATAGTCACGCGGTAGGTGTACTGCTCCAGCAGGCGCGGATGCACCAGCTTGCCGCTGGCATCGTACGCATGCGCCTTGACCGCTTCGAGCTGTGCCTTGTCGATATGCACGTAGGCCTGCATCTCGCTGAGATGATCGCCTTCGTTATGGATATTCCGGTCGAGGCCGAGCCAGCGAATCATCGGACCCATGGTGCCGCCCTGCACCACCACCGTCACCAGGATGGTCGCGAAGGCGGCGGCCAGGGTGAGGTCGCGACCTGGCATGTTCTCCGGCAGCGACAGCGCGATGGCCAGGGTTACCACGCCACGCATGCCCGCCCAGCCGAGCAGGAACGTGGACTTCGGTGACGGCGGCGACGGTTTGCGGCCAAGGGCGCGCAGCACCGGTACACGCAGGTAATCCGTGGCGTAGACCCAGAGGAAACGCGACACCACGACGGCGGCCAGCACGCCGAGGATAGGCACGCCCAGCAGCTCGAACGTATTGCCGATGCCGCCCAGGCGCTCCACCACGCCGCGCAGCGAGAAGCCGATGAGGATGAATACCAGTGCCTCGAGCAGGAAGATCATCACGGCCCAGAACGAGCCGCCGCGCACGCGCGCATTGGCGGAAAACACCTCGTGCTGGAACCAGCCAAAGATGATGCCGGTGCTCACCACCGCCATGACGCCGGAGACGTGGAACGCTTCGCCGCCGATATACGCCGCCCACGGCGACAGGCACGAGGCCGTAATGGCGAGGAACACGTCATCGATCCGGCGCAGCACCATCACCACCAAGGCACCCACCACGGCACCGACGAGAATGCCGCCCAGTGCAAGCCCGGCGAAGCTCATCAGCGCGCCACTCGCACTGAACGCGCCCGTGAGCGCTGCCGCCACCGCGAAACGGAACAGCACCAGGCCGGTCGCATCGTTAAGCAGGCTCTCGCCTTCCAACAGCACCATCAGCCGGCGCGGCAGGCGCACCTTGCCGAGCACGGCCTTCGCCGCGACGGCATCCGGCGGCGACACCACGGCGCCCAGCGCAAAGCAGGCCGCCCACGGCAACGAAGGCACGATCCAGTGCACCGTGGCACCCACCACCAACGTGGTGAAGATCACCGCGCCCACGGCCAGCCAGAGGATGCCGCCGAGATACCGGCGGAAATCCGACCACACGGTGTAATACGCACCATCCATGAGCAGCGGTGGCAGGAAGACGATCAGCACCAGCTCCGGATCGAAACTCACCGCCGGCACACCCGGCAGGAACGCGATGCCCGCGCCGCCTGCCAGGAGCGCGGCGGCCGTCGGCAGACGGAGTTTTCTTGCAATCAATTCCAGCGCGACGATGGCCACGAGCAAGATGAGGACGAACTCGAATGTCGTGGTCGAAGACATGGCATGAAACCGGGGGGACGATGCGGGCAAGCATACCGTCTTACAATGCGCCCATGACCGACATCACACTCGAATCCCTCGCTGCGGAAGAGCAGGCGCTGCAGTTCGAACGCTTCACGCTGGAACAGGCGTGGGCGCTTGGCGATGCACTGCGCACCGCGGCGTTGCAGCGCGGCGCCGCCGTTGCCATCGACATCAGCCTGCGCAATCGCCCGCTGTTCCATGTGGCACTGCCCGGCACGGATGTCTCGCACGCCAGCTGGGTCCGCCGAAAGCGAAACACCGTGCTCGCCCTCGGCACCAGCACGCTGGCCGTCGGCCTGAAGCTGGCCAAGGCAGGCCAGTCACTCGAAGACCGCTACGGCCTCTCGCCCGCCGACCACGCCAGCGACGGCGGCGGCTTTCCCCTGCGCCTGCGCGGCCTGGGCGTCATCGGCGCCATCACGGTATCGGGCATGCCGTCCATCGACGATCACACGCTGGTGACCGCCACGCTCGCCGAATTCCTCAACCAACGTTGAGGTCAAGCACGAACCTACACGACTTGCGGACACATCCGCGCAGTACGCTTGGGCCATGAGCCATCGCGATGACCTGCAAGGCATGCTGGGCCGCCTCGATACCGAGGTGGGCACGGGGCTGCGCGACAATCCGGACCCGGATGCGTTCTGGCCGACCTTCGCCACGCTCTCCAACACGGTGCTCGAAGCCGCCGGCCCGGAGCACTTTGACTGGGTGAGTTCGGAGATCTCGGCCATGCTCGCGCGCTACGGTATTCCCGTCCCCGAAGCCTGACCCTGCCGGAAGTCACGATTTACCTGCCATGGCGCGTTTGCCAGACTCGGACGATCGTCCCGAGCCCAAAGGCCATGCCATGCGATCGACGCGCCCTGCCCTCCACTTCGCCAGGACCGCTCTGTCGGTTGCCCTGGGTGCCACTGCCCTAGCCATGCTTGCCGCCCCGGTGGCCGCCCAGGCGGTGCTTACGCCCGAACAGAAACAGACGATCGCCAAGCGCATCGATACCGAGCAGAAGCTCGAGGACATCGCCGTCATCGACCGCAAGGTGATGGTGAAGATGCGCGACGGCAAGCGCATGGCCGCTGACGTGTACCGTCCGAAGAACGCCTCCGGCAAGGTGCCGACGATCTTTGTGCGCACGCCTTACAACTTCAATTTTTGGGATGTGAAGCTGGGAGCTCCCCGCGACATGACCCGCCAGCTCGAGGCGGTGAAGCGCGGTTACGCGTACATCGACATGAACGAGCGTGGCCATTACTTCTCCGAGGGCAACTACGAAATCCTCGGCGCCCCGCTCTCCGACGGCGTGGACGAAGTGAAGTGGATCACCTCGCAGCCCTGGTCCAATGGCAAGGTCGGCACCACGGGCTGTTCGTCGACGGCCGAATGGCAGATGGCCGTGGTGGCCCAGGACACCCCGGGGCTCGCCACGTTCAACGTGCAGGGCTTTGGCGCCGGCGTCGGCCGCGTGGGCCCGTACTACGAGCAGGGCAACTGGTACCGCGGCGGCGCGGTGCAGATGCTCTTCATCGCCTGGCTCAACAAGGAGCAGAACCAGGTGCGGCCGATGTTCCCGGCCAACACCTCGCAGGCGGACCTCATCGCCGCGTCGAAACTCTTCGACCTCGATTCGCAGCCGACGGAAGTCGACTGGGACAAGGCGTTCTGGACGCTTCCCGAGAAGGACATCATGAAGAAGGCCGGCGGCCCGAAGGGCTTCTTCGCCGACCCCATGGACATCCCCACCGGCGGCAACATGATCGCGCGCACGCCGAACAGCGCCGCCTGGAACAAGGGCGGCCTGTGGCACGACAACATGAAGATCACCAAGCCCGGCCTGTGGTTCATGAGCTGGTTCGACGTTTCCGTGTCGCCCAACCTGGCCGCGTACAACCACGTGCGCGCCACCGCGCCGAAGGACGTGGCCGACCAGCAGTACGCCGTGATCGCGCCCGCCCTGCACTGTGCCTATACCCGCGCCACCGAGCACACCATGATCGGCGACCTCGACGTGGGCGACGCACGCTTCGATTACGACAGCCTGGTGTACGGCTGGTTCGACAAGTGGCTCAAGGGCGTGGACAGCCCCGTCGTCGATAAACAGGCGAAGGTGATGTACTACGTGATGGGCGAGAACAAGTGGCATAACACGCAGACCTGGCCGCCGGTGGGCGCGGTGACCCACGACCTGTACTTCACCAGCGGTGGCAAGGCCAATACCTTGTACGGCGACGGCAAGCTGGTCGACGCGGCCGGTGGTACCGACCACCCCGACACCTTCATCTACGACCCGATGAACCCGGTCACCACCTTCGGCGGCGGTGGCTGCTGCCAGGGCAATGCGGTGAAGTTCGGCTCGTTCGACCAGAACACCCAACTCACCCGCAACGACATCCTCGTCTACGACTCCGAGCCGTTCAAGGAAGGGACGGAAGTCTCCGGGCCGATCACGGTGACGCTGTATGTGTCGTCGGATGCGAAGGACACCGACTTCACCTTCAAGGTGATGGACGTGTACCCGGATGGGCGTGCCTTTAACCTCACCGAGAACATCCAGCGCATGCGCTACCGCGAGGGTTATGACAAGCCGCCGGTGTGGATGAAGGAAGGCGATGTGTACAAGGTGACGTTCCAGCCCATCGACACCAGCAACTTCTACTTCCCGGGCCACAAGCTGCGCGTGGCGGTGTCGAGCAGCAACTTCCCGCGCTTCGACCGCAACCTCAATACCGGTGGCAACAACTACGACGAAACCAAGGGCGTGATCGCGCACAACGCGGTGCACCACGATGCGGAACATCCGTCGAAGATCACCTTCACGGTGGTGCCGCGCCAGTAACCCTTGACGTTGGCCTGTCCCGGGGAACCGCCCGGGACAGGCGACGAGACGCAGGCCATGTCGTGGGTCATCACCACCAGGCCGCGGCTATCGGCACTGACGTATCCAAACAGGTTGGCAAAGCAGTAAACGATGGCGAGTACGAGGCGCATGGAAGACTCCTTCGTCACATGGCGCGGAAGATGGCCATGAACGGCTGGCTCACGGTGAGGGTTTCCGGGCGGCCGCGCAGGTGCAGGCAGCCGCGTCCTCCGTCGTCGCGCTCTACCGAAGCGACCTGACGCAGGTTGACGATGGTGGAACGGTGGATCTGCCGGAACGTGCGTGGATCCAGCAGCGCCAGCAATTCACGGATCGGCCGGCTCAGCAGCGCATCGCCGTCGGCTGTGGCCACCAGCGTGTACTTGTTGTCCGCGCGAAAATAAATCACGTCCTCGACCATGATCAGGCGCGTCGCCCGGCCGGTGCTCGCCGTGATCCACGTCAGCGGCTCATCCGGGGTCGCCTCGAACTGATCGCGCATGTCCCGCGCCAGGCGGCCGGTGCGCGTGACGTGCTTCTCCGCGTCGGCGAGCCGGCTGCGCAGGCGCTCCACGGTCTGGGCCAGGCGATCCGCCGAGACGGGCTTCAGCAGGTAATCCACGGCGCCGCGCTCAAAGGCATCGACGGCGTACTGGTCGTACGCGGTGATGAACACCACCAGGGTGCGCGGGCTGGCGTCGGCCGCGGCCGCCGCGACTTCCATGCCGGTGAGGCCGGGCATGCGGATGTCGAGGAAGGCGATCTCGGGCTGGTGTTCGACGATCGCGTCCAGCGCTTCGCCACCGTCCTCCGCCACCGCCACCACCTGCAGGTCGGGCCAGGCTTTCGCCAGCTCGCGCTGCAAGGCCGCCGACAGCAGCTTTTCGTCTTCGGCGATGATGCACTTAGGCATGGGTCGCCTCCGTCACCGGCAGCGTGATGGTGGCGGCGACGCCGCTGGGGAAGTTATTGCCGATGGTGAAGGTGGCGCTACCGCCGTACGTGAGGCGCAGGCGTTCACGCAGGTTCTTCAGGCCAATGCCGCTTCCGCTGCCATCGCTGCGCAGGCCCATGCCATCGTCGGCGACGGTGAGTGACAGGCCGACGGGATCACAGGCGGCGCGGATCCAGATGCCACCACCACCGGGCTTCGGCTCAAGGCCATGCTTGATCGCGTTCTCGACCAGCGTCTGCAGCATCATCGACGGCATCGCATAGGCCATGCACGAGGCCGGTACATCGACGTGCACGGCAAGGCGCTCGCCCATGCGCAGCCGCATGATCTCCAGCCACGACGTGCTACGTTCGAGCTCCTGGCCCACCGTGGACAGCGACCCGTCGGTACGCGGCAGCGAGCGGCGCAGGTAGTCGATGAGATGACCGAGCATCTTGTCCGCGCGCACCGGATCGGTACGCACCAGTTCCTGCGCGCTGGCCAGGGTGTTGTAGAGGAAGTGCGGTTCCACCTGGGCCTGCAGCAGGTTCAGCTGCGCGGCGGTGAGCTCCTTTTCCATCACCGTCTGGCGGGCATCGGCACGCTCGCGGTTGCGCCGCTCGGTAATGCGCTGGGTAAGCGCGCGAACCAGCGTTTCGGCCAGCTCCAGCGAGACGCCGCCGTCCGGATTGAACCAGTCGGTCCATGCGCCGCTGTCGGGCTCGCAGACGAAGAGCACGGTGCATGCGCCCTCGCCCGGCACCACGGAGGCGTTGACGCGCGTATCGCGCTGGAAGGGGTCGTGCGGACGGCGCTTGCGCAGGGGCAGCGACTGCGGCTCGGCGACGGCGTGCCGGATCATGCCGCGTACCTGCAGTCCGCCGCGCGCCGCGGTCACGTCCTGGATGTCGGGCAACGCGCGCACCACGCCTTCGACCAGGTCGAGTGCTTCGTCCACGCTGTAGGGCACTTCAACGCGGCGGCGCTGGCGGTTGGCCACCGTTTCCTGATCGATGCGGCCGGCGATCGTGCGCACGCGGTAAAGATGGGTGACGCCGCGGGCGAGCGCCAGCAGGAGGCCGACGCACCAGGCCAGGGTAAAGAACCATGGGAAATCGTGCGTCCAGTCCAGCGATTGCCACATCACCACCACGACGCACAACGCGGCGATCCATGCGGCGATAAGGCGGGCGATAAATCGAATGCTGGCCATGCGAGGCGCTCCCTTGACGATGGCGGCGAGCATACGACGGCCATCCGGCCCCCGGCGGGATTAGCCGACGAAACGCCACGAGCGCCGACGAAACGGGCCGTCTCGCGGCTTTTTCCCCTTGCGCGGCGCAGCATGACCTCAGCTCCCCCATGGTCCATGCTCGGCGGACGGCTTTAGCGGTGGGGACCGCGAGCCACGACAAAGGGGTCAATGCATGGCTTTGCTGCTCATCGTTTTCGCTGTCGTCGTTCTTGCTATCTATCTCGGCATCCAGCTCCTGCCAAAGAACCATCCATCCAACTGGCTACTGGGCATCGTCGGTGGTGCCTGCCTGATCCTGGCCTGGTACGCCATCTTCCGTCCCATGCTTATCGCCTCGGGCGGCGACCCGTCGCTCGCCGCACTCGGCCTCACGGCCGCCGGCATCGTCTCGTGCACGCTGGGCATCGTCTGCCTGGGTGTGTGCGTGTGGCGCGATCCTGCGCGCTTCTGGATGCTCTCCATCGTCTTTATCGGCGTCATCGGCGCCACCCAGATGACTGCCTGACAGGAAAGCCGCCGGCTCAGGCGCCGGCGGTGACTCCCACGTGGCTGTAGCGGTGCGACGAGAGCACCGCATGACCGTTGCTTAGCTCGACCACGCCCTTCGCACCGAAGGGCAGCGTCCACTTGTCCTGGCCGTGGCCGAAGGCCAGCCCGCGCAGCATCGGCAGGCCACAGGCGTGGCTGAAGCGCTCCAGTGCATGGTCGATGTCGTAGCCGTTGTCGTACTCGCTGACGCGCTGGCCGCCCAGGCCGCCCAGCAGGATCGCGCGCTGGTTCTTCAGCACGCCTCCGAGCAGCAACTCGTAGAGCATGCGCTCGATGCGGAACGCCTGTTCGCCGGTCTCCTCGATGTAGAGGATGCCGTCGTCGACCACCGGCATATACGGCGTGCCAACGAGACTGCACAACGCAGAAAGGTTGCCACCCCATAGCGTGCCCTCCACCCGGCCCGCCGGGATGCCCTCGGGCACGGCCCAGCTGACATCCATGGACGGGCCTTCGAGGGTCTGCCAGAAGTGCCGCCAGGTGCCTTCGCGCAGATAGCCCGCGCCGAAGTCCTGCACCAGCATCGGCCCGTGCAGGCTGCCGATGCCACAGCGCGCCAGCATGGCGCACTGGATCACCGTGAAATCGCCATGGCCCACCAGCACGCAGCGTCCTTCCGCGAAGCGCGCCTTCAGCCCCTCGTAATCGAGCTTATCCAGCAGCGCGATGGCGCCGTAGCCGCCGCAGATCGCCATGGCGACGTCGGGCAACGGATGATCGGGGCTGGCGAGCTGGTTGATGTCCGCGGCGCGCTGCTCATCGCTACCGGCAAAGCGGAGCGCGACGCGATCCACGACCTCACTGCCACGCACCGTATGCCCGGCGGCGACAAGTCGTTCAATGGCGCGTTGGCAGGCGGCGCGGTCCTCCGCGTAACCGGACGGGGCAAGAAGCCTGATATCAAGACGTTTAGGCATGTGATGCAAGCTGGGACTTGCCTTACCAATACCGCTACGCCCGGAGAAAGGCAACCCGAAGTTGGTTGCCTGTCTCGTCTCGGCCACCCTGAGCCTTACCATTCCATGCCAGCCCCCACGCTGAAGCCCGCGTCACCACGCGAATTGGCGGTGCCGCTGGCCTTGTAGATCCAGCCTCCGCTGTCGGTCACCGTGGAGATGCCGACGGCGATGCTGGACTCACCCCGGAAGGTGCCACCCGCCACCGCCGCCATGTTGCGGCCCGGCGTCGTGGCCTGCGGCAAACCGGCCATCGCCATCGCCGAGGCGACGCCCGCGCTTGCCCGGTTGGTGCTCTGCTGGATCTCCCGGCTTACCGCGTTGACCTTGGCGTCCGTGTAACTGCGCGACCAGTCGGCCACCTGGTTCAGCTGTCCCACGTTGGCCGCATCGGTCGTCGCGACGCCCGCCGACACGTTGTGGATCGTCGCCGGGGTGCCCGCAGCGCCCACGGTGAGGTTGCTGTAGTCCGGGCTGCCATCGGCCAGCGTGGCGTACTGCACGCTGGACGCGCGCACCGCGTTCACCTGGCTCACGTTGGCCGCGTCGGTATCCCGCGTACCCGCGGCGACGTTGGTGACCTGGCGTTCCGCGCCCGTCGCGCCCACCGATACCGTGTTGGCGCGATCGGCCACCGACCCGCTGCCCACCGCCACCGCGTTGTCGGCGGTCGCCTGGGCCCCGTTGCCGAGCGCCGTGCTGTTGGTGCCACTCGCCGAGGAACCCACGCCCGTGGCCAGGGTGTTATTGCCCGCGGCCACGGCCGCCGGGGCGTTGTTGGTGTTGTTCACCGCCAGCGCCGCGTTGTTACCCGTGCCGCCACCACCGGCCTGCAACGCCTGCACGGCGTTGTACAGCGCGAGATTGCTGTAGCTGTTGCTGGCGTCCTGCGTCCAGGCCCACATCTGGCCGCCGTTGATCGCGTCCGTGCTCGCCTGCGCCACCGCGCCCGCGGCCAGGTTGGCCATGCGCACCGAGACGCCATTGCGATTGAGCGTGGCCACGCGATGGGTCGGGTCATCGTAGGTCACCGCGGACGCGCCAAGATCACCAACCTGGGTGCTCACGGCACGCAGCTGGCGGAGGTTCACGGCATCGGTGTCTTCCGTGCCACCAGCGACGTTGGTGATCTGCCGCTCGTTGCCGCTGCTGCCCACCGAGACCACGCCCTGCGCGGGCACGGCCAGGCCGGTGAACGCTTCGGTGCCCGTGCCGGTGCGATCGGCCACCGCATTCGAACCGATGGCGACGGCGCCGTCCGTGGTGGCCAGGCTGCCGTTACCCATGGCAAGCGCACGCACGGCCAGCGCACGCGCGCTGCCGCCAATCGCCGAGGCACCCTCACCGGTGGCCTCGGCGGCCCCACCCATCGCGGTTGAATCGCTGCCCGTAGCCTGCGCGGCCGCCGCGGTGGAGTCCACATCCATGTACGGGCTGATGAAGCCGGCGCCCAGCGCCGAAACGCGCTGGTTGAGGTTGACGATGGAGGTATCGAGCGAGGCCATCGCCGTGCCCGCATCGCCGTACGAGCCCGGCAACGTCACCGTGCCATCGGCCTGCACCGTGCGCAGCGCGAAGCTCGGCGCGGTGAACGTGGCGGTGAGCGGATCAAAAACCACGCCGCCACCGAACAGGCTGGCGACGGAAACGCCGGCGCTGTAGAGCTGTCCGCCAGCCACCGCATCGCGGCTGCCGGCGGAGAGCACGCCATTGGCAAGGTTGCCGATGCCCACGGCCGTGCCGGCACCGACGCCGCCCAGCGTGACATGCGCGAGGCGATTGCCACCCGCATCCGTGTCGTACGCGACGGCGCCGGAGGCGGTATCGCGCACGGCCTGGTCGACGGCACGCAGCTGCGAGACGTTTACGGCGTCGTGGTCCGCGCTACCTGCGGCCACCCCGGTTACCTGACGATTGCCGACGTTCACTTCGCCATCCGAGTTCTGCGGCGTGGCAAGGCCGTAGGCCGCGTAATTCGCCTGGCTGCCCAGTGCGGCGACCGAGTTCGCGCCCAGTGCCACGCTGTTATTGGCCGACGCATCAGCGCTGCTGCCCAGGGCGACGCTGTCCGCGCCCGCGGCGGAACTCTGCGGGCCCGTGGAGTTGATGCGGACGTACTTCACGCCCGTGTCGTAGATGCCCTGCACGCGCGTGTTGAGGTTGCTGAGGGAGTTATCGGCGGCCGTAAATGCCGCGCCGACGGTGTTCTGGTTCGACTGGCTGGTGCTGCCATCCACGGCCACCTGGGTGATCGCATACGTCGGTGCGTTGAGCGCACCGGTCGTCGGATCCACGGACGCGCCACCGCCGAGTACCTGCGCGGTCGCAGCGCGCGTGGCGAAGATCTGTCCGCCGTTCACCGCATCCGTGCTGGTGAGCGAGATGCTTCCCGTAGCGAGGTTGTGGATCGCCACCGGGCCGCCGCCTGCGCCGGCCAGCGTGACGCTGTTCAACGGCGTGCCGTCACCGGCGTCGTCGTAGCGCACGGACAGCGCGCCCAGCTGGCCCACGCTCTGGCTGACACCGCGCAGCTGCGCCACGTTGACGGCGTCCGCGTCCTGGCTACCGGCGGCGACGCCGGTGAGTTGGCGCGAGCCGATGTTCACTTCACCCAGCGAGTTCTGCGTGGGCACGAGACCGATCGCGGCATAGTTCGCGCGCGCACCTACCGTGGTCGTCGAGTTCGCACCCAGCGCCACGCTGTTGGCGTGGATGGCGCTGGCACCGGGGCCGATCGCTACCGCATCCCCTGCCCCCACCGTCGCTGCCGCACCGGAGGAATTCGCCTGGAAGTACTTCGAGCCGGTGGTGTAGAGGTTCGACACCTGCGTATTCACGTTGTTGACCGAGCCACCCAGGCTGGCCAGCGCCGTGCCGACATCACCCGAGGTCGAGACGCCGGCCGTGCCATCGGCCGCCACGGTCGGCAGCGTGTAGGAAGGCGCCACGAGGTGACCTACGGCGTCGATGCCCGCGCCACCACCGAGCGCACTGGCCACCGCCTGATTGGCCTGCGCCACCTGGCCGCCATTCACCGCGTCCAGGCTGCCGGCCGCCGTGCTGCCCGCGGCCACGTTGGTCATCGCCACGGGGCCGCCCAGGCCGTCACCGACGAGGCTGACGCGATTCAGCGGGTTGCCTGCACCGTCCACGTCGTAACGCACGGCCACGCGGCCGATGGAACCGACATCCCCCGACACCGCGCGCAACTGCTCGATGTTGGCGGCGTCGGTATCCAGCGTGCCCGCGGCCACGCCAGTGACTTTGCGGTTGCCGAGGTTCACTTCGCCGGCCGAGGTCTGCGGCGCGGCCAGGCCGTAGCCGGTGTAGCTGGCTTCCGCACCCACGGTGGTCGCGGCGCCTGCACCGATGGCCACGCTGTTGTCGAACGACGACACGGCACCTGGGCCGATCGCGACGCTGTCGGCGCCGGTGGCGCTCGCCGCCGCGCCCGTGGAATTCACCTTGACGTAGTTCGTGCCGCTCGCGGCGATCGCACTGAGCCGCGCATTCACATTGAGGATCGACGCGTTGTTCGAGCCCGCGGCCGAACCGGCATCGGTAAACGTCGCGGCACCCACGGTGCCGCTCGCATCAACCGTACTCAAGGCGTAGGTCGGCGCGACAAACGCCGTGCCGTTGAACGCGGCGCCGCCGCCCAGGCTGGACGCGAGCGCGGTGTACGCCGTGTTGAGCTGGCCACCCGTCACCGCGTCCGAACTGGCCGAGGCGAGCGACCCGTCTGCCATGTTGTGGATACCCACGCGGCCCGTTCCCGCGCCGGTAAGGGTGATGCTGTTGGTCGGCAGGCCGTTGCCCGCGTCGTCGTAGCGCACGGCGATCTGGCCGAGCGAGCCCACGTCGCCGCTGACGGTGCGCAGCTGCTGCACGTTCACGGCGTCGTTGTCGGCAGCGCCGGCGGCCACGCCGCTCAGCGTGCGGTTGCCGACGTTGACCTCGCCACTGGACGTTTGTGGTGCGGCGAGGCCATACGCGGCATAGCCCACCTGGGCACCCGTGGCGGCCACCGAGCCGTTGCCCAGCGCGACGCTGTTGGCCGCCGGGGCGCTTGCCCCGCTGCCTAGCGCGACCGAGTTGTTGCCAGCGGCGACACTGCCGCCGCCCACCGCGACCGACTCGGCACCGCCGGCATTGGCGCCCGCACCGGTGGAGTTCACCGCCACGTACGCGGAGCCCACGCCTACCGCGGCGAGACGATTGTTGATGTTCACCAGCGAACCGTTGAGCGAGGCGAAGGCATCGGCCGCACTGTGGTAGTCGGTGCCCGGCGTGGTGCCCGATGCGCTCACGCTGACCAGCGAATACGTGGGCGCCGTGACCGTGCCGGTGGCGGGGTTGTATACCGCCCCGCCACCCGACCAGGCGGCCAGCGTACCGCCGACGGCCGCGTTCACCGTCGCGAGCTGCTCCACGTTAACCGCTTCATTCGCCGCAACGCCTGCGGCCACGCCGGCCACGGTGCGATTGCCGACGTTCACTTCGCCCACCGACGAGCGCGTGCCCGCCAGGCCGTACGGCGTGTAGCCGGTGCGCGCACCCACGGCCGTGGTCGATCCCGCCCCCAGGGCCACGCTGTTGGCGTTGGGCGCCGACGCGCCGCTGCCCAGTGCCACGCTTTCCGCGCCCCCGGCCACCGCCGGTGCGCCCGCGGAGTTCACCGCCAGGAAGGTATTGCCGAGGTTCAACGCGTTGACGCGCGCGTTGAGGTTGCCGAGTGAGGTATCGACGGAAACGAAGGCGGCACCGACGTCGGTCGCCAGCACCGGGCTGGTGCTGCCACCAACGTTCACTGCGTTGAGCAGGTACTGCGGCGGCCGGAACACCGTGCCGTTGAAGCTGGCACCCGCGCCAAGCATCGCTGCCAGCGACGCGTTGCTGGTGAACAGCTGGCTGCCATTGATCGCATCCAGGCTGCCCGCGGTCGTGGCACCCGCGGCGACGTTACCGAGGCCCACCGCAGGACTGCCGGTGCCGCCCAGGGTGACATGGCCGAGCGGATTGCCGGCACCATCGTTGTCGTACTGCACGGCCAGCCGGCCGAGGGCGCCCACGCTGCTGCTCACGCCCGTCAGCTGCGCCACGTTCACCGCATCGCCTGCGGCGCTGCCGGCGGCGAGCCCAGTGATCTTGCGCGTGCCCACGGCGATTTCGCCGGTAGAAGTCTGCGCACCGGCCACGCCGATCGCGGTGTAGCCGGCCTGTGCACCGACACTCGTTACCGAGCCTGCGCCCAGCGCGATGCTGTTGGCATTCGTCGCGGACGCGCCCGCACCGAGGGCAATGGCATCGAGGCCCGTCGCGCTGCTGGCGGCACCTGTCGAGTTGATCTTGAGGTACGGCAGGCCCGTGGTGCCGAGCGAGTTGATCCTTGTGTTGATGCTGGTAAGCGAGGTGCCCACGTTGGTGAAGGCACCGGCGACATTCACCGCGGCACCGACGCTGACATTGCCGGCGGTATCGATCAGCGGCGTGTTGAAGGTGGGACCGGTGAAGGTACCGGTGGCATCGGCCACCACGCCGCCGCCGAAGTACGCGGCCACGGCCTGGTTCGTGCGGCTGAGCTGCGCGCCGTTGATGGCATCGGCGCTGCCGGCCGTGACCGTGCCCGCGGCGAGGTTACCCAGGCCCACGGTGCCCGTCCCGACCGTACCCAGGGTGACGTGGTTCGTCCGGTTGCCCGAGCCATCCGCGTCGTATTGCACGGCGAGGCGGCCCAGCGCGGTGACACTGTTGTTCACGCCGGTCAGCTGCGCCACGTTCACGGCATCCGCCGGCGCGCTGCCAGCGGCCAGGCCTGTGATCTTGCGCGTGCCCACGGCCACTTCGCCCAACGACGTCTGCGGCGCGGCCACGCCGATAGCGGTATAGCCTGTCTGCGCACCGACGCTGGTCACCGAGCCCGCGCCCAGGGCCACGCTGTTGCCGTGGGATGCCACGGCGCCCGCACCGAGCGCCACGGCGTCCACGCCGGTGGCGACGCTGGCGGCGCCGGTGGAGTTCACCTTGAGGTAGGCCAGGCCCGTCGTACCCAGCGTATCGATGCGCGTGTTGAGGTTGGTCACTGACGTGCCCAGCGTGGTGAACGCCGCGCTCGCATTGTTGACGGTGCCCGGCGTGACGACGCCTGCGCTGCTGATCGCCGGTGCATTGAACGTCGGCGCGGTGAAGACACCGGCGGCGCTCACCGTCGTGGTGCCACCGAAGTACGCAGCGACGGCCTGGTTCGTGGTGTTCAGCTGCGTACCGTTCACCGCGTCGAGGCTGCCGGCGGCCAGCGAACCGGCGCCGAGATTGTGCAGGCCCACCGAACCCGTCCCCACGCCCGCGCCACGCAGCGTCAGCGAGTTGGTCGGCAGGCCGTTGCCGTCCGCATCGTAGGTGACGGACAGCAGGCTCAGCGCGCTGAGCTGCGCCGTGGCGCCCTTCAGCTGGAGGACGTTGACGGCGTCGTAGTTATCCGAGCCCGCGGCGACGTGGGTGATCTGCCGCTCGGCGCCCGTGCCACCGACGGACACCGCGCCGACCGAATTCTGCGCGGCCGCGAGGCCGAACGGCACGTACCCGGCGGCACCGGCGCGATCGCCCACGGACCCGTTGCCCAGCACCACCGAGTTCACCTGGTTCGACGTGGCATTCGCACCGACGATGGTCTGCGCGTTCGCCGTGCCCGAGGCGCTATCGCCCACCACCACCGAATTGCCTTTGCGCGTGGCGTAGTTGTTCGTCGGCACGCCCGAGGGATTGTTCGGATCGTTGCGACCGGATCCCGGGAACACGGTGTTCGCATCTTCCGCCGGCAACGTGTGGCTGGCACCGCGACCGATCACCACTTCCTGCGAACCATTCGCCGTGGCCTTGTCGCCGACCAGCACCTGGTTGTCCTGCGCGGGATTCACCGCCCAGCAATGCGCCAGCGGAATGCCGAGCAGCGACGCGCAATCGTTCGACCACGCTGGCGAGCCACCCGGCAGCAGGATGCCGCCGAGGCCGTTGGAGGCGAAGCCGTCCGTGCCGCGGTTGATATTGGTGATGTAGCTGTCGGAGGTGACGCCGCCGAGCAGGGTGAGGTGGTTGTTCTGGCCCAGCACCGTGCCGTTGATGGTGGTCGTCAGCGGCGTCAGGTTGACCAGGTTCAGCCCGCCAATGCCGAGACTGGAGAAGGTACCGGTGACATTGACGCTGGCAAGGTTAAGCGCACCGCTGGACAGGTAGTTGCTGTTCGGATTGAGCAGCGAAGTGAGCGTGGGTGACAGGGCCCCGCCCACGCTGCCCACCAGCCCGCCGGTGCCAAGGATCAATCCGGCGCGGTTGGGCTCGGCCGGCAGCGGATAGCGCGGATCGCCCGGGGCGATCAGCATGGGCTGCACGGACAGCGATGCCGGTGCTGCGGCCGCCAGGAAGGGCGTGGACGTAAAGGCGGCCCGCGTCGATACCGTCGCGCCCAGCGAGCTGAAGGTCGCCAGCGTCGAGGTGCCGCTCGTCGCGCTCGTCGATTCCGTCGATGTCGATGTGCTCGCGGTCTCGTCGTCGTCCGTGCTGTCGTCCGTAGCGGTGCTCGTTTTCTTTTTCGTCGGCACCGCCACCGTGGCAGCGACGACAGCAGGGGCCGGTTCGGCCGCCACCGTCGCGCCGGGGCTTGGCGCAGGGGCCGTTTGTCGGGCGTCCTGGGCCGCCAGGCCGCCGGTCAGGAAAACAAGGGCCGCCATGCAGGCGGCCCGGAAGGAAGCGTAGCGGCGCAGGCTGTGCAGACGCCTAAAAGAAAAGCGCGCCGTTTGCACGGCGCGCAAAAACGAGGAAACCACTAGCTGTTTCACGGTACCACCCCCTGGCCCCTGACACGCACGCTGCGTGCCTGGGTCGATTAGAGGTGGACCGTCATGCCTTCACTGATCAAATGCGGCATCTTGCTAAGCCGAAACGGCAATTCGTGCCGTTTCGGATCACATGTCGTCCATTTCTTCGACGAGAAGGTCATCCGGCACGCTGCGGGTCAGGGTTTCGCGCGGCTGCTCCCCGAACACGCTGCGGTACTTTTCGGCAAAACGCGACAGGTCCCACATGCCGCAACTCAGTGCCACCGACTTCACCGAGCGACGGCCCGCTTCCGCGGTAACGAGGCTGCGATGGGCCGTGCACAGGCGAAGCATGGCCAGGTAGCGGTTGGGCGGGATCCCCAGCAGATCGTCGAACGCATAGCGCAGGCCGCGTTCGCTGGCGCCTGCCGCCTGGCAGAGCTCCTGCGAATAGATATCGCGACGCAGGTTGGCGCGCATGAAGCGCTCCGCCCGACGCATGACCTGGTAGTGCGCACGACGGCCACGCGAGGCCACCGGACGGTCTTCGGACGACGACGACAGCGCCATCCGGATGTGTTCGTCGAGCAGGTCTTCGATCGGTGCGAAGCCGTCGTCCTCACCGGCACGCACGCGGTCGCGGATCTGCCGCCACGCACGTTTGAGCGGTTCGGAGTTCACGGCAAACAGGCGTAGCCGCTGGGCGGCCATGTCCACATCCGCATGGTCGGACGCCATGAAACGCGATCGGAACCGCGCATACGGTGCCACCACGAGGGTGAACCGCGTACCGCGTTCGAACATGAAGTCGGTGGGCGTGCCACGCAGGAGCGTCACCGCCATTTCCGACTCGACACCGACGCCCTGGCACCAGCTGCGTTCACCGGCTTCGTGCATGTAGATGAGCATGCAGGAGTCATCAGGCACCGTGAGCGCACCGCGCACATCGAAGTCCAGATGCGCCGTGAGGTACGTCACCCCATCGTGCGTGCGGGACGCGAGCGCGGCGCGCGGTCGCGCGGGGCTCAGCGTCAGCAGATCGACCTCACAGATGCCGAGCGCGGCACCGAGCGTCACGAGGTCAAAGTCCTCTAGACCTTGTACGTCCATGGGGCGCGTCATGCCTGCCCCTCCTGCGATGTTGTGTTGATGTGAGTGGCACCCCTCATGCCACCGGCTCCGAAAGACCCATTCCACTGTCCCATACGCACCCCCGCGTTGATCCAGGCAGGCCCGACGCCTGCAAGCTACTCCGTGGACACCGCAACCACCCCGGAAAAAGAAGAGTGCCCGGCGATATAACTAACCGTGTATGCGAGGAAATGCCAGTGAATTGTGAATCTGCCGAATTCGCTTACGCGGCGCCAGAAACATTTGATGAATCTGGCAAAAGTGCCGCCTGAGCCAGGCCCGAGACCACGCCGAGGGACGGATCACCGTGGACCACCGGGATACCCGGGAAGCTGGCCGCCACGCGATCACGAACCTGCGGGGATCGGGAGGTGCCGCCCGTCAGGAAAATGCTGGCCGGTGCGTCGGCGATGTTCCCGCGCGCCTCGTCCAGCAAACGGGCCATGCGGTCGAGGAAATCCTCCGACGCCACCCGGAAATCGCTGCCCGCGGCATGGCTGGCCAGGCCAGGCTCGATGAAGTCCAGCACGGCGGCCGCCTGGTCAGCGCCGGAGAGCTCGATCTTCATGCGCTCGGCCTGCTGGTTCAGGCGCGTGGTGGCGCCGGTGCCCTGCAGGGCACGCAGGCGCGAGGCGAACGGCTCGTCCACCTGCCGGTAGTCCTGCTTACGGAACTCGCGCTGCTTGGGCAGGTTGTGCACGCTGGCCGCTTCCACGAAATGGTGCACGGGCACGCCGGAAATATCCTTGCCAAACAGCGGCATGAGGCTATGCAGACTCATGCCCACGTCGAGGTCGGTACCACCGCGCGGCAGGCCCCAGCTGCGGTGCATCACCGGCGTCTCGCCGGCGCCCAGTTCGGCGTAAGCGACGTCGGTAGTACCGCCGCCGATATCCACGATGAGCGCGCGCTGCCGCTCGGGCAGCGACAGGTGGTAGTGCATGGCGGCAGCCGCTGGCTCCTCGAGGAACGAGACGGCATCGAAACCGGCGATCCCGGCCGCCTCGCGCAGGATCCCCAGCGCCTGCTCGCCGCCGGCCGGGCCCATCGAGCTGCGGAACTCCACCGGGCGGCCAATCACGGCCTCGCGCACCGGCACGCCGAACTGGCGCGTGGCGACGAGGCGCACGTGCTCCAGGATGTGGGCGGCGATGCTGACGATGGTCTTGCGCACCCGCGGATCCAGCTTGTAGCCAAACATCGACTTGGGCGATTCGATGAGGTTGCCGGTGCCCTCTTCCAGATAGGCCTCCACGGCCGCCTCGCCGAACAGCGCGTCCTGGAAGCTCGCCACCGACGATGACGCGGCCTCGCGCATGCGCTCTTCCATCCACTGCCGGCGCACGACGCGGATGGCGTCACGTCGCACGTCGCGGTCGGAACGGGCCGTGCGGCCGGTGCGGCGCTCGTCCGACCGGGTCGCGCGAACGATCGTGTCGACCTGCGCCTCCAGCACCGGGGTGAGCACGAAGTCGTCGAAGTCCGGCACCACCTCGGGGAAGAACACCGCCGTGCGGAACTGGCGCTCCTCGCCGAAGCGCACCAGTTGCAGCTCGCCGTCCACCACGGCCGCGGCGGCGGAGTAGCTGGTACCGAAGTCGATGCCGATGCGCATGGAAGGGGGGCCTTTTTCGTTCAGGGGAACCGCCCATTATGACCGGCCCGGGTATCAGGCGACAGCGGGACGGATGCGGCTACACTCGGGCTTCGTGCCACTGACGCCCCGGGAACCCCGACCCATGCGCCGAATCGCCCTCGCCTGCCTGTCCGCCCTGGCCCTGGCTGCCTGCCACTCCCACGACGAAGACAAGGCCGCGCCCGCCGCCGCCTCGACGGCACCCGCCCGGCCTTCCACCGCCCCGCCCCCGCCGCTGCCGGCCGTGGCCAACGAAAAACACGACTTCACCCCGGATATCACGGCGGGTGATTTCGCGGCACACCTGCGGGTCATCTCGTCGGACGAATACGACGGCCGCAAGCCGGGCACCCTGGGCGAGCGCCTGACCACGAATTACATCATCGAGCAGTTCAAGCGGATGGGCCTGTCGCCCGGCAACAAGGGCGACTGGGTGCAGACCGTGCCCGCCGTGTCGACCGAACTGACTGGCCAGGACAGCCTGAAGCTCGATGTCAGCGAAGGCGGCGGCACCGAAGCCTTCGCGTTTGGCACGGATATGGTCGTCGGCACGCTGCAGGCGAAATCCGACGTGGAGCTGAAGGATTCGGACATCGTCTTCGCCGGATACGGGGTGAACGCCCCGGAAGCCCAATGGAACGACTTCGACGGCCTCGACGTGAAGGGCAAGACCCTCGTGGTGCTGGTCAACGACCCGGGCTGGAACGGCAACGACCCGACCCTGTTCAAGGGCCGCGAGATGACCTACTACGGCCGCTGGACCTACAAGTACGAAGAGGCCGCCCGCCAGGGCGCCGCGGCCGTGTTTATCGTCCACCAGACCGAACCGGCGGCTTACGGCTGGAACGTGGTGCGCAGTGGCTGGACCACGCCGCGCCTGGACCTGCCCGAGAGCGAAGACCCGGCACCGCGCCTGCCCGTCGCCGGCTGGCTGTCGCATGAAGCCGCGCAGCGCCTGTTCGCCAAGGCCGGCAAGAACTTCGACGATCTGGCCAAACAGGCCGACGTGCGCGGCTTCAAGGCCGTACCGCTGGATGCGAAAGCCAACATCCAGCTGCACAGCAACATCACCCATTCGCTGAGCAACAACGTCATCGGCATGGTGAAGGGAAGCGAGAAGCCCGACGAAGCGGTGGTGTACACCGCACACTGGGACCACCTCGGCCACGACCCGGCCCTGAAGGGCCACCAGATCTACAACGGTGCCGTCGATAACGGTACGGGCATCGCCGCGCTGCTGGAAATCGCCGGCAAGTTCGCCCAGGAGAAGCCGAAGCGCACCGTGGTGTTCGCCGCCGTGACGATGGAAGAATCCGGCCTGCTCGGCTCGAAGTACTACGTGGCGCACCCGCCCTTCCCGCTCAACAAGACCGTCGCCGACATCAACATGGATGCGCTGCCGATCATCGGGCCCACGAAGGACATGGAAGTGACCGGCATGGGCCAGGGCACGCTGGAAGACACCCTGGCCGAGGTACTGAAGGCCGACGGCCGCGTGATCAGCGGCGATGCCTCGCCGGAGAAGGGCCACTATTTCCGCTCGGATCACTTCAACTTCGCCAAGGCCGGCGTGCCGGCGCTCGCGGCCGGTGGCGGCATCGACATGGTCACGGGTGGCAAGGCGGCCGGCCAGGCCGCGGCCGACGACTACACGAAGAACCGCTACCACCAGCCCACCGACGTCTACGACATGCGCTGGGATTTCACCGGCGTGATGCAGAACGTGCAGGCGTACTACCAGGTAGGCGACAAGCTCGCCAACAGCGACGAGTGGCCCACCTGGAAAGACGGCAGCGAGTTCAAGGCCATCCGTGAAAAATCCCTCGCCGCCGGCAACAAGAAGAAATGACCCTTAATAGTTGACTTGCAGCTGGACGCGGACCAGCTTGCCGTCGATGCGCTTGTACGGCGCCGCACTGACATCCGTGCGACGCATGTTCGCGAACGCCACCGCCAGTTCCACGGCGCTGTTCGGCTGCCACTCGACGCCCGCCTCCAGCTCGTCCACTTCCATCTTCGGCGCATTGGTGTCGAACTTGGACGCACCGCGGTAGGTCTGCCATTTCGCGTACGGCATCATCGAGCCGTAGCCACCGTCGAATTTGTACATCAGCTGCGCATAGCCACCACGCAAGGCCTTCGTGCGGATGATGCGCCGTGCCACGTCCAGCTCCGGCCCCTTGCCCACCGTCCACTCCGCCTGGAAGCCGAACGGCTGCGGAAAGTACACCACGTGCGCGGCGATACGGCGATCCGTGGAGCCCTCTTCCGGCGCATCCACGCGTGGCGTAAAGGTCGCGCCGTTGATCGTGGCCGAGCCGGTCGTGACCACGTAGCGGCCGGTGTAGGCATCGGCGCCCACTTCCAGGTACTGCCCGTTGGCGAACTTGAAGGGATACGAGAAGTGCACCACGGTGTGCAGCTGGTCGTTGCGGTCCGGGCGATTCGCGCCCTGCCCGTTGTACACGCCGATACCCAACATGCCGTAGTCGCCCGAGCCCTTCAGGCCCGACTTCTGCAGGTAGCTGAAGCGCTCCTTCGCCACGGAAGGCGACCAGTAGGCGAAGACACCGAGGTCGCGTTCGTCGCGCACGCCGGAGTTCAGTGCGTCGGCACGGTCCAGGGCCACGCGGTTCTGGCTGGACTGCAGGTCTTCCCAGCCGTAGGGGATCTTCGACTGGCCCGCGCGGATGCGCCAGGTCTTTTCCTTGTCCAGCCACAGGTCCGCATAGGCGTCGCGCAGCTGGGCGAAGTTGGTGGTGCTGGACCCACTGGGCGTGCTGGCGAGGTCCGGCTGGATGTAGATCGACATCCGGTCGGAGACATCGCCGCTGATCACCACGCGGGCGCGGCGGATGCCGAAACCCTGGTCGCGGCCGATGAAGCGGTCACCCGGCGACTTCAGGTCTTTCGCGCCGTCATCCAGGCCCTGGTTGTAGCGCATCTGCACGTAGCCACGGATGGCGAGCTTCTCGTACCAGGCCTTGGCGGACGACGAGGATGATGGCTTGGTGCTGGCGACGGTGGCCGCCGGGGGCGCGACGGAGCCCGCCGCGACCGCCGTGGGCGCTGCCACACCGGCCACGGGCGCCGTCTGGCTGGCCGCCGCCTCGTCCGAGGCCTGTACGAACTTGCCGAGCCGCTGCCGGCCCGGGCCCGGCTCCGCAAAGATCTGCCGGGTGGCCGTATCAACGTAGAGCTCGATCGCGGCCTGGGGCGCGCCCTCCGCGGCCGCGGTGCCGCACATGGTCCAGAAGGCGGCGGCCAGGGGAAGTCGTTTCATGGGGAGGCTGCTCCGAATGGCTTGAGAAAATACTCAAACGTCGGCGATACCGACGCTATCTGTCGGCATCGTGTGATTTCGCCGATTGGGGCGGCACGTTAGCCAGCCCTCGTTTCACTTCCGTGACAGGCCCAGGCCCCGAAAGATTCCGAGGGTGTTACGCGCAAGTAACCCTTCCGTCATGAGGGCGTCACGGGGATAATTTGCGAAGCTCGGGCCTCGCCAGGGGATTTGGCACCGTACGTCGGTTCGTACGTTGGTGAGGCTCGGTTTCCATCCCAGTACCCCCACCCAGGCGGAAATCATCACCATGTCCATCGCACGCACGCGCCGCATGCCGCGTCGTCTCGCCATTGCCCTGAGCATCACCACCGTCCTCGCGGCCGGTTCGGTGTTCGCCCAGGACAGCGCGCCGACCCCGCAGCCCGCCAGCAAGGCCAAGACGGCCACGCTCGAAACCGTCACCGTGACCGCTGAAAAGCGCACGGAAGACCTGCAGAAGGTGCCGATCTCGATGACGGTGCTCACGAGCGAAAAGCTCGAAGCCTTTGGCCAGGCGGGCGACGGCGTGCTCCAGCTCGCTTCGCGCGCACCCAGCGTCTACGCAGAAACCTCGTACGGCCGTGAGTTCCCGCGCTTCTACATCCGCGGCCTCGGCAACAGCGATTTCGACCTCAACGCATCACAGCCGGTGTCGATGGTTTACGACGACATCGTCCAGGAAAACCCGATCCTAAAGGGCTTCCCGCTGTTCGACCTCGAGCAGGTGGAAGTGCTGCGCGGCCCGCAGGGCACCCTGTTCGGCCGTAACTCGCCCGCGGGCGTGATCAAGTTCGAATCGCGCAAGCCCACCCAGGAAACCGAAGGCTACGCGCGCGTCTCCTATGGCTCGTACGGCACCGCCAATGCGGAAGCCGCGATCGGCGGCAAGCTGGCCAGCAACTGGTCGGGCCGCGTGTCCGCCCTCGCCCAGCACCGCGACGGCTGGATCGACAATGACTACAAGGGCAAGAAGGACGACCTGGGCGGTTACAACGACCGCGCCGTGCGCCTGCAGGCCCTGTACAAGGCCACCGACGGCTTCGATGCCCTGATCAACGTGCACGCCCGCTGGCTCGACGGCAGCGCCATGGTCAACCGCGCGGATTCGATCACCCTGGGCGGCAACCAGTTCGTGCCGGGCTTCGACCGCAATTCGGTCTCGCAGGATGGCAACAACAAGCAGCACCTGTTCACCTGGGGCAGCAACCTGCACCTGAACTGGCACTTCGGCGACCTCAACTTCACGTCCATCACGGGCCTGGAGCGCGCCACCACGTACAGCCTGGGCGATGTCGACGGCGGCTACGATGCCTCCGAGACGCCGGCCAAGCCGAGCTACACCGATCGCACCACGCCGTTCTACTCGGAGACCGCCGACGCGCTGCCGAAGGATCGCCAGATCACCCAGGAATTCCGCCTGTCGAACGACACGGCCGAACGCCTGAAGTGGCAGGTGGGCACGTACTACTTCGACGAAGACATCGCGATCACGAACTTCTCGTACGACACGCTCAACAACCACGTGCTCAACGGCTGGGTGGACCAGAGCCAGCGCACGAAGGCGTACGCGCTGTTCGGTTCGGCCGACTACAACGTCACCGATACCTTCGACGTCCGCGCCGCCGCGCGCTGGTCGCACGACAAGCGTGACTTCAAGGCGGAGCGCTTCCTCGGCTTCACCGGCCCGGTGGGCCCACTCACCTCGAACCCGACGGACTCCCGCTGGAGCGGCGACCTGACCGGCACCTGGCAGCTCAGCAACAACTCTAACGTCTACGGTCGCATCGCCAACGGCTTCCGCGCCCCCAGCGTGCAGGGCCGCATCAACTTCGCCAACAGCATCTCCACGGCGAAGCCGGAGACGATCACCTCGTATGAAATCGGCTACAAGTCGACCTCGGACGACAACAAGCTGCGTTTCAACGCGGATGTGTACAAGTACAACATGCACAACCAGCAGCTGACGGCCGTGGGCGGCGCGACCAACGTCACCCAGCTGATCAATGCGAAGAAGACGGAAGGCTACGGCGCCGAGTTCGACCTCGAGGCGTACCTCACCCCGAACTTCTACATGACCGCCGGTGGCAGCTATAACCACACCGAGCTGAAGGACAGCGACCTGGCCGTGGCCCCCTGCGGCGGTGGCTGCACGGTGATCGACCCGCTGAACGCGGGCGGCAATGCGCTGATCAACGGCAACCCGCTGCCGAACGCACCGAAGTGGATCGGCACCTGGACGGCACGCTACGGCATCCCGTACGGCGAAAGCGGCGAGTTCTTCGTCTATACGGACTGGAACTACCGCAGCGAAGTGAACTTCTTCCTGTACGACTCGGAAGAGTTCAAGAGCAAGCCGTTCCTGGAAGGCGGCATGCGCGTTGGCTACAACTGGGACTTCGGCAAGCGTGAGGTGGCCCTGTACGGCCGCAACATCACGAACAAGAAGGTGATCACCGGCGGCATCGATTTCAACAACCGCACCGCGTTCGTGAACGACCCGCGCGTGATCGGTGTTGAGTTCCGCGCCGAGCTGTAAGGCTTAGTAGTTGCTACATGAAAAAGGCCGCGAGCAATCGCGGCCTTTTTTTGTCCGGAAGATTGAGAAGAATGTGATGTGGATCAGAATGCGCCGGCAACGTGTAGGCCCGCCCTGACAGACATGAGACTCTGTCACCGGTAACGTTCGCGCCCCCATGTCGGGACACGGAGGATTATTGGTGAGCAAAGTTTTCAAAAGCGCCCTCGCGGCTTTATCGCTGGTTGTTGCCACTGAAGGCATGGCCAAGGGACACCTGTCCGCGTCACTTGAGCGCGCAGGCAAAGGCTCGGAGACGGCTTTGCTTCTGACTGTATCGAACGATGGCGACGCGCCAATCGCGATGCTAAAAGAGCAGGTCCCGACCGTACTTATCAACGGAAGGAACTTACCGAGCAATCTGTTTGATGTCCGCGATGCTGATTCGATTTCTGAGCGCGCGGTGAGCTACACGGGCTTCCTGATCCACCAGAAGACATTTCAGGAGGATGCGTTCACCGTGCTTGCGCCAGGTGAACGCATCCAAGTCAACTACGACCCTGCGAACGACTATCAACTTGAGGCATCCCACAGGTATCGCGTCAAGTACGTCGCTTCCGGGGCGGTGCATCCTACGGACAACCTTGGCAGGGCAAAACGATCGGCTTTGCCGATTGGCGACCAGGAGCTCGTCGAGAGCAATTCGGTCGAGCTCATGACATCGGCCAGCTTCGCACTTCCCCGCTCATTCCAGGCGCGCCTCCCATCAAGGCCAGGCTTCGATGATGAAGCGGGCAAGAAAGGCCGCGACTTATCGCGGCCTTTTTTTTATGCCGCGAATTTCACACACCCCTACTAACGTGTGTCGCGCGCGACCGCGCTCCTGAAGATAACGAACGTCGACCGATTGGCTTTTGTCGCACGCTAGCGGGACGTGTGGACTCGGTGGCGGGCAGGCCCTTGGGGCCGACATAAGCGGAGGGCCGCCTGGCGCTTCGCGTTTCGCGACGAAGGCGCCTACGGCCCGGTCCGGAGGTCCGCGTCTGGCGGCCCCAA
The DNA here is from genome assembly GCF_006385595.1 of Luteibacter pinisoli. Taxonomy (NCBI): domain Bacteria; kingdom Pseudomonadati; phylum Pseudomonadota; class Gammaproteobacteria; order Lysobacterales; family Rhodanobacteraceae; genus Luteibacter; species Luteibacter pinisoli. The sequence continues at coordinate 2,914,130 of NZ_CP041046.1, forward strand.
GGGCCTGCCCGCCACCGACCCCGGCACCCCACCAGCCCTGAAGCACCCAACTGCAACCTTTTCACAGATGCCTGCATCCGATGTGGTGCCCGGCTCGCTACCGCACTAGCGCACCCCTGAGCCCGGCATAGGCCATAAGTCATATAGAAATCCACGAGATTCTTCTTGACGACTCAAAATCTGGTGTTATAGTTCACTACAACACCGGTCACCCAGACCACTACTGGAGAGAGCACATGAAAACTGCCACCAACAACCTGAACCTCGCTGCCCTGGCCGCCTCCTTCGCGATCGCCGCCGCCGCCCTCGGTGTCTTCCACACCGCCTCGTACGAAGTCGCACCGCTGGCTGAGATCAACGGCACGCACGTCACCAACCTCGCCCCGATCGTCGTCTACGCCGACGCCGACCAGAGCCTGGCCTCCCTGTAACCCTGGAACTACGCAGCACGTCATCGGAGTTGGAGTCTTCCCATGAAAGCGCCGAACCTTATCGCACTGACCGCCTCAATCCTGATCGCCGGCACCAGCGTGTTCGCCCTGCGCTCCTTCGATGACCGCGCTGCGCAGATGGTCGCCGCACCGCACTTCGTCAACGGCATCCGTGTCGTCGACCTGCCGGCCCTCGAAGTGCGGCCCACCGACGCGGATGTCCGCGCGGCCGCCCTGCTGGGCAACGCCACCCTTGAATCTGCAGCTGATGCGCTGCGTCGTAGCGCGGAAGACCGCGCCGCCGCCCTCATCAGTGCACAGCTCGCCATGCCTTACTATTCGTTTGGCAATGCATTGAGCCACACGGCCAAGGAATGAATTACATGTCCATCACCTGGAACGACAGCGTCCCGATTTACCGCCAGCTCCGCGAACGCGTGGTGGCGATGATCCTGGATGGCGCCTTGAGCGAAGGCGATCCGCTGCCGTCGGTTCGCCAGGTCGCGGGGGATTTTCAGATCAACCCGCTGACCGTATCCAAGGCGTACCAGGAGCTGGTCGACGAACAACTGGTTGAGAAACGGAGGGGTCTTGGCATGTTCGTGATCGATGGAGCGCGCGAAGCGCTGCTCAAAAGTGAAAGGGAGCGCTTCTTGCGCGAGGAATGGCCGGCGCTGTTTGCCCGCCTGCAGCGCATGGGCCTCGATCTCAAAACCCTGATGCGTGAAGCCCCTGGCTCCACAGAGGACCTGTCATGACCGCGGTCGTCACTGCCAACGGCCTGACCAAGCGCTTCAAGAACCAGGTAGCGCTGGACGGCGCCACCTTCCAGATCGAATCCGGCCGCATCGTGGGCCTGATCGGCCCCAACGGGGCGGGCAAGACCACGGCGCTTAAGGCGATCCTGGGCCTGACCACCTTCGACGGCCACCTCAGCGTGCTGGGCATGGATCCGCGCAAGGAGCGCGACAAGCTGATGGAACAGGTGTGCTTCATCGCCGATGTGGCGGTGCTGCCGCGCTGGCTGAAGGTGCGCGAGGCGGTGGATTTCGTCGCCCACACCCACCCCCGCTTCGATCGGGCGAAGTGCGAGGCCTTCCTGGCCCGCACCAAGCTGCAGCCGGGGCAGAAGGTGAAGCAGCTGTCCAAGGGCATGATCGTGCAGCTGCACCTGGCGCTGGTGATGTCGATCGACGCGAAGCTGCTGGTGCTGGACGAACCGACGCTGGGCCTGGACATCCTCTACCGCAAGCAGTTCTACCAGTCCCTGCTGGAAGACTATTTCGATGAGGAGAAGACCATCATCGTCACGACCCACCAGGTCGAGGAGATCGAACACATCCTCACCGACCTGATGTTCATCCGCGACGGCAAGATCGTGCTGGATACGGACATGGATAGCCTGGGCGAGCGCTTCTCCGAAGTGCTGGTCAATGCCGAACTCGCCGCGGCCGCCCGCCAGCTGAATCCGCTGGATGAGCGCCAGGTGTTTGGCAAGAGCATTTTCCTCTTCGACAACGTCAGCCGCCCGCAGCTGGAAAGCCTCGGTGAGGTGCGGCGCCCGTCGATCGGCGACCTCTTCGTCGCCACCATGAAGGGTACCTACGCATGAAAAGCTTCTACTGGCTGGTGAAGCGCGAATTCTGGGAACACAAGGGCGGCTTCTTCACCGCGCCCATCGTGGCCGGCATCGTCGCGCTGGTGCTCAACATCATGATGATCGTGGCCGCCGAAGTGATGGGCCGCCGCTGGGCGGGTACGGATACCCACTTCCACAGCAACTTTGACCGGGCCTTCGACAACTCCAACCTGGTGCAGGCCGGTGCGGTCCTGGACATGACGCTCTACGGCGTCACCTTCCTGATCCTCGGCGTGATGGCCATCGTGGTGTTCTTCTACTGCCTTGGCTCGCTGTACGACGACCGCCGCGACCGCAGCATCCTGTTCTGGAAGTCGCTGCCGCTGTCCGACAGCAACACGGTGTTGTCCAAGGCCGTGAGCGCGGTGTTCGTTGCCCCGGCCATCGCCGTCATCACCGGTGTCATCGCTGGCCTGCTGCTGATGATCGTCCTGGCCATCGTCGCCACGTTCCACGGCATCCCGGCATGGCGCCTGCTGATCGAAGCCCACCCGTTCCGCGTCGTGTTCACCCTGCTGCTCCTGCTGCCGCTGTATGCGATCTGGGCGCTGCCCACCCTGGGCTGGCTGATGCTCTGCTCCGCCTGGGCTCGCAGCAAGCCTATCCTCTGGGCACTGGCCATCCCCGTCGGCGCCGGCATCATCGTCAGCTGGTTCGGCCTGATGGGCTTCTTCAACCGCGGTAGCGGCTGGTTCTGGACCAACGTGGTCGGCCGCATGCTCGGCAGCCTGATCCCGGGTGGCTGGGTGGGCCAGAACAACGAGCTGATCGTACTGCCGCACCATGACGACCCGGCCGCGCTGCTGCAGAGCCTGGACCTGGCGTACCACTACAGCGCCCTGGCCAATCCGTCGACCTGGGTAGGTGCAGTGGCGGGTATCGCGATGATCGCCGGTGCCATCTGGTTCCGCCGCTGGCGCGACGATTCCTGATCAAATCCACGACTCGAGCCAACGCGACGGCCTCTTCGGAGGCCGTCGCTTCAAGGAGGGTGTGATGCTGCGTCCGATGCTCCTTGCCGCAACGATGATCACCGCATTTCCCGCCCTGGCCGCCGATGACCCGGTGCCAGGCCTCATGAAAGCCGCTGACGTACCAGGCCTTGCCATCGCGGTGATCCGCAACGGCAAGGTCACCTCGGTAAAGGCATACGGTTACCGCGATACCGAAAAGAAGCTGCCGCTGACCACCGACACGGTGATGTACGCGGCCTCGCTGACCAAGGCGGCCTTTGCCTACGCGGTGATGGGCCTGGTGGACGACAAGCGGCTCGCCCTCGATGCAAGTATCGCGAACGACCTGCCGAAGCCGCTTCCCGAGTATCCGAAGTACAGCGACCTGGCCGGCGACGAGCGCTGGAAAAAACTGACCCCCGCCCTGCTGTTGAGCCATCGCTCCGGCTTCCCCAACTTCCGCTTCTGGCCGCCCGGCAAGGATTACGACGCCGACGCGAAGCTGGCCTTCTACCAGGAACCGGGCGCGACCTATGGCTACTCCGGCGAAGGCATCAACCTGCTGCAGTTCGTGATCGAGAACGGCAAGGGCGTCGACGTGGACACCCTGATGCAGCAGCGCCTGTTCAAGCCCTTCGGCATGACCCGCACCGGCATGACCTGGCGCGACGACTTTGCCGACAACAACACCGTCGGTTACGGCCCGGACGGCAAGGCCATCCCGCACAAGCGTCGCGAGACCGCGCGCGCCGCGGGCTCCATGGACACGACGATCCACGACTACGCCAACCTGCTGGCGGCCATGGTGCGCGGCGAGGGCCTCTCAAGGACGGCGTACGCCACGTGGCTCAAGCCCGTGGTGCGCATCCGCTCGGTGCAGCAGTTCCCGACCATGGGAACGCCGGACAGCACCGACAACGATTCGATTTCGCTGGGCTACGCCATGGGCGTGGGGACGTTCAATTCACCGCGCGGCCCAGCGTTCTTCAAGGGAGGCCACGATGACGGTACCAACAACGTCTTCGTGTGCCTGGAAAAGTCCCGGGACTGCGTATTGATCATGAGCAACTCATCGCATGCGGAATCGATCTTCCCTGCGCTGATCGCCAACACGCTGGGGAAGACCTGTTTCCCGTGGTATTGGGAGGGGTACGTGCCGTATGACCAGCCCGGGATGAAGAACCAGCCCGTCGTGCCGAACGCGCATCCGGCCTGCCCGCGAGGCGACGGCTAGACCGTTTGGCCAATTGCGGGCGGCTCCCCCGCCCCGTACAACCGAGCCTTCGTGGCGGGATGCCGCGAATCGGGGGAATCCGATGATCATCGGCGGGGAGATCCACCATGACCGGTACAGCAGGGGATGCCGCGCGGCCCACGGTTGCGCCGCACGAGCGTGATGCGCTGGGCGAGCGACGCCGCAAGGCGGGGCTGGCGGAAGGCGATCCCGCCACGGGACTGGCCTTTTCGGGCGGCGGGATCCGCAGTGCCACCTTCTGCCTTGGCGTGCTGCGCGCACTGGCCAGGCACCGGCTGCTTCGTCGCTTCGACTACCTTTCCACCGTCTCGGGCGGAGGCTATACCGGATCCGCGTTTGGCCGCCTGTTCCATGCGGGAGACGACGGCGGCGCCGATGCCGTGGAAGAAGGCCTCGCCCGCGACGACACGTCTTTCCTGTGGTGGCTGCGCAACAACGGCCGCTTCCTCGCACCGGCAGGCGCGAGCGATCTGTTCCAGACCTGGAGCACGCAGCTGCGCGGCTTCATCGCCACCCAGGTGGAGGTGGCGGTGCTCGCGATCGTGCTGGCCTGCCTGATTACCCTGCCCCATCTCGCGTACACCGCGCTGCCCGAGGACGGCTGGTCGCTACCGGTCGTCGTCAGCCTGTGGTGGTGGCTGTTGCCGCTTCCCGCCGCCATGGCCGCCATCGCCTGCTATGGGTACTGGTTCCTCGGGCGCGTGACGATCGGCGGATTCGTTACCGCCGTCGCCGCGGGCTTCGCCTGCGTGGCGCTGGCCGTGCGCGCGTCACTTGCGCAGGATCCGATCGAGCGCGCCTTGTGGACCACCTGCGCGATCTTTTTTGGCCCCTCGCCGCTGGCCTGGATCGCTGCGCGGATCAGCTCGGCCGTGCGCAGCGAAGGCGCCAACCGGGTGCGTTACGCCTACGGCTTCACGCGCTGCCTCGGCCTGGTCGGGTTGGTAGCCCTGCTCGGTGCCGTGGACATGCTCAGCTGGTATGTCCGCTCGCGGCTGGGCAGCCTGCATGCCGGCGTTGGCCTGTTCACCGGCGCGGGCGTCGCCACCGTGCTCCTCGCCGTCGTCCGTGCCGTGATGCCGCTGGCGGCCAGTGGCAGCAAGGGCGGGACGACGCTTTCCGCGGGAACCATCGCGCAGATCTTCGGGCTGATCACGCTCGCCCTCGTCGTGCTGTTCTGGACCACGATCTTCCAGTTCCTTGTGTTTCCGCCCGACCAGGGCGGCACGGGCATCTTCCAGCATGCGTGGGTGCGCTGGATCGCCGCGGCGCTGGTGGTGATCATCTACCTGCTGATGAATGGCCGGTCATTGAGCCAGCTGAACCAGTCGTCCCTGCATCTGTTCTACCGCTCGCGGCTGGCCCGTACGTATGTCGCCGTGGGCAACGCACCGGTCCCCGGCAACACGGCGCAGACGCGCTTTCCAGCACCACTGCTGACGCCGACGACACGTGACACCACGCAGAACATCGTCAAGGTGACCGAGCTGCTGCCGGGTGACGATGTCGCGCTTACCGACTACGCACCGCACCTTTTTGGCGGCCCGATCCATCTGGTGAACTGCTGCATCAACCAGACCGTCGACGACCGCACGGGCACGTACAACGCGGACCGCAAGGGCGTGAGCCTGTCGGTGAGCGCGTTGGGCGTGGAGACCGGTACGCACGGGCCGGACACCGCGATCCTGCCGGCGCTGGCACGCACGACGCTGGCCGAATGGGTGGCCATTTCCGGCGCCGCGGTGGGCTCGGGCATGGGCTCGCTGACGCAATCGGGCACGGCGGCCCTGCTCTTCCTCAGCGGGCTTCGTCTGGGTTACTGGCAGCGCAACCTCGCCAGCGAACCGCCGCCGAAACGCGGCATCGTGGCGAAATACCAGGCCCTGCTGCGCGAGATGCTCGCGCGCTTCCCTGGCCTGCGGGATGCGGACTGGTACCTGAGCGACGGCGGCCACTTCGATAACACCGGCGTGTATGCGCTGCTGAAGCGCGAACTGAAGCTGATCGTGCTCGTGGATTGCGGAGCCGACCCGGATTACCGCTTTGCCGATGTGGAAAACCTCGTGCGCAAGGCGCGCATCGATTACGACGCGTATATCGCCTTCGTCGATCCCCTGCAGCTAGCCACCGTGGCGGGGACGACGGCATCGCTGTTCGGCACGCCCGACACGATGACGTCGGACCCTGGCCCGGCGCACCTGTTGCTCGCACGCATTGCTTACGCCAGCGGTGCGCAAGGCACCCTGCTGGTGGTGAAGCCGCGGCTGCCTGAAGGCCTTCCGCTGGATGTCGCCGGCTACGCCGACCGCGAACCGACCTTCCCGCAGCAAAGCACCTCGCAGCAGTTCTTCAACGAATCGCAGTGGGAAAGCTACTGCCAGCTGGGCGTGTGCCTGGGCAGTTCGGTGACGGCCGACATGCTGGATAACGCCCCCACCTGGGCGTGGGAGAGCGGGGTCGTCGGCACACAGGCCACCGCGCTGACGCCCGCGACGGCGCCGCCCAGTCGCTTCCGGCAGATGGCGACGACCGTGGGCACCTCGATCGGCCTGGGCGCGATTTTCACCGCGGCTATCGCGGGCTGGCAGAGCATCGATGCCGCGCGCAAACAGGATGCCGCGTTGCAGGCGGCCACCCTGCAGAAGACCCAGGACATCACGGCGAAGGCGATCAGCATCGGTGGCGGCTTGCAGCCCGGCACCGAATTCGACGAAAGCCTGCGCGGAAAGATTGCCGACCTGCTGCGCGACCTCGCCGCGGTGCAGATGCCCGACCGCTTGCGCGAGCGTATCGCGGGACTCGTCGAGCCACTCTCCACCGTGTGTGAATCGACGACCGATGCGCAGCAGCAGGCGACCTGCGAGTACTACGCCAACGTGTTGTCGTCGCGTACCAGCGTGCCACCCTCGGCGTGGGACACCGCCATGCGTGATTACGACCGCTGGCGAGACCCGAAGCAAGCCGTCGACGAGAGCCTCGCCTCCACGGGCGCCGAGGCACCCGCTGCCGCGCCACCACCGATGGCCGCACCACCGCCCATGGCCGAACCGCCACCGCCTCCGCCTCCGCCGCCTGCACCGGTGGTCGTAGCCATGGCACCGCCGATGCCGCCGCCGGCCCTAGCCTCGACACAGGAACTCCAGGCACAGGTGACCAATGCCTGCGGCCAGCCCAGCCAGCCATACACGCTCTACACGCAGGTCTACGACGAGGCGAGCCGCACGATGGCCCGCGATGTATTGGCGCGGGTGCAGGCGATGGGGCTGGTGGTACCGGGCATCGAGAACGTCAGCACGACGGCGTCGCGCAGCGGCACGCGCGCGCCGTTCGAGTGGCGTGCGCCGACGGTGCTGTATGCGTCCAGCGGGGCGTCGTGTGCGAACGCGCTGGTGGCATGGGCTAACGCGACGTTGCCTCAGCTGGCCACCGTCAAGGCGCGCGCCGTGGCCCTGCCGCCGGGGGCGGGCAAGGCCACGGTGCTGGAGCTCTGGTTGCCGCGGCGGCGTTAACCGCCGCCGCCACCGCCGCCATGGATCCCGCCCTTGGTCAGCGCGGCGGGGTCCAGCAGTTTGGCGAGCTCGGCCTTCGACAGGCCGGTGGTTTCCAGCGCGACTTCCATGATCGGGCGCTTTTCCTTGTAAGCCTGCTTGGCCGTGGCGGCACCCTTCTCGTAGCCGATCACCGGATTGAGCGCGGTGACCAGGATCGGATTCTTGTCCAGCGCCTCACGCACGTGCTCCTCATTCACCTTGAATCCGGCGATGGCCTTGTCGGCGAGCAGCACGGTGACGTTGGCGAGGATCTCGATCGACTGCAGCAGGTTGTAGGCGATGACCGGCAGCATCACGTTGAGCTGGAAGTTGCCCGACTGGCCGGCGATGGTGATGGTGGCATCGTTGCCGATCACCTGCGCGGCGACCATGGCCGCCGCTTCCGGGATCACCGGATTGACCTTGCCCGGCATGATCGACGAGCCCGGCTGCAAGGCGGGCAGCTCGATTTCACCGAGGCCGGCGAGCGGGCCGGAATTCATCCAGCGCAGGTCGTTGGCGATCTTCATCACGGCCACCGCGAGCGTGCGCAGCTGGCCGGAGAGTTCCACCGGCGCGTCCTGCGCGGCCATCCCCGAGAAGTAGTTGTCCGAGGATTCGAACTTCACGCCGGTGAGCTTGCCCAGCTCCACGGCCACGGCCGGGCCGAACTTCGGATCGGCATTGATGCCGGTGCCCACGGCACTGCCACCCTGCGGCAGGCGACGGGTGCGCTTGAGCGTATCGCCCAGGCGCTCTTCGGCATCGCGGATCTGCGCCGACCAGCCGGAGAGTTCCTGGCCGAAGGTGATGGGCATGGCATCCATCAGATGGGTGCGGCCGGTCTTCACCACCTTCTTCAGTTCCTTCGCGCGGCCATCGATGGTCTTGCGCAGGTGCTTCAGGGCCGGGAGGAGCTTTTCGGTCGTGGCCAGGGTGGCGCTGACCAGGATGGCGGTGGGGATCACGTCGTTCGAGCTCTGCCCGGCATTGACGTGGTCGTTGGGATGGACCTTGGCGCCGGCGGCCTCGGCGAGGTGGGCGATTACCTCGTTGGCATTCATGTTGGAGCTGGTGCCCGAACCGGTCTGGAAGACATCGATCGGGAAGTGCTCGTCCACCTCGCCGGCGGCCACCTTGTCGGCGGCGGCGCGGATGGCCTTGGCGGTGGCCTTGTCGAGCTGGCCGAGCTTGACGTTGGCTTCGGCCGCGGCGGCCTTCACCAGGCCCAGGGCGCGAATGAACTCGCGCGGCATGGCCAGGCCGGAGACGGGGAAGTTATCCACGGCCCGCTGGGTCTGGGCCCCGTAGAGGGCTTTGGCGGGCACCTTCAGTTCGCCCATGCTGTCGCGTTCGGTACGAAAACGGGTCATTGCGGGGGATCCAGGTTGTAGGGGACCTGCGCACGATAAGCCCATCGCCCCCCGCCCGTCAGCCCCGCGGGGCGAGGGCCGGTGCGGCCGGGTATAATCGGCGGCTGCCCCGTTTCTCGCTTCCAGGACCCCCCGCATGTCCCACGCCACGCTGACCGCCCTTTCGCCGCTGGATGGCCGCTACGCCTCCAAATCGGGCCCCCTGCGCCCCATCTTCAGCGAGTTCGGCCTCATGCACCGCCGCGTGCACGTGGAGATCCACTGGCTGCTGGCCCTGGCCCGCCATCCGGGCATCGTGGAACTGCCGGCCTTCCCGGCCGACGCCGTGGCCCGCCTGGAAACGATCGCCAACGACTTCTCCGTGGACGACGGCGAGCGCATCAAGGCGATTGAAGCGACGACCAACCACGACGTGAAGGCCGTGGAGTACTTCATCAAGGAAAAGATCGGCAACGATCCCGCGCTGGCCCAGGCCAAGGAATTCGTGCATTTCGCCTGCACCAGCGAGGACATCAACAACCTCGCCTACTCGCTGATGCTGCGCGACGCGCGCGAAGCCGTGCTGCTGCCTGCCATCGACCAGGTGATCGGTTCGCTGCGCAGCATGGCCCATGATTACGCCGGCCTGTCGCTGCTCGCCCGCACGCACGGCCAGACCGCCTCGCCCACCACCATGGGCAAGGAACTGGCCAACGTGGTCGCGCGCCTGGAGCGCCAGCGCAAGCAGCTGGTGGCCATCGAAGTGCCGGGCAAGATCAACGGCGCGGTGGGCAACTACAACGCCCACGTCATCTCGTATCCGGACGTGGAATGGCCGGCACTGGCCTCGGGTTTCGTCGAAGGCCTCGGCCTCACGTTCAACCCGTACACCACGCAGATCGAACCGCACGACGGCATTGCCGAGTTCGCCGACGTGCTGCGCCGGATCAACATCATCCTGATCGACCTGGCCCGTGACATCTGGGGCTACATCTCGCTGGGCTACTTCCGCCAGGCCCTGAAGGCCGGCGAAGTCGGTTCGTCGACGATGCCGCACAAGGTCAACCCGATTGACTTCGAGAATGCCGAAGGCAACTTCGGCCTCGCCAACGCGCTGCTCGGCCACTTCGCCGAGAAGCTGCCGATCAGCCGCTGGCAGCGCGACCTCACCGACTCCACCGTGCTGCGTGCCCTCGGCACCGCGTTCGGCCATTCGCTCGTCGCCCTGGAGTCGCTGCTCAAGGGCCTGGGCAAGCTCAACGTCAACGCCGAGCGCATCGCGGCCGACCTCGACAACAGCTGGGAGGTGCTGGCCGAAGCCGTGCAGACCGTCATGCGCCGTTACGGCCTGCCGGAACCGTACGAGCAGCTCAAGGCCCTCACCCGCGGCCAGGGCATCACCAAGGATTCGATGCGCGTCTTCATCGACGGCCTCGACCTGCCCGCCGATGCGAAGAAGGCCCTCGCCGAACTGACCCCGGCCAGCTACATCGGCCTGGCTGATAAGCTGGCCAAGGCGATCTAAGCACAATCGCCCCTGTCCCAAACAACAAAGCCCGGCCACGCCGGGCTTTTTGTTAGTGATTTTCAGAATTCGTCCATAGACCCGCGCACACGCATCGGGTAGCGTCTTTAGCTGGCCGCGAAAGCGCCATCGGTTAAACAAAGGGAGTGAAGGATGAGGGCAAAGATGTCATGGGTGGCCGCAGCGCTTCTGCTCAGCACCTCGACCATCGTGCAGGCACAGGAGAGCAGGACGACGCAGGCCATGCGGCACGGAGCACCCAAGGGCCTGACCGAAACGTTCTTCTCATGCATCAATGCAGCGGGTCTGGATCAGGCACGAATGAGCGGATGTATCGCGACCGAGCGGCGGGGGCAAGACGTGCGCCTGAACAAGGCATACGCGGTGCTGATGAGCACCCTAGATCCCCGATCCAAAGAAGCCGTGCGGCTTGCTGAACGTGCCTGGCTCGATTTCAACACCAAGACCGTTGCCGCCGAAACCGCCATCGGCGGTGCCAACGAAGTCACTAATATCGATGTCTCACAGGCGGAGCTTTTTCGCTACTGCGAGCGAGCGAACGTGCTGGAAGATTACGTTTCATCTATCGGCAAATAGGCTTTCGCTTAACTTCAAGGAGGAATAAAAATGTCTGGTCCAAATACGCGGGACCCTGAGGCGCTCGCTGGCGCTATGTTTTTTATCGTTGGACGTGGCACAGAGGGCGGTGCGGCGTCGTATCGGCTGAGCGTCGCCGGCGTAACGGATAAAACGTGGGGAGACGCCTCGCACGTCGCTGACAACAGCGGCTATTCCATCGGCACCATTCAGGTCGATCTGGGACAGCGAGGGACCTGGCCGCTTGGCTCGATCGACGGTACGCCAAGTTCAACGCAGGCCACCTACGTCGACTCCATCATCGACCAATCATCTGCCTACTCGAGCGCGCACGGCCTGCCTTTCCCAACCGATAAGGCGGCGCTTCGCTCTGACTTGCTGACTCACGGAAACGGGGAGCGTGGGCGTTCGACGATCTCGTTCATCGACGCTGGAACACGGACATTCATAAACGACTGGGCGGCGTCTGAAACCGGCAAGAAATGGGTTCACACAAACGTCGACTATCCCCAAGTCAAGAATGCTACCGAAACGGCGACACGTATGGTCGACAGTGTCGGAAAGAACATCTCGGACGACCACAGGCTCGAGACGATCGCCATCCTGACAAAAACAGCGAACCAATATCCAACACAGCTCAATCAATTCAAGAACGTGATGGCGAACGGAGGGACGTTTGAGGACGTGATGGATACCGCACTGGACATCAAATCACGTCATCGCTCCTACGCCGGACCGGAAGCCGCCGATGTCGCAGCTCAGTACAAGTCTGCATTCGCGAACCCTGAGGTGGCAACGGCGCTCGAAAGGGCGCAGACCAAGGTCGCCAGCAGTAATTTCGACCCATCCACGCAAACATCCGACCCCGACATACGCGCGGCTCTTGCAGCGATTGGGCAGACTGGGAGAGCCCACAATGTCCAAGGGACGCCCAGCTTGCGCGCAGGCATGTCCGGTGACGCAATTCGCGGCCTGCAGACTCACCTTAATGAACTCGGAGCGGCGGATACCCATGGCCGAGCGTTGACGCCAGACGGTCATTTCGGTCCCGCCACGCGCAACGCAGTCGAGAATTTCCAGCGATCTCATGCGATGACGGTCGACGGTGTCGCCGGGCCTGAAACGCAGGCTGCTGTCTTGCATGAGGTTGAGCGTCTACGCGACGCCTCGCGCATGAGCCTCAGCGACAGCCGCCATCCGGGCGTCTCTCTCTACGAGCAGGCGCTAGGCGGCGTTCGGGGAATTGATCAGCAGCGTGGCCGGTCCACCGACCAGGCTAGCTGCAATCTGGCCGGGTCTCTCGCTGTCGCGGCCTGCTCCCACGGAATGCATCGCATCGATCATGTTGTCATGAGCGACGACGGCGCGCGTGCGTACGCGGTACAGGGCGACCTGAATTCGCCCTTCAAGGTGCACGCCAACGTAGACGTTGCCCAATCCGTCAACACTCCCCTTGAGCAAAGTGGCGCCGCTTTCGTGCAGGCGGCTCAGCAGCAGGCGGACCGAACCGCTGTCCAGCAACAGCAAACGCAGGCCCAGACGCAGGAAGCTCCGGTGCATCAGCCGGCTATGCACCGTTAGGCCGGCGAGAACCAGGAGTCGGGGGCCGTGGGTCAGCGCTATGTGGCATCGAGTGCCACGCGGCTCCCCCGGCTCCTATTACAATCCCACCCATGACGATCAAGACCCCCACCCATAAGCCGCTCCCCCTCGAAGTCCGCGGTACGGCGTCGCAGCCGCTCGGCATGAGCACCACGCAGTTCCTGCGCGACTATTGGCAGAAGCGGCCGCTACTTATCCGCAATGCTTTCCCCGATTTCGAGGCGCCGATCGAGCCGAACGACCTTGCCGGCCTGGCCTGCGAGGAAGGGGTGCTGGCCCGCCTGATCATCCACGACGAGAAGCGCGACCGCTGGACGGTGAAGACCGGCCCGTTCGAGGAAGCCGAATTCGGCAAGACCCCGAAGCGCGACTGGACCCTGCTCGTGCAGGACGTGGACAAGTGGGATGCCGACGTGGCCTCCCTCCTCGAGTCGTTCGCGTTCCTGCCGAGCTGGCGGGTGGACGACATCATGATTTCGTACGCCGAGGACGGCGGCGGCGTGGGCGCCCATGTCGACCAGTACGATGTCTTCCTGATCCAGGGCCTCGGCCAGCGCCACTGGGCGATCAGTACCGATCCCGACGCGCCGCTGGATTTCCGCAAGGACGTCGAGCTGAAGCAGCTGGAGACGTTTGAACCGACGAATGAGTGGCTGCTGGATCCGGGCGACATGCTCTACCTGCCGCCGGGCGTCCCCCACGACGGCGTGGCGCTGGGCAACTGCATGACCCTCTCGGTGGGCATGCGCGCCCCGTCGCAGGCCGAGCTCACCGGTGACCTGGCCGATTTCCTGGCCGAGCGGATGCCGGAAGAACTCCGTTACACCGATCCGGACCTCACCCCGGCCAAGCGCGCGGGCGAGATCGACACGGCGGCGCTGAACCGCCTCCGCCAGGCCCTGCCCTTCGCGGCAGCGCTGGACCGCGACCTGCTGGCGGACTGGTTCGGCCGCTTCATCACCCGCTACCGCAGTGCCCAGGTGGCCGCCGCGCCGCCGAAGGCGACGACGCCGGCCGCGCTGGACAAGGCGCTGGACAGCGGCGCCACCTTCGTCCGCCACCCGTTTGCCCGCCTGGCGTGGGTCCGTGGGAAGAAGGACGCAGTGCTCTTCGTCAGCGGCAACGCCTACGAATGCCCGACGGACCTGGCCGAGCGGCTGTCCGGCGAGCGCGAGCTGAGCTTCGACAAGAAGGTGTCCGCGGCCGAAAAAACCGTGCTGCTGTCGCTGCTTAACGAAGGGCACCTGGGCATCCGCAAGGGCCGCCGCCGGTGACCGACAAGGCGGACATGGCCCTTGTGGCGCTGGACCGGGCCGGTCTGGACGCCGCCCATGTCCGCCTGCTCGCCGGCGCCCGCTACCGGGCGTCGATCTACCTGCCGACGATGGACCCGGGCGTCCTCGAGAGCGACGCCGTCCTCAGCGAGCTGCGCCGCCTGGCGACCAGCGGCCGCCAGGCCCGGGTGCGCATCCTTACCCATGACGCCAACCGGGGCCACCGTGAGGGCCACCGTCTGGTCGCCCTCTCCCAGCGCCTGCCCACGGCCGTTTCCATCCGCGTTCCCACCGACGAAACCCACCTGCGCTACGGCTCGGCCTTCACCGTCGACGACGTCAGTGCGTTTCTGTTCAGGCCCGTGGCCCAGCGGTTCGATGCCGAGGGCTCCCTGGACGCTCCCGGTGAGACCTCTCGATTCATGGCGTATTTCGACGAAGTGTGGGAGCGGGCGGAGCCGGCGTGGGAGATAAGACCACTTGGGATCTGATCCATTCAAAAAGTGTGAAAACGGTTGGCGCTGCGCAACATGACGGGGCTATAATTATCGGATTCTTTGCCGCGGGCGCGTCCCCATTACCACCCGCGACAGCCCGCCCTTTCCGTGTGTGCCGGTGGTGACGTGAGCGCAAATCTGATCCGCGAGTTTTCCGAATCTTCCCAACTCGCCGGCGGAAACGCCGACTACGTAGAGCAAATCTACGAAGTCTGGCTAGCCGATGCCGGCTCTGTCCCGGCCGAATGGGACGCCTATTTCAAATCCTTCAAGGGCCGCGAGGCCGGCGACGTCCCGCATTCGGGCGCCATCGCCCGTATCGAGGCAGCCCAGAAGCAGCGCCGCGGCAATGGTGCCGCTACGGTCGCCGCTCCCGCTGACAACGCCTACGCGCAGAAACAGGCCGGCGTGCTCCGCCTGCTGACGGCGTACCGCTCGCGCGGCCACCTCGCCGCCAAGCTCGACCCCCTCGGCCTGACCACCCCGGACGTTGACGCACCGGATCTTGGCCTCGCCTTCCACGGTCTCTCCGAGGCCGATCTCGACACCGAATTCGATGGCGGCTCCTTCGCCGGCGGCGGGCAGCGCATGACGCTGCGCGCCCTGTGGACGAAGCTCAAGGCCATCTACACCGGCACCGTCGGCGCCGAGTTCATGTACATCGCCGACCACGACCAGCGCGCATGGATCCACTCGCGCCTGGAAAAGGCCGCCGGCAACCCGGACCTGCAGAAGGGCGAGAAGGTTCGCGTCCTCGAAGCGCTGACCGCGGCCGAAGGCCTCGAGCGCTACCTGCACACCAAGTACGTCGGCCAGAAGCGCTTCTCGCTGGAAGGCGGCGACAGCCTCATCCCGATGATGGATGACGTCGTCCGCGCCGCCGGCGACAACGGCGTCAAGGAAGTCATCATCGGCATGGCCCACCGCGGCCGCCTGAACGTGCTGGTGAACATCCTCGGCAAGGCACCGTCGCAGCTGTTCAACGAGTTCGAAGGCAAGTTCGAGCACGACGACAGCCCGATGCACACCGGTGACGTGAAGTACCACCTGGGCTTCTCGGCGGATGTCAAAACCCCGAAGGGCGGCGTGCACGTGGCGCTGGCCTTCAACCCGTCGCACCTGGAAATCGTGAACCCGGTGGTCGCCGGCTCGGTGCATGCGCGCCAGGGCCGTCGCCGCGACACCGCGCGCGAGAAGTCCATCGCCGTCCTCATCCATGGTGACGCCGCCTTTGCCGGCCAGGGCGTCAACATGGAACTGATGCAGATGTCGCAGGCCCGTGGCTTCGCCATCGGCGGCACGCTGCACATGGTGGTGAACAACCAGGTGGGCTTCACCACCTCCAAGCGCGAAGACGCCCGTTCCACGCTGTACTGCACCGACCTGGCCAAGATGGTCAACGCGCCGGTGTTCCACGTGAATGGCGACGATCCGGAAGCCGTCATCCAGGTCACCCGCCTGGCCTACGAGTTCCGCAAGCAGTTCAAGAAGGACGTGGTGATCGACCTCGTCTGCTACCGCCGCCACGGCCACAACGAGGCCGACGAGCCGGCGGCCACGCAGCCGCTGATGTACCAGATCATCCGCAAGCGCCCGACCACGCGTGACCTCTACGCGCAGGCCCTCGTGAAGCAGTCCATCGTCGGCGCCGACGATGGCCAGAAGATGCTCGACGATTACCGCGCCCGCCTCGAGAAGGGCGAGCCGCTGATCGCGATCGAACCGAACCCGACCCGCGACATCCCGGTGGACTGGACTCGTTTCCAGAAGACCAGCCTGTCGATGGAAGTGGACACGGGCGTGCCGCGCCAGCAGATGGCCAAGGTGCTCGATACCATCCTCACCCTGCCGGCCGGCGTCACCCTGCACGCCCGCGTCGCCAAGATCTACGACGATCGCCGCAAGATGGCCGCCGGCGAGCTCCCGGCTGACTGGGGCTTTGCCGAGAACCTCGCCTACGGCACGCTGATCGCCGAAGGCAACGACCTGCGCATCGTCGGCCAGGATGCCGGCCGCGGTACGTTCTTCCATCGCCACGCGGTGCTGCACGACCAGAACAGCGACGACACCTACATGCCGCTGTCCAAGGTGCGCGAGGACGCCCGCGTCGACGTGATCGATTCGCTGCTCTCCGAAGAAGCCGTCATGGCCTTCGAGTACGGCGAAGCCACCACCTCGCCGGACCAGCTCACCATCTGGGAAGGCCAGTTCGGCGATTTCGCCAACGGCGCCCAGGTCGTGATCGACCAGTTCATCAGCTCCGGTGAAGCGAAGTGGGACCGCCTCTGCGGCCTCACCCTGCTCCTGCCGCACGGCCAGGAAGGCGCCGGCCCCGAGCATTCGTCCGCCCGCCTGGAGCGTTTCCTCCAGCTGTGCGCGCTGGACAACATGCAGGTGTGCGTGCCGACCACCCCGGCACAGGCCTTCCACATGATCCGCCGCCAGCAGGTGCGCCCGGTGCGCAAGCCGCTGATCGTGATGACGCCGAAGTCGCTGCTGCGCCACAAGCTGGCGGTGTCCTCGCTGGACGAGCTGGCCAACGGCAAGTTCCAGCTGGTGATCGGCGAACACCGCGACCTGCCGGCCAAGAAGGTCAAGCGCGTGGTGCTGTGCTCGGGCAAGGTCTATTACGACCTGCTCGAAGAGGCCGACAAGAAGGGCATCACCGACGTGGCCCTCGTCCGCGTCGAGCAGCTCTATCCGTTCCCGCGTCCGGAAGTCTCGGTGGAACTGGAGAAGTTCGCTTCCGCCAAGGAAGTGATCTGGTGCCAGGAAGAGCCGATGAACCAGGGTGCGTGGTTCCAGATCCGTCACCACCTGCAGGCCTGCATCGGGTCGAAGCAGAGCCTGTCCTACGCAGGACGCTCGCGCTCGCCGTCGCCGGCCCCGGGCCATCTCAATACCTATCTCGCCGAACAGGCGGCCCTCGTCGAGCAAGCGCTCGTCGCGCCGGTCGGCACCGATCACGCAGCGGAGTAAGACAAGCATGTCCATCGAAGTCAAAGTCCCGGTCCTGCCGGAGTCGGTCTCCGACGCGCTCATCGCCACCTGGCACAAGAAGGCCGGCGACGCCGTCAAGCGCGACGAAAACCTGCTGGACCTGGAGACCGACAAGGTCGTGCTGGAAGTCCCGTCGCCCGTCGACGGCGTACTGAAGGAGATCAAGTTCGAGGAAGGCTCCACCGTCACCTCGAGCCAGGTCATCGCCGTGATCGAGGAAGGCGCCGCCGCTGCGGCCCCTGCCCCGGCTGCCGCGCCGGCCGCCGCCGAAGCGCCCAAGGCTGAGAAGAGCGAAGCGCCGAAGGGCGTGGACGAACTCTCCCCGGCCGGCCGCCGCGTCGCCGTGGAAGACAACATCGACCCGTCCAAGGTCGCCGGCACCGGCCGCGATGGCCGCGTGACCAAGGAAGACCTGGTCAACGCCGCCAAGGGTGGCAGCGCCCCGGCGCCTGCCGCCGCCGCTCCGGCCCCGGCGGCCAAGCCCACTCCGGGTTCGCGTCCGGAAGAGCGTGTGCCGATGACCCGCATCCGCACCCGCATCGCCGAGCGCCTGATGCAGTCGAAGAACTCGATCGCGATGCTCACCTCGTTCAACGAAGTGAATCTCGCCGAGGTGGTGAAGCTGCGCAAGAGCCTGGGCGAGCAGTTCGAAAAGGCCAACGGCGTGAAGCTGGGCTTCATGAGCTTCTTCGTGAAGGCCGCCACCGAAGCGCTGAAGCGCTACCCGGTGATCAATGCCTCGGTGGACGGTTCGGACATCATCTACCACGGCTACCAGGACATCTCGATCGCCGTGTCGACCGAGAAGGGCCTGGTGACGCCGGTGCTCCGCGACGTCCAGGACATGTCCTTTGCCGACGTCGAGAAGGGCATCATCGGCTACGCCAAGAAGGCGCGTGACGGCAAGCTCGGCCTGGACGACCTCCAGGGCGGCACCTTCACCATCACCAACGGTGGCACCTTCGGCTCGCTGCTCTCCACCCCGATCGTGAACCCGCCGCAGAGCGCGATCCTGGGCATGCACACCATCAAGGAGCGCCCGATCGTCGAGAACGGCCAGGTGATCGCCGCCCCGATGATGTACATCGCCCTCTCCTACGACCATCGGATCATCGATGGCAAGGACGCGGTGCTGTTCCTGGTCGACATCAAGAACCAGCTGGAAAACCCGCAGCGGATGCTGCTCGGCCTGTAAGAAAAGACTGAACGCAGGTCGGTTAAACGTTAAATGTGAAGGCGGGAGTCGAAAGACTCCCGTTTTCATGTTCCGACCCCATATTGGGCGGTAGGCATCTACCGCAGAACCATCCGGAGCAAGAGCTATGAGCGACAAGTTCGACGTCATCGTCATCGGTGCCGGCCCCGCGGGCTATGTGGCCGCGATCCGCGCCGCGCAGCTGGGCCTGAAGACCGCCGTGGTCGACGCCTTCGTCGGCAAGGACGGCAAGGCCGCCCTGGGCGGCACCTGCCTCAACGTCGGTTGCATCCCGTCGAAGGCGCTGCTGGATTCGTCCAAGCAGTTCCACAACCTGACGCACAACTTCAAGGATCACGGCATCACCGCCGAGAATCCGCAGATCGACATCGGCACGTTCATTGGCCGCAAGGACAAGATCGTCAAGCAGTTCACCGGCGGCGTGACCATGCTGTTCAAGGCGAACAAGGTCACCTCGTTCTTCGGCAAGGGCAAGCTGCTCAAGGGCAACGAAGTCGAAGTCACCGGCAACGACGGCACGGTGTCGAAGATCTCCGCGACCAACGTCATCCTCGCCTCGGGCTCGGTGCCCATCGAGCTGCCGTTCGCCAAGTTCGACGGCACGCACATCATCGACAACGCCGGTGCGCTCGACCTCACCGCCGTGCCGAAGCGCATGGGCGTGATCGGCGCCGGCGTCATCGGCCTGGAGCTGGGCAGCGTGTGGAAGCGCCTCGGCGCCGACGTCACCGTGCTCGAAGCGCTGCCGAAGTTCCTTGCCGTGGCCGACCAGGACATCGCCAAGATGGCCGCCCGCGAGTTCGCCAAGCAGGGCCTGGACATCAAGGTCAACGCCAAGGTCACCTCGGCCGAAGTGAAGGGCGACGAAGTCCATATCGGCTACACCGACAAGGACGGCGCCGCGCAGTCGCTCGTCGTCGACAAGCTGCTGGTGGCCGTGGGCCGTCGCGCCTACACCGCCGGCCTGCTGGCTGACGACACCGGCGTGAAGCTGGACGAGCGTGGCCGCATCGTCGTGGACGAGCACAACCACACCGGCGTCGACGGCGTGTGGGCTATCGGTGACGCCGTGCGCGGCCCGATGCTCGCGCACAAGGGCTCCGAGGAAGGCGTCATGGTGGCCGAGCTCATCGCCGGCAAGCCGGGCCACGTCAACCTCGACACCGTGCCGTGGGTCATCTACACCGAGCCGGAAATCGCCTGGGTCGGCAAGACCGAAGAGCAGCTGAAGGAAGAAGGCATCCCGTACAAGACCGGCGCCTTCCCGTTCGCTGCCAACGGCCGCGCTGTCGCGATGAACGAAGGCATCGGCCAGGTGAAGATGATCGCCCACGCCGAAACCGATCGCATCCTCGGTGTGCACATGGTCGGCCCGGTGGTTTCCGAGCTGATCCACGAGTGCGTCGTGGCGATGGAGTTCAAGGGCTCGTCGGAAGACCTCGCCCGCATCGTCCACGCCCACCCGGCGCTGTCCGAAGTGGTGCATGAAGCGGCCCTCTCGGTCGACAAGCGCGCCATCCACAAGGGCAACTAAGCCCGCGTGAACAAAGCCCGCCCCTGCGAGTAGCATGGGCGGGCTTTTTCGTTTCTGGAAGGATCGACCATGCGTGACATCAAAGCTCTCTGCGTCTACTGCGGCTCCAGCAGCGGCGCGCGGCCCGAATACACCGAAGTCGCCAAGGCCTTCGGCACCCGCCTGGCGAAGGAAAACATCGCCCTGGTCTACGGCGGCGGCAAGGTCGGCCTGATGGGCACGGTCGCCGATGCCGTCGTCGCCGCCGGCGGCCGCGTCATCGGCGTGATCCCGCGCCAGCTCGTGGAAAAGGAAGTGGCCCACACCGGCCTTTCCGAGCTGCATGTGGTCGAGACCATGCACGAGCGCAAGACCCGCATGTACGAACTCTCCGATGCCTTCGTCGCCCTGCCGGGCGGCTTCGGCACCATGGATGAAATGTTCGAGATGCTCACCTGGGCCCAGCTCGGCCTGCATACCTACCCGTGCGCCTTCCTCGACGTGCTGGGCTTCTACAAGGGCCTGGCCGCCAGCATGGACCACATGGTGGCCGAAGGCTTCGTCAAGCAGGTGCAGCGCGAGCAGGTATGGTTCGGCGATAGCATCGACGCGGTGTTCGACTGGATGAAAACCTACGAATCCACCTACACCCCCAAGTGGATCACCAAGGAATCGGTATGACGTCCATGCAGGCCTTCCGTATCCACAACGACGACAACGGCTACCGCGGCGCCATCGAAACGATGGATACCGACGCCCTCTCGGCCGGCGAGGTGCTGGTCAAGGCCGAATGGTCGTCGGTGAACTACAAGGACGCCCTCGCGGGTACCGGCAAGGGCAAGATCCTTCGCCAGTACCCCCTCAACGGCGGCATCGACGTGGCGGGCATCGTCGTCGCGTCCAGCGACCCGGCATTCCGCGAAGGTGACAAGGTGCTAGCCACCGGCAGCGGCCTCTCGGAGACGCGCGACGGCGGCTATGGCGAGTACGTAAAACTACCGGCCGCCCTCACCATCCCCCTGCCCGCTTCTCTCAGCACGCGCGACGCCATGATCCTGGGCACCGCCGGCTTCACCGCCGCGCTGGCCCTGCTGCGCATGCTGGACAACCGCCAGCGCCCCGACATGGGACCGATCGCCATCACGGGCGCTACCGGCGGCGTGGGCATGCTTGGCGTGGATATCTTCACCCGCGCGGGTTTCCAGGTGCATGCCGTGAGCGGCAAGCCGGCGCACTTCGACTTCCTGCGCCAGATCGGCGCGGTGGAATGCATCGACCGCCACCAGCTTGCGTTTAGCGGCAAGCCGATGGAATCGGCGAAGTACGGCGGCATGCTCGATAACGTCGGCGGCGCCATGCTGGCCGGGTTTCTGCCGGCCATCGCACCGTACGGCAACGCCGCCATCTGCGGCCTGGCAGGTAGCCCTGAGCTCCCCACGACGGTCATGCCCTTCATCATCCGCGGCGTGAGCGTGCTCGGCGTCGCCTCCGCGGGCACGGCGCGGGAGATCCGCGACGAGGTGTGGGCGCGGCTGGGCGGCGAATGGAAACCACGCCATCTGGACGCCATCTGCACGAAGGAAGTGGCACTTGGGGACGTCGCCAGCGTCTTCGACACCATGCTTGCGGGCGGATCGTTCGGCCGCACGGTGGTTCGGATCGGCGGCTAAGTGCCTGCCCTGGCAGGTTTCGCGCGTAACACCATTGATACACGCTGGTGGGTCGGTAGAATGGGCGTCGCCAAAGGCGCAACACGCGACGGTTTATCGTCGCGGAAGTAACGGATTAACAATCGGGCAGCGCCCGGGGGAAAGTGAATGGCTCGTATCCTGATCGTCGACGATTCGCCGTCGCAGCTTCTGGGCATCAAGCGCATCGTCGAAAAGCTGGGCCATGAGGCACTCACGGCCGAGGACGGCGCCGCCGGCGTGGAAGCCGCCAAGCGCGAGCTACCCGACCTCATCCTGATGGACGTCGTCATGCCGAACCTCAACGGGTTCCAGGCCACGCGCACCATCAGCAAGGAAGAGACCACCAAGCACATCCCGATCATCCTGGTGACCACGAAGGACCAGGACACCGACAAGGTGTGGGGCCTGCGCCAGGGCGCGAAGGATTACGTCGTCAAGCCGATCAAGGAAGACGAACTGGTCAAGGCGCTCAAGACCCACCTGCCGGTCTGAGCGCGCTGCCGCGCCGGGTCACCGGCGCGGGTCAAAGTCCTTGAAAGCGTCCTGGAATTCGGCGTAAGCCGCTTGTTCCTCATGGGTTTCCGGCACCGGCACGCGGATTTCCAGCACCACGATCTGGTCGCCCGGCTCGGAGCCCGGCAGCCCCCGGCCCTTCAGGCGCAGCTTGCGCCCGGACTGCGATCCCGCCGGGATGCGCAGGTCCACATGGCCACCCAGCGTCGGCACGGCCACCGTGGCGCCCAGGGCGGCTTCCCACGGCGAAATAGGCAACGTATGCGTCACGGTGCGGCCCTCAAGCCGGAACCGCGCATCGTCGCGCAGGGTGATTTCCAGGAGCAGGTCGCCCGACGGCCCACCGCCCGAGCCCGGATGGCCCTGGCCGCCCAGCCGGATCGTCTGGCCGGACGCGATGCCCGCCGGGATCTTCACCTCGAGGACGCGCTCGCCGCCCGAGGCATCGTTGAGCACGACACGGGTCTTGCCGCCGTTGTAGGCGGTCTGCAAGTCGGTTTCGATCTTGGCGTTGATGTCGCGCCCGCGGCGCGCCTGGGTCTGCTGCGAGCGACGGCCACCGCCGCCGCCGAACAGGCTTTCGAAGAAGTCGCTGAAGTCGCCGCGGCCTGCCCCGCCCATGTCGCCGTAGTCGAACCCGCCGCCCTGGCCCCAGCCCGGCGGCGGCCGGAACTGCTCGCCCTGGCGATAGCCGCCCGCGCGGAACTGGTCGTACTGCCGGCGCTTTTCCGGGTCCTTCAGGGCTTCATTCGCCTCGTTGATCGCCTTGAACTTCTCTTCCGCACCCGATTCCTTGTTCTTGTCCGGGTGGTATTTGCGCGCCAGCTTGCGGTACGCCGTCTTGATTTCGGCGTCCGTCGCTTCGGGTTTTACCCCGAGAATCTCGTAGTAATCCTTGAACTCCACAGGCTCTCCCGCCGGGCTTGTGTCGAAAATAAAAAAGTTAAAGGCCCGCGGTAGACCAATCTACCGCGGGCCTGATTGCCAAGCTTAGACCGAATCAGCCCGCGGCGTTGATCGTGATGCGACGCGGGGCATTTTCTGCCTTTTTGGGAATGGCGATTTCGAGCACGCCATCGCGGCCGGAGGCGGTAATGCCCTCCGCGTCGGCGCTCTCCGGAAGCGTAAAGCTGCGCTTGAAGGCGCCAGCCACGCGCTCCACCCGGGCGTACTTGCCTTCGGTTTCGCTGGTGTACGCCGGGCGCTCACCCTTGATCGACAGGACGTTCTTGTCCATCTGGATCTCGATGCTATCCAGGGCCACGCCCGGGACATCGGCGAGGATCAGGAAGCGGCCGGCCTCCTCACGGATATCGACGCGCGGCGCCCAGGCGTTTTCCACGGCGGCGACCGGCGCGGCGATATCGCCGGCGAAGAACTGGTCGAACACATGGCGCAGTTCATTTCCAAGCACCGGCGCACGGCGAAACGCAACATGACGAAGCTGGTTCATCTGTTTGACTCCAATAAGATTTATCGGCCCCGTGGCCGTCTGGGATCAAACATATGATCGCCCCGGGCCGATTCAAGGGGCCTATTGGAACAGGACCCTGTCGCGCGCAAGCGCGCTCCTCCATTTACACTCGGGGCATCTTTCCCCAACGAGGCTGGCCCCATGACCATCGCTGTCGGCGACCGTATTCCCGAATCCACCGTCACCTACTTCGAGGACGGCATCCAGACCGCCTCCACCCTGGACCTGATGGGCACCGGCAAGGTGGTGCTTTTCGCCGTCCCCGGCGCATTTACGCCCACCTGCTCGAATAAGCACCTGCCCGGTTATATCAAGCACATCGAAGACTTCGCCGCGCGCGGCGTGAAGGTGTTCTGCGTGTCCGTGAACGATGCCTTCGTCATGGACGCCTGGGGCAAGGAACGCGGCATTCCGGCCAACTTGCACCTGCTTGCCGATGGCAATGCGGCCTTTACCAAGGCCCTGGGCTTGGAACTGGACGGCACGAAGAACGGCATGGGCATCCGCGCCAAGCGCTTCGCCATGTATATCGAAGACGGCGTGGTGAAAGTGCTGAATATCGAAGCGCCGGGCGAATTCCGGGTGTCGTCGGCCGAGGCCATGCTCGAAGCGATCAGCTAAGCGCCACGCCATTACGCAGCAGCCCTGCCAGCGCATCCGCGGCAGGGTTGGCTCGCTCGGCCCGCACGAGGAACAGCGAGGCGTCGCCCAGGCCAGGCAGGCCCTCGCCTGTGTCGATGCGGCGCAAGGCGGCAGGCACATGGATAGCCGGCCGGGCGACCCAGCCAAGGCCGGCACGTGCCGCGGCCCACAACGCAGACACGCTGCGCGCCGTCACCGCGATCCGCCAGGGGATGTGCGCCGCATCCAGCGCCGCGATCATGCGTCGACGAAACACGCAGGGCGCCTCCAGCGTGAGCAAGGGCAACGGTGCCCCGCCCGGCCCCGCGACACCTTCCGCGGCGAACCAGTACACGGGAAACGTCCCCAGCAGGCTGCCGCCGAGGCCGCCATCGCTGTCGAACGCAAGCGCCAGGTCGATGGTGCCCTCGCGCACGCCCTCCACGAGCGGCGCGCTCTGGTCGACGCTCAATTCCAGGCTCGTTTCCGGATGCGCGGCGGCGAACGCGGCCAGCGTGGATGGCAGCCACGCTTCGGCGAAGTCGTGTGGCACGCCCAGATGCACGCGGCCCTCCAGCCGCTCGCCACGTACCGCACCCACCGCGTCCGCGTTCAATTCGAGCATGTGCCGCGCATAGCCCAGCAGCCGCTCACCCGCTTGCGTGAGTTCCTGCTTGCGCCCCACCCGCTGGAAGATCGCCGTGCCCAGCCGGTCCTCCAGGGCACGCAGCTGCAGGCTCACCGCCGAGGGCGACAGGTGCAGTTTCTCGGCGGCACGCCCGAATCCACCGAGGTCAACGGCGGTCACGAGGGTACGCAGTGTGGCGAGGTCGAGGATCATGCTTAAGCGTGGCTCACGCGTGGGTTTGGAAACCATCGCTTTTATAGCACCCGTCGCAGCCCGACCATGAGTGCATCCCGTTAACGCAGGGCCACCCTCATGCTCGCGATGCAGTACAGCTTTGACCTCGTGCCGTCAGTCGATCCGGAAGCCGTGCGCGCCCGGGCACGTGACATCGGGCCATCTTTCGAGGGGCTCGCGGGCCTACGGATGAAGGCGTTCCTCGTGGCCTCCACACCCGCCACGTATGCGCCGATCTATGTGTGGGATACCGATGCATCGATGCGCGCGTTCCTGGCCTCCGAGGCGTTCACGCGCGTGGTCGCCCGATACGGAAAGCCAACGTTCTCGGTGTTCGCGCCGATTCGCATCGCCCGGTCCGCGACGACCGGCGCACCGCGCTTCGCCACGCAGGAACGTTCCGCCCTGCCCGTGCCGGCCGTGTTCGACGGGAACGGCGGCACCGTGCGTGCCGACGCCAATGTCCTGGTGGGTGCGGACCTGAGCCGCTGGGAATCGGTGAGGACGACGTTCTGGCAGGATCCGCCCCCCTTCCGCGAGGGCCAGGTGGTCTACGACATCCCCTACCTGATCGGAGCACTGCCATGAGCGGTGTGGCGCGCCTTCGCGCCTTCCTTCAGCAGCTGTGGGTCGCGTGCCTGATATCCCAGGCGCCGACGCGTTCGAAACGATAGCCAAAAAAAACCCGCCTTTCGGCGGGTTTCTCGTCTTACTCGCTTTCGCCGTCGACCGGCCCGGATTCCACCGGCGGCAGGTCTGCCGCCGCTTCCGTACCCGGCACGTCGCCGCTGGTCGTCTCGCCGTTGATCGCCTCGCCCTCGCCTTCGACGTCGAGTTCTTCCTCGGCTTCGAGACGGACGACACCGATGAGGGTTTCGTCCTTCGGCAGCTTGATCAGGGTGACGCCCTGCGTGTTACGGCCGACCTGGGCCACTTCCGCGACGCGGGTGCGTACCAGCGTGCCCTGGTCGGAGATCAGCATGAGCTGCTGGCTCTCGGTGGCCTGGATGGCCGCAACGAGGTTGCCGTTGCGCTCCGAGCACTGGATGCCGATGACGCCCTGCGTACCGCGGCCCTTCTTCGGGAACTCGGTGAGCGGGGTGCGCTTGCCGAAGCCACGCTCCGTGGCGGTGAGGATGTCACCGTCGCCACGCGCCACGATCAGCGAGACCACCGTGGTGTCTTCCGCCAGCAGCATGCCGCGGACGCCCGTAGCGGTGCGGCCCATGGAACGCACCTTGTTCTCGTCGAAGCGCACGACCTTGCCGTTCGAAGCGAACAGCAGCACGTCGCTCTCGCCGTCGGTCATCGCCACGTCGACCAGCGCATCGCCGTCGTCGAGGTTGATGGCGGCCTTGCCCTTCTGCAGCTGGAACGCGAACTCGGTGAGCGGCGTCTTCTTCACCGTGCCCTTGCGGGTGGCGAAGAACACGAAGCAGTTCGGATCGTAGTCGCGGATCGGCAGCACGGCCTGGACCTTCTCGCCCTCACCCAGCGGCAGCAGGTTCACGATGGGCTTGCCACGCGCACCCGGGCCGGCTTCCGGCATCTGGTACACCTTCAGCCAGTACACGCGACCGGTGCTGGTGAACGTCAGCAGCGTGTCATGGGTATTGACCACCCACAGCTGCTGCACGACGTCTTCGTCCTTCAGCGCGGACGCCGAACGGCCCTTGCCACCGCGCTTCTGCGCGCGATACAGGCTGGCGGCCTGGCGCTTCACGTAACCGGTATGCGACAGCGTGAGCACCACGTCTTCCGGCGTGATCAGGTCGAGGACGTTCAGGTCTTCCTGCGAATGCTGGATTTCCGTGCGACGCGTGTCGCCATACTCGTTGCGGATGGCTTCGAGTTCCTCGCGGATGACCTCGAGCAGGCGCGCCGGGTTCTCCAGGATCTCGATGAGCCCACGGATGGTTTCGAGGATGGCGCGGTATTCGTCGCTGAGCTTGTCCTGCTCCAGGCCGGTCAGGCGATGCAGGCGCATCTGCAGGATTTCGGTGGCCTGGGCTTCGGAGAGCTGGTAGCCGTCGTCACGCAGGCCGTCACGCGGATCCATGTCTTCCGGACGCGAGGCTTCCGCACCGGCGGCAGCCAGCAGGGAGCGGACCATGCCCGCCTCCCACTTGCGGGCGACCATGCGCTCACGGGCTTCCTGCGACGAGCTGGAGGTACGGATCAGCTCGATCATCTCGTCGATGTTGGCGAGCGCGACGGTCAGGCCTTCGAGGATATGCGCACGCGAACGGGCCTTGCGCAGTTCGAAGATCGTGCGGCGGGTGACGACTTCGCGGCGGTGGCGGATGAACGCCTCAAGGATGTCCTTGAGGTTCAGCAGCTTCGGCTGGCCGTCGAGCAGGGCCACCATGTTGATGCCGAAGGTGACCTGCAGCTGGGTCTGCTGGAACAGGTTGTTCAGCACGACGTCGGCCATGGCGTCACGGCGGATCTCGATGACCACGCGCATGCCGTCCTTGTCGGACTCGTCGCGCAGCTCGCTGATGCCTTCGAGCTTCTTTTCCTTGACCAGCTCGGCGATCTTTTCGATCAGGCGAGCCTTGTTCACCTGGTACGGCAGCTCGTGGACGAGGATCGTCTCGCGGCCGTTGGCTTCGGTTTCGATCGAGGTGCGCGCGCGCACCAGGATGCGGCCGCGGCCGGTGCGGTAGGCCTCGACGATGCCGGACGAGCCGTTGATGATGCCGGCGGTCGGGAAATCCGGGCCGGGGATGTACGTCATCAGTTCATCGACGCCGAGCGACGGCTCTTCGATGAGGGCCAGCACGGCATTGACCACTTCGGTCATGTTGTGCGGCGGGATGTTCGTCGCCATGCCCACCGCGATACCGGCCGAACCATTGACCAGCAGGTTCGGGACGCGGGTGGGAAGCACCAGCGGCTCGCTCTCGCTTTCGTCGTAGTTCGGCCCGAAATCGACGGTTTCCTTGTCGATGTCGGCGAGCAGCTCGTGGGTGAGGCGGGCCATGCGCACTTCGGTGTATCGCATGGCAGCGGCGTTGTCGCCGTCCACCGAACCAAAGTTGCCCTGGCCGTCGACCAGCATGTAGCGCAGCGAGAACGGCTGCGCCATGCGGACGATGGTGTCGTAAACCGACGCATCACCGTGCGGATGGTATTTACCGATCACGTCACCGACGACACGCGCGGACTTTTTATAGGCCTTGTTCCACGAGTTGCCCAGTTCGTTCATCGCGAACAGTACGCGCCGGTGCACCGGCTTCAGGCCATCGCGTACGTCAGGCAGTGCGCGCCCGACGATGACGCTCATCGCGTAGTCGAGATAGCTTTGGCGCATCTCGTCTTCGATGTTGACGCGGATGACTTCTTTGGCGAGTTCTGCCATCAATCGGCTTCCTGGGTGTCCGTGGTGTGCCCCCGCCGGCCATGCAGTTCACCCATCAGGTGGCACGGTCGGCTCAACCCGTCGAGCATAACACAACGGGTGTCGAAATGACAGCAAAAAATGCCGTCAATTCAATAGGTTACGGGAGGGTTTTGGCGGTCATGGAAACATGATCCGCATCTGTTCTTCATCCGGCTTCAGGATCACGCCGCGCTCGGTCACGATCGCGTCGATCAGCTCGGCCGGAGTCACGTCGAAGACCGGGTTCCAGGCCTCGGCGCCCTCGATGACGGTGCGCGTACCGCTGACCGAAAGCAGCTCGGTGGCGTCGCGCAGTTCGATCTCGATGTCGTCACCGCTGGCGGTGGCCATGTCCACCGTGGTGGACGGTGCCACCACCATGAATTTCACGCCGTGGTGGCGCGCGGCGATGGCCAGCTGGTAGGTGCCGATCTTGTTGGCGGTGTCGCCATTGGCCGCGATGCGGTCGGCGCCCACGATGACCCACTTCACCTTGCCGTCCTTCATGAGGTGCGAGGCGGCGGAATCGGCGATGAGTTTGGCCGGGATGCCGTCGCGGACCAGTTCCCACATGGTGAGGCGTGCGCCCTGCTGCCAGGGGCGCGTTTCACCGGCATAGACCTGGTCGATGCGGCCGGCTTCCACGCCCGCGCGGATCACGCCCAGCGCCGTGCCGTAACCGGCGGTGGCCAGCGAGCCGGTGTTGCAGTGGGTCATCACGTGCGAGCCGGACTCGATCAGCGAGGCACCCAGTTCGCCCATGTGGCGGTTGGCGGCGAGGTCTTCGTCCTGGATGGCCTGGGCTTCGCGCTCCAGCGCGGCCGCGTCGGCGCCCGCATCGACACGCGATTTCATGCGATCCAGGGCCCACATCAGGTTCACCGCCGTGGGCCGCGCCGCACGCAGCGTGGCCATGGCGCTGGCGAGGTCTTCCCCACCCTTCGCGGCAAGCACGACACCCCAGGCCGCGGCGATGCCGATGGCCGGCGCGCCGCGCACGGCCAGGTCGCGGATGGCCCGGGTGACGTCGTCCGAGTTCACGCTGTCGAACCAGATTTCCTCGGCCGGCAGGCGGCGCTGGTCGAGCAGGCGGAGGCGGTCGCCGAGCCACTGCACGGCGCGGATGGAGTCGTGGGAAGTGTGCGTGTTCATCGCGCGATTATCGCATCCCCACGGTCAAAACGCTGTTGCCCGGCGGCGCGGTTCAGCGCCTGGCGAGCCAGTCGTGGATCGCGGGTGGCACCAGCTTCTGGGCGCGGCCGGAGACGTAGATGCCGATGTGGCCGCCGGGGAACGGGAGCGCCGTGTAGTCCTTGCTGCCCACCGCGTTTTTCAGCGGGATCGAGGCGGCCGGCGGAACGAGGTGGTCCTGCTCGGCGTAGATGTTCAGCACCGGCTGGGTGATCGTGCCCAGGTCGATGGTGCGGCCGCCGATGGTGGCCTTGCCCTGGATCAGCAGGTTCTTCTGGAAGAAGTCGCGCGTGAACTGGCGGAACGTTTCGCCCGCCTGGTCGGGCGAATCGAAGATCCACTTTTCCATGCGAAGGAAGTTTTTCACTTCCTTCGGGTTATCCAGGATGTCGACCATGGCGACGTATTTCTGCTGGTTCAGCCGCAACGGCTTCAGCGTCAGGTAGGCGAAGTTCATCAGGTCGGCGGGCACGTTGCCGATGGTGTCGACGAACAGGTCGATATCCACGTTGCGCGCCCAGTGCGAGAGCATGTTGTCGGGCGTGTGGAAATCCACCGGCGTCACCATGGTGATCAGGTTCTTCACCTTGTCGCCGTGCAGCGCCGTGTAGCAAAGCGAGAACACGCCGCCCTGGCAGATGCCGAGCAGGTTGATCGCGTCGAGCGCGTGGCGCTTGCGGACGACATCCACGCAACGGTCGAGGTAGCCGTCGATGTAATCCTCCAGCGTGAGCCAGCGATCCGCACCATCGGGATAGCCCCAGTCGATCAGGTAGACGTCCTCGCCCTGCGCCAGGAGGTTACGCACCATGGAACGGTCTTCCTGGAGGTCGACCATCCACGGCGTATTGACCAGCGCGTAGCAGATCAGCAGCGGCGTTTTCGCCGTCGGCTTTTTCTCGCCCTTGAAGTGCCAGAGCGTGAGCTTGTCTTCGCTGTACACCGCCTCGCGAGGCGTGGTGCCCATCTCGATCGGGCCGACGTTTTTCAGCGTTTCCACACCCGCTTCCACCTTGCGGCGGAACGCCTCGACTTCGGCGCGGGCGCGCTCGGGATCGAAGTGGAACGGGTTCGTGGTCATCGCGCGCGGCCCTTGGGCGCGGCCTTTTTGGCGGCCGCTTTCTTTGTCGCGGCCTTTTTCGGTGCCTTGGCGCCGCGCAACGCCGCGACCTCAGCACGGAGGGCCTCGACTTCCGCCGCCAGCCCCTGCATGTGGCGCAATTCGCGGCGCACGGCCTGGAGGCGCTCGCCGAGGCTATCCACGTCGCGACGCGTCGGCATGCCGGCCTGAATGGCGAAACGCTCCACCTGGCGCTGCTGCAACACCTTCAGGTGCATCTGCGCATTGACCAGCGACGCATATACCTCGCGGAATTCCGCCGACATCGCGGCTTCCGCGTAACCCTCTTCGGAGATATTCACCCAGCGGTCGTACACGGCGCGAAGGCTATCGGCGTCCGCCGGCATGCCCTGGGCACGGAGGGTTTCCCCGGCGCGGCCCTGCACACCCTGGAGCAGCGCCTGGTAGCGCGCGTAATGCTGGGCGTAATCGATCCACGCCAGCAGCAGGGCCTGCTGCTCTTCCTGTTGTTCACGGGTGAGGCCGAGGGCGGGCATCGACAGCGCTTCACGCGCGCCGCGGGCCCATTCGTCAAACCCGTCGGTACCGGGCTGGGCCCCGGGCGGCGGGCCGTAGCCAAACGGCGGCATGCCACCGGCCATGCCGGGCTGGCCGAAGGGCGGCGTGCCGTGCGCAAACGGGGATGCCGGCGGCTCACCGGAGGTGAACGACTTCATCCAGTCGCCGTAGCCACCCAGGCCGGCGAACAGGCGGCCCATGATGTCGGCGGGCGGTGCCTCCGCCTGTTCATTTTTCGGGTCAAACTGCTTTGCCCAGGCCTCGACGCCCTGGCGGACGAAGGCCTGGTACTGCTCGATGAAATCAGTCGGTTTGTCTGCCATGCGCGTATGGTACGGCACCCGGCGCACGCCTGCCCCCGCGGATCAGGGGCTGATCGTGAACGCGGCCTTCTGGACGGCCTGCGAGCTGCCGCCGACCCACACGGTGTACTGCGTCGGCTCGACGACCTGCTCGCTTTTCGCGTTCCAGAACGAGAGCTCCGGGAAGCCGAGCGCGAAGGTCACCTGCTTCGATTCACCGGCCTGGAGGGCCACCCGCTGGAAGCCCTGCAGGCTGCGCACCGGCTGGGACAGGCTGGCACCGAGGTTACGCACGTAGAGCTGCACCACCTCGGTACCCGCGCGCTTTCCGGTGTTCGTCACCGTCGCTGTCACCGTGACAAGGTTCCGGGCGTCAGCGCGGTTAGCCTCAGCCAGTGGCACGGTGGCCCGCGAGACATGCACGCCTGAGTAGCCGAACGTCGTGTACGACAGGCCGTGGCCGAACGGGTACAGCGCGTCATTCGGTGCGTCGATGTAACGCGACACGTAGGTCGAATCGTGGGACGGCGGCAGGCGCGTGTCGGCATCGCCGGCCGGCCGGCCCGTGGGGAACGTGCTGTAGTAAAGCGGCTCCTGGCCCTCGGTGTACGGGAAGCTCATGGTCAGCTTGCCGCTGGGCGCCACATCGCCGAATACCACGCGTGCGATGGCGTTGCCCGCCTCCGCACCGGGGAACCACACGGCCATGATCGCCGCCACGTGCTTGTCAGCCCAGTCGAGAACGAGGGGGCGGCCGGAGAACACCAGCAACACCACGGGCTTGCCGCTGGCCACCACCTGCTCCAGCAGCTGCTGCTGGTTGCCGGGGAGACCCAGGTGCGCACGGGCGGCCGCTTCGCCGCTCATGCCGGCGGCTTCGCCGAGCGCCATCACCACGACATCGGCCCGCGACGCCGCTTTCAGCGCCTCGGCGAAGCCGGCCTGCGAGTCCGAGGCGATGTCCGTGCCCCTGGCGTAAACCAGCGTGCCGCCACTGGCGTGCATGCGTGCTTCGAGGCCCTTGCGTACGGTGGTGAAGTCATCGAAGTGACGCGCCCCGCCCCACGGCCCCTGCATCTCACTGGCCGTATCGGCCAGCGGGCCGATCAGTGCCACGGTTTTTACATGCGTATCCAGCGGCAGCACCGCCGCGCCCTGCGTGTCGGCATTCTTCAGCAGCACGAAGGACTCCTCCGCCGCCTTGCGCGCCAGCGCATGGTTGGCCGCCGCCGATTCACCGGCCCGCGCAGCGCGCGCATACGGATGTTCGAAGACACCCAGCGCGAACTTCACCCGCAGCACGCGACGCACGGCCTCGTCGACGGTGGCCATCGACAGCCTGCCGTCCTTCAGCAACGCGGGAATCTGCGTGTCGTAGTAGTGGCTCATCATGTCCACTTCCACGCCGGCCTGAAGGGCCTTTTGCGTCGCGGCCGCAGCGTCCAGCGCAATGCCGTGGTGGGTGAGTTCCATCACGGCGGTGTAGTCGCTGACGACGAAACCATCGAAGCCCCATTCCTTGCGCAGGATGTCGGTCATCAGGTACGGGTTGGCCGTGGCCGGCACGCCGTTGAGCGCATTGAACGCGCTCATCATGGTGGCCGCGCCCGCTTCCACCGCCGCGCGATACGGCGGCAGGTACACCTGGCGCAGGCGCACATCGGACATATCCGTGGTGTTGTATTCGCGCCCTGCTTCGGCGGCGCCGTAGGCGGCGAAGTGCTTCACCGAGGCAGCGACGTTTTGCGGGTCCGCCAGGTCCGTGCCCTGGTAACCGTGGATATAGGCGCGCGCGATGGCCGAGCCGAGGTAGGGGTCTTCACCCGCTCCCTCGGCCGAGCGGCCCCAACGGGCATCGCGGGAGATGTCGACCATGGGCGAGAACACCCACTTCACGCCACCGCGCGTCGCCTCCAGCGCCGCCATGTGCGAGAGATCCTGGACCAGCTGCGGATCCCATGTCGCCGAGAGGGCAAGCGGGATGGGGTAAATGGTCTGGTAGCCGTGGATGATGTCGGCGCCGAACAGCAGCGGGATGCCGAGGCGGCTTTTCAGCGCGGCTTCCTGGAACGGGCGCGTCGTGTCCGCGCCGACGAGGTTGAGCACGGAGCCCAGCTCGCCCTTGCGCGCCAGCGCCATGCTGTCGACCTTCGTGCGTGTTTCCGGATTCGGCGCGAAGGCGTCGCCGCCATCCGACGACGCGCCATGCGCGGCGTACTGCACGAGCTGCCCCACCTTCTCCTCAAGCGTCATGCGCGCCAGCAACGCATTCACCCTGGCCTCGATCGCCGGTGAGGCGAGCTGCGCGTTGGGCGGCGTCACGGACGACTGCGACTCGGCGGCGACGGGGCCAGCCAGGGCGAGCACGGCAGCGAGGAACAACGGGCGGCGACGCAGGCAGGCGGTACGGACAGCGCTCATCGAATCTCCGGAAGGTGCGCGTGGGGACGGGCAACGGAGCGAGCGTGGCAGCGAAACGTTTACATCGCCACAAAAAAAGCCGGCACCTCGCGGTGCCGGCTTTTTTCTTACACCGAGGCGATGGATCAGCCCGCGGCGTTCTCTTCTTCGGTGACGGCCTTCATCGACAGGCGGATGCGGCCCTGCTTGTCGACTTCCAGGACCTTGACCTTGACGATGTCGCCTTCCTTCAGCTTGTCGGAGACCTTCTCGACGCGCTCGCTTGAGATCTGCGAGACGTGCACGAGGCCGTCCTTGCCCGGCATGATGGTGACGAATGCGCCAAAGTCCATCAGCTTCGCGACCTTGCCTTCGTAGATGCGGCCCGGCTCAACGTCCGAGACGATCTGTTCGATGCGCTTGCGCGCGGCTTCGGCGGCTTCACGGTTGACCGAGGCGATCACGACGTTGCCGTCGTCCGTGATGTCGATGGTGGTGCCGGTCTCTTCGGTGATCGAGCGGATGGTGGCGCCGCCCTTGCCGATGACTTCGCGGATCTTGTCCGGGTGGATCTTGATCGTGAGCAGGCGCGGGGCGAACTCGCTCATTTCCGAGCGGGCTTCCGTGATGCACTTGGCCATTTCGCCGAGGATGTGCAGACGGCCGCGCTTGGCCTGGGCCAACGCCGTACGCATGATCTCTTCGGTGATGCCGTCGACCTTGATGTCCATCTGCAGCGCGGACACGCCATCAGCGGTACCGGCCACCTTGAAGTCCATGTCGCCGAGGTGATCTTCATCACCCAGGATGTCGGAGAGAACGACGAAGTCGTTGCCTTCCTTCACCAGGCCCATGGCGATACCGGCGACCGGCGACTTCAGCGGAACGCCCGCGTCCATCATGGCCAGCGACGAACCGCAGACCGACGCCATCGACGACGAACCGTTCGACTCGGTGATTTCCGAGACGACGCGGACGACGTACGGGAACTCTTCGATCGTCGGCTTGACGGCCTGCACGCCGCGCTTGGCGAGGCGGCCGTGGCCGACTTCGCGACGCTTCGGGCTACCGACGCGACCGGTCTCACCCACCGAGAACGGAGGGAAGTTGTAGTGGAACAGGAACGTGTCCTTCCACTCGCCTTCCGGCGCGTCGATGATCTGCGAGTCACGCGTGGTGCCGAGCGTGGCAACGACCAGCGCCTGGGTTTCACCGCGGGTGAACAGTGCCGAGCCGTGCGTGCGCGGCAGGACGCCGACGCGGACGGTGATCGGGCGGACGTCGTCCAGCTGGCGACCGTCGATGCGGACCTTCGTGCTGAGCACGCCGTCGCGCAGGGTGCGGTACTCGACTTCACCGAAGGCGTTGCCGATGTCGCCATCGGTCCAGCCATTGGCTTCGGCGTCGGCGGCGATGGCCGTCTTCACGTCGCTCTTCAGCGCGCTGATGACGTCACGGCGAGCCAGCTTGTCGCGGATCTGGAAGGCTTCGGCAAAACGGTTGCCGACAGCGGCCTTGACCGCGTCGTACAGCGCCGTCTTGGCAGCCGGGGCTTCCCACTTGAACGACTTGGCGCCGGCTTCGGCGACGAAGGCGTTGATCGTGTCGATCGCGACCTGCATCTGCTGGTGGCCGAACACGACCGAACCGAGCATCACGTCTTCGCTGAGCAGCTTGGCTTCCGACTCCACCATCATCACGGCGCTGGACGTACCGGCCACGACGAGGTCGAGGTCGGAGGTCTTCAGCTGCGAAGCGGTCGGGTTGAGGATGTACTGGCCGTTGGCATAGCCGACGCGCGCGGCACCGATCGGGCCCTTGAAGGGCACGCCGGCGAGCGACATGGCAGCCGAGGCACCGATCAGGGCCGGGATGTCACCGTCCACTTCGGGGTTCAGCGAGACAACCTGCGCGATGACCTGGATTTCGTTGCGGAACTCTTCCGGGAAGAGCGGACGCAGCGGACGATCGATGAGGCGCGAAGTCAGCGTCTCCTTCTCCGTCGGGCGGCCTTCACGCTTGAAGAAGCCACCCGGGATGCGACCCGCGGAGTAGAACTTCTCCATGTAGTCGACCGTGAGGGGGAAGAAGTCCTGGCCTTCGCGAGCCTTGGGGGCCGCGACGACCGTCACCAGGACGACGGTGCCGCCCATGCTGACCATGACCGCACCGGAGGCCTGCCGGGCGATTTCGCCCGTCTCCAGTGTGACTTCGTGAGAACCGTACTGGAATGACTTGGTTACTTTCGCCACTTCGATCTCTCCTCGTCCTGTTCCGGTGATTTAGCGGCGCAGGCCGAGGCGTTCGATAAGGGTCTGGTAGCGAGCGAGGTCGCTCTTCTTGAGGTAGGCCAGCAGCGTCTTGCGCTTGTTGACCATCTTCAGCAGACCGCGACGCGAGTGGTGGTCCTGCTTGTGCGCCTGGAAATGGTCCTGCAGCGCGGTGATGTTGGCGGACAGCAGCGCGACCTGGACTTCGGTCGAGCCGGTGTCGTTGTCCTTGCGACCGTAGTCCTTGATGATCTGGCTGGTCTGTTCGACGGTAAGCGACATGTGTATCGATTCCTTAAAAAGCGGATGCGAGACTTGCGCAACCTCAACGGGTCCCGATGAAGTTGCGCAAGCCTCGCTTGATGAAAAGCGTTAAACGAGCACGTAATTGTAACGTCCTGCGCGTAGCGGCAACAAGCCCGGTCAGGGCGCCGGCAGGTTGAAACCCCTCAGGACGCGGAGAATACCTTCCGGACCGACCTCTCCGAGGGCCATGAGACGGCCATCGTCGCCCCAGACACCGCATCGACCCGGCGCCGCGCCGGCGCCCAGCGGCACGGGCTGGCCGAAGCCGAGCACCCGCGTCTGGGCGGCATCGAGTTGCACCCGGGGAATATGGGCAAGTCCGGCATCGATCGGCAGGACGCAGGCCTCGAGCGGATCCGGCCCCGTTTCGGCGGCCGCACGGAGGTCGTCCAGCGTGACCATGGCCGGGGCCATGAACGGTTCCACCCAGAGGCGGCGCAGCCCGGTGAGATGGGCGCCGCAACCAAGGTTCGCACCCAGGTCGACGGCCAGGCTGCGCACGTAGGTGCCTGAACCGCACTCCACGTGCAGGCGAAGGGTGTCCCCTGCCCGCCCGATCACCTCAAGGCGGTAGACATCCACCTCGCGGGAGGGAACGTCCACGGCTTCGCCGCGGCGCGCGCGGACATAAAGCGGGACGCCGTCCTGCTTGATCGCGGAATACGCCGGCGGCACCTGGGTGATGCGGCCACGCAGCGGCGCCAGGGCCGCCTCGATGAGCGCATCGTCCAGTTCGGGGACCGGCCGGGTCTCGACGATGTCACCCTCGAGGTCGGCCGTGGTGGTCGTGGCACCCAGCTTCACTTCGGCCTCGTAGGCCTTGCGCGAGCCGAGCAGCCAGCCGGCTATCTTGGTGGCCTCGCCGAAGCAGAGCGGCAGCAGGCCGGTGGCGAGCGGATCCAGGCTGCCGGTGTGGCCGCCCTTTGCCGCGCCGACAAGCCGGCGGGCGGTCTGCAGGGCCTGGTTGGAGCTCAGGCCCAGCGGTTTGTCGAGCAGCAGGATGCCGTGGATGTCGTGGAAAGTGCGGCGACTCATAGTGCCTGGACGGGTTATTCGGGCTGCTCGTCGGCAGGAGGCGTCGGGTTTTCGCGGAGCAGGCGCTCGATGCGTTCGCCGGTATCCACCGATTCGTCGTACTTGAACTTCAGCTCTGGCACGCGACGCAGCCGCATGGAGCGCGACAGCAGGCGGCGGAATTCCGGGGCGAGTTCCTTCAGGCCCTTGACGGCCTCGGCCGACTTCTCGGGCATCAGCGCGGTCACCCACACCGTGGCCCAGTCGAGATCCTTGGTTACTTCCACGTCGGACACGCTCACCGACGGCAGCGCGTGGTCGCGCACGGCGGCATGCACGAGCAGGCCGATTTCGCGGCGCAGTTCGGCGGAGACGCGGTCGGTACGCTTGAAATCACGGGACGGCATATCCGCCTCCTATAAACGAGAAAAGCCTCCCCGGCGAACCGGGGAGGCGGGGTCTTCCAATTACAGCGTGCGGGCGACTTCGATACGCTCGAAGCACTCGATCTGGTCACCGACCTTGACGTCGTTGTACTGCTTCACCGCGATACCGCATTCGGTGCCGTTGCGGACTTCGTCCACCAGCTCCTTGAAGCGGCGCAGCGATTCCAGTTCACCCTGGAACACCACCACGTTGTCGCGCAGGACGCGGATCGGCTTGGAGCGCTTGACGATGCCTTCGATGATCATGCAACCAGCCACCGCGCCGAACTTCGACGAGCGGAACACGTCGCGGACCTGGGCGATACCGATGATCTCTTCGCGCACTTCCATGCCGAGGAGGCCCGAAGCCGCCTGCTTCACCTGGTCGATGACGTCGTAGATGATCGAGAAGTAACGGACGTCGAGGCCCGCCGTGTCGATCACCTTGCGCGCCGATGCGTCGGCGCGGACGTTGAAGCCGATCACCAGGGCCTTGGAGGCCGCGGCGAGCTGGGCTTCCGACTCGGTGATGCCGCCGACGCCCGAGGAAATGACGTTGACCTTCACCCGCTCGTTGCCGATCTGGGTGAGCGAATCGCGCAGCGCTTCGACCGAACCCTGCACATCGGCCTTGACCAGGATGTTGAGGGTCTGCTGGCCTTCGCCCTGGCCCATCTGGGCCATGATGTCTTCCAGGCGGTTCGACTTGGTCACCAGGCGCGTTTCGCGACGCTTCTGCTGACGCTCGGCGGCCACCTGGCGTGCCAGGCGCTCGTCGGCGACGGCGACGAAGTCGTCACCCGATTCCGGCACGCCGGACAGGCCGAGCACCTGCACGGGGATCGACGGGCCGGCTTCGTTCACCTGCTTGCCGGTTTCGTCGATCAGGGCGCGCATGCGGCCGTATTCGATACCGCAGACGACAAAGTCGCCCTTCTTCAGCGTGCCCTGCTGGACCAGCACCGTGGCGACCGGGCCGCGGCCGCGGTCGAGGCTGGATTCGATCACGACACCCGAAGCGAGGCCATCGGCCACGGCCTTGAGTTCCATGACTTCCGCCTGGATCGAGATCGCGTCGAGCAGGTCGTCGATGCCCATGCCGGTCTTGGCCGACACCGGCACGAACGGGGTGTCACCACCCCACTCTTCCGGGATGACTTCCAGGTTGCCGAGGCCCTGCTTGACGTGGTCCACGTTGGTGTCGGACTTGTCCATCTTGGTCAGCGCGACGATCAGCGGCACCTTGGCGGCGCGGGCATGCTTCACGGCTTCCACCGTCTGCGGCATGACACCGTCGTCACCGGCCACCACCAGCACCACGATATCCGTGGACTGGGCGCCACGGGCACGCATAGCGGTAAACGCCGCATGGCCCGGGGTATCGAGGAACGTGATGACGCCGCGACTGGTTTCGACGTGGTATGCGCCGATGTGCTGCGTGATGCCACCGGCTTCGCCCGAGGCGACCTTGGTGCGGCGGATGTAATCGAGCAGCGAGGTCTTGCCGTGGTCGACGTGGCCCATGATCGTGACGACCGGCGGACGGGTGACCTTGTCGCCTTCCAGCTCCGCGGCACTCGTGTGCGAAGCCAGCGCCGTTTCGGCGTCGTTCTCGGTGATCTTGACCGGGTTGTGGCCCAGCTCTTCGATCACGAGGGCGGCGGTGTCAAAGTCGATCGTCTGGTTGATCGTGGCCATGACGCCCATCTTGAACAGCGCCTTCACCACCTCGGCGCCCTTCACGGCCATCTTCTGGGCGAGGTCGGCGACAAGGTTGTTGTCACCAATCACCACGTCGCGGACGACGGCAGCCGTCGGACGCGTGAAGCCGTGCGGACCGGACGGCGCGGACGAGCCACGTGCCGGTTCGGAACGACCACCACGACCCGGCTTGCCACGACCACCCTTACCGCTGGAACGGCGTGCGCGGTCGGCGTCGGAGAGGTGCATTTCGCCACCGGCGAAACGCTTGCCACCGGAATCACGATCGCCACCGCGACCGTTGCCTGCGCCTGCACCACCACCGCCATGCTTCGGACGCGCGTTGCCACGCGTGTCATTGGCAGCGGCGACGGCGCCCGGTGCGGGACGCGCACCAGCAGCCGGTGCCGACGGGGCCGGACGGCCAGCGGGCGCTGCCGGGCGCGCTGCGACGGGCGCAGGTGCCGGAGCGGGTGCCGGCGGCGGAGGCGGCGGGGTCGGCTTGGAAACAATGCGCTCACGCTTACGCGGCTCATGGATGCGCGGCAGGATCATGCCGAGCGAGCGCGTGTCGAGCTTGGCCGTCTGGTGGCCGAGTTCGTCGGTGCCGGCAGCGGCCTGAGCCGCCGTCGGGGCAGCCGGTGCTTCGACGGCAGCCGCCTGGCCAGCCGATGCGGCCGCGCGCGAGGCTTCTTCGGCGCGTGCACGCTCGGCCGCAGCTTCGGCTTCCGCATGGCGGCGTGCTTCGGCGGCAGCTTCTTCCTGGCGACGCGCTTCCGCCTCGGCTTCGCGGCGGGCCACTTCGGCCTGCTCGCGACGCTCGGCTTCTTCGCGGCGCTCGTTTTCTTCGTGCTCGCGCTGGGCGTGCGATTCGGCCAACTTGCGGGCTGCCTCGTCCTGCTCACCCGCCACCGCGGCGTCTTCGCCGATGGTGCCGCGCTTCACGTAGGTACGCTTGGCGCGCACTTCCACGTTCACCGTCTTGGCCGGGCCCGCGCCACGGCCGGAGCCGGCGCTGACCTTCAGCTCGCCCATGGTGCGGCGCTTGAGGGTGATCTGGCGCGGTGCGCTGTCGTCCGCTTCGGGGGCGGTTTCGTTCTTGCCGTGCGTACGGCGCAGGAAGCCAAGCAGCTTCACCTTTTCAGTGCTGCTGATGACCTGCTCCGCCGTGGAGAAATTCATTCCGGCCTCGCCAAGCTGCGAAAGCAGCTTGTCGACCGGCATACCCAGTACCTGGGCGAGTTGTTTGATCGTGACGTCCGACATCGTTCTATATTCTCCGCCGTTCCCGCGCGTTACCCATGCCATTGATGCTATCGCCGACTGCCTCCGTCCCTGGTCAGAAGCCGCGTGGCTCCCGTCGGTGCGCCCCTCCGGGGCGCTTCCGGTCCCGCGCTTAGCCGCCCTTCTCCAGTCGGGCGATCATCGGTGCGCGCGCAGCCATGATCAGCTGCGAAGCACGCTCCTCGGTCATGCCTTCAATATCGATGAGTTCGTCGACGGCCAGGTCACCCAGGTCGTCCAGCGTGCGCACGTTGCGCTCGGCCAGGGCGTATGCCGTGGCCTCGTCCATGCCGTCGAGCTCGAGGAGCTCCTGCGACGGCTGGCTTGAATCTTCTTCGCCTTCCTCGGCGGCCAGCGCCTCGGTAAGCAGCGCGTCGCGTGCACGGGCGCGGAGTTCCTCGACGATGTCTTCGTCGAAGCCTTCCACGGCGAGCAGTTCGGCGCTCGGAACGTAAGCAATTTCTTCCACCGACGAGAAGCCTTCCTGCACCAGGATGCCTGCGATTTCCTCGTCCACTTCGAGCTTGTCCTGGAACAGCGCCAGGGCGGCCTGCTGCTCCGCTTCACTCTTGGCGGTGACCTGGTCCTGGGTCATGACGTTGAGCTGCCAGCCGGTGAGCTTGCTGGCGAGTCGCACGTTCTGGCCACCGCGGCCGATGGCCTGGGACAGCTTGTCCTCGGCCACCGCGATATCCATGGAGTGCTTCTCTTCGTCCATGATGATGGACTGCACTTCGGCCGGCGCCATCGCATTGATGACGTACTGCGCCTGGTTGTCGTGCCACAGGATGATGTCGACGCGCTCGCCATTGAGCTCGTTGGACACGGCCTGCACGCGCGAACCGCGCATGCCGATGCACGCGCCGATGGGATCGGTGCGGGTGTCGTGGGCAACGACGGCGATCTTCGCGCGGTCGCCCGGATCACGGGCGCAACCCTTGATCTCGACGAGGCCCTGGCCCACTTCCGGCACTTCGAGCTTGAACAGCTCCATCATGAATTCCGGGGCGCTGCGCGACACGAACAGCTGCGGCCCACGGACTTCCGACTTCACTTCGTACAGGTAACCGCGGACGCGGTCGCCCACGCGGTGCGATTCGCGGGGAATCGTCTTGTCGCGCGGGATGAACGCCTCCGCATTGCTGCCCAGGTCGAGGTAGACATTGCCGCGCTCGACGCGCTTGACGATACCGGTGACGAGCTCGCCCACGCGGTCGACGAAGGCATCGACCACCTGCTGGCGCTCAGCCTCGCGGACGCGCTGCACGATGACCTGCTTGGCGGCCTGCGCGGCGATACGACCGAATTCGGCGTTCTCAACCTGGTGCTCCACCGAGCCACCGATTTCCGGGGCCGTGGATGCCGACGCCTCTTCGGCTTCGTCCAGGGCATCCATCAGGCGGATCTGGAACGACGGATCTTCCATCTCGCCGTCATCGGCGATGATTTCCCAGCGGCGGAACGTCTCGTAATCGCCCGTGTCACGGTCGATCTCGACACGGATGTCCGGATCCTCATCGGGGTAGCGCTTCTTGGCGGCCGAGGCGAGCGCCGCTTCCATGGCTTCAAAAATCACTTCGCGCGGCACGCCCTTTTCATTGGCGACCGCGTCGACTACCAGCAAAAGTTCTTTGCTCATTGCCGCTACTCCCTTGAGGATGCCCCGCGGCATCCTGTCGTTTCGTTATTTGGATGACTTCTTGGGACCCGGATGGGGCTTAGGCTGCGGCGCGTAGCCGAGAGCCACCCAATCGGGCACGACGCGGGCGCTTTCAACGTCCGCGTACTCGAATTCGAACCGGCCCGCTTCGCCTTCAACGACAATATGCTCGCCGTTGACTTCAACGACGTTGCCCTTGAGCCGGCGGCGACCCTCGATGGGGGCCTTCAGCAGCACCTTCACTTCCTGCCCGGAGACGCGCGCAAACTGCGCCGCGCTGAACAAGGGGCGGTCGATGCCGGGTGAGGAGACCTCCAGTACATAGTTGCCGGGGATCGGATCTTCAACGTCCAGCCAGGCGGAGAACTCGCGGCTGGCGGCTTCGCAGTCCTCCACCGTGACCTCCGGCGACTCGCGGCCTTCGCGCAACGCTTCCGGGATGTCCAGGTACACGCGCAGCGTGCTCTGCCCGCCCGAAGGCAGGAATTCGAGGCCGAGCACTTCGAGGCCCAGTTCGGCCACGATCTCGGAAAAGCGTTGGGTGATTGCGTTGTTGTCCACGTTACCTGCGGTTTTCTGGTCGCCAGAAACAAAAAAAGGGCTCGAACGGCCCATTCCTTTCGTCGCCGATGTATCCCGACACCCCTCTCCAGCGCCCTGCGCGAAGCCTTGGCGGCGCTCACGAGTGTCGCGGGACGCGCTCCCTGCGCCCAACAAAAAAGCCTCACGAGGAGGCTTTCTTGTGAAAAGAAAGGTCCTGAAGTGGCACCGGTCATCAATGTGTCATCGATGGCCATTGGCACTTAAGATTCAATAATTCTAGCGTAAATGCCCGGCTTCGCGCAAGTTCGGCCCCATCACGCCGCCCAGTGTAACCCCGCGCCATCCCGTGCGTTAAAGGCCCTAGAATGAAGCCGCCGACCGACCGGGGGGATTTCAGGCAAATGGATGGGGTGACGGGGCTGGATGTCCACACGCTCGGCATGATCGGCCTGGCGGTGGGAATCGCGATCGCACTGAGCTTCTCGCTGCTGAGCCTGGTGCTCAGGGGCATGGCGGCGCTTCACGTCTGGGCTGCCGCCTTCTGGCTGCTGACGTTTGCCGGCGCCGCCCAGGGCTATGACGAGAATGGCAGCTTCCTGTCCGTCATCATCGGCAGCGTCCTGATCGCCCTGGCCAATGCGGCCATGCTGGTGGGTATCGCCATGCACCTGGGCCACCC
The DNA here is from genome assembly GCF_006385595.1 of Luteibacter pinisoli. Lineage (NCBI taxonomy): Bacteria > Pseudomonadati > Pseudomonadota > Gammaproteobacteria > Lysobacterales > Rhodanobacteraceae > Luteibacter > Luteibacter pinisoli. The sequence continues at coordinate 2,958,474 of NZ_CP041046.1, forward strand.
CCTGCGCTGGCGCGTCCCCGCGGCCGTCGTCGCCGTTTTCCTCCTCATCCAGGTGGTTTTCATGGCCTGGCCGCCCAGCCAGCCGGTCGAAAGCGCCGTTTTCGGCCTGAAAAGCATCCTCTGGGACAGCTGGATGGTGTTCCTGCTGCTGTTCCGCGCCCCGCGCGAGCTCAGGGCGGGCAGCCGGTTCACGGCCATGGTCTTCGTGGTCGATAGCCTCTTCTACGTGGCGCGGGGCCTGATCGCCCTGCACCCCGAGCTGGACTCCCCTGAGCTGGCCTCCCTGCTCACCACGTCCAATTACCTGTTCGGCATCCTGGCCACCTTCCTGCTCAGTACCGGGTTCACCCTGATGCTGTCCCAGCGGCTGGTCCACGACCTGCGCCAGGCGGCCGAGGTGGATGGCCTGACCGGCTTGCTGAACCGCACGGCCCTGCTCAAGGCCGCCAACCCGGTGCTGCTGGCCAACCGCGGCCACTCACACGCCGTGCTCCTGTTCGACCTGGACCATTTCAAGGCCGTGAACGACCGCTGGGGCCACGCCGGCGGGGACGCGGTGCTGCAGCACTTCGCCCGCCTGCTGCGCGACGGCGGCGTACCGGCCCGCGCCCTCCTCTCCCGCTACGGCGGCGAGGAATTCATGCTCCTCGCCCCCTGCACCAGCCCGAACGTGGCGGTCACCCTGGCGGAATCGCTGCGCGCCCTGGTCGAGCGCTCGCCCGCCCTCTACGCCGGCGAACCCATCGCCTTCACGACCAGCGTGGGCGTGGCCACCGGCACCGGGGTACACATCCAGCGTCTCATCGACACCGCCGACGCCGCGCTCTACCAGGCCAAGCGGACCGGCCGCGACCGGGTCGAGGCCATGGTCTCCGAAGGTGCCAGTGAGGAGACCTCGCCGCTGGCTGAGGCGGCGGCGGGGCTCGCAACGTGACCGTCAGGCTGCGCGGGGACGGATGTTCTCGAGAGCGTCGCCGATGCGCCGTTCGGCCAGTTCCAGTTCGTAGTTGAGCTGGAGGTTCATCCAGCTTCGTGGATCGGTGCCGAAATAGCGCGCGAGGCGCAGGGCCGTATCCGCCGTCAGGCCACGCTTTCCATTAACCAGCTCATTGACCCGCGCCGCCGTGACGCCGATGGCTAGCGCAAGAGCGTTCGCGGAGAGGCCCATGGGGCGCATGTAATCCTCTCGGAGAATTTCCCCTGGATGAATGGGCGGCAGTCGTTCGGTCACAAGCGCACCTCTAGTGGTAATCGACGATTTCGACGGCGTGGACGTCGCCATCTTTCCAACGGAAGCACACTCGGTACTGGTCGTTGATGCGGATGCTGTACTGGCCGGCACGACTTCCCCGAAGAAGCTCCAGCCGATTGCCGGGTGGACAGCACAGAAACGATAACGAGGCGGCTGCGTTCAGCTGGGTCAGCTTGCGACGAGCGATGGGCGTGATGCTCGACCATCGCGCGACGCGGTAGCCGAGAAAGAGCCGCTCCGTGTCCTTATTCGCGAATGAGAGAATCATGCCATATCACTTATCGATTGTCGATAAGTGATCATGTCAGGCACGGCGAGTGATCGGTATCGGGGAACGCTTACCTTTGAGCCGGGTTAGTTCGCGGCGTAGAACGGCCAGAGCCCTGGCGTCGCGTAGGCCTGTTGCCAGGAGCCGTGGCCGACGCCGGGGTATTCGGTGTACCGGACGGGCGAGCCGATGCGTTTCAGTGCCGCGGCCATCTGGCGGGATTGCTCCGGCGGCACCGCCTGGTCGTCGCTTCCGTGGAAGAGCAGGACGGGCGTGCCGCGGACCTTGCCTGCCACCCAGTCGAAGACCGCCTGCGGCCCATCCTGGACCGGTGCGCCCCAGATCCCGCTCCAGGGCTTGCCGTCCCAGGTGGAGAACACCGCGCCGCAAATGATCACCAGGCCCGCGAATTCGCCGGGATGCTCGGCGCCGAGTTTCCAGCTGCCGAACCCGCCATCGGACAGGCCCGTCACGTAGGCCTGCTTCGGGTCGGCGTGGAATTCGCTCACGGACATGCGCAACGTCGCCAGCGCGGCGGCCGCCGCGGTGTTATCGCGCCAGCTCTGCTGCAGATGGGCCTGCGGCATCACGACGACCGCGGGGAAGTCGAGATGCGTCTTCAGCCAGGGCGGCAAGCCCTGGGTCATCTGCGCGCGGTTGTCTTCGCCCTTCTCGCCACTGCCGTGCAGGAACAAAACGATGGGCGGACGACTCGATGGCGTGAGCCCACCCGGAATGAACACCTGGTAGCGATAGTCGACGCCCTCGACCTTCGCGGCGCGTTCTTCGAAATGGCCCGGCGCATGGGCCATCGCCGTCGATGCCAGCACCGCGAACCACAACCCTGCCCATTGCTTCATGACGCGCTTCCCTTGCTTGAGTGTGCGAAGCACGGTGCAAGAGGCATGCCGTTCGCGGAAGCGCGTCGCAGCGTCATGCAAGCTGTCCGCGGACATCGCAGCGGACACTTTCGATCATGCCGGCTCGATCACCACGTGGCCTATCCAGTGCCGCGCACGGCGCTCGAGGCGTGAGGACGTTTCTTCACCGTCGAAATCCACGGCGACGGGCTCGGGGAATGCGCCAAGGCCTTCAAACGTCCGCGTGTTAACCACGGCATGAAGACGGTCGTCGACCTCGCTGGTGCACACGGGGACGACGCCGCAGACCGTGCACACGTGGAAGTCGGCCGTATTCGTCCCGAAGCGATGCCGCGCAGCGTGAGCCGCGTCGCCGATGCGCACCCGCAACGCGGCGTCCGGATGCGCCGTCCACGCCGCACCGTGCTTCTGGCAGAACGTGCAGCCGCAAGCGCGAGGCTGCACGGGCACGCCATCAGGCCATCGCAGGTCGAACGTGATGTTGCCGCAATGGCACGCACCGTGAATCTGCATGGATCGTTTCCCTCAACGCTCTTCCAGCCAATGCCACGGCGGCTCGTCGAGCATACCCTGCCCTTCGATGGTCGTCTGGCTCAGCACCTTTGCGTCGGATGCCCGTCAGCCCTGGCCGGGGCCTGCCCGGAATCGACTGGGCGGCAGCGCGTGATCGCGCGACCACGCCCGGCGCAGCTGCCGCGACGACCCGAAGCCCGAGCGCTCGGCAACCGCCTCCATGTCGAGCCGGGATTCGGCCAGCAGCTCGCGCGCGAGGGCGAGGCGCATGCGGCTCACGTACTCGCTGACGCTCATGCCCGCGTGTTCGTTGAACAGGCGGGACAGGTGGCGCGGACTGGCGGCGGCCACATGGGCCAGGGCATCGACGGACCACGCCCGTGCGGGATTGGCGGCCACCGCGTCCTGTGCGCGGTGGATCGCCGGATGCATGTGGTTGCGGCCTTCCAGCCACGGCGATAGTTGCGGGTCACCACCGGCCCGGCGCAGGTACACGACGAGGTAGCGGGCGACGGCCACGGCGATGGCCGGCCCGACCGTGTCCGCCACCACGTGGAGCATCAGGTCGATGCCCGAGGTGATGCCGGCACTGCTCAGGCGCTCGCCATCCTCGACGTAGAGCCGGTTCTCGCGGACCGTTGCGCCCGGGACGGCCTGCGCCAGCGTCTCGGTATCCGCATGGTGCGTCGTGCACTCATAGCCATCGAGCAGACCGGCGCGACCTACCAGCATCGCCCCGGAACAGATCGACATCACGCGGATACCTGGACGCACCACTTTCGCCAGCCAGTCGACGATGGATTCTTCGGCCGCGGCATCGTCAGCCGGCGTCGCCCGGGGCTCGCCCAGCGGCACATCGGCATGCCCAGGCACCACGACCATCGCACCGTCGGGAAGGCGCGCCGGGAAGGCGCCGATACCGTCGATACCCAGGCCGATGGAACTGCCGACCTTGCGACGCGGGCCCACGAAGGTGACCTCGAAACACACGTCGGCCTGGAGGAGGTTCGTCTTGCGCAGCACCTCCACCGGCCCTGCCAGGTCGAGCAGGAGGACCCGGGGTGGCACGACGACAAAGACGGGCAGCACGGTGGCCATCACGCCGCCTTGTCGAGGCCGGCGCCGAGCGCCTGCTCCACGGTAGCGATACGTGCAAACCGGTCGGCCAGCACCAGCTCGGTCCGCGCGCGAATCTCGGCGGCGCTCCATTCGCGCCCCGTCACGTCCGTCATCGGGAAGGTCAACGTCGCCTCGCCCACGTAATCCACCGTGTAACCCAGGTCGGACGCATGCCGGGTGGTGGTCTCGCAGCACTGTTCCGTGCGGATGCCTGAAACGATGACGCGCCGGATGCCGTGCTCGGTAAGCCACACATCCAGCCCCGAGCCGACCAGGGCGCTATGCCGGCGCTTGCGGAACGTCACGGTGGGATGGATGCGCAACGGGGCGAGCGTCGTCACGAAGCCCGAGGCCTCGGAGAACACGCCTTCGTCCTCCACGTGGAATATCCGGACCACCGGCATGCCGCGCGCCTGCGCGCCATCGATGAGCGCCTGCTGGCGTTCGATGAAGGCCGCCACCTCGTCTTCGCGGAAGTAGGGGCGGTGACGAAAGGATTCCTGGACATCGATGACAAGAAGCGCGGTATCGGAGGGCATGTCGGTCTTCCGCTGGTGGCCGTGATGGACGCAGTCTGCGCCGCTTGCCGGCCAGCGGACAGCCCCTGCCGGGACGCCGGCCGGACATTTCACGCCACGCATGAAAACGCCCGCCCGGTTACCCGGGCGGGCGGGGGTTACCTTCCCTTTGTGCTTAGTTAGTCCAGGTCGCCTTCAGCGTCACGCCCGAAAACGCGGCGTAGCCGTTGAGCATCACGTAGTAGGTACCCGTCTGCGGCGAGGTCACCGAGCAGGTCTCGGTATTCCCCGTGACATACGGGCGGCAGTCGTAGCTCGACGTGGTCGGTGCCGAACCAAACTTCACGTACAGGTCGGCATCACCCGAGCCACCCGAGATCGCGATCTTCAGGTTCTTCGCGCCCGAAGGGATCGCCACCGTGTAGTTGAGCTTGGCGTTCTTCGCCGCGGACAGGCCCGACACCGCCACGCCATTCTGCAGGACGTTGCCACCACCGCCACCGGTCGACGTCACCGTCACCGAGGACGTCTTGGCGTTGGTGGCGCCGGCATTGTCGGTCACCGTTTCGGTCACGCTGTACGTGCCCGCGGCCGTGTACGTGTGGCTCGGGCTGGTCGCGGTCGAGGTCGAACCATCGCCGAAGTTCCAGGCGTGGGCGGCGATGCTGCCGTCACTGTCGGTGGAGCTGTCGGTGAACGTCGCCGTCAGCCCGCTGGTGGTGAAGCTGAAATTCGCCACCGGCGGCACGTTGGTGCCACCGCCACCGCCGCTCACCCAGTTGGCCTGCGCGTAGGTGTTGAGCTTGCCGATATCGAAGCTGCCGAAGCCGGTGGCTTCATCAAAGCCGGTCGCCGCGGTGTAGCCGTGGTTCTGGTAACCGTTATTGCCCGAGGTGACGTCATGCAGCAGCGAGGTCTGCGTCGGGAACGCGGCGTAGAACTTCGATGCCGGGAAGCCGATGGCATTGGCAGCCGCCGATTCGATACGTGCAAAGGCGCCGACAAACAGCGGCGATGCCAGCGACGTGCCGCCCACCTGCTCCGTCGAGCCGTTGACGATGATCAGCGCACCTGACGACGAGGCCGCATCGAAGGCCAGGTCCGGGCCCACGCGCTTGCTGCTGGATACGGCGGACTGCCACGACGGCGCGGCTTCGTACAAGCTGGTGCCGCCGCCCGTGGCCCACAGGCGCTGGTTGTTGTCGCCCTGGCTGGGCGCGATGGCGGAGAGGCCTTCGTTCCACACCGTTTCACCCGACCACGTCGTGCCGCTGGTGGAGAGCTGGGTGCCACCCACCTGGATGACGTACGGCGAGCTGGCCGGCTCGCTGACCGAGTAATGGGTCAGGTCGATCTTGACGGTGCCCGCGGAATTCGCCACATAGCCGGGCGAGCCCGAGGTCGGATCCGTCGACCACTGATACACGCCCGCATCGCCCGAAGCGATGGAGAAGATCTGGCCCTGGGCCACCGCCTGCTGGAAGATCGCATCATCGGCCGCCTGCGTACCGGATTCCTCGGCAGCCGTTTCGTCTTCGCCGAGGGACACGTTGATCAGCTTGGCGATGTTATCGGTGACGGCCTTGTTATACGTGGCCGTGATGCCCGCGTCGGTGATGCCCGACGAGCTCGAGTTGCCGTTGGCCGAGGTGTAGAAGATCAGCTGCTTCACGCCGCCGGCGATACCGACGATGTCCTGGCTATCCAGGGACCATTCGCCGTTGGACTCCGGATCGTTGGCAAACGTGCCGCTACCGACCTTGGTGATCGTGCTGTTGACCGTGGCCAGGCCCGCGCCGGACGTGAAGCTATTGAGGTCGGTGACGGTCTGGGTGATCGAACCCCACGTGATGATGCCTACCGCGGTGTTCGTCGCGGCCGGCACGCTGCTGCCACCGTAGATCGCGGCGAAGTCCTGCGGGTGGTGCGCGGCGACCGCGGCGGCCGCCTGCGTGCTCGACGCCGGACCCGGTACCGTCACGTTCTCCGGGTGGTACACGTGATGCAACGTGTGCTTCACGCTGACGTTCTGCAGGCCGAGCACGGCATTCACCGACTCACCCAGCGAGGCAGGCACCAGGGCCGGCGCATCGTTGGCGAAGAACTCGCGGCCGCCGGATTCGAAACGCTTGATGGACGTGTGGAAGCCGTTCGTTGCCGCGCCGGCGTTACCGTCAGCCGAAATGAGCAGGTTGTTCGGGGCCACTTCGATGTTGGTGAAGCCCGACTGCTGGAGATGGGCGACAACCGCATCCACCTGCGCCTGGGTCGGGCCAAACTGCGCTTTGAACTGGTCAGGCGTCAGGAACTTGCCAAACGCCGCATTACCCGGCGTGGTGACGTTGCGAAGGAACGTCTGCAGCTGGTCAGGGTTGCGCAGCTTCATGCCGATGACGACGTGCAGCGGATGGTCGGCAGCAAGCGCGGTCACGGCCGTGCCTTCGATCGACGGCTGCCCCGTCATGTTGAGCTTGTAACCCGCGGCGACGGCGGTGGTCGCCGTGGTGCTCGCGGTGGAAACCTGCGATGTGGCCGCCGGCAACAGCGCGGCCTTGGTGTTCGTCGTCACCCACGCGTCCGCCGCGTGGCTCCCCATGGAGGTCATCGCGAGGGTGATCGCGACCGTCAATGCCGTCTTCCGTGTAACGCGAAAAGCATCGATCTTCATTGCGTTGTGTTCCTTCGTTTGCCCGTAGGAATGCCGCTCACATTGCGTGGCGGCGATGTCACTGCTGGCGTCGTGGCGCAGGAATTTGCGAATCCCCGGCCCTTCCGCCGTCTTTCCCCCTGTCGAACGAGCAGGCGGCTACGGATCTTTCGCGAACCTTTCCCGCGAGGCCTCTCGGTTGACGATGGGCCCGGTCTTGTGACGAAGAGCGTGCAGGTTCAGTGAATTCGGCAAGAAAGCGCGCACCCGTCAATATCCGTACGTACTGACGGATTCGCAGGTTTATGCGGACTGCATTTGGCTAGTGACTGGCAGGCGGAGGCGTGACCGGCATCGTGTAACGTTCCGGCATGCTGTCGGGGCGCGCCGACTCGGGCGGCATGTCCATCATCTGCGCCGTGGGGGTCACGCTTTCGATATGGATGGAGCCGAGAGACGCCATCGCCTGGAAGAATCGCCAGGGGGCGCCGTCACCTACGCCAAGGGCGATATGGGTTGAGTCGTAGCGGCCCTGCGCGGAATCAAAACTCACCCAGCGGTCCCCCAGCCATGCCTGCGTCCACGCATGCGGAATGAACACGCGGCTCGCCCCGGCGAACCGGTCGACGTAGACGAGACCGGTGACGACGCGCGCGGGAATGCCGAGGGAACGGGCCAGCGCGGTGAGCAGCACCGCATGCTCCGTACAGTCGCCCTTGAGGCTCTGCAGCGTGTCCAGCGCCGAGGCGTACCCGATATCCATGCCTTTGGTGTCGATGGCCTTGGTCAGGTAGCTGCGCAGCCGTCGCATGCGCGCCATGTCCGACGAGGCATCACCCACGATGTCGCGCGCGGCATCGCGAATGGCCGGCGCGTCGGATTGCACCCACGGGTTGGCCTCGGTGTCTTCGCTGGTGGGTCCGGGCTCGTCCCCGTGCGGCAAGGGCCGTCCCACATCGAGCTGGTAGACGCCGGCCGTCACGCTGCTGACGTGCTGCTCATCGGTTTCAACGAACGGCTGGGGATGGGTGCCCGTCACGGAGATGCGGTAGCGGATCGGCGCGATACGCAGTGCACCCGGTACGAGGCGTGGCGACGGTGACATTGCGGTACGAAGCACGTCCACGTCCTGGTCGGGCGCCGACGCGCACGCCTCATCGCAGGCCGCCATTTCGATGTGGTACGCGAGCATCGGGGCGATCGACCGGCGAATGATGCCGTTATCGTCTACCCACGTATCGGTCCACTGCGAGCCGTTCGATCCCTTGAGCTCCTGCTTCAGGTGGTGCAGGCGTTCCTTGCCACCGGGCAGGTCCACGATCTCGTCGCCAACGACGGTGACGTCGACGTTCGCTACCTGCTGACGCTCTGGCTGGAAAACGCGCAGGGGGTACGTCGTACCCGGCTGGAACCCATGCGCTGTCGTGGCGACGCGCTGCCCCTCGGCAAGGGTGGCACCTTCCGGCCACTGCAGCAGGCTCACCTTGGTCTGCCCGGCGAGCGTCGTGGCCAACTGGAACACCTGCGGCGCATGGGGCTGGGCGTCGACTTCGCTGGTTTCGGTGCCCTGCCCCGACTTCGTGGAGAATGCGACGGGTGTGCCCGCGGCGGTCTCGACCAGCCGCGCTTCGGTGTGCGTCACCATCGGCGTCTTGAAACGACTCAACCGCATGTCGAGCGATTGCGTCGTCACCACCTGCCCACCTTGCACCTCCCGATGGACATGCACCTTGCCCACCTTCTGACCGTCGAGCATCACGGTCATCCACGTATCGCTGGCGAAAGCCGCTACGGGTGTGAAGCAGAGCAAGCCGGCCACAACAGCATGCGGTACGCGCATGGGAATCCTTTCGTTGGCGGATTACCCATTTACGGAGCCGGGTCCTGCTATGTCAAGGGCGGAGCGCACACTGGGGCGTCGTCCCTGCTTGCCAATGGCAGGTAGATGTCCGTGATGGCTTCATGCTCGGGCACATCGGGAAACATCGCCACACGCTGGAAGAAAAGCGGCGCATCACGCGGTGACTCCTCGCTGGCATCAAGCCATTCGCGATAGAGAAAGCGAACGCTATCGGCCAGCTGTGCGTCAGAACCCACGTGCCTCAGGACGGCACACCGTCCGCCGGTAATCTGCGCCGCCACCACGCCATGGTCGTTCGGCAGCACGTTGGCACACGTACAACAGATGTCCATACGGTAAGCCTCGGGCGCGACGTCATCGGGGTCGTCGTAGACCAGGTTCCACGTGGCTGCCTTGCCGGGCGGCAGGGCATGTGCTTTGCGCCATGCGATAAAACGGCGAACGGTGTCGCCGATGCGCTCCGGAGGACCTATGTGCGACAGGCACGCCACGGCGGTCTCCGGAAACGCAACGATGCCTACATCGCCATGCGCGTGCTCAACAGCCATATGAATCCTCCTCACCTGCTCGTGATCCTCCCAGGCTCGCGCCAGGCGTTCCCAGTCCGGGCCTTCCCGACACGCCGACGGCGATTGGTCCATCTGTTGGCGGAAGGCGCGAGAGAAGCCCTCCGCGCTCTCGTAACCGGCGTCGAACGCCATGTCACTCACCGATACATCCGGCCGAAACGCCGCCTGGAAGGCTGCCCGTTTGAGACGGGAGAGCTGCACGTAACGGTGCACCCCCATCCCAACCACCGCGGCGAACCGCCGATGGAAGTGGTAAGGCGAATACGCCGCCTCGGCAGCCAGGCGGCGGAGCGAAAGGTCCCCGTCGAGGTGGCGGTCGATATATCCGAGCACATGGCGAAAGCGGTCTTTGGTCATGGCTCAAGGTTACTGTCCATGCCTCGGTCACGCATGACCGATCTTGCTGCATCTCTCAGCGCGTGCCACTCCCGCCAGGCGACCAGAAGAGCGCATCGAGCGCCTTGCGGACGAGGTCGGGTCGCAAGACGCCTGGCAGCGTGACGTTCATCGCCGCTTCCAGCGGCTCAGCCCTCTCGACATGGATAGAGCCCAGGGCCGTCGTCGATGCAAAAAATCGCCACGGATCACCGTCGCCCACGGCGAGGGCGATATGGGTGGTGTCGAAGATGCCCTGGGCGGAATCGAAGCTCACCCAGTAGCCATCGAGCCAGGCCTGCACCCACGCGTGCGGCACGAATACCCGGTTGGCCCCGCCGAAGCGGTCGTTGTAGACCAGGCCCGATACTACGCGCGTCGGAATGCCCAACGAACGTGCGAGCGCGGCGAAGAGCACCGCGTGCTCCGTGCAATCGCCGCGGCGGCTCGCCAGCGTGTCGAGCGCCGAGCCATAGCCGACATCCAGGGCGGTCTTGTTGATGTAGTACGTGAGATACGAACGCAAGCGACGCATGCGCTGTGCATCGCTCTTTGCATCGCCGACGATCTTCAACGCCATGGCACGAATCTCGGGCGTGCTCGACTGGACCCACGGGTTCGCCGCCGTATCTTCAATGGTCGGTCCCGGCTCGCCGCCGGGGCCGAGATCCGGAGCGAAGCCGATGTCGACCTGATAGTTGCCGCCACCCAGATCAGTGACGCGCTGCTCGTCGGTATTCACCAACGGATTCGGCCGCTGTCCACGCACGGACACCGTGTACCGCATGGGCACCGTGCGCTGGGCACCCGGCAGTTCACGTGGCGATGCGACCATCGCCGCGCGGAGAATGTCGACATCCTGATCGGGAGCATTCGCGCACGACGCGTCGCAAGCCGCCATGTCGATCCGAAATGCCATGAGTGGCGCAAGGGAGCGACGGACGATGCCCTCGTCGTCCACCCACGTTTCCGTCAACTGCGCGTCGCCGCTCCCATCCAGGCGCTGCTGAAGGTGATGCAATCGCTCCTTCCCGCCCGGCAGATCAACCCATTCATCACCGACCACCGTGACCCTGAGGTTGCCGACCTGCTGCCTGGATGGCTCGAACACGCGCAAGGCATAGGATGTGCCTGGCTTGAACCCATGGCTTACGGTGGCCAGCCGTTGGCCCTCAGGGAGTAGCGCGCCCTCTGGCCACGCCATGAGACCAACCGTCGCCTGCCCATGAAGGATCCGGTCCACCTGAAAGGCACCGTCGTCGCGCCGTTGGGCACTCACCTGCCCGCTTCCCGATACCTCGCCGCTCTGCGATGAAAAGCCAAGCGGCACGCCGGTCGTCGATTCCGTCGCCCCCAGGGCCGTATGAATGACCATGGGCGTCTTTACCCGATTGAGCCGCAGGTCAAGCGTCTGTGCGGTCAGGACCTGGCCGTTCTGCACGTCGCGAGTGGCGTGAAACCTGCCGACCTTCTGCCCGTCGAGCATGACGGTCATCCACAGGTCTTGCGCCGCTGCGTAAGCCGGTGCAAGGCAGAGCCAGCCAACCACTACAGCACGCGCGATCCGCACAGGAACCCTTACGCCGTCGGGATGCCCTATAAACGGCATAGGGCGGCGACGAGTCAAGCATATCGACGTCTACCTTGGAGCGGACGGCAACGACACGCGCTGCGCCACTTCCCGCCAGGCCGACGGCGCTACGGCGGTCACAAGGCTGATGAGAAGCACCATCCCCCACAGCCGCTGTTTCCAGTCCTGCAGCTTCCGTATATCGGCGGCCATGACAGCCGCACCGGACTTCAGGCCGGTGACGTCAGCCTTCAATACGGCGACGTCGACCCTGAGCTCGCGGACATCGGCTTTCAGCGTGCCGACGTCTACCTTGATTTCCTCGATCGATGTTTCGATGGCCTCGAGCTTTGCATCGAACTTCGCATCAAGCTTCGCAAGCGACGACGTGAGGCCCAGCAGCAAGTCGACACTGACCTGCGCAGGGGCGGAAGGCGTGGGAGTGAGAACACACATGGTGCAGCGATCCATCGATGGCGGGAAAGCCAAGGTATCCAGCCGCACTCAACACGTATGTCATCCGCACACGAGCATTCGTGTAGGGGAAAAAGAAAAAGGCGCTGACCGAAGTCAGCGCCTTTCAAAATTCCTGGTAGCGGGGGCAGGATTCGAACCTGCGACCTTCGGGTTATGAGCCCGACGAGCTGCCAGACTGCTCCACCCCGCATCAGAGAAAAGAAGTTTAGCGATATGGCCAGATTCTTGCAACCCCTTTCTTACATCTTTGTGAAAGAAAGGGGTGCAGATGCCCTGCCTTAACCGCCGAATGCCTTCTGGCACCACGCGAACAGCGGCGACCATGCAAAGCCCAGCACGAGCAGCGCAATCGCGTTGATCGACAGCACCCAACGCGACGAGACGTCCGACGTCGCGCGCACTTCGGTGCCTTCGTTCGGCTGGTCGAAGTACATGACCTTGACCACGCGCAGGTAGTAGTACAAACCGATGATGGCGAACACGGCACCCGCCAGCGCGAGCCACATGTAGCCGGCGTCCATGGCAGCCTTCAGCACGAGCAGCTTGCCGAAGAAGCCAAACAGCGGCGGCACGCCAGCCAGCGAGAACATCACCAGCAGCATCATGAAGGCGAACCACGGCGAGCGCTGGTTCAGGCCCTTCAGGTCGTCGATCTCTTCGCACTCAAAGCCGTTGCGCGACAGCACCAGGATCATGCCGAAGGCCGCGGCGCTGGTCAGCGCGTAGCTGATCGCATAGAACATCGACGCCGAATACCCTTCCGGACCGGCATTAACCAGGCCAAGCAGCAGGTAGCCCATGTGCGAGATGGTCGAATAGGCCAGCAGGCGCTTCAGGTTGGTCTGCACGATGGCGACGAGGTTACCGATGGCCAGCGAGAGCACCGCCAGCACGGCCAGCATCAGCTGCCACTGCGCGGCGAGGCCCGAGGCGCCACCGGCGATGTCGCCCATGCCGGTGGAGAGCAGGCGGTAGGCCATGCCGAAGGCGGCGAGCTTCTGGGCGGAACCGATGAAGATGGTCACGGCCGTCGGCGAACCCTGGTACACGTCCGGGATCCACATGTGGAACGGCGCGGCGCCCAGCTTGAAGCCGATGCCGACGATCATGAAGACCAGGCCGAACAGCAGCAGCGTGTGCCACTCCGTACCCACGATGGCCGCATGGATAGCATGCAGGTCGAGGCTGTGGGTGGCGCCGTACACCATCGACATGCCATAGAGCAGCATGCCCGACGCCAGCGCGCCGAGGACGAAGTACTTGATCGCCGCTTCCGACGACAGGCGCGAATCGCGGTTCAGTGCCACCAGCGCATACGACGAGAGGGTCAGCAGCTCGAGGCCGAGGTACACCGTGACCAGGCTGCCGGCCGAGACCAGGAACATGATGCCGAGCGTGGCGAAGATGGTGAGCGTATAGAACTCACCGAACGGAATGGCCCGCTCCTTCAGGTACGGACGGGCGTAGACGAAGATGACCGCCGTGATGAGCAGCGAGAACACCTTCAGTACTTCGGCCACGCCGTCGCGGACGAACATGCCGCTGAAGGCGGTGACGCTGCCATCCGGCTGGCCACTCACGACCAGGTAGGCACCGACCACGAGCACGAGCACCGAAAGCCAGTGCACCGCGCCCTTCTGGTCCGGCTTCAGGAAGGCATCCACCAGGAGGAGGACGCAGGCCGCGACCGTGAGGTAAACCTCGGGGAGCAGGATAAGGATGTCATTGATACCAGGCATGGACTAATTCCCGCTCAGACTTTCGTAATGGCCAGCTGCTCGACAAGGCGAGCCACCGACGCATCCATGAGGTGGACCAGAGGTTCCGGCCAGATACCGAAGACCAGCACGCCGGCGGCAAACGCGGAGAGCATGAAGATCTCGCGGCCGTTGACGTCGGTCAGTTCCTTCACGTGCGGGTTGGTGATGTCACCCCACAGCACGCGCTTCACCATCCACAGCGTGTATGCGGCGCCGATGATCAGGGTGAAGGCGGCAAACAGGGCAATCCACGGGTTCGCGCTGAACGCGGCCAGGATGACCATGAACTCACCGACGAAACCGCTGGTACCTGGCAGGCCGCTGTTGGCCATGGCGAACAGCACATAGAACGGCGCGAAGATCGGCATGACGTTGATGACGCCGCCGTAGTCCTTGATCTGGCGCGAGTGCAGGCGGTCGTAGAGCACGCCGATGCAGCTGAACATCGCGCCGGAGATGAAGCCGTGCGAAATCATCTGCACCATCGCACCCTGCATGCCCAGGCGCGCCGCGTCCGGGTTATGCGCTTCGCGCACCAGCATGAAGGCGATGAAGATACCCAGGGTGACAAAACCCATGTGCGCGATGGACGAGTACGCCACCAGCTTCTTCATGTCGCCCTGGACGAGGGCCACGTAGCCGATGTAGCAGACCGCGATCAGCGACAGCACGATGATCAGCCACGCGAAGTGCTCGGACGCGTCCGGCACCATCGGCAGCGAGAAGCGCAGGAAGCCGTAGCCACCGATCTTCAGCATCACCGCCGCCAGCACCACCGAACCACCGGTGGGCGCCTCGACGTGGGCGTCCGGCAGCCAGGTATGCACCGGCACCATCGGCACCTTGATCGCGAAGCCCAGCAGGAAGGCGAAGAACAGCCAGCTCTGCTCGGTCATCGTGAGCGACACCTTGGCCATGTCGGCCATGGCGAAGCTGCCACCGGTCTTGTGATACAGGTAAATCAGGCCGATCAACATGAAGATCGAGCCGAAGAACGTGTAGATGAAGAACTTCAGCGTGGCGTAGACGCGGCGCGGGCCGCCCCAGATACCGATGATCACGAACATCGGGATCAGCATCGCTTCGAAGAACACGTAGAACAGCAACGCGTCCGTCGCGCAGAACACGCCGATCATGCAGCCTTCGAGGACAAGCATGGCGGCCATGTACTGGTGCGGGCGGTTCTGCACCACTTCCCAGGCGCCCACGATCACCAGGATCTGGACAAAGCTGGTGAGCAGGATCAGGGCGACGGAGATACCGTCGACCGCCAGCGAGTAGTTGATGCCGAGCGACGGGATCCAGCTGAACGTTTCCGTCAGCTGCATCGTACCGGTGCTGGCGTCATAGGCAGGCAGGAGGGCCAGGCTGGCGGCGAAGGTAGCAACCGCTACCAGCAGCGCGAGCCAACGGGCGACGCCTGGGCGACCGGAGCCGGCCAGCAGCACCGGGATGGCGCCGATGATCGGGAGCCAGATCAGCAGGCTGAGCAAGTGATTCGACATAGAGCTCGTTTCCCTTATTGCCCGATCAGCCAGTATCCGCCCAGGAGCAGGATAAGGCCGAGGATCATGGCGAACGCGTAATGGAAGAGGAATCCGGACTGCAGGCGGCGGGTGCCGCTTGCGATGCGCTGCACGAGGCCAGCCGAGCCGTTGACGATGGCGCCGTCGATGAGGGCCTGGTCGCCCACCTTCGACAGGCCTTCGCCCAGCTTCACGCCGCCCTTCGCGAACACCGCGAAGTACAGTTCGTCGATCCAGTACTTATTGTTGAGCAGGTTGTACACCGGCTTCAGCGCGTTCTTCGCCTTGTCGGCGACGGACGGGTTGAACAGGTAGACATACGTCGCAACGACGAAGCCAGCGAGCGCGATCCAGAACGGAGGCTGGGCAAAGCCATGCAGGCCAGCCGCCAGCGCGCCATGGAACTCATGCGCGAGTTCGCCAAGCACGTTGTTCTCTTCCTTCACCTGGATGGCCTTGCCGAACCAGCCGTCGAACAGCATGGGCTTGACGGTGAACAGGCCCACGAAGATCGAAGGAATCGCCAGCAGCACCAGCGGCACCGTCACCACCCACGGCGACTCATGCGGCGCGTGCTCGAGCACGCCCGGCGTACCGTGACCATGATCGTCGTCATGGTGGGCGTCGTCGTGATGGTCGGCGTGGGCATCGTGGCCGTGGTGGCCATGCGCCTTGTGCTCCACCGTGAAGCGCTCCTTGCCATGGAAGGTCATGTACAGGAGGCGGAAGCTGTAGAGCGAAGTGACGAACACGCCGCCCAGCACGCAGAAGTACGCGTAGCTGGCACCCCAGCGATGCGACTCACCCACGGCCTCGATGATGGCGTCCTTCGAGTAGAAGCCCGAGAAGAACGGCGTGCCGGCGAGGGCCAGCGAGCCGATCCACATCGTGATCCAGGTCACCGGCATGTACTTGCGCAGGCCGCCCATGTAGCGCATGTCCTGCTCATGGTGCATGCCCATGATGACCGAGCCGGCGCCAAGGAACAGCAGCGCCTTGAAGAAGGCGTGGGTCATCAGGTGGAACACGGCGCCGCTGTAAGCGGAGACGCCCAGCGCCACGGTCATGTAGCCCAGCTGCGAGAGCGTGGAGTACGCGATGACGCGCTTGATGTCGTTCTGGACGATGCCGATCAGGCCGGTGAAGAACGCCGTGGTCGAACCGATCACGAGGATGAACGACAGCGCCGCGTCGGACAGCTCGAAGATCGGCGACATGCGCGCGACCATGAAGATACCCGCGGTCACCATCGTGGCCGCATGGATCAGCGCCGAGATGGGGGTCGGGCCTTCCATCGAATCGGGCAGCCACACGTGCAGCGGCACCTGAGCCGACTTACCCATGGCACCGATGAAGAGCAGGATGCCGATCACCGTGGCCGCGTCCCACGCGTGGTTCTGCGTGATCTGCAGGGTCTTGCCGACCAGCTCGGGGGCGTGGTCGAAGGCGGTCTGGTAGTCCAGCGTGCCGAGGAAGTACAGGATCGCCGAGATGCCGAGCAGGAAACCGAAGTCACCCACGCGGTTGACCAGGAAGGCCTTCAGGTTGGCGAAGATCGCCGTCGGGCGCTTGTACCAGAAGCCGATCAGCAGGTACGACACCAGGCCCACCGCTTCCCAGCCGAAGAACAGCTGCATGAAGTTGTTGCTCATGACGAGCATCAACATCGAGAAGGTGAACAGGGAGATGTAGCTGAAGAAGCGCTGGTAGCCCGGGTCTTCCGCCATGTAGCCGATGGTGTACAGATGCACCAGCAGCGACACGAAGGTGACCACCACCATCATCATGGCGGTGAGGCGGTCGATCATGAAGCCGACCGAGGCGTGGAAGCGGCCGATCTCGAACCAGGTGTAGACATCCTGGTTGAAGTTGTCCGCCCCACCCCACACCAGCTGGTAGAGCACGTAGAACGACAGGCCGCAGGCGATAGCCACGCCGAGGATGGTGGCGCTGTGCGCCCCTGCCCGGCCGATGAGCTTGCCAAAGAGGCCGGCCAGGATCGCACCGGCCAGCGGGGCCAGTGCGATCGTCAGCAGGATTGAAAGCGAGAGACTCATCGGATCAACCCTTCATGCTGTCGATTTCGGCGACATTGATGGTGCGGCGGTTACGGAACAGCAGCACCAGGATCGCCAGGCCGATAGCGGATTCCGCCGCGGCCACGGTGAGGATGAAGAACACGAACACCTGGCCGGAGACATCGCCGAAGAAGCGCGAGAAGGCCACGAAGTTGGTGTTCACCGCGAGGAGCATCAGCTCGATCGCCATGAGCAGCACGATCACGTTCTTGCGGTTGATGAACATGCCGGCGACGGCGATGCAGAACAGGATCGCGCCGAGCACGATGTAATGGGAAAGCGTGATCACTTGGCGTTCTCCTGCGTCGGATCGGCGGCCGGGGGCGCCGGCGGCGGCAGCACGGATGCCACCTGGCTCGGGGCCATCTTCACCACGCGCACGCGGTCGGTTGCCTGCACGGACACCTGCTGGGCGGCCGACTGGTGACGCACGCCGAGGCGCTCGCGCAGGGTCAGGGCCACGGCGGCGACGACACCCACGGTCAGGATCAGGGCGGCGATTTCGAACGGCAGCAGGAAGTCGGTGTACAGGGCCTGGCCCAGCCACGCGACGTTCGAGCTGCCGGCCGGGTTCGGGCCGAGCGTGTGGGCGTGCATGGCCTTCACGCCGATCATCGCCAGCATTTCAACCAGCATGACCACGGCGACGATGATGCCCACCGGCAGGTAGCGGATGAAGCCCTCGCGGACGACCTCCTGCTTGATGTCCAGCATCATGACCACGAACAGGAACAGCACCATCACCGCGCCGACGTAGACGACGACGAGGGCGATGGCCAGGAACTCCGCTTCGGCAAGGAGCCACACGCAGGCCATGCTGAAGAAGGTCAGCACGAGCGACAGCACGGCATGCACCGAGTTGCGCACGGTGATGACCATGAGCCCTGCAAGGACGGCAACGCCGGCAAAGAGGTAAAAACAGATGAGTTGAAGCAGATCGGTATTCATCGTATGTCCCGGGCCCCTTAGCGGTAAGCCGCGTCCTGGGCGCGGGCGGCAGCGATGTCCTGCTCGAAGCGGTCACCGATGGCCAGCAGCTGGGCCTTGGTCACCACGTTCTCGCCGCGATGTTCCATGTGGTACTCGTGCACGTGGGTCTCCACGATGGAATCAACCGGGCAGCTCTCTTCGCAGAAGCCGCAGAAGATGCACTTGAACAGGTCGATGTCGTAACGGGTGGTGCGGCGCTGGCCATCTTCCGGGCGCGGGGCCGAGTCGATGGTGATCGCCAGGGCCGGGCACACCGCCTCGCACAGCTTGCACGCGATGCAGCGCTCTTCACCGTTGGCGTAACGGCGCAGGGCGTGCAGGCCACGGAAGCGGTTCGACTTGGGAATGTGCTCGAACGGATAGCGCATCGTGTACTTCGGGCTGAACATGTAACGCATGGTCAGGCCCATGCCCTTGAACAGCTCGAGCAGCAGGAGGCTCTTGAAATAGTGGGTTACGCGGGACATGGCTCTTTAGGCTCCCGTGCCGATGTGGACCCAGCCGAAATACTTCATGCAGCCGGCGACGAGGACCCAGACGATGGTGATGGGAATGAAGACCTTCCAGCCGAGACGCATGATCTGGTCGTAGCGGTAGCGCGGGAAGCTGGCGCGGAACCACAGGAACAGGAAGGCAAAGATGAAGACCTTCAGGAACAGCCAGAGGATGCTGGCATGGCCGATGAAGCCCCACGATTCGGGGAACGGCGACAGCCAGCCGCCCACGAACAGGATCGAGGAGAGGAAGCTCACCAGGATCATGTTGGCGTATTCAGCCAGGAAGAACAGCGCGAACGGCGAGCCGGAGTACTCAACGTGGAAGCCAGCGACGATTTCCGATTCGCCTTCCGCCACGTCGAACGGTGCGCGGTTGGTTTCCGCCACGCCCGAGACGAAGTAGATGACGAACACCGGCAGCAGCGGAATCCAGTACCAGCTCAGTGCGCCGCCGGCCTGTGCGTCGACGATGGCCGTCAGGTTCAGGCTACCGGTCAGCACCAGCACGCAGACGATGGACATGCCCATCGCCAGCTCGTAGGAGATGACCTGCGCCGCGGCGCGCATGGCGCCAAGCATCGCGTAACGCGAGTTGGAGGCCCAGCCGGCGAGGATGATGCCGTACACGCCCATCGAGGTCATCGCCAGCAGGTACAGCACGCCAGCGTTGACGTTGGCGAGCACCACGCCCGGGGCAAACGGAACCACCGCCCACGCGCACAGGGCGGGCACGAGGGCCAGCATCGGTGCGAGGTAGTACAGGAACTTGTTCGCGTTGGTCGGCAGCACCACTTCCTTCAGAAGCAGCTTGACCACGTCCGCGAACGCCTGCAGCAGGCCGGCGGGGCCCACTTTGTTGGGCCCCATGCGGACGTGCATCCAGCCCAGCACCTTGCGCTCCCACCAGACGTAAAGCGCGACGCCGATAACCAGCGGCAGCACGATCGCCAGGATGAACAGCACCGGCAGCAAGAGGTGGTCGAAGAGTTGATCGGCCATGGGTTACGCCTTGCTCAGGGTGATGGCAGCGCCGTACGGCGGCAGCATCGCGGTTTCGGAAAGCGCGGCCTCGATCCACGCGGCGCCCTTCGGCACCGACGCATCGACAACCACCGGGAGCACGCTGTCACCGACGCGCGCGCTGCCGCCATCGGCCAGGCCGAGCGTGCCGGCGTCGTCCGCGTTGATGCGGATGGCGGCCGGACGGTTCAGCGGATGCGCGTTCAGGGCACCCGCGCGGCGCAGGACAGCGTCACCGCGGTAGATGGGCACCGTGGCCAGGCGCGAGAACGAGACGCCCGAAACGCGCTGGGCGAGCACCGGACGAACGTCCGTCGGGCGCTCCAGCATGCCGTCGCGCAGGCCGGCGAGGTCATCGAACTCGAAACCGGACACACCGAGCATGCCGCCAAGGGCGCGCAGCACCTTCCAGCCTTCGCGCGCTTCGCCCGGCGCCTTGGCACCGGCGAGCACGGTCTGGGCGGTGCCTTCGGCATTGACCAGGGTGCCTTCCAGTTCCGGCGTCAGCGCGATCGGGAGGATCACGTCGGCCGAATCCTTGAGCGCATCCGAAGCGTAGGCCGCGAAGGCGACCACGGTCTGCGCCGAATGCATGGCCTGCTGGGCCAGTGCGCCGTCGGCGAAATCGTGCGGCGGCTCCACGTTGTAGAGCACGTAGCCCTTGCGCGGCTGGGCCAGCATGGCGCGCGCATCGAGGCCACCCGCCGTCGGCAGCACGCCGACGGCAGACAGGCCGATGGCGTTGGCGCCGGTCGGGATTTCGTTGTACGCCGCACCGGCAGCCTGCGCGATGAACCGCGCGATGGCACGCAGCCAGGAGGCTTCCGGATGGTTGGCGGCGGCGTGGCCGAAGATCACCACGGCGCCTTCCACGGCGAACGCCTTGTAGGCAGCGCGGTGCTCGTCGGTCGTCGTCGCCGCGTTCACCACGCTGGCGATCGATTCCGGCACGGCCGCACCGGACTCGGCAGCCACCTTGGCGAACTGCAGCAGCTCGGCGACGAGCTCGTGCGGTGCCGCCACGGCTTCACCGGCCAGCGGATAGTTGAAGTTGAAATGCGCCGGGTTGACGGCAAACACCATGGCGCCCTTCTTGGCGGCCTGGCGGATGCGGTGGTTGAGCAGCGGCACTTCGTTGCGCAGGTCCGAACCGACCAGCAGCGCGCTCTTCACCTTGTCGAGCGAAGCCACGGCCGAGGCAAACGGCTTGGCGAACGCGTTGTCGGCGAAGTCGAGCTGACGCAGGCGGTGATCGACGTGGGCGCTGCCCAGGCCACGCGCCAGGCGGACGAGCAGCTCGCCCTCCTCGTTCGTCGTTGCCGGGTTCACTAGGATGCCGAGGTCGGCACCCGAGACGCTCTTCAGCGCTTCGCGGGCCACCGACAGCGCGTCGTCCCACGTAGTGGTCGCCCACTGGCCGTTACGCTTGACCATCGGCGCCTTGACGCGATCCGCCGCGTACAGGCCCTGGTGGCTGTAGCGGTCACGGTCGGACAGCCAGCACTCGTTGATCGATTCGTTATCGCGCGGCACCGTGCGCAGCACTTCGCCGCGGCGCGTGTGCAGCCACAGGTTGGAGCCGAGCGCGTCGTGATACGCCACGGACGGGCGAGCCACCAGCTCCCAGGCGCGGGCCTGGAACTGGAACGGCTTGTTGGTCAGCGCGCCCACCGGGCAAACGTCGATGATGTTGCCCGACAGTTCGCTCTCGATGGTCTTGCCGATGTAGGTGCCGATCTCGAGGTTTTCACCGCGGCTCATGCCACCCAGCTCGTACGTGCCCGCGATCTCGCTCGTGAAGCGGACGCAGCGCGTGCACTGGATGCAGCGGGTCATCTCGGTGGCGATCAGCGGGCCGAGGTTCTCGTCGGCCACCGTACGCTTGCGCTCGACATAGCGGGACACAGAACGGCCGTAGCCGAGCGAGACGTCCTGCAGTTCGCATTCGCCGCCCTGGTCGCAGATCGGGCAGTCCAGCGGATGGTTGATCAGCAGGAACTCCATCACGTTGCGCTGTGACTTCAGTGCCTTGTCCGAACGCGTGAACACCTTCATGCCCTCGCCTACCGGCGTGGCGCAGGCCGGTGCCGGCTTCGGCATCTTCTCGATCTCCACCAGGCACATGCGGCAGTTGGCGGCGATCGGGAGCTTGCGGTGGTAGCAGAAGCGCGGGATGGCGATACCGACGGCATCGGCCGCCTGGATAATCATCGCTCCCTTGGCTACCTGCACGGGGACGCCGTCAATCTCGATATTGACGAGGTCCGGCGCGGCGTTGGCTACGGGCTGCGCACTCATGCAGCGACTCCAGTGGTGGCCGTGCCAGCCGGGCCGTCCACGATGGAACGGCCATGCTGCACGTAGTATTCGAATTCGTGCCAGAAGTGGTACAGGAAGCCCTGCACCGGCCACGCGGCGGCTTCACCGAAGGCGCAGATGGTGTGGCCTTCGATCTGGCCCGCGACGGCCTTCAGGCGATGCAGGTCATCCTGCGTGCCCTTGCCTTCCACGATGCGCGACAGCACGCGATGCATCCAGCCGGTGCCTTCGCGGCACGGGGTGCACTGGCCGCACGATTCGGCCATGTAGAAGCGCGAGATGCGGTGGCAGGCGCGGACCATGCAGGTCTTGTCGTCCATCACGATGACGGCACCCGAACCCAGGCCCGAACCCGCCTTCTGCAGCGAGTCGTAGTCCATGGTGCATTCCATCATCTTCTCGGCCGGCAACACCTTCATCGAGGAGCCGCCGGGGATGACCGCCTTCAGCTTGTTACCGGTGCGGACGCCGCCGGCCATGGCCAGCAGGTCGGCGAACGGCGTGCCCAGCTTGATCTCGAAGTTGCCCGGGTTGTTCACGTGGCCGGAGACCGAGAAGATCTTCGGGCCGCCGTTGTTCGGCTTGCCGATGTTGAGGAACCACTCCGCGCCGTTGCGCAGGATGGCCGGCACCGAGGCATAGGTCTCGGTGTTGTTGATCGTCGTCGGACGGCCATACAGGCCAAAGCCGGCCGGGAACGGCGGCTTGAAGCGCGGCTGGCCCTTCTTGCCTTCCAGCGATTCCATCAGCGCGGTTTCTTCGCCGCAGATGTACGCGCCGGCGCCGAGGGCGTTGTAGATATCGACGTCGATACCGGTGCCATCGATGTTCTTGCCGAGCAGGCCCGCGGCGTAGGCTTCCGCCAGCGCCTCTTCGATGTGCTCGAACGGCTCGTGGTGGAACTCACCGCGCAGGTAGTTGTAGGCCACGGTGGAACCGGTGCAGTAGCACGCGATCGCCAGGCCTTCGAGTACCGAATGCGGGTTGAAGCGCAGGATGTCGCGATCCTTGCAGGTACCCGGCTCGGATTCATCCGAGTTGCAAAGGATGTACTTCTGGCCCGGCGCGTTGCGCGGCATGAACGACCACTTCAGGCCTGTCGGGAAGCCGGCGCCGCCACGGCCGCGCAGCGAGCTCTTCTTGATCTCTTCGATCAGCGCCGCCGGATCCGGCTTTTCAGCCAGGATCCTGCGCCACGCCTTCCAGCCGTCGACTTTCTCGTAGCTCTCGAGCGACCACGGCTTTTCAAAATGCAGGGTCGTGTAGACGACCTGGTGTTCCTGGGGTGCGGGTCCGACCGGACCAGTGGTGCTAGCCATTGCCGTTCCTCACTTAAGGCCGTCGAGCAGCGCGTCGACCGATTCGGTCGTCAGCTTCTCGTGGTAATGACCGTTGACCACCATCATCGGCGCGCCAGCGCACGCGGCCAGGCACTCCTCTTCCTGCTTGAGGTAGATGCGGCCGTCGGCGGTGCTCTCGCCGGTCTTGATGCCCAGCTTCTTCTCGCAATGGCGCACGATGCCTTCGGCACCGTTGAGCCAGCACGAGATGTTGGTGCAGATGGCGACGTTGTTGCGGCCCACGGGCGTGGTCTCGAACATCGAGTAGAAGCTCGCGACTTCGTACGCCCAGATCGGCGGCAGGTCGAGGTACTTCGCGACCGCCGTGATCAGTTCATCGGTGAGGTAACCGACGTTCTGTTCCTGGGCCGCCATCAGCGACTGGATCAGCGCCGAGCGCTTGCGATCCGGCGGGAACTTGGACACCCAGTGGTCGATATGTTCGCGGGTGTGATCGTTGAGCACGGCGAACGGATCAACGTCCTTTACCTGCTCGAAATGACCGGTGGCTTTCATGATTCTTATACTCCGTCGACTTAGCGGTCGACTTCGCCGAAGACGAGATCGTAGGTGCCGATCATCGCGACGACGTCGGCGAGCATGTGGCCCCGCACGAAGGCGTCCATCGAAGACAGGTGGGCGAAGCCGGGCGCGCGCAGGTGCACGCGGAACGGCTTGTTGGCACCGTCGGAAACGAGGTAGCAGCCAAATTCACCCTTCGGTGCTTCCACGGCGGCATAGGTTTCGCCGGCCGGGACGCCATAGCCCTCGGTGAAGAGCTTGAAGTGGTGGATCAGCGCTTCCATGTCGTTTTTCATTTCGACACGGCTGGGCGGGGCGACCTTGTAGTTCTGCACCATCACCGGGCCCGGGTTGGCCTTGAGCCAATCCACGCACTGGCGAATGATGCGGTTGGACTGGCGCATTTCTTCCACGCGAACCAGGTAACGGTCGTAGCAGTCGCCGTTGACGCCGACGGGAACGTCGAAATCCATGTGCTCGTAGGCGGCGTACGGCTGCTTCTTGCGAAGATCCCACGCGATGCCCGAACCACGCAGCATGGCGCCGGTCATGCCCCAGGCCTGGGCCTTCTCGGGCGAGACGATGCCGATGCCGACGGTACGCTGCTTCCAGATACGGTTGTTGGTGAGCAGCAATTCGTACTCATCCACGCGCGCCGGGAAGTCGTTGGTGAACTCCGTGAGGTAGTCCAGCATCGAACCTTCGCGCCAGTTGTTCAGGCGCTTGAGGTCGCCACCCTTGTGCCACGGCGATTCGCGGTACTGCGGCATCTGCTCCGGCAGGTCGCGGTACACGCCGCCCGGGCGGTAGTACGTGGCGTGCATGCGCGCGCCGGAAACAGCCTCGTACACGTCCATGAGCTCTTCGCGCTCACGGAAGGCGTACAGGAACACGGCCATCGCGCCCAGGTCGAGCGCGTTGGAACCGACCCACATCAGGTGGTTCAGGATGCGGGTGATCTCGTCGAACATCGTGCGGATGTACTGCGCGCGAACCGGCGCCTCGATCCCCATGAGGTTTTCGATGGCGCGCACGTAGGCGTGCTCGTTGCACATCATCGACACGTAGTCGAGGCGGTCCATGTAACCGATGGACTGGTTGAACGGCTTGGACTCGGCGAGCTTCTCGGTACCACGGTGCAGCAGGCCGATGTGCGGATCGGCACGGACGATGGTCTCGCCGTCCATCTCCAGCACCAGGCGCAGCACGCCGTGCGCAGCGGGATGCTGCGGACCGAAGTTCATCGTGTAATTGCGGATCTCTTCCACGGCTTAATTCTCCCGCCAGCGGTCGGCGGCTTCCGCCCTGGCCTGATCGAGGTCGGCATCGTTGCGGATCGTGCGCGGCACAAGCACGCGCGGCTCGATCGAAACCGGTTCGTAGACGACACGCTTCTGCTCGGCGTCGTAGCGAACTTCGACGTTGCCAATCAGCGGGAAGTCCTTGCGGAACGGATGGCCCACGAAGCCGTAATCGGTAAGGATGCGGCGCAGGTCGGGGTGGCCATCGAAAATGATGCCAAACAGGTCGAATGCTTCGCGCTCGAACCAGTCGGCGCCCGGCCACAGGCCCGTCACCGACGGCACCACCGGGAAGTTGTCGTCTTCGCAGAACGCGCGCAGGCGAATGCGCTGGTTATCTTCGATCGACAGCAGGTGGTACACGGCAGCGAAGCGGCGCGGCAGTTCTGCCGGACGCGGGCGCTCGGCCCAGGTGAAGCGGCCGACCGCCTGGCCTTCGACGCCGCGCGAGAAGCTTTCGCCCTGCGCCGTGTCGGTGTCCCATTCGGTCTTGCCGTAGCTCAGGTAATCCACGCCACAGATGTCGATGAAGACGGTGAAGCGGAAACCCGCCTCGTCACGCAGCGCGGTGGCCACGGCGATCAGGTCGCGCGGGGCGACCTCGGCCGTGACTTCGTTGCGCTCGACCTTCACCGACAGCATGTCGCCGAAGCGTGCGGCGAGGCGTTCGACCAGCGAGGTCTCGTTATTAACGCTCATGTGCAGGCCCTGTTAGCGCGCGATCGTGTGGGTGCGGCGGATCTTCTTCTGCAGCTGCAGGATGCCGTGGATCAGCGCTTCGGCCGTCGGCGGGCAGCCCGGCACGTAGATGTCGACCGGCACGATGCGATCGCAGCCACGCACGACCGAATACGAATAGTGGTAGTAGCCGCCGCCGTTGGCGCACGAGCCCATGGAGATCACCCACTTCGGCTCCGGCATCTGGTCGTAGACCTTGCGCAGGGCCGGGGCCATCTTGTTGACCAGGGTGCCGGCGACGATCATCACGTCGGACTGGCGCGGGCTGGGACGGAACACGACGCCGAAGCGATCGAGATCCAGGCGCGCCGCACCGGCGTGCATCATTTCCACCGCGCAGCAGGCCAGGCCGAACGTCATCGGCCACATCGAGCCGGTGCGCGCCCAGTTCATCAGGGCGTCGACGCTGGTGACGCCGAAGCCGCGCTGCGGCAGCGGGGCGTCGCCGTTCGGGCGGATGATGTCGTCAACGAGGTTGAGCGGCTCCGGGTTGTGCATCACCCGGTCGATGGTGGTCATCACTCCCATTCGAGCGCTCCCTTCTTCCAGACATAACCGAAACCGACCACGAGCAGCGCGAGGAACAGCGCCATTTCAACCAGTGCGATGAGTCCGATCTTGTCGAACACCACGGCCCAGGGGAAAAGGAAGGCAATTTCCAGATCGAAAATAATGAAGAGGATGGCGATGAGGTAATAGCGCACATCGAACTTCATGCGTGCGTCCTCGAAGGCCTCGAAGCCGCACTCATAAGGCGAGAGCTTTTCCGCATCGGGACGGCGCGGACCGGCAAGCATGCCGAGCACCATCAGGACGAGGCCTAGGCCTACGGCCACGGCAATGAACAACAGGACGGGCCAATATTGGGCAAGCACGATGCTGCGTACCTCCGCGCCTCGCTGGGCGCATCAGTGACCGTCGACGGGGACGAGCGGTCCGGCTAGGGGCGCCGAAGCTTTTTTCGAATCGATCCAAACGGACCGATCCGTGCGGGCACGCCAGGCGCACCAACGACTCCGGAGATCCACAATCTCACGTTGGGGAACCGATCTATTGTACCAGTGCGTGCAGGTATCGGGACAAGTCTTAATGAAGGAAAAACCCGTTACATCGTCTGGGTTGGCCGCTCGGAATTGAGGGTACCGGCCAGGATGGCCTCGATTCGCTGCCGGGCCGCCTCGCTCTCGGGGGACTCGTTGAACTGGATGCCGACCCCGGCGGTGCGGTTGCCCTGGGCACCGACGGGCGTGATCCAGACGACTTTGCCGGCGACCGACAGGCGCTCGTTATCGTCGATCAGGGTGACCAGCAGGGCCACCTCGTCACCGAGGTTGTAGCGCTGGGCCGTGGGCGCGAACAGGCCGCCGGTCTTCAGGAACGGCATGTACGAGATGTACAGGGAATTCACGTCCTTGATCTTCAGCGACAGGATGCCCTGGCGCGGCGACGGGCTGGTGGCGTTCATGGCAGCGTTGGATTCCCTTGGATGCCGGCCATCCTAGCTAGGCGACAGGCCGGGCCACAAGCCCGACCGGCTCCGGGTCCTGGCACACCCAGCCGTAACGGTCGTAGATCCACGGGGTGGAGAGGTCGGCGGTGAGCTTGACGAAGGCCGGGCCGGGCACGGGTCGCAGGGCCAGGAGCCAGTCGTCGCCTTCGCGCTCCAGCGGCGCCGCGCGCCATGCCCAGTGCCGCGTGCCCTGCCCGTCCGCCAGCAACACCCGCAGGCGCGAACGGGCAAACGAACCCGGACGCCACGGCAAGCGCAGCAGGTCGCCGGAGACCGAGGGCTGCGGCCGGTCGAAGCGTTCAGGGCGGGAAGCGATACCCAGCATCCGTTCGCGGCTCAGTGCCATCTGCGTGGCGTGCTCCAGCACGGCGGCGATCTTCGTCGCCTGGCGCTCGGGGTCGGCGTCGGGAACGATCAGGTCCTCCGGCGCGCTCGCCTCGGTGCCATGCACCATGTACGTCAGGACGTCGGCGGCGGAACCTGCGGCATGCAGGGCCAGCCGGGCAAGGACGTGGGCGGCCCCATGGTCGGGATGGCGGTCGCCCAGGTCGGGAATGACGACCAGCGTGGGACGCACGCGCTCGATGACGGCGCGCAACCTGCCCACGGATGCCTCGTAGCGCCCGCGCAACTGGGCGGTCACCTGCATGTCGTGCCAGCCCATGGCGTGGAGGTGATCCGGGCCGACGCCGAGCCGGCCCAGCGCGGCAGCCACTTCGCCCCGGCGGCGCTCACCCCAGCGCCTGCGTCCGGCCGCACCGATGAACACGCGCTTTTCCATCCAGCGCTGCGGCCATGGGTTGTCGTCGCCATCGGTGAGCAGCGCCACGTCCACCCGGCCACCCAGGGCCAGGCAGCGCTGGATCAGCATGCCGGCCGCCAGCGACTCGTCGTCCGGGTGCGGAGCGACGACCAGGAGACGTGTGGACGCATCGATGGTGGGGGCGTGGGGCACGGCGTTACCGGGGGTGCGTCTGAGCCTGGATTAGGGCGGATTCGGCGAAAAGGCCACGTCAACGCCAGGCGGCGATGAGTTCCAGCAGCAGCAGGTCGGTGCGCAGGGGGCCGCGCAGGGCGTCGCGCGCCCGGTTTGCCCGGCCATACCAGGCATCCAGCGATTCGTCGTCGAGCTGGCTGTCCAGCGGCAGCGGGCGCCCCGCGGCACGGGCGCGCAGCTCATCGGTCGCCGCCTGGGCGGCAAACCACACGTAGCGCGCCGGGTCGGTCGCCTGCCAGCGCTTCACGACCTCCATGGGGTCGCCACGCCCGGCGGCGAGGCCCTTGAGGTCGTTGCGCACTTCAGACCGCTGCTTGAGCGCTCCGTCGGTAGCCCACTCGCGGGCCAGCCCGGGATTGCCCCCGGCGGCCTCAAGCGCCGCGGCGGCGTCGGCCACCCCTTCGGCGCGCAGCCAGTCCAGGGCCACCTCGTTCGACGGGACCATGAAGTCCACGCGCTGGCAGCGGCTGCGGATCGTCGCCGGCAGGCGCGCCGGCTGGTCGGCCACAAGGATAAGGATGGTCGAGGCGGTCGGCTCTTCCAGGGTTTTCAACAGGGCGTTCGCGGCCGCCGCGTTCATCGCGTCCGCCGGGTCGATGGTGGCCACCTGCCAGCCGCCGAACTGGCTGGCCATGGCCAGGCGCTGGGACAGCTCGCGCACCTGGTCCACCACGATTTCCGTGCGCGCGCCGCCGTCCTTGCGCACGCCGAAGCTGAGCGACACGATGTCCGGATGCGTCCCGGCTGCCACCAGATGGCAGCTGCGGCAGACCCCGCAGGCGACGCCATCCACCGGCTGCTGGCAGAGCAAGCCCTTCACGAAGGCGTCAAGGAACTCACGCTTGCCCAGCCCGGCAGGGCCGGCCAGCAACAACGCATGGGGCAATGCCCCGCGCTCACGACGCGCCTGCAGGCGTGCCCACGCCTCTGCCAGCCACGGGCGGGCGGTCATGCGGGGCGTCCTGGGGTCGTCATGGGCATCGCTTCAACTGGTAACAGGCCACGGCCTTGTTGTGTTCTTCGAGGGTGGCCGAAAACACATGGCTGCCATCGCCGCGCGCGACGAAGTACAGCTCCTTGCCTTCGGCCGGGTGCAGGGCCGCCTCGATCGCTGCACGCCCCGGGAGGGCGATGGGCGTCGGCGGCAGGCCGGCACGCGTGTACGTATTGTAGGGGGTGTCGGTGGTCAGGTCGCTCTTGTGGATGTTGCCGGCATACGCCGCGCCCATGCCGTAGATCACCGTCGGGTCCGTCTGCAGCAGGATGTGCTGTTCCAGCCGGCGCACGAACACACCCGCGATGCGCGGCCGCTCGTCCGCCTTGCCGGTTTCCTTCTCCACGATCGAGGCGAGGATCAACGCCTCGTACGGACTGGCCAGCGGCAGGTCCTTCGCCCGGCCGGGCCACGCCGAGTCGAGCGTCTTGCTCATCGCGCCGTAGGCGCGCTTGAGGACACTGCTATCGGTGTCACCCTTCACGTAGGCGTAGGTTTCCGGCAGGAAACGACCCTCGGGGTTATCGCCCGGCGCACCCAGGCGCTGCATGATCGCCGCGTCGTCCAGGCCCGCCGTGTCGTGCGTGAGCGTATCGACGGTGCCGAGCGCGCGGCGAAGGTCGGCAAACGTCCAGCCATCCACGATGGTGAAATTGCGCTGCATGACCTTGCCGGCGGCCATGTCCGCGATGAGGTCGCGCGGGGTCATGCCCGGGCGCAGCGCGAACTCGCCCGCGTGGAGGCGGCCCGACGCGTGCATTTCCATGGCGAGCACGCGCCAGTACAGCGGCGATGCCCGGGTGACGCCGCGATCGCCCAGTTCGCGGACGATGTCCCTGAACGACGAACCACGGGCGACATCGATGCTCTGCCCTGCCACCGGGAGTGACAGCGGCGTGCGGGCAAAGCGGGCCCAGTCGAACCAGAGCCAGGCACCGGCGGCCATGGCGGCGAGCAGCAGCACCAGCAAGACAACGCGCCAACGGGCAGCGCCACGCACATTCATCAATCACGATCCTTGGCACGGTTCGGCAACGGCAAGCCCAGGCTAGACCAGTGCGCCTGCAGCGCACGGGTCACGGGGCCGGGTCGCCACGTGCGGGCATCGAGCGCCCGGACAGGGAGGATGCCCCGAACGGCCGATGTGAGGAAGACCTCATCCGCATCACCCAGTTGCGACGGGCTCATCCGCCGCACCGCAACGGGCTGCACGGCCATCACTTCGGCGCGAGCCACGCCTGCGACACCGCACTGGTCCACCGGGGGCGTGACCAGCTCGTCGCCGAAGACGGCAAACAGGTTGGCCGCCGTGGCGCAGACCACGTGCCCGTCGCTATCGCACATCAGGCCTTCCGCGAAGGCCGGGTCCGTCCACTCGGCACGCGCCAGCACCTGCTCCAGGCGGTTGAGATGCTTCAGGCCAGCCAGCAGCGGCTGCGCGGCCATTCGCGTGTCGCACAGGCGCACCGCCACCCCCTGCTCCGCCGCCTGCGCGTCCAGCGTGAGCGGCGACGCCGACACGACCAGGGTGGGCCGCGGATGCTGCGGCAAGGCGTACCCTCGTTCGCCGACACCTCGGCTAAGGGTCACGCGTACCACCGCATCATCCCAGCCGGCGGACAGCCTGAGCACTTCGTCATGGATCGCGTCCATCGCGGGCGCGGGCAGGCGCAGCCGTTGGCATCCTTCGCCGAGGCGCGCGCGATGGCGCGGCCACAAGGGCACCCGCCCCGCCACGACGCGCACCGTTTCAAACAGGCCATCGCCGTAAGTAAAGCCGCGGTCCGCCGCGGAAACGACGACGCCGTCGCGAAAGTCCACGGAGACGCGCGTCGTCATGCGGCGCCAAAGATCCGCAGCAGGCCACGTGCCTTGGCCCGGGTTTCTTCCAGCTCTTTCTCCGGCACGGAATCGGTGACGATGCCCGCCCCGGCGCGCAACGATACCTCGCGCCCTTCGGCCATCAGGGTGCGGATGAGGATGTTGAGGTCCATGTCGCCGCTGTCATCGACGTAGCCGAGCGCGCCGGTATACGCACCGCGTGGCTCCTGCTCGATGTCGCCGATGATCTGCATGCAGCGCACCTTCGGACAGCCGGTGATCGTGCCACCCGGGAAGGTCGCGGCGATGACCTCGCCCGGCGTCACGCCCTCGCGAGCGCGGCCACGGACATTGGAAACGATGTGATGCACATGCGCGTAGCTCTCCACCACCATGAGCTCATCCACCTTCACGCTACCCGGCACGCAGACGCGGCCGAGGTCGTTGCGTTCCAGGTCGATAAGCATCACGTGCTCGGCGCGCTCCTTGGGATGCGTGGTCAGTTCAAGGATACGTGCCGCATCGTCATCACCGGGAAGCCGCGGACGCGTGCCGGCGATGGGGCGCGTCTGCAGCACGCCGTCGCGCGATTCGACGAGGCGCTCGGGCGAGGAGCTGACGACGGCCCAGCCATCACCCTGCAGGAGGCCGGCGAACGGCGCGGGATTGGCCCGGCGTAGCGCCTGCATCAGCGCGGCCGGACGCGGCGCATCGGTGAAATGCGCGCACCAGCGGCGCGACAGGTTCACCTGGAAGGTGTCACCGGCCCGCAGGTGTTCGTGGATACGGACCACGCCATCCAGGAAGCGCTGCGGCTCGTCTTCGTCGACGCGTTCCGGCGCGGCCAGGGCCAGCTCGGGCAAGACGCTATCGAGGTCGGCGGCCAGCGTGTCGAGCCAATGCCCGGCACCCTCTTCCGCCACGAGGATCGTGCGGCCTTCCACGTGATCGACGATGGCGGCGGCCGGCGAACGCAGCGCAAAAGCCACCGGTGCAATGCCACGCGCTACCGGCAGGTGCAGTGACGGTTCGACCTGCCCCGCCACTTCATAGCCGAGGTAAACCACCCAGCCGCCGTGAAACGGCAAGCCGTCATCGACACGGGCACGGCGATGCGCCGACCATGCAAGGTCGAATGCATCAAGGAACGTGCTGTCGACGACCGCGCCCTTCTTATCGCGCAACACGCCATGCGCGTCCAGCGTCAGTGAGGCGTCGCCGCCCGCGAAGAGGATGTCGAAACGGGACTGCGCCGTGCCCGTGACGGCCGACGCCAGCAGGGCCGGATAGCGGTCCGGATACAACGCGGCCGGCGCGAGGAGATCGCGCCGGCCGGCGAGGGTTCGCGTGGTGAAAGCCAACGCGGGGTCAGACGCGACGGAAGACGAGCGTACCGTTGGTGCCACCGAAACCGAACGAATTGGACATGGCGACGGTGAGGTCGGCCTTTTCCGCCTTGTTCGGCACGAGGTCCATGCCCAGTGCAGCAACTTCTGGGTCCAGGTTCTCGAGGTTCATGGTCGGCGGCATGATGCCGTCGCGCAGCGCCATGATGGAGAAGATCGCCTCGACACCACCGGCGGCACCCAGCAGGTGACCGGTGACCGACTTGGTGGAGCTGACGGCGAACTTGCCCTTCTTCGTGGCGTGCTCGCCGAACACGCTGCGGATGGCCTTGGCTTCGCCCAGGTCACCCACGGGCGTGGACGTGCCATGCGCGTTGACGTACTGGACGTCTTCCGCCTTGAGGCCGGCATCGTGCAGCGCGTTGCGCATGGCCAGTTCAGCGCCATCGCCGCTCGGCGAGGTGATGTGGTACGCATCGCCACTCATGCCGAAGCCGACGAGCTCGGCCAGGATCGTCGCACCGCGCGCCTTGGCGAATTCGTATTCCTCGAGCATGAGCATGCCCGCGCCGTTGGAGAGCAGGAAACCATCACGGTCGACGTCCCACGGACGGCTGGCGTGCTTCGGGTCGTCGTTGCGCGTGGACATGGCCTTGGCCGAGCAGAAACCCGCCATCGCCGTCGGCGTGGTCGCGAACTCCGAGCCACCCGCCAGCATCGCATCGGCGTCGCCGTACTGGATGAGGCGCATGGCCATGCCGATGTTGTGCGCGGCCGTCGTGCAGGCCGACACCAGGGCGATGTTCGGGCCCTTCAGGCCGTGGTAGATCGACAGGTTGCCCGCCACCATGTTGATGATGGAGCTGGGCACGTAGAACGGCGACACCTTGCGCGGGCCCTTTTCGGCCAGCTCGAGCGCCGTCCCTTCAATGGTGTGCAGGCCGCCGATGCCTGCGCCGGCGGCGACGCCGACACGGCCGGCATTCTCGTCGGTGATGACGAGGCCCGACTGACGAAACGCATGCGTGCCAGCGACGATGCCGAAGTGGATGAACGGGTCCATCCGCTTGAAGTCTTTCGCGATGGAACGGCGCTCGTCGTCCGGCGTGTCGGTGCCGGCGAAGTACGCGTCCACGGCATCAAACCCCGGCACTTCACCGGCAATGCGGGTGGTGTATGCGCTGGCGTCGAACTCGGTGACCGGGCCGATGCCCGAATTCCCTTCGACAACGTTCTTCCAGGCGGTGGCGATATCGTTACCGACCGGCGAGATGATCCCCATGCCGGTCACTACCACACGTCGCTTACTCATGCGTTTGTTCCTTCACTGTGCCCGTGTTAACCATACGCAGGCGCAGGTTACAAAAGGCGGAAACGAAAACTGCGCCATAACGGCGCAGCTTCCATGTCGCTCGGAAATCAAAGGGAGGCGATGCCTCTCTCGACGACCTGTCGGCTATCAGGCTTTGACGTGGGCCTTGACGTAGTCGACAGCCTGCTGAACCGTCGTGATCTTCTCGGCTTCTTCGTCCGGGATCTCGCACTCGAACTCTTCTTCAAGAGCCATCACGAGTTCGACGGTATCCAGCGAATCAGCGCCCAGATCGTCCACGAACGAGGCGTTCGTGGTCACTTCATCTTCCTTGACGCCCAGCTGTTCGACGACGATCTTCTTGACGCGTTCTTCGATGGTGCTCATGTCGCTATAACCTCCCGAGGGAAAAAAATCCGGCGAATTGTAGTGGCTAAGGTCCATACCCGCCAGCACGTTGCCGTGACGTAGATAGCGTCCGGGCGAACCCGGGCGCGAAAGGGTGATTGTCTCTCAAAATCGGCCCGGTGGCGACTGCCCCCGGGCCGGGTGCCATCAGGGCATGTACATGCCGCCGTTAACGTGAAGCGTCTCGCCGGTGATGTACTTGGCGGCCGGCGAGGCCAGGAAGGCCACCGCTTCGGCGATGTCCTGGCTTTCACCCAGGTGGCCAAGGGCGATCCCGCCCAGCAGGGCCTGGCGCTGGTCTTCCGGCAGTGCCCGGGTCATGTCCGTATCGATGAAGCCCGGGGCCACCACGTTCACCGTGATGCCGCGCGAGCCAATCTCACGAGCCAGCGACTTCGAAAAGGCGATGATGCCGGCCTTGGCCGCCGCGTAGTTGGCCTGGCCGGGGTTGCCGGTGACGCCCACCACGGAAGCGATGCTGATGATCCGGCCCTTGCGTGCCTTCATCATCCCGCGCATCACCGCCTTGGACGTACGGAACACCGACGTCAGGTTCGTGTCGATGATCGCGCTCCAGTCGTCTTCCTTCATGCGCATGAGCAGCTGGTCGCGGGTGATCCCGGCATTGTTCACCAGGATGGACACCGCGCCGGCCGCCTTGCCGATCTCGTCGACCAGGGCGTCGATGGCTTCAGGCTGGGTGACGTCGAGGACGCGGCCGTGGCCGCCGTGCGCGGCAAGCCGCTCGCCAATGGCCTTGGCGCCGCTTTCGCTGGTGGCGGTGCCGTAAACGGTCGCGCCCTGCGCGGCCAGCAGGTCGGCGATGGCGGCGCCAATGCCGCGGCTGGCGCCGGTCACCAGGGCGATCTCGCCCTTAAGGGAATGGGTCATGGTTATCGGTCCTGCGAGAGGGGAATGAGGGTCAGGCCTGGGCGGCCACGGCCGCATCGAGCTCGGCCGGGGTGCCGATGGCCGTGGCGACCACGGCCTTGTCGATGCGCTTGATGAGTCCCGCCAGCACCTTGCCCGGGCCGCATTCGAGCACCAGGGTGACGCCATGGGCGGCAAGGGCCTGGACGCATTCGGTCCAGCGCACCGGCAGGTAGAGCTGGCGCTGCAGGGCGCCACGGATATCGTCCAGCGAGGCGTGGACGGCGGCATCGGCGTTCTGCACCACGGGGATCGACGGCTCGCGCCATGCCAGCGCCGCCATCTTCTCGCCCAGCTTGTCGGCCGCATCGCGCATCAGCATGCAATGCGAGGGCACGGAAACGGCCAGCTTCACGGCCTTCTTCACACCCAGCTCGGCGAGGCGGGCCAGGGCGCGATCCACGGCTTCGGCGTTGCCGGCGATAACCAGCTGGCCGGGCGAGTTGAAGTTCGCCGGTGCCACCACCTGCCCTTCGGCCACTTCTGCACATACCTGGGCGATCTGCGCATCGTCGCCACCGAGGATGGCCGCCATGGCGCCCACGCCGGGCGGCACCGCCGCCTGCATCAGGCGGCCACGCTCGGCCACGAGGCCGGCGGCATCCTTGAGCGAGAGGGCGCCCGCGGCCACCAGCGCGCTGTATTCACCGAGGCTATGACCCGAAAGGTAGGCCGGCAGGGCACCACCCTGCTTCAGATACACGCGCCACACCGCCACGCTGGCGGCCAGCAGCACCGGCTGCGTGTTCTCGGTGCTGTTGAGCTTTTCTTCCGGGCCGTTCTGGCTGATGTCCCAAAGATCCACGCCCGCGCCTTCGGACGCTTCGTCGAAGGTGGCTTTCACTTCGGGATGAGCGGCGGCGAGGTCGGCAAGCATGCCGACGGACTGGGAGCCCTGGCCGGGGAAGACGATGGCGAGCGAGGCGCTGTTCGAGGTCATGCGGGGCGTTTCCGGGCGTTCAAACCGCGCATGGTGCCAGCAACCCATGGGCGAATGCACCATTCGCGAGGGTTTGGAACGAAAAAACGGCGCATTTCTGCGCCGTTTTCGGGTAAGACCTGCCGGATCCGGCTTAGTCTTCGACTTCAACCGCACCGCGGGTGTCGATGACCTTCTTGCCACGGTAGAAGCCATCCTTCGTCACGTGGTGACGCAGGTGCACTTCACCGCTGGTCGGGTCGGTCGACAGCTGCACACCCTTGAGGGCGTCGTGCGAACGGCGCATGCCGCGGGTGGACGGGGTCTTGCGGCTCTTGGCAACGGCCATGGCGAATCTCCAGCGAAATTGCTTACTTTATGAGTCCGCGGAGAGCCGCGAACGGGTTATCGGATGCTTCGGGCGAGGAAGGAACGTCTTCTTCGTCGGAGCCGGTGATCTCTTCGGGCAGCTCATAGTCCGGGTTGACCGGAACCAGGGGCAGCGCCAACAGCAGTTCGTCCTCGATCGCGGCCAGCAAATCCATCTTGCCGTCCTGCTCGAGCAGAAGCGCTTCGTAGCCCTCCGGAAGGGAGGCTTCTTCACGCTCATCGACGATCAGTCCGAGACGGGTATCGACCTCCACCGGGAGCTGGAAAGGCTCCAGGGATCGCTGACAAATCAGCGTGGGCGACACCTTCGCGCGAACTGCCACGTAGGAGATACCCAGGATATCGTCTTTGCCGAAGTCCAGTTCGTAGGCGACATCACCCTCGGGCGATGCCAGCACCTCGCAAAGGCGCTTGAACGCCGACAGCGGGAGCTGACCCTGGAACGAACGCCGCGCACGAACTTCGCGCCAAGCGTCCACGGACGATGGCAAAGTCACGGACATAATCGGGAAATGGTAGGCATCAACACCCTTGAAGTCAACCGGTTAGATGCATCCGGCGGCGCCTCGGGGTATTTTTGCGATCCGGGCCGTGTTTCGGGCAGACTCGCCGACAGCGCTGAGTTTGCCTCAGCACGCCCATGAGGGGGAAGTGTCAGCGTGTTTTCCTTTGCATATTATGCACTTGCCGCCATGCTCGTCATCGTCGCCGGGCTCTGCGCCTGGACGCTTGCCCACCAGCGCCGCCGTCGGCGCCACAGTGCCCTCCAGGACCTGATGGACCAGGCCGACCGCCTGGAGACCGACCTGAAGGACTGCCGCGACCGTCTCCAGCGCGCCCACGCCGTGATGCAGTTCAGCCCGGACCAGCCCGCGGTCGGCGAAGTCGAAGCCCAGCAGGCCGTGGATTCGGGGCTTCGCGCCCTGCTCCAGCAACGCCTGTGGATCCGCGACCGGGCGCCCAGCGCCACCCAGCGTGAGCTGGATGAAGCGGTGAATGCCCTCGTCCGCGCACGCCACCAGCTTGAGCCGCGGCTGCAGGCGCTCGACGACGCCCAGACTGCCCTTGATACCGCCGTGCGCGAGCACTTCCAGCCGGATCGCTAAGCCTTGCCCCAGCCCCAGCCCAGGTCATCCTCGCCTCGACGTCGGCCTACCGCGCCGCCCTGCTCCGCCGCCTGCTGGACACGTTCACCCAGGCCGCGCCGGGTACGGACGAAGACGCCCTGCCCGGTGAATCGCCGCACGCCCGGGCGGCACGCCTCGCCGAAGCCAAGGCTCGCGCCGTCGCCGCCCTCCACGCCGGGAGCGTCGTCATCGGCTCGGACCAGGTGGCCGACCTCAACGGCACGGTGCTCGACAAGCCCGGCACCGTGACGGAAGCCCACCGCCAGCTCGAAGCGAGCTCGGGTAACGAGGTGGTCTTCCATACCGCGGTGTGCGTCATCGATGCGCAGGGAAACGCACACGCACATGTGGACGAAACACGCGTCGTCTTCCGCACACTGGCGCACGACGACATCGTTCGTTACGTCGAACGCGAACGCCCCCTGGATTGTGCGGGGAGTTTCAAATGCGAAGGACTGGGCATCACCCTGTTCGAACGCATCCGCAATGAGGATCCCACCGCACTGGTGGGCTTGCCGCTGATCGCCACCTCACGGCTTCTGCGTGCCGCGGGCCTCACCCTGCCCTGACGCGACGTACGCATTCATCCAGACCATGCACTGGTCGGGATCCGCAGGCACGCCACGCGCCACGCGCACCTGCGCGGCGTAGTACGCAAAACGACGGCGCCCATCCAGCGCATCGACGCGCCCCAGTGGACGGAGGCGATCCACGCGTGTGCAGATCGAGCCGAGCCAGTCGCGGGTTTCCCGCTCGCGCAACGCGGTTTCATCCACGACAAGCAGCACCGGCGCACCGGCATGCAGGGCAAGCGCGGCTTCGTCGCGTTGCCACGTGCGCAACTGCGCGGTGCGGCCGTGCTTGGCGTTGAGTGGGCTGTCGAGGGAGTACACCGTGGCCTGCGCACCCAGCTGGAAGCGAAGCTCGGCGGCGAGCATGAAATTGTCGGCCACCAGCAGCGTGCCGTTCGGGTGCGGCGGCAAGGCGGCCGTTACCTCGCGCCAGCCCGTGAAGTTCGACGGGAAGGCTTTGGCACCAGCGAGCAGCACGGCGCCGCGAGGCGACGCGGCCAGCCCGAGGTAGGCAAACCCCATGAGCAGGCCGGCGCCGGCAACACCAAGCGCCAGCATCGCAAAGTAACGGATGCGCACCGATGCCCCATCAAGCAGCGCAGGGAGCACCGCACACAGCAAGGCATAACCTGGCAGCGGCCAATGCGCGCGAAAGCGGACGTCGTCGGCGAACAACCCGAGCACGAAGTAAGCGATGACAAACGTGCCTGCCAGCGCGGCGACGACGTCATAGCCATGTTCGACGCGGCGCCGCCATGCCCGCCACAGCGCCCACAGCAGCAGTCCATAAATCAGCGGCGTGCAGGCCAGCGCCTGCTCCGCCGGCTGGACGAGCGCATCCGCGTGGAACTGCCAGGGATTGCGCTCCACCAGCTGGAACGCCACGCCGGCACCACGCGACGCGACGTTGTAGAGCACGATGGGCACGAGGCCCAGCGATGCGACCGCCATGGCGATCCAGAAGCCGGCACCGCGCAATGCTGCCCGCCCACGCGGCATGCCCACCACGAACACCAGCCCGGCCAGCATCGCCATGGCGGCCCGGTAGTGCGTTGCCCAGGCCATTGCGAGGCCAAGTCCGAGCACCAGCCAATCGCGCTTACGATTTGTCTCAAGTGCCGCCACCAACCCCTGGGCGGCCAGCAGGATGCCCACGGTCAGTGGCACATCGGGCAGAGCAAGCACGCCGAGGCTGCCGACCAGCGGAAGCAACAGGGCGAACGTAGCGGCCTGGAACGGGGCGGCTCCCCCACTCACCCGGGTCGCCAGCGCCGCCACCTGCCACGGGACGAGGGCACCCAGGACGAGGAAGGGAAACCGCATGGCCAGCAGGCCGTGCCCGAAAACGGCCTCCGACGCGGCAATGAGCCACGCGGTGAGCGGCGGCAGGTCGCTATAACCCCAGTCGGGGTGCAGGCTCTCCTGCCAGTAGAAGGCTTCGTCACCAAAGGGCGACAGGGTGGCCGCTATGACAACCTTGCACACCAGCGCCAGCACGAACAGGACGAGGAACACGCCTCGCCAGCGTCGCGTGCGCACCGCTAAACTCGACGGCTCAACCATCATGGCAAAGCCGGGGGGCACGCGCATCCATCATGTCTGCCATTACACCACTCACTGACGAAATGTTGCGGCACCGGCTCGATGCGGCGCTCGCCCAGGTTAACGGCGTGCTGCTGGGCAAGCCCCGCCAGGTCAAGCTGGCCTTCGCCTGCCTGGTCGCCGGCGGCCACCTCCTGCTCGAAGACGTGCCCGGTGTTGGCAAGACCACGCTCGCGCAGGCGCTCGCCGCTACCTTTGACCTCGCCTTCCAGCGCATCCAGTTCACCAGCGACCTGCTGCCGTCGGACATTATCGGGGTCAGCGTGTATGAGCGCGAGACCAGCGAATTCCGCTTCCATCCCGGCCCCATCTTCACCAGCCTGCTACTGGCCGATGAGATCAACCGGGCGACGCCGAAATCCCAGAGCGCGCTCCTCGAGGCCATGGCCGAAGGTCAGGCCACGGTCGACGGCACGACGTATGAGCTGCCCAAGCCCTTCTTCGTGGTGGCGACGCAGAACCCGCTCGACCTGGCCGGCACCTTCCCCCTGCCGGACTCGCAGCTCGATCGCTTCATGCTTCGCCTCTCCCTCGACTACCCCGACCCCGCCGCCGAGCGCGCGCTGTTGATTGGTGAAGACCGGCGCGACGTGGTGGCCACCCTGCGCCCGCGCCTGGACGCCGAAGCCATCGCGCATCTGCGCGGGGCGGCGCAGCGCGTCAAGGCCACCGGGGCGCTCCTCGACTACCTGCAGGCCTTGCTGGCGGCAAGCCGGAAGCACAACGACGTCCGCGTGGGCCTGTCGCCGCGTGCCGGCCTCGCCATCCTTGCCGCGTCGCGTGCCTGGGCCCTCATCAGCGGGCGCGATCACGTGATTCCGGAAGACGTGCAAACCGTCTTCGTCCCCGCCGCCGCGCATCGTTTGGTCCCCGGCCGGGGCAGCCATCGCGAAGCCATTGCCCGGGCGATCCTCGCCGATACCGCGGTGCCGTGATGGACGGCGCCGCGCAGCGCGTGCTGGCGTGGGCCGAGCGGCGCTTGCCGGCCCTCACGCGCCTGCGCCCGCAGGAAGCCTTGCCCATCGTCCTGCATCGCCGGCGGATCTATATCGTGCCCACGGGCTTCGGGCTGGGCTTCGCGACACTCCTTGGCGTGATGCTGGTCGGCGCGCTCAACTACGCCAACAACGCCGCCCTGATGCTCACCTGCCTGCTGGGCGCGGCGACGGCCGGCAGCATGCTGGTGGCGTTCCGCGTGTTGAACGGATTGACCATCGGCACGCTGCGCGCCGATACCGCCCGCGTGGGTGAACGCATCCGCGTCTCGCTGGACCTCTCCGCCCACGAGCGCGAACGCAGCGCGGTGCGCATGGATATCGCGGGCACCGAGTACGCGGTGAGCGTCCCCGCGGGTGGCAGCGCCACCGTGGAATTCGCGCTGGATGCCGAGCGCCGCGGCTGGCTCCCCTTGCCTCGCATCCGGATCCATACCCGTTGGCCACTTGGCCTGTTCCGCGCGTGGAGCTGGATCCACCCGGACAGCACCGTGCTCGTCTATCCCATGCCCGAAGCCATGGGACCTTCGCCGTTTGAACCGCAGGGCGACGCGGACCGTGGTCGGCCGCGCGTGGGCGATGAAGTGGCATCACTGCG
Organism: Luteibacter pinisoli; assembly: GCF_006385595.1. Taxonomy (NCBI): domain Bacteria; kingdom Pseudomonadati; phylum Pseudomonadota; class Gammaproteobacteria; order Lysobacterales; family Rhodanobacteraceae; genus Luteibacter; species Luteibacter pinisoli. Next base: position 3,000,136 of record NZ_CP041046.1, read on the forward strand.
CGACTATCGCCCCGGCGATCCCCGCCGGCAGATCGCGTGGAAGCTCAGCGCCCGCCATCACGACCTGCTGGTGAAAGACCTGGAGCAGCCGGCGCCACAGGAGGATTGGCGCCTGGACTGGGACAGCGTGCGCGGACTGGACGACGAGGCGCGCATCGCGCGACTGGCGCGCTGGGTGGATGAAGCCCGTAACGGCGGCAGGCGCTGGAGCCTTCGCTTGCCGGACGGCTATTTCGACATCGCCCAGGGCGACGAACACTATCACCGCTGCCTGACTGCCCTGGCGCTTCGGCCATGACCGGCTTCCGGTTGTCGCTCACCCCTCGCCTGGATACCGAACCGCGGCTGGCGGAGCGGCCGTTCAACCTGCTTTGCCTGAGCATGGCGTTTGTCCTCGTGACGCACGCGCTGCACCTCCCCTGGTGGTTCACGGCGGGGATGGCAGCCATGCTGGCATGGCGCTGGTGGCACCGTCGCCAGGGCGGACACCCCGTCTCGATGTGGATCAAGCTACCCATCGTGGGCCTGCTGCTCGCGGTGGTCATCGCCACCTACGGCACGCTCTTCGGCCGCGAGCCCGGCAGCGCCTTTGCCGTCGGCTTGCTCGTGCTGAAAACCCTCGAGACCGAGCATCGCCGCGACGCGCGCGTCGGCATCGCCTTCGGCGGCTTCGCGCTGATGAGCGCGCTGCTGTTCGATCAATCGCTGCTTGCCACGGTGGTGGTCGCGCTCGGCCTCGTGCCGGCCCTGGGCACGCTGCGGGCCATCGAGGAGATCAACCCGCCCCGCGACGCCTGGCGGGCCGAGCTCGCACCCGCCCTGATCATGCTGGCGGCATCCCTGCCCCTCGCCGCGTTCGCCTTCGTGTTCATCCCCCGGCTTGAATCGCCGTTGTGGGGTGCGCCCAACGCCGGCCGTGCCGTGACGGGGCTCTCCTCTTCCATGTCACCGGGTGACATGGGGGAGCTACTGGTTGACGACACGCCTGCCCTGCGCGTGTCGTTCGACGGGGCGGTTCCTATTGCCGAGGCGCGGTACTTCCGCGCCTACACCATGCTGTATTTCGACGGCCACGAATGGTCGTCTCGCACGGATCGCTTCCCGGCCGGCGAGACACAGCCGGCGGTCTCGCCCCGCTTCACCTACCACGTGTCGATCGAACCCACCCAGCAGCGCATCCTGCCCATGCTGGACATGCCCACGGCCGCGCCGGCGGACGCCACCCTTCGCTACGATCGCACCGTCGTGGCAAACCAGCGCGTCCAGGCAACGACGACGTATGACGCCGCGGCCACGATGGATGCCCCACTCGACGTGACGCTCGACCCCTCGCTGCGCCGTGCCGCCCTGCAGTTGCCTGCCGCCGTGGGGCCGCGCGCCCGCGAGCTGGCCGAAGGCTGGGCCGGACAGTTCAACCACGACAGCCTCGCCATCGCGCGCGCGGCACTAGGTATGTTTCGCGACGGCGGGTTCCGCTACACCCTGGCGCCCGCCCCGCTGGGCTCGGATCGCATCGACGACTTCCTGTTCAACACGCGTGAAGGGTTTTGCGAATACTACGCCTCAAGCTTCACGTTCCTTATGCGCGCGGCAGGGATACCTGCACGTGTTGTCACCGGTTACCAGGGTGGGTACTGGAACCGGCTGGGCTCGTACCTGCTGGTCCGCCGATCGGACGCCCATGCGTGGGCTGAGGTGTGGATAGCGGGACGCGGGTGGGTGCGCTTTGACCCCACGGGCGCGGTGCGCCCCGAGCGCGTCAGTCTGGGTGCCGCGTCGGCCGCGTTGGCGGGTAACGACGGCGTTTCGTTCCTTGATGGCCAGTGGCTGCGCTCGGTGCGCGACCGCTGGGATGTCGTCAACCAATGGTGGAACCGGGGCGTTAACGGCTTTGACGCACTGCGCCAGCGCGGCATGCTGCAGCCGTTTGGCATCCGGCGCACCGACGTGGGCGACCTCGCGCTGATCCTCGCGGTCGGTTGCTCGCTACTGGTGGCCACCGCCCTCGGCTGGGCCCTGTTCCAGCGACGACAGGGCGATGCGTTGGACGCGTGGATGCACCGGCTGCAGCGCAAACTTGCGCGGGCCGGCGTGGCGCGCCGTACGGGCGAAGGCCCAAGGCATTTCATGGCAAGGGCTGCGCGCTCACTGCCTGCGCATCGAAATGCCCTGGAAAGGTTGAGCGAGCTTTACTTGCGTTCACGTTACGCGCACGACGAACCGCCACCTGAACTGGTCAAACAGTTTCGGCAAGCGGTGAGGGAATTCCGAGCGCGTGGCGTGGTCAAATAGGCCATGGCGGCGGCTGTGCCCGTCGCCCCCAGGAGAGTGACATGTCCATGTATAAACCGTTGGCCGTCGCCGCTGCCACCCTTGCACTGGGCGCGTGCGCCACGGTACCGCAGCCGCTGCAGGGCCAGTTCAACGAAGTGACCACCGTGAACGCCCAGCAGGGTGGCGCGCCGGGAGCCAAGGTGCGCTGGGGCGGTGAGATCATCAAGACCGAACCGGGCCCGCAGCAGACGTGCTTCTACGTGCTGTCGCAGCCGCTGGACGACGAAGCGCGCCCGACGGCGTCGCGCTCGGAGAGCCAGGGCCGCTTCGTCGCTTGCCGCGACGGTTTCTACGATCCGGAAGTGTTTACCCGCGGTCGCGAGATCACCGTCACCGGTACGCTGCACGGCGCCGTCTCGCAGAAGGTCGGCGACTTCGACTACGCCTACCCGCGCGTCGAGGCCGACGTGGTTTACCTCTGGCCGAAGCGCGTGCCGGTCAACCGTTATCCGGCCGGCTTCTACGACCCGTTCTGGGGCCCGGGGTACGGTGGCTGGGGTCCGGGCTTCGGCCCGTACGGTTATGGCCCCTGGGGCGATCCGTACTGGTACCGCCCGCGCACCGTGATCGTTCGCCCGGCACCGCCGCCGCGCCCGCACAAGTAAACAAAAAAAGCCGGCTCACGCCGGCTTTTTTTTAGCCCGGTGGCCAGTGCATCTGCCGCCCGGCCAGCAAGTGGACATGGATGTGGAACACCGTCTGCCCGCCATGGGTGTTGGTATTGATCACCGTGCGATAGCCTTCCTTCGCGAAGCCCTCGGTGCGCGCATACGCCGCGGCGGACAGCAACAGCTTGCCCAGCAACTCGGCGTCGGCGGGCGTCGCGTCGTCCAGCGTGGCCAGGGGGCGCTTGGGAATAAACAGCACGTGCACCGGCGCCTGCGCATTCAGGTCACGGAAGCCCAGCACGTCGTCGTCTTCATAGACGATATCCGCAGGGATTTCGCGGCGGATGATCTTGGCGAAGATGGTGTCGGTCACTGCAGTCTCCTAAAGGGGGTTCAGCCCAGCGATTGCCGGCTGCCGAACGCATGGGCCAGTGTGCCGCGGTCGACGAATTCGAGCTCGCCGCCAAGGGGCACACCGTGGGCCAGGCGCGTGGCGCGGATGCCAGCGGCCTTGGCGAGCTGCCCGATGTAATGCGCCGTCGCCTCGCCTTCCACCGTCGGGTTGGTGGCGATGATCATTTCCTCGACCTCACCCTCGCCCAGGCGCTCAACCAGCAACGGCAGGCCCAGCTCTTCCGGGCCCAGTCCATCCAGCGGCGACAGCCGGCCCAGCAGCACGAAGTAGTGGCCACGGAAGCCGGTGGCCTGCTCGATGGCAGCGAGATCCGAGGGCGATTCCACCACGCACAGCACGTGGCGGTCGCGCGTCGCGCTGGCGCACAGCGTGCATACGTCGGTCTCGCTGAAGTTGCGGCAGCGCGTGCAGTTGCCCACGTCGCGCATGGCCGAATCCAGCGCGGAGGCAAGGCGGATACCGCCCTGCCGCTCACGCTCGAGCAGGTGGAAGGCCATGCGCTGCGCGCTCTTGGCACCCACGCCCGGCAGGCAGCGCAGGGCGTCGATCAGTTCGCCCAGCAGGCGGGAACCGTTGCTCATGGTTTACCGGCGCCGCCTTAGAACGGCATCTTGAAGCCGGGCGGAAGGTTCAGCCCGGCGGTGACGCCACCCAGGCGCGAGCGGCTGAGCTCCGCGATCTTGTTCACCGCATCGTTCACGGCGGCAGCGACAAGGTCTTCTGCCATTTCCGGATCGTCGGCAAAGGTCTGGCGATCGATATGCACGCCGCGCACTTCGTGGCCGCCGGACATCGTGACCGTCACGAGGCCGCCACCGGCGCTACCGGTGACTTCCGTCTTCGCCAGTTCGTCCTGCGCGCGCTTCATCTCGTCCTGCATGCGCTGGGCCTGCTGCATCAGCTGACCGATTTGACCTTTCATGTTCCTGGCTCCACGGGTTTGATCGATTGGGGAATAACGCGCGCACCGAAGTCGCGCTTGAGCGCCTGGACGAGCGGGTCCGCCTCCATGGAGGCTTCCGCATTGGCCTGCGCATCACTCGCCGCCTGTGCGCGACGGTCGGCGGGCGTGCCGAGGCTGCCGCCTTCGGGTACGAAGCGGAAACGCACGCGACGGCCCAGGGCGTTTGAAACCTTTTCTTCCATCTGGCTGGTCAGCGGCTCGACGGCCAGGTGCATGTGCTGCGGCTGCAGCGCCATCACCATGGCCTCGCCATCCATGCCACGCAGGGTGCAGTTCTGCGCCAGCTGGCCGATCGGGCCGCGCAGGTGCGCGCGCTCGACGATGTCGTGCCAGTCCGGCAGGCCGTTGGCACCGGTGGCAACGGGACGCGGCGGAGCGGCAGGGGCCGGTGCAGGAGCGGCCGGCGCAGGCGCCGGAGCGCGCGCGGCGGGCTCAGGTGCCGCCGGGCGGCGGCGCAGCCGGTGCCGGCGACGGTGCCTGGCGCGAGGCCTGCGGCGCAGGCGCGGCGGTGGGACGCGGCGCGGACGGCGCGTGGCTGACCTCGCCGGGCCGGAACGCGTGCATGCGCAGCAGCACCATTTCAAAGCCAATCCGCGCATCCGGCGCCATCGGCAATTCGCGGCGACCGTTCGTGGCGATCTGGTAATACAGCTGCACGTCTTCCGGTGCCACGCGCTCGGCCAGGGCATCCAGCGCGCCATCGGTGTCATCCGCGCGATAGCCCGGCACGAGCTGCAGCAGCTGCACACGGTGCAGCACGGTGGAAAGGTCGTCGAGGACGCCGCCGAAATCCGGCGAGAACGACGCGATGCGATCGGCCTCGGCCATCAAGGCCGCACCATCGCCCGCGGCAAGCGCCTCGAGCACGCCGAGCACCTGGCCACGCTCCACGCTACCGAGCATGGTGCGCACGTCGCCCGCGCGCAGCACGCCGCCGCCGTAGGCGATGGCCTGGTCGAGCAACGACAGGCCGTCACGCAACGAGCCATCCGCGCCATGCGCGAGCTCGGTGATGGCTTCTTCGTCGTACTCAATGGCCTCGGCGCCGAGGATGTGTTTCATCTGGCCCGAGATCTGTTCGGGCAGCAGGCGCTTGAGGTTGAACTTCAGGCAACGCGACAGGACGGTGACCGGCAGCTTCTGCGGGTCCGTCGTCGCGAGCAGGAACTTCACGTGCGGCGGCGGCTCTTCCAGGGTTTTCAGCAGCGCGTTGAACGCCGGCTTGGAGAGCATGTGCACCTCGTCGACCAGGTACACCTTGAAGCGCCCCCGCGACGGTGCGTACTGCGCGTTCTCGATGACCTCGCGCACATCGTCGACGCCCGTGTTGCTGGCGGCATCGATTTCGAGGAGGTCAACGAATCGGCCGGCATCCACGGCGGTGCACACGGCGCACTCGCCACACGGATCCGCCGATTCGCCCCGCTCGCAGTTCAGCGACTTGGCGAAGATGCGGGCGATGGTGGTCTTGCCGACGCCACGGGTGCCGGTGAAGAGATAGGCGTGGTGCATGCGCCCGCTGTCGAGCGCATTGGTGAGCGCGCGGACAACGTGCTCCTGCCCGACGAGTTCGGCGAACTTCCGCGGGCGCCACTTGCGTGCGAGGACCTGATAGGACATGCGATCTACCTTGGGGCGACAGTCGATTGTGCCAAGGAGACGTGGCCGGCGAAAGCGCGGGTCCGAAAAGGCGATGACCCTGCCAGCCACACCCCGGCACCCGAATCATCCGCTACCGTTGCTTCCTTCCGGACCTGGCGGGGTTTACGAACTATCGTCGCGGGGGGACCGACAGGGCCACCATAGGGACTTACAAAATCTGGCGGAGAGGGCGGGATTCGAACCCGCGATACGCTATTAACGTATACACACTTTCCAGGCGTGCTCCTTAAACCACTCGGACACCTCTCCGCACGGGTCTATCCTTCTTTGCGGTTTCCGTCCCAACAAAGAAGCGGAAGGATAGCCGCACGGCGCGGCTGGCACAAGCGTCTAGCCGGCCGTCGGGCGTGCCGGCGGCGGCTCGGCCAGCGCCAGGCACTCGCCAGGGCGCACCACGCGGTAACCCCTGGCCTGCAGCGTCTCGCCGTCGGCGACACTGCCGTAGTGGTACAGGGCCATGCGTGCCCGCACCGCCTCGGGATATTCCCGCTCGAGGTCGTCGACGCCCGTGTGCGACGGGTTGCCGAGCACGCCGCAGTCGTGGGCGATTAGTTCCCCCGCTGCCCCGTGCAGCGCCAGGGCTTCGGGAACCGGCCGGGTATCGCCCGTGAAGACGAAACTGCCCCGAAGCGCCAGCCCGAACGAGGTGCCCTGCACATGGTGCCGGGTGGGAAACACGTCGAACCACAGGCCCTCGTGCCAGAAGCCGCGGGTACACGGCACCAGGTGGAAGGCTTCCCAGTAGTTCACCCCGCCCTCGGCCAGTGCGCCGGGGTAGTCGGCCACCCTACCCTGCAGCCACGGCAACAGCCCGGCATGCAGGAACACCTTGGTGCGGCCGCGAAGGCTTTCATCGAACCAGAGGCGGAAAAACAGCCGCTCCATCCCTGCCACGTGGTCCATGTGGGTGTGGGTGATATACAGGGCCGACGGCGGCGCGCCGTAGGTCGCCACGTAGCGATCCAGGGTGTCGGGGCCGCAATCGACCAGCAGCAGGGGCTGGCCGTCGCGCTCCAGCACCACGGCGGACGAGCCGAGCTCCACCGCATGCGCGGCGCCGGTGCCAAGGAATCGAAGCCCGTAAGTCATGCGCGGAACGCCTCGTCGTAGGCCTGCACCAGGGCCGGCCAGAGCACTTCGTCGAACATGTCGCCCCCCTCGCGCGCACCGATCTTGACCAGTGAGCGCTTCAGGCGTGCCAGGTTCGCCCGGCGCCACCCAGCCGACGGGCGGCGCAGGCGGCCCCGGTCGAAATCGATCAGGTAAAGGCCCTCGCCGTTGACCAGGATATTGTGGGCGTTGAGATCCGCGTGCCATGCCCCTTCGCGATGAAAACGCGCCACCAGCTCGCCGACACGGCGCGCCAGCGCCTCGTTGAAGGCGCCGTCGGCCACGCGTTCGGCAAGCGTGCGGGCATCGGGGATGCGCAGCGTAATCAGGTCGGCCCGGTAACTGAGCCCCTTGCGCACATGCCGCGCCGCAACGGGCGGCGGCACCGGCAGGCCACGCTGCGCCAGTTCGGCGAGCAGACGGAACTCGCGGCTGCTGCGGGTCCGCTCGTTTCCTGTAAAAAGGTAGCTGTCACCCAGCAGCGCGGCCACCATGCCGCCGCGACGGTAGTGGCGTAGCACGGCCTCGCCCGCCGGCGTATCAATAATGGCAACGCCGCCGCGGCCACCGGCCTGGGAGCGAAGTGCACCCTGGCTGGCCCACGCGTCGGGCGAGAACCATTCAGCGTCGACTTGAGCTGCGCGGGCTGCGTCGAACAAAATCGAACCGCCCGCGGCCTCCGTTACTCGTTGGTCTGTCATCTGAAGGGCCGCCTGCCTGGCGGCCACCTGTCCGGTAACCCGATCGTGCCCAGTCTAGCAAGCCACACCCTCCCGCCGGGAGATTCCAGCCTTTGTATCCTGCGCACCTCCGCGATCGGTGACGTCACTCACGTCGTGCCGCTCATCCGCACACTGCAGGCCCAGGCACCGGGTACGGCGTTGACGTGGCTCGTCGGCAAGCTGGAGCGCAAGCTGGTGGGGGACCTGCCCGGCGTGGAATTCATCACCTTCGACAAGGGCAAGGGCCGGGAAGGCATGCGCGAGGTGCGCCAGGCGCTTGCCGGACGCCGCTTTGATGCCTTGCTGCACATGCAGGTGGCGCTGCGCTCCAACCTGCTCAGCCTCGCGGTGAAGGCCGACCGCCGCATCGGCTACGACCACGCCCGCTCGAAAGACCTGCACGGCCTGTTCGTCAACGAGCGCATTGCCGCGCGCACGGGCGAGCATGTACTCGACGCCATGGCCAGCTTCATCGAGCCGCTGGGGCTGAAGCAGACGGAGGTGCGCTGGGATATCCCGGTGCCCGACGATGCGCATGCGTGGGCCGCCGAGCAGCTGCCGGGCGACACCCCCACCCTGCTCGTCAGCCCGATGTCCAGTCACACGGTGCGCAACTGGCGCGTCGATCGCTATGCGGCGCTGATCGACCACGCGGCCGCGCGCGGCATGCGTGTCGCCCTGGTCGGCGGCCCGTCGCCGGCCGAGCGTGAGCTGGCAGACCAGATCCTCGCTGCGGTGACGCACACGCCGATGGACCTGACCGGCAAGGATACGTTGAAGCGCTTCATGGCCCTGCTGGGCCGCTCAAGCATGATCCTCACGCCCGACTCCGGCCCGATGCACATGGCCAACGCCGCCGGCACCAAGGTGCTTGGCCTCCATGCGGCGAGCAACCCGCATCGTTCCGGCCCCTATTCGGACCGCCGCTGGTGTGTCGACCGATACGACGCCGCCTCGCGCAAGTTCTTCGGCAAGCCCGCATCGGAGATTCCGTGGGGCACCAAGATCGAGAAGGAAGGCGTGATGGACCTGGTGGAAGTGCCCGACATGATCGGGCGCTTCGAAGCGTGTGCGGACTTCCTTAAGCTGCCGCTGCGCGCCTGATCAGAACTGCGGCTTGGCGCCGTAATCCTTGTACGACTTCTCTTCCACCAGGGTGGAGCCGAGTTTGAGGTTGATCTCGCGCTTCACCGCGGCGCGCTCATCGTTTTCAAAGTAAACGCGGCGGGCGAGCTGGATGAAGTCGTTATCGAACTCCTGCGCCTTTTCCTTGACGCGGATGTCGTCTTCGATGACCCACAGGCGCTGGTTCACGGCGAGCAGGCGATTGCGCTCATCCTGGATGTCGGTCTCCGATGCCTTGTCGTTCTTCCACGTCGCATCGAGCAGTTCCAGCTCATTGCGCACGTTGGCCAGCTTGGCCGGGTCCGTCATCTGCTGGAGCTTGATCTCGAGGATGGTCATCTTGTCGATCAGCTCGCCGTAGGACACCGGGGTCTGGATCAGGCTCATGGGAAGTGCTCCGTCAGGTCAGGCGCGGGAGGTTAGCAGTTTTGCCGCGCGCCCGGCTTAGCCCCGCCTAAAGCGCGATCAGGCCGAAGGCGTCCAGCAGCAGCACGACATTGAGTGACAGCACCACCAGGGCGGCCAGCACGGCCAGGGCGGTGACGGCGGGCCGGATAGCGAACACGCCCATGATCCGCCGCTGCGCCGAGAACCACACCAGCGCAATCATGGGGAACGGCAAGGCGATACTCAGGGCCACCTGGCTCAGCACGAGCGCCCGTGTCGCATCCACGCCGGCGATGACGACGGCAAAGCTCGGCACCATGGTGACCGCACGGCGTACCCACAGTGGAATCCGGAAATCGACGAAGCCCTGCATGATCATCTGCCCGGCCATCGTTCCCACCACCGAACTGGAAAAGCCCGAGGCGATCAGCGAGATGAGGAAAATCAGCGCGGCGGCACCGCCGAGCAACGGCACCAGGGTCTGGTAGGCCGTCTCGATCTTCGCCACATCCGGGTGGCTGCCATGGAAGGCACTGGCCGCCATGATGACCATCGCCAGGTTGATCAGGCCCGCCACCGCCAGTGCCAGCACGACCTCCACGTTCGACAGGCGGATAATCCGCTTCCGCTCCACGTCCGTACCTGGCTGGACCCGCCGCCGGGTCAGCCCCGAATGAAGGAACAGGGCATGCGGCATCACGGTGGCACCGATGATGCCCACGGCAAGGGCCACGGCCATGCCATCCGGAAGATCCGGTTTGAACGCGTGAAGTCCCACCGCTGCCCAGTCCACCGGGGCGATAAATACCTCCACCAGATAGCAAAGGCCGACCACGCCCACCAGGGCGCCGATGGTCATCTCGAGGCGCCTGGCACCCCGCCCTTCCAGCAACAGAAGCACGTAGGTGACGATTCCGGTGATCACCATGCCGGCGAGCAAGGGCATGTGGAAAAGCAGGGAAAGGCCGATCGCGCCACCCAGGAATTCAGCCAGGTCGGTAGCCATCGCGGCCAGTTCGCTCACCACCCACATCACCCACACCAGCGGGCGCGGAAGGTGGTCGCGGCAGAGCTGCGCCAGGTTGCGCCCGGTGACGATGCCAATGCGCGCCGACAGGCTCTGGAACAGCATGGCCACCAGGTTGGCCAGCAGCACCACCCACAGCAGGGCGTAGCCGTAGCGCGCGCCGGCCTGGATGTTGGTGGCGAAATTGCCCGGGTCGATATAGGCGACGGACACGACCACGGCCGGCCCGGCGAACGGTGCGAGCGCGGCCAGCCCCCGGCGGCGGCCGTGCAATACGTCCTGCATCACCCTGGCATCGCGCGCCTGCCTGACTTCTTCTCTCACCCGGCCGCCTGCGTGTACGCACATCGCGTTCACTTTCATTACAGACCGCCCAGCGTGCAGGCCGCGTAGAAACCGCCCAGGCGGCCACGCGGGCTTCGCAAAGCATCCACGCGGGGCGGCTTATATCTCAGCGGTTCCCGGAGGCGCCATGACCACGATTACCCGCCACATCCCCCGCATCACCGGGTTCGCTGCCGCCCACCAGGACGACATCGGCTTCTGCGTGCAGGCCGAGCTCGACACGCAGCCGCAGGAACGCTGGCTCGCCCATTTCGCGGCCCGCTGCGAGGAGGCCTTCGTCCGCCACACCTCGCCGGATATCCGTTGGGTGGAGGGGTCCATCTGGTTCCGGGTGCCCTCGGAAGACCTCGTGCCTGAATACGCCCGCCTGGTCGTCGAATCCGTCCAGGCGGCGGGGCGCGACGAGGCCGAGGAGCAGCGCCGGGAGGTGGAACGCGCCCAGGCCCTGGCCCTGAAAGCCCACGACCTGAACGCGCTGCTCAATGAGGTGAATGCCGCCCTGCCCGGCTGGACCGAGACCAGGGCATCGCAGGACGCCGCCTAAGCCTTACGCCGACGGCGCCTTCGCGCTGAACAGGGCCACGCAGCCCACACTACCCACGCGGACATCACGAAACCGGCTGGCCAGCGCCCGCCAGAGGTGATCGAGCGCGTCGTTCGCGTCATCAGGTCCACCCGTGATTGCCGGAAATGTGCTTCACGTCCGTTTCCGGCACGGAATGGCCGGGCACCCTAAAGCCTGCGCGGTCTCCGCCGATGCCCTTTTGCATACTCCAGGAATCAACCCGATGCCGGTCCAGCACGCCCGCCACCAGAACCTGCGCAAGGTGCTCGTCCAGCTCGAGCGTGAAGGCATCGAGGGATACGCCGACCAGGCCGAGCACCTCGGCAACGTCACGCCCGGCAAGCTCGCCTCCATGGACCAGGGCGGCCCCATCGACGTGCTGTTCTCAGAACACGTGGAATGGGTGCTGCACCGCCGCCGTGGATGGATGGACGAGTTGCATGAGGATGATCCGCTGGAGGCTTAGGCTCCGCGGCAGATCAAACGTCCTCCGACCAACCGAAAAACGAAGCATCCGACAAATCGCGCATGAGCTCGAGCGCACCCCCTTTTGCCTGGTAGGCATAGGTATCACCAATGATCTGCTTCTCGACGAGCGCCGCGGCGCGCTCAAAGGGGTTCGATCCGAAAAAGTGCGACGCTCGCTGCTGTGTAGGCACGGTTACCGTTTTCGAAATTTCCTTTAAAAGCGAAACAAACCGTGTGCTTCGGTCGATCGTTGTATCGAGATGATCATACGATCGGCGATTGTCCGGATACACCTTCGGACCGGTGTTGTGTGTATCAAAAGCCAGAACCGCCTCGTCATTGAACGACCTTGCAAGGCGCACCAACTAGCGATCGCCATTGAGCGACACCTCAAGCCACGTTCGTGATCGCTCATCGAGCTGATCATCGATAACGACGAGTTGCTTCCCCTCAAGCTTCAGGTCGTAGTCGGCGTCCGCGATATCGGGTCGAATCGAACGCAGCTTCGACGACAGACTGTCGAGTCTTTCGGCAAATGCCTTTAACGTATGCGCCATCCTCGTACGATCCTGGCCGCGCTCCGTTTCCTTGGTAAAGAAATTTTCCTCCCAGGACGTTGAGGCGCGCTGGCCGGTGCGCTCTGGCCCAGTCGCACTGCTTGCCGTCGTCGGCACTTGCGGCGACCAATGCAGAGTACCGGGCGCGCCAACGATCATGGCCGTGTCCCTCGATAGATCTCTTTGCAAACGTGGACAAACCGCGCCTGACCCTTACCGTTGTCGTTCGCCACTACGCGAGCCGTCGTGTAAGTCACGTCCCAGTACTCCGGCCGATTAGAGATACGGTGCACTCTTGTCGGGCCAAGAATCGCGGGCGTCCTGCAATCGGATAGCAAAACCTTTCCCTTGAAGCGGCCCGCGCTGTCCGTCATACCCTTCAATGTGCCGATGCCATAGCGTTGTTGCGGGTCGCCGTCGAAGGCGACGAGGCTCACTGCGTAACCAGGAAGGGCAACCATGCGGCCGGCTTCGTCGAACAGCCCCACTTCAACCTCGATTTCGCGAGCAGCATTCGGGCCGCCCGGGGCGAGATGGGTAATGCGTTCCCTACTCTGAAAGCTAACGATTTCCGGGTGCACGCTCTGAGCCCTCGCACCGCCCGCCAGAAAAAGACAGCCTACGAAACACCCCATTGCCAGTCGTTTCACGACACACCTCGTTCGTCACGGAAGTCGCGTTCAGACTAGGTGCGACATCGGACGACATGGCCGAGCGAGTCGCTGAAAGTGGCGTAGGACTACAGCATCAACAGTCGTGGGTTGATACCGACCTCGCGTCAGCGTTGCGTCGGGAGGTCCGCTCGCCGTTGACGGACGTGGACTACACGAGCCCATACAAGCGCCACACCAAAGAAGGCTACGCCTACATATTTGGCGCCAGGACTATGGTCAACTTTCCCAACCAGGGGCACGCGGCCTCTACGTCATCAGCACACTGGCTGCATGACAGCGCATAAGGAACTAAAACATGACAGTCACATGCAGGTCGTGGAGCAACGCGGACGAGGGAATCACTGAGGGCAGAAGCTTGCCTTCCCATCATGACGGCGTGAACGCCCGCGTTGATCGACTTGAACGCGTCGTCGACCGTATCAACGATGACGTCACAACCATCAAGATATCGATCGCGAAGATCGAGACCCGAATGGAAAGCGTTCCCACGAAAACCTGGGTGATGGCGGGCGCGATTGCCGTTCTCGTGACGATCCTTAGCGCTTTCGCCTGGATTGCCCAGCAGTATCTGGCCCCTATCCTTGCCGCCCTGGGCACTCGTTGATTCAACCGAGGGCGGTAACGTCACACCGAGGGAACCGCGCAAAAACAAAGGCCCCGCATTGCTGCGAGGCCTTTGTTCTGAAACTGGCGGAGAGGGAGGGATTCGAACCCTCGGTACGCTTACACGTACGCCTGATTTCGAGTCAGGTACATTCGACCACTCTGCCACCTCTCCGGAAGGGTCGACGGAAGGCTTGTGGGCCAACCGAGTCGGCAATGATAGTGGGTCTTCCGTGCCGTGACAACAGGCTTTTGATGCGGCATGCTCCCAAGGCATCCCGGTGCCATTGCGACCCTTTTCCCGCTCCCCAAGGCCATCATGATCGAGTTCGGACACGGCACGCATACCGGCCTTCGCCGCCTGCGTAATGAGGATAGCTACTACGCCGATGCCAGCCTGGGTCTGTTCCTGGTGGTGGACGGCATGGGCGGGCATCAGCACGGCGAGGTGGCCGCGGCCATGGCCCGCGACGGCGTGGTCGCCCAGGTAACGGCCGGCCAGTCCCTTGTGGACGCCATCCAGCGGGTGAACGAGGCGCTGATTGCTCGCTCAAGCGGCCAGCGTGTATCGCGGCCCATGGGGACGACGATCGCCGCCATTCGCGTCTCCGGCCGTGCGTATGAAGCCGCATGGGTCGGCGACAGCCGGATCTACCGCTGGGCCGACGGTACGCTCGACCGCCTGTCCCACGACCATTCCATCGTCGAGGCGCTGGTCGAGGCCGGCGAGATGACCGAGGCGCAGGCGCAACAGCACCCGCAGCGCAGCGTGCTGACCCAGGCGCTGGGCATCACCGCGCCTGACCAGCTGCATATCGGACTCGCTCGCGGTCACCTGTCGGCGGGGGCTCGCCTCCTGCTCTGCACGGACGGCCTGACCGACGAAGTGGCCGATCCCAGGATCGGCGAGATCATCTCCCGCGCAGACATCGCCGCGCAGGAGTGCGTGGATCACCTGGTGCTGGAGGCGCTGGCGGGAACCGGGCGCGACAACATCACCGCGATCCTCGTTCGCGCCGCGGCCTGACCGCGACGTTAGTGCACCGTTTCCGCTTGCTCGGCATCGAGCTTGCGCCAGATGCTTTGCCCACCCGCCGCCTTGTCGAGTCCGTCGAGGCGCTTCGCATGCATCGCCAGCTCTTCTTCCGTGGCATGCAGCACGATCGGGCGACGGCTGATCACGATATCGCCCAGCGCATTCACGGCTGAGTTCTCGGTAGCGGCGTCGAAGGCGAAGTCCAGGCCCACCTGGCCCGACGTCATCGCGATATAGACGTCCGCCAGCAACTGCGCATCGAGCAGGCCGCCGTGGAGATCGCGGTGGCGATTGTCCACGCCCAGGCGCTTGCACAGGGCGTCGAGGCTGTTGCGCTGCCCCGGGTACATCGTGCGCGCGAGCTTCAGCGTGTCGAGGACCGTCGCATGGTCGTCGATGGTGCCGTACTGCGGACCCAGGCGCGCCAGTTCGGCGTTAATGAAGCCCACGTCGAACGCCGCGTTGTGGATGATGAGCTCGGCACCCTTGATGTACGCCAGGAACTCGTCGACCTTGTCGCGGAAGTACGGCTTGTCGAGCAGGAAGACGTCCTGGATGCCGGTGACTTCACGCGCACCCTCGTCAATCGCGCGCTCGGGATTGAGGTACGTATGAAAGTGGTTGCCACTGGGGCGACGGCCGACCAGCTCCACCGCGCCGATTTCGATCAGGCGGTGGCCGAGGTGCGCCTCAAGGCCGGTGGTTTCGGTATCGAGGACAATCTGCCTCACGCGACGCTCCCCTTTGCCTTGTAGATGATGGCCTGGTCGCGGGCAGCGACGTCGACGCGCTCATTCTCTTCGTGGCCGGCATGGCCCTTGACCCATTCCCAGGTCACGGTATGCGGCTGCGTGGCGGCATCGAGGCGCACCCACAGGTCCTGGTTTTTCACGGGCTTCTTGTCGGAGGTGAGCCAGCCATTGCGGCGCCACTTCGGCACCCATTCCTGCAAGCCCTGCATGACGTACTTCGAGTCCGTCATCAGGTGCACCTTGCACGGCCGGGTAAGGGCCTCCAGCGCGGAGATCGCGCCCATCAGTTCCATGCGGTTGTTCGTGGTATCCGGCTCGCCGCCGGAGAGCATCTTTTCGATGCCCTTGGTCCGCAGCAGGGCGGCCCAGCCACCGGGGCCGGGATTGCCGAGGCAGGCGCCATCGGTAAAGGCTTCAACAAGATCAGTCATGCCACTCTTCAGGGAATAGGTTCACGGGCGTGGCGCCGTGCGCCGGAGGCGAACGTGCCGGGCACCGGGGTGGGCACCACCGCGGCGCGGGGGCGCAAGGGTACAGCCGCGGGGCGCTTTTTGCGCGCCACCAGCAGATAGCCGCCGCCAATGAGCGACTCGCCCACCGCCGCGCCACCCGCGCGGGGCCAGGCGCTGCCCAGCCGGCGCGGCATGGAAAGCTCGAAGTCGTCGCGCACGAGGCGCTGGCTCCACCACCACGGCCAGGTGAGGCGAGGACGGGCCCGCCCGCTCTGCCGGGCCACCCAGGGCGACCACAGCCCAAGCGGGTGGATACCGGTGATGGCGATCATCCCACCCGGCTCCAGGACGCGAATCGCTTCGTCGAGGAGATTGTCCTGGCGGGCGGTGGTTTCCAGGGCGTGCCGCAGCAGGACCACCCCAAACGCCTCATCCATGAACGGGAGCGGCTCCAGGCCGCTTGCCACGACATCACCCGCCAGGTGCGCCCCGGCCACCCGCACGCTGGCCCAGTGGCCCAGCAGGGGGATAGCCGGCGGCTCGGCGCCCGTGGCAGCCGTCAGGTGCAGGCCGTGGTCGCCGGTGCAACGCTGGAGCAACGGGGTCAGCACGCGGTTCTCTTCCGCAAGCAGCTTGCGCACGTGGGGCGTCGCATAGATGTCGGAGACGAGAGTGGGCATGTGTGACGAGTGTAGTGAGGTTGAACAGCCGCCGCACGGGTTAACAACTCGCTAACGAGCAGGAAATACCCGGCTGATATAGTCCGGCCGCCCCTACCCGCCAGGCCTGGCGGGACGACGGCCACATCCTGGGTGTTCGCGCCCTATCGACGTAGCGGAGTTCGCCCGATGCAATGGGTTCCCGTCGCGGCTTTGAGCGACAACTACATCTGGCTGGTCGCCGATGACGAAGGCAACGCTTTCGTCGTAGATCCCGGTGAAGCCGCCCCCGTGGAAGCCGCGCTTAAAGCGCGGGGATGGACGCTGCGCGCGATCCTGCTCACCCACCATCACAACGACCACATCGGCGGCGTGTTCGACCTCGTGCGTGATCACGATATCGAGGTGTTCGCGCCGCTGGATCCGCGCATCCACTACAAGACGCAGATCGTGGGCGATGGCGACATAGTGCAGCTGGACGCGCCACGCGCCACCTTCCAGGTGCTCGAAGTACCGGGCCACACGACCTCGCACATCGCCTACGCCGGCGAAGGTTTCCTGTTCTGCGGCGACACCCTGTTCAGTGTCGGCTGCGGCCGCCTGTTCGAGGGTACGCCGGAGCAGATGCTGGCCTCGCTGGACAAGTTTGCCCACCTGCCGCCGGAGACCCTGGTCTGCTGCGCGCATGAATACACCGCGGCCAATATCCGCTTCGCGCTCAGCGTGGATCCGGACAATGGCCCGCTGCGCCGCCGTCGGGACGAGGTGGCGCGCCTGCGCGAGGAGGGCCGCCCCAGCGTGCCCAGCCGCCTCGCCGATGAGCTCGCCACCAACCCCTTCCTGCGCGTGGACAGCGAGGCGATCGCCCGCTGGTCCGAGGCCCATGGCAAGGAACACGCCACGCGGGCCGAGCGCTTCGCCGCGCTGCGCCGGGCCAAGGACACCTTCACCGCATGAATGTATTGATACGCCGGCTGCTGCCGACCCTCATTCCGTTGGCGCTTACCGCCTGCGCCGGCAGCACGCCCCGCCCGGTGGCCGCCGTCGCCCCCGTCGCAGCGGCGCCGGTGGATACCGTGCAGGATGTCTCGCCTTCGCCGAAGCTGGCACGCCCTGCTCCGCCGGCGGATTTCTGGGCCGACATGCGTGACAGCTTCAGCATGCCGGGCTGCGAGGCCGATCCGCAGGTGCTGGCCTGGGCACGCACCTACACGAAGATGCCGAACCGCTTCGAGCAGCAGGTGAACGAAGTGCTCCCGCTCATCGTGTACGCGCACAAGTCCGCGATGAAGCACAGCGTGGCCGGCGAATTCGCCTTGCTGCCCTGGGTGGAAAGCCAGTATCGCCACGTACCGGGCGCGAAGAATCGCCCCGCCGGCATGTGGCAGATCATGCCGCAGACCGCCCATACGCTGGGCCTGCGCGTTGAGAAGAATTACGACGAACGCCTCGACATCACCAAGTCCACCGAGTCGGTGATGACGATGATGCGCCGTTACTACGACGACCTGGGCGACTGGCGCCTCGTCGACGTGGCATACAACGCGGGCGAGTTCGGCCTCAAGAAGACGATCGACAAACACGGTGGCCCGTCAGCCGATGACGGCCTGCCGGATGTCCCGATGAAGGCAAACACCAGGGAACATTTGGTGAAGCTCATGGCGATGGCGTGCATCGTGCGCGACCCGGCCCGCTTCAACGTGCAGCTGCCTAGGCAGGATCGCGAAGAAGCCCTGCAGGTAGTGAAGGTGGACAACCCGCAGTCGCTCGCCCAGGCAGCAAAGCAGTCGGGCCTGTCGATGAACGACCTGCGCGATTTCAATCCCGCCTACCGCACCACCAAGGGCACGGTCACGTCGTCGCTGCTGCTGCCGAAGACCGCTGCCGATCAGTACAAGCTCGGCCCCGTGGATCCGGTTGCGGACGTGCCCGCCGACAACGACGACAGCGACGCCGCGGATGTCGCCGAGGCGAAGTCGACCAGGGCCTCGAAAACGTCGAAGGCTGGAAAGGCCACGAAGACCTCGCGCAGCGTCGCCAAGGCGACGGCGAAGCCGGCGTCGAAGGGCGATGCAAAGTACATCGTCTACAAGGTCAACAACGGCGAATCGCTGTGGTCGATCGCGCGCCGCCACCAGGTGAGCGTCGAGCAGCTGATGAAGTGGAACGACCTGGATACGGCGTCGGTGAAACCCGGCCAGGTACTCAAGCTCACCGCGTCGCGCTAATCGCGCTAACTCCCGCAGGAGCGCACAGCGTGCGCTTCCGCGGGAGAGTTACGCCGGTCAGTTCTGCACGACATCCCACTGCACGTCGGCGCTGACATCGGCGTCGTAATCCACGCCCGCCACTTCAAAGCCGAAGAGCTTGATGAACTCGTGCTTGTAGCCGGCGTAGTCCGTGTCGTCCCACAGGTTGGCGGTGGTCACCACGTCCCACAGGGCCTTGCACTCGCTCTGCACGTCGTCGCGCAGTTCCCAGTCATCCAGGCGCACGCGGCCCTTGTCGTCGGTGGCGGCCGGCTGGCCGTCAGCGCGATAGAGGCGATCGTGGAACAGGCGGTTGATCTGCTCGATGCAACCCTCGTGGATGCCCTTGGCCTTCATGATCTTGAAGACCATCGACACGTAGAGCGGGATCACGGGAATGGCCGAGCTGGCCTGCGTGACCACGGACTTCAGCACGCCTACGTACGAGCGCAGGTGGAGGCCGGCATGGCGCTTGGCCAGCTCGTGGGCCGTGCTCTCCAGATGCTCCTTGGCCAGGCCGAGCGTGCCGTGGCGATACATCGGCCACGTGAGCTCCGTGCCGATGTAGCTGTAAGCGACGGTGGTGGCGTGGTCCGAAAGGACGCCCGCCTCCGCCAGCGCGTCGATCCACAGCGCCCAGTCCTCGCCACCCATGACGGTGACCGTGTCCTTCTTTTCCTGCTCGGTGGCCGGCTCCACCGTCGCCTGCACCACTTCGTTCTTGTTGGTGTCGACCGAGGACGCCGTGAAAGGCGAACCGACCGTCTTCAGCGCCGAGCGCACGACGGTGCCCGGCTCGCCCATCGCCGTGCCTTCCGGCAACTTGCGCACCGGCGAAGCGAGCGAGTAGACGACGAGATCGACCTTGCCGCCCATCTCGTTCTTGATGATCTCAATTACCTTCGCGCGGGTTTCGTTGGCAAACGCATCGGCGTTGATCGACTTCGAGAACAGGCCGGCTTCGCGAGCGAGCTTGTCGAAGGCGGCCGCGTTGTACCAGCCGGCGGTGCCGGTCTTGGCATCGCTCGACGGCTTTTCAAAGAACACGCCCAGGGTGTCGGCGCCCTGGCCGAACGCCGCCGTGATCCGCGAGGCGAGGCCATAGCCGGTGGATGAGCCAATGACCAGCACCTTCTTCGGGCCTGGCGCAAACGTGCCGCTGGCCCTGGTGATGGCAATCTGCTCTTCGACGTTCTTCGCGCAGCCGACCGGGTGGGCGGTGGTGCAGATGAAGCCACGAACCTTGGGTTGAATGATCACGGGTTGTCCTTTGACGCGGTAAGACCGCCATTCTAAATCGGGACGCGGTCCATGCGCTGCCGCATGTTGCCAGGCAAAAAAAAGACCCTGCCGAAGCAGGGTCTCTCATGGCAAGCCGGGTGGGCCGGCTTACATGCGGTCGTTGGCCACCGTGATCTTCGCCTTGGCGCGCAGGGCGTTCACGTATTCCATGGTCACCGCGCGAGCCATCGCGTCCATCATCTGGCCGCGAAGACCGTCACGGGTGGCCTTGTCGACCTTGGCCGGGTCGCCGTCGGTGACCTTGTCCACCGAGACCACGGCATAGTTGCCGTTGTCGATGCGCACGGCCGACCAGGCGGCCTTGCCCGGGGTCGGGCGCGGCAGGGAGAAGGCTTCGCGCAGGACGGCCGGCGGCACGTCCTTGGCATCGCCCAGCTTGTTGCGGGTGAGGCCGGCAGCCGTCTGGACCGGCGCCTTGGCGAGCGCGGCCACGTCGCCACCCTTGGCCAGCTGCGCGATCAGGTCATCCGCCTGCTTCTTGGCCAGCGCGTCGACGCGCTGGTCCAGGATGCGCTGGCGAACGGCATCCTTCACCGCGGCGAGCGGTTGCGCCGCCGCCGCGTTGTGCTTCGCCAGGTGGAGGACGATGGCATCGCCCTGCCCGACCTGCACCAGCGACGAATTGTTGCCCTGGGTAACGACGTCGTCACCGAAGGCGGCCTGGATGAACTTGGGATCGGAGGGGATGCCCTCGCCACCGTTGCGACCGAACAGCGGGCTGGTCTTGATCTCGAGGCCCAGCTCCTTCGCCGCCGCATCGAGCGAACCCGGGTTGCGCTCGGCCAGGTCGGCCAGCTGACCGGCCTTCTCGTTGTAGAGACGCTCGCCTTCGGCCTTGGCCCAGTCACCGGCCAGCTGGCCGCGCACTTCGGCGAACGGCTTGGCGTCACCCTCGCGGGCATCGCGCAGCCAGATGATGTGGTAGCCCTCGTCCGGCGAGAGGATCGGCTCCTTGCTGACGTCACCCTTCTTCAGGGCAAACAGCGCCGCATCGAAGGCCGGGGTGGTCACACCCTTTTCCAGCCAGCCCAGGTCACCGCCCGAACGCTTCGAACCCAGATCGTCCGAGTTGTCGGCGGCGAGCTTGGCGAAGTTTTCCGGCGTCGCTTCGGCGGCCAGCTTCTTCGCCTTCTCAAGCGCAGCCTTCTGCTGGTCCGGCGTGGCGTTCTTCGGGACGTTGACCAGGATGTGCGAGGCCAGGCGCTGCTCTGGCTGCGCATAGCGCTGCTTGAACTTGTCGTAGTACTGGTGGAGCTGCTCGTCCGTGGGTTCGCCGACCTTCAGCTCGGACTGCTTCACTTCGAGGTACTGCACCGACACCTGTTCCGGCGTGGTGTAGTCGGCCACGTGGGCCTGGTAGAACGCGTCGATCTCGCTGTCGGCCACGTTCGCGTCAGTGAGCGACGGACGCGGCAGGTCCACGAAGCGCAGGTCGCGCTGCTGGCCGTGCAGGCGGAAGAAGTTGTCGACGTCGGCGTCGCTCACCAGCGTGGTGGCGGAAATCGCCTCCGGCAGCATCTGGGTCGCGAGGCCCGAACGCACCTTCGCTTCGTACATCGCCGGCGTCATGCCCTGCGAGGCGAGCACCGCACGGTACGTACCCGGGTCAAAGCGGCCGTCCACCTGGAAGCCCTGGTCGCCACCGATGGTGTCGCGCACGGCCATGTCGGACACGGCCAGGCCGAGGTCCGTGTTGGCTTTCTGCAGGAGCACCTGGTTGATCATGCCATCCAGGATCTGCTGCTTGAGCTCGGGCTTCTCGAGGTCAGCCACCGTGTACGGCGAGTTCGGCGTCGCGGCGATCTGCTGGCGCAGTTCGGTCATGCGACTCTGCCAGTCCTGCTGCGAGATCTCATGGTCGTCCACCTTCGCCACGAAGGTGTCGACGCGCGAGACGAAGTACGACTCGATGCCGAAGAAGGCGACAGCGAAGACCGAGACGCCCAGCACGACGGCAGCCGGCCAACCATGGATCTTGTTACGCAGGGCTTGCAGCATGATGCAACTCGCACAGGTGGTGCCGGCAAACCCTTGCCGACGGTAGATAAAGCAAAGGCGCCACACGGGCGCCTTTGCGGACTATTGGCGGAGTGGACGGGACTCGAACCCGCGACCTCCGGCGTGACAGGCCAGCATTCTAACCGACTGAACTACCACTCCACTTTCCGTTGGTGGGTGCTGAGGGGATCGAACCCCCGACCAGCGCCGTGTAAAGGCGACGCTCTACCGCTGA
This sequence comes from Luteibacter pinisoli, assembly GCF_006385595.1. Taxonomy (NCBI): domain Bacteria; kingdom Pseudomonadati; phylum Pseudomonadota; class Gammaproteobacteria; order Lysobacterales; family Rhodanobacteraceae; genus Luteibacter; species Luteibacter pinisoli. Next base: position 3,022,385 of record NZ_CP041046.1, read on the forward strand.
GCTAAGCACCCGCAACGGCAAGCTGTTTAGTTTACGTGATCCTTGAGCGCCTTGCCAGCGGTGAAGGCCGGGACCTTCGACGCCGGGATCTTGATCTCTTCGTTGGTGCGCGGGTTGCGGCCCGTGCGGGCGGCGCGGCTGCGCAGCTTGAACGTGCCGAAGCCGACGAGGGCAACGTCTTCGCCCTTCTTCAGCGTCTCGCTGATGACCTTGGTCAGGGCGTCGAGCGCCTTGGTCGCGTCGATCTTCGACAGCGAGCTTTCCTCAGCGATGGCGGCGATGAGATCGGATTTGTTCATTACGTGACTCCCTAAAGGTAATTTGGAACGCCGGACGGCGATCCCGGACGAAAATACGTCAGGTCAACGGAACTGCCAGAGGCATGGTCGATGACCCCGCGATGCATGGCGCCCTTGCGGCGCGGGCGATGGCGGTGTGGCCTTTATACCAGCGCCCTCCCCCCGCCGCAACACGAGCAATACCAACGTTTTCAGCGCATATGCATCATTCGCGGAGGCTTGCGTTGGAACGAAAAAACGATTATCGCGGGCCATTAATGACAGGACAGAGAAAAAGAAAAGGGCGCACCGGGATGCGCCCTTTTTTTCCGTAGTAACGGTGCGTTACATCAAATCAATGCGTGAGCGAGGGAGAGTTCTTCCCCTTGCCGCCCTTGCCCGATTTGCGCGTTACCTCAACGCCCTTGCCGTCATCACCCGCCTTCACCGGCCCGATCGGCCGCTCAAGCGCGAGATCGAGCACCTCATCAATCCACTTCACCGGATGGATATCCAGCGAGCTGGTGATGTTCTCCGGCAGGTCGATCAGGTCTTTACGGTTTTCCTCCGGAATGATCACGGTGGTGATGCCACCGCGATGCGCCGCGAGGAGCTTCTCCTTCAGGCCGCCGATGGGCAGCACGCGACCACGCAGGGTGATCTCGCCGGTCATCGCGACTTCGGATCGTACCGGCACCTTGGTCAGTGCCGAGACGAGCGCCGTGCACATGGCAATGCCTGCACTCGGGCCGTCCTTCGGCGTGGCACCTTCGGGCACGTGGATATGGATGTCGTACTTCTCGTGGAAGTCCGGCTCGATACCCAGGTTGGCCGCACGGGCACGAACCACGCTGAGCGCCGCCTGGATCGATTCCTTCATGACATCGCCCAGCTGGCCGGTATGCACCAGGCGGCCCTTGCCCGGGACCACGGAGGCCTCGATGCTAAGCAGGTCGCCACCCACCTGGGTCCAGGCGAGGCCGGTCACCAGGCCCACTTCGTTCTGCTGCTCGGCGCGGCCGAAGTCGAAGCGACGCACGCCCAGGTAATGGTCGAGGTTGGCACCGTCCACGCGCACCTGGCCCGGCGCGAGCGCCTTGCCCTTCGCGCCCTTCCCGGCCGCCTTGGTCACCTTGGCCTTCGCGCTGGCCGGCACGGTGCCCAGGGCGAGCTCCTTCACCACCTTGCGGCAGATCTTGGAGATTTCGCGCTCGAGGTTACGCACGCCGGACTCACGCGTGTAGTAACGGACGATGTCGCGCAGCGCGTCTTCCGCGATGGTGAGTTCGCCATCCTTCAGGCCGTTCGCCTTCAGCTGCTTCGACAGCAGGTACTTCTGTGCAATGTTGAGCTTCTCATCCTCGGTGTAACCCGGGATGCGAATCACCTCCATGCGGTCGAGCAGCGGCCCCGGAATATTGAGCGAGTTCGCCGTGGCAACCCACATCACTTCCGACAGGTCGAGATCCACTTCGAGGTAGTGATCGTTGAACGCGTTGTTCTGCTCCGGATCCAGCACCTCGAGCAGCGCGGACGACGGGTCGCCGCGGAAGTCCATCGACATCTTGTCGATCTCATCCAGCACGAACAGCGGATTCTTCGTGCCCACCTTGTTGAGGTTCTGCACGATGCGGCCCGGCATCGAACCGATATAGGTACGGCGATGGCCGCGGATTTCGGCTTCGTCGCGCACGCCACCCAGGCTCATGCGAACGAACTTGCGGTTCGTGGCCTTGGCGATGGATTGGCCGAGCGAGGTCTTGCCGACGCCGGGCGGGCCGACGAGGCACAGGATCGGGCCCTTCATGGTGTTCACGCGCTGCTGCACCGCCAGGTATTCAAGGATGCGCTCCTTGACCTTCTCCAGGCCGAAGTGATCGGCATCGAGCGTTTCCTGGGCCAGTGCCAGATCCTTGCGGACCTTGCTGCGCTTCTTCCACGGCACGCCAACCACCCAGTCGAGGTAGTTGCGCACGACCGTGGCTTCGGCCGACATCGGCGACATCTGCTTGAGCTTGTTGAACTCCTGGCGCGCCTTCGCGAGCACCGCCTTCGGCATGCCGGCGTTGTCGATCTTCTTCTGGAGCTCTTCGATCTCGTTGGTACCGTCCTCGCCTTCACCCAGCTCCTTCTGGATGGCCTTCATCTGCTCGTTGAGGTAGTACTCGCGCTGGCTCTTTTCCATCTGCGACTTGACGCGGCCGCGGATGCGCTTTTCCACCTGCTGCAGGTCCATCTCGCCGTCGACGAGGCCGATCAGCAGTTCGAGGCGCTGGCCGACGTCGGACGTCTCGAGCACCTTCTGCTTGTCGGCCATGCGCACGGAAAGATGCGCGGCAATGGAATCAGCCAGGCGCGACGGATCGTCGATGCCGGAGAGCGTCGCCAGGATTTCCGGCGGGAGCTTGCGGCTCTGCTTGACCAGCTGCTCGAACAACGACACCAGCGAACGCGACACGACGTCGAGCTCGCGCTCGCTGCCGGTGTACAGCGGCTCGATGACGCGGGCGCGGCCGCTCATCATGCCGGCGTCGTCCTCGAACGATTCGATCTGGACGCGTGACTGGCCCTCGACCAGCACCTTCACGGTGCCGTCCGGGAGCTTGAGCAGCTGCAGGACGCCCGCCAGCGTGCCGACCTGATGCAGGTCGTTCACCGAAGGATCGTCGATGTCCGGGCTCTTCTGGGCAACGAGGAGGATCTGCCGCTCACCTTCCATCGCCTGCTCGAGCGCGCGCATGGATTTGTCGCGCCCGACGAAAAGCGGGATGACCATGTGCGGATAGACGACGACATCGCGCAGGGGGAGGACCGGCAACGGGTCCAGCGCGGCTCCGCTCGTGGTTTGGCTGCGATTCTTCGCCATGTGTCTGGGATTTCCCTCAAAGAATGTGGGGTTCGCCCCGACACTGCGCCGGAGCCACCATGGTAGTCAAGTGGAGGTTCGCGAAGAGCGCATCAAGGCCCCGGCCTACATACAAAAACGGCCCCGGCGCTTATGGGCGCCGGGGCCGTTCGATGTCACGCAGGCGTGGATCAGGCGGCGTCGCCACCCTCTCCCGCAACACGCTGCTGCAAGTTGCCGCGATAGATCAGGTAAGGCTCGGCCTGGCCGTCGATGACCGCGTCATCCACGACCACCTTGCTTACGTGCTCCAGCGACGGCAGCTCGAACATGGTGTCCAGGAGCACCTGCTCCAGGATGGTGCGCAGGCCACGTGCGCCTGTCTTGCGCTTCAGCGCGCGACGGGCGATGGCGGACAGGGCCTCCGGGCGGAATTCCAGCTCGGCGCCTTCCATGTCGAACAGCTTGCGGAACTGCTTGGTCACCGCATTCTTCGGCTCGGTGAGGATCTGCACCAGGGCAGCCTCGTCGAGCTCGTCAAGCGTGGCAACCACCGGCAGGCGGCCGACAAACTCCGGAATGAGGCCAAACCGCACGAGATCGGCCGGTTCGACTTCCGAAAGCATCTTGCCGACGTTTTCCGTGCGCTCCTTGGAGCGGACTTCGGCGCCGAAGCCGATACCCGTGGTCTCGGAACGCTGCTGGATCACCTTCTCCAGGCCGGCAAACGCGCCGCCGCAGATAAAGAGGATGTTGCGCGTGTCGACCTGCAGGAACTCCTGCTGCGGATGCTTGCGACCGCCCTGCGGCGGCACGGAAGCCAGCGTGCCTTCGATCAGCTTTAGCAGTGCCTGCTGGACGCCTTCGCCGGACACGTCGCGGGTGATCGACGGGTTCTCGCTCTTGCGCGAGATCTTGTCGATTTCATCGATGTAGACGATGCCGCTCTGAGCCTTTTCAACGTCGTAGTCGCACTTCTGCAGAAGCTTCTGAATGATGTTTTCGACATCTTCACCGACGTAACCGGCTTCGGTCAGCGTCGTCGCATCCGCGATGGTGAACGGCACATTGAGCAGGCGGGCCAGCGTTTCCGCCAGCAGCGTCTTGCCCGAACCGGTCGGACCGATCAGGAGGATGTTCGACTTGCCGAGCTCGACTTCGTCGTTCTTCTGGCGCGATTCCATGCGCTTGTAGTGGTTGTAGACGGCGACGGACAGCGCCTTCTTGGCGCGCGTCTGGCCCACCACGTACTGGTCGAGGGCTTCCATGATCTCGCGCGGCTTCGGAAGCTGGGTACGGCCCGAGGCCGCCTTCTCTTCCAATTCCTCGCGAATGATGTCGTTGCACAGCTCAACGCATTCGTCGCAGATGAACACGCTGGGGCCGGCGATCAGCTTGCGCACTTCATGCTGGCTCTTGCCGCAGAAGGAGCAGTACAGAATCTTGCCGTCGTTGGAACGGCCTTGCCGCTCGTCGCTCATGCTTTGGGCCCTACTGAGAATCCAGATGCGCTTTGAGAATAGCACAGCACCCCGCCCCGGGAAGCCGGGGCGAAGTGCTGGATTTCACAAGCGAAAGTATCAATCAAGCGGATTTAACGGAGTCGACCGCACGCTTGTCGAGCACCGAGTCGATCAGGCCATAGGCCTGGGCTTCCGCGCCGCTCATGAAGCGGTCGCGCTCGGTGTCACGGGCGATTTCCTCGACCGTCTTGCCGCTGTGGTTGGCCAGGATGGCATTGAGGCGCTCACGCATCGTGAGAATCTCACGGGCGTGAATCTCGATGTCGGTGGCCTGGCCGGAGATGCCGCCAGCCCAGGGCTGGTGGATCATGATCCGCGAGTGCGGCAGCGAGTAACGCTTGCCCGCCGCACCGGCCGCCAGGAGCAGCGCGCCCATGGAAGCCGCCTGGCCGATGCACATGGTGCTCACATCCGGCTTGACGAACTGCATGGTGTCGTAGATCGCCATGCCCGCGGTGACGGAGCCGCCCGGGCTGTTGATGTACAGGTTGATGTCCTTGTCCGGGTTTTCCGATTCAAGGAACAGGAGCTGCGCGACGATCACGTTGGCCATGTAGTCGTCGACCGGGCCAACCGCAAAGATCACGCGCTCCTTCAGGAGGCGCGAGTAAATATCGTACGAACGCTCGCCGCGCGAGGTCTGTTCGACGACGATGGGCACCAGGTTGAGATTCTGGATCGGAGCCATGGACATGGGGTCTCTCCTTCGTGTGGGGCCCGGTTGTTGCCAGTAGACCGGCACCTCAGGCGCCGATCGGTCGCATAACCTCGTCGAAGCTCAGTTCCTGGTCGGTGGATTTGGCGTTGTTCGCCACCCATTCGGCCACCTGGTCTTCCATCACGCGGTTCTGCAGTCCCTGCATCAGTTGGGGGTCACTGTTATACAGTTCAATGACCTTTTCCGGCTCTTCATAGGTAGAGGCAATGGCGGTGAGCATCTCGCCCATGCGCGAGCGGTCCAGGCGCAGCTCGTTCTTGCGGGCGATCTCGCCCATCAGCAGGGCGGCGATGACGCGCTTCTTCGCGAACGGCAGGGCCTGGGCCACCATTTCCGGCGACGGCTGCTGGCCGCGCGGGAGGTTGCCGGCCGCCAGGCTCTGCGCCTCGGCATTGGCCATCAGGTCGGGCACGTCCAGGTCCGGGTAGGCGCCGGCCAGCTTCTCAGCCACTTCCGACTTCAGGCGGGCCATCAGGGTGGCCTTGAGCTCGCGCTCGAGGTTCGCCCGCACTTCCTTGCGGAAGGTGTCGATGTTGCCGTCGACCACGCCGAACAGCTGGATGAAGTCAGCGTCCACGGCCGGGAGGTTCGGCTCCTGCACCTTCACGATCTTGAAGGTGACCTTGGCGGTCTTGCCGGCGAGTTCCGGGTTGCGGAAGTCTTCCGGGAAGGCCACGTCCTGGACCAGGTCGTCACCGGCGCTGCGACCGGTCAGGGCCTCGTCCAGGGCCTTGAACAGGGTGCCCGAGCCGATGACGCTGCCCGCGCGCTCCAGGCCTTCGGCCGGGAAGCGGTAGTCGCCGGCTTCGGCGGCGTATTCGAACATCACGAAATCGCCTTCCTTCGACGCGCGCGACACGTCGTCGAAGCTGCGGCGCTGCGTGCGGAGGGTTTCGATCATCTTGTCGATGTCCTCGTCCTTCACCTCGGCCTTCGGCCGGGCGATCTCGAGGGCAGCCACGTCGACGACCGGGAATTCCGGCATGATTTCGAACGTTGCGGTGTAGGCGATCTCGCCGTCTTCCGCATTGCCCGTGGTGTCGACCGACGGGTTGGCGATCGGCTGGAGCTTTTCCTGGTTCACGGCTTCACGCAGGGTGCTGCCGATGAGCTCCGAGAGGGCTTCGCCACGGACCTGCGCGCCAAAGCGCTGCTTGATCACGTTGGTGGGCACCTTGCCGGGACGGAAGCCCTTGAGGCGCACCGTACGGCCCATTTCCGCAATGCGCTCGGTGACCTGCGTCTCCAGGCGCTCGGCCGGGAACTTCACCGTGAGCTTGCGCCCGAGCTTGCCAACATTCTCAACCGAAACCTGCATGACCTCTCCTGAAACCGCCGCCGACGCGGCGCGATGGCAGCATCCGCCGCCTTGACCGAAAAACTAAGGGATACATCGCGAGCGTCTGGCCCCACCCGGCCATGCCGGCCCTGGCGAAATACCCCGCAAATGACTGCCCATTCTACGTTTTGCCGTCCCACGGCCGCAACAGGGCTTATGGGCCGATCCAGCGGCGGGCACCGGGCCCCTGCGAGGCCAGCGCGTCGCCCGGGTTGGCCAGGGCACAGGCGGATATCGACAGGCAGCCGCAACCGATGCAGTCGCCCAGCCGGTCTCGCAGGCTGGTGAGCTGCGCGATGCGCTGGTCGAGGTCCTCGCGCCACCGGCCAGACAGCTCGGCCCAGTCGTCCGGGCTGGGCGTGCGGCCCTCGGGGAGGCTTGCCAGGGCGTCGCGCACGGCGTCGAGGGGAATGCCCACCCGCTGGGCCACCCGGATCACGGCGATGCGGCGCAGGACGTCCCCGGCGTACCGCCGCTGGTTGCCCGCGGTGCGCAGGCTGTGGATCAGCCCTTTCCGCTCATAGAAATGCAGCGCCGACACCGCCACGCCGGACCGTCGCGCCACCTCGCCCACGCTCAGTTCACGCATTGCTTGACCTCAACCACGGTTTAGGTCCGATCCTGCCGTCTCCGGGCTGGCCACGCAAGCGTGCGACACTCCCCTCCCCCAAGGATTGACCATGAACGTGGGTATGTCTGACCCCAAGCTCCTCGATGCCACGGCTTCCCCCGCCGACGGCATCCTCGCTCCCCGCTACCGTGCCGCCACCCTGGGCATGGTGGCGCTGATATCGCTGCTCGCCTTCGAGGCCCTTGCGGTCACCACGGCCATGCCGACGGTGGCCCGCGAGCTCGATGGCCTGCGCCTCTACGCCCTGGCCTTTGGCGGGGTGCTCGCGACCAGCGTCATCGGCATGGTGATCTCCGGACGCTGGAGCGATCGCCGCGGGCCGGCGCCGGCCATGTGGACCGGCCTGGCCGGGTTCGTCATCGGCCTGCTGGTCGCCGGATTCGCCCATGCCATGCCCATGCTGCTGGCCGGGCGCCTGATCCAGGGCCTGGGCGCCGGCCTGCTCTCGCCGGCGCTTTACGTGATTGTCGGCCGCCTTTATCCGGATCGCCTGCGGCCGAAGGTGTTTGCCTCGTTTTCCGCGGCCTGGGTCGTGCCGGCGCTGGTCGGCCCCGCGGTGAGCGGCCTGATCGTCGAATACCTCGGCTGGCGTTGGGTGTTCCTTGGCGTCCCGCTGCTCGCCGTGCCCGCCGCGCTTGGCGTGCGCGGCGCCCTGCGCGCCCTCGATCCGCCGGCCGGGCACGTCAGCGACCAGCCGGGTCGCATGCTCAACGCGATCGGCGCGTCGATCGGCGCCTGCACGCTATTTTTCGCCGGCCAGGAACACGGGTGGCGAGGGGCGGTACTGCTGATTCCCGCCGTGGGCGCCCTGATCAGCTGCGGCCGGCGCCTGCTGCCACCCGGCACCCTGCGGGCCGCCCGCGGCCTGCCGGCCGTGATCGGCCTGCGCGGACTCGTCGCGTCAGCCTTTTTCGGCGCCGAGGCCTTCCTTCCGCTCGCCTTCTCCCGCCAGCACGGCCTGTCACCGATGTGGTCCGGCGTCGCTATCAGCGTGGGCGCGGTCGGCTGGTTCTCCGGCTCGTGGTACCAGGGCCACCTGGCAAGGATCTCCCGCCAGGCGCTGCTCAATCGCGGCACCGGGCTGATGGCCATCGGCACCGTGGTCACGGGTCTCGCGACGTTTGCCGCCGTGCCCGTACCGGTCGCCGTGCTTGGCTGGCTGGTGACCGGGCTCGGCATCGGCATGGTGTACGGCACCGTGTCGACGCTTGCCTTGTCGATGTCGGCCGAGCACGAGCAAGGCACGAACGCGTCGGCGCTGCAGCTATGCGAGTCGCTCGCGGTCGCCGCGACACTCGCCATCGGCGGATCGCTTTTTGCGGCATTGCTCAACGTGTCGCAGACCATGGCGTTCGGCGCGAACTTTGCGATCACGGCCACGCTGGCCTGGCTTGCGAATGCGGTAGCGCGCCGGACCAACGCGCCAACGCAGCGCTGATCGCGCACAAAGAAAAAGCCCCGGGCCATGATGGTCCGGGGCTTTTCTTTTTCTGGTGCGAAAGGTGGGACTCGAACCCACACGGTGTTACCCGCCAGAACCTAAATCTGGTGCGTCTACCAATTCCGCCACTCTCGCATAACCTGCATTCTAGAAGCCGGCCCGGTCAGGGTCCAGCACCGGGTTATCCCCGGCAACCGGAGAGCAAATCGAGCTCCGGCTTGTACACCGTGGTGCGGGTATCGAAGAACCCAAGCAAGGTGTGGAAGACATTGTCCTGGCTTGCCGCCTGCGTGCGCCGCTGGGCCATGCAGTCGAGGCGCAAGCCACTGTCGCGGATCCAGCCCGGGGAGAGCCACATCAGCATCGGGATGTGCTTCTGCTGGGTGGGTGCCGTCGCCCAATCCGCGCCGTGCAGGTAGACGTCCTTCTCGCCCAGCGATTCGCCATGGTCGGAGAGGTACATCATCGCGCTGTCGACCTCGGGGTCGGCCTTCAACGCATCGACGACGCGACCGAGGATGTGGTCGGTGTAGAGGATGGTGTTGTCGTAGCTGGCCACGGTCTGGTCGTACATGCAGGTCTGTACTTCCGCGGTATCGCAGCCTGGCTTGAACACGTTGAAGGCGGCCGGGTAGCGCTGGAAGTACGCGGGGCCATGGCTGCCCTTGATATGCAGCACGAGCAACGCCGGCGATTTCATCTGTGCGAGGCGCTGGGGAAGATCCGCCACCAGCACTTCGTCGACGCAGCCACTGGCATCGCACAGGCCGGCGATCTTCGCGTCGGTCAGGTCATCGTTCGGCACGCGCGCGCAGACGTCCTTGCAGCCCTCGTCGTTATCGCGCCAGTACACGTCCACGCCTGCGTGCTGGAGCACGTCCAGGGCATTCCAATGCGCCTTGGCCACGGCCTTGACGAATTTCTCGCGCGTCATATCCGAGAACATGCACGGCACCGACACGGTGGTGGCGGTGCCGCACGACCAGGCATCACTGAAGTAGATGGCCCCGGCCCGCTTCATCTCGGGATTCGTCTCGCGCGCGTAACCCTGCAGGGACTGGTTCTCCGCGCGGGCCGTCTCGCCGACGACCAGCACCACCACCCGCTTGCGCGCTGCCAGGGCGGCATTGGGCGCGAGCGTGGCGTCCGTGCCGATCGGCGTCATGGTCTTCTTCTTGCGGAAGACGTCGCGCTGGAGGTAATGGAACGTGCCGCTGAGCGCCGCGTAAGGGTGGTACACGTCGTACATGCCGCGGTGATTGCGCTCGAAGTACACGTAAGCCCGGCCGGCGAACAGCGGCGGGACCAGCAGCAGGATGGCGGCACCCACGACGATGGCGGCACGCAGGCGCAGGCTCGCCCAGAGCGGCCGGAAGCGTACCGGCGCGATCAGGACAAGCACGGCCGGAAGGATGCCGAACAGGCCGATCCACGTGACGGAGTCCGTCGTGATCAGGCCCATGGCCTCGGCGCGCGTCGTCTCGAAGATGCTCTGGATGATTTCCTCATTCAGGCGCACGCCGAAGGTCTGCGTGTAGTACGCACTGGCCGCCGACACGAGGATGAGGATGGCGAGCAGCGCCTTGCCGATGCGCGGCCACGTCACCAGCGCAAGGGTGAGCACGAGGTTGCCGATGAGGCGGCAGGTGACCGCGGCGCTCAGCACCCAGAACCCTGCCATTCCCTTCGAGGCGCCCAGCGCCGCATGGAACTCCGACCAGAGGCTGCGGTTGAGCACCGCGAGGATGTAGACGGCCACGAGGGCGCCCAGCAACCAGGCCGGGATGCCACGCTTGAAGCGGCGCGCGGCCGCGTAATCCTGGATGATCATAGTGTGCCAACCGGGGCCATCACGGCGCCTTGGACGAAATCGGGGCAAAGAAAAAGGCACTTAGATTTCTCTAAGTGCCTTATTCAAATTGGTGGGCCGTGTAAGATTCGAACTTACGACCAATTGATTAAGAGTCAACTGCTCTACCAACTGAGCTAACGGCCCGTAAAACTTAAATTGTTAAAACTTCTAAATGGGGTGAGCGATGGGACTCGAACCCACGACATCCGGAATCACAATCCGGGACTCTAACCAACTGAGCTACGCCCACCATAAACCTGAACTGGCGCGCCCGACAGGAATCGAACCTGCAACCGTCGGCTTAGAAGGCCGATGCTCTATCCGGTTGAGCTACAGGCGCAGGCACTGTACGTAGAGCACCAATGGTCGGGGCAGAGGGATTCGAACCCCCGACATCCAGCTCCCAAAGCTGGCGCTCTACCAGACTGAGCTATACCCCGAAACCTTAAACTACACCGATACCGCTGGTGAAGCTTTCAGATGCTACGGGTCAAAGCCAAGCCCGTCAATCCGTATGAACACACCACACTTTCAACTATCGCCACCGAACCACTTACGCTTCGATGGATTAAAAAATGGTGCGCCCGGAGAGATTCGAACTCCCGACCACCAAGTTCGTAGCCTGGTACTCTATCCAACTGAGCTACGGGCGCACACTTAAAACGGTAGACCCGGTGGAGACCGCTGTGAAGCGTTACCGCCGTGCCGAGAAGCGGAATTATTCAGATATCCGGGGTGTGCGTCAACACTTTTCTGAAACTTTTTTTCGCGCAACGGTAACAGTTGGGTCGAATGGACGGCTAAATGGTTGTCACATAAGAAAAGGGCGGCCATGGCCGCCCTTCCCTCTTACAGCTGCGTTGCCGGCTTGCCAACCTTATCCGGCGCCGGGCCAGCGTCACCACGCGGCGGCGGCGGCGGCGGGGAACCCGGCTTCTGCCAGTCCGCCGGCGGACCCGGCTCACGGCCGTTCATGATGTCGTCGATCTGCCGCGCGTCGATGGTCTCGTACTGCAGCAGGGTCTCGGCCATCACGTGCAGCTTGTCGATATTCGACGTCAGGAGCTCCTTGCTGCGCGCGTAAGCGCGATCAAGGATGGTGCGCACCACTTCGTCGATCTTGCGCGCGGTCTCGTTAGAGACGCTCTTGTGCTGCGTCACGGAGCGGCCGATGAAGACCTCGTCTTCCTCTTCGCCGTACATCACCGGGCCCAGCTCGTCGGACAGGCCCCACTTCGTGGCCATGTTGCGAGCCATCTTGGTGGCGCGCTCGATGTCGTTGGACGCACCCGTGGTGATCTTGTCGGCGCCGAAGATGATCTCTTCCGCGACGCGGCCGCCGTACAGCGAGGCCAGCTGCGATTCGATCGCCACCTTGTTCATGCTGTATCGATCGCCTTCCGGCAGGTACATGGTGACGCCCAGGGCGCGGCCACGCGGAATGATGGTGACCTTGTAGACCGGGTCGTGCTCCGGCACCAGGCGGCCGATGATGGCGTGGCCGGCCTCGTGGTACGCCGTCAGCTTCTTCTCTTCGTCGTTCATCGCCATGGAGCGACGCTCGGCACCCATCAGGATCTTGTCGCGTGCACGGTCCATATGGCTCATGCGCACTTCCCGCGCGTTCTCGCGCGCCGCGAACAGGGCCGCCTCGTTGACGAGGTTGGCCAGGTCCGCGCCGGAGAAGCCCGGCGTGCCGCGCGCGATCGTCATGGCGTCGACGTCGGCCGCGGTGGGCACCTTGCGCATGTGCACCTTGAGGATCTGGTCGCGGCCCTTGACGTCCGGCAGGCCCACGACGACCTGGCGGTCGAAACGGCCCGGACGCAGGAGCGCCGGATCCAGCACGTCGGGGCGGTTGGTCGCCGCGATGACGATGATGCCTTCCGTACCCTCGAAGCCATCCATTTCGACGAGCAGCTGGTTCAGCGTCTGCTCGCGCTCGTCGTGACCACCACCCATGCCGGCGCCACGATGGCGGCCAACGGCATCGATTTCGTCGATGAAGATGATGCAGGGCGCGTGCTTCTTGGCCTGCTCGAACATGTCGCGCACGCGGCTGGCGCCGACGCCGACGAACATTTCGACGAAGTCGGAACCGGAGATGGAGAAGAACGGCACTTTGGCTTCGCCGGCGATCGCCTTGGCGAGCAGCGTCTTGCCGGTACCCGGCGGACCCACCATCAGCACGCCGCGCGGGATCTTGCCGCCCAGCTTCTGGAACTTGCCGGGGTCGCGGAGGAACTCGACCAGTTCGCCGACCTCTTCCTTGGCCTCGTCACAGCCTGCCACGTCGGTGAAGTTGACCTTGACCTGGTCCTCGCCCTGCAGCTTGGCGCGCGAACGCCCGAAGCTCATGGCGCCACGGCCACCCGAGCCTGCCTGCATCTGGCGCATGAACCAGATCAGCACGGCGACGAAGATGATGATGGGCAGCCAGTTGAACAGCAGGCCGATCAGGGAGAAGCCGTTGTCGGCAGGCTCCTGGCGAAGCTCGACGCCCTTGTCGCGCATCTGCTTGACCAGGTCGCTCGTCGAAAGACCCACCACCGGGACCACGGTGCGATAGCTGCCGCCGTCCTTGAGCTTGCCGGTGATCGTCGGCGGGGCCGACGAAGTGATGGTGCCGCTGGCGACGTTACCGTTATCCACCTGCTGGGCAAAGGCCGTGTAGGACATGTCCTGCGACGACCCGCTGTGCGGGTTGAATGTCTGGAACACCGTAAGCAAGACCACCGCGATGATCAGCCAGAGCAACAGATTTTTAGCCATCTCATTCATGCGCGGTTCTCGCCAGGTTGCCGGGACGCGGCCTTGAGGCCGGTCGCCAGCGCATAGACCTCTCGCGAACGCGCACGGGAGGCCTTCGGTTTACGCATCGTCACGCGACTGAAGTCAGCGCGCAAGCTCTTTAGATACTCGTCGAAACCGGGCCCCTGGAACAACTTCACCAGGAACGACCCGTTTGGCGTCAGCCAGTCAAGCGCAAACTGCCGGGCAAGGTCGCAAAGGTCCATGGCGCGAATCTGATCCGCCAGGGCCACACCGGACATATTGGGGGCCATGTCCGACAGGACAAGATCCACCTTCTTGCCATCGAGCATGGCTTCCAGCTCGCGCAGCACGCTTTCTTCACGAAAATCGCCCTGCATGAAGTCCACGCCGGCCAGGCCCACCATCGGGAGGATGTCCAGGGCGATGACCTTGCCGGAGTCGCCCAGGCGCTTGCGCGCCAGCTGCGACCAGCCGCCTGGGGCCGCGCCCAGGTCGATGATGGTCATGCCCGGCTTGATCAGGCGATCTTTCTCAAGCACCTCTTCCAGCTTGAACACGGCGCGCGAGCGCATCCCCTCGGCCTGGGCCCGCTTTACATAAGGATCGTCGAAGTGCTCCTTGAGCCAGCGGGAGCTGCTTTTACTGCGTGCCATCGGCCGGGGAATCCGCCAGATAAAGAAGAGAGGGGTCGTGCATGATACCCTTTGCCCCCTCTCCCCCGCGAATCGAACCTGAACGCAATGTCGCTCTCCCCTACGCAGCGCCGCTACCTCCGCAGCCTGGCGCACGACCTCTCCCCGGTGATCCTGCTTGGCAACAAGGGCGCCACCGAGGCGGTGGCCAAGGAACTGGGCAACGCCCTCGACCAGCACGAGCTGGTGAAGGTGAAGCTGTCCGGCGGTGACAAGGAAGAGCGCCAGGCCCAGATTGCCTTCCTCAGTGGGCAAACCGGCGCCGAAGCCGTCCAGGAAATCGGCCACGTCGTGGTCCTGTTCCGTCGCAACGAACAGGATCCGAAGCTCGCCCTGCCCCGGTAAGCCCTATGGATCTCTCGCTCGATCGCCCCGGTGAATACCTCTTCATACGCCGGGTCGGCCCGACCACCGTCACGGTGGTCGACCGCGACTTCCACACCAGCCTGCTGGTAACCCCTGAAAAGGTGGTGGAAGACTGGGCCGTCACCGACGCGACGCAGATGAGTCTCAGCGACGTCGAGACGATGGCTGCACTCAACCCCGAACTCGTCATCATCGGCACCGGCGAACGGCAGGTGTTCCCGCCCGCCGAGGTCATGGCCGGCTTCCTGCGCCGGGGCATTGGCGTCGAGGCGATGACCAGCGGCTCGGCCGCGCGCACCTACAGCCTGCTGTCCGGCGAAGGCCGGAAAGTGCTGGCCGCCTTCATCCTGCCCAAGCAAGGCTAAACGCCCATGCGTATCCTGGTCCTCGGCGCCGGCGGGACCGGCGGCTACTTCGGCGGTCGGCTTGCCCAGGCCGCCATCGATGTCACCTTCCTCGTCCGCCCTGCCCGCGCCGCGGTGCTGGACGCCAGGGGCCTGGTGATCCGCAGCCCTTTCGGCGACGCGACCCTCGCCGTGAAGCACGTCAGGGCGGAGACCGTTGGCGACGCCGGTGCGTTCGACCTGGTATTGCTGTCCTGCAAGGCCTACGACCTGCACTCGGCGATCGAGGCCATCGATCCGGCGGTCGGCCCGGACACCGCCGTGCTCCCCATCCTCAATGGCCTGGCGCACTACCCGCTGCTGGATGCGCGCTTCGGCGCCGGGCAGGTCATCGGTGGCATGTGCATTATCAGCGCCGGGAAAGGGCCTGATGGGGAAGTCATCCATTTCGGCAACGGCGCCTCGATCACCTTTGGCGAGCGCGATGGCGTGGCGCGCGGCGGCCGCTGCGACGCCCTGGCCGCGGCGCTGACCCAGGCGAAGATCGACCACGTCCATTCGACCGACATCACGCGCGACCTGTGGGCGAAGTTCACCTTCCTCACGACGCTCGCCGGCGCCACCTGCCTGTTCCGCGCCAGCATTGGCGACATCGTGGGCACCGACGACGGCCGCCAGCTCATCGAGCAGCTCTACAACGAGTGCCTGGCGGTGGCGCGCGAGTCGGACCAGGCGGTGCCGGACCAGGCCCGCTCCATGGCGTGGAAGGTGTTGACCCAGGAAGGCTCGCCGCTGACCGCGTCGATGCTGCGCGACCTGGAATCGGGCCAGAAGATTGAAGGGGCGCATATCGTCGGCGACATGCTGGTTCGCGCCCATGCACGCGGTGTCAGGGCACCGATGCTCGAGACCGCCTGGGCGCACCTGCAGGCCTTTGAAGCCCGCAAGGCGCGAGAGGGCTGAGCCTTACTTCGGCGGCAGGTACTGCAGCGGATCGACCGGGTTGCCGTCGCGGCGGATCTGGAACTGCAGCTCATCACGCGTCGCGCCCGACGAACCCATTTCGGCGACGGCCTGGCCGCCCTTCACCTTTTCGCCTTCCTTCACCAGGCGCTTGCGGTTGTGGCCGTAGGCGGAAAGGAAGCTGTCGCTGTGCTTGATGATGACGAGCTCGCCATAGCCGACCAGGCCATTGCCGCTGTACACCACCACGCCATCGGCGGCCGCGCGAACCGGGTCACCCGACTTGCCGGCGATCTCGATACCGGGAATCGCATCACCTGACGCGAACCGCTTGATCAGCGAACCATCGGCCGGCCAGCGCCAGCTGATGCCACCCGCGTTGCGCGTGGCGCCACTGGTCACGATCGGCGTGGACGCCGGCGGATTTTCTACCGGTGGCGGCGTGGTCGCCGGTGCCGCAGCCGGCGGCGCCGGTGGCGGGACAACGGACTCGGCGGGCTTGCCAGCAACCACGACCGGCGTGTTCGTGGTGGTCGCCGGTGCCGGCGCGACGTCGGCGTCGCTCACGGCCTGGAACCCGGGTTGCGGCGCACCCGTCGGCGGCGGAGGCGGCGTGGACGGATGAGCGGCCGGCGGGGGCACCGCCGCGACAACCGGCGCAGCGTGCGTCGCCGGGGGCGTCGGTGCAGGCGCCGGGCCCGGCGGCGACAGGCGCAGCTCCTGCCCCGGCCAGATGGTGTACGAGGAGTCGACGTTGTTCCACTTCGCCAGGTCGCGGAAATCGACCTTGTTGCGGAAAGCGATGCTGTAAAGGGTGTCGCCCTTCACGACGTGGTACGACCCACCCGGCGGGGGCGGCGTGGATGGCGCACCATGCGGCGCGGCCGACGCCGGCTGGTACCCCGCGGGCCGCGTGACCACGACGGAATGCCGGCTGGGATCGAGATTGCCGCAAGCGGCCACGACCAGCGCCACGCCGGTAAGCGCAGCCCAGGCCAGTGGGCGAAGCGGACGCATCGCGGGTTTCCGTTCTCGGGCGCTCATCGCAGCAGGAACCACCAGGCAGCCAGGAGGATGATCACTACGATAACAGCCCAGCCTATCCACTCAATGTGTTTGCGCAGCGCCTGCTCGGCCCGTTCACCGAACAGCCGGACGAGGATCGCCAGCAGCCAGACCCGCTTGCCGCGACCGATCAGCATGCAGATGAGGAACGGCAGCAGCGGCACGCCGACGATGCCCGATGCCCAGGTGACGAACTTCATGGGCACCACGGGCTGCAGGGCCGCCATCGCCAGGACGATGTAGAGGCCGAGCGCGTGCGCCTGCATATCCTGGCGCAGGCTGCCCACGCCTTCCTCGATGTGCGACAGCAGGTGCAGGGAGGCCAGCAGCGGCTTCAGCGCCTCGTAGGCGTAGTGGCCCAACGCGTAACCCACCAGCGAACCCAGCAGCGAAAACAGCAGGCTCCAGTTCGCGAAGCGGAATGCCTTGCGCGGCTCGGCCAGCATCATCGGCGCGAGCATCACCTCGGGCATGATCGGGAAAATAAAGGCTTCGGCGAACGAAAGCCCTGCGAGATAGCGCACCGCGTGGCGGTGGCGTGCCCAGGTGATGGCACGCTCGTAAAGCGATCCGAACAGCCGCATTCAGCGGGCTCCCCTGTGTGGAAGGCGCATCAACCGATGCCGCCCAGAAGCGGAACAAAGCTGACCGCGCCAAGTTCTTCGCGGATGACGTCGCCCTTGTCGTCCTTGGACAACCGTACCAGCACCTGCTGGCTGGGGCTGCCCACGGGAGCAACCAGCACGCCGCCCGGCTTGAGCTGGTCGAGCAGCTGCACGGGAATGCGGTCACCCGCGGCGGTGAGGATGATGCCGTCGAACGGTGCGTCGGACGGCCAGCCGAGCTTGCCGTCGTCGTGGCGCGAACGCAGGTTTTCGATGCCGAGCTGGCGGAAGCGGCGGCGCGCCTGGCGCAGCAGCTCCTCGATACGTTCCACCGTATAGACGGTGGGCACGATGCCGGCCAGGACGGCCGCCTGGTAACCCGAACCCGTGCCGATTTCGAGCACACGCTCGGGCACGCCGCGCTCGATCAGCGCCTCCGTCATGCGCGCCACGATCCACGGCTGGGAGATGGTCTGCCCATGCCCGATGGGTAACGCGGTGTTCTCGTAAGCGCGCGAGTGCAGCGCCTGGTCGATGAAATGATGGCGAGGCAGGTGGCGGATCACCTCGAGCACGCGCTCGTCGCGAATGCCTTCCTCGACCAGCTTCGCCACCAGGCGGTCGCGCGCGCGCTGGGAGGTCATGCCTTCGCCGCGCAACGCGGATGGCGGCAGGGCGTGCAAGTTCACCACGTTACGCCGCCTCCTCGTTATCCATCGACGAGGACAGCGAGAGCATCCAGCTACTCACCTTCTCCAGCGCCTGGAAGCGCGTGAGGTCGGTATGGATCGGCGAAACGGAAACGTAGCCACGGCTGACGGCGTTGAAATCGGTGCCGGGGCCGGCGTCGTCGATCTTTCCCGGCGGGCCGATCCACCACATCGTGCGGCCACGCGGGTCCTCGCTGCGGATGGCCGGCGCCGAGCGGTGGCGCTTGCCCAGGCGGGTGACCTCGAAGCCACGGATCTCATCCCACGGCAGGTCGGGCACGTTCACGTTGAGGATGGTGTCGGCGGGCAGCGGGTCGACCACGAGGCGGCGCACCAGCATCAGCACCGCGTTGGCGGCGGACTCGAAGTGGTGGCCGGAGCCTTCCTTCGTCACCAGGGACACGGCGATGGCGGGCAGGCCGAGGAAGCGCCCTTCCATCGCGGCCGAGACGGTGCCCGAATAAATCACGTCGTCGCCAAGGTTGGCGCAGTTGTTGATGCCCGAAACGACGATGTCGATCTCGTGGTCCAGCAGGCCCGACAGCGCCAGGTGCACGCAGTCCGTCGGCGTGCCGGCGACACGGTAACGGCCGTCATCCAGGCGATGCACGCGGATGGGCGCATCAAGGGTGAGCGAGTTGCTCGCGCCGGAACGGTCACGGTCGGGTGCGACCACCGTCACCGTGCCAAAACCGGCAAGACGCTCGGCCAGGACCCGGATACCCGGAGCCTCTACGCCGTCGTCGTTGCTAACCAGAACTTGCATGCTGATCCAGATCGAAAAACCGGGCTGGCGACCCCATCTGTGGAGGGATCGCGCGACTGCCCAAGTCTACCGGAGCGGGACGCGGGATTCACCGGAACCGGCTAGGATGAACGCCATGAAGCGACGCAGCCCCGCGGTGCATGACGACGACAGCCGCCTGTTTCGCGAGGCGATCGGCGACGTTCGCCCCGTGGTCGTGGCAGAAACGGCGCCAGAGCGCCCGCGCCCCGAGCCCGTGCCGTTCATGCGCGACGCGGACGAGGCGGCTGTGCCGGCGGACTCGTTACTGTTCGATTACGACCCCGCCGAACTGGAAGTGGGCGAAGAATTATCGTATCTGCGCGACGGCTACCCGCCCAAACTGTTGAAACAGCTCAAGCGTGGCCAGTTCAGCATCCAGGCCGAGGTCGACCTGCACCAGATGAACGCGGCAGCCGCCCAGCTCACCATTGCGGACTTCCTGGCCGAATGCCGGCGCGACGGCATCCGTTGCGTGCGGATCATCCACGGCAAGGGCCTGCGCTCGAAGGCCGCCGGCCCGGTGCTGAAGGGACTGACCGACCGCTTGCTGCGGCGACGCGACGACGTGGTCGCCTTCGCCTCGGCCCGCCCCATGCAGGGCGGCACCGGTGCGGTCATCGTGCTGCTGAAGGGCTGACTTACCCCGTCACCGCGATCTCGCGGACGACCGTGGTGGCGTACGCGCCGGCCGGTAGCGAGAACGTCACTTCCAACGCACCGTCGTCGAGCCAGCGCCAGGCGAAATCAGCCGGTTTGAGACGAAGCGCCCGGCGCTCCTGATCCATCCGCGCGCCAATAAGGCCGGCGGCCAGGTCGCCATCCCGTTCGGCGATGCGGTTCTCGAGCGCAGCGACCTCGCCACCCGCGGGCGTGTCGCCACTGCCCCACAGCGGACCGGTCGGGTGGATGTCGAACCGGCCCAGGCGCTCGGCGAGCGTGTCGTTGAAGGCCTCCGGGCCGAACCACGAGCGCGAGCCGTCCAGGCCCCAGATCTCGCCGTCCATCGCCGAATCCCACGTGCCGGACGCCACGCGTTCGGCCAGGACGCCATTGAAGATGTGCGAGCGCGCCGCGGAGAGCAGGATGGAGCGCTTGTCGCGATCCACGCGCCGGCCCTTGAACATGGCGCGGGCCTGCTCGACGTTGTTGCCACCGAGACCGAAGCGCTGCTCGCCGAAATAATTGGGCACGCCGCGCGCCGCGATCGCCGCCAGGCGACCCTCGGCTTCCGCACGCTCGCCTTCGACGTCGCGCAGCACCAGCACGAAACGATTACCGCGCAAGGCGCCGCGCTTGATCTTGCGCGAATGCCGCCCCAGCGCCGTGAGCGTCACGTCCGCGTGCGGAAACGCCGCCCAGTCCGGGTCCGCCTTGCCGGGCAGCTGCACGGTGAAGACCTGACGGGTGACCGCGTGGCGGTCCTTCATGCCTGCGTAGCCCACGTTCATCGGCGCGATGCCGGCGAACTTCGCGACTTCACGGGCCACCCAGTCGGTGTTCTGGCCACGCTTTTCCACCAGCACGAACGCGTGCTCGCCCGCGCCATCGGGCTCGTAACCGAGGATCTCTTCCACGAAGAAATCCTCAGGCTGGGCTCGCAGGCGTGCGCGCAGCGGCGGGGCGCCGAAGGCGAAGGGCAGTTCGTACTCACTCATGGGGTAACGCCTTTACATCAGGAACAACGTGGCCAGGCCAAGGAAGATAAAAAAGCCGCCGCTGTCGGTCATGGCCGTGATCAGCACGCTGGAGCCCAGCGCAGGGTCGCGGCCGAGTTTCGTCATCAGCATGGGAATCCCCACGCCCATGAAGGCGGCCAGCAAGAGGTTCAGCGTCATCGCCGCCGTCATCACCATGCCCAGCGAGATGCTGTCGTAGAGCAGCCAGGCGACGACGCCAATCACGCCACCCCAGACGAGGCCGTTGATCAGCGCGACGCACAGCTCCTTGCGCCACAGGCGACCCGCTTGCGCCACGCTCACCTGCTCCAGCGCCATGGCGCGGACGATCATGGTGATGGTCTGGTTGCCCGAGTTACCGCCGATACCGGCGACGATGGGCATCAGCGCGGCCAACGCCACCAGGCGCTCGATCGAGTGCTCGAACAGGCCGATGACGCGCGAGGCGATGAAGGCGGTGACCAGGTTGGTCGCCAGCCAGGCCCAGCGATTGCGCACGGACTTCCACACCGAGGCGAAGATGTCCTCCTCTTCGCGCAGGCCACCGCGCGACAGCGCTTCCGCCTCGCCCTCTTCGCGGATCAGGTCGATCATGGCGTCCACGGCGATGCGGCCGATCAGGCGCATGTGGGCGTCAACCACCGGCGCCGTCACCAGGTCGTAGCGCTCGAAGGCCTGGGCCACGTCATAGGCGTCATCTTCGGGGCGAAACGTGTTCACGTCCGGCGCCATGATCTGATGCACCATCTTGTCCGGCGAATTCACCAGCAGCCAGTGCAGCGGCAGCACGCCGGTGAGCACATGGTCGGCGTTGACGACGAACAGCTTGTCCGTCTGCGCCGGCAGCTCGTCGAAGCGGCGCAGGTAACGCAGCACCACCTCGAGACTGATGTCTTCGCGGATGGTGACCATGTCGAAGTCCATCAACGCGCCGACCTTGTCGTCGTCGTAGGACATGGCGGCCTGGACGCGCTCGCGCTCCTGCGCGTCGAGGCTGGCCATCAGTTCCGGCAGCACCTCGGTGGGCAGGTCGTCGACCAGGTCGGCGAGTTCGTCTGCATCGAGCGGTTCGACGGCAGCGAGGATCTCGCGGTCGTCCATGTCCGCGATCAGCGATTCGCGGACGGAATCCGACACCTCGAGCAGGATTTCGCCATCGCGGTCGCTGCGCACGCGCTGCCACACGGCAAGGCGATCGGCCAGCGGCAGGGATTCCAGCACGTCGGCCAGGTCTGCCGGATGGATGTCGTCGAGCCTGGCCTGCAACGCCGCGTCGACCGCCTCCAGTGCGTCGGCATCGCCGGCGGGCGTCGTCGCCGCCAGCGCCACCAGCGCCTCGCGCCGGCGCAGCAGGTCATTGACCGCCTCCAGGCGATCCTGCAGGCGTGGTGTCGACGTGCGGGCGTCGAGTTCGCTCACGCGGGCTGGACCAGCACGCTCGCCAGCGCGGCGATGCCTTCGCGGCGACCGGTGAACCCGAGGGTTTCCGTGGTGGTGGCCTTGATGCTGATGCGATCGACGTCCACGCCGAGATCCTCGGCGATGTTCGCGCGCATGGCCTCGGCGTGCGGCAGCACCTTGGGCGCCTCGCAGATCACGGTCATGTCGGCATTGCCGAGCACGTAGCCGCGCTCGCGCACCAGTTCGCGCACGGCGCGCACGAAGGTACGGCTATCCGCGCCGCGCCACTTGTCGTCCGAGGGCGGGAAATGCTTGCCGATGTCACCCAGCGCCAGCGCGCCGAGCAAGGCATCGCACAGGGCATGGAGGACCACGTCGCCATCGGAATGCGCCAGCACGCCCTGCTTGTGCGGCACGCGGACGCCGCCGAGCATCACGTGGTCGCCTTCGCCGAAGGCATGCACGTCGAATCCCTGTCCGATGCGGATCATCTTGTTCTCCCGAGCAGGAACTCCGCCAGCGCGAAGTCCGCCGGCGTGGTCACCTTGATATTGTCTTCCGATCCTTCGACCAGCAACGGTGTGGCGCCTGCG
This sequence comes from Luteibacter pinisoli, assembly GCF_006385595.1. NCBI lineage: Bacteria > Pseudomonadati > Pseudomonadota > Gammaproteobacteria > Lysobacterales > Rhodanobacteraceae > Luteibacter > Luteibacter pinisoli. Next base: position 3,044,989 of record NZ_CP041046.1, read on the forward strand.
CGCTCCATCGCCATGGCCTCGTCGCTGACCACGATACCGGCATCGGCGGCAAGGCGAAGTGCACGCGCCAGTTCGGCGCGGCGAAACATCTGTGGGGTAAAGGCGCGCCAGCGGCCCTCGCGCGGTTCCGTACCGGCGCTGTGGCCCTCGCCATCCGCGCGTTTGAGCGTATCGCGCAGCGGTGCGCCCAGGAGGCCACCCGCACCCTGCCCGGCCAGCGTCACGAGACGGGTGATGTCGTCGGCACGCACGCACGGCCGCGCCGCATCGTGCACCAGCACCAGGGCGTCGTCGGCCACGGAGGATGGCAACGCGTCGAGGCCGGCCAGCACGGAATGGCTGCGTTCGCTGCCGCCCACCGTGGTGAGCAACGGCTTGCCGTGCACGTGATCCACGGCGGCGAAATGCAGGTCATCCGCGGCGATCACCACCATCAGGCCGGCGATCAGCGGATGTGCCGCAAGGCGCTCCAGTGTGTGGTCCAGCAGTGGCCTTCCGGCCACGTGCTGGTATTGCTTGGGCCGGTCACCACCGGCCCGGACGCCCTTGCCGGCCGCCGGAATCACGCACCAGAGGGCGTCCATTACTGGTCGCCAGCGGTCACGGGCGGCGGGGTCGGCGGCGCGCTGGTCGCGGCCCCCGGCTCCACCACCTGGTAGAACGTCTCACCCTGCTTGATCAGGCCCAGTTCCTGGCGAGCACGGGCCTCGGTGGCCTGCTCGCCATGCTTCAGGTCTTCCACGTCAGCCGCGAGGGCTTCGTTGCGCTTTTGCAACGTGGCGTTTTCCTCGGTCTGGGTCTTGACCGCCGCCCGCAGTGAATCCACCTCGGCCATCCCCCCACCGCCGACCCACAGCTTCAGCTGCAGCGCGATGAGGATGACGACGAGGATCAGGCCGACCCAGCGCAGGATTGCCGCGTTGCTCACGGTGCCCCGTTAGCCCGGCAGCTTGGTCAGGTTCGGGAACGCGTGGCGGCCGGCGTACTTCGCCTTCGCGCCCAGCGCTTCCTCGATCCGCAGCAGCTGGTTGTACTTGGCCACGCGGTCGGTACGGCACAGCGAACCGGTCTTGATCTGGGTCGCGGTGGTCGCCACGGCGATGTCCGAAATCGTGGTGTCTTCGGTTTCGCCCGAGCGGTGCGACACGATGGCGGCGTACTTCGCGCGGTCGGCCATGGCGATGGCTTCGAGCGTTTCGGACAGCGTGCCGATCTGGTTGACCTTGATCAGGATGGCGTTGGCAATCTTCTTGTCGATGCCTTCCTGGAAGATCTTCGGGTTGGTGACGAACAGATCGTCGCCGACCAGCTGGATCGCGCCGTCCACGACCTTGGTCAGGTGCGCCCAGCCGTCCCAGTCGCCTTCGGCCATGCCGTCTTCGATGGTGACGATCGGGTACTGCTTCGCCCACGAGGCCAGCGTGTCCACCCACTGTTCCGGGGTGAAGACCTTGCCTTCGCCTTCGAGGTCGTACTTGCCGTTCTTGAAGAACTCCGAGCTGGCGACGTCGAGGCCGAGCAGGATGTCGCTGCCGACCTTGAAGCCGGCCTTGTTGACCGCTTCCAGGATCGTGTCCAGCGCTTCGACGTTCGACTTCAGGTTCGGCGCGAAGCCGCCCTCGTCGCCCACCGAGGTATTGAGGCCGCGGCCCTTCAGCACCGACTTCAGCGCGTGGAAGATTTCCGCGCCGTGGCGCAGCGCTTCGGCGAAGGTGGGTGCGCCGACCGGCAGCACCATGAATTCCTGCACGTCGACGTTGTTATCGGCATGCGCGCCACCGTTGATGATGTTCATCATCGGCACCGGCAGCGAGCCACCACCGTCCACCATCAGGTACTGCCACAGCGGCTGCTTCTTCGAGGCGGCGACGGCATGCGCAGCAGCCATCGACACGGCCAGCAGCGCGTTGGCACCGAGGTTGCTCTTGTTGTCCGTCCCGTCGAGGGCGATCAGCTTGGCATCCAGGCCCTTCTGGTCCGCGGCGTCGTAACCGGCCAGCGCCTTGGCGATGGTGGTGTTGACGTTGCCGACGGCCTTGGTCACGCCCTTGCCGCCGTAGCGGCTCTTGTCGCCGTCGCGCAGCTCCACGGCTTCGCGGACGCCGGTAGACGCGCCGCTGGGCACGGCCGCGCGGCCGAACGAACCGTCGGCCAGGGTGACTTCGGCTTCGAGGGTGGGGTTACCGCGCGAGTCGAGGATTTCGCGGGCGTGGATCTTGGTGATCGAAGTGGTCATGCGCTTCCCGTTACGAGTTGGAATGACGGAGCACGGTACCGGTCGGCCTTGCGGCCCCGGTACCAGGCAGGATGAAAAGGGCAGGAGTCCGGAAGCCGGTCGCCTGGCGATGCGTCACGCGGCGGACTCCGCGGAGCGGCTGGCGAGCTTCTCGCCATCACGCACCGCCTTGTATTCGCGCGCGCCGCGGACAAAGCCGATGAACAGCGGATGGCCTTCGCGCGGGGTGGAGGTGAACTCCGGGTGCGCCTGGCAACCCAGGTACCACGGGTGCACGGTGCGCGGCAGCTCCACCACTTCCACCAACAGGTCGTCCATGGACTTGCCCGAGATGACCATGCCGAGGTCTTCGAACGACTGGCGGTAGCGGTTGTTGAACTCGTAGCGGTGGCGGTGGCGCTCGCGCACCACGTCTTCGCCGTACAGTTCACGCGCGAGGGTACCGGCCTTGAGGCGGCATTCCTGCGCGCCCAGGCGCATGGTGCCGCCGAGGTCCGAGCGCTCGCTGCGCTGCTCGGTTTCGCCAGCGGCCGTGGTCCACTCGGTGATCAGGGCGATGACCGGATCCGGCGTATTGCGGTCGTTCTCGCTCGAATCCGCCTGCTTCAGGCCCGCGGTGTTGCGGGCGAATTCCACCACGGCGGCGTGCATGCCGTAGCAGATGCCGAAGTAAGGAATGCCCGTTTCGCGGGCAAACTGCGCGGCAAGGATCTTGCCCTCGAAGCCACGCTTGCCGAAGCCGCCCGGCACCAGGATGGCGTCGGCGTGGCCGAGCACGGCGCGGGCGCCGCGGGCTTCCACGTCTTCGGAGTCGATCCAGTCCAGCGTGACGCGGGTGGACTGCTTGATGCCGCCATGGCGCAGCGCTTCGGCCAGCGACTTGTAGGCATCCTTGTGTTCGACGTACTTGCCGACGATGGCCACGGTGACTTCGTCGCGCGGGTGCTCGACGGCTTCCACCGTGCGCACCCAGCTGGACAGGTCGGCCGGGCCGGCGTCGAGGCCGAGGCGCTTGATCACCAGGTCGTCGAGGCCCTGCTCGTGCAGCCACATCGGCAGCTTGTAGATGACGTCCACGTCGATGGTGCTGATGACGGCGTTCTTCGGCACGTTGGTGAACAGCGCGATCTTGTGGCGCTCGGCGTCCGGCAGCGGCTCTTCGGCGCGGCACAGCAGCACGTCGGCCTGGATACCGATGGAGCGCAGCTCCTTCACCGAATGCTGGGTCGGCTTGGTTTTGATCTCGCCGGCGGCCTTGATGTACGGCACGAGGGTGAGGTGCACGAACATGCACTTCTCGGCGCCGTGCTCGATGCGCAGCTGGCGGATGGCCTCGAGGAAGGGCAGCGATTCGATATCGCCCACGGTGCCACCCACTTCCACCAGCGCCACGTCGTAACCGCGGGTCGCTTCGTGGATGGAGTGCTTGATCTCGTCGGTGATGTGCGGGATGACCTGCACGGTGGCACCGAGGTAATCGCCGCGGCGTTCCTTGCGGATCACCGATTCGTAGATCTTGCCGGCGGTGATCGAGTTCTTGCCGGTGAGGCGCGTACGCACGAAGCGTTCGTAGTGGCCCAGGTCCAGGTCGGTCTCGGCGCCGTCGTCGGTGACGTAGACCTCACCGTGCTGGAACGGACTCATGGTGCCCGGATCCACGTTGATGTACGGATCGAGCTTCATCATGGTCACGGAAAGGCCACGCGCCTCGAGGATGGACGCAAGCGACGCCGCTGCGATGCCTTTCCCAAGGGAAGACACCACACCGCCGGTGACGAAAATGAGGGGAGTCATGCGAGCAGCCAGTGCTGGAAATTTGTATTTTACCCGAGTGTCGGGCCGCTCGCGAGGGGCAGGATGAACGCTTAACATGGAGGGCATGAGCACATCCCCCATCGCCACCCGCCTTGAAGCCCTTCGCGCCGCCATGGCCCGCGAAGGCGTCGCCGCCGTCGTCGTCCCCACGGCCGACCCCCACCTGTCCGAATACCTGCCGCTGCGATGGCAGGCCCGGGAGTGGTTTTCCGGCTTTACCGGCTCGGCGGGCACCCTGGTGGTGACCGCGAAGGGTGGCGGCCTGTGGACCGATTCGCGCTATTTCTCCCAGGCCGAGGCCGAACTGGCCGGCAGCGGCCTGCCGCTGATGAAGCTTAACGTGGCGCACACCCCCGAGCACGTGGCCTGGCTAGCCGGCCAGCTCGGCGAGGGCGATGCCGTCGCCGTCGCGGGCGACAGCGTGTCCGTCGCCGGCGCGGAGAGCCTGGCCCGGCGCCTCGGCGCCAGCGGCGCCACCCTGCGCACCGACCTGGACCTGCCGGGCGCCGCCTGGGCCGACCGGCCGGCCCGGCCGACGGCCCCGGTCTTCGCCCACGAGGGGGCGTATGCCCCCGTCAGCCGCGCGGACAAGCTGCAGCATGTGCGCACCGCCATGCGCCGCGCGGGGGCCTCGCACCACCTGGTATCGAGCCTTGACGACATCGCCTGGCTCACCAACCTGCGCGGCGCCGACGTGGACTACAACCCGGTGTTCCTCGCCCACCTGCTGATCGAAGACAGCCGGGCCACCCTTTTCGTCGACGCTGCCAAGCTGCCAGCGCCGGTCAAGGCCGCCCTGGCCGCCGATGGCGTCTCGGTGGCCGACTACGCCACCGCCGTGGCGGCCCTGGCCGCCCTGCCGGACGGTGCCACCCTGCTGCTCGACCCGGCCCGCGTCGTGGTCGCCATTTTTGAAGGCCTGCCGGAAGGCGTCAGGCAGATCCACGGCCCTGCCCCGTCCACCGCGGCCAAGGCGCGCAAGACCCCGGAAGAGCTGGAACACATCCGCCATGCCATGCGTCGCGACGGCGCCGCGCTCGCCCGCGCGTTCCGCCGGATCGAGACCGGCGTGGCCGCGGGGGAGCCGCTGACCGAGCTGGACGTGGATACCATCGTTCGCGAGGCCCGCGCCGCGCAGGACGGCTTCGTCGGTGAAAGCTTCTCCACCATCGCCGGCTACCAGGCCAATGGCGCCCTGCCCCATTACCGCGCCACCGAGGCGGGCTTCAGCCCGCTGGCCGCGAAAGGGCTGCTGCTGGTGGATTCCGGTGGCCAGTACCTCGGCGGCACCACGGACATCACCCGCGTGCTGGCCCTTGGCCCGGTGACCGATGAGCAGCGCCGCGACTCCACCCTGGTGCTGAAGGGCATGATCGCGCTGTCCCGCGCCCGCTTCCCGAAGGGGGCCAGCGGCCCGCAGCTCGACGCCCTGGCGCGCGCGCCGCTGTGGGCGGCCGGCATGGATTTCGGCCACGGCACCGGCCACGGCGTGGGTTACTTCCTCAATGTCCACGAGGGCCCGCATGGCATCCGGCCGCCGGTCGCCGGTGGCGCGCTGGTCCCGCTGGAGCCGGGCATGATCACGTCGATCGAACCGGGCCTCTACAAGGCCGGCCGCTACGGCATCCGCCACGAGAACCTCGCGGTGGTGACCCAGGCCGACGAGACCGAGTTCGGCGAGTTCTACGCCTTCGAAACCCTGACGCTGTGCCCGTTCGATCGCCGCGGCCTGGAGCCACGCCTGCTGGAGCCCTCCGAGCGGGCCTGGCTGGACGATTACCACGCCACGGTGCGGGCGGCCCTGTGGCCGCTGCTCGACGGCGACGACCGCGCCTGGCTCGAATGGCACTGCGCCCCGCTGTAACCCGAGGCTGATGTCTCGCCGCGTGATACGGGCACCTGCCACGCTTGACCGGCCTGCCCGCCTCACCCATTCTGCCCGGCTACCGAGAAACCGACCCGCCTGATGAATACCCGTTACAACGCCTCAGACATCGAAGTCCTCAGCGGCCTTGACCCGGTCAAGCGTCGGCCAGGCATGTACACCGACACCTCGCGGCCGAACCACCTGGCCCAGGAAGTCATCGACAACTCCGTCGACGAAGCCCTCGCCGGGCACGCGAAGTCGATCGACGTCACCGTCTTCAACGACGGCTCGGTGGAAGTCACCGACGATGGCCGCGGCATGCCCGTGGACATCCACCCGGAAGAGAAAGTGCCGGGTATCGAGCTGATCCTTACCCGCCTGCATGCGGGCGGTAAGTTCTCGAACAAGAATTACGCATTCTCCGGCGGCCTCCACGGCGTGGGCGTCTCCGTGGTGAATGCGCTGTCCACCCGCGTGGATGTCACCATCCGCCGCGAGGGCCAGGAATTCCGCATGAGCTTCGCGAACGGCGATCGCGCCAGCGAGCTCGAAGTGATCGGCACCGTGCCGAAAAAGAAGACCGGCACCACGCTGCGCTTCTGGCCCGATCCAAAGTACTTCGATTCGCCGCGCATCCTGGTGTCGAAGCTGAAACACCTGCTACGCGCCAAGGCCGTGCTCTGCGCGGGCCTCACCGTGCGCCTGCACGACGAAGCCGCCGGCGAAACCACCGAGTGGTATTTCGAAGACGGCCTGCAGGACTACCTGCGCGCCGAGCTCCAGGGGGCGGAAGCACTCCCGGCTGACCTCTTCGTCAAGCACTTCGCGCGCGAAACCGATACCGTGGATGTCGCGCTGTGCTGGCTGCCGGAAGGCGACCTGGTGCAGGAAAGCTACGTCAACCTGATTCCCACCGCCCAGGGCGGCACGCATGTGAACGGCCTGCGTTCGGGCCTCACCAATGCGATCCGCGAGTTCTGCGACCTGCGCAACCTGCTGCCACGCGGCGTGAAGCTTGCCCCGGAAGATGTCTGGGAACGCCTGGCCTTCGTGTTGAGCGTGAAGCTGCAGGACGCCCAGTTCGCCGGCCAGACCAAGGAACGCCTCTCCTCGCGCAACGCCGCCGGCGTCGTCGAAGGCGTGGTGCACGATGCCTTCAGCCTGTGGCTGAACCAGCACGTGGATCTTGGCGAGAAGATCGCCCAGCTCGCCATCGAGCGCGCGAGCGCGCGCCTGAAGGCGGCCAAGCAGGTGGTCCGCAAGAAGATCACCGCGGGCCCGGCGCTGCCCGGCAAGCTCGCCGACTGCGCCTCCACCGACCTGACCCGCACCGAGATCTTCCTGGTGGAAGGTGACTCGGCCGGCGGCTCGGCCAAGCAGGCACGCGACAAGGATTTCCAGGCGATCATGCCGTTGCGCGGCAAGATCCTGAATACGTGGGAAGTGGAATCCACCGCCGTGCTCGCCTCGCAGGAAGTGCACGACCTGGCCGTGGCCATTGGCTGCGATCCGGGCAAGGATGACCTCTCCGGCCTGCGTTACGGCAAGGTGGTGATCCTGGCCGATGCGGATTCCGACGGCCTCCATATCGCCACCCTGCTCTCGGCGCTGTTCCTGCGCCACTTCCCGTCGCTGGTGCGCGAGGGCCATGTGTTCGTGGCCATGCCGCCGCTGTTCCGCGTGGACGTGGGCAAGCAGGTGTTCTACTGCCTGGACGAGGAAGAAAAGCGCCTGATGCTGGAGAAGGTCGAGCGCGAGAAGATGAAGGGCGCCGTCTCGGTCACCCGCTTCAAGGGCCTGGGCGAGATGAACCCGGCGCAGCTGCGCGAATCCACGGTCCATCCGGATACGCGCCGCCTCGTGCAGCTCACCGTGGAAACGGATGACGGCACGACGAAGCTCATGGACATGCTGCTGGCAAAGAAGCGCGCAGGCGATCGCAAGCAATGGCTCGAGGACAAGGGCGACCTGGCCACCCTCGAAGTCTGACCCAGAAAAAACCCGGCCCAAGGCCGGGTTTTTTCATTCATGCACACGTGCGTCGTGTTTAGCGACGTTCGCGGATCGCTTCGATCAGGCCGCGCGTCGCCGCGTCGAACTGCGCGATGTCGCCGGCATCCTTGTCGTTGGCCAGCGACGGGTAGATCTGCTTGGCGATCACCTTTCCCAGCTCCACGCCCCACTGGTCGAAGGCATTGATGCCCCACAGGTGGCCGAGCATGAACACCTTGTGCTCGTACAGCGCGATAAGCGCGCCCAGCGAATGCGGGGTGAGCGAATCGAGCATGAACACGGTGCTCGGGCGGTTGCCCTTGAACGTCCGCTGCGCGGCGAGTGCGCGGCGCTCTTCCTCGGTACCGGTCTTCGCTTCGGCAAGCGCTTCTTCAAACGTCTTGCCCAGCGACAGCGCCGCGGCCTGCGCCAGCAGGTTCGAGGTCAGCACATCCTGGTTCTCGCGCAGCGGGTGCGCCGGCTTCACCAGGCCGATGAACTCCAGCGGGACGACATCCGTACCCTGGTGCAGGGCCTGGAAATACGCGTGCTGCGCATTGGTGCCGATGCTGCCCCAGACCACGGGAACGGTTGAACCGGTGACTTCCTTGCCGGTGGTCGGATGCACGTGCTTGCCCAGCGATTCCATCTCGAGCTGCTGCAGGTACGACGGCAGGTCGGCCAGGTAATCCACGTACGGAATCACCGCACGACTGGTGGTACCGAGGATGTTACGGTTCCACAGCTCGGCAGCGGCCAGCAGGACCGGCAGGTTGTCCTTCCACTCGGTGGTGCGGAAATGGTCATCCGCCTCGGCGGCACCCGCCAGCAGGTCGCGGAAACCGTTCATGCCGATCGCGAAGGCGATGGACGCGCCCACGGCGGACCACAGCGAGAAGCGACCGCCGACGTAATCCCACATGGGCAGCACCTGCGCGGCGCCCCACTTGTTCACGGCATCGACGTTCGAGCTCACGGCAATGAAATGCTTCGCCGTCTTCGCCGTGTCGCCCTTGTTGAACTTGAGGATCCAGTCACGGAAGACGCCGCCGTTGAGCAACGTTTCCTGGGTGTTGAAGCTCTTCGAGACCAGGATCACCAGCGTGTGCGCGGGATCCAGCGAGTTCATCAGGTCGTAGGCGGCCTGGCCGTCCACGTTGGTGAGGAAGTGGCTCTTGATGCCCTTGACGTGGAACTGCTCCAGCGCGTGCACCGCGAGGCGCGGGCCGAGGTCGGAACCACCGATGCCGATGTTGACGACATCCGTGACGCGGCCGATCAGGCCGACCGACTCACCTTCGCCCTTGTGCACGGCATTAACCAGCTTTTCCATCTGGTCGAGCGCTTCGGCGACTTCCTTGCGGACATCGGCCGGTGCCGCCGGGTGACGCGACGCACCACCACGCAGGGCGGTATGCAGCACGGCGCGGTCTTCCGACGTATTGATGTGCTTGCCTTCGAACATCGCATCGCGCGCGGCCTTCCAGCCGGTGCCATCGATGTACTGGCCCACGGCATCCAGCGCGGCAACGTCCAGCTTCTGCCGGGTGATGTCGAGGAGGATCGGGCCCATCCGGCGACGGAAACGGTCGCCACGAGAGGCGTCGTTAACCAGGGCGCGGAGATTGGTGCCGGCGAGGCGGCGAGCGTGCTCTTCGAACGAAGGCAGGGGGGCGTGCTTTGAATCCATGGCTTCCACTTGGGTGCGACGGAGGGAAGCCCTCATATTACCGCACTGCAGCGTAGGTGGATTGTATGCACGTGTGGGCGCCGGCCTGGGCCGACGCCCGCATGAGCTTACGCAGCCTGCTTCGGAATCGAATGGTTGGTGTGCGTGATGCGGTTATCGGCATCGACATACACCAGATCCGGCTGGTACTTGGCCAGCTCGGCTTCGGACAGGCCAGCGAACGCGGCAATGATGAGCAGGTCGCCGGTGGACACGCGGCGGGCGGCGCTGCCGTTCACGGAGATGATGCCCGAGCCCTCTTCCGCACGCAGCGCGTACGTGACGAAGCGTTCGCCGTTGCTGATGTTCCAGGCATGGATCTGTTCGTACTCGCGCATACCGGCGGCATCGAGCAGGTTGCCATCAATGGCGATCGAACCTTCGTAGTTCAGCTCGGCGTGAGTCACCGTGGCGCGGTGGATCTTGCACTTGAGCATGTTGAGGTGCATGGCGGTCTCTGGGGTCTGGCGGTTACAAAAACGCCCATTCTAGCGGAGGGTGGCCCATACCGTCTCGAAGGGGCTTCCTCGGTTCGAGGCGCTTTATGGGGGAGCCGGGCGGGAAACGCAAGTGCCCGTTCGTGAAGGCTTTCAGTCGAAAGGCAGGTTGTCGATCAGGCGGGTGGCACCCAGCCGCGCCGCCACCAGCGCCACCAGGCCTTCCCGCTCGTCCGGCGCCGGCTCGGCCAGGTCCTCGGCACGGCGGATGGCGACGTAGTCCGGGACGAAACCGGCCCGCTCCAGGCGGGCCTTCGCGGCCTGTTCCAGCGCCTGCCAGGCGTGGCCCTCGGCAAACAGGGTGCGCATCTGGGTCAGCGTGGCGTAGATCTGCGGGGCGCGCTGGCGCTCGGCCGGCGACAGGTACTGGTTGCGCGAGCTCTTGGCCAGGCCGTCCTCGTCGCGCAGCGTGGGCCCGGCCATGATCTTCACCGGCAGCGACAGGTCGCGAACCATCCGCTCGATGACCTTCAGCTGCTGGAAATCCTTCTGGCCAAACACCGCGAAATCCGGCTGCACGAGGTGGAAGAGCTTCGACACCACCGTCGCCACGCCATCGAAATGGCCGGGGCGATGGTCGCCCTCGAGGGTTTCGGTCACGCCCGGCACGTGGATGCTCACGCTGCCCGCCGGCCCGAACGGATACAGCGTGGCCACTTCGGGGGCGAACAGCACGTCGCAGCCGGCCTCGGCCAGGCCGACCTGGTCCTGGACGAGCGTGCGCGGGTAGCGCTCGAAGTCCTCACCCGGGCCAAACTGGGTCGGGTTGACGAACACGGACGCGACCACCCGGTCGGCGCGGGCACGGGCCAGCTTCAACAGGGAATGGTGGCCCTCGTGGAGGTTGCCCATGGTTGGGACGAAGCCCACGGTCTGGCCAGAGGTGCGCCAGCCACGGATGGTGGCGCGGAGGGCGGCGGCGTCGGTTACGGTCTGCATGGGGTGCTCGTTAGCTGAAGCTGTGTTCCGGGCCGGGGAAGGTCCCTGCCCTGACGTCGTCGGCGTAGGCCTGGATTGCCGCCGGGATGGAGTCGCGTCCCGCGAGGAAATCCTTGGAAAACTTCGGCCGCTTGCCGGGGGTCAGGCCGATCATGTCGTAGACCACCAGCACCTGGCCGTCGCACGCGACACCTGCGCCGATGCCGATGACCGGAATGCTGAGGGCACGGGTGATGCGCTCGGCCAGGGCCGACGGCACGCACTCCAGCACCAGCAGGTCCGCGCCGGCGGCCTCGACTGCCTGGGCGTCGGCGAACAGCTTGTCGGCAGCGGCGTCGGTCTTGCCCTGCACCTTGTAGCCACCGAACTTGTTCACCGACTGCGGCGTCAGGCCCAGGTGGCTGCATACGGGGATGTCGCGTTCGGCCAGCGCGGTGATCACCTCGCAGATCCGTCCCGCGCCCTCGATCTTGACCATGGCCGCACCGCCCTGTGCCACGAGCCGCGTGGCGGCTTCCATGGCCGAAGGCACGTCGCGATCACTCATGAAAGGCAGGTCGGCCACCAGCAACGTCGCGGAAAGCCCGCGAGCCACGGCAGCGGTGTGATAGACCATGTCGTCAACCGTGACAGGCAGCGTACTCGCCCTGCCCTGCACCACCATGCCCAGCGAATCGCCAACCAGCGCCACGTCGATCCCGGCGGATTCCAGTTGTGCGGCGAAACTCGCGTCGTAGGCGGTGAGCATCACGATCTTCCGGCCGTCGGCTTTCATCGCCTTCAGGCCCGGCACGGTCACCGGCTTGCGCGCCGGTGCACTCGTTTTTTCCACGTACACGCTCAGGTCGCCTCGTTGGGTGAAACCGGAATTGTCCGCCTGATTGGCCCGGGGCTCAAGGAACCCGGGTCACGCCAGCGGGATGCATTCAGCCGCGTCGATGGCGGCCAGCAGATCGGCCACGCGCCCGAGTCCGGGAAGGACCGTGTCGGCGGCGATATCGGCCAGGGGCAGCAGGACGAAGGCGCGCTCGGCGATCCGCGGGTGCGGCACCGTCAGCCGGGCGTCATCGATCACTGCGTCGCCGTAGGCCAGCAGGTCCAGGTCCAGCGTACGCGGGCCCCAGCGCTCACCATCGCGTAGCCGGCCAAACGCGCGCTCCGTGGCCAGCATGGCGTCAAGCAGCCCATGGGCCGGGAGCGAGGTCTCCACGGCGATGGCCGCGTTGACGAAGTCGGGCTGGTCCACGTTGCCCCACGGCGGGGTCCGGTAGAAGCGCGACCGCGCCAGCACCCGAACGCCCGGCAGGGCACCCAGCGCGTCGATCGCGGCGTCGAGCCGCGGCCGGACGTCACCCAGGTTGCCGCCCAGGCCGATCAAGGCGGTGACGCTCACGCCCCGCCCGAATCGCCCTTGCCGCGGGTAGGCTTGCGCCGACGCCGGCGCTTGCGGACCGGCGCGGAGGCCGACGCCGTCGGCGCTTCGTGCGCGGGCACGCCACCGCCGCCCAGGGCGGCCGCGAGCATTTCCGGCGGCAGCAGCTGGGCATGCGCCCACCACTCACCCAGTTCCCGCATGCCCTGCGACTCGTGGGCACGCAGCAGCAGGAAATCGAAGGCCGCGCGGAAGCGTGGGTGCGCCATCAGCCGGAACACGCGCTTGCGGTGGATCTGCTCGAAGCGCGGCTGCAGCGACCAGATCTCTTCCATGGTGAAGGTGAAGCGCCGCGGGATCGCCACCCGCTGGCACTGCTCGCCCACCACGTGCACGGCAGCACGCTGCCATGCCTCGTTCATTTCAAAGCCCTGCGCCATCCAGCCGTGCGCCTGGTCGCGCACCTCGCCCCATAGCAGCACGGCGTAAAGGAAGGCCGGGGTCACCGACTTGCCTTCGGAAATGCGGGCGTCGGTGTTGGCCAGGCCCTGCTCGACCAATGCACGCAGCGCATTGTCGCCACGCTCGAGGGCGCGGGCGGTGGCCGGGAACAGGAATTCCAGCAGGCCGCAGGCTTCGAGCATCTTGAAGCTCTTCAGGCCGTGGCCGGCCAGGAACAGCTTCAGCGACTCGTCGAACAGGCGGGCCGGCGAGGCTTCGGTCAGCAGGTGACCGAGCTTCTTGAAGGGCGCCGCGGCGGACGCATCGATGGTGAAACCGAGTTTCGCGGCAAGGCGCGCGGCACGCAGCATGCGCACCGGGTCTTCGCGGTAACGCAGTTCCGGATCGCCGATAAGGCGCATCGTCCGGTCGGTCAGGTCCTGCATGCCGCCGACATAATCGCGGACGCTGAAATCGGCGATGTCGTAATACAGGGCGTTGACCCGGAAATCGCGGCGCACCGCGTCTTCCTCGATCGTGCCCCAGATGTTGTCGCGGACGATGCGGCCGTCGACGATGTGGCGGTCGCCGTCGTTCTCGACACCCACTTCGCCGGTGCCACGGAAGGTCGCGACCTCGATGATCTCGGGGCCGAACACCACGTGCGCCAGGCGGAAGCGACGACCGATGAGGCGGCAGTTGCGGAACAGGCCTTTCACCTCTTCCGGCGTGGCGTCGGTGGCCACGTCAAAGTCCTTGGGATGGCCGCCCAGGAGAAGGTCGCGCACGGCGCCACCCACCAGGTAGGCGGCAAACCCGGCGTCATGCAGTCGGTAAAGCACGCGTAGCGCGGCTTTGCTGATGTTCTTGCGGGAGATGGAGTGCTGTTCGCGCGGAATGACACGCATGCCGTGCGGAGCATCGCTCCTCGTTTCAGAATTCAAGCGGTCTGTGTCCTGGCGGGCGCGCTCGCGTCCGGTCAAGTGGCTGCCCCCACCGATAGCCGGTGTCGGGATGAACGGGCCAAATGTAACGAATTAGATGGCATCCGACGAGCAGGGGCCCAAGGCGTTGCCAGCCAGCCGAATTCGGCTATACTAGCGCGCTTCGTACTCTCCGTACGACCCGCTCCCTTCGTCTAGTGGTCTAGGACACGGCCCTCTCAAGGCTGGAACACGAGTTCGAACCTCGTAGGGAGCACCACTTTTCCTTCTCGGCGCCGAACCGTCCGCATGACCTTTGTCGTTACCGACAACTGCATCAAGTGCAAATATACGGACTGCGTCGAGGTCTGCCCGGTCGATGCCTTCCATGAAGGCCCGAACTTCCTGGTGATCAATCCGGACGAGTGCATCGACTGCACCCTTTGCGAGCCGGAATGCCCGATCAATGCCATCTACCCCGAGGACGACGTCCCCGCCGGGCAGGAGGCCTTCGTGGCACTGAACGCCGATCTCTCGAAGGACTGGCCGGTCATCACCGAACGGAAGGACGGCCTCCCCGACGCGAAAGAGTGGGAAGGCAAGCCCAACAAGATCGAGCTTATCCAGCGCTGATCTCGAGAAAAACGACCGGAAGGTCGTTTTTTTTCGCCCCTGCCACGGATAGAGGGCAAAAAAAACGCCGCCCGAGGGCGGCGTTTTTGTCTCCCGGCTTGCGGGCTTACTTGACGCCGAGGCGAGCCTTCAGCGCGTCGATCACGCGGCGCACGCCGCCGGCGCCGCCCTGGGCGCGCACTTCCGAACCGGCGCCGCTGGCATTCACCGTGAGCACCACCGGGTGCTTGTTGCCGCCCTGCGTCGCCTGCGGGCCGCCCTCGATGGCCGCGTCGGCATTCTTGTCGCCGCCGCCGAACATGCGCTTGAAGAAGCCACGCTTCTGCTCCGGCGCGCCGGAGGTCGCGGCGATCTGGAAGGTATGGGTATCGTCGTCATGCGCCGTGACGGTGCCGACATCACCCACCGCGAGCACCTCGCCGATGCGCTTGTAGGCGGCGTCGGGGGCATCGCCCAGGATGAAGCCATCCGAGACCGGGGCGGCCGCCGGAGCGGTGCCCGAGGCGTTGTCCGCGCCGGAGCCGGCGTCCGGGATCACCAGGGCAGCACTGGTCGACGGGGTGTCGAGGCCCGGCGGAATCTCAAGCGGGGCTTCCTGCTTCGCCTTTTCCCACTGCTTCGTGGAGCGGAACGCGCCGCAGCCGGAAACGACCAGGACGGAAAGGAGCAGTGCCGGGACGACCAGCGCGTACGAGGTTTTCTTCATGAACTAAGGTTCCGTTTGGATCCGTTGAATGGGTGGGCGTCAGGCGGCAGTCGCCAATGGTGCCAGAGCCGAGAGCGTTTCGCGCACTTTTGCCAGCGCCGGGCCGGGTTCCAGCTCGACCAGCGGCAGCCGCGGCGCCGCCGAGCCCAGCCCCAGCAAGGCCAGTCCGGCCTTCACGGGGATCGGGTTCGGCGCGCAGTTCAGCGCGTCGATCAGGGGGGCCAGCCGCGCCGTGGCACTGGCCGTGCGTTCGGCGCTGCCCGAGCGGGCGGCGTCGCACAGTTCACGGAAAGGCCCCGGCACGAGGTTGGCCACCACCGAGATGGTGCCCGCAGCGCCGGCCAGCATGGCCTGGTGGGCCGAACCGTCGTCGCCGCTGAGGTAGACGAAATCCGGGCGGATAAGTTCCGCAAGGGCCTGGATCCGCTCCGCGTCGCCGCGGGCTTCCTTGATGCCAATGATGCCGGGGTGGTCGCGAAGGGCCGCCACGGTCTCCACGGCGATGTCGCTGCCGGTGCGCGGGGGCACGTTGTAAAGGATGACCGGCAGGCCGCCCTCGTCCGCCACCGCAAGAAAATGGCGGCGCATGCCTTCCTGGGTGGGGCGCACATAGAACGGCGCCACCACGAGGGCGGCATCCGCACCCAGCTCCTTCGCCAGGCGGGTGGTGGCAATGGTTTTCGCCGTGCCCGCCTCACCGGTGCCCGCGATGACCGGGATGCGTTTGTCGATGTGTTTCACCGCGAAGGCAAGCAGGCGCTTGAATTCGTCGTGCTCGAGGAAGTGCGACTCGCCCGTGGAGCCTGCGACCACCACGGCCTGCGTGCCGCCAGCCAGCTGCTGGTCGAGCAGGCGGCCGAAGGCGTTGAGATCCAGGGAACCGTCGGCGGCGAACGGCGTCGCCAATGCGGTGATGCTTCCGGAGATATCCAAGGTGAAACCCAATAAGGAACCAGCCCTTCGCATGTTACCGGGGCGTTTCCGGGGAGTCCATTCGCCGGCCAGGGCGCTTCGTGGTGTCTTGCTAGTGTCCGACGGCGCCCGCTAAGCTCGGGCCAACAGCGACGCCCCGCGCCCCGCGGGTCGCGCCATGGGTAGTGAAGGCCTTGAACCGTTCTGTAGCACGCAACGGCGCCACCGATAACCAGTTGCTCATCTCGACGCTGTCGCCGGCGCACCGCGCCCCTATCCTCGCCCTGGCCAAGCGCATCGCCGATTCCGGTTGCAACCTGGCCGATGCCCGGGTCTCCACCATCGGCAACGACACCTCCGTGATGCTGCTGGCCTCGGGCTCGTGGGATGCCGTCGCCAAGCTGGAAACGGCGCTGGGCAAGCTGTCGCGCGACGAGGAACTGCAGATCGTGCATTACCGCACGACGCCGCGCGAGCCGACCGCGCACCTCCTGCCATACCTGGTGGAAGTGATTGCCGCCGACCGTCCGGGCATCCTGGTCAAGATCATCGAATTCTTTTCACGCCGCGACATCAGCGTGGAACAGCTCTCGTCCATGCGCTACCAGGCCATGCAGACGGGTGCTGAAATGTTCCAGGCACAGATCACCATCGGCATTCCGGCCGAGACGCACATCGCCGCGTTGCGGGACGACTTCCTTGAACTGTGCGATGGGCTTAATCTCGATGCCATCATGGACCCCGTGAAATTCTGACCCAGGAAAAAAGCACATCGCATGATCGGTAAGGGTAAGAAGATTCCGAAACTCACGGGCACGCTCGGCGATGGTTCGACGCTGGCGCTGGCCTCCCTCTCCGGCAAGTGGGTGGTGGTGTTCTTCTACCCGAAGGACAACACGCCGGGATGCACCAACGAAGCGAAAGATTTTCGCGACCATTACGCACAGTTCCAGGCCCATAACGCCGAAGTCATCGGCGTCTCTCGCGACTCCGTGCGCTCGCACGCGAACTATGCGGCGAAGCACGAACTCCCCTTCCCCCTCGTTTCTGACGCCGACGAAGCCTGGTGCCAGGCCTTCGACGTCATCCACGAGAAAGTGCTGTACGGCAAGCGCTACATGGGTGTCGTGCGCAGTACTTTCCTGATCGACCCGGACGGCAAGCTGTTCGCGGAATGGCGCGGGGTGAAAATCCCGGGCCATGCGCAGGCTGTCCTTGAGAGTGTTCCCACCGCGTGACGGACACCGCGCCACGCGGCTCCTTCCCCCGGCCACGGCCGCGTAGCCGGGTTTTGCCACCTCCGCATGAGGTCACTTCCGCATGACCGGAAGCAAGCGCATCTACGCCCTCGACACCAACGTGCTGCTGCACGATCCGACCTCGTTGTTCCGCTTCGAGGAACACGATGTCTTCATACCGATGACGGTGCTGGAGGAACTGGACGACAAGAAGAAAGGCGGGTCCGAAGTTTCGCGCAATGCCCGCCAGGTAAGCCGCTTCATCAACGAGCTGATCGAACGCGGCGGCGTCGATGGATTGAAGCAAGGGCTGGAACTGGTCAACCCCCAGGGCGTCAAGCTCAAGCGCGGCGCGGTGGGCCGCCTGTACTTCCAGCAACGCGCCAGCCATGGCAATGGCAAGGCCGACAACCAGATCCTGTCATCGGTGATCGACCTGCGCGACCAGTTCCCGGACCGCCCGGTCATCCTGGTCACGAAGGACATCAACCTCCGCATCAAGGGTTCGATTTACGGCATCACCGCGGAAGACTACGAGAACGACCGCGCGCTCGATGATTTCGCCCTGCTGTTCACCGGCTCGGACGAGCTGCCGGAGGATTTCTGGACACGCCATCCGGAGATCCGCTCGTGGAACGAACGCGGCCGCACCTTCTATGAAGTGGACGTGCGCGAGGACGAGCACTGGTATCCGAACGAATGCCTGTACATGCCGGGCGAGAACGACGTGGAGCTCCGCGTCCTCGAGCTGACCGGCCCGGAAGACGCACAGCGGGCAAAGCTCGTGCTGCTTGATGACCACACCCACGCCGCGCATGGCGTATGGGGCATCGCCGCGCGCAATCGCGAACAGAACTTCGCCATGAACCTGCTCATGGACCCGGACGTGGATTTCGTCACGTTGCTGGGCACGGCGGGCACCGGCAAGACCCTGCTCGCGCTGGCCGCCGGCCTGGCCCAGGTCATGGACCAGCAGCGTTACCGCGAAATCATCATGACCCGCGCGACGGTATCGGTGGGCGAAGACATCGGCTTCCTCCCCGGTACGGAAGAGGAAAAGATGACGCCGTGGATGGGCGCGCTCACCGATAACCTGGAAGTGCTCGCCAATCCCGAGGAAGGCGGATCGTGGGGCCGGCAGGCCACCAACGACCTGCTCGCCTCCCGCGTGAAGATCCGCTCGCTGAATTTCATGCGCGGCCGCACCTTCCTCAGCCGTTACCTCATCATCGACGAGGCGCAGAACCTCACGCCGAAGCAGATGAAGACGCTGATCACCCGTGCCGGCCCCGGCACGAAGATCGTGTGCCTGGGTAACGTGGAGCAGATCGATACGCCGTACCTCACGGAGACCACCTCGGGCCTTACCTACGCCGTGGACCGCTTCAAGATGTGGGCCCATTCCGGCCACATCACGCTGAAGCGTGGCGAGCGCTCGCGACTGGCCGATTTCGCCTCCGAAGCCTTGTGACGAAGGCGAAACCCAACACCCTCACCATCGCCGGATCCGATTCCGGCGGTGGTGCGGGGATCCAGGCCGACCTGAAAACCTTCCGCGCGCTGGGCACGCATGGGCTCAGCGCGATCACGGCGGTGACCTCTCAGAACACCCGCGGCGTCACGGCCGTGCACACCGTGCCTTTGGCCCATGTGCGCAGCCAGATCGAAGCGGTCTTCGCGGATTTCCCCGTGGCCGGCGTGAAGACCGGCATGCTCGGCAGCGCCGCCATCACGCGCCTGGTGGCGAAGGAGCTGGCCGCGCGACAGCCTGCCTGGCTGGTCGTCGATCCGGTGATGATCGCCACCAGCGGCGCGCGCCTGCTGGACGAGAACGCACTGGACGCGCTGACCACCCGCCTCATTCCGCTCGCCGACATCCTCACGCCCAACCTTCCCGAGGCCGAAGCCTTGCTGGGCCGGCGCATCGGCAAGGCGTTCGACGAGGCCGGTGCGGACCTGCTCGCACTCGGCGCGCGTGGCGTCCTGCTGAAAGGCGGCCACGCAGGCGGACGCGAGATCGTCGATCGCTACTACGATGCCCATGGCGTGCTGGCGTTTCGCCACCCCCGGCTGCCGTTCGAGGGCCATGGCAGCGGCTGCACCCTCGCCTCGGCGGTGACCGCGCAGCTGGCACGGGGCAAATCGCCGCATGCGGCGGTCCGCGCGGCCATTTCGTGGCTGGACAAGGCGTTCCGCGGTGCCTGGCGGCCCGGCGGCGGGGCCGTGCACGTGCTGGCGCACTGACGCCGGAGTATCCTATGCGCGTTGATACAGGCCCCGGCGGGCCTCATGTATCGCCCGTCCATTCGAGTCCAACCCAATGAATCTCCTCGGGCCCCGCTTCATCGTCCTGTACGTGCTGATCCTCTTCACGCTGTGCGTGTTGCTGGTGCACCTGCGCGGCCGCTCGCGCCTGCGCTTTGACCGCCAGCTGGTCGACCACTCGGCGATCTTCGCGCCGTACAACCTGCTGATGTACGCCTTTTCGGCCGTACCGGCCCGCCCGATCCTCGACCGCAGCGGCTTCCCGCAGCTCGACCTGCTGCAGAACAACTGGCAAAAGATCCGCGAAGAAGCGATGCACCTGTTCGACGAGGGCTTTATCCGTTCGGCGGAGAAGCACAACGACGCGTCGTTCAACTCGTTCTTCAAGCAGGGCTGGAAGCGCTTTTACCTGAAGTGGTACGGCGAGCCGCTCGCCTCCGCCGAAGCGCTGTGCCCGGAAACGGTCAAGCTGCTCAACTCGATCCCCAGCGTGAAGGCGGCCATGTTCGCGCTGCTGCCGCCGGGCAGCCGGCTTAACCCGCACCGCGATCCGTTTGCCGGCTCGCTGCGTTACCACCTTGGCCTGATTACCCCGAACTCCGACGACTGCCGCATCTTCGTCGACGGTGAAATGCACGCGTGGCGCGACGGCAAGGACGTCGTGTTCGACGAAACCTACGTGCACTGGGCGGAAAACCGGACCAACGAAACCCGCGTCATCCTGTTCGCCGACGTGGAACGCCCCCTGAAGTCCGGCCTGATGACAGCGATCAACAAGCGGGTCGGCGCCTTCATGGGCTCGATCACGGCGTCGCCGAACGACGACAACGGCAACGAGCAGGTGGGCTTCGTCAATCGCATGTTCGCCCTGAACCAGCGCGGCCGCGCCCGCACGCGCAAGTTCAAGAAGGCCAACCCGAAACTGTTCCGGGTGCTCAAGTACATCGGCATCGTCCTGATGGTCTGGCTGGTGTTCCTGGCGCCCTACCCCTTCTTCCGGGGTTAAAAAAGCTTTCACACGTGCCGGGCCCGGACAGGACCATACTCCAGCCGGGGTGAGCCTGGACGGAGAGAAGGGCATGAAAAGGTATGGCCGGTTAGTCGCTTTACTGCTTCCCACGGCGGGCATGGCCGCAACGCCACCACCGCCGCCGGACCTGGGGCCGCTGGTTGCCCGCCTCGTGGACGACACCACGAAGGACTCCGTCAGCCAGGCACGCGCCTTCCGGTTGTTGATGGGCCTCGGCAGGCCCGCCGTGCCTTACGTCATCGCCCACCTGGGTGACAGCCGCAAACTGGCGGAACAATCGATCTGGGTGCAGGCCCCTACCGGCCGCTCTGACACGCAGTATCACCCGTGGTATGTCCACGACGGCCTGCTGGCCGTGCTGAAGGAACTGACGGGTTACTCGCGCGCGCCTCTCACAGGCCACTTGTTGCCGTCACAGCGGGCGAAGAGCACGCGTAAGTGGGTGGCCTACTGCGTGGATCGTTACCCGGCGCAGGCTGCGGTTTGCCAGAGCGCACTGCAGAACAGCGACATCGGCCATGGCGCGGGGCCGCAAGTGGCCGACGCCAGGTAAGGACCGGTTCGCCATTGGCATAAAAAAAGCCCGGCATGTGCCGGGCTTTTTCGCCAACGCTGAAACCAAAGCGATTACGCCGTGGCCTTGATCCGCTCGACAATCGCGTCGCCGAAGGTATCGGTCGTGCCGGTGCCACCCACGTCCGGCGTGGTGCGGTCGCGCGCGTTCATCACGTCGCTGATCGCCTTGCGCAGGCGGGTCGCCTTCGACACCATCTCCAGATGGTCCAGCATGTCCGCGGCGGCCAGCAGCAGTGCGCACGGGTTAGCCTTCTTCTGGCCCGCGATATCCGGGGCCGAACCGTGCACGGCTTCGAAGATCGCCGCGTCCTTGCCGATGTTCGCACCCGGGGCCAGGCCCAGGCCGCCGACGAGGCCGGCGCACAGATCCGACAGGATGTCGCCGAACAGGTTGGTGGTCACGATCACGTCGAACTGGTACGGGTTCATCACCAGCTGCATGCAGGCGTTGTCGACGATCATTTCCTGGAACTCGAGGTCCGGGAAATCCTTCGCCACTTCACGCGCCACGTCCAGGAACAGGCCCGACGAGGTCTTCATGATGTTGGCCTTGTGCACGGCCGTGACCTTCTTGCGACCCTTCGTGCGGGCCATTTCGAAGCCGTAGCGGCAGATGCGCTCCATGCCCGGGCGGGTGTTGCGGATGACCGAGACGGCCACTTCTTCCGCACCGCTGCCTTCGCGGGTCTGGCCTTCGGCCATGTACGCGCCCATGGTGTTTTCACGCACCGTGATGATGTCGATGTTCTCGTAGCGCGCCTTGGTGCCCGGGAAGCTGATCGCCGGGCGCACGTTCGCGTACAGGTCGAACTTGCGGCGCAGGGTCACGTTGATCGAGGTGAAGCCACCGCCGATCGGGGTGGTGAGCGGACCCTTGAGTGCGACGGTGTGCTTGGCAATCGCATCGATCGTGGCCTGCGGCAGCAGGTCGCCGTGCTTCTCGAGGGCGACCATGCCGGCGTCCACGTAGTCGTAGGCCAGGCCGCAGTCCAGGGCGTCGAGGACGCGGATGGTCGCGTCCATGATCTCGGGGCCGATGCCGTCGCCGGGGATCACGGCAATGGTTTTGCTCATGGGGGGTAACTCCTGGAAGGAAGCGGGTCGAAGACGCACTCAAAACGTGCGCTGGGGAAGAAAAATCGCCCAATTATCGGCGATTTCGCCCGCTTCCATCAAGGATGCCGCGCGAGGCGGCGGCCACTCAGGCGTTGGCGTGGTCCGCGCAGGCGGCCGCATCGGCCTCGGTCTCACCTTCCAGCGAGTCCAGGAAGTCCACGGCGCGGCGCAGGTGGGGGATAACGATGGAGCCACCGACCACCAGGCCCACGCTGAACACCTCGAAGAACTCGTCGCGGTTCACGCCGGCTTCCTTGCACTGGGCCACGTGGTAGCTGATGCAGTCGTCGCAGCGCAGGACCATGGACGCGACCAGGCCCAGCATCTCCTTGGTCTTCACATCCAGCGCGCCCTCGCGGTACGTCTGGGTGTCCAGGGCGAAGAAGCGGCGCACCACCTGGTTGTCTTCACCCAGGATCCGCTCGTTCATGCGCTTGCGGAAGGCGGTGAATTCCTCGACGCGGGTCTTGTCGGTGGCCATCAGTGCGCCGCCTCGAGGATCTCGGCCAGGCGGCCGCTACGGTCCGCAGCGGCCAGGTCGTCGAAGCCACCCACGTGGGTGCCGTTGATGAAGATCTGCGGCACCGTGCGGCGCCCCCCGCTCTTTTCGAGCATGGCATCACGCTGGGCCGGATCCATGTCGATGCGCACCTCGTTCCATGCCAGGCCCTTGGCCTTGAGCAGGTTCTTGGCGGCCACGCAGTACGGGCATACCGCGGTCGAATAGATGGTGATGTCGGGGGTGCTCATGGAACCGTGTCTCCAAAGACTTGATGACCGCGATATGGCGGCCTTGCGCCTATTCTACAACCCCGCGAACCCCCGCCGGGCCCCGTGGTCCAAGCCCTGCCCGGCCCCGTGATGGTATCGTCTTCACACTTATGCGCCTGCCCTTTCCCCGCCTCTCGCTCGTCGCCGCCATGGCCGCCGTCACCTTCGTGGCAGGCGCCCAGGACGCCGTCCGCCTGCCCGACCTGGGCAGCTCGGCCAACGCCCTGATCAGCCCCCGGGAGGCCGACGATTACGGCGCCCAGATGCTGCGGCAGATGCACGCCCTGGACCTGACCCTGGACGATGCCCTGCTCGACCAGTACATCAACGACCTCGGCTACCGGCTGGTGGCGTGGAGCGACCGGCCGAAGGACCACTTCCAGTTCTTCATCGTCCGCGATACGCAGATCAACGCCTTCGCCGCCCCCGGCGGCTACATCGGCGTGAATGCCGGCCTGATCAACATCACCCAGAACGAAAGCGAACTGGCCGGCGTGATCGCCCACGAAATTGGCCATATCACCCAGAACCACCTGTACCGCGCGTTCGAGGCATCGAAGAAGGATGCGCCGCTGCTGGCCCTCGTGCTGCTGGGTGCCATCGCCGCGGGTGCGGGCGGCGCCGGCGGTGATGCCGCCGCGGGCGTGCTGCTGGGTGGCCAGGGCCTGTTGCTGCAGCGGCAGATCAACTTCACCCGCAAGGATGAAATCGAAGCCGACCGCGTCGGCATCCAGACCCTGTCCAACGCCGGGTTCGACCCGGAGGCCATGGCCGATTTCTTCGGCCGCATGCAGGACACCCTGCGCGTGGGCGAAGGCGAAGACGCCCTGCCCGCGCTGCTGCAGACGCATCCGGTCACCCTGGACCGCATCAGCGAAGCCCGCGCCCGGGCGCGCACGCTGGAAGCCAGCATGAAGAACCGGCCCAAGCTACCCACGCTGGACAAGGCCAACTGGGAAAAAAGCACCGCGCCGGTCATCTATGTCAAGGACCCGACGACGCTGGTGAGCACCGGCCAGGCCGTCGCGAAGGACAGTGCGGGTGACACCTACGCGCTGATGCGCGAGCGGGTACGCGTGCTCTCGGGCGACGCGGGCAAGCTGGCGTCGTACTACGCCACCAACCTCAAGCGGAAAGACTTCGACACGGCCGCCAATCGCTACGGCTATGCCGTGGCGCTGATCCGTACCAACCACGGCGCCCAGGCCGTCGACCAGATCCAGCCGCTGCTCGCCACCCAGCCCGCCAGCGTGGTGCTGCGCCTGGCCATGGCCGATGCGTACATGGACGCCGGCCGCTCCGGCGACGCCATGGCCATCTACAAGGCACTGCACGAGAACTCGCCGCGCAACGTGGCCGTGGCCCTGGGCTACGCCAAGGCGCTGGCCGGCACCGGCAACCGGGGGAGCGCCCAGCAGGCCGCCGCGCTGCTGAAGCCGATGCTCGACAACAGCGACGACCCGGAGATCTACCGGACCTACGCCCAGGCCACCGAGCGCGCGGGCGACAGCGTCCGCTCCGCCGAGGCCTACGCGGACAGTGCGTACCTCGCGGGCCGGCCGTTCGACGCCATGGAGCAGCTGCGCCGCCTGCTCAAGCGCGACGACCTGGATTATTACCAGCGCTCACGGATCCAGTCCCGGATTGCCGATTTGACGCCATTGTTGCTGGAATTGCGCAAGCGCCGGGTCGCCACGGATGACAATCCGGACGGCCGCACCCAGCAGTAGCCTCCCGCGAATGTGACCGTTGTCATTGCCCTGTAACACGCGACGGCTGCAATATGACGGTCACAGCCAACGAGCGGCCCCAAGCGTGCACAAACGCATTCTTATCGTGGAAGACGAAGCTTCGATTCGCGACATGGTCGCTTTCGCGCTTCGCAAGGCGGGCATGGACGCGGCACACGCCGCTGACGCCCGCGCCGCACAAATGGCTATCTCCGAGCGCGTACCGGACCTGATCCTGCTCGACTGGATGCTCCCGGGCACCAGCGGCCTGGAACTGGCCCGCCGCCTGCGTCGCGAGGAGTTGTCCCGCGAAATCCCCATCATCATGCTCACCGCCCGCGGCGAGGAGATGGACCGGGTGAACGGCCTGGAGGCCGGCGTGGACGATTACGTCATCAAGCCCTTCTCCACCCGCGAGCTCATCGCCCGGATCAAGGCGGTGCTCCGCCGCAGCCAGGGTGACGACGGTTCGGGCGTGGTGGAGCTGGGTGGCCTGCGCATCGATGGCCCCGCCCATCGCGTGTTCGCCGGCGACGACGCGGTGCCCATCGGCCCCACGGAATACCGCCTGCTGTTCTTCTTCATGACCCATCCGGAGCGCGTCTACTCGCGTGCCCAGTTGCTGGACCATGTATGGGGCGGCAGCGTGTACGTCGAAGAACGCACGGTGGACGTGCATATCCGCCGCCTGCGCAAGACGCTGGAGCCGTGGAAGCTCGACGACATGGTGCAGACCGTGCGCGGCGCGGGCTACCGCTTCTCCGCCAACACCTAGGCTAACGCGGGCTCGTCGCGTTATGGTGCCCTCCACCAGACCGCCGGCTAACCCGCTATGCCACCCCGTTTCCTGACTTCCTGGCGAATGCCCGTGACCTGTGCCGCCCTGCTCATCGCGGGTGGCGCAGCGGGCGCGCTTGCAGGTTCGACGCTGGCCGGCGTCACCGTTGTCTCGCTGGTCGAAATCGTCGTACTGCTGTCGCTGTTCCGTCACAAGTCCGGGCCAATGTTGCAAACGCCTGCAACACCCCACCCAGAATATGACCGTCTCATGACCCGCACCCGCCGAATTGCCTCCCGCCTGCGTGACCTGCGCAGCGCGGCCGGCTCACTCCCCGATGGCGTCGTCCTGCTGGACCATTCGCAGCACATCCGCTGGTTCAACCATGCGGCGGAGGAACTGCTCGGCCTGAAGGGTCCGCGCGACCGCGGTCGTTTCCTGAGCGAAGCCCTGAAGAACAGCGAGCTGGCGGGATGGCTGGAAGAAGGTGCGCGTGAGCCACTCACCGATGCCGCCGCCCCGGGCCATCCGAACCGGCACATCACCGCCACCCTGCTTCCCTTTGGCAGCCGCCAGCGCCTGCTGCTGGCGCGCGACACCAGCCACCTGACGCGGCTGGAACAGATCCGCCGCGACTTCGTGGCCAACGTGTCGCACGAGCTGCGCACGCCGCTGACGGTCATCCACGGTTACCTCGAGCTGCTTGACCCGGAAGATGTCCCTGAGCTGGCGCCGGTACTGGACGAAATGCGCGCGCAGTCCAAGCGCATGGGCCAGATCGTCGAAGACCTGCTGACCCTCTCGCGCCTGGAGACCCAGGACCACCTGGTGGAAGAGCACGTGCCGATGGCACCGCTGCTGGCCTCGCTGCGCAAGGAAGCCGAAGCCCTGAGCCAGGGTCGGCACACGGTGTCGCTGGATGTCGCCACCAGCGCCGACCTGCTCGGCTCGATCAAGGACCTGCACAGCGCCTTCGGCAACCTCGTCAGCAACGCCGTGCGCTATACCCCGACCGGCGGCAAGATCGCCATTCGCTGGGCACCGTTCGACGGCGGCGCGCGCTTCTCGGTGCAGGATTCCGGCTTCGGCATCCCGGCGGCGCATATCGCCCGCCTGACCGAACGTTTCTACCGTGTCTCGTCCAGCCGCTCGCGCGATTCCGGCGGCACGGGCCTGGGCCTGTCCATCGTCAAGCACGTGCTGAACCTGCACCAGGCCCGCCTCGCCATCGAGAGCGAGCCGGGCAAGGGCTCCACGTTCGCCTGCGTGTTCGGCAGCGACCGCCTGCTCGACGGCAGCCGCCTGCACGACGTGGCCGGCGCGCCCGCCTGAACACATGGCAGCCCGTGGCCGACAAGGTGCTGCGCTGCCCCTTTCCGCGGTGGCCGGCGATGGTCCAACATCGGCGGCTATGAAACGAACCACCGAACGCAAGAGCGCGAAGGTCGACCTGGGCGCTCCCGAGCTGTACATCAACCGGGAACTGGCCGCGCTGGAATTCAACTTCCGCGTGCTGGCCCAGGCCAGCGATCCGGACGTGCCGGTGCTGGAACGCCTTCGCTACCTGACCATCGTCAGCAACAACCTCGATGAGTTCTTCGAGGTGCGCGTGGCCGTGCTCAAGCACAAGCATGCCCTGGGTGCCGCCACGCCCGGTGCGGATGGCCTGTCGTCGGCCGAGATCCTGGCCCGCATCCGCGAACGCACGCTGGAGCTGGTGGGCGAGATCTACCGCATCTGGCACGACGAACTCGGCCCCGCGCTGAACGCCGACGGCATCCGTTTCGTCACCCGCGACAAGTGGTCGGAGAAGCAGCGCCGCTGGCTGCAGGGCTACTTCCAGAACGAGATCATGCCGGTGCTGTCGCCGCTGGGCCTCGATCCGGCGCACCCGTTTCCGCGCATCCTCAACAAGACGCTGAACCTGGCCGTGGTGCTCAAGGGCCGCGATGCGTTTGGCCGCGAGGGGCACATGGCCCTCGTTCGCGCGCCGCGTTCGCTGCCGCGGATCATCCACATCCCCGCCGCCGTGTCGGACAGCGACGGCGACTTCGTCTTCCTTGCCGAGGTGCTGCAAAGCTTCGCGGACGAGATCTTCCCGGGCTTCCAGGTGTGCGCGGCGTACCAGTTCCGGGTGACTCGCAACAGCGAACTGGTGGTGGAAGAGGCCGAGGTGGAAAACCTTGCGCGTGCGCTCAGCGAAGAGCTGGCCGGCCGCGGTTACGCCCGCCCGGTTCGCCTTGAGGTGGGCGCCGATTGCCCGCGTGCCATCACCGACATGCTGATGGCCAACTTCCAGCTGGAAGACGCCGACATCTACCGTTGCGACGGCCCGGTGAACATCATCCGCGCCGGGGTGATCTACGACCAGCTCGACCGCCCGGAACTGAAGTTCCCGCATTTCACGCCGCGCCTGTCGCCGGCCTTCGCCAAGGGCGTGAACGAATTCGACGTGCTCGGCGAGCGCGACGTCCTGCTGCACCACCCCTACGAGTCGTTCGCGTCAGTGGTGGAACTGCTGCGCCGTGCCTCGCAGGACCCGGGCGTGCTGGCGATCAAGCAGACGCTGTACCGCGCCGGCAAGGACTCGCCGCTCGTGGACCTGCTGGTGGAGGCCGCCCGCAACGGCAAGGATGTCACGGTGGTGATCGAGTTGCGCGCGCGGTTTGACGAGGAAGCCAATATCGGCCTCGCGAATCGCCTGCAGGAAGCGGGCGTACAGGTCGTCTATGGCGTGGTCGGCTACAAGACCCACGCGAAGATGCTGCTCATCGTGCGCCGCGAAGGCAGTGGCCTGCGCCGCTACGTGCACCTCTCCACGGGCAACTATCACCAGGGCAATAGCCGCGGGTATACCGATATCGGCCTGATGACGTCGAACGCGGAAATCGGCGAGGACATCCACAAGGTGTTCCAGCAGCTCTCCGGGCTCGGTCCGATGATCCAGCTCAAGCGGCTGCTGCACTCGCCGTTTACGCTCTACAGCAGCGTGATGGGCAAGATCGAACGCGAGATCGCGCATGCGCAGAATGGCCGGCCCGGACGGATCGTCGCCAAGCTCAACGCGCTCAACGAAGCCCACGTGGTGGAAGCGCTGTACCGCGCCTCGCAAGCCGGTGTCCAGATCGACCTCATCATCCGCGGCGCGTGCACGCTGCGCCCGGGCATCAAGGGCGTGTCGGACAACATCCGCGTGCGCTCCATCATCGGCCGCTTCCTCGAACACAGCCGCGTGTACTGGTTCGGTAACGACGGCGACCCGGAGCTGTACTGCGCGAGCGCCGACTGGATGGAACGCAACCTCATGCGCCGTATCGAGGTGGGCGTGCCTATCCTCGAACCGGCCCTTTGCCGCCGCGTTTACGAAGAGACGCTGGAGAATTACTTGAGCGACAACACCCAGGCCTGGATGCTCGGCGCGGACGGACGCTATACGCGCCGGCACCCCGCGGCGGGCGAAGCACCCCACTCGGCGCAGCAGGCGCTGCTATCCAAGTACTGCGGGTGAAGCGGCGCATCCTGCTCCTGTCGGTGTCCGCAGGCGCGGGGCACGTGCGTGCCGCGGATGCGCTTGAGGCCACCGTGGCCGCCCTCGCGGCGGATGGCGGCGCCGTCGAGGCCCGCCACCTCGACGCGATGGACTACGTGCCGTCGAGCTTCCGGCGGATCTACGCCGATTTCTACCTCAGCCTGATCACGCGTTACCCGCGCTTGTGGGGAATGCTCTACCGCATCACCGGCGACGCGCACCCGGACGCCGTCACCCAGCGCATGCGACGCACCATCGAACGCGTGAACACGCGGCGCCTGCGCGCGGCGATCGCCGAGTTCGCTCCCGACGCCATCATCTGCACGCACTTCCTGCCGGCGGAGATGCTGGCCCGGCAGATTCGCAAGGGTCGTGTCACGGTGCCCGTGTACCTGCAGGTCACCGATTTCGACCTGCACCGCATGTGGGTCATCCCGGGCATGAGCGGCTATTTCGCCGCCAGCCCGGAAATCGCCCACCGCATGCACGCGGTGGGCCTGCCGCCCGCGCGCGTGCACACCACCGGCATCCCGGTGATGCCCGCCTTTGCGCAGCCGCTGCAGCGCGAGGTACTTGCACGCGGCTTCGGCATGGATCCTGCCCGTCCGGCCTACCTGGTGATGGGCGGCGGCGCCGGCGTCGGCGCGCTGGATGAACTGGCCGATACGCTGCTCAGCGCGGGCGGTGATTTCCAGCTCGTGGTCCTGGCCGGCCGCAACGCGGAGATGCTGGCACGGCTGCAGCGGCTGGCACGCGATAAACATGCCGGCCGGCTGTTCCCGCAGGGCTATACGCAACACGTGGAGCAGCTGATGGCCTGCTGCGACCTGGCGATCACCAAGCCGGGCGGCCTCACCACCTCCGAGTGCCTGGCGATGGGCCTGCCGATGATCGTGAACGCACCGATCCCCGGCCAGGAAGAACGCAATGCCGACTACCTGCTGGAACAGGGTGCGGCGTGGAAAGCCATCGACGGCGTCGCACTCGCCTGGCGCGTGAATGCGCTGCAGGACGACCCCGCGCACCTCGCCGGCATGGCTGCACGCGCACGCGCCATCGGCCGGCCGCACGCCGCGCGCGATGTGCTCGACATCGTTCTCGCGCAGTTGGGCCACGGATGAGTCATTCGCCACGGCGCCGTGTCATCGCCGCGTTTACCACCGCCGCTTTCGCCTTCCTGCTGGCCTTCTTCTTCGCCCACGTCGAGGTGGAAATCGAAGGACCGCACGGTTGGGCCACCAGCCTGCCGACGTGGCGGATCGAAAACCACTGGCTGCTCGACCTGCTCTGGGGCGGCCGGCCGATGACCGGGTACCACGCCTGGGTGTTCCCGTTCATCGCCCTGTTCTTCCACTTTCCCATGGTGTTCCAGGGCTACTGGAGCTGGCGTGCACAGGTTCGTGTCATCGCCTGCGTCATGCTGTTCTGGGTGGCCGAGGACGGCCTGTGGTTCATCCTGAACCCGGCCTTCGGCCTGGCGCGGTTCACCCCGGAAAACGTGCCGTGGCACCGCCATTGGTGGGGGCCTGCGCCTACGGATTACTGGGTGTTCGGCTTCCTGTGCATCCTGCTGTTTGCCCTGTCGGCGATGCCGAAATCGCGCGCGACCATTTCCCCTAAGACGTAAATGCGTGACAAAATTCCCCGATACGCCGCTGCGGACATCACCCTTGGCCACATCAGGTAAATCGCAGATCAACGACGGCGAATTCCTCGCTGCCGTTGACCTCGGCTCCAACAGCTTCCACATGGTGGTCGCGCGCTACGAACACGGCGAGCCGCGCGTGATCGACCGCCTGCGCGATTCGGTACGCATGGCCGTGGGCCTGCGCCCGGATGGCACGCTCGACGCGGCCCATCGCGCCGCGGCGCTGGGCAGCCTCGCGCGCTTCGGCCAGCGCATCGCGGGCATCCCCGCCCTGCACGTGCGCGCCGTGGCCACCAACACCGTCCGTCGCCTGGCCTCGCCGCACGCCTTCCTGTCGGCCGCCGAGGCCGCGCTGGGCCATCCGGTGGAAATCGTCTCGGGCCGTGAAGAAGGCCGCCTGATCTTCCTCGGCGCCGCGCACGACCTGCCCGCCTCGCGCGATCACCGCCTGGTGATCGACATCGGCGGCGGCAGTACGGAATTCATCATCGGCCGTGGCACGTCGCCGCTGCTGACCGAGAGCGTGCAGGTGGGCTGCATCGCCTCGACGCTGCGCTTCTTCCCCGGCGGCAAGATCACCCGCAAGCGCTGGCAGAAGGCGCGGCGCGAAATCGGCGTCCTCCTGCAGCAGTTCTCCGAGGATTATCGCGAGGCCGGCTGGGCCGACGCGTACGGTTCCTCGGGCACCGCCAAGGCCATTGGCTCGGTGGTACGCGCCATGAAGCTCTCCGACGATGGCATCACGCCCGATGCCCTGGCCGCCGTGCGCGAGGCCCTGATCGAACAGGGAGCCACCGGTGCGCCGCTGAAGCTGCCGGGGCTGGCGGAGGATCGCGCCGAGGTGTTCGCCGGTGGCGTAGCCATTTTCGAGGCCGCCTTCGAGGCGCTGGGCATCGAGCGCCTCGGTGTGTCCGAAAGCTCCATGCGCGAAGGCGTGCTGTGGGACCTGATCGGCCGTTCCGCGGGTACCGACCCGCGCATGGCCACCATCGAGGCCCTGGCCACCCGCTACGGCGTGGACCGGGCCCAGGCCCGCCGCGTCGAAACCACCGCGCTGTCGCTGTTCGACCAGCTGGCCAAGGCATGGAAGCTGGACGAGGACTCGCGCGAATGGCTGTCCTGGGCGACCCGCGTCCATGAAGTGGGCCTGGCGATCGCCCACAGCCAGCACCAGCGGCATGGCGCGTACATCCTGCGCCACGCCGACATGGCCGGCTTCTCCCGCCAGGAACAGCAGCTGCTGGCCGCCATCGTCGAATCGCACCGGCGCAAGCCCGAAAAGCCGGTGATCAACGCCCTGCCCGTGCGCTATCGCCCGCTTGCCCGGCACATCACCGCGATCCTGCGCCTGGCGGTGCTGTTCCGCCGTGCCCGCCGTGCGGAATCGCTGCCACGCATCCGCGTGAACGCCACGCGCCAGCGCCTGCGCCTCACCCTTCCGGCGGACTGGCTCGACCAGCACCCGCTCACCGAGGCGGACCTGGAGCAGGAGCGCGAGCCGCTGGCCGATCTGGGCCTCGAGCTTGAGATCGTTACGGAATAACCGTGACCACCCCCGCCAAGGGGGTATCATGGTCGGGTTGTCCTTTCGCACGAACCGGTTGCCCATGCTCAAAGCCGCCCTCGCCAGCCTCCTCCTCGCCCTGCCCGTGGCCGCCCTGGCCCAGCAGGCCAAGCCGGCGGCCCCTGCGCCCGGCCCCGTGGACCACCCCCGCGTGGTGATGCACACCACCCAGGGCGACTTCACGCTGGAGCTGTTCCCGGAGAAGGCGCCAAAGAGCGTGGCCAACTTCCTGCAGTACGTGCGCGACGGTTTCTACGACGGCACCGTATTCCACCGCGTGGTCGACGGCTATATGGTGCAGGGCGGCCTCTACAGCCGCGACCTCACCCAGCGCCGCACGCGCGCACCGATCGCCAGCGAGGCCGACAACGGCCTCTCCAACCTGCGTGGCACGGTCTCCGTGGCGCGTGGCGCCGATGCCAATTCGGGCACCTCGCAGTTCTTCGTGAACCTGGTCGACAACCGTCGCCTGGATTACGTGAGCAACCAGAGCGGCCTCACCTGGGGCTTCGCCGTGTTTGCGAAGGTGGCCCAGGGCATGGATACCATCGACAAGATCGCCAAGCTGCCGACCAAGGCGCAGGGCCCCTTCGTGGGCGACGTGCCGAACCCGCTGGTGATCATCAACTCCGCCCAGGTCGTGGGTGAAGAGAAGGCCGTGCCGGCCGCGTCGTCCACCGCGGCGAAGCCCGCGGCGGCGGCACCGGCGCCCGCGCCGGCCGCCGCGCCGAAGAAGACCGACAAGAAGCCGGCTGCCAAGACCACGCCATGACCACGCTGTTCATCGCCGACCTCCACCTCGACGACGCCCGCCCCGAGATCACCACCCTCTTCGAGCAGTACCTGGCGTCGGACGAGGCGCGCAGCGCGAAGGCGTTCTACATCCTGGGCGACCTGGTGGAAGCGTGGATCGGCGACGACGACGATGCCGAACTGCCCTCGCGTATCGCCGCGGCCACCAAGGGCCTGAGCGATGCCGGTGTGCCCGTGTATTTCATGGTCGGCAACCGCGACTTCCTGCTGGGCGAGGCCTTTGCCGCGCGCGCGGGCATGACGCTGCTGGACGATGGCACGGTGCACACCATCGAAGGCGTGCCGACCCTGCTCATGCACGGCGACGTGCTGTGCACGGATGACACCGAATACCAGGCCGTGCGCGCCCAGGTGCGCACGGACGCATGGAAGCAGCAGATCCTGTCGATGCCGCTGGAAGCGCGCCGCGCGTTTGCCGCGAAGGCCCGCAGCGACAGCAAGTCACGCACCGGCCGCATCGACGAGACGATCATGGATGTGAACCAGGGCGCCGTCGAAGCGGCCATGCGGAACGCGGGCGTCACCCGCCTGGTGCATGGGCATACGCACCGCCCGGCGATCCACGACTTTGACCTCGACGAAACCCACGCCCAGCGCATCGTGCTGGGTGACTGGTACGACCATGGCTCGGTGCTGCGCATCGAGACGGATGGCGTCGCGCTACGCGGGCTTAAGCTGCCCTGACGTCAAAGGGTGACGAGCCAGGCCAGTTCCGACTCGGAAAAGCCTGCCTCACGCCGCGCCTCGAGGTTGAACGGCCCACGCAGCGACCCATTCATGTAGTCGTTGAGCAGCTGCGCGAACGTGGCTTCCGGCTCGATCCCGTCGCGCGCGCAACACCAGTGGAACCAGCGCGTGCCCGCGGCGACGTGGGCCACTTCTTCGCTCAGGATCACTTCGAGGATGGCGATCGTGCGATCGTCGTTCTGGTGGCGCAGGCGGCCGATCATGCCCGGCGTGACATCCAGGCCGCGCGCTTCGAGCACGCGGGGAACGAGGGCCATGCGCGCGGTATCGCTGTGGGCGGTTTTTTCCGCCATCTCCCACAGGCCGTTGTGGGCGTCGAAATCGCCGTACGTGTAGCCGAGTTCGCCGAGGCGGCCCTGCAGCATCATGAAGTGCCGGGCTTCGTCGTTCGCGCAGGAGGCCCAGTCACGGTAATACGCCTCGGGCATGCCGCGGAAGCGATACACCGCATCCCAGGCGAGGTCCATGGCGTTGAATTCGATATGGGCGATGGCGCGGACCAGGGCCGCGCGACCTTCCGCGGTGCCGAGGCCACGCTGTGAGAGCTGGCGGGTCGACACCAGGCGCGGCCGCGCGGGACGGCCGGGCAAGGCAATGAGCCCGGCAGGCGCCGAAGCGGCGTCCGGCGCAAGCTCGCCCGCGGTGAGGCGAGCGAAGGTGTCGAAGGTCAGCCTGACCTTTTCAGCGGGGTCCGCCGCATCAAGGCAGCGGCGGGCGGCGGCGTGGAGATCCTGCATCGCAAGGGGCGCGGCACGCCGGGCGTGCCGCGCGGGCCATCAGGCCGTGCGGCGCTCGGTCTTGGCGTTGTCCGAACGCAGGGCTTCCTGCTGCTCGAGGAACGCCGAGTCCACGCCGGTGACGTACTCGCCGGAGAAGCACGAGGTATCGAAATGCGTCAGGTCTTCGTTGCCGTCGCTCACGGCCCAGACCAGATCGTCCAGGTCCTGGTAGATCAGCCAGTCGGCGCCGAGCAGCTTCTCGACTTCCTCGACCGTGCGGCCCGCGGCGATCAGTTCATTCGCGGCCGGCATGTCGATGCCGTACACGTTGGGGTAGCGCACCGGCGGCGCGGCCGAGGCGAAGTAAACGTTCTTCGCGCCGGCGTCCCGCGCCATCTGGATGATCTGCTTGGACGTGGTGCCGCGGACGATCGAATCGTCCACCAGCAGCACGTTCTTCTTGCGGAATTCCAGGTCGATGGCGTTGAGCTTGCGGCGCACGGATTTCACGCGCTCGCCCTGCCCCGGCATGATGAAGGTACGGCCGATGTAGCGGTTCTTGACCAGGCCTTCGCGCATCGGCACGCCCAGCGCCTGCGCCAGCGAGCTGGCCGCCGTGCGCGAGGTGTCGGGAATGGGGATGACGGCGTCGATGCCGTGGTCCGGGCCGCGCTCACGCAGGATCTTCTCGGCGAGCTTCTCGCCCATGCGCAGGCGCGCCTTGTACACCGAGACGTCCTCGATCATCGAGTCCGGACGGGCGAGGTACACGTATTCAAAGATGCACGGCGCATGCACCGCGCCTTCGGCGCAGAGCTGCGAGAAGAGCTGGCCACCTTCGGTGATGATCACGGCTTCGCCCGGCGCGATATCGCGCACGCGCTTGAAGCCGAGCACGTCGAGTGCCACCGACTCGGACGCGACGGCGTACTCGTGGCCTTCCGGCGACGTACGCTCGCCCAGCACCAGCGGGCGAATGCCGTTCGGGTCACGGAAGGCGATGAGGCCATAGCCCAGCACCAGCGCGATGCAGGCATAACCGCCACGCGCACGGGCGTGCACGCGCGACACCGCCTGGAACACGTGTTCCGGGGTCAGGTCGCCGCGGTCTTCCATCTGCAGCTCGTGCGCGAGCACGTTGAGCAGCACTTCGGAATCGGAGTCGGTGTCGATGTGGCGACGGTCGTCCTCGAACATTTCCTTGCGCAGCTCCTCGGTGTTCACGAGGTTGCCGTTATGCGCGAAGGCGATGCCGTAGGGCGAGTTCACGTAGAAGGGCTGGGCCTCTTCCGTCCCCTCCGAACCGGCCGTGGGATAGCGGCAGTGGCCGATGCCGATGCGGCCGCGCAGCTTGCCGACGCCCGCCGAGTTGAAGACGTCGCGCACCAGCCCGTTGCCCTTGTGCAGGCGCAGGCGTGCGCCATCCACGGTAGCGATACCGGCGGCATCCTGTCCGCGATGTTGCAGGACGGTCAGGCCGTCATACAGGGCCGATGCCACTTCCGTGGTACCGACGATGCCGATAAGTCCGCACATGGTGTTGCCTTCTACGAAGAGGCTGCCGTGGAGGGGGCAGCAGGGTGAGCCTGGCTATTGTCGCGCGTTTGCCCAGGGATCGGCAGGTCGCGCAGTTTCATGAGATCGTCTTTGCTGGGGAGCGTGACGTCGGGCATTTTGATGTTCTTCAACGCTTCCGGCGGATGCATGTAATCGCGCACATTGGCCGGAATCTGCTGGCCAATCCATGCGGCCGGTGCCTGGAACTGCTGGATCATGGTGGATTCACGCCACCAGGGGTCGTTCGGCAACGGCGTGAAGCCGAGGATGAACACCACGAGGCTGACGAGGAGCACGCCCCGCGCCAGGCCGAAAAGCATGCCGAACAGGCGATCCGTGCCGCCCAGCCCCGTGCTCGCCACCAGGCGCGACACCAGGAACCGGATGACGCCGCCCACCACCAGCACGGCCACGAACGCCAGCGTGTAGCCAATACCCACGCGGGCGGTGGCATTCGACACCGTGCCTTCGAAGTAATGCGCCAGCTGCGGACCGACGGCCCAGGCAACCCAGAACGCGGCCACCCAGATCACCAGCGACAAGACCTCTGAAATGAGGCCGCGCGCCAGGCCGATCAAGACCGAGATGAACAACACCGCAAGGATGACGTAATCGGCCCAATTCACTGCGCTGCTCCCCATGTGGCGATGTCGCGTGGCCCGGCGCCCTTACGGGGCCGACACCACGACGCCATCGAGGCCGACCTTGGCCTTGATCTGGTCTTTCAGGCGTACCGCGTCGTCACGCTGCGTCTGCGGCCCGGCGCGGACGCGCCAGAGCTTCGCGCCGCTGCTGGAAGCGATGCTGTCGACATAGCCGGCGATGCCGGCGGCGCGCAGCTTGTCGCGCAGGCGGGTCGCCTCGGCCTCGCTGCTCACCGCAGCCACCTGGACGGCGAAGCCACCGGCGCGCGGCGCGGCGGCCGGCACGGCAGCCGCCTGGGCCGGCGGGGCGGCGGGCGCGGCGACCTTGGGCGGCGCCGGCACATCGGCCGACTGGGCCTCCGGCTTTGACGACAGCGAAGCGGGCGCGCCCGGCACGGCGGCCGTGATCTTCAGGCGCGCGGCTTCCGCCGCGGCACGGGTTTCGAACGGGCCCGCGGTGACGCGGGTCAGCGCCTTGCCGGCCTGGTTCAGGCTGGCCGTCGCCACCGGGTAACCGAGGGCGCGCACCTTCTGCACGACCGCGTCGGCCTTGCTGCGATCGGCGTAAGCGCTGAGGTTGATCGTGAAGCTGCCGCGCGCCGCGGTACCGACGGGCACGGCGGCGGCCGGCGCCGGTGCAGGCGTGGCGAGCGCAGGAGCCTGCGCGGGCTTCGAGGGCTTGGCTGGCGTGGCGGCTGGCGTGGCGAAATCTTCCGGAAGGGCTTCCGGCGGCTTGCGTGAGGCGATATCCACCGACGCAAGGCGGCTGCCCGTGCCAGGGGCCGGGGTAACAGCGGCCGGCAGGGGCGGCCGGGGCGGCGGACGGCGCCTGGGCCGGCTGGCCGGCGGGCGCGCCAGGCGCGGCGGCAGGCGCCTGCGTGGCCGGGGCTTGCGCGGCGGCGGGCGTCGCCGTGCCGTTCGGGGAGACATCCAGCGTGCGCGACTGCAGTTCGCGATCCGGTGCCGGCGGAATCTCAAGGCTGACCGTCTGGTCGGTGTCACTTTTCGGCGGCGTGCTGGAGAACAGCATCGGCACGATCAGGACAAGCAGGGCAATGAGGACGGCGGCACCCAGCAGGCGTGTTTTCAAGGAAGGCTCCATTCGACCGACGCAGTGCGGATCAGCGCGATTATAACCGGCAATGGGCAGGGCCCGGTGCCCTCCCCGTGTCGTCGTTCACACCCGCGTGGTGAGCGCGGCGCCCGCCACGAAGAACGAGCCGAAAAGCAGCACGGTGTCGTCCTCGCCCGCCGCCTCGCGAGCGGCTTGCCAGGCCGGGGCGACGCCGGGGAATGCCGCGCGCTCCGCCTCGGGCAACGCCGCGGCGACGGCGGCATCCAGTACCGCGGCGGGCAGCCCGCGAGGCGTGTCCTGGTCGAGCCCCGCCAGGAACCAGCGGTCCACGCGGCGACCGACGGCGGCGACCACGCCCGCCACATCCTTGTCGGCCAGCGCGCCATACACGGCGAACACCCGGCCTGCCCGCGGCTGCGCATCCAGCCACTCGGCCAGCGCACGGGCGGCCTGCGGGTTATGGCCGACGTCCACCACCGTGAGCGGCCGCTCGCCGATCCGCTGCAGGCGGCCGCCGACACGGACCTGGGCCAGCGCCGACGCGATCGCGGCCAGCGGCACGGTCAAGACCGGGCGTAGCGCATGCAGGGCGGCGATGGCCGCCGAGGCATTGGCGAACTGCACGGGTGCCGCGAGCGCCGGCCGGGGCAGCTCGAGCGACGCGCCGTCGGTGTGCAGCCAGCGCCACGTCGGCGCCGTGCCGGTTTCCCACCAGTACGACGAGCCGGCGCGCTCGATCATGGCACCCACGCCGCGAAGCGCTTCCAGCAGGCCTTCGGGCGGATCGAGTTCACCGACCACGGCCGGCCGCGCCGCCCGGGCGATCCCCGCCTTCTCACGCCCGATGCTGTCGCGGTCGTCGCCGAGCCATGCCTGATGATCCAGGTCGATCGTCGTGATCACCACCCCGTCGGCATCGATGATATTCACGGCGTCGAGCCGGCCGCCGAGTCCCACCTCAAGGATGGCGACATCCACGCCGGCGCGCGCCATGACGTCGATGGCGGCCAGCGTGCCGAACTCAAAATAGGTCTGCGGGATGGCACCCCGCGCAGATTCGATGCGCTCGAAGGAAGCGACGAGATCCGCATCGGCGGCGTCCGCGCCGTCGATGCGCACGCGCTCGTTGTAACGAAGAAGGTGCGGCGAGGTGTAGGTGCCCGTGCGGTACCCGGCCGCACGGAGCATCCCTTCGAGCAGGGCAACGGTGGAGCCCTTGCCATTGGTGCCGCCCACCGTGATCACGATGGGTGCCGGTCGTGGCGCGCCCATCGCTTCCCACACGGCACGGACGCGATCGAGGCCAAGCTCGATATCGCGCACGTTCGTGGTTTCCTGGTAAGCCAGCCACTCATCGAGAGTGCGACTGACGCGGGCGGGAGGGGTGTCCGGCATGACGGAAAGCTCAACGAAAGAGCGGTGAAGCTTAATATCCGGGCCGCCTGCGCGCACGTGCGCCGGGCGTACGCGTCGTCAGAGGCCCGTCATGTTCGCGCCATGGTCCTTTCTGGTGGAGTGGACAAGCGTCCATGCCATCGCCCCACTCCTTGCCTGGCTGCACCTCGGCAACCTGGCCGGCGACCCGCGAGAGATCGCCGAGGCGATCCTCATCTCGCTCTGCCAGGTGGGCATCATCGCCTTCATCTTCCGCCCGATGGAGTCGATATGGCCAGCGGAGCGCTGGGAACACCGCAAGCTCACCCGCGTGGACCTGCAGTACACCCTGATGATGCTGCTGGGTATCTTTCCCGTCTTCAGCTACCTCGTCCTTACACCGATCAGCAACTACTTCGGTGGCGCCGACACCGGGCCGGGTGACGCATCGCTGCTCGGCATCGTGCACTGGGTACCCGCGCTGGCATCCCACCCGGTGATCCTGTTCGTCATCTACTACGTCATTTACGACCTGGTCTATTACTGGATGCATCGGCTCCAGCACGCCCTGCCATGGTGGTGGGCGCTGCACAGCATGCATCACAGCACCCGGCAGATGAGTTGTTGGACCAACGATCGCGGCAGCCTGGTCGACGGCTTCCTGCAGTCGATGGTGCTGGCGGGCGTGGGTGTCGTCATTGGCGTGGCGCCGACGGATTTTGCCTGGCTGGTACTGCTCGGCGAGCTGGTACAGAACTTCTCGCACGCCAATGTGCGCATTCGCTTCGGGCCGGTTGGCGACCGGTTGCTCGTCTCACCCACGTTCCACCGTTTGCATCACATGGTGGTCGACCCTGATCGCCCTGCCCTGCACAACTGCAACTTCGGCCAGGTCTTCTCGCTATGGGACTCGCTGTTCGGCACGGCCTTGCACGGTGAACCGATCCGGCCGACCGGCGTAGGCGACCCGATGGTCGATGCGGATAATGAAAAGGGATTGGCCGGATTGCACTGGGCGGCCTTCCGACGCTTCTGGGGCGCGGTGACATGCAAGGCCGGCTGGCGCCCTGGCGAAGTAGCGTTTACCGAGGATTACCGACCGATACCCGTTGCGGATATCGATTTGCATGCGCTGCACGAAAAAGCCAGCCCTTAGGCTGGCTTTTTCGTCTCGTCACAAACCGCGATCAGCAGTCCGAACCGCCGAACGGGTCGTCCAGGATGATCGTGTCGTCGCGGTCCGCACCGGTGGCCACGAGGGCCAGCTTGCAGCCGGAGAGTTCTTCCACGGCGCGCAGGTAGGCGCGAGCCGCCGGGGGCAGCTTGTTCCAGTCGCGGATGCCCGCGGTGGACTCTTCCCAACCCGGGAACTCCAGGTACACCGGCTTGCACTCGGCCCAGCCGTCCGCATCGAGCGGGGCCAGTTCGCGGCGCTTGCCACGGTATTCGTACGCGATGCAGACCTTGATGCTTTCCAGGCCATCGAGCACGTCGAGCTTGGTGATGGCCAGGCCGTCGATGCCGTTGATCTGCACGGCACGCTTCAGCGCCACCAGGTCGATCCAGCCGCAGCGACGCGGACGGCCGGTGCTGGCGCCGAACTCGTTGCCCTTCTTGCGCAGCAGCTCGCCCATCTCGTCGTTCAGTTCCGTCGGGAACGGACCGCCGCCAACGCGCGTGGCGTAGGCCTTGCAGA
The DNA here is from genome assembly GCF_006385595.1 of Luteibacter pinisoli. Taxonomy (NCBI): domain Bacteria; kingdom Pseudomonadati; phylum Pseudomonadota; class Gammaproteobacteria; order Lysobacterales; family Rhodanobacteraceae; genus Luteibacter; species Luteibacter pinisoli. The sequence continues at coordinate 3,085,921 of NZ_CP041046.1, forward strand.
TGCCCAGCACGTAGTCGATATCGCGCGCGCCCACGCCGGTGCCGGCCAGTGCGCCGCCAACGGTGGTGTTCGACGAGGTGACGTACGGGTAGGTGCCGTGGTCGATGTCGAGCAGCGCGCCCTGCGCACCCTCGAACAGGATGTTGCCGCCTTCGCGACGCACGTCATGCAGGATGGTGGCGACGTCGTCGACCATCGGACGCAGGTACTCGCCCCAGGTCAGCGCTTCGTCCAGGACGGTCTGGTAGTCGACCGGCTCGGCCTTCAGCCACTGGGTGAGCACGAAGTTGTGGTACTCGACGGCAGCCTGCACCTTCTCCGGCAGCTCGTGCGGGTACATCAGGTCGGCGACGCGGATGGAGCGGCGCGCCACCTTGTCTTCGTACGCCGGGCCGATACCGCGGCCGGTGGTGCCGATGGCCTTTGCGCCGGACGCCACTTCGCGGGCCTTATCCACAGCGATGTGGTACGGCATGATCAGCGGGGTGGCCGGCGAGATCTTCAGGCGCGGACGCACGTCGACGCCCTGGGCTTCGAGCTCGGCGATTTCGCTCATCAGTGCGGCCGGCGACAGCACCACGCCGTTGCCGATCAGGCAGAGCGCGTCGTCACGCAGGATGCCCGAGGGGATCAGGTGCAGGACGGTCTTCTTGCCCTTGATCACCAGCGTATGGCCGGCATTGTGGCCGCCCTGGAAGCGAGCGACGGCACCGACGCGTTCGGTGAGCAGATCGACGATCTTGCCCTTGCCTTCGTCGCCCCATTGCGCGCCGAGAATAACGACTGACTTACCCATGATGGTGGTTCTCTTAGGTTGCTTGTGCCCGCGGGGGCGATGTGGAGGCTGGGTTAGCGCTGGCGGCCGGGGCCGTCGTTGAGGTAGCGCAGGAATTCGGAATCGGGCTTGAGCACGAGCGTGGATTTACCATCGGCGAACGCCTTACGGTACGCCGCCATGCTGCGATAAAACGCGAAGAACTCGGGGTCCTGCCCGTACGCGGAAGCATAGATCGCCGCCGCCTTGGCGTCGCCATCGCCGCGCACCGAGGTCGCGTCGCGGTTGGCGTCAGCCAGGATCACGGCGCGCTGGCGGTCGGCCTCGGCATGGATCTTCTGGGCGTTTTCCTGGCCCGTGGAACGCAGCTCGTTGGCCAGGCGCGTGCGCTCGGTGCGCATGCGCTTGTACACCGAACCGCTCACCTCTTCGGGCAGGTCGATGCGCTTGATGCGCACGTCGACCACGCTGATGCCGAGCGTCTTGCGCGCGATATCGTCGGTGCGCTGGCGCACATGGCCAGTGATGTCCTTGCGGCCACCGCTGATCAGGTCTTCGAGCGTGCGCGAGTTGAACTCGTCGCGCAGGGCGTCCTTCACCACGGGGGTGAGGCGGCCGATCGCGGCGGTGGGATCACCGGCCGTGGCGCGGTAGTACGCCGCGTTATCCGCGATACGCCACTTCACGTAGAAATCGACGGCGACCGTCTTCTTTTCCTTGGTGAAGTAACGCTCCGGCGGCGCGTCCAGGCCGAGGATGCGGTCGTCGAACAACACGGCCTGCTGGGCCAGCGGTACCTTGAAATGCAGGCCCGGCTGGTAATCCGAACGCACGATGCGGCCGAACTGCAGCAGCAGCGCGTTCTGGCCTTCCTTCACCACGAAGACGCTGTTGAAGCCCAGCAGGACCAGGGCGACGGCGACAAGACCGGAAATGATCTTCACGGGTTGCCTCCCTGCGTGGCCGGTGCGGCATCGGTGGTGGCGGACTGGACGACGGTGCCCACGCCGGGCACGTTGCGCACGCTGGTGTTGCCGGCTTCCACCGGCAGCTGGATGAGGTTCTTGCCGTTCGTGCCGTCCACGACCTTCGGGTTATGGCTCATCACGTCCTCGACGGTTTCCAGCCACAGGCGGCGCCGGGTGACATCGGGCGCGCCGCGGTATTCCTTCAGCAGCAGGTTGAAGCGGTCGGCGTCGCCTGTGGCGACGGCGATGCGCTCCACGCGGTCGGCCTCGGCCGAGCCGGCGATGCGGGCGGCTTCGCCACGCGCCTCGGGGAGGATCTTGCTCTGGTAGGCCAGGGCTTCGTTCTCGGCGCGCTGGCGGTCTTCACGGGCGGCGTTCACGTCGTCGAAGGCGTCCTTGACCTCGCGCGGCGGCGACACGCTCTGGAAGCTCACCCCGGTGACCGCGATGCCGGCGTCATACATGTCCAGGGTGGACTGGAGGATGTCGCGGGTCTGCTGCTGCAGGCTCGCCTTGGCTTCGGGGCTGGCGTCGGCGGCCGCGGACGGGTCCGCCGGGGCATCGGCGCCCGGCGTGGTCAGGATGTTGTCCATGGCGTTGGCGCCCACGACCGAGCGCACCGCCGCCTCGGCGGCGTTCTTCAGCATGTTTTCAGCGTTATCCGCATTGGAAAACAGGAACTTGCGCGCGTCCGAGACCTGGTACTGCACGTTGAAGTCGATGGCGATGATGTTCTCGTCGCGGGTGAGCATCGACACCGTGTCGGAGACCGTGCGCACCTGGGTGGTTTCCACCTTGGTCACGGTCTCAATCGGGTTCGGGGCCTTCAGGTGCATGCCCGGGGGCAGCACGCGGGAGAACTGGCCGAAGCGCAGCACCACGCCGACCTGGCGGGCGTCGATCACCGTGAAGCTGGAGACCAGCAGCCAGGCGACGATGAACACCAGGAGGATGGCCAGCAAACCGCCGCTGCCAGCACCAAAGCGGCCGAACCGCGAGGTGAACTGCTTGAGCAGGCCGTCGAGGTCGAACTTGCGCTGACCCTGCCGGTTGCGGTTCCAGGGGTCCTTCTGGCCGTTGCCGGGTTCGTTCCAGGGCATGGTCGACAGTCTCCTTGGGGGACCGGAGGGTGGGCGGCTGGAAAGCCTTCAGGCGCGCCCAAATGGGCGCGCAAACGCCGTTAATTCTACCAGAGGACGATCGCTCAGTGCTCGGCGTGAGGCGGATCGATCAGTTCGCGCAGGGGCGAACCATGGATATCGTCGCCCACGAGCGGGGCCAGGACGGAGCGCGGGGCATCGATATCGAGCTGCCAGCCATGTTCATCGACGGCCTCCCCTGCGATGGCACCGGCGGCCTTCAGCCGGGCGTGCAGCCGGCCCGCGCTGAGTGGCAGGCGTACGCCGGCGCGGATGCGCTCACCACCGAGCAGCTCACCGAGGGCCTCGCGCAGGCCGTCGACGCCGGCACCGGAATGGGCCGACAACCACACCTGGCGCGGCTTGCCGTCGTCGCCCCGATCCACCCGGGGCAGCGCGTCCTCGATGAGATCAATCTTATTCATGACCATCAGCTGGGGGACATCCCCGGCGCCGATCTCCTCGAGGACCGCATTCACCACCCGGCCGAGAAGCTCGCGCTCCTCGTCCGCCGCGTCGCTGACGTGCAGGAGAAGGTCGGCATCGCGTGCCTCGGCCAGCGTCGCCCGGAAGGCGGCCACGAGGTCATGGGGCAGTTCACGGATGAAGCCGACGGTATCCGCGACCACGGCCGGGCCGCAGGACAGGTTGTCGATCTTGCGGACCGTCGGGTCCAGCGTGGCGAACAGCTGGTCGGCCGCGTAGACGCCGCCGGTGGTCAGCGCATTGAACAGCGTGGACTTGCCGGCGTTGGTATAGCCGACCAGGGCCACGCGGGGCACGGTATTACGCAGCCGCGCGCGGCGTTGCTGGTCGCGCTGGACCTTCACCTTCTCGAGGCGCTTGCTCAGCATCTTCACGCGCTCGGCAAGCAGGCGGCGGTCGGTCTCCAACTGGGTTTCACCCGGGCCGCGGTTGCCGATGGCACCGCCGCGCTGGGCGTCCAGATGGGTCCAGCCACGGACCAGGCGGGTTGCCAGGTGCTTGAGCTGCGCCAGCTCCACTTCCAGCTTGCCTTCGTGCGAACGGGCGCGTTGGGCAAAGATGTCCAGGATCAGGCCGGCGCGGTCGACCACGCGGGTCTTCAGGTGCTTTTCGAGGTTGCGCTCCTGCACCGGCGTGAGTTCGTGGTCCACCAGGACCAGGTCCGCCTCCAGGGCGCGCACGGCCTCGGCGACCTCGTCGGCCTTGCCGGTACCGATATAGAAACGGGGATTGGGCGTGGCGACGCGCGCCGTGATGCTGGTGAGGACCTCGGCGCCTGCCGAAGCCACCAGTTCGGCGAATTCCTCGCCGCGGCGCACCGCGTCGCCCTCGCCCCGCGAATGCGGAAGCACCAGGATGGCCCGGTCGCCTTTCTTTTGCCTATCGAACACTTAGGGGTGTCACCTCATGGATGGAGAAAGGGACGGGCAGGCCATCGCTGGCCTGCCCGACCTTGTCCTTACCGATATGGGTGCCGTCGCGGGCCCCTCAACCCTCGACGTCGCCGCTTGTTCCATCCGTGTGGCTTTCATGCCCACCGACCCGGACATTCCGGCTCGGCACGACGGTGGAGATGGCGTGCTTGTACACCATCTGGCTCACCTGGTTGCGCAGCAGCACCACGAACTGGTCGAACGACTCGATCGTGCCCTGCAGCTTGATGCCGTTCACCAGGTAAATGGCGACGGGTACGCGTTCACGACGCAACGCATTCAGAAACGGATCTTGCAACGATTGCCCTTTGGACATTTCTTCTTCTCCCCTACGCCTCTCGTACGGGTCCGGGTAAAAAAACGCCAGACGGCGCCCCGGCCCAAGTGCTTTGAATCTTAACTGCTTTTAAACGCCGGCTGGAAGCGTACAGCGTGACGAATCCGGCATTCCGAGGAACTGCCTGACTGCCATGCACGCTTCCGGCAACGGATCCCCCTGATCCGGGTCGAACGTCCGTGCGTCGAGCTCGCTCCGCAGCCAGGTGATCTGGCGTTTTGCGAGTTGCCGCGTCGCATAGATACCACGGTCTCGGAAGTTCTGGGCATCTCCTTGTCCATCAAGGAATTCCCACGCCTGTCGGTAGCCCACGGCGCGGATGGCCGGCAGGTCCGCGTGCAGGTCGCCGCGGGCCTTGAGACCGCGCACTTCGTCCAGGAAGCCGTCGGCCAGCATGGCGTCGAAGCGCCGCGCGATGCGCTCGTGCAGCGCGGTGCGGCTGTCGGGCAGCAGCGCCAGTTTCAGCACGCGCCAGGGGAACGGCTTGCGCGGCGCATTCTGCAACTCAGTGATCGGACGCCCGGTGAGCTCCATCACTTCGAGGGCGCGCTGGATTCGCTGGGCGTCGCCCGGCCGGATGCGGATGCCTGCCGGCGGGTCGGCCGCCGCCATGCGGGCATGCAGGGCCGCCCAACCGAGCTCGGCCGCCTCGGCGCCAATCCGTTCGCGCACCGCGGGGTCGGCTTCAGGCAGTTCCGAGAGGCCGCGCTGCAGGGCGCGGAAATACAGGCCGGTGCCACCGACCAGCAGCGGCACCTGGCCACGCGCGGCCACACGCGCCATGGCCGCCGTCGCGTCCGCCGCAAAATCCGCCGCCGAATACGGGTCCGCGGGGTCGCGGATATCGATCAGCTCATGCGGATAGCGCGCCAGCGTCGCCGCGTCGGGCTTCGCCGAGCCGATATCCAGGCCACGGTAGACCAGCGCGGAATCGACGCTGATCAGGCCCAGCGGGAACCGATCGGACAATTCACAGGCAAGCGCGGTCTTGCCCGATGCGGTCGGGCCCATGAGGAAAACGGCTAAGGGGCGGGTATCGCTGGTCATCACTAGGCAAACGTCGAAACGTTCGCAAGCGTAACGCAGCAGGAGCCCGCCCGCTTATCGCGCGGGCACGCCCAGCTCCTTCAGCAGCGCCGGCGACGGATACACCTTGTCCATCAACCAGCGCATGTAGCGCATGTCGACGTGGATGGCGCGCTTGTAACGCGGATCGTACTTCCAGCTCGCGCTGACGGCTTCCCAGTTGCTGTCGAAGTTAAGACCGACCAGCTCACCCTTCGCATTCAGCACCGGCGAGCCGGAGTTGCCGCCCGTGGTGTCGAGGTTGGAGAGGAAGTCGACGGGCATCGCGCCGGTCTTCGGGTCGGCGTAGCCGGTGAAGTCACCCTTGTGGATCGCGTCCAGCAGCGGCTGCGGCGCGTCGAACGGCACCTTGCCGGTGTTCTTCTCGACGATGCCCTGCACGGTGGTGAGCGGCGCATACGTCACCGCATCGCGGGCGAGCAGCGGGGTGACCTTGCCGTAGCTGACGCGCAAGGTCGAGTTCGCGTCCGGGTAGACCGCACTGCCCTGCTTCTCGCGGTAACCGATCAAGGCCTGCATGTAGGCCGGGCGCAGGCGCAGGAGGTCGCCGTCGCGTCCCTTTTTCTCATCCTCGATGCGCAGCAACGCGGGGCGCAGTGTGCGGGCCGCCACGAGGATGGCATCGGTGCTCTTTTCCACGTCGGCCGGCGATGCTGCAAACAAACGGTTGCGCTCGGCTTCGTCGCCGAACTTCGTCGCGCCGTAGATGGCGTCGAGCGCCTTGGCCAGCGCGGCAGGCGTCGTGCCGAACACCTTGTCGACCTCAGCCAGGTGCTGCGCCGGCGGGAGTTGCTGGTAGCGCGTCATCAGTGACGTGACGAGTGCCTTCTCCACCTTCGGATCGTAGCGGCGCTGGATCTGCTTCAACTGGCCCTGGATGAGCTCCTCATCGCGCGCCTGGTATCCCGTTTCGCGCGCGGCGTCCGGCTTCGGCCGCTCGACCGCGAGGCGATCCACGTTCAGCGCGCCACGCATCAGCTGGGTCTGGCTCGACAGCAGGCCGAGCAGCAGGTCGCGCTCACGCACGTCCTTGCCCTGCGCAATCAGCGCCATGGCCTGGTCGATGTCGGGCTTCAGCGTTTTCGCTTCGGGCTGCGTGGCAAGCCAGGCGAGCATCGCCGCCTCGTCCTCGCGCCGGCCGACGACGGCGTCGCTGCGCTGCAACCCTTCGAGTTCGCCACTGAAGCGCTTGATGCCGTTCTTCAGCGACTGCAGCTGCGAGGCGTAACGGATGGCGGCGTCCTGCGAAGCATGGCCCTGGGCTTCGATCACATCCTGCAAGCCCTTCAGCACGGCCACGGACGTAGGCAGGCGCCACTGCACCTGGTCGGCGAATTCCGCCGCGGTGCGGTGGCGGTAGGTGATGCCCGGATAGCCGGCCAGCATCACGAAATCACCCTCGGCCACGCCATCGGTCGCGATCTGCAGGTGTGACGGCGGGTGGTAGGGCTTGTTATCCGGCGAATAGTCGGCCGGTTTGCCGTCCGGGCCGACATAGGCACGCAGGATGGTGAAGTCGCCGGCGTGACGCGGCCACATGAAGTTGTCGGTCTCGTCGCCGTAATTGCCGATGGCGCGCGGCGGCGCGTAGACCAGGCGCAGGTCGCGCAGTTCCAGCTGCTTCACCAGGTAGAAGTCGCGGCCGTAGAACATCGTGGCCACGCTGCACTTGAGGCCGTCGGCCTTTTCGCACTCGGCGACCAGCGCCTTGCTGGCGGCGTCCACGGCGTCGTAGTACGCCCTGCCCGTCTCGCCCCTGGCCTGGCCGAGGATGCGGTCGGTGACCTTGTCGAAACCCACGGTGACCCGGGCCCGGTAGTCCGGGTTGGCCGGAAGCTCGCCGGCGCGGTCGGCCGCGACGTAGCCGTTCGTGATCAGGTCGCGGTCCGGCTTTGAGTTGTACTGGATGACGCCGAATGCCACGTGGTGGTTGGTCACCAGCAGGCCGTCGGCCGAGACGAAGGAGCCGGTGCCGCCACCGACGCGGACCACGGCGTTCAGGGGCGCCCGGGTCAGGTCCGCCAGGGCCGCGGCGTCGCCATGGAAGCCCGCCGCCTTGAGGTTTTTCGCAATCGAAGGCAGCTGGGAGGGAAGCCACATCCCCTCGTCCGCCTTCGCCTCCAGCGCCAATGCCATGGCGGCTCCCAACATGACCGTACGGATACGCATCGTCTCACTTGCCCCTATGGGTTCCAAAGCTGACCCACCCTAGAGGCCGCCGACCGCCCTTGGCAATGTCGCGGCGCACAAGCCAAGCTACCTGCCACGGCTTATAATGGTGGTTTGGCCCGCCCACGCGGCCCCTCCCCACGAGAATCCCCGAAGACCATGCAGCAGACGATGAAGGCGCTGGTAAAGCGCAAGCCGGAACAGGGCATCTGGATGGAAGAAGTGCCGGTGCCGCAGGTTGGCCCCAACGAGGTGCTGATCAAGGTTGAGAAAACCGCCATCTGCGGTACCGACCTGCACATCTACAAGTGGGACGAATGGTCCCAGCGCACGATCCAGCCCGGTCTCACGATCGGCCACGAGTTCGTGGGCCGCATTGCCGAGATCGGCCCGGGCGTCACCGGCTACAAGGTGGGCGACCGCGTGTCGGCCGAAGGCCACATCGTGTGCGGCCACTGCCGCAACTGCCGCGCCGGCCGCCAGCACCTGTGCCCGAACACCGTGGGCATTGGCGTGAACCGCAATGGCGCGTTCGCTGAATACATGACCATGCCGGCCTCGAACCTGTGGCCGATCCCGGACCAGATCCCATCCGAGCTGGCCGCCTTCTTCGACCCCTACGGCAACGCGGCGCATTGCGCGCTTGAGTTCGACCTGATCGGCGAAGACGTGCTAATCACCGGCGCCGGCCCCATCGGCATCATCGCCGCCGGTATCGCCAAGCACGTGGGCGCGCGCAACGTCGTGGTCACTGACGTCAACGATTACCGCCTCAAGCTGGCCGCCGACATGGGCGCCACCCGCGTGGTGAACGTCGCCAACCAGTCGCTCAAGGACGTGGTGAAGGACCTGCACATCGAAGGCTTCGACGTCGGCCTGGAGATGAGCGGCAACCCGCGCGCCTTCAACGACATGCTCGAGTGCATGTACCACGGCGGCAAGGTGGCCATGCTCGGCATCATGCCGCGCGGCGCCGGCATCGACTGGGACAAGGTGATCTTCAAGGGCCTGACCCTGCAGGGCATCTACGGCCGGAAGATGTACGAGACCTGGTACAAGATGACCCAGATGGTGCTCACCGGCTTCCCGCTGCAGAAGGTGCTGACGCACCAGATCGCCATCGACGATTTCCAGAAGGGCTTCGACCTGATGGACGCGGGCGTCTGCGGCAAGGTCGTCTGCAGCTGGACCTGAGTCACCGGACGGGAGCCCACGGCGTGGGCTCCCGTCGTCGTTTTTAAGACTTCGCCACCTTCCCTGCGCGCCCCCGACGAGTACACTTTCCGCCGGGGGTAACGCGTCGAAAGGGGTCGTTGGTATGGACACTCGCAAAAGCTGGCGGAGCCTCCCCTGGCGGGACGCGCGCGACCGCGCCCTCGCTACCTACCGGTCGCGCCGGGCCCGGCGCATCGCCCTCGGCCTGGGCATCGCCCTGGTCCTTTTCGCACTGCTCGGCTTCCTCGCCGCCCCCTCGATCATCCGTTCCCAGATCGCTACGCGCGCCAGCGCCGCCCTGGGCCGGCCGGTCACCGTGGGCGATGCAAGCTTCAACCCGTTTACCCTGCGCCTCACCCTCGACCGCGTGCACGTGGCCGAAGCGGACGGCAAGACGGCTTTCGTCGATGTGGGGCGGATCATCGCGGACGCGTCGTGGGCGTCACTGTTCCGCGCGGCGCCGATCCTCGACGAGCTGCGGATCGACAACCCGCAGGTGCACCTGCAGCGCAGCGCGCCGCAGCAGTTCAACTTCACCGACATCCTCCAGCGCTTCAAGAGCCAGCCGGCCGCGCCCGACACCGGCCCTGCCCGCTTCGCGCTGTCCAACATCGCCATCCACGGCGGGCAAATCGATTTCGATGATCGGGTGCTCGATGCGAAGCACCGCGTGGATCACCTTGAACTCGGCATTCCGTTCATCGCCAGCCTCCCCAGCGACACCGATATTTTCGTCCAGCCGCTGCTGGCCATGACTATCGACGGCAGCCCGTTCAGGGCGCAGGGCCAGACCAAGCCCTTCGCCAGCAGCCGCGAATCGACCATCACCTTCCACCTCGACCAGCTCGACCTGCCCCGCTACATCGGCTTCATCCCCACGCCGTTGCCGGTCAGCGTCCCCGAGGGCAAGTTGTCCGGCGTGCTCATGGTGGATTTCGCCATGGGCGAGAAGCAGCCGACGGTGCGCATCAAGGGCCGGCTGGGGCTGGATGGGCTCAAGGTCACCGGCAAGGATGGCGGCGCACTGCTCGCGATCGGCCATGGCGAGGCGGAACTTGCCGTGCTGGACCCGATCACCTCGCGCTATCGCCTCGGCGCGGTCACGATCAAGGATGCCGCCCTGCGCTACGCGCGCCTGCCTGGCGGCAAGAGCAACTTCGACGCGCTGATGGGTGGCGCGGAGAAACCCGATCCCAAGGCCGTGCCGACGGACGTGCGGATCGACACGCTGACGCTGGCAAGCACGCGCATCGATTACGCCGACCTGGCCGCGCCTGCGCCGGCACACCTCACCCTTGAGAACCTCGCGGGTACCTTGCGCGGGTTGAGCACCGTGAAAGCGCCGCCGGCCGCACTCAACGTCTCCGCCAACCTGGCCGGTGGCTCGCTGTCGACCACCGGCGCGTTTGACCTGGCCGCAAGCCGCTACGACGGCAAGCTGGAGATCCGGCAGGTGTCGCTGGCACCGCTGATGCCGCTCACGCCGCCCATGCTCGACGCCGATATCACCGGCGGCAGCTTTACGGCCGATGGCGCATTGAAGGCCGACTGGCACGAGGCGGCCACGGTGCGCCTGGAACGGGCGAAGGCCCGGCTCGAGGGCTTCAACCTGGTGCCGCATGGCGGCCGGGCCTCGCCCATCACGTGGAAGTCGCTCACGGCCACCATCGCCACGGTGGACATGGCCACGAGTGAAGCGCGCATCGATACGCTACTGCTTGAAGGGCTCGCACTCGACGTGAAGCGGCTCGCCAACGGCAACCTCGATGTCCTCAGCCTGCTCCCCGCCAACGCGAGTGCGGCGCATCCCGCGGGCCATGACTGGCACTGGAGTGTCGGCCATGTCGGGCTGAGCGACAGCAAGCTGACGCTGCGCGATGCGAAGGCACCGGGCAAGCGCAACGGCATCAACCTCACCGCCAGCGCGTTCGGGATAGACGGCCTTTCCGACGACCTGCGCAAGCCCATCACGCTGGACCTGAAAGGTGCGCTGGGTGACGGGACGTTCGCCGTCACCGGCAAGGTCCGGCCCACGCCGCTCGACGCGGACCTGACGCTGCAGGCCACGCGACTGGATATCGCGCCGCTGCAGACCCTCGTCACCGTACCGCTGAACGTCACGGTGGCCAGCGGCCTGCTCAGCCTCGACGGGCAGGCGCGTTACACGGATCGCGGGAAGGATGCCGCGCGCATCGGCTATCGCGGCAAGGCCACGCTTGGCCGCGTGCGCGTGCAGGACAAGGTGACCAACGACGACTTCCTGCGCTGGAACTCCCTGAGCGCAACGAACATGGCGCTTGCGCTGGGTGACGGCGTGCCACGGGTCGACATCGGTGGCCTCGCGCTCGACGACTTCTACGCCCGCGTCATCGTCAACGCGACCGGCCGCCTCAACCTGCAGGACGTCGTCGCCAGCCCGGAAGCGCCGGGTGCCGTCTCGGTGACGCAGGCACAAGCCAACCCCGCGCCTAAACCAGCCGACGAGCCCGTCCCCGTACCGGCAGCGGCGGGACCGGACGCCGATATCCGCATTGGCCAGGTCACGCTCACCAAGGGGCGGCTCAACTACACCGATAACTTCATCAAGCCGAACTACACCGCCGACGTCATGGACCTCACCGGCAAGATCGGTGGCTTCGGTACCGTCGCCGGTGCGCCGCCGGCACCGATCACGCTGCAGGGCCAGCTCGACGGCAACGCGCCGGTGGATATCGAAGGCACGATCAACCCGCTGGCGCCGGTGGCCTTCCTCGATATCACGGCGAAGGCAGAAGGCATCCAGTTGACCAACCTGTCGCCCTACTCGGGCAAATACGCGGGCTATCCGATTACCCGCGGCCGCCTCAACGTGGATGTGCACTACACGCTGGACCAGCGCAAGCTCAACGCGGACAACCACATCTTCATCGACCAGCTCACCTTCGGCGACCGCATCGAAGGGCCAGGCATCAGCCACCTCCCGGTGAAGCTCGCCGTGGCACTGCTGCGTGACAGCGATGGGCGCATCGACGTGCACGTGCCGGTCACCGGCTCGCTCGACGATCCGCACTTCAGCGTTGGCGGCCTGGTATGGCGCGCCATCGGCAACCTCATCGTCAAGGCGGTGACGTCGCCGTTCCGCCTGCTGGCGTCGGCGGGCGGCGGCCGCGAGGATCTCGGCTACGTCGAGTTCGCTCCAGGCTCCGCCGTACTCGATCCGGCCGCGGAGACGAAGCTGGGCGAACTGGTGAAGGTGCTTACGAACAAACCCTCCATCAGCCTGGACATCATCGGCCGCATCGACACCAGCAAGGACGAAAGCGGGCTGCGCAAAGTGATGGTGGACGACCTGGTCCACCAGGAGCAGGTGAACGACAAGGGCGACGACACCACGCCACCCACCCAGGAGCAGCAGGACAAATACCTGGAGCGCGCCTACCGCCATGCCTCGTTCCCCAAGCCGAAAAACATGATCGGCCTGACCAAGTCGCAGCCACCGGACGAGATGCGCACCCTGATGGAAACCAACATGCCCGTGGATGCGGACGCGCTGCGCCACCTCGCGGAGCGCCGTGCCAACGCGGTACGCCAGTGGCTGCAGGGCAAGGTGGACGACAAACGGGTGTTTGTCCTGGCGCCCAGGCTCGACCCCAAGGGCATCGACGACGGCGGCAAGACCACGCGGGTGGACTTTGGGTTGCATTGAACGGCGCGTTAGAATCGGGGTTTTCCCGTCCCCGGAAGCCGCCCCATGTCTTATCCCGCCCAGGACCGCCTCGCCGCCGAACTCGCTTCCATCCGCGAGCAGGGCCTGTTCAAGGCCGAGCGCATCATCGTGTCGCCGCAGTCCGCCGAGATCGAGCTCGAAGGCGGCCGCAAGGTGCTCAACTTCTGCGCGAACAACTACCTGGGCCTGGCCGACCATCCCGAGGTGATCCAGGCGGCGAAGGATGCGCTGGACACCCACGGATTCGGCATGGCCAGCGTGCGCTTCATCTGCGGCACGCAGGACCTGCACAAGGAACTCGAGGCGAAGATCTCGCGCTTCTTCGGCACCGAGGACACCATCCTCTACGCGGCCTGCTTCGACGCCAACGGCGGCCTGTTCGAGCCGCTGCTCGGCGAAGAGGACGCCATCATTTCCGACGCGCTCAACCACGCCTCGATCATCGACGGCATCCGCCTGTGCAAGGCCAAGCGCTTCCGCTACAACAACTGCGACATGGCCGACCTGGAAGCGCAGTTGCAGGCCGCCGATGCCGCCGGCGCGCGCACCAAGCTGATCACCACCGACGGCGCGTTCTCGATGGACGGCTTCATCGCGCCGCTGGATGAGATCACCGCGCTGGCGAAGAAGTACAACGCCCTGGTGCACATCGACGAATGCCATTGCACCGGCTTCCTGGGTGATACCGGCCGCGGCTCGGCCGAGTTCCACGGCGTGCTGGACAAGATCGACATCTTCACCGGCACCCTCGGCAAGGCCCTCGGCGGCGCGCTGGGTGGCTTCACCAGCGGGCGCAAGGAAGTGATCGAGATGCTGCGCCAGCGCTCGCGCCCGTACCTGTTCTCGAACTCGCTGCCGCCGCACGTGGTCGCCGCGGGCAGCAAGGTGTTCGACATGCTCGACGCGGCCGGCGACCTGCGTGAGAAGGTGAAGGAGAACACCCGTTACTTCCGCGAAAAGATGACCGAGGCCGGCTTTGACATCCGCCCGGGCCAGCACCCGATCGTGCCGGTGATGATCTACGACGCGAAGCAGGCGCAGGCCATGGCGACGGAACTGCTGGACGAAGGCATCTACGTCACCGGCTTCTTCTTCCCGGTGGTGCCGCAGGGCAAGGCGCGCATCCGCACGCAAATGAGCGCCGCACATACCCGCGAGCACCTGGACAAGGCGATTGCCGCGTTCACCAAGGTGGCCAAAAAGCTCGGCGTCCTCAAGGCCTGATGTCAGCGCCGCCTTAGTGCGGCGACTTCGCTATCGCTCAGATGCCGCCAGGCGCCCTTCGGCAACGTGCCGAGGGGCAGCTCGCCGATCGCGACGCGCACCAGCCGCTGCACATCAAATCCGAGCACCTGCATCAGCCGGCGGATATGCCGGTTGCGGCCTTCGTCCAGCGTCACTTCCAGCCACGCGTTCTTCTCGCCCTGGCGCAACAGGGACGCGGCGGCCGCCTTCAGCTGTTCGCCCTCGTCGACGATACCCGCGAGCATCGCCTGCAGCGTCGATGCGTCCGGATGCCCTGCCACCTGCACGTGATAGGTCTTCGGCACGTGCGTGGCCGGATCGGTGATGCCCGCCGCCCACACGGTGTCGTTGCTGAGCAACAGCAGGCCTTCGCTCGCCTTGTCCAGGCGCCCCACGGGCCCCAGCCACGGCAAGCCCGCGCCTTCGAGCAACGAATACACCGTATCGCGCCCGCGCTCGTCGGCGGCCGTGACGACGATGCCGCGCGGCTTGTTCATCGCAAGGTAGACCGGTGCCGCTTCCGTGGCGCCCCCGCCGTCGACCTCAATGCGCTCCGTACCACGGATCGGGAACTCCGGGTCGCGGACGACGCGCCCATCCACGCGCACCCTGCCCTCGCGGGCGAGCTTCTCGCCCTGGCTGCGCGAACAGATGCCGCGCTTGGACAAGACGCGTGCGAGACCAAACGTGGGGGTACGAGGGCGAGCGGGCATCCGCAAAGGATAACGTGCTCTACTTCCCCTTGGCCCACCCGTAAGGACGCACCCACGTGAAAGCCGCGCTCTTCGCCCTGTGCACGCTCGCCGCCAGCCCGCTTCTCCATGCGCAGGCGCAGGCAAGCCTTGGGGACCCGATGCTCCACCTCGGCACGATGCCGCTCTACGACACCGTGCCCGGTGCGAAGGGCCACGGGCTCGACGACACGCCAGGCCTCACCGTCTTTCCGCCCATCGGCACGCCCAACGGCACCGCGGTGATCATCGCGCCAGGCGGGTCGTACCGCGGCCTCGCCGGCGACCTGGAGGGCCGCGAAGTCGCCGACTGGTTCGCCAGCCGCGGCGTGGTCGCCTTCGTGTTTCGATACCGCCTGGGCGAACGCTACCCGCTGCCGGTGCCGCTCATGGACGCGCAGCGCGCCGTGCAGGTGGTCCGTGCGCACGCGGCGGATTACGGGATCGATCCACGCAAGGTGGGCTTCATGGGCTTCTCCGCGGGCGGCCACCTCGCCGCTACGCTGGAGACCCAGGCGGGCGTGGTCGCCGGCGGCGCCGACGACGCGATCGGCCGGACCGACCCGCGCCCCGACTTCGTCGTGCTCGGCTATCCCGCGTTTTCCATGTTCGACAGCGACCAGCGCAGCGCGCTGGCCTACTGCGTGACGCTGAAGGTGCCACCGTCGACCTGCACTCCCGCCTACCTCGAGCGCTACCAGCCCGTGCGGCATGTCACGGCAAACACGCCGCCGACCTTCATCTTCCACACGGCGGAAGACGAAACGATTCCCGTCGAAGGCAGCGTCGCGTACTTCCAGGCGCTGAAGCGCGCTGGCGTGCCCGCCGAGCTGCACGTCTTCGAGAAGGGGCCGCACGGCACGGGACTGGGCGCGACGTACCCGGCGCTGCGGGTGTGGCCGGCGCTGCTGGAGCAGTGGCTGGTCGGCCGCGGCCTGCTCCCGAAGTAAGGCGCGCAGCCAAAAAAAAACGGCATGCCGAGGCATGCCGTTTCGGAAAAGTCGTTGAAGGGACCCGTCAGATCTTGGCGATACCTTCGGGACGCTTGGCGCCTGCGAAGTGCTTGGACCAGTACGCCTCGTTGAGGCTATCCACGCGCACCGTCTTGCCAGCCGACGGGGAGTGGATGAACTGGCCGTTGTCGATGTAGATGCCGACGTGCGAGATGGCCTTGCCGCGGGTGCGGAAGAACACCAGGTCGCCCGTCTTCATTTCGGTGCGCTTGACCGACAGCCCCGCGAGGAACTGGCTGGCCGAGTTGGTCGGCAGGTCCAGGCCGATGCTCTTGGCGAAGACGTAGCGGACGAAGCCGCTGCAGTCGAAGCCGGCGGTCGGCGTGCGGCCGCCGCGGTGGTAACGGATGTCGCGGAGCTTCATGGCGAACGAGAGCAGGGCTTCGCGGGCGTGGCCGTCAACATGGCCAGCGAGGCGGGCCGTGGCGGCGGCGACGAGGCTGTCGTCTTCGTCGTCGGCGTCGAGCGCGTCAGCTTCCTGGGTGTCCTGCACGGAGGCCACGGCGGCCTTCGGGGCGATGAGCGTGGCACTGTCCGGGATGATGGACTGGGCCAGGCCCGAGGCCGGGGCAAACACCGGCAGGTCGGTAAGAAGGAGCGTCGCGGACTGGTCAAGGCCTTGTGGAGCCTGGACGGTGTCGGCGATGGCAGGTGTTACAGCGGCGATACAGCAGCTAGCAAACGCGAGAGCGGTCAGTCGCTTGAAATGCATGAGCGAGAAGGCCTGTTCCGTGTTGGGTTAAGCCGCCGTGAAGGTGAGACGACCGTGAACGAGTGGTGAAGTTAGCAAACCCCATTAGCCCTGTTGTTGGCATAAAGTTAAAAACGGCCATTCCTAGGAAATATTCAGAGAATCCGCAATAAATAACGCGGATCCAATCACAATACTGAACAGATTTAGGCACTTGCTTCACGTATGTGAGCAGGAAAAGGGGCCGTCACCGGCGCCTGCTTGCCGAATTGCATTAACTGAACTGATTAGTGCTTGTAATTCCGTGCACCGAAAATGGCGCTGCCGATGCGCACTTCCGTGCTGCCTTCGGCGATGGCCAGGGCGTAATCGCCGCTCATCCCCATGGACAGCCGCTCGACCTCGAAGCCCGCGTCGCGGGCGCTGTTACGGCACTGATACACGTGCCGGAAGTTGGCCCGGACCACGGCCTCATCCTCGCTGTGCTCGGCGATGGTCATAAGGCCGCGCACCCGCAGGGAGTGGAACGCCCGCAGCTCGCCCAGGAAGCTGAGCAACTGGTCGGGCGGCAGGCCGGTCTTGCTGTCCTCGTGCGAGGTTTTCAGCTGCACCAGCACGTCGATGGCCCTGCCCTGCGCCTGCAGGGCCTTGTCCAGGGCCACGGCGAGGTCGAGGCGGTCCAGCGACTGCACCTCGGAGGCGAGGGCCGCCACGGCCTTCGCCTTGTTCGTCTGCAAGTGGCCGATCACCACCCAGTCCAGGCCGAGGGGGGCCAGCTCGGCGGCCTTGGCCTGGATTTCCTGCACCTTGTTCTCACCGAAGCGGCGCAGGCCCAGGCCGGCCGCCTCGGCCACCACGTCGGCACCGAAGGTCTTGCTCACCGGCAGCAGGGCTACCCCGGACGGATCGCGGCCCGTCGCATGGCAGGCCGCGTCGATGCCCGCCCGCGCGGCGGCGAGGCGGCCTGCCAGCGTGGCGAGGTCGTCCGTCATGCCCTGGCGGCTTCCTGGAAGTGCCGGGCCACGACGTTGGCCACCACCATGCTCACGCGCTTGCCGGTGGGGATGTGCAGGAACTCGTTCGGGCCGTGCGCGTTGGAATGCGGGCCAAGCACGCCGGTGATCAGGAACTGCGCCTTCGGGAATTTCTCACCCAGCATGCCCATGAAGGGGATGCTGCCACCCTCGCCCATGTAAGCCGCCGGCTGGCCGTAATAAGCCTGCGAGGCCTCGGCCACGGTCTCTTCCAGCCACGGCGACAGGGCCGGGGCGTTCCAGCCGCTGCCGTCCTTCTCCAGGGCGAAGGTGACCTTCGCGCCGTACGGCGGATCCTTCTCGAGCAGCTGCTTGAGGAACTTGCCTGCCTCGGCGCCGTTCAGGGTAGGCGGCACGCGCAGGCTCAGCTTCACCGAGGTCTTCGGGCGCAGGACGTTACCCGCGCTCTCCAGGGCCGGCATGCCGCCGACACCGGTCACCGACAGCTGCGGACGCCAGGTGCGGTTGAGCACCAGCTCCGTGAGGTCGTCCGCGGCGGGCTGCATGCCTTCCACGAACGGGAACTTGTCGTACACGGCCGTGCCCAGGACGTCCGCCGACTTGCGGGCCTGCTCCACGCGCTGCGCCGGGATATCGACGTACAGCTCCTTCGGAAGGATCTTGCCGGTCTCTTCGTCTTCCAGGCGGCTGAGCAGGTCACGCAGGATGCGGAAGCTCGACGGGACTACGCCCGAGGCGTCACCGGAATGCACGCCCTCTTCCAGCACCTGGACGGTGAGGTTGCCGCCGGTCATGCCGCGCAGCGAGGTGGTCAGCCACAGCTGGTCGTAGTTGCCGCAGCCGGAATCCAGGCACACCACCAGCGCGGGGTTGCCGATGCGCTCGGCAAGGTGGTCCACGTAGTACGGCAGGTCGTAGCTGCCGGATTCCTCGCAGGCCTCGATCATGATGACGCAGCGCGCATGCGGCACGCCCTGGTCGCGCAGCGCGAGCAGCGCCGCCAGCGAACCGAAGATGGCGTAACCGTCGTCCGCGCCGCCGCGGCCGTAGAGCTTGTCGCCCTTCAGCACCGGGGTCCACGGGCCGAGATCGTCCGCCCAGCCGGTCATCTCCGGCTGCTTGTCGAGGTGGCCGTAGAGCACGACGGTTTCATCCGTGCCGCTGCCGTTGACGCCCTGCGCCGGCACGTCGATGTAGATCAGCGGCGTGCGGCCTTCAAGGCGCACCACCTCCAGCGTGGCGCCCTGGAACGCGGGCAGCTTCGAGCGTGCCCAGGTTTCCATCAGGGTCACCGCCTGCTCCATGTAACCGTGCTCGCGCCACTGCGCATCGAACATCGGCGATTTGTTCGGGATGCGGATGTAGTCCATGAGTTGCGGGACGATTTCCTGGTCCCACAGGCCGCTGACGAAGGAAGTAATGCGAGAGGTGTCCATGGCGAGCCTTGGTCGTCGAGTCAAAGGGCGATTGTAACAGCGCCTGCCTGGCGGCTCTGGCGTGTCAGCGAACGCCCACGCCGCGCGGGCGCACAGGCCCACCCCCTGCGCTCCATGCCGCCGCTTAGCGGGCGGGCCGCCACGGGGCACAGTGCCCGTGCGCCATCCGGCGCCTATGCCAAGGAATCAAACCATGTCTCTTCGCCATCTCGTCTTCGTCGCCGCACTGCTGGCGGCACCCGCCTTCGCCTCCACGGCCGTCAACATCAACACCGCCGACGCCGGCACGCTTGCCCAGTCCCTGGATGGCGTGGGCCTTGCCAAGGCGCAGGCCATCGTCGCCTGGCGCGAGGCCAATGGCCCGTTCACCTCCGCGGACCAACTCACTGAAGTGAAGGGCATCGGGCCCGCGCTGGTCGACCGCAACCGCGATGCCATTCAGTTCGACGCGGGCAAGGCGGCCGCGAAAGCGCGCCCGGCCAAGGCCGCCAAGCCCAGGAAGGGCGCGCCGGCGGACGACGAGGGCTGATCGCGGGGCTGATCGCGGGGCCGTCCCCGGCGGCGGCCTCTTCCACTCTCCGATGGACGCGCTACACTCCCGCCCCATGCCGGGCCGGGGGGCCAGGTATCGGACCTGGGGCAAAGAAGATCCAATGATCCTTCCGCGTTACCGCATCGCCGAGTCGACCATCAAGGGGGCCGGCAAAGGGCTGTTCGTCGACGAATTCGTCGCCGCCGGCCGCATCGTCACCGCGCCCGATGAGATCGACAAGACGTACGCCTGGGCCGAGGTCCAGGCCTCCGGGCAGATGCATGCCGCGGCCCGCTGGTTCGCCGATCGCTACACGCTTTCGCCCGACTGGCCCGACGAGTGCTACGTCAACCACAGCTTCCAGCCGACCGGCCTGTGGCATCTCGGATTTATTTTTGCCTTGAACGACTTACCGCAAGGCACTGAAATCACAGTAGATTATCGGCATCTTCTGGCGCCCGGCCAGGAAGAGGACTTTGCCGATGCCCAAAGTGGTGAGAAAATAACCGGCTTGTCCTGGCAGGACAGCCTCCGGCTGAGCACACGTGCTCTCGCTGCCCTGCTCGGTTGAAACCTCTGGTCACATCGATGGCAACTGCAGATATTCCCGTTCTGGAAACGCCGCGCCTGCGGCTCACCGCCCTGACCGAACGCCATTTCGACGATTACGCCAGCATGCTGGCTGACGCCGAAAGCACGCGCTGGGTGGGTGACGGCCAGCCCCTCGACCGCATGAACGCGTGGCGTTCCATGGCCATGCTGCTTGGCCACTGGGCCCTGCGCGGCTGCGGCATGTGGGCCATCGAGCTGAAGGACACCGGCGAGTTCATCGGCCGTGCTGGCCTGATGAAGCCGGAAGGCTGGCCGGACCTCGAGCTCGGCTGGATGCTGAAGCCGGAGCACCGCCACCACGGGTATGCCACGGAAGCGGGCTCGGCCATCCTCGATTTCGCCTGGCACCAGATGCACGCACAGCGCGTGATCAGCCTGGTGCGCATCGGCAACGAAGCCTCCGACCACGTGGCCGAGCGCCTGGGTGGCGAGCACATCGACAACATCGACTTCCTCGGCGGCGCGACGCACCTGTTCGCGTATTACCCGCCCCACCGCGAAGTCCGCCGGGCGAGCTGAGCGCGCCACGGCCGACAGCGAAGAAAAAAGCCGCGACGTGTCGCGGCTTTTTTTATGTCAGAGCGCCGGTGCGAAATCCGTCCGGCGACGACGATGTGGATTCGCATTGGACAATCGCGCCAGCGCCAGCAAGCGCGCCGTGCGCATCCACGCCACCACGACGACGCCCAGCTGCACGATCAGGAACGCCACCAGCGTGCCGCCACCCACCGCGGTGGTGTGGCCACGCCACGACGCGATCAACACGGCAAGCACCGCGCCCACCGCGGTGATCACGATGTACACCAGCAGCGTCGCGAACGGACGGCGCAGGAACTCCATGAAACCACGACCCAGGGCGCGGAACGCCGAGCGCAGCGTGATATCGGCGATATACGCCGCACGCGCCGACTCGACGATGCACTGGACGATCACGAACACCAGTAACGTCAGGCCGAGCGCCACGTGCTGCCAGAGGTCCGCGGTCGACTCAAGGAAGGCGGCGTCCACCTTGTCGTCGCCAAACGCCGACAGGCCCTTCATGGCCATGGCGAAGAGCGCGTACGGGATCAGCGACAGGATCAGCAGGCGCAGCATGCGACCGTATTCGGTGGCGCCGCCCTGGAGCAGGCCACCGAAGCTCAGCGCGCGGCCCGCACGGCCGCCGGCGACGATCATCCCGGTGAGGAACGGTGAGATCGCCAGCGTCAGCAGGAGGCCGGCCGCGAAGGCCATCCCCGTGCCGTGGTTACGTTGCAGGCCGCTCATCACGTCCGAGAGCAGCAGGGCGTCGAAGTGCGCGGCGTAGTAGTCGGCACGCACGTTGTGGCCGAGCATGTCGTCGAGCAGTGACCACAGCGGCAGCGCCACGACCATCGTCGGCAGCAGCGTGACCAGGACCCACAGCAGCATCACCCGCCACTGCAGGCCGCCGATGGCGCCCGCGCCAAGCGCGGCAAGGGCGGAACGTTTCACTTGGCCGTTCATAGCGTCACCAGCATGCTGTAGATGCCCTGGACCAGGGCGGCGAAATCCGACGTCCAGCGACGCGTGGCGGCATGGTTCGCTTCCACCGTGCGGCTGTCGTTGAGCTTGTTGCTGTCGAGGTAGATCTTCTGCTCAGGATCGAGCTCGGCCGACGTGGCCTTCACCGGCTTGGTGAACACGAAGCGTGCCCAGCGGCGCTGGTCATTCCAGTGCACCGTCTCCACCGACTCGTCAGCGAAGGTCACCTTGAGCACCTGCGGCGTGGCAATGCCATCGCGCCAGACCGTCACTGTCGTCTTGAACGGGAACGGGCCGGTGCCCGGCTTCGCATCCGGGTGGGCCTTTTCCCACGCGTCGCGCTGCTTTTCGATCGCCTCGTCGTTGTCGTCGCTGGACAGCTCGACGCGCTTGCCGTCCTTGATCGACACGCCCGCCTGCGGGAGGACTTCGTCGCTGGTGATGGCGCTCACCGAGTCGTCCATGCGGTCCGTGCCGTACATGTAATGGTCGAATACATCGGCGACGACCTCCGGCTTACCCGACACTTCCGAAAGCGTGGCCTGCAGGTCGGCGAGCGACGGGTGGCGGAAATGCCACGTGGCGTAGTACTGGCGGAAGGCCTTCTCGGTGACGTCCTTGCCCAGGCGCTCTTCAAGGTCGTGCATGGCCGTGGCCGTGCGCGAATAGACGGTGCCGTACTGCGAGCTGGAGAGGCGGTCCCACGAGTTCTGCCCGAGCGGATCGGACGGGTGGCTGAGGATCGCCGTCATGCGCTCGAACCCGAACACGCTCAGCGGCGGCTCGACGCCGAAGAACTGCCACAGCGGCGTGGTGAGCCAGATGTCCTGCTTGCGCTCACGCAGCATGCGGTCATCCCAGTACTCATTCATGCCCTCGTCCAGCATGGGCTCTTCAAACTCGTTCGACGCCAGCAGGCCGTAGAAATAGCCATGGCCGAACTCGTGGATGGTCACGAAATCGATGAACCATTCCGAGAACGTCTTCGGCTTCACCTTTTTGGCGTTGTCCGACGTGAAGAACGTCGGGTACTCCATGCCGCCCGCCTCGCTGGCGTTGAACGGCGGCACGATGCCGGTGATCGTCTTGTACGGGTACGGGCCGAGGGTGTTGGAGAAGTAGGTCAGCGAGTCGGTGGTGGCCTTCAGCACCGGCTGGGCGTCGGCCTCGTATTCCGGCGGGTAAAGCACCTTTACCTTCACGGTGGGGCTGCCCGGCCCCTGCCAGGTCGTCTCGACGGTCTTGAAGTCCGGCGCCGCCATCCAGGCGAAGTCGTGCACGTCGGCCTGGATAAAGTGCCAGATGAGGTCGTTGCCCTCGGGCACCGGATCGCCCTGCTGCTCGCCGACGGCCGCCACGGTGTAGGCCTTGGGCACGGTCATGCGGACGTCGAACTCGCCGAAGTCGGCGAAGAATTCGCTGTTGAAGTGGAACTCGTGCACGTTCCAGCGCGGCTCGGTGGCACCCCGTTCGCCCGGGAGCTCCAGCACGCCGATCTTCGGGAACCACTGGCCGACGAGGTGGAATTTGCCCACGTAGCCGGTGCGCTCGATCACCCGCGGCAGCTGGCTGTGGAAGGCCATGTCAAGGGTGACGCTGCCGCCGGCGGGCACGGGCTGGGCCAGGTCGACGCGTATGACGGTGTGGTCGGTGGCCGGGCCGCCGTCGGGATGCACGTAGCGCCACTTCAGTGGGGCGCCGTCCTGGTCGATGTGGCCGAGGTCGATATAGCCCCACTCACCCTTCTTCACCTTGCCCAGGCCGCGCGAACCGCCTTCGGGCGCCAGCACGTTGCGCTCGGTGAAGAACGTGCTGCCCTCGCTTTCGAACGCATTGAGGTACAGGTGGAAGAACACCGCCGACACGGGGCGGTCGCTGCGGTTGCGCCAGGTGAGCTGCTGCTGGCCATCGACCGTATGTTTCTCCGGATCGAGCGTGGCCTGGATGCGGTAGGACACCACGCGATCCGACAAGGTCGCTTCGCTGCCGGTGCGCGGGCCACCCCAGGCGGTCGGCGCACTCGGCGTGCGGATCAGCC
The DNA here is from genome assembly GCF_006385595.1 of Luteibacter pinisoli. Classification (NCBI taxonomy): domain Bacteria; kingdom Pseudomonadati; phylum Pseudomonadota; class Gammaproteobacteria; order Lysobacterales; family Rhodanobacteraceae; genus Luteibacter; species Luteibacter pinisoli. The sequence goes on from NZ_CP041046.1 coordinate 3,109,530, forward strand.
CGGCATGGGCCGAGGCGAACGGAATCTCGACGGGCACGACCGGCGCGGCCACGCTGCTTGCGCCTGCCGGCGCCATGGCGGACGGTGCGCTGGCCGCCGGCGCGGTGGCGACGGGCCTGGCCGGTGGTGGCGCGGAGGCCGGCGGGCTCTGGGCCCACGCGGCAGTGGCACACGACATGGCGCCCGCGATGACAAGACGTACAACCCTGGCTGCCTCGCGGCGCATGTTCCACCCTCCCCTGTAATCCAGCGAGATTGCTGGACGTGTCACGGACCCGATATAGGCCAGAGGTCACGGGTGTTAGTCAAGCTTTCAACCGGCGAAGGCGCGTTCGCGCATCCACTTGGTGACGATCCATTTCTCGCCGGCCACGACCGGCGCGCCGCCGTGCAGCGAGAGCGGATCGAGCGAGCCGTCGGCCGCGGCATATTCGAAGTACAGGCCCTGCCCCTTGCGCGGCACGTAGCTGAAATCGATGCGCGGGAAGATCGTCTCGCCGCCGGCCTGCGCGTCGTCCAGGTACATGATCAGCGTGGAGACCCGCTGTCCGCCGCTGGCGATGTGCGGCGCACTGCCTTTCTGGTCCGGCGCGAAGTAGTCGTAGTGCGGCATGTATTCGCCGCCCACGCCGTAACGCATCACCTGCAGGCCTTCGCCGTGCTCCTCGGGCAGCTGCATGATCGCCGCCGTGCGCGCATCGATGCGCTGGACCAGCTCGCTCTCGGCGCGATGGAAGTAGGCCCCCTCGCTGGTGCGGATATCCATCACCGTGTTGCTGCCCGAATCGGGCGCGACCACCGCCGAGCGCGCCAGCCGCGAGCGGGCCAGCGCGATCATGCCGTCGCATTCGGCCGCATCGAGCACGTTGTCGAGCACCGCGATCACCGGCCGGGCCACGCGCACGAGCACGCGGATGTCGCGATCGGGCGTGTGGATGACGTGGCCCGCGGGCAGGCGGCTTACGAAGTCGCTGGCCTGTGCGTCGCCGCTGGGCGGTGGCGCCACGCCGCCGAAAACGCTATCGGCGATGGCCTCGCGCGCCACGCGCTCGTCGAACTGGTGCTCTTTCATCGTGGCAAGCAGCTCGGCAGGCGCGCTGCCATTGGCCAGCGCCTCGCCGATCCAGCGGTGCCAGTCGGGCGTTACCTTGGTGTGTCGTCGGGTCTGCATGGCTCCATTGTGCATGGCGCCGGGCCATCCAGCAGCCAGGCCAACTTTTTCGCCCGGGCCAGCCGCTTCAGCGCGTACTCGGCGCGGGAAGCCGCGGAGCGGTCCTCGAAGGGCCGGGCGCCCAGCAGCTTCACGGGCGGGTTGGCGCGGGTGTAGCGCGCGCCCTTCCCGGCCGCGTGCGCCGCGTAGCGCGCTTCCACGTCGTTGGTGATGCCAGCGTACCAGCAGCCGTTACGGCATTCGATGAGATAGACGTACCACATGGACACAGCATAATGCCCCCATGAGCTACGACCTCGCCGTGAACCTGCCGCTGCGCGCCGCGCCGACCGCCCGGCTGCGCGAAGCCCTGGCCAGCTTCCCGCTGGACGATGGCCTGCTGGGCTACCCCGCCCCCGAGGGCGGCATGGCCGTTCGCGAAGCCATCGCCGGCTGGATGCGACGGCACAACGGCTTCATGGCCGTGGACCCCCGGCGACTACTGCTTACCGTGGGCGCGCGGCACGGGCTGGTGCTTGCGCTGGAGGACGCCTGCGCCCCGGGCGACACCCTGCTGATGGAAGAGACCACCTTCCATGGCTTCCGCCTTGGCGTGCTCGCCCATGGCGTACGGCCCGCCGCGGTGGCCGTGGATGACGAGGGCATGCGGCCCGATGCCCTGGACGAAGCGGTGCGTCGCACCGGCGCGCGCGTGGTGTATGTGCAGCCCACCCTGCACAACCCGACGACGGCGACCATGTCGCTGGGCCGCCGCGAGGCTATCGTCGTCGTGGCGCGCCAGCACGGGCTGACGTTGATCGAGGGCGATGTTTACTCCGCGCTCCGCTGGCAGGACGACGACCCGCTGCCGGCCCTGGCCGACCTGGCCCCCGGGCATGTGCTGCATGCCGGCGGCATGGGCAAGGTACTGGGGCCTGGCCTGCGGATGGGCTGGCTGCTGGCACCGGACGATGCGAGCCATCAGCGGATCACCGAATCCCTCACGCTGGCGACCGACGGCCTGCCACCCCTGTTGCCCGCGATCGTGGGCGGCTGGATGGCCGACGGCACCGCGGACGGCCTGCTCGATACGCTGGCGGTGTCCATGCGCGACCGGAACGTGCTCGCCCGGCAGATCCTCGGCGAGGCGCTGCGCACGGGCGGCGGCATGCACGCATGGCTGCCGCGCGACGACGCGGACGCGGTGTACGAACGCGCGCGGAACGCCGGTGTGCTGGTGACGCCACCCGTGCCCTTCAATGCCGAGGGTGGCCCGGGCCGTGGCCTGCGGGTGTGCCTGGGCGCCGAGGAAGGCCCGGTGCGGCTTGAGCAGGCGCTGGCCACGCTGGCCAGCGTGCTTTAGGCCTTCTTCGCCTGGGTCAGCTTTTCCAGCGCCTTGCCCACCGCCGCGAACGCGAAGGCGCCCGTGACGTGCGTTGCTGCACCCAGCCCACCGCCGCAGTCCAGTTTCAGCGGATCACTACCCGCCGGGCGCACGCCACACACGCTGCCATCGGCCTGCGGGTACTGCACGTTCTGCATGGAATACACCGCGGACACGCCAAAGAAGCGATCCGGGTTGCGCGGGAAGTTGTACTCCTGGCGGAGCCGCTTGCGGATCATGCTGAGCATGGCGTCGTGCTCCGTGCGCGAGAGGTCCCGCACGCGGATCTGGGTCGGGTCGGTACGGCCGCCGGCGGCGCCCACGGTCACCAGCGGCACCTTGCGGCGCCGGCACCAGACGATGGTCTCGAGCTTCACCTTCATCGCATCGCACGCGTCGATGACGACGTCGTAGTTGCGGTCGAGCAGCTCGTCCAGCGTCGAGGGCGTGAGGAAGCGCTCCATGGCCTCGAGGCGGATGGTCGGGTTGATGGCGTGCGCGCGCTCGGCGATGACGCCCACCTTCGGCCTGCCGTACTGCCCCTCAAGGGCATGCAGCTGGCGATTGGTGTTCGACAGGCAGACGTCGTCGCCGTCGATCAGGGTCAGCCGGCCGATGCCGCTGCGCGCGAGGGCCTCAGCCGCCCACGAGCCAACGCCGCCAATGCCGATGACGCAGACGTGCGCGTGGGCGAGGCGGTCCAGGGTGCCGCGGCCATACAGCCGCTCGATGCCGGCGAAACGTTCGGCCTGGGCCGTGCTCACGTGGGACTCGGTGGGAATTTGGGTGTGCATTATCACATATTGAATCGGGAGGCCTGTCGGCTATGCTGACCGCCACGCTAAGCCATGGAAAACCGATGCGCGCGCTGCTTCTCATCGTCCTTGGCCTTGCGATAGGCGCCATGGGCGCCATCTCCGCGATGTCGGCCCTGCGCCAGGCCACGCCCTTCCATGATGGCGTGATGGCAGTGATGCAGCACCACATCGGCGTGCTACGCGCTAACGTGCGGGCGAAGCATTGCGATGCCAAGGCGTCCGCCAGCCACCTCGTGCGCCTGCGCCAGGCGTCAGGGGACATCGGCGAGGCCTTCACGGGCATGGAGGTGGGCTTTGACCAGGCCGCCGGCAAGCTCACCAGCGCACTCGATGGCGCGGTAGCCGCCGCACCCGCCACGTGCGAGGCCCTCGCCGCGGCGCTGAAGCCGGTCGGAGAGGCCTGCTCGGCCTGCCACCAGCAGTACCGCTGAACCACGCGCCTGCCATGACCATGCCCGCCCCCGACGACGAACCCACCCCGCGCCAGCCCTACCTGCGGCTGCAGCTGTGGCTGTTGCTGCGTGCGCTGGCCCGGTTCGAAACCACCATGTGGCTGCGCACCCGCTACTCGCAGCCGAAGATGGTGGCCATCGGTGTCGTGGGCAGCTTTTCGCTGGCGGTGTACTACCCGGTGTGGGCCTACCTGTTCCCGCAGCCCTACGAAAACCTGCCGATGCGGCTGGCGTGTAGCGCCACCTTCATCCCGCTGGCCCTGCTGCCCTGGTGGCCGCGCCGGTTGAGGGCCTACCTGCCGACGTACTGGTACTTCGCCATGACCGTGGCGATGCCCTTCTTCGTCGGCTACATGACCCTGCGCAACGCGACGCCACCGTGGCTGATGACCCACATGGCCTGCGTGATGCTGCTGATGATGCTGTTCGACATCGCCAGCTTCCTGCTGGTGTTCACCACGGGCAGCCTCCTGGCCGGGGTCGCCTTCGCGCTGTCGCCCGGGGCGGTGCTGCACGGCCAGACCATGCTGGAATACGTCCCCCTGCTCCTGTTCGGGATCGTCGGCGGGGCCACCTGTACGGTGTCGTCCACGATGGCCGAGCAAAGCCGGATCGACGCCCTGACGGCCGCCTCGAACAACATTGCCCACGAGCTGCGCACCCCGCTCGGTTCCCTGCGCATTGCCGCCCGGGCCGTGGCCCGCTATATGCCCGACCTGATCCGCAGCCACCGCCTGGCCGAGAGCGAGGGCCTGGCGGTGCCGGAGATGCGCACGCAGAACCTGCATGCCCTGGAGCGGAGCATCGGCGTGATGGAGCGCGAGGTCACGTACGCCAATACCATCATCGACATGCTGCTGCTCTCCGCGCGGGCCATCGGCGAAGTGCCGCTCACCACCCTGGGTGCCCGCGACTGCGTGGAGCAGGCCCTGCGCCGCTTCCCCTATGGGTCACGGGCCGAACGCGAGCGGATCACCCTGTCGCCCACCGGCGACTTCCCCCTGCTCGGGGAGGAGACCCTGGTGGTCCATATCCTGTTCAATCTCCTGCGTAACGCCCTGTTTCATACCGACCGGGCGGGCAAGGGGGAGATCCGGGTGTATATAGAAGCAGGCGAAAACGGCAATCACATCCGGGTCCACGATACGGGCCCGGGCATACCACCGGACGTACTTCCCCGTATTTTCAATCGTTTTTACTCGTATTCGAGCGACAGCGCGGGTACCGGCAACATCACCGGCCTGGGGATAGGTCTCGCTTTTTGTCGCGCGGCGATGGAGCATATGGGCGGAGGCATCATGTGCCGTACCAATCTGGGTGAATTCACAGAGTTCACCCTCACCTTCCCGATTACGGAGGCCGGGGTCCGGCAGTGATGACTCTGAACTCGCAGGGCGATATCCAGCCCTTTCATTTTCCGACGACCACGGTGCTCGTGGATGACCACGAGGAATACCTCGACGTCGTCCCGTTGCTGCTCGACCCCATGGTCCGGGTGCGCACGTTCAGCTCGCCGCGCAGCGCGCTGGCCACGCTGGGCAACAACGGCAGCCGCCCGGTGCCGGGTGGCGGCTGGCTCTATCGCTGGAAGGACCGCCCCTCCGAGACCCAGGAGCTCGTGGCGCTGGATATCGATTCCATCCATCGCGTGGTGTACGACCCGGAGCGCTTCGCCGAGATCTCGGTGGTCGTCGTGGACCAGGCCATGCCGGAAATGGACGGCATTACGTTTTGCAAGCGCTTGCCGAATCCGCATATCGGCAAGATCCTGCTGACCGGCCGGGCGGACGACGCCACGGCCATCGACGCCTTCAATTCGGGCGTGATCGACCGCTTCATCCGCAAGAACGACCCCCTGGCCATCGAAAAGCTGCAAACGGCCATCGTCGAGCTGCAGCGCCGCTATTTCGAACGCGCCAGCGCCTTCGTGGCGGAAACCCTGGCCCTGGGCAACTTCCGTTTCCTGCGCGACCCGGCGTTCCGCGACGTGCTGCAGAGCGTGACGGCCACCTTCCAGCCGGTGGAGTGTTACGTCCACTGCAACCCGACCGGCCTGCTCCTGGTGGACGCGTGGGGCATCGGCCGCTTCCTGCTGGTGCAGACCGACGAAGACCTGCGCACGCATTACGAGATCGCCTCGGACCTGGGTGCGCCCGCCGGCGTGCTCGAAGCCCTGCGCAGCGGCGAAGCCCTGCCCTGGTTCAACTCCCGCGACGGCTTCTACCACAAGGGCGTGGAGAACCCGGAGGGGCATATGTACCCCGCCACGGCGGTCTCCGGCGAGCAGTGGTACTACTACGCCCTCATCGACGACGTCGAGCGCTTCCGCCTCCAGCACGTCAAGTCGTACCGCAGCTGGCTGCGCGAACAGGACCTGAGCCTGTCCGCCGATAGCCGCCCGCGCTTTATCTGACCCAACGCTGACCCACTGGCTTAGGCCCCTGCGAATGCCGGAATCCCCGGCGTCGTGGGGCGCCCGTGGTCGTATGCTCGGCATGCCGTCGCTGCGAGCACGTTTTCCGCGCGACCTCTCTCCAGGTTAGGCAGGGCCCGCGCCTGGCGTCACATCGACCAGGGGGATTGCCTCTCTCGTTTTTCGCTTGCCCGGGCGAGGCAGGCGTGCGCGCGTCGTCCCGTGGACGGCGCCGTGGACATCGCCCATCCCTCACCACCGAGAGAGAGAGAGAGAGAGAACCCATGGAAAACCTCAGCCATCTGCACCCCATCGCCAAGGCGCCGGCCCTGCCCGACTTCGTCCAGCGCAGGGTGGAACGATTTCACCTCGAACGCGTTGCCATCGACTGGGGCGGTCGTCACATTTTGCGCGGCCGCAAGCCAGTCGCGGGCGACCTGATGCTGCAGAGCAACGATTACCTCGCCATCGCCGGGCACCCTGCGATCGTCGAAGCCCAGCGCAGCGCACTCGCCAGCGGTGGCCTGGGCATGATGATGTCCGCCCTGTTCCAGCAGGACGCCGACCAGCCGCTGCACCGCGTGGAAGCCGAGCTGGCCCGCGCCGTCGGCACGCAGGATGGCATCCTCGCCCAGTCCGGCTTCGCCGCCAACGTGGGCCTTATCCAGTCCATCGCCGGGGAACGTGTCCCGGTCTACGTCGACATGCTGGCGCACGCATCGCTGTGGGAAGGCATCCGCAGCGCCGGTGCCAAGGCCGTGTCCATCCTCCACAACGACGTGCAGCACCTGGAAAAGCAGCTGCTGCGCAACGGGCCCGGCGTCATCGTGGTGGATAGCGTGTACAGCACGAACGGCAGCCTGGCCCCTCTTCGCCCGATCGCGGACCTCGCTGCTGAACATGGCTGCGTGCTGGTCGTCGACGAATCGCACTCACTCGGCACGCACGGCGCACGCGGCGAAGGTCTCGTCGCCAGCCTCGGCCTGAACGACCGCGTGCACTTCATCACCGCCAGCCTCGCCAAGGCGTACTGCTCGCGTGCGGGATTCATCGCGTGCACCACGCGGTTCAAGGACTACTTCGGTTGCGAAGCGCTGCCGGCCATCTTCAGCTCCTCGCTATTGCCCCACGAGCTGGCCGGGCTCTCGGCATCGCACCGGGTGATCCAGACCGAAACCTGGCGCCGCCAGCGTTTGCGCGAGGTGACCCGCCACGTGCGCCGGGAACTGACGGCGATGGGCTTCCCGATTGGTGACGGCACCGAGCAGATCATCGCGTTTGAAGCGGGCCAGGAAATCCTTACCGGCACCGTGCGCGATGTGATGGAGAAGCATGGCGTGTTCGGCTCCGTGTTCAGCGCACCGGCCACCACGGTGAACCGCTCGCTGCTGCGCCTGACGTTGAACGCGGGTATGGACGACGGCGCCGTGCAGCACCTGCTGGACGCCTGCCGCACGGCACGCGCCGAGCTGTCCCTGCCGGAGTGGAGCGCCAGCCGCCGGCTGCGCCGCGAGGAGGCTCGCAGCGCGGCGAGCGAAGTGGCCTGAGGATGCGCGGTGCGCGTCCGTTGCGCTCAGCGCAGCGTGACGCGCCCGCGCAGGATGTCCCAGAACATCACCCAGTCGCCCATCAGGCTGTAAAGCGGATGCTGGAACGTGGCGGGACGGTTCTTCTCGAAGACGAAGTGGCCGATCCATGCAAAGCCGTACCCGCCCACCGGCGCAAGCCACAACCACGCCAGATGCCCCGTGGATACCGCCAGGACAATCGCGACAAGGACGAGCAGGCTGCCGGCAAAATGCAGGCGCCGGCAGCGCACGTCCGCATGCTCGCCGAGGTAGAACGGATAGAACTCGCGAAAGGTGGCAAAGCTGGCCATGGAAGCTCCGCGTCAGTACGTGGGCAGGGGAATACGCTCGTGCTCATCGCCGGGCACCACCGGGAAACGGCCCGCCTGCGCGGACCAGTCGGCTTTGGCCGCTTCGATCAGCTCCTTCGAGCTTGCCACGAAGTTCCACCACAGGTGGCGCTCGCCATCGAGCGGCGCGCCGCCGAACAGCATCACCAGCGACCGCTCAAGCGCTTCGAGCGTCGGCGGCTCGCCATCGTGGGCGACGGCCATGTCCAGTGCCTTCAGGTCGAGCCCGCCAAAGCGCGCGGCGCCTTCCACCACATACGCACCCCATTCCGCGTGCTGCGCCGGCATCGGGATGCGCGCGCCTTTTTCCAGGCGGGCCTCGACGAAGAACATCGGCGCGAAGACGCGCACGGGCGACACCGCGCCAAACGCATCACCTGCAATGACAACGAGGCGCCCGCCGGGCACGTCCACCTTTGGCAGTTCGGTGGCCGCGTGGTGGTGGAACTCGGGCGCGATCTCTTCATGCGACTTCGGCAACGTCACCCACACCTGGATACCGTGCAGCTTCTGGCCGTCGTGGCGCTCGGTGGGCGGTGTCCGTTCGGAATGGACGATGCCGCGTCCCGCGGTCATCCAGTTCACGTCACCGGGATGGATGTCGACGTTGCTGCCCAGGCTGTCGCGATGGCGAATGGCGCCATCGAAAAGCCAGGTGACCGTGGCCAGGCCGATGTGCGGATGCGGACGCACGTCCATGCCGGTATCGCCGGCGAAATCGGCCGGGCCCATCTGGTCGAAGAAGACGAAGGGGCCCACGTGGCGCGCCTTCAGGTGCGGCAACATGCGGCGCACCTTGAAGCCATCGCCAAGGTCTTTCTGCTTGCCGTCGATGAAGTCGGTGGTCATGGGGTTACTCCGTGGGTGTCAACGTAGCCAGTCACTGATGCGCGCCGCAAGGGTCGCGGGCATCTTCATCCAGGCGAAATGGTCGGCCGGCTCGCCGCCAAGATCGTCCGGAGTGATGACGCCGAGGGTGCGCGGCGCGTCCGGCATCTTGTCCAACAGGAACGCCACCGACGATGCGGGACCGAGCCAGTCATCGCGCAGCCGCAGCGCCAGCACCGGTGCGCGCTGCGTGCGCAACGCGGCCTCGAAGTCCACGGGCATGCCGCGGGCGGCATAACGGCCGGTACGGCCGCTGCGTGACCAGTCGCTGATGACACCACGCGCCTCGTTCCCGCCGAACCCGATGCGACGACCGGGCAAGCGGCCTACCAGGCTCGCCAGCAGCGGCGCACCCACGTAGGCCAGGGCCACCCACGGGCGAAAGCGCCGCCAGTACGGCGCGCCACTGGCCACCAGCACCACGCCCGCGACGGGCTGGCTCGTGGTGGCGGCGAGCAAGGTGGAGAGCTGGCCGCCGAGGCTATGGCCGCCGACGCACAGCCGCGTACCCGGGAACGCGCTGGCGAGCGCCGCGGCGCTGGCCGGGAGGTCATCCCCAAGGAGGGCCTTGTAGCCCCAGCTGTTCCGCCGGCTGGCCCGCTGGTCACTGGACCCGTGGCCGCGCCATTCGTGCACGCCCACGGCAATACCCAGCCCGGCCAGGGCCAGGGCGAAGCGTTCGTAGTGGCGGGCAGCAACGCCCAGGGCGGGTACCCACAGCAAGGCGGCACGAGGCGTGCCGGCGGGGCGGAACAACAAGAGGTCGGCGCGGGCGCCATCGGCCATGCGCAGCGGCATCACCGCCCGCACTGCGTCCAGGAGGGGATCACTCATGCGTTTTCGGGGCCCATATGGCAAAAGGCTCCCCCGGCGACAGGGGCCGGAGGAGCCAAGGTTCTTGCAAAGCGGCCGGACGTGCCAGCCGCAAAAGCCTTACTTCGGCACGACGTTGTCGGCCTGCGGGCCCTTCTGGCCCTGGGTCACGGTGTACTCGACCTTCTGGCCTTCCTGCAGGGACTTGAAGCCATTGCCCTGGATGGAGCGGAAATGCACGAAAACGTCCGGGCCACCCTCATCCTGAGTGATGAAGCCGAAGCCCTTCGCATCGTTGAACCACTTGACCGTACCTGTTGCCATCACACACACCTCTATACCAGCACTCGAAAACCCGGCTCGCAGCCGGCGACTTACTATGAATGCAGGACCGGGTGAGGCGACGGAGCGTGATCATCGAACGCGCGCACATCGGGCCACTCGCGTGACCGCGCAGACACAGTAGGGTGGATCATAACCATATTCGGAGAAGATTCTGTAGGGGAATGCCTACATAGGACGTTTATTTGACGCCGATCACGCATGCAGGCGTGAAGGAAATGAGAAATCAGGCCATTTCCTAGGAAAACACCCGTTTTCATGGGCAAAAAAAAAGCCCGGCGAATGCCGGGCTCTTTCCTGCAGCGAGTGATCAAAAAGGCTTAGGCCTTGTTGACTTCCTCAGCCTGCAGACCCTTCTGGCCGTTCACGACCTTGAAGGAAACCTTTTCGCCTTCGGCCAGCGACTTGAAGCCGTTGCCCTGGATAGCGCGGAAATGGACGAAGACGTCCGGACCGTTCTCACGCGAGATGAAGCCGAAGCCCTTCGCGTCGTTGAACCACTTAACGGTGCCGATTTCACGATCCGACATATGTAACACTCCAAACGTAATAACTAATTGAATAACCAGCAATTTCTTATGAAATTACGGCTTACTGGTGTGCAAGGAAACGCGAGGAGCGAAGCGATGTGGCAGATCCGTGATCAGCGGCATCGGGTCAACGGAACTCTATGACCCCGGCAAACACAGCGGGCGAATCATACCCGCCCCAGCGGAAAATAGCGATGGATCGGTTTTCGCTAACGCGGCATTCACCCACAATCGTGCAAATCGTTGTCGCGTCGCACTCCCTGTGCGATTTGACTCCACCACCGATCCACGCTCCGCAAGGGGGACGACCATCATGAAAACCCGCTTCCACCGCCTCGCCCCGCTGGCCCTGTGCGCCATCGCCCTCGCCGCCTGTTCGGACCACAAGCCGAAACCGACGACCACCCAGACGGTCACGGCCAGCCCGACCACCAGCTCGACGTCGCGCACGGATACCACCAGCGTCACCAGTGTCCCGGCCGGCAAGAAGGCAGGCACCAGCACCGCCGCGGCCGCCGCCAAGTCGGGTCCGCTGCCGACCAGCACGGGCATCGCGGCTTGCGATGAATACCTGGCCAGCTACAAGAGCTGCCACCTGGCCGCCGGGGTGTTCTCCCGCGACCAGATCGAGCCGCGCTACGAAATGATGCGCGAGAGCCTGCTGCGCCAGTCGCAGGACCCTGACATGCGCGACCAGCTGCCCAATCGCTGCACTTCGCTGGCCAGCCAGCTGAAGGATGCGTTGCACGGCAAGTCGTGCGCCGATACGCCGGCGCCCGCCTCCACGCGCTGATCAGCCACGGCAGGCCTTGTTGAGCTGGGCCGCCAGCCCCTTCGGGCTGGCGCCCTCGATGGCGACCCGCGGCGTGCCATGCCACGCCGCGCATTCGCACAGCGCCAGTGCGATCCCCTCGACGAGGGCGGGTGTCAGCACCACGTCCTCCTCCAGCCACACGCCCAGTACCTGGAATAGGCCCGCGCTCCGCTGCGCCTTTGCGTCCACGCGCCCGACCAGGCGCCCCCGATGCAGGATCGGCAGCGCGTAGTAACCAAAGCGGCGCTTCGCCGCGGGCGTGTAGCACTCCAGGGTGTATTCGAAGTTGAACAGGTCCTGCGCGCGTGCGCGGTCCCACACCACCGGATCGAAGGGCGAGAGCAGCGTCGTGCGGGTGGCGCGTAGCGTGCTCGATGCGGCCTGGGCCAGCAGCTCGCCATGGTCGGCGTGGACGTAGCCCGGATCATCCCAGCCATCCACCTCGACGCGTCGCAACACGCCGCGCGCAACGAGCGGTTCCAGTTCGGCATCGGTCACGCGTGGCTTGAGCCGGTAATAGTCGGCGATCCAGCGAGCACGCGCGATGCCGAGGGCCTGCACGCTGCGCACGATGAAGTGTTCGCGCACGGACGCCTCATCGAGCACACCGGCCGGCGGCGGTTCCGGCCAACGCGCGACGACACGCTCCGCCAGGTCGTACACGCGCTGGAAGCGCTCGCGACGAAGCACCATCAGCTTGCCGAGCGCAAACCATGCTTCGAGCCATTTCTTCTCGGGCTTCCATCCCCACCACCCCTTGCTCGCCGGCGCATCGCGCTCGAAATCGATGGCACGCAACGGGCCTTCGCTGCGAATGCGTTCAAGCAGCGCATCCATGTCGGCGCGTGCGTCCGCATGCGTGCGCTCGGCCATTTTCTGCGCCCAGTGGCCGGCACGGCCAAGGCGATAATCGCGGTGGTAATGGAACTCGCTGGCGGGAACGAAGGACGCTTCGTGCGCCCATGCTTCGGCGAGGTGGCCGTCGGCCAGCGCGTCGTCCAGCCATTCGTTGCGGTAGCTTCCCATGCGCGAGAACAACACCATGTAAGGGCTACGCGCGACCACGTTGATGGTGTCGATCTGCAGGATACCCATGCGCGCGATCGTGCTGCCCACGTCGGCCTTTCGTGCCTTGCGCGTCGCGCCTTTCAGGAGGCCTTGCGCGGCGAGGTGAAGGAGCTGCGCCGAGCGGTGCGAGAGCCGGAGCACGTCGTTCGTGGAGGTCTCGTCGGATACGCGTGATGGCACGGTGGAGGCCTTTCCGCAGTTGGGCCACCATTAAATCGTCCCTTGCTAGCGTGGGCAATGAGGTCGTGGCCTGCTGCTGCGATACCCACCACGCAACGTAAGAGGAGGCTACCGATGAAGATGCACGTTCGCGCCGTTGCCTTCGGCGCATCACTGCTACTGGCAGGCGGGGCACTTGCCCAGTCGGCCCAGTCCGATCCGGCGCTGCCGCCTCCGCCGCCGGCTCCGGTCACCCCTGCCGTGCCACCCGCTCCTCCGGGCGAAGCGACCCCGCCTCCGCCTCCGGCGGATCCGGCGACGATGCCGGCGCAGGCCCAGCCTGGCATGCCGCCGCCGGCCGGCAATGCGCCGCCTCCCCGCCCCCCGCCGCCCCGCCGGGCGCCCCGATGCCGCCGCCTCCGCCGCCCCCGGGTGACAGCGGTACCGCCGGCATGACCAGCGGCACGTCCATGCCGACGCCGCAGGGCCAGGTGCAGGTCAATAGCGGCCCGGCCGCGCCGAAACCCGCGGGCCCGGCCCCGGACTTCGCCACGCTTTCCGGTGGCAAGGGTTCGATCACGCCGACCCAGGCCTCGGCCTATCCGCTGCTGGCCAACGACTTCCAGTACGCCGATAGCAACCGCGATGGGAAGATCAGCAAGGCCGAGTACACCAAGTGGGTGGCCCACTCGGGTGCGGGTACGCCGTAAGCCGTAGGCACGCTTGGGAAGGCTGGGAAGCGGGGACGCTTCCCAGCCTTCCATGTTTTCTTGCTGAACGTGCGCAGGTTTGCACGTTCTTCACACATTTGCGGCAGATACACTCCCCGTTCGCCGTCAGGGTCGTCGGCCAAGGAGTATCACCGCATGAAACGTCTCCACACCGTGGGCGCGCTTGGCGCGCTTGCCTGCCTGCACGCCGCCCAGGCCCTCGCGCAGAATCCCAGCCCGATGGACATCCGCGCCTGCGCGGCCATCGAAACCGACGCCCAGCGCCTGCTGTGCTACGACAAGGCCACCGGCCGCACGCAGATGCCGCAGGCGGTGAAGAAAGAAGATGCCAAGGGGCATTCGATCAGTGTTGACCTCGCCACGCGCGACTCCGGCAACGTCGCCCGCCCGCTGTCGCTCCTGGACAGCCGCTGGGAGCTCTCGCCGGAATCGAAGCTGGGCACGCTGAACCTGCGCGGCTACAAGCCGACGTACGTGCTTCCCTTCTTCGGCACGACGAACCAGAACGACACGCCGCACAGCCCCGCGCCGGACCACACGGTGTCCACTCCGCAGGAGCTGGATAACGTCGAGGCCAAGTTCCAGATCAGCCTGAAGACCAAGGCGTTCGAGAACCTGTTCGGCGACAACGGCGACCTCTGGGTCGGCTATACCCAGTCCTCGCGCTGGCAGGTTTACAACAAGGACAATTCACGCCCGTTCCGCGAAACCAACTACGAGCCGGAGGCCCTGCTCGTCTTCGCGACGCACTACGACATCCTCGGCTGGTCGGGTCGCCTGGCCGACATCGGCATCAACCATCAGTCAAACGGCCGCGCGGATCCGCTATCGCGCAGCTGGAACCGCGTCGTCGCCGACGTGGGTTTCGAGAGGGAAGGATGGACGGTGATGCTGCGCCCGTGGTGGCGCATCCCCGAAGCCCGCAAGGACGACGATAATCCGGATATCGAGGATTACATGGGCCGCGGCGAGATCCAGGTGGTGCATGAAGTAGGCCGCAACGAGTTCGGCCTGACCGCGCGCCATTCGTTCCGCACCGGCGACCGCTCGCATGGTTCCCTGCGCGGGACCTGGAGCTTCCCCGTGGTGAACAACCTGCGCGGGTACCTGGAAGTCTTCAACGGGTACGGCGAGAGCATGATCGACTACAACCACCGGGCCACGTACCTGGGCGTGGGTGTGTCGCTGCTCGACTGGTATTGATCCACGTGACGCTGGCAGGGCGAGCTCACCAGGAGCCCGCCCTGCCAGCGCATCAGCAACGCACCACCTTAGTGGTGGTGGCCGCCTTCACCGTGCACGTGGCCGTGCGACAGCTCTTCTTCGCTGGCTTCGCGCACGCTGGTGATTTCCACGGCGAAGTGCAGGGTCTGGCCGGCGAGCGGATGGTTGCCGTCGACGGTGACATTGTCGCCTTCGATCTTCGACACGGTGACGTTGATGCTGCCCTGGTCGTTGCGACCCTGGAACTGCATGCCCGGCTGCAGGTCTTCCACGCCCTGGAAGGCCTCGCGCGGCACGACCTGGATCAGCTCGTCGTGGCGCACGCCGTAGCCTTCTTCCGGCACCACGTCGACCTTGAACTGGTCACCCGCCTGGCGGCCTTCCAGCGCCTTCTCGAGGCCCGGGACGATGTGGCCTTCGCCATGGATGTAAGCCAGCGGCTCGCGGCCGTCCGAGCTGTCGATGACGTTGCCCTGGTCATCGGTCAACGTGTAGTGGAAGGAAACGACGCTATTGTGGCCAATCTGCATGAAATTCTCGCTCTGACAGTGGGGATGGAAGACATGGGGCGTCTTCGACGCCCTGCAAGGCTAGGGGAGAGACCCCCTTGGTGCAAATCCGGACGCCTCGGGATGGTGCGCCGCAACCCGCCAAGACGCCGTGATCTGCTAATTTCCCCGCTTTTCCCCCACCCCCTCGTCGCGTCACCGGGAGCCCCATGTTCGACTGCATTCTGATCGCCAATCGCGGTGAAATTGCCTGCCGCGTGATCCGGACCTGCCGCCGCATGGGCATCCGTACCGTGGCCGTGTACTCCAGTGCCGACGCTGACGCGCAGCACGTGCGCCTCGCTGACGAGGCCTGGCCCATCGGCGGCCCGCGCCCCGCGGAGTCGTACCTGCGTGGCGACGCGATCATCGAGGTGGCGCTGAAGGCCGGGGCCCAGGCGATCCACCCGGGCTATGGCTTTCTCTCAGAAAATACTGATTTTGCCCGCGCCTGCGCGGCCGCCGGCATCGCCTTCATCGGCCCCCGCCCGGAAAGCATCGACGCCATGGGCTCGAAGGCCGCGGCCAAGGCGCTGATGGAAACCCACGCGGTGCCGCTCGTCCCCGGCTACCACGGCGACAACCAGGACCCGGCCCACCTGGCCGCGGAAGCCGCGCGCACCGGGTTCCCGCTGATGATCAAGGCCGCCTCCGGTGGCGGCGGCAAGGGCATGCGCATCGTCCGCGATGCCGGCGCCTTTGCCGACGCCCTGGCCTCGGCCCAGCGCGAGGCGGCCAACGCCTTCGGCGACACCCGGGTCATCCTGGAACGCTACGTCGAGCACCCGCGACACATCGAATTCCAGGTGTTCGGCGACACCCACGGCAACCTGATCCACCTGAACGAGCGCGAATGCTCCGCGCAGCGCCGGTACCAGAAGGTGCTGGAAGAAACCCCCTCGCCCTTCCTGGATGCCGAGCGCCGCGCCCGCATGGGTGCCGCCGCGGTGGCCGCCGCGCGCGCCGTGAATTACGTCGGCGCCGGCACGGTCGAGTTCATCGTGGCCCAGGACGGCGAGTTCTTCTTCATGGAGATGAACACGCGCCTGCAGGTCGAGCACCCGGTCACCGAGGAAACGCTGGGGCTGGACCTCGTCGAATGGCAGCTGCGCGTCGCCGCCGGTGAAACCCTCCCGCTGGCGCAGGCTGAGGTGAAGGCCCACGGCCATGCGATGGAAGTGCGCCTGTACGCCGAGGACCCGGAAGCCCACTTCCTCCCCGGCTCCGGCAAGCTCCTGGCCCTGACCCTGCCCACGCCATCGCGGCACGTGCGCCTGGACGGCGGCGTGGTCGCCGGCGACACGGTCACCATCTTCTACGACCCGATGATCGCCAAGCTCATCGTCTATGGCGACGACCGCGCGGACGCGCTGGAACGCCTGCGCGATGCCCTCGCACACACCGACATCGTCGGCCCGAAGTCCAATGTCGCCTTCCTCGAAAGACTCATCCGCCATCCCGTGGTGGTCGAAGGGCGCATCGACACCGGCTACCTCGACCGTCACCTGGACCAGTTCCTCGCCGGTACGGCGAAAGCAGGCAACACGGAGCGCTTTGCCGCCGCCGTCGCGGTGCTGATGGCCGACGAGGCACGGCACGCCAACCCGCCGCACGACCCGCACTCCCCGTGGGGTGGCGCGGATGCGTGGCGCCTGGGCCATCCGGGCAAGCGCGTGGTGGCGTTGATGGAGGGGGACACGCGGCACGAGATCGATGCGCACGGCCACGCCGGGCATTACGTGCTGCACCAGGGCGACGTGACCTGCACGGTCGCGGGTGCGCGCCTTGCCGACGGCGTGCTGTCCGCCCGCTTCGACGACCATGCCCGACGCGTCCCGCTGACCCTGGCCGGCACGCGTGCGACGGTGCACGACGCCGAAGGCGCGCGCTGGGTCTTCGAGCGCGCCCCGGCCTTTGCCTGGGCCGGTGCCGCCGGCGACACAGCCCGCCACGTCGTGGCGCCGATGCCGGGCCGCATCGTGCTGGTGCGCGCCGCGGTAGGGGATACGGTTGAGGAGGGCCAGGAGCTGCTGGTGATGGAAGCGATGAAGATGGAGCTGGCCTTGAAGGCGCCCCGCGCCGGCCGCATCGAGTCCATCTCGGCCGTGCAGGGCGAGTTCGTGGACGCCGACAGCGTCCTCGTGCGTTTTGCCGAGACGGCCTGAAGGACCCCACCATGAACACCTCGAATCACGTTCGCATCGTTGAAGTCGGCCCGCGCGATGGCCTGCAGAATGAAAAGGCCATGCTCGCCGCCGCGGTGAAGATCGAGCTGATCAACCGCCTGTCGGACACCGGCCTGGCCACCATCGAAGCCACCAGCTTCGTCAGTCCCAAATGGGTGCCCCAGCTCGCCGACGCCGCGGAGGTGTTCACCGCCATCCGCAAGGCGCCGGGCGTGGTGTATCCCGTGCTCGTGCCCAACCTCCAGGGCTACGAGCGCGCACGCGAGGTGGGCGCCACCGAAGTGGCCGTGTTCACGGCGGCCTCCGAGGCCTTCAACCGCAAGAACATCAACGCGTCCATTGACGAATCCATCGACCGTTTCGTCCCGGTGATGGAGCGCGCGCGCGCCGATGGCGTCGCCGTGCGCGGCTATGTATCCACGGTGCTGGGCTGCCCTTACCAGGGCGAGGTGCCGGTAGACGACGTGGTGCGCGTAGCCCGGCGCCTGCATGAGCTCGGCTGCCACGAAATCTCGCTGGGCGACACCATCGGCGTCGGCACGCCCGCAAAGGCGCGCGCCATGCTGCGCGCCGTCGCTTCGGAGGTGCCGATGGCCGCGCTGGCCGTGCATTTCCACGACACCTATGGCCAGGCCCTGGCCAACATCCTGGCCTGCCTCGAGGAAGGCGTGCGCGTGGTCGACAGCGCCGTCTCCGGCACCGGCGGCTGCCCGTACGCGAAAGGCGCCACCGGTAACGTCGCCAGCGAAGACGTGGTGTACATGCTGCACGGCATGGGCATGTCCACCGGCGTGGACCTCGATCGCCTGGTCGCCACCGGTGCGTGGCTCGCCACCCAGCTGGGCAAGGAAACGGCCAGCCGCGTCACGCGGGCCCGCACCGCCGCAGCCTGAGGTTCCGTCCCGCCCTTCGCCGTGGCAGCATCAGCGGCATGGCTAACGAACCCCTCCTCCGCCCCATCGAACCGCGTGACGACGCCCAGGTCGCCGCGGTCATCCGCGCCGTCATGCCTGAGTTCGGCGCCGACGGCCCTGGCTTCGCCATCCACGATCCGGAAGTCGACGCCATGTCCGCCGCGTACGCGGGCGGGCGCAAGGCCTATTTCGTAGTGGAGCTCGACGGCCGTGTCGTCGGCGGCGCGGGTATCGCACCGCTGGAAGGCGGCGACGCGGAAACCTGCGAGCTGCGCAAGATGTACTTCCTGCCGCAGGCACGTGGCACCGGGGCCGCCTCGCGCCTGATGCGGCTGTGCCTGGACGCCGCGCGTCGCGAAGGCTTCACCCGCTGCTACCTGGAAACGCTGACCGGCATGGACGCGGCGCAGGCCGTGTACCTGCGCCATGGATTCACCCGCATCGACGCGCCCATGGGCGGTACCGGCCATTTCAGCTGCGATCGCTTCTACCTGCGCAGCCTCAATGATGGCGACCTGATCGTGGCGCCCAAGCCACCCTCGCTCGCGTTCGCCATCGACGACCCGGCGCGCGCCGACGTGCTGCCGCTGATCGAGCAGTTCCACGGCTACCTTTCCGACCTCGACCGCCAGCCCGTGCCGCCGTCGGTCACCGTGGAAAGCCTGCAGCGCCCGCACGTCACCTTCATGACCGCCCGCGTGGACGGCACCGCGCTCGCCTGCGGCGCAGGACTGGACCTGGGCGACTACGTGGAACTGAAATACATGTACGTGCTGCCGGCCTGCCGCGGCATGGGCCTGGGCAAGCAGATGCTGGAAGCGCTGGAGAAACAGGTGCGCAGCGCCGGCGGCCGCCTCGTGCGGCTGGAAACCGGCACGGCGCAGCTGGAATCGATCGAGCTTTATGAGCGTTCGGGCTATCGGCGCTGCCCGCCCTTCGGCGATCATCGCGCGCACCCCGGAAGCATCTTCATGGAAAAACCCCTGTGATCCGCATTGCCACCGACGCCGACGCCGCCGCCTGCCACGCCATCTACGCACCGGTGGTGGAATCCAGCGTCATCACCTTCGAAACCGAACTGCCCGGCGAAGCCGCGATGCGCGAACGCATCCGCGCGCGCCTGCAGAACCATCCGTGGCTGGTGTGGGAGGAGCAGGGCGAGGTCGTGGCTTACGCCTACGCCGGCCGCTTCCGCGAGCGCTCCGCCTACGACTGGATCGCCGAGACCTCGATCTACGTGCACGAAAAAGCCCGTCGCCGCGGCATCGCGCGCACGCTTTACGGCGTACTGCTCGAGGCCATGCATCGCCAGGGCATCAACCAGGCCGTGGGCGTCATCACCCTCCCCGGCGATACCAGCGTGGCCATGCACGAGGCCATGGGCTTCGCCCCCGCGGGCGTCTGGCCCAAGGCCGGCTACAAACTCGGCCGCTGGTGGGACGTGGGCGTGTGGAGCAAGTTCATGAGCGAACCGGCGGTGCCGCCGACGCCGGTCGTGCCCTTTGCCGGCCTCGCCGAACAAGGTGGCCTCGCCGATCTCCTCGGCCGCCACGGATAAGCGCGCTGTTTTGCGGCACTGCGGCAGCGCCCTGCCCGGCCGCTCCGCTAAACTGAGCGCCTTTACCCCGTCATCCCCGGAGTTTTCATGCAGCTCGAACAGGTCAGGGCCGTCATCACCGGCGGCGCATCCGGTCTCGGCCATGCCGTTGCCCAGCGCCTCGTCGCCGCCGGCGGCAAGGTCGCCCTCTTCGACGTCAACGAGGAGAAGGGCCAGGCCGCTGCCGCCGCCCTCGGTGCACACGCCACCTTCCAGCGCACCGACGTCACCTCCGAAGAAGGCGTCGCCGCCAATGTCGCCGCCGCGGCGCAGGCCATGGGTGGCCTCAACGTCGTGGTGAACTGCGCGGGCATCCTCGGTGCCGGCCGCGTGCTCGGCAAGGAAGGCCCGATGCCGTTGTCCACGTTCGCCACCACCGTCATGGTGAACCTCGTCGGCAGCTTCAACGTGGCCAAGGCCGCGGCGCAGCTGATGCAGGCGAACGCCGCCGGTGACGACGGCGAGCGCGGCGTGATCATCAACACCGCGTCGGTCGCCGCGTACGAAGGCCAGATCGGCCAGGCCGCCTACTCCGCCTCCAAGGGTGGTGTCGTCGGCATGACCCTGCCGATGGCGCGCGAGCTGTCGCGCTTCGGCATCCGCGTGAACACCATCGCCCCGGGCATCTTCTGGACCCCGATGGTCGACGGCATGCCGCCGCAGGTGCAGGAGTCGCTCTCCGCCTCCATTCCGTTCCCGTCGCGCCTGGGCAAGCCGGAAGAGTTCGCCGACACGGTGGCCTTCCTCGTCACCAGCCGCTATATCAACGGCGAAACCATCCGCCTCGATGGCGCCGTGCGTCTCGCCCCGAAATAATCTCCTCAAAAAAAAACAGCATCGAAGCCATGAAAGCATCCGACGTAAAGAAGGGAAATGTCGTCGAGAACGACGGCACCGTGTACCAGGTGCGTGATATCGAACGCAGCTCGCCCAGCGCGCGCGGCGGCAACATCACCTACCGCTTCACGCTCTACAGTGTCCCGGGCAACCGCAAGTTCGACCTCAGCATCCGTGCCGACGATGAACTGAAGGAAGTCGACCTGCTCCGCCGCGCCGCGAAGTTCTCGTACATGGATGGCGAGGCCTTCGTCTTCATGGACGACGAGGACTACACCCAGTACACGCTGGACGCCGCCGTCGTCGGCGACAACTCCGGCTACGTGGTCGAAGATGCCGAGGGCTACTACATCCAGGTCATCGACGATGCACCGGTGGGCCTGCAGGTACCCAGCAGCGTCGTGCTGGTGGTGGTCGACACCGCGCCGGAAATGAAGGGCTCCAGCGCCACCAAGCGCAACAAGCCGGCCAGGCTCAACACCGGCATCGAGATCCAGGTGCCGGAGTACATCACCAACGGCGAGAAGGTGACGGTGAACACCCTCACCGGTGAATTCTCGGGCCGCGCCTCGTGATCGCCGCGGGGCGGAATGCGTCATGCCTTCCGCCCCGCGTTGTGAGGAAGGCAAGCCCACGCCATCATGAGTAACGGTTATTCGCTTCGCGCCAGCGTCATCGATACGCTGATCCGGACGAAGCGTCCCGATGTCCCCGTGCGCGTGGCCTTGCGCAACACCGCGGCGGTGATCCTGCCGCTCGCCATCGGCATCTATGCGGGCTACCCGCAGGCCGGCATCGGCATCGCCGCCGGTGCGCTCGACACCATGTTTTCCGACCAGCCCGGCCCGTACCAGCAGCGGCTGAGCCGGCTGTTCCTCGCGGCACTTTCGGCGGGCGTCGCCGGCCTGGTGGGCTTCCTCATCGGCAGCCACGTCGTGCCCATGGCCTTCGCCTGCATCGTGTGCGGCTTCTTCGGCGGCCTGCTCGTCGTGTTCGGGCCGGACCTCGCGCGCGTCGGCATGACCAGCATGCTGCTGCTCGTCATCTGCGCCGCCGTCCCCACGGACTGGCGTGGCGCCCTCGGCGGGTTCGCCTCGATTTTTGCCGGCGGCATGTTGCTGGCCGTGTTCTCCATCGCCGCGTGGCCCCTGCAACGCTACCTGCCCGAGCGCCGGGCCCTGGCCAGCGTCTATCGCGGCCTGGCCGACCTGGCGGCCCAGCCGCTGAAGGAAGGCGAAGCGCCCGTACTCACCGAGGCGATGAACGACCTGCAGACCACCCTGCTCGGCCGGCACCACGCACGCGGCCGCGCGATGGAAGCGTTCCGCGTGTTGCTGGAACTGGCCGAGCGCGTGCGCCTCGAACTCGTTGCCATGGCCGAACTGGAAACCCGGCGCGACGGCATGGGCGAGATGTTCCGCACCGATGCCGCGCGGGTGCTCCGCGCCACCGCCGCCGCGCTGGATGCCGCCGAGCCGCCGGAGCGCGCGCAGCGTGCGCTGGCGACCCTGCAGGCCAGCGAGCGCGCCCTGCTCTCCGCCGGCGCCACCGGCATGGGCCTCACCGCCCACATCCAGGCGCTCTCCGGCCAGCTCGCCGCCGTGGTGCGTAACACCAACTGGGCCGGCAGCCGCGGCGAAGAACGCGCGCAACGCGAAGAAACCATCCTGCCGGAAACACTGCGCAGTACCTCGCCGCTGGCGACGATCCGCGCCAACCTGACGCCGCATTCGGTGGCCTTCCGGCATGCCGTGCGCTGCGCGGTGGTGCTCACCCTCGCCGTTGTCGTCTCGCGGTACTTCGCCTTGCCGCACGGCTACTGGCTGCCAATGACGGCCGCCATCGTGCTGCGCCCGGACTTCGCTGCCACGTTCAACTTCGGCCTGCTGCGTGTCGTCGGCACCGTGCTGGGCCTGATGCTCACCACCTTCCTCCTGCGGCTGACGCCTGACGTGGTCTGGGCCCATCTCACGGTGATGACCCTGCTTTGCGTCGCGTTCCGCTACCTGGCCGGGGCGCACTACGGGATCGCCGTCGCGGCACTGACCGGCACCGTCGTCGTGCTGCTCTCCTTCGAAGGCGTGGACCCGTTCAATGCGATGAGCGACCGCGTGCTGAATACGGCACTCGGCAGCGCGATGGCCTTGCTCGCCTACGTGCTGTGGCCCTCGTGGGAACGGCACCGCGCACGCACGGCCCTGTCGGAAATGCTGTGCGCTTATGCCGACTACCTCGACGCCCTCGTCGCGCCGGCCGATCCGCGCCGACGCCAGGAAGTACGCAGCGCCACGCGCACCGCACGCACCAATGCCCAGGCGTCGGTGGACCGCATGCGTGCCGAACCGGGCACGCCGGCCGTGCTGCAGGAACTGGCCGAGACCCTCTACGCCAACGGCAACCGCGTGGCCCGTACCGGCATGACCCTCGAAGCGCTGATCGAATCCGGGGAGACGCCGCCGGAGTGGGAGCATGTCGGCCCCTTCATCAGGGAGGCGTCACAGGAACTGCGCCGCCAGGGCCAGGCGCTGACCCACGCCGAGCCGGTGACCACGCCGCCCGGCCTGCGCGAGCACCAGCGCGCCCTGGTGGACGCCCTGGCGCGCACGCCCGACCGCGCGCTGGCCGACGCCGTCGCCCGCCTCACCGACCGGCTCACCGACAACGTCGACACCATCGCCCACGTGGTCACCCGCCGCAGCACCGCCCCGGCCTGAGTTGCTGCACTGCCAGAGGCGTCCCGCCCCGGCCAGCCCTACACTCGGGCCATGCTGAAGATCGATACCCACGCGCACATCCTGCCCCGCGACTGGCCCGATCTGGCCTCTCGCTTCGGCGACGACCGCTTTCCGGTCATGACGCACAGCGGCGGCCACCACCGCATCTATCGCGGCGGCAAATTCTTCCGCGAAGTCTGGGAATCCGCCTTCGACATCGACCACCGGATCGCGGACTACGCCCGCTTCGGCGTCGGCGTCCAGGTGGTGTCGACGGTGCCGGTGATGTTCTCGTACTGGGCCAAGGGCTACCAGGCGCTGGAGCTGCACACCCACCTCAACGACGACATGGCCGCCGCCTGCGAAGCGCGACCGCGCCACTACGCGGGCATCGGCACCGTCCCGCTGCAATCGCCCGACCTCGCCATCCGTGAGATGGAGCGCTGCATCGGCGAACTGGGCCTGCAGGGCGTGCAGATCGGTTCGCATTGCAACGACTGGAACCTGGACGCGCCGGAGCTCTTCCCGTTCTTCGAGGCCGCTGCCGACCTGGGCGCCGCCGTCCTGGTGCACCCGTGGGACATGATGGGCACCGACACCATGCCCAAGTACTGGCTGCCATGGCTGGTGGGCATGCCGGCGGAGCAGTCGCGCGCGGCCTGCTCGCTGATCTTCGGCGGCGTGCTTGAACGCCTGCCGGACCTGAAGGTGATGCTCGCCCATGGTGGCGGCAGCTTCCCCTACTCCATCGGCCGCATCGAACACGGCTTCCGCATGCGCCCGGACCTGGTCGCCACGGACAACGCACGCAACCCGCGCGACTACTTCAGCCGGCTGTTCTTCGACTCCTGCGTGCACGACGACGCGGCGCTGCGCTTCCTGCTCGATACGGTGGGCAGCGAACGCGTGATGCTGGGCACCGACTACCCCTTCCCCCTGGGCGAGCAGGAGCCCGGCAGCGGCATCGAGGCCCTCGGCCTGGACGACGCCACCCGCGCCCGCCTGTTCCACGGCACGGCGCTGGAGTGGCTGGGCGTTCCGCTCAGCCGATTCCAGCCTGTTGCTGCCGTGGCGTGACGCGGCGCACACCGCCGTCGCGGCCGGGTCACGGCCGATATGCCAAAATGGCAAGACTTCCAGGGGGATACCGACCGATGCTTCGCAAGTTGCTGCGTGCTCTTCCGTTTGCGCTCGTCCTGGCGGCGCCCGCCGCCGGCGCTACCGACGTGGCCATGGCCGATGGCGTGATCCATTTCAGCGTGCCGGAAAGCTGGACCATGATCATGCAGTCCAGCGGCGAGACCGAATCGCAGGTATTCCAGGTGCCGGGCTCCAGCCATGCCGACGCCACCCTGTCGCGCGTCACGGTGACGCTGAAGAAAGTGCCCGACCTGCGCGCCTTCCAGCAGTTCTCCGGTGACATGCGCAGCCGCGCCACCAGCCTGAAGGATTACGCGCCGGGCACGCCGAAGTCGCCGACGGAAAACATCTATTCCGCGAAGGAAGGCACGACGAAGCTCGCTTACTACGAGCGCTATCTCTTCACCAACGGCTATGCCATCCAGGTGCGCTGCATCCGCCCCGACGGCGATGCGAAGTTCAGTGCTACCTTCGACAAGGGTTGTGCGGACGTCGCCAGCTCCTTGCCTAACTAAAAGCGCCAGGTTGTACCGCAATGAACGGTTTTGAAGCCACCCGCGCCTGGGCCGATGCCCAGGACGCCGCCGACCCGCTCCGCCGCTTCCGCGACGAGTTCCACATTCCGCCGCACCACGGCGCGGACACGCTGTACTTCTGCGGCAACTCGCTGGGGCTCCAGCCGAAGGGTGTACGCGCGGCGATCGAAGCCGAACTGCATGACTGGTCGGAGCTGGCCGTCGAAGCCCATTTCCGCGGCCGCTCGCCGTGGATGCACTACCACGAGTACGTGCGCGACGCGATGGCTGAGGTGGTCGGCGCGAAGCCGCTCGAAGTGGTCGCGATGAACACGCTGGGCGTGAACCTGCACCTTATGATGGTCAGCTTCTACCGGCCGACAAAGGGGCGCCCCGCCATCCTGATGGAAGCCGGTGCGTTCCCGACCGACCGCTACGCCCTCGAATCGCAGGTGCGTTTCCACGGCTTCGACCCCGCCACCGACCTGATCGAACTGCAGCCGGATGGCCCGGGCGGCACGTTGTCGATGGACGCCATCGAAGCGGCCATCGCGGAGCACGGCTCGCGCGTGGCGCTGATCCTGCTGCCGGGCATCCAGTACCGCACCGGCCAGGTCTTCGACCTGAACCGCATTGTCGAGCTCGGCCACGCGGCGGGCTGCATGGTCGGGTTTGACCTGGCGCATGCCGCCGGCAACCTGCCGCTCACCCTGCACGACACCGGCGCCGACTTCGCCGTGTGGTGCACGTACAAGTACCTCAACGCGGGCCCGGGCGCGGTCGCCGGCGCCTTCGTCCACGAGCGCCATGCCCAGGCGGACGTGCCGCGCTTCGCCGGCTGGTGGGGCCACGACAAGTCCACGCGTTTCCAGATGGGCCCTCAGTTCGTGCCCACGCCGGGCGCCGACGGCTGGCAGCTCTCCAACCCGCCGATCCTGGCGCTCGCGCCGCTGCGCGCGTCGCTGGATGTGTTCACCCGCGCCGGCATGCCGCGCCTGGTGGAAAAGAGCCGGCGCCTCACCGCCTACCTCGACTGGCTGATCCGCACGCGGCTGGACGACACGCTGGATATCGTCACGCCGAATGATCCCGCCCAGCGCGGCGCGCAGCTTTCCGTGCGCGTGCGTGCCGGCCGTGACGCCGGGCGTGCGCTGTTCACCTACCTCGAGCAGAACGGCGTCATCGGCGACTGGCGCGAACCCGATGTCATCCGCCTCTCGCCCACGCCGTTGTACAACCGCTATGCCGATTGCCTCGGCGCCGTGGAAGCCATCGAGGCCTGGCGCGCGAGCCAGGCATGAGCGCCGGCGACCTTTACGCACCGCCCTACGTCGAACGCGGCGACGGCTTTGCCATGCAGGCGACGACCCATTGGTTGCGCCTCGTGCCCGGGCGCACGCTGTTCGGCATCCAGGCCGGCGGCCTGCCCGTCCAGCTGCCTGACCTCCCCGACGGCGTCCGCCACCCCGGCATCGAGGCGACGAACGCAGGCCACCGCGTCGCGCTGGTCGACGTCAGTAGCCGCTGGCTGCAGGACCACCCCGGGATCACCGATCAGTACGCCGCCAATCTTCGGAGCGTCCTGGCGAACAAGGCCGCGCGCATGGATGACCACGCGAAGCACGTCGCCATCCACGGGAGCATCGAACTCTTCCTCGGCCGTGAGCTCGACCGCGTCCCCCTGGACCTCGACCCGGGTGATGGCTCGTACGAGGTCGCCGTGGACCTTCTGACCCACGCACCGCGCGAGGGACGGACGGCGTTTGCCATGCCTCGCGGCGTAGGGGCATCGAAGTACGACGACCCCGAGTTCTTCGTCGGCACGCAGTCGTGGATCGACGGCGAGCGGTTGCTGGTGGAGTTTGCGCCGGAGGAAGGTGGGCGACTGGAGACGTTGGCACTGGATCGAAGCCAGTTCTTGGACGCGTTGAAGCAGTCGTGGGCCGTGATGCGTGATGTGTCGGGTCGGTTGCTTGCGGGGCTGGGGACGCTGGCTTAAGCCCACGCGACGTTACCGCGACGCGTCGGCAAGCATGAGGTCCGTGAGAGAGCCCTGTTCGTAGGCCGCGCGCAACGTGTCCGCCGCCGAAGCATGCCGCGCTTTTGAGTACGTCATCCTCGCCGCCGCGAGGCGTGTCTCTGCCGCGAGTACATCCGCGAAATTCCGGGTACCCACGGCAAGCCCGGCGCGGGTCACCTCGCAAGCCGTTTCGGCGGAGGCGACAGCTGCCGCGAGGGCGTCGACGCGCAGGCGGCCGACATCCACGGCGCGAAGGCTGCTACGGGTGCCACGCAGCACGTCGCGTCGCATCGATTCCAGGGCGCTCTGTGCGACATCGTGTTGATGGATGGCACGGCTCACACGCGATGCGTCGGCTGTTCCGCCGAACAGCGGCACCTTCAGCGTGAGGCGCACCGTCAGGGCCCGACGGCCGTTGTGGCGAGGCAGCGCCGCGAGCGGTGCATGGACCGCCCAGGCGGTTGTCCCACCGTAGCTGGCCTGAAAGCCCAGTGTTGGTAGCCGGCCCGCGCGCGCACCGGCCAAACGATGCTGTGCAGCGGCAACGCGATGCTCCGCCGCTGCGACGCGTGGTGAGCGCGCAACGGGCACCGAAACCATGCGCTCGTCGGCAGGGTCGTGGGGTCCCAGCACCTTCAAGGCACCCACATCCTTTCCCGTGAGTTGGATCAGGGCCTCGCGCGAATCCGCCGCGGCGATCCTCGCGTTCGTCACGTCGACGGCGGCCGCGGCGTAAACGGTGCCTGCCTCGTAGGATTCAGTCACCGCCGCCAGACCCACGTCAACGCGCCGCGCCGCGAGATCGACCTGATCCTTCATCACGCGAGCCTTCGCTTCCGTCAGCCGCAGTGCGTCCTCGGTGGCCAGGACGGCGAAGTACGCTTCGGCGACCCTTAGCCTCAGTTTCTGCGTCTCCGCCTCCAGCTGCACCGCTGCGGCGGCCGCCTCCTCGCGTGTTGCCGCGCCATCCCATTGTGCTGGCCTATCGATGATCCTTTGGTTGAGCGTCAACGCAAGGGAACGTTGGCGATAGAGCCCCGTGGCCCGCCCGTGCACAGGCGAAGGGTAAGGCTGCTTCTGCTGCCATGACATCTGCAAGGAAAGCTGCGGCGCGAACAATCCCGAGCCTTGCCTCGCACGCTCTAACGCAGCCCTATGATCGGCCCTGGCCTGGGCGACCACGGGATCGCTCGCCAGCGCGAGGCGGTACACGTCAAGCAGGTCGACGCCGCGCGCCATCGACGGCGTGGCCGTGAGCGCCACCGCGGCTACGAGCAGCCTTGCGTACATCACTTCGGTTCATCCGTGCATCCTTCGCAGGCGCCATGGTGACGTCAGCGGACGAGGCCCGGCATCAGGGGATGTCGCCTGGGTGTGTAGGCGAACGCCGAACGCGTTACACGGGATGTCGCGTCTGCCCTTCCCCGCGCACGACAAACCGCTCCACGGTCAGCGACTCGGCGCCCATCGGCCCGTAGGCGTGCAGGCGTGTGGTGGAAATGCCGATTTCCGCGCCCAGGCCCAGCTCGCCGCCATCGCTGAAGCGCGATGAGGCGTTGACCATGACCACGGCCGAACGCAGCGCTTTCACGAAGCGATCGGCGGCGGCGCTGTCGCAGGTGGCGATGACTTCGGTGTGATCCGAACCGAAGCGGCGGATGTGGGTGATGGCGTCGTCGATATCCGGCACCACGCGCATGGCGATGACGAGATCGAGGAACTCGGCGGCGTAGTCGTCATCGGTCGCAACGCGGACCTCAGGGGCGAGGATGCGCGTGGCGTCGTCACCGCGCACCTCCACGCCGCGCGCGTGCAGCGCGGCGACGGCCTTGGGGATGAACGACGCCGCGATGTCGTGGTGGACGAGTAGCGTCTCTAGCGCGTTGCACACGCCGGGGCGGCTGGTCTTGCCATCGATGAGCAGGTCGAGGGCCAGCGTCTCGTCGGCATCCCTGTCGACGTAGAGGTGGCACACACCCTTGTAGTGCTTGATCACGGGCACGCGCGCATGTTCGGCGACAAAGCGAATCAGGCCTTCGCCGCCGCGCGGTATGGCGAGGTCGACAATATCGGTGAGCTGCAGCAGTTCCACCATCGCATCCCGGCCCGGGTCATCGATGACGGTGACGACGGCCTCGGGCAGTCCCTCCTCGCGCAGGGCCCGGCGCAACGCGGCGGCGATGGCGAGATTGGAATGCATGGCGTCGGAACCGCCGCGCAGGATCGCCGCGTTGCCGGCCATCAGGCACAGCGCGGCCGCGTCGGCGGTGACGTTGGGGCGTGCCTCGTAGATCATCGCGATCACCCCCAGCGGGATGCGCACGCGCTCGACGGTGATGCCATTCGGGCGAGTTTCGCGGCGGGTGACGAGGCCAACGGGATCCGGCAGTCCGGCGACATGGCGCATCGCCTCGGCCACCGCCGTGAGCCGGCCCGCGTCGAGGCGCAGGCGGTCGAGCATCGCGGTGCTGGTGCCGTTCTGCTGCGCGGCGGCCATGTCGATCGCGTTGGCCGCCAGCACCAGCGCCGTATCGGCGAGCAACGCATCTGCCATGCGATGAAGCAGGCGCTGCTTCGCGGCGGTATCGAGCGCGGCGATCGCCGGTGCGGCGTCGCGGCAGGCCAGCGCCTGGTCTCGCAGAAGGGTCACGGCAACCTCGCGGCGTCGGGGAGGACGACCAGGTCGTCGCGGTGGACGATGGTCTCGCCATAGCTGTAGCCCAGCACGGCCTCGATGTCACGGGTGTGGCGCCTGGCGATGCGACGAACGTCCGTCGCCCCGTACTGGGCGATACCGCGGGCGAACGGCTCACCGCCCGCGAGGATCTCGACGACATCGCCGCGGGCGAAGTCGCCCACGGCGTCGACGACCCCACCGGGGAGCAGGGAGGCGCCGCGCCCACGCAGGGCGTCCACGGCGCCTGGGTCCACCGTCACGCGCCCTGCCGACGGCGCGTGGCGTAGCCAGTACTTGCGGGCCGCCAGGCGTGAGCGTGGCGCACGCAGGCGGGTACCGACGAGGGCGCCGTCGGCCAGACGCCCCAGGCAGGCCGCATCGCGGCCATCGAACAGCACCGTCTCGATGCCCGCCGCGGCCGCCTTGATCGCGGCGTCGAGCTTCGTGCGCATGCCTCCGGTGCCTGCGACGGTGCCGGCCCCGCCCGCGCTGGCGAGGTGTTCGGGCGTGACCTCGGCCACCTCCATCACGGGGGCGGCATCGGGATCGGTACGCGGATTGGCGGTGTAAAGGCCGGCGATGTCGGAGGCAATGAAGAGCACGTCCGCATCCACCAGCGCGGCCACGATCGCCGCGAGGTTGTCGTTGTCGCCGAGCTTCAGCTCGTCGACGGCCACGGTGTCGTTTTCGTTGATGACCGGGATGGCGCCGATCGCCAGCAGCTCGCGCAGGGTGCTGCGCGCGTTGAGGTAGCGCCGCCGGTTGCGCAGGTCGTCGTGGGTGAGCAGTACCTGGGCCACGGGGGCATCGAAGAAGGTTTGCCACAGGGCGATAAGACGGGTCTGGCCGAGGGCGGCAAGCGCCTGGCGGCCCGTGAGCCCCGCGCCACGTTCCGGCGTCGCCAGGCCCCGGCCGGCGGCGACGGCGCCGGAGGACACGATGACCACTTCCCTGCCCGCCCGGCGGCTCGCGGCGACAAATGCCGCGAGCGCATCGGCGTGCCGGCCGGTCAGCGCGCCGTCCGGGGTCGTCAGCAGGCTGCTGCCGACCTTAAGCACCGCACGGCGCCACGTGGGTAGGGGTTGTTCGGTGAAGCCCGCTGCCATCGCACCTCCCTCGGCTCGCGTGGAACGTCAGGCCATGTTGGCGAGACGCTCGCGCAGCGTATCCAGCATCAGGTCGTGGCCTGCACCGGGTGACGTGCGGGCGGCGAGGCTGGATTCGGGCGAACGACCTTCGCCGGCGGACGCCGCGGTTTCGGCCGCGGCCCGGTAGGCGTCGCGGAACGGCACGCCGGCGACCGCCTGCTCGATGGCCACGTCCGTGGCATACATCGCCGGCTCGATCGCGGCGCGCATCCTGTCGGCCTTCCACTCGAAGCGGGCCAGCATGTCCGGCAACAGTTCCAGCGCACCAAGGCCCATGGAGAAGCCATGGAACAGGGAACCCTTGGAGAACTGCAGGTCGCGCTGGTAGCCCGACGGCAGCGACAGCAGCTGTTCGATCTCCGTACGCGCGGCGGCCACCGAGGCGTAACTGGCACGCAGCAGCTCCACGACGTCCGGGTTGCGTTTGTTCGGCATGATCGACGAGCCGGTGGTGTACTCCGACGGCAGCTTTACGAAATCGAACTCGGCCGTGGTGAACAGCGACAGGTCCCACGCGAGGCGGCGTGTGTCGAGGAGCGCCGTGCCGACGGCGTCGAGCGCGGCCATCTCGAACTTGCCGCGCGAGAGCTGGGCGTAGATCGGCGAGACCTGCATGCGCGCAAAGCCAAGCGCCTGCGTGGTGTGCGCACGGTCCAGGCCCACGTTCACGCCGTAGCCGGCCGCGGTGCCCAGCGGGTTGGCATCGATCAGCACGCGCGCCTGGCGGGCGCGCAGCGTGTTGTCGATGAAGGCTTCGGCAAAGGCGGCGAACCACATGCCCGTGGACGAGACGACGGCACGCTGGATGTGCGTATATCCCGGCATCGGCAGCGCATCACCCGCGGCACGCTCGAGGCAGACCTCGGCGATGCGGCGGCACAGCGCTTCCAGCGTCGCCAGCTTCTCCTTCAGCCACAGGCGCGTCGCCACCAGGATCTGGTCGTTGCGGCTGCGGCCGGTGTGCACGCGGCGGCCCGCATCGCCCAGGCGCTCGGTGAGGCGGGCTTCGATGGCCGAGTGGCCGTCTTCGAAGCGGTCGTCCAGGACGAAGGCGCCGGCGGAGAAATCCGCCGCCAGTGCATCGAGCTCGCGCTTCAGCGCATCGCGTTCATCCGCGGAGACCACGCCGATGTTGGCCAGGCCTTCCACGTGCGCCTTGCTGGCGGTGATGTCATGGAGGAAGAACTCGCGGTCGAGCACCACGTCGTTGCCGGCGAGGAAACGCATGATCTTCGCGTCGACCTGGGTGTCCGATTTCTGCCAGAGCGGCTGGGTCATGATTCAGTGTCCTTGTCGCTCAGAGCGGAATGGCGGTGAGCTCGTCGAAGCCCAGCGCGCGGTTGACGTTCTGCATGGCCTGGGTGGCCGCGCCCTTCAGGAGGTTGTCCAGCGTCGCCACCACGACGACGCGGCGGCCGTCGTTGGACATCGCGAAACCACCCACCTCCAGATGGTGCTTGTGGGCGACGTGGCTCACCCACGGCGCTTCGTCCACGACATGGATGAGCTTTTCGCCGTCGAAGCGTGCCTCGTAGCGGCGCACGATGTCTTCGCGCTTGGCCTGCTTGGCCAGGTACAGGTTGGTGGTGACGGTGAGGCCACGGAAATGCGGTGCCACGTGCGGCATGAATTCCACCGGCAGGCCCAGGTGGCGGCTCGCCTCTTTCTCATGCATGTGCCCGGTCAGCGAGTACGGCATGAGGTTGTCGCGCAGCTTGTCCGGATCGTTGCGGTCGGACGGCGTGGTGCCGGCGCCCGAGTAACCCGACACGCCGAAGGACACGGGCGGCGCGGCGAGCAGGTCCTTGATCGGGGCGATCGAGCACTGGATGGCGGTGGCATAGCACCCCGGGTTGCTGATGCGCTTTTCGCCGCGCCAGCGATCTCGGTACAGCTCGGGCAAGCCGTAGTACCAGCGCTCGTCGAAGCGGTAATCCGCCGAGAGATCGACGATGACGGTGTCGCCACCCGCCTGGTCGATAGCCTCGACGTACGGCGCCGCCTTGCCGTTGGGCAGGGCCAGGATCACCACGTCCGCGCCCTGCGCCGCCACGGCGGCCGGGTCGAGGCTGGTGTAGGCAAGGTCGCCCTTGTACACGTCGTTGTGGTCCGCGAGGCGCTGGCCGTCGAGCTCGCGCGACGAGACGAACGCGAGCTCCAGCGACGGATGCCGTGCGATCAGGCGGATCAGCTCGGCGCCCGTGTGGCCGCGCGCGCCGACGATACCGATGGTTTTGCTGGCCATGGGCGTATTCAGTCCTGCAAGGTGGGTTGGCGCGTGGCGCAATGCGCCACGCAACGCTCGATGTCGGCGAAGTTGTCCAGGCCGTACCAGAACACCTTCCAGCGGGCCTGCTTGAAGCAGCCGTCCGACTCGGCGTAGTAGAAATGGTTGATCGCGTTGCCATGGCGCGAGCGCCAGAACAGCTTCGGGTTCTCGTCGCGCATCACCTGCCACACGGCGCGGCCAAGGCCTTCGCCCTGCGCTTCGTCGAGGACGGCGAACTTGTCGAGGTACGCGAAACCGTCTTCCATGGTCAGGACCATGGCCGCGCGGTAGTTCTCCGAGACGTACAGGCGGTAGACGTCCGTCCGCGCGAAGTAATCGTCGACGAGGCCACGACCGAAGCTCGATTCGATCAGCGTGCGCATGCGCGGCAGGTCCACGCCTTCCCACGAATCAAACCGCAGCACGCGCTCGCCCCGGCGCAGCAGCGTGCCCGAGCCTTTGTGCGTGAACAGTTCCTTCGCAAGGTCCGCCGGGCGGGTGATCGACACCGAGGTGGTCAGCGGCAGGTCGTCGAGCAGGTCCTTGATCTGTTCGATCTTCAGGCGCATGCCCGAATGCAGCCACGGCTGCTGGAGCAGCTGGTCGTACTCGGTGGAGAGATTGATCGAATCGATGATGTGGCCATCGCCGTCGAGCAGGCCGCCGGTGCCGGTGAGGAACACGATCTTGTACGGCTGCAGCGTGCGCACGAGTTCGTTGGCGGCGAAATCGGCGTTGATGTTGAGGATCTGCCCGGAGTCGGTTTCGCCCAGGCTGGCGATCACCGGGATGGAACCCGCGCGCAGGCTGGCCTCGATCGGTGCGAGGTTGATCGCGCGCACCTTGCCGACCAGGCCGAGCTGGTCCGGATCGAGGAAGTCGGCGGTGAACACGCCCGACGGCACCGAGGTGGCGCGCGTGTCGACTTCCTGCAAGGCCTCGACCAGGCGCAGGTTCTGCGCCTGGAACACGCGGCGAACGATGGCCAGGGCTTCCGGCGAGGTGACGCGCAGGCCATTGACGGTCTTCTTCTCGATACCGGCGGCGGCAAGCTCTTCATCCAGCTGCGGGCCGGCACCGTGCAGGACGATGGGCGTGAGGCCCACCTGCTGCAGGAAGGACAGCGACGAGGTGAGGTCGGCCAGTTCGTCGCGCAGCACGGCGCCGCCCACCTTCACCACCGCGAACCGCGCGGCGTCGAGCTGGGAGAAGCGCTTCAGGTACTGCTGGATCTCGCGCGCGCTGCCCATGGCGGAGAGCAGGCGGACGATGGTCTTGCGGGTGTGCTTGTTAGATTCCACGTTCGACGATCCGGAGGATGGTCTGGGCGTACTGGCCCAGTTGGTCGAGGGCAACCCATTCGTCGGCGGTGTGGGCCTGCGCGATGTCGCCAGGGCCATAGACGAAGGAGATGTAGCCGGCCTTGGAGAACAGCGCCGCTTCGGTCCAGAAATCCACGGCGTTGCCCACCGGGATGTCCAGTTCGTCGGCGAGGTCGCGCGCGGCGAGGCGGCGTGCCTCGGCCGTGGCGGTGTCGCCGGCCGGCAGCGAATCGCCGCGGAAGGTTTCACCGTATTCCACGGGCGTGGGCTCGACCAGCGTGCGGAACGTTTCCAGCAGCGCGTCCGCGTCCATCGACGGCAGCGGACGGAAGCCAAAGCGTACATCGCCGGTCGGTGCGATCACGTTGGCCTTGATGCCGCCCTCGACCTTGCCGATGTTGAAGCGCAGGCCGGTCAGGCCGCCAAAGCGCTCGTGCGACAGCGCCTGCACGTGGTCCAGCGCGGCGGCGCCCCAGCGGATCGCCTGGTGCAACGCGCTGTCGGAGGGCTTCTGCTCGCCCGAGGCATGGCCGGCACGGCCCTGGAAGCGCATCTGCACCGAGTGGATGCCGCGATGCGCCAGCACCGCCTCGCCCCTGGTGGGCTCGGCGACGATGATGGCGTCGTAGGCCGGCTTGTCCTTGAGGAAGCCCTCGATGCAGCGCGCATCGTTGGCTTCTTCATCGGTGGAGAGCAGCAAGGCCATGTCGCCCTGCGAGGCATTGGCCACGGCGACCAGCGCGGCCGCGGCGCCCTTGATGTCACAGGCGCCCAGGCCGATCGCACGGTCTTCCGTCACCCGCAGCTCATGCGGGCTGGCGGTCCAGTGCGGGCTGTCCGGCACGGTATCCAGG
Organism: Luteibacter pinisoli; assembly: GCF_006385595.1. NCBI lineage: Bacteria > Pseudomonadati > Pseudomonadota > Gammaproteobacteria > Lysobacterales > Rhodanobacteraceae > Luteibacter > Luteibacter pinisoli. The sequence continues at coordinate 3,144,975 of NZ_CP041046.1, forward strand.
TGCACGTTGAACAGCACCTTCGGCGTGCCGCGCACGGCGTAGAGGTTCACCGCGCCAGCACCGAAATCGGTGACCTGCACGTCGAACCCCGGGAGGTTCGCGCGCAGGTAATCGAAGATGCCGCCGGTGCTGATCTCGCGCGGGGGATTGCGCGTGTCGAACGACACGAGCGCGCGCAGGTGATCGAGGGTGTCCTTCAGAAGGGTTTCCATGGGGTCTCGATCACTTCCCGCCGTTGGCTCGGTCGACTTCGGCCCAGATCGTCGAGCTCATGCCGTAGAGCTTGATGAAGCCCTCGGCTTCGGCGACGCCCCAGTCCGCGGCCTGTGCGTAGGTCGCCTTCTTCGAGTGCAGCAGGTTCTTCGATTCCACCTTCACCGCGTACACCGTACCGCCGCGGGTTTCGATGATGACCTTGCCGTCCACCTTGCGCTGCGTGCTCACCAGGTAGGCTTCCAGGTCGGCCTTGATCGGGTCGTTGAAGAAGCCTTCGTAGGCCACTTCCGTCCACTTGCGGCCGATTTCCGGCTTGAAGCGGTTCTGCTGCTTCGAGAGCACGGTTTCTTCCAGCGCACGGTGCGCGGTGAGCAGCGCGGTCAGGGCCGGTGCCTCGAACACGATGCGGCCCTTCAGGCCGATGTTGGTGTCGCCGGTGTACAGGCTGCGGCCGACGCCGTACTTCGCCAGCTCACGATTGAGGAAGGCGAGGATTTCCGGGCCGCTGGCCGCCTTGCCGTTCAGCGAGGTGGCGGTGCCCTTCTCGAAGCCGAGCTCGATGCGCAGCGGTTCGGACGGCCATTCGGCGCGCGGTGCGCACCAGGCCACGGCGCCCTCTTCCGGGATCTCCCACGCATCGATCTCGCCGCCGGAGATGGTCACGCCGAGCACGTTCTCGTTGATGGTGTAGTGCTTGGTCTTGGCGCGGACTTCGAAGCCCTTGTCTTCGAGGTACTTCTGCTCGTAGGCGCGCACCTGGGTGTGCTCGCGCTGGATCTCGCGGATCGGCGCCACGATGGTGTAGTCGCCAAGGGCCTTCACGGTCAGGTCGAAACGGACCTGGTCGTTGCCCATGCCGGTGCAGCCATGCGCGAACAGCTTGGTGCCGAGCTCGTCGCAGCGCTCCAGCGAGGCCTGCACGATGAGGTAGCGGTCCGAGACCAGCAGCGGGTACTGGCCCTGGTAGAACTCGCCGGCCCAGATCAGCGGGGTGACGAAGCTGTCCCAGATCGCCTGCGAGGCATCGACGGTGCGGTGCGAGGCCGCGCCGAGTTCATGCGCGCGCTGCTCGATGTACTCACGCTCTTCGGCCGAGACGCCGCCCGTGTCGACGAACACGGTATGCACGGCGTAGCCGCGCTCCATCAGGTAGGGGACGCAGAAGCTGGTGTCGAGACCACCCGAGAAGGCGAGGACGATATCTTTGCTGGACATGCTGGCTCCGGAAATAAGGAAGGTCTGGGAAGTCGTGCGAATCAGGAAGAAGCCATGAGCGAGGCCATCACGGCCTTCTGCACATGCAGGCGGTTCTCCGCCTCGTCGATGGCGATGCAGGCCGCGGAATCCATCACCGCGTCCGTCGCCTTGATGTTGCGGCGGAGCGGCAGGCAGTGGCTGAAGAGGCCATTGTCGGTGAGCGCCATCTTGGCCTCGTCGACAATAAAGTGCTTCTTCGCGTCGCGGATAGCCTTTTCTTGCTCCCAGCGACCAAAGTACGGCAGCGCGCCCCAGCTCTTCGCGTAGATGACGTGCGCGCCGCTGTAGGCGGCTTCGATGTCATGCGACACCTGCAGCGAGCCACCGTTCTCCTTCGCGTTCTGCCGGCCGAACTCCATGTAGCGCTCGTCGAGCACGTACTCCGGGGTCGGGCACAGCAGGGTCACGTCCATGCCCATCTTCGTCGCGATAAGCAGCGCCGAGTTGGCCACGGCGGTGTTCAGCGGCTTCGGGTGGTACGTCCAGGTCAGCACGTACTTCTTGTTCTGCAGGTCACCCAGGTGTTCCTTCAGGGCCAGCGCGTGGGCCAGCTCCTGGCAGGGGTGGGTGATGGTTTCCATGTTGATGACCGGCACGGTGGCGTATTGGGCAAAGGCCTTCAGCACCTTGTCCTGGCGATCCACCTGCCAGTCCTGGAACTTCGGGAAGGCGCGCACGCCGATCAGGTCCACGTAGCGGGACAGCACCCGGGCCACTTCGGCAATGTGCTCTTCCGTATCGCCGTCCATCACGGTGCCGATATCGAACTCGATGGGCCACGCGTCCTTGCCCGGCGACAACACCACCGCATGGCCACCCAGGTGGAACGCGCCCAGCTCGAAGCTGGTGCGGGTACGCATCGAGGGGTTGAAGAACATCAGCGCGATGGACTTGCCGGCCAGCTGCCTGCCCTGCGGCGAGCGTTTGAATTCGGCGGCCTGCGCCAGCAGGGCGTCGATCTCGGCGCGGCTGTAATCGGTGGTGTTGAGGAAGTGGCGAACGGTCATGGCGGTCCAGAACGGTCGGTGGCCTGTCGGGGCCGTGGGAAGAAAGGGAAATCCGAAACGAAAAAACCCGGCACAGGGCCGGGTTTTTTTAGTCGGTACGTATGAAACGCGCGCGACAGCCTACCCGGCCGAATATCCGATGTACGGTCGACGAGCACGCGACGTCATCCCTGCGGCCATGCGGGCGCTGGTATAGACGGTGGCGGTGTAGTCGGCGTGGGACACGGTGGGGTCTTTTTAGGTGAAGCGTCGATAATGCCGTGGATTGGTGCGGTGCGCAACTGCCCGGGAGGGGGTCGCAAAAAGAAAGGGCCGCGATCGCTCGCGGCCCCTCCTGTCTGCCTTGCCGGAATCGGTCAGTCCGCCGGGGAGACGCTCACGCGGACGCGCAGGCGCTCGCCCGGGTCGTAGTTCAGGCGCGAGACGTAGACCTCGCCGCGGTAGCGGTATTCCACGTCGTAGCCCGCGATGCGGCGCTGCTCGGTCACCGAGCTGACGTCGCGGCAGCGGGTTTCCGTGCCCTGGTAGACCTGGTCGCCACTACGGGAGACGTTGTTGCCGACCACGCCACCGGCCACCGCGCCGGCCACGGTCGCGGCCTTGCGGCCGTCGCCCTTGCCCACGGTATTGCCGAGCACGCCGCCGACCACGGCACCCAGGATCGTCCCGGCCGCGCTGCCGCTACCCTGCTGGCGGGTCACCACCTGCTGGTCGTAGCACTCCTGGCGCGGGGTTTCCACGCGGGACACGCCGTACACCGGGTCGACGCGCAGCACGTCGGCCCAGCCAAAATGGGTATTGTCATCCGGCCCGGCCGACTGCGGCGGCGGGGGCGGGGGCCCATAACGGTCCTGGGCGCTGGCACTGGTAGCGAAAACCGCGAGGATCAGCGCGGGGATAAGCAGGCGAGACATGTAGGAGAACCTCCGGCCAGGCGCACGAGCGCGCCTAGTGGTGGCCATTTCATCAAGATCACGCTGAATCCACGCTTAGGTGTTCTCTCAAGAAATTCACGGCCCGCTGTCAACCGTTCCCCTTCTCGCGCGTGCACCGGGGACACCCCGGCCTTGCTACTATTTCAGACCGGCCCCGGCCGCCGGCCCGCCCACGGACACACGATGACGATTTCGCTCTACAACACCTTGTCGCGCCGCACGGAAGCGTTCGTCCCGCTCGATCCGAGCCGGGTCACCATGTATGTCTGCGGCCCCACGGTCTACAACTACATCCATATCGGCAACGCCCGGCCACCGGTGGTGTTCGACGTCCTGGCCAGCCTGCTGCGCCGGCATTACCCGAACCTGGTCTACGCCCGGAACATCACCGACGTGGACGACAAGATCAACAACGCCGCCGCGGCCGCCGGCGTGCCGATCACCGAGATCACCGGCCGCTTCGCCCAGGCCTACCGGGACGACGTGGCCAAACTGGGCGTGGCACCGCCGGACGTGGAGCCCCACGCCACGGCGCATATCGCCGAGATCATCACCATGATCCAGCGCCTGATCGCCTCGAAGCACGCCTACGAGGCGGAGGGCCACGTCCTCTTCCACGTCGCCTCCTACCCCGCCTACGGCGCCCTTTCCGGCCGCGACCCGGACGAGCTCATCGCCGGCGCCCGCGTCGAGGTGGCCCCGTACAAGAAGGACGCCGGGGACTTCGTCCTGTGGAAGCCCTCCGACGAGACCCTGCCGGGCTGGGACAGCCCATGGGGCCGTGGCCGCCCCGGCTGGCACATCGAGTGCTCGGCCATGAGCGAGGCCCACCTGGGCGACACCATCGACATCCACGCCGGCGGCGTGGACCTGACGTTCCCGCACCACGAAAACGAGATTGCCCAGAGCGTGTGCGCCCACGGCGGCAAGCCCTTCGCCCGATTCTGGCTGCACAACGGCATGCTCACCTTCGACGGCCGTAAGATGTCGAAGTCACTGGGTAACGTGCTCCAGCTGCACGAACTGCTGAAGAAGCACCCCGGCGAGGCCCTGCGCCTGCTGCTGCTGCGCGGCCACTACCGCCAGCCGCTGGACTGGTCCGACGCCGCGCTGACCCAGGCCGTGCGCACCCTGGACGGCTGGTATGGGGTGCTCCGCGACCTGGCCGACGTCTCGGCGAGCGCACCGGTGGTACCGGCGGCCGTGGAAGCCGCCCTGTGCGACGACCTGAACACGCCGCAGGCGCTGGCCGAACTCTCCCAGCTGGCCGATGCGGCGCGCCGTGCCACTGGCGACGACCGCATCGCCGCCAAGGCCGCCCTGGTCGGCGGCGGCGCCCTGCTCGGCCTGCTCCAGCAGGATCCGGAAGCCTGGTTCCGCCAGGGCAATCCCGGCGAGGAAGTGGACGCCGCCATGGTGGAGGCCCTGCTCGAAGAACGCCGCGCCGCCCGCGCGGGGAAGGATTTCGCCCGGTCCGATGCCATCCGCGACCAGCTCAAGGCCCTGGGCGTCACCATTGAAGACAGCGCGCAGGGCACGCGCTGGAGCGTAGTGAAGGCATGAACGAACTCGTTGAACCGCAGGAACCCACCGCCGCCGAGGCGCAGGCCGCCATTGCCGAGGAATTCGCGTTCTTCGGTGACTGGACCGAGCGCTATCAGTACCTGATCGACCTGGGCCGGCAGTTGCCGCCGTTCCCGGATGCCGAGAAGAACGAGGAAAACCGGGTCCATGGCTGCCAGTCCATGGTCTGGCTGATCCCCTCCGGGGATGCCTCGCGCCTGCACTTCGAGGCCACCAGCGATTCGGCCATCGTCTCGGGCCTGATCGCCCTGCTGCTGCGGGTGTACTCGGACCGCTCGGCGCGCGAGATCGTCGATACCGAGCCGACCTACATCCAGGAGATCGGCCTGGCCAAGCACCTCTCGCCCACCCGCTCCAATGGCCTCGTCGCCATGCTCAACCGCATCAAGGCCTTCGCCGCGGCCACCCTGGCCGAGTAACCGCCGCTACAGGTCGGCGCGCGCCCGGACGTCGGCGAAGGCCTGGTCCTTCAGCAGCCGGCCGTCTTCCCAGACGGTCTCCATCGCGTGCTCCCACCCGGCGTCGAGCGTCATGTCCTCGGCGCGCGCCACGCCATCGGGAATCGATACCGTTTTCCACGTGCCGTACTCGCGATGGCGGGTGAGCGTGAGCCGGCCGCGCTGGGAGAACTTGCCGGCGTCGGTCACCGGCGCCTTGAACACCTCCACCCAGCGGCCATCGATGCGCGCGGCGGAACACTTCAACGCGAACTTCTGCGTATCCCGGTCGACCTTCTGCAACAGCGCCCCGCCCATGCCGAAGGCGATGTTGTCGGCCGCGTACCCGGCGCCGGTGATGCGCTCCAGGATCGCCCGGATACTCTGCGGATTCACGCCGTCGCCCTGGATGACGCGCACGTGGTTCAGCACCTTGTAGCGCTTGCGGTTCACCGTGTGCCCGAAGGCCTCGTCCAGCAAGGTGACGCACTGGTGCACCACCTCGACCGGATCGCCCGAATCGGGGCGCACGACCAGCGTGGCGCCCGAGGCGATGACCTCGTCGCGCAGGGTCTTGCCCCAGTGCTCGCGGATCGCGTGGAAGATGTCGTAGCTGTCCGAGACCACCGCGACCAGCGAGCCGGGACTGGCGAACTGGCGCAGCATGTTGCGGTACGCCTCCGCCTCGCCCTCGCGGCCCCAGCTGGTGATGGTGCTGTGCTCGGCGGCGGGGATGGAATAGCCGGCCATTGGCTCGCCGTAGAAGGCCTGTGCCGCGAGCACGCCCTGCACCGTGTCCGTGCCACGGAAGTTCACCAGGTGAGCCATGCCACCGAGGGCGGCCGACTCGGCGCTGGAAACGCCACGCGCGCCGAAGTCGTGGAGCTTGAACGGCAGTTGCCCGGCCGGGTCGTCGCTGGTCTTGTCGAGGAACGTGGCGATGCAGCGCTTCACCTGCCAGCTCAGCGTCGCCACCGTCACCGGGTACCACAGGCGCAGCAACAGGGTCTCGACATAGCTGGGCACCCACGCGGCGCGCGGGTCGGTGGATTCGATGGTGACCAGGGCCTGGTGCGTCGGCACGACGCTGCCCTCGGCAACGGCGCGGATGCGCATCGGCAGGCGGCCGCCGTGCACGTCGACGACATGGCGCCAGCCTGCCTCGTTGAACGGCTCGCCGTGGGCGGCGAAGAACTCGCGGGCCTCGTCGACGTCGGCGTGGGTCACCGGATGGGCCAGCCATCCCTTCAGGATGGCCTGCAGGCCGAAGAACACCGTGCGGTCGTACAGGCCGCCACGGGATTCCACGTAGAAGAACGTGGCGTCCGTGCCCGGCGGGTACTGCAACCAGTGGCTCGCCTTGTAGCTGTCGGTATTGAGGATGAGGTTCTGCAGGTGCGGGAACATGCGGTCTCCTTGGCGCCGGCCAGTGTACGCCTCCCAACAAAAAGCCCCGCCATGGGCGGGGCTTTCGTCGAAGCGCATGACGGGAGGGTTTAGTCGCCCATCTGCTTCTGCAGGTGCTCGCGGCGCTCCTGCGCGTCGAGCGACAGGGTAGCGATGGGGCGCGCGTCAAGGCGATCCACACCGATTTCCTCGTCGGTCTCTTCGCAGAAACCGTAGCGGCCTTCCTCGATCCGGCGCAGGGCCTTGTCGATCTTGGAGATGAGCTTGCGGTAGCGATCGCGGGTACGCAGTTCCAGCGAGTTTTCCGTTTCACGCGTGGCGCGCTCGGCTTCGTCGCCCACGTCGCGGACTTCCTCGCGGAGGTTGTCCATGGTCTGGCGGGATTCTTCCACCAGCTGGTCGCGCCAATCCTTCAGCTTGTTGCGGAAGTAGGCCAGGTGACGAGGATTCATGTACTCCTCGTCCTTGCCGGGCTTGTAGCCCTTCGGCAGGTCGATGATGGTAGAAGCCGGCAGGGCGTACTTGCCGTCTTCGCGCGTGATTCCGTTTTCAAGTGTGGTGCTGTTCATGCTGGCTTGCGCGGACTTCTCGTTTCTGGATGGGGTAGCGCCGCCCACTGCGGACGCCTTGCGTCCGACAGCGGGGCTGGCAGCTTTCGCCGCCGGCGCCGGCGCAGGTGCCGGCGATGCCTTCACCTGCTGCTTGGGAGCGGCCTTGGCGGCGGAAGGTTCCACCACCGGGGCTGTTTTCTTGGCCGGCGCGGGCGCGGCCTTGGGAGCTGCTGCCTTCGCCGCGGCCTTCGCGGGTGCCTTGGGGGCCGCCGCCTTGGTCACGGGCGCCGCCTTGGCGGGTGTCTTCTTCGCGACGGCGGCAGGTTTCGCCACTGTCTTCGCGGCTGCCTTCTTCACGGGCGCCGCGGCTTTCACCGGAGCCGCCTTGGCGGCGGGCTTCGCGGTTTTCGCAGCGGGTTTGGCCGCCGCGCGCACTGCCGTCTTCGCCGGCGCCTTGCCCCCGGCCGCAACCGTCCTGGTCTTCGTCGCGTCACCTGCCCCGCCCTTCTTGGCGGCTGCCTTGGCAACGGTGGAACTACGAGCGTTTTTCGCCATTTCCTTCACCTCGGTGGCCGTGGCGGCGGGGTGTTATAGCCCAGATGCGTTACCCCAGCAACCTATCTTCTGGGATACTGTCAAATGCCCGATGCCTGAAACGACCTGGCTTTTCGAGAACGTGACACGCTTCCTCCTCTTCCTGCTGTCCCTCTACAAGCGGTGGCTTAGCCCTCTGCTAGGGGCCCGTTGCCGGTTCCATCCATCCTGTTCCGATTACACGCGGATTGCCATAGCCCGCTTTGGCCCGCTCAAAGGCAGCCTGCTTGGCGGCTGGCGCATCCTGCGTTGCCAGCCCCTGTGCGAAGGTGGCCACGACCCCGTCCCCGACCAATTTGTCCTGCGCCGATGCGGCGCCCAAGGAGTCCATACCCATGACTGACGCCTGGCTGATCAAGAACGCCGAACTGGTAAACGAAAACAAGCGGTGGAAGGCCGACGTCCGTATCCGCGACGGAAAAATCGCGACCATCGCGCAGGGACTGGTAAAAGAGCGTGATGAAGAAGTGATCGATGCGAGCGGCCTCCTGCTGCTGCCCGGCATGATCGACGACCAGGTGCATTTCCGTGAGCCCGGCCTCACCCAGAAGGCGGACATCGCCCATGAATCGGCGGCCTGCGCCGCGGGCGGTATCACCAGCTTCATGGAAATGCCGAACACCAAGCCGCCGGCGCTCGACCGTGAGTCGCTCGAGAACAAATACACCATCGCCGCCGGCTCATCGGTGGTCAATTACGCGTTCTACATGGGCGCCAGCAACGACAACCTTGAGGCAATCCGTAGCCTGGATCCCAAGGCGGCGCCGGGCGTCAAGGTGTTCATGGGTGCCTCCACCGGCAACATGCTGGTGGACAATCCGGAAACGCTCGACGGCATCTTCCGCGACACGCCGGTGCCGATCATCACGCACTGCGAAGACACGCCGATGATCGACGCCAACCTGGCAAAGGCCCACGAGAAGTACGGCGAGGACATCCCCGCGTGGGAGCACCCGCACATCCGCTCGCGCGAGGCCTGCATCAAGTCCACGCGCCTGGCCATTTCGCTGGCGAAGAAGCACAACACCCGCCTGCATGTCCTGCATATCTCCACCGCCGACGAACTCGCCCTGTTCGAGCCGGGCCCGATCGAAGGGAAGCGCATCACCGCGGAAACCTGCGTGCACTTCCTGCATTTCGGCGGCAAGGCGGATTACGACGAGAAGGGCTTCCTGATCAAGTGCAACCCGGCGATCAAGGACGAGGCGGACCGTGACGCCATCACGAAGGCGCTGGCCGAAGGCCGCCTCGATGTCCTGGCCACCGACCACGCACCGCACCTGCTCGAAGAGAAGGCGCAGAAGTACGACAAGGCGCCGTCGGGCCTGCCGCTCGTGCAGTTCGCCCTGCAGGCGGCGCTGGAGCGCGTGACGGAAGGCAAGCTCACCCTGGAGCGCGTGGTGGAAACCGTGTGCCACAACCCGGCGAAGCTGTTCAGCGTGGAGCATCGCGGCTTCCTGCGCGAAGGCTATTCGGCGGACCTTGTCCTCGTCGACCCGAACAAGAAGCACACCGTGACCCGCGAGGAAGTGCTGTCCAAGTGCGGCTGGTCGCCGTTCGAGGGCACCACCTTCAGCAGCAGCATCGCGGCCACCTTCGTCAACGGCAAGCGCGTGTGGGATGGCAAGACGGTGGACAAGTCCAACCGTGGCGAACGGCTGACCTTTGATCGATGAGTAATTTCGTAGAGGCGCGCGTGCGCCCGATCCTGCTGGGCGCGGCGCTGGCGTTTGCCGGCGTCGCCCCTGCCGCTGCGCCCGACCTGCCGTCGACCATGTCGCAGGGCGCCCTGGTCATCGCGCACGCCCCACCCGGTGCCGCCGTTCGCGTGAGCGGCAAGCCGGTGCATGTCGGGGCCGATGGCGTGTTCGTCTTCGGCGCCGGGCGTGACGACACCGGGCCGGTCGCCGTGGAAATCGGTGGCCGCGCGTTCCGCGTGGCCGTGACACCCCGGGACTGGCCCATCGAGCGCGTGGAAGGCGTGCCGCCGAAGACCGTGAACCCGCCGCCGGAGATCGCCGCACGCATCCAGCGCGAGCAGGCCCTCGTCGTGACGGCACGTAACCGCGACGACAGCCGCGAAGACTTCAACCATGGCTTCATCTGGCCGGTGACCGGGCGGATCAGCGGCCGCTTCGGCAACCAGCGCATCTACAACGGCGACCCGAAGGCCCCGCATTCGGGCATGGACATCGCGGTGCCGGAAGGCACGCCGGTGAAGGCACCGGCCGACGGGATCATCACCTTCGCGGCGCCCGACCTTTACCTCACCGGCGGCACGGTGCTCCTGGACCACGGCTTCGGCCTGTCGTCCAACTTCCTGCACCTGTCACGCATCGACGTGAAGGTGGGCGAGCACGTGCGCCAGGGCCAGGTGATCGGCGCGGCCGGCAAGACCGGGCGCGCGACCGGACCCCATGTGCACTGGGGCTTCAACTGGTTTGGCATGCGCCTGGATCCCCTGCTCTTGCCGGGCATCCAGTAAGCACGGCAAGGCGCGTTAGCGCGCCTTGCTGGCGAAGGCCACCGCGTCGTGCGGGTGCAGGCTTTCGTGATGGGCCACGCGGACATGGAAGTCGGCCACGGCCGGCTCGGCCTCAAGGGTCTTCTGGATGCGGCGGGCCGCGTCCTCGCAGAACATGAGGTTGCTGCCATTGGCCAGCGCGAAGGCCTGCTCGTCGGCACGCTTTACCGCCGTCTGCACGGGCGTGCCCAGCGCGGCTTCCACGCGGTCGATCATGCCGATCAGGTCGAACACCTGGTCGCCCTTCGGCGCCACCCGGATCGTTGCCGTGCTGCGCTGGGCGTGCGGCGTCGCGATGATGCCCTGCTCCGTGCCCAGCCAGGCAAGGATCGTTTCGCGATCCAGCGCCTGCTCCGCCGGGAACGACTTGGCGAAGTTGTCCTGGATGAGCTGGCGCGAAAGCGCCGCGGACGCCGGGCACGTGGAGGAATACACCACGTCCGTGGTGACCTCCAGGTGGAACTGGTTGCCACGCAGCGTCGCGTCGATGGTGATCGGGTAAGCGCGCCAGCCGCTGTTGTCGCTGCGCAGGGCGCGACGACGCACGAGGTGCTCGAAGCCGATTGTGATGCGCGCGTGGTCGGAGAGGCCCTCATGCGAGGACAGGAACTCACCCAGCAGCGCACGGATGCCGCCGATGGTCAGCGGGCCGGCCGACAGCGCCTCGGACACCAGCAGGTACAGGCGCGACATGTGGATGCCGCGCTTCTCCGGCTGCGTGAGGTTCACGAACGCGCCCACCCGGGCGCCGGTGGAACGCACGTCGCCGTCGCCGGCATCGAACGCCACGGGCATTTCCATGCCATCCATGCCGACCCAGTCGAGCGTGCCAATGGACAGGGCGTGCTCCTGCGACGCAACGTCGGGCAGCAGGCGGGTCGGGGAATCTTGGATGTACATCAGGGGTTCCTTGGGACGGGGGTCGTTTCCGGCCGTTCGCCACGAGATGGGGGCCACGGCCCATGGCTCAATGGTGAGTGCCCGGAAACGCTGCGTTCAGCCCAACGGCACAGCCTGCCGCGCCGCGCGCCAGGCGCGGAAGGCGGTGGCCGGGCCGGTGCGGGACTGGCGCTTGTGCAATTCGGCGAAGGGCTCGGCGGCGCGGGCGGCACCACGCGCCGTGGACAGCGCCGTACGGCCCTCGAGGCCGCGGAAGGTGGATAGCGGCTGGCCCAGGGCCAGGGCCTCGCGCAGGCCGCCTGCCAGGTCGCCCAGCTGCGCCTTGAGCGCTTCCCGGCGGGCCGGCGAATCGTCCTTGAGCTGACCGCGGCTGAGGCCGTGGCGGGCCAGGCGCGACATGGGCAGCGCCAGGCGCTCGCGATCCGCATCCAGCTCCAGCCGCGACAGCGCGAAGACCAGGTGCGACAGCGTGGCGATGCGCGCCGCGGCGTCGCTGGGCGCGTCGGCGCCGAACCACCACGCGGTCTCCAGCGCGGCCAGGGCGCCATGCATGTTCCGCGAAGCGGTGACCTGCGCAGCGAAGTCCGACGGCGTGCCCTGCTCCAGTTGGGCCATCGCCGCCAGCACGGGGGCAAGCCACAGCGGCGAAGGGATCGACCGCGCGCGCTCGCGTGAGAACAGGGCCTTGGTCAACGGATGCCGGCCACCGCTGGCGGCGGCACCGGAGAGTTCCTCGGCCCACCACTGCAGCTTGGCCGCGGCCACCTGCGGCTCACGGATGCCGTAGGCCGAGGCAATCAGTTCCTGCTCGAGCGCCGCCAGGGCCACGCGCTCATCGCGCACGGCCGGGTCAACGAAGCCCAGCGCCACGCGCTGCTGCGGCTGCACGGCCAGCCACTTGTCGACATAGCTCTGGATGGCGCCGTCCGTCATGCAGCCACCTCGCCCACGCCGAGCAGCGCCGCCAGGTCGTTCGGGTGATCGACCACGGCGTCGGCGCCCCAGGTATCCGGGTCGCCGCCATCGAGATAGCCCCAGCGCACGGCGACGGTGAACAGGCCGGCGGCGTGGCCGGCGATGATGTCGCGGCGATCGTCGCCAACGAACACCGAGCGCTTCGGCGCGCAGCCGGCCGTGTCGCAGGCCAGGCGCACGGGTGCGGGGTCGGGCTTTTTCACCGGCAAGGTGTCGCCGGAAACCACCGCGGCCGGATGCCAGTGCGGCACGGCCTGCGGCAGCAAGCCGTCGGTAAGGAAGCCCGGCTTGTTGGTGACGATGCCCCAGCGGATACCCGCCGCGTCCAGCCCGGCCAGCATCGGCTCGATGCCTTCGAAGGGCACCGTGTGCGCGGCCATGTTGGCTTCGTACAGGGCGAGGTAACGCGGCACGAGATGCAGCACGCCGGTGTCGTCGCGCTCGGGGAAGCCCACGCTGATGATGGCGCGCGACCCGCGCGACACCACCGGGCGCACATCGTCATACGCCGGCGGCGGTACGCCCTCTTCCGCGCACAGCAGCACCAGCGCGTGGTGGAGATCCAGGCCGCTGTCCAGCAGCGTGCCGTCGAGGTCGAAAAAGACGCCCTCGGGCTTGAACGGCAAGGTGCTCACGCCGGCTTCCTTGCGGCCAGCACGTAGTTCACGGCGGTGTTCGACGCGAGGCGGGCATTGCGGGTCAGCGGGTTGTAGGCCAGGCCCGAAATGTCCTCGAGCTCCAGGCCGAACTGGCGCAGCATGCCGGCCACTTCCGAGGGCTTGAGGAACTGCGCGTAATGGTGCGTGCCGCGCGGCAGCAGGCGCATCAGGTACTCCGCACCGACGATCGCGGCACCGAACGCGGCGGGCGTGCGATTGAGCGTGGAGAGGAACAGCTGGCCGCCCGGCTTGAGCATGGCCGCCAGGTCGCGGATCAGCACCAGCGGATCGGGCACGTGCTCGATCATCTCCATGCAGCAGACGACGTCGAACGACGCCGGCTCGGCCGCGGCAAGCTGCTCAGAAGACTGGACGCGATAGTCCACCTGCAGGTTCGATTCGAACAGGTGCAGCTTCGCGATCTCGATGAGCTTGGCGCCAAGGTCGATGGCGGTGACGTTCGCACCGGCGCGCGCCAGCGCTTCGCTCAGCAGGCCGCCGCCGCAGCCGACATCGACCACCTTCGCACCCCGCAGGTTGGCGCGGCCGGCGATGTACGCCGAGCGCACCGGATTCAGGTCGTGCAGCGGGCGGGATTCGCCATCGGGATCCCACCAGCGCGCGGCGAGCTTTTCGAAGCGCGCGATTTCTTCCGCGCTGACATTGGTGTTGGCTTGCATCGCACTAACCTCGTTCACTGGGCGTCGCCCGCGGCGATCTGTTCGCGCCAGCGGCGCGCCTTGTCACGGATGGCCTCGACGTCGACGCCGATCAAAGCCTTGTTGGCGAGCTTGCGCTTGCCGTCGATCCACACGTCGCTGACCTGGTGGCGGCCGGTGGCATACACCAGCTGGGAAGCCACATGGTAGAGCGGCTGGGTTTCCAGGTCGTCGAGACGCACGGCCACGAGGTCCGCGCGCTTGCCCGGCTCGATGGAGCCGATCTTCTCGCCCAGGCCAATCGCCTTCGCGCCGTTGAGCGTGGCGGCGCGCAGCGCGCTGGCCGCATCGAAGGCCGCGGCATCGCCCGCGACGGCCTTGGCCAGCAGCGCGGCGGTGCGCATCTCGCCGAACATGTCCAGGTCGTTGTTGGACGCGCAGCCATCGGTGCCGATGCACAGGTTGACGCCCGCGGCACGCAGCTTTTCCGCCGGGCAGAACCCGGAAGCGAGCTTCATGTTGGATTCCGGGCAGTGCACCACCGACACGCCGGCCGCGGCGCATGCGGCGATTTCGCCGTCGGTGAGCTGGGTCATGTGCACGGCGATGAGGCGCTCGTTCACCAGCCCGAGCTTCTGCAGGCGCTGGAACGGACGCACGCCGTCCTTCACCTTGCCCTCTTCCACTTCCTGCGCGGTCTCGTGCGTGTGCAGGTGCACGGGAATATCCAGCTGTTCGGACAGCACGCGGATGCGCTCGAAGTTCTCGTCGGAGACGGTGTACGGCGCGTGCGGCGCGAAGGCGGTGCTCAGCAGCGGCTCGCCCATGAGGCTGTCGTGGACTTCCACGGCGCGCTCGAAGTATTCGTCCGACGTTTTCGCCCACGGCGTCGGGAAATCGATCACCGGCAGGCCGATGACGGCGCGGAAGCCCATCTGCCGATAGGTGGCCGCGATCACGTCGGGGAAGAAGTAGTTCTCGTTGGCGCAGGTGGTGCCGCCGCGGATCATTTCGGCCACGGCCAGTTCGACGCCGTCGCGAATGAAATCCGGGCCCATCACGCGGCCTTCGGCCGGCCAGATGTGTTCCTGCAGCCAGGTCATCAGCGGCAGGTCGTCGGCCAGGCCACGCAGCAACGTCATCGGGTTATGCGTATGCGCATTGACCAGGCCGGGGATCAGCGCGTGCTCGCCCAGCGAGATGCGCTCGCGCGGTGCGTAGTGCGTGCGCGCTTCGTCGGCCGGGAGGATCGCGATGATTTCGCCATCGTGGATCGCCACCGCGTGATCGTCGAGCACCACGCCGTGCGGTTCCACGGGAACCACCCAACGGGCTTCGATGAGGAGGTCGATCGCTTTGGTTTCGCTGGAGCCCATATCGTTTTCCTTGCGCCTGATAAGCGAACGGCACGGCGCCGAAGGGCGGCCGTGCCGTTGCGTGCGTCGAGCGAAGCCGCCTTACTTGACGCGGCTGTCGTACTCGCCGGTGCGGGTATCGACCTTGATGACTTCGTCCTGGTTGACGAAGAGCGGCACGCGCACGACCGCGCCGGTTTCCAGCGTGGCCGGCTTGCCGCCGCCGCCCGAGGTGTCGCCACGGACTCCCGGATCGGTTTCGACGATCTTCAGTTCCACGAACTTCGGCGCCTGCACGGCAATGATGTTGCCGTTGAACAGGGTGATGACGCATTCCTCGTCACCCTTCAGCCACTTCCAGGCGTCGCCCATGGCGGCCAGGTTGGCGCGGTGCTGCTCGAAGGTCTCCGTGTGCATGAAGATCCACTCGCGGTCGGCGCCGGTGCCCTCGATGTACGAGAAGTTGGCGTCGGTGTCGACGGCATCGGCTTCTTCGTAGGAGTCGCTGGACTTCAGCGTCTGCTCGGTGGTGCGGCCGTCCTTCAGGTTGCGGATGCGGATGCGCGTGAACGCCTGGCCCTTACCCGGCTTGACGAAATCCGCTTCGGTGATGATCCAGGGATCGCCGTTGTGGATGATCTTCTTGCCCGTTTTGACGTCATTGAGGCCAAGGGTCGCCATGTGTTGCATGCTCCAGAGGTGAATCCGCCCGCCGGGCGGCTAAAATAGGGGTCTGTTACGGGCCGCAGGGCCCGCCCCAAGGCCCACCATGATAACCGCAAGCCCCACTTCCCGCCTACTGACGCCCGCCACCGGCTGGCGCGAGGCCTGGCGCGACGCCATTACCGACCCCCGCGAACTGCTCGCGGCGGTGGGCCTGGCGGACCGGCCGGACCTCCTGCCGGCCGACGACGCGGGCTTCCCCCTGCGCGTGCCGCGCGGCTTCGTGGCGCGGATGCGCCAGGGCGACGCGCGCGACCCGCTGCTCCTGCAGGTGCTGCCGCAGCAGGCGGAGCACGCCGAGGCGCCCGGCTACAGCGTGGATGCCGTGGGCGACATGGCCGCCAAGGCCGGCCACGGCCTGCTGCACAAGTACGACGGGCGCGCCCTGCTGATCGCCAGCGGCTCCTGCGCGGTCAACTGCCGCTACTGCTTCCGCCGGCATTTTCCCTACGGGGAGGAGATCGCGGCGGCGGCCGGCTGGCGCGAGGCGCTGGCCCACGTCGCGGCCGATACCTCGATCCGCGAGCTGATCCTCTCCGGTGGTGATCCGCTGTCCCTGGCCACCCACAAGCTCGAGGAGCTCACCCGCGGCCTGGCCGCCATGCCCCACGTCATCCGCCTGCGCATCCATACGCGCCTGCCGGTGGTGCTGCCGGAGCGCGTGGACGACGCCTTTACCGCGTGGCTGGCCGCCCTGCCCCTGCAAAAGGTGGTGGTGCTGCACGCCAACCACGCCAACGAGTTTGACGCCTCCGTGGACGCGGCCTGTGCCTGCCTGCGCGAGGCGGGCGCCACCCTGCTCAACCAGTCCGTGCTCCTGCGCGGGGTGAACGACGACGCGGACGCCCTGGCGGCCCTGTGCGAGCGCTCCTTTGCCGCGGGCGTGCTGCCTTATTACCTGCACCAGCTGGACAAGGTGACGGGGGCCGCACATTTTGAAGTTGCCGACGCCGAGGCCCTTGCGCTGGTGGAGGCGCTGCGCGCACGTTTACCCGGGTACCTCGTCCCAAAACTCGTTCGCGAGCTGCCCGGCGACCCTTCAAAGCGTCCTATTGCCGATTTCGCGCGCTAGTATGGGCACATCCCGCCGACCCCTGGCCGGTGGGACCGCGAGAAGGGGGAGTGCGCCGGTATCCGGTGCACCGGGTGGGAACTGCGGTCATCAAAGTTAAAACATGAAACACGACAACGTCATTCGCGTCCTTTTCATCGAATCCTCGGTGGAAGAGGCGGAGCTCTTGATCAATGTCCTGCGCAACGGCGGTATCGCCGTGCGTGCGACGCGCGCGACCACGGCCGAGGAAATCCAGGCCTGCCTGGACGACCAGGCGCCGGACCTGGTGCTGATGAATCCCGACGTGCCCGGCCTCGATGCGGTGCGCGTGCTGCGCCAGCTCGATGCCAGCGGCCGCGACCTGGCCGCCATCGCCGTGCTGGACCACCTCGACGACGACGCCGTCTCGGACCTGCTGTCCGGCGGCGCCAACGGCGTGGCCCTGCGCAAGCGCCATGACCAGATCCTGGCCACGGTGCATCGCGAATTCCAGGCCCTGTCCACGCGGCGCCAGGTGCGCCGGCTGGAAACGGCCCTGCGCGAAACCGAGCGCCGCTGCGACTCGCTGCTGGATTCCTCGCGCGACGCCATCGCCTACGTTCACGAGGGCATGCATGTCCGCGTGAACCAGGCTTACCTGGAGGCGTTCGGCTTCCAGGAATACGACGACATCATCGGCCTGCCGATTCTTGACCTGATCTCGGGTACGCACGCCGACGACTTCAAGACCGCGCTGCGTGGGGTGTCCAAGGGCGAGAAATCGCCGCCGCCGATGGAGCTGCTGGCCCGCCGCGACGACAGCAGCACCTTCAAGGCGCTGGTGGAATTCGCCCAGGCCACCTTTGAAGGCGAAGCCTGCCTGCAGATCGTGTTCCGCCAACAGACCGTGGACGCGGCGCTGGTGGCGCAGCTCTACCAGGACCCGGTCACCGGCCTGTTCAACCGCGCCCGCACGCTCGAGCACATCGACGAAGCCGTGGCGGCTGCTGCCGCCGGCCGTTCCGGCCAGGCGGTGGTCCTGATCGAGCCGGACAACTGGAAGGAGCTGGTGGCCACCGCCGGCATCGCCAACGCCGACCAGGTGCTGGCCACGCTCGCCCAGCGCATCAAGGAGACGCTGGACGAGGAAGACGTCCCCGGCGTGCTGGGCGACCACACCTTCGGCATCGTGCTCTCGCCGCGTGGCGACCTGGAGCATGCCGCCCTCACCGAGCGCCTGCGCTCGACCATCGCGGAAGCCATCGTCGATGCGGGCACCCGCTCGTTCACGGTCACCGTGACGGTGGGCGGCACGCTGCTGGCCGAGAAGAACGCCAACGCCGAAACGGTGCTCGACCAGGCCAGCGCGGCCCTGCGCAACGCCCAGAACCAGGGCGGCAACCGCGTGGAGCTGCACGATCCGGCGGCCCGCGAGAAGGCCGACGCCGAGCGCGAGCAGTACTGGCTGGACCTCGTCCGCGAAGCCCTCGCCCAGGACGGCCTGCGCCTCTACCACCAGCAGATCATCAGCCTGCAGGACGCCGCCGGCGAGTTCTACGAAATCCTGGTGCGCATGCGCGGCCCGAAGGGCGACGTGCTGCCCTCCTACTTCTTCCCGGTGGCCGAGCGTAACGGCCTCCTGCCGGCGATTGACCGCTGGGTGCTGGGCCATGCCATCGACGCCCTCGCCCACCGCGAGAACGACGGCCTGACCACCACCTACTTCGTGAAGATCACGGCGCAGTCGCTGGAAGATCCGGACCTGCTGCCGTGGCTGAAGCGTCGCCTGGAAACGGCAAAGCTTCGCCGCAGCACGCTCGTCATCGAGATGCCGGAATCGAAGGTGCTTTCCATGCTGCGCAAGGCGCAGGAGTTCTCGGCAGGCTGGCGCCAGTCGGGCGGCAAGTTCGCCATCGAGCAGTTCGGCTCGGGCCTGAACTCGTTCCAGATGCTGACCCACGTGGAAGCGGACTTCCTGAAGATCGACCGCAGCTACATGATCGACCTGCCGCAGCATCCGGAAAACCAGAAGCGCATTTCCGAGATTTGCAAGGAAGGCCATACCACCGGCAAGCAGACGGTCGCCGAATGGGTGGAGGATGCCGTGAGCACCTCGTTGCTGTTCGCCTGCGGCGTGGACTTCGTGCAGGGCAATTTCCTGCAGGAGCCGGCCAAGGTGCTCGCCGAGGAATACCTGCCGGTCTGAACTATCGCCGGCAGGAACGTCACCCACAAAAAAGCCCGCGATCGCTCGCGGGCTTTTTTGTGTGCCTTGCAGCAGCCGATTACTCGGCGGCAGCAGCGGCGGCAGCAGCCTTCTTCGCAACCTTGGCGGCAGCGGCGGCAGCCACGTCTTCCTTGATGCGGGCAGCCTTGCCTTCCAGGCCACGCAGGAAGTACAGCTTGGCGCCACGAACCTTGCCCTTACGCTTCACTTCGACCGAGTCGATGGCCTGGCTGTGCGACTGGAACACGCGCTCGACGCCGGTGCCGTGCGAGATCTTGCGCACGGTGAAGGCGGAATGCAGACCGCGGCTGCGCTTGGCAATGACGACACCTTCGAACGCCTGGACGCGCTCGCGGTTGCCTTCCTTGACCTTGACGTTAACGACCACGGTGTCGCCAGGGCCGAAATCCGGCAGCTGGCGGGTGATCTGCTCGGCTTCGAACTGTTGGAGAAGTTTGTTCATGGCACACACCTGTTAATTTTTGTTACGGCGGTCGTCGCCGGCCGCGGCGTTTGGCCGTGCATAGTCACGGCGGAACTCATCCAGCAAAGCCCGGGATTCATCATCCAGGACCAGCTGCGTTAGCAAATCCGGCCGGCGCAGCCAGGTTCGACCTAGCGACTGCTTCCTGCGCCAGCGGCGAATGGCCGCGTGGTCACCAGAGAGCAGCACCTCCGGCACGCCACCCCATGCATCGTGCTGCACGGGACGGGTGTAGTGCGGGCAATCCAGCAAGCCGTCCGAGAACGAATCCTGCTGGTGGGACTGTGCATCGTTCAACGCACCGTCCTGCAGACGACCCACCGCATCGATAACCACCGCTGCGCCGAGCTCTCCGCCAGACAGCACATAATCGCCGATTGAGAGCTCTTCGTCGACCTCGTGCTGGACCAGGCGTTCGTCCACACCTTCATAACGTCCGCAGATCAGGGCAATTCGCGGCATGTTTGCCAGCGCTTCCACCCGTTTCTGCGTCAGCCGCGCGCCTTGCGGGCTGAGGTAAATCACGTGCACCGGCTCCGGTGCCGCCTCACGAATGGCTGCGAGCGCGGCCCGCAACGGATCGATCAGCATCACCATGCCCGGCCCACCGCCAAACGGGCGGCCGTCCACGGTGCGGTAATTGTCGGTGGCGAAGTCGCGCGGATTCCAGGTTTCCACCTGGAGCAGCTCGCGCTGCTGCGCCCTTCCCACCACCCCGATACCGGCCGACTGGCGGACGAAATCAGGAAACAGAGTAACCACGTCGATGCGCATGACCCGGCTACCGCTGCTTAAAACTCGGGGTCCCAGTCCACCACGATGCGGCCAGCGTCGAAATCGACGGACTGCACGTAGGGGCCCTGGACGAACGGAACCAGACGCTCCCTCTCACCATCCTTGACCACCATGACGTCGTTGGCGCCGGTGGAAAACAGATGGCTTACCCGGCCGAGCAGGACGGATTCCGTGGTGACGACCTCAAGACCTTCGAGATCGACCCAGTAGAACTCGCCCGGGGCGGGCGGCGGCAGCAGATCGCGCGAAACCGTGATTTCGCAACCGACCAGCGTGGCCGCCTGGTCGCGATCCTCGATACCTGGCAGGGAGGCAACCATGCCCTTGCCCTGCGCGTTACCGCGGATCCCGCTCATCTCCCGTTCCACGCCCGGCGCGGTCAGCAGCCAGGGCTGGTACCGGAAGATCTGGAGGCGGGGCTCGGTCCAGCTTTCAAGCTTGACCTGGCCCTGCACACCATGGAGCCCAACGATGCGCCCTACGCGGACGCGCCTGCCAGGCTCAGTCGACATCAGGCAGCCAGCTTGCCGGCTTCCTTGACGAGCGCGCGGACCTTATCGGTCAGCTGAGCGCCCTTGGCCACCCAGGCGTTGACCTTGGCGACGTCGAGCTCGAGACGCTTATCAGCGCCCGAAGCGACCGGGTTGTAGTAGCCAACACGCTCGATGTTACGACCGTCGCGCGGGCTGCGCTGGTCGGTCACAACGATGTGATAAAACGGACGGCCCTTGGCGCCACCGCGCGAAAGACGAATCTTGACCATAAGTTACGTGCTCCAGAGTGCCGGATGCCGGCAAAGCGCGCGCGAGAAGCGGGCGCGGTAAAGCCGGACATTTTAGCTAAAGTTTTCAGAAATGGAAGTACCTGCGGGCACTTCCGTGGCCTTACGGCCGATTTAGCGGGGCGGCATCATCCCGCCCATGCCGCCCATGCCTTTCATCGCGCCACGCATCTGGCGCATCAGGCCCTTGCTGCCACCCTTGGACAGCTTGGACATCATCTTTTCCATCTGCATGAACTGCTTGAGCAGGCGGTTGACGTCCGCCGGCTGGGTACCCGAGCCGCGTGCGACACGGGCCTTGCGCGAGCCGTTCAGGAGATCCGGGTGACGGCGCTCCTTCTTGGTCATCGAGCCGATGATGGCGACCATCTTGTTCAGCTCACCGTCGTTGACCTTCGACTTGACGTTCTCAGGCAGGCTGGAGACGCCGGGTAGCTTGTCCATCAGGCCGGCCAGGCCGCCCATGTTGTTCATCTGCTCGAGCTGGTCGCGCATGTCGTTGAGATCGAAGCGCTTGCCCTTCATGACCTTCTCGGCCAGCTTCTGGGCTTTCTCGTGATCGACCTTGCGCTCGACCTCTTCGACCAGCGACAGGACGTCGCCCATGCCGAGGATGCGCTGCGCGACGCGGTCCGGATGGAACGGCTCCAGCGCGTCGGTCTTCTCGCCGGCGCCCAGGAACTTGATGGGGCGGCCGGTGACATAGCGGACCGACAGGGCGGCACCGCCACGGGCATCGCCGTCGGTCTTGGTCAGCACGACGCCGGTGAGCGGCAGCGCGTCCGCGAACGCCTTGGCGACGTTGGCGGCATCCTGGCCGGTCATTGAATCGACGACGAACAGGGTTTCAATCGGATCCAGGGCGCCGTGGAGGGCCTTGATCTCGTCCATCATCGCGGCGTCGACGTGCAGGCGGCCGGCGGTATCCACCAGCAGCACGTCGATCACTTCGCGGCGGGCGGCGGCCACGGCGGCCTTCGCGATGTCCACCGGATTCTGGCCCGCTTCGGACGGGAAGAACGACACCTCGACCTGGGACGCGAGCGTGCGCAGCTGTTCGATCGCCGCCGGACGGTAGACGTCGCAGCTGACGACCATCACGCGCTTCTTCTTGCGCTCCTTCAGGAAGCGGGCGAGCTTGGCGACGGTGGTGGTTTTACCCGCACCCTGCAGGCCGGCCATGAGGACCACGGCGGGCGGCTGGGCGGCGAGGTTCAGCTCGCTGTTGGCGGCGCCCATGACGGCGGTGAGCTCGTCGCTGACGACCTTCACCAGCGCCTGGCCCGGGGACAGGCTCTTGAGCACGTCCTGGCCGACAGCGCGGACCTTCACGCGCTCGACCAGCGCCTTCACCACCGGCAGGGCCACGTCGGCCTCGAGCAGGGCGATGCGGACTTCGCGCAGGGTCTCGCGGATGTTTTCTTCGGTCAGCCGGCCGCGACCACGCAGGCGGTTAACGGTGTCGGATAGGCGTTGGCTGAGCGATTCAAACATGGCGAGAGCCGTCGGGGATGCCGTAAACGACGAATTATAGCTGGTTACCGTCGCATAAGAGAGCCGGGCACAAATGCCACTGTGTCGCATTCCGCTCCCCTGCCCCGCTATGCCACACTGCGCGCCCATGATCGTCTCCCTTTCGCTGGCCGCCATCGTCCTGTACCTGTCCGCTGCCGGCGTCCTCGCCCGGCCGCTGGCCACGGGCGGGCAGCCGTTGCGGCGGGTGGGCATGGCGCTGGCGGGCGTCGCCGCCCTGGCCCATGCCGCCGTCCTGCTCGGTGCCCATCGCGGGACGCTGGACCTGCACTTCTTTGCGGCGCTGTCCCTGGTGGCGTGGATCGCGTCGGCCCTCACCCTGCTGGTGAACCTCTCGCGCCCGGTGGCCGGGCTGGGCATCCTGATCTTCCCGCTCACGGCCGCCTTCGTGGCGGTCGACGCGTTCCTCGCCCCGCGCACCGCGCCCATGGCGATGACCTGGCAGATCGAGATGCACGTGACGATCGCGGTGTTCGCGTTCGGCCTGCTGTCGATTGCCGCCGCGCTGGCCATCCTCCTGGCGATTCAGGAGCGGGCCCTGCGGCGCAGCCGTTTCGGCCACTGGCTGCGCGCCCTGCCCCCGCTGACGCTGACCGAAGTGCTGCTGTTCCGCCTGATCGGCGCCGGGTTCATCCTGCTCACCCTCACCCTGGTCACCGGCGCACTGTTCGTCGGCGACCTGTTCAGCCAGCACCTCGTGCACAAGACGGTGCTCTCGATCGTCGCCTGGGTGGTGTTCGGCGTGCTGCTGTGGGGCCGCTGGCGCCACGGCTGGCGCGGCATCCGCGCGGTGAATCTCACGCTCACCGGCATGGGCATCCTGCTGCTGGCGTTCTTCGGCACCAAGCTGGTGCTGGAATTGATCCTGCACCGCACCGCCTGACGGCTTATTCGCGGCTCGCGTCGATCGCCTGGGACAGCCGGTCCACCGCAATCACTTCCATGTCGCCGACGCGACCGCGCTTGGGCGCATTGGCCGCCGGCACCACGGCGCGACGGAAACCGTGCGTCGCCGCTTCCTTCAGGCGCTCTTCGCCGTTGGGCACCGGGCGAATTTCACCCGACAGGCCCACTTCGCCGAAGGCGATGGTTTTCTCCGGCAACGGCCGGTCGCGCAGGCTGGACAGCACGGCCATCAGCACCGGCACGTCGGAGGCCGTTTCCTGCACACGAATGCCGCCGACCACGTTGACGAACACGTCCTGGTCGTACGCCGCGACACCGCCGTGGCGGTGCAGGACGGCCAGCAGCATCGCCAGGCGATTCTGCTCCAGGCCCAGCACCACGCGGCGCGGATTACTGAGCGAGGACTGATCGACCAGCGCCTGTACCTCCACCAGCAGCGGCCGCGTGCCTTCGCGGGTGACCATGACCGCACTGCCCGGCGTCGGGCCCGCATGGGAGGAAAGGAAGATCGCCGATGGGTTGGGCACTTCGCGCAGGCCCTTTTCGGACATCGCGAACACACCGAGTTCGTTCACCGCGCCGAAGCGGTTCTTGAAGGCGCGCAGCACGCGGAAGCGGCTGCCGGACTCGCCTTCGAAATACAGCACCGCGTCGACCATGTGCTCGAGCACGCGCGGGCCGGCGATGCCGCCCTCCTTGGTGACGTGGCCCACGAGGAACACGGACGTACCGGTTTCCTTCGCGAAGCGCGTGAGCTTGGCCGCGGATTCGCGCACCTGGCTCACCGAGCCCGGGGCGGCGGTGAGCATCTCCGTCCAGATGGTCTGGATGGAATCGATGACCAGCACGCGCGGACGCGCCGACGCGGCCTGTTCAAGAATCCGCTCAATGCAGGTTTCCGCCAGGGCATGCAGCGGCGCCAGCGGCAAATCGAGGCGCTGGGCGCGGCCGGCGACCTGGGCCAGTGATTCCTCGCCGGTGACATACAGGCTCGGCAACACGGCGCCCAACGTGCCCAGCATCTGCAGCAGCAGGGTGGACTTGCCGATGCCCGGGTCGCCGCCGATGAGGACGACGGATCCGTCGACGAGGCCACCGCCGAGCACGCGGTCGAGCTCACCGATGCCGGTGTTCGTGCGCGCTTCCGCGGTCAGCAGCACTTCGGTCAGCGGCGTGATCTGCGGTGCGCCTGCCGCGGCGCCCGCGTAGCCGCCCCGACGCGCACCCGGCGTGGCCACGGCGTTCGGCTTGGCCGGCTGCAGGACGAATTCGGTGAGCACGTTCCACTCGGCGCATTCGGCGCACTGGCCCTGCCACTTGCTGTGTTCGGCGCCGCACTGGGTGCAGACGTAGGCGGTCTTGGCCTTGGCCATGGGTATCCGTGTTCGATGGGGAGCTGGCGGAAGGTATAGCGCAGGTGCGTCGCACGCCACGATACCAGCCGGCGGATCAGCCTTCGTCGTCGACGAAGAGCACGCGGCGGGTCATGCCACAGGTGAGGTCGTACGAAATTGTCCCCGCGGCGGCGGCCACGGTCTCCACCGGCAGGCCGGCACCCCACAGCGTGACCCGGTCGCCCACGCGGGCATCGGGGACGCCACGCAGGTCGAGGGTAATCAGATCCATCGATACGCGCCCGACCAGCGGCGCCAGCTGCCCGTTCACCAGGACAGGCGTTCCCTGCACGGCGCTGCGCGGGTAGCCATCGCCGTAGCCGATCGCGGCCACGCCCACGGCCATGTCTTCGGGGCAGGTGTACGTGCCGTTGTAGCCGACACGCTCGCCCCTGGCCAGCTGGTTGATGGCCACCAGGCGCGTGGTGAGCGTCATCGCGGGACGGAAACCGAAATCGGCGCCACTGCGGCCCTCCACCACCGAGAGACCGTAGAGCAGGCCGCCCGTGCGCACCCAGTCACCGCGCGCATCCGGCCAGCCGAGGACGGCCGCGGAATTGGACAGGGCACGCGGGCCCTCGAGCCCGTCGGTGGCCTCGCGGAATCGCTGGATCTGCAACGCGGTATCGCGCCCCTCGAATTCCTCCGACGACGCGAAATGGGTCATCAGGCCCACCTCCGGTGCGATGGCGGGCATGGCCGTGAGCAGGGCGTGCACCTCGCGGGCACGGGCCGGCGCGAAGCCCAACCGGTGCATCCCGGTATCCACCTTGATCCAGACCGTAAGCGCGCCCCGCGCGGCATCGGCCCGGGCCAGCCACGGAAGCTGCGCATCGTGGTGGATCAGGGCTTCGAGCTTCAGGCGCTGCATCTCGGCGATATCCGCCGGCGTATCCGGCCCCGACAGCACGACGATCCGCTGGCGATGCCCGGCGGCACGAAGGCGCAGGCCGTCGGCGATCGCGGCGACGGCGAACGCCTCGGCCTCGCTATCCAGCGCCCGTGCCACACGCTCCAGGCCGTGGCCGTAGGCATCAGCCTTCACCACGGCCATCACGCGCGCGCCGGACGCCAGGGCGCGCACGCGCGCCAGGTTATGGCGCAGGGCACCGAGGTGGATGGTGGCAACGGTGGTACGGCTCATGGGCAACAGCACTTCGATATCACGAACGCCTAGGATAGCCGCTCAGCCCGGGCACCCGCATGGCGCGAAAGAGGCAGGCGACGGCGCGTCGCCTGCCCGTGGCATTACTTCGCCAGGTTGAAGTGCTCGGACGAGAGCCAGCCGCGATTGCCGTGCTCGTCTTCCACCTCCCAGAGGAGGCCGCTCTTCTGGCCGGTGGGGTACACCGTCATACCGGGCTCCAGGGAGCGAACGATCTTCGATGTCGGCTGGGTGGTCGTGCGCATGGCCGTCGCCCGGCTTACGGTGCCCGTCTGGCGCGTATTCGCCGCTGCCGCGTTCGACGGCAGGCCACCCAGTTCGTCGACGAGCTTCGTGTACGCGTCGAGATAGGCTGCGGTGATGACCTGGCCCTGGGTGGTGCTGGCGTAGGCGCCGACCGCCGCACTTCCACCCGCAGCCGAACCCCACAGTCCGCCACCACCACCGAAGCCGATATCGTTCTTCTCGCCGTGCCCTTCGACCATGGCCACCTGCTCGGAGGACCGCACGTCAGTGACGGTAAGCACCACGTCGGCCGTCTTCGAATTCAGCGTGATGCTGCTGGCGAGGCGGCCAGCGGACCCACCGATAAGACCGCCGACCAGCGCGCCGACAGCGGCGCCACCCGCGTCGCGGTTGCTCGCCACGAGGTCCGGCACCATCACGTAATCGGCCGCCTTGATCTGGCCCTTGCCGAGATTGGAGCCGCCACGCAGATCGCCACCGGCAGCCAGCTCACGCTCGCGCATCGCGGCACCCATGCCCATGCCGCGATCCACCAGCGTGAAGCAGCCGGATTTCTGCACGAACACCTTGATGAGCCGGGTGGGCGAAGGCAGCTGCTGTTCCGTCCACCAGTGCACATTGCCTTCGGGTTCGACGACGGAAATACTGCCGAGCTTCTTGCCGCACTTCGGAATGGCCTGAACCTTCGCCTCGTGCTCGCGCTGCTGCTTGGTGACCAGCGGGTTCGTGGCGTTGCACGCCGACAGCGCGAACGAGGCGCTGATAGCCGCCGCGACGATCGCGGCGGTTTTGTTGAAGCGTTCCATGAGTAATCCCTGTCCTTGCGCGCCCGAAAAAAAGAACCTGCCCGAGGTGTGGGCGCCAGGGCGGACAGGCTGTCGTGAGACCGGGAAATGCTATCGGTCATCACGCAAGGACTGGGCTAGGACTACTCCTAAAAGTGCGTGCGAATTAGCCAGTGCGACGCGTCAGCGCATGCTGACATTCGTCGCCGGCTTTTCAGCGAGCGCCGCATCGATGGCCTTCTGCGCGAGCGGTGCCATGATCGTGTAGCCCGCTGCGTTCGGATGCAGGCCATCACCACTAAGGTCCGCACGCAAGCTGCCCGTGCTGTCGACGGTCGCGCTGAAGTAATCGATATAACCGAGCTTCTCGCGCGTGGTGTAGTCCTTGATCCACGCATTCAAGGCCAGGATCGTCGCCGGCGGCCGGCGCTCGCTGGACGTCGCGTCGGTGTAGTTGCTGATCGGCAGCAGGCTGGCGATCACCACGCGAATGCCGTGGGCGCGGGCCAGCTCGGCCATCGACATGAGATTGTTCTCGATCATCGCCAGCGTCGACGGACCGGTGTTGCCGGCAATGTCATTCGTTCCCGCCAGGATGACGACCACCGCAGGCTTCAGGTCGATGACGTCGGCGCGGAAACGCACCAGCATCTGCGGCGTGGTCTGTCCACTGATGCCGCGGTTGATATAGCCCTTGCCGGGGAAGAACTCGCCGGTGGAACGGCCCCAGTTGTCGGTGATCGAATCACCGTAGAACACCACGCGCTTCTCGCCGGCTTTCAGCGGCGGCACGGCTTCGTCGTCCTTCGCATAACGCCCTAGCTGCGGCCAGTCATTGAGGTGCTTTTCGATATCGGCGCGCTGGTCGGGGGTGAGGTGCTCCGGGACGGTCTGGCGTTCCGACGCCAGTGCCGAACCACCCATGAAGACGAGAACCAGGACCATGATCCACTGACGCGGCATACGGTAGTGCTCCTGTGGGATGTCAGCGGAAGTCTAGCGCGGGATCGTCGATCGGTTCTGTGACCAGGACACGGCGGTCCGTCTCGTACTGGTGGGTGACCCGCCACGGCCCCTCGCGGCCCTGCCGGGGCAGCTGGGCCTCGCCGCGCAGCACGTAGCCGGCATGCAGGGCATCCATGATGCACGTCGCCAGTGCCTCCGCGGCCGGCGCACGGGGCACGGCCACGCGCGCACCGTGCTCGTCCATCCGCTGCAGCAGGCGGCAGACGTACTGCGCGGCGAGGTCCACCTTCAGCGTCCATGAGGCGTTGATGTAGCCGAACAGCACGGCCATGTTCGGCACGCCCTCCAGCAGCACGCCCTTGTACGTCAACAGGCGGCCCGGCTCGCAGGGCACGCCATCGATGTCGAGCGTCATGCCGCCGAGTACCTGGAGCTGGAAGCCGGTGGCGGCGATGACGATGTCAGCGTCGATCGTCGCACCCGACGCCAGGCGCACGCCGCCCGCCTCGAAGCCCGCCACCGTGTCCGTGCGCACCGATGCCCTGCCCTCGCGCAGCGCCTCGAACAGGTCATGGTCGGGAACGACGCAGAGTCGCTGTGTCCATGGATCGTAGCCGGGCGAAAAGTCCGCCATCGATGTCTCGCCGCGCAGGCCACGGCGGACGCCGGCAAGGAGCAACGCGCGCACGCGCGCCGGCCAGCGCATGGCCGCGCGATAGAGCAGGCGCTGCAGCTTGATATTGCGCCAGCGCGCCATGGCGTACACCCAGCGCTTCGGCAGCACATGCAGCAACGCCGCCGAGATGGCATCGCGCGACGGCACCGACATGACGTACCCCGGCGAGCGCTGCACCATGGTGACGTGCGCCGCCTCCCGTGCCAGTGCGGGTACCAGGGTGATCGCGGTGGCACCGCTGCCGATGACCACGACGTGCTTGCCGCGCCAGTCAAGGTCGGCCGGCCAGTGCTGGGGATGGACGAAGCGCCCTTCGTAGCGCTCGCGTTGCGGGAAGTCGGGCACGTAGCCCTGGTCGTAGGCGTAGTACCCCGTGCAGCCGACCACGAAGCTGGCACTGAACCGGTGCACGGCCCCGGCATCGTCACGCGCGTCCACCGTCCACATGGCCGCCGCGGAGGACCAGGCCGCATGGACCACCTGCACGCCAAAGCGGATGCGTTCTTCGATCGCGTATTCGCGGGCGGTGGCCACGACGTAATCACGAATCGACGGCCCGTCCGCCAGCACCTTCAGGTCATGCCACGGCCGGAAGCCGAAGCCAAACGTGAACATGTCGGAATCGGACCGTACCCCGGGGTAGCGGAACAGGTCCCAGGTGCCGCCGATGGCCTGGCGCCGCTCGAGGATGCCGACGCGCTTCCCCGGGCAGACGATGGCCAGTCGGCACGCCATGCCGACGCCGGACAGGCCGGCGCCGATGATCAGGACATCGAAGTGCTCGGTGCTCATGCGCAACCCCCGTCGCCATGACGGAGGTTACGCCGATCAGTCGAAGCTGCCCACGTAGGAGTCGGGGGTCCAGTTTTCGAACTTGGTGTAGTGGCCGAGGAAGGCCAGCTTCACGGTGTCGGTGGGGCCGTTACGCTGCTTGCCGATGATGATTTCGGCCAGGCCCTTATCCGGCGACTCCTTGTTGTAGTAGTCGTCGCGGTAGATGAACATGATGACGTCCGCATCCTGCTCGATAGCGCCCGACTCGCGAAGGTCGGACATCATCGGGCGCTTGTCGGCACGCTGCTCCAGCGAGCGGTTCAGCTGGGAAAGCGCGATCACCGGCACGTTCAGTTCCTTCGCCAGGGCCTTCAGGCCACGGGAGATCTCCGAGATTTCCGTCGCGCGGTTTTCGCTGTTGCCCGGCACCTGCATCAGCTGCAGGTAGTCGATGACGATCAGGCCGAGGCCGTGCTCACGCTGCAGGCGACGCGAACGCGAACGCATTTCCACCGGCGACATCGCCGGCGTGTCATCGATGAAGATCTTGGCCTCGGAAAGCATGGTGATTGCCGAGGTGACACGCGGCCAGTCTTCCTCGGCGAGGTCGCCGTTACGCAGGTGCTGCGCATGGATGCGGCCCAGCGAGGAGATCAGGCGGAAGGCCAGCTGCGAGGCGGACATTTCCATCGAGAACACCGCGACGGCCTTCTTGCTGCGCATGGCCGCGGCTTCGGCAAGGTTCAGCGCGAACGCGGTCTTACCCATCGACGGACGCGCCGCGACGATGATCAGGTCGGAGGGCTGCAGGCCCGCCGTCAGTTCGTCGAGGTCGGTAAAGCCGGTGGAAAGGCCGGTGAGCTGGCCGCGATTTTCGTAACGCTCGGTCAGCATGCGGAACGCATCGCTGACGGCCTCACGCATGGAGACGATGTCCTTCTTGCCGCGCGCACCGGATTCCGCGATACGGAACACGCGCTGCTCGGCCAGCTCCATCACTTCCTGGACGCTCTTGCCCTCGGGGCGAAAACCATCTTCGGTAATGGCCGTGCCGGCGTCGATCAGCTTGCGCAGCACGGATTTCTCGCGAACGATGTCGCCATAGGCGGCGATGTTGGCCGCGCTCGGCGTCGAGTTGGCCAGCTCCAGCAGGTAGGCCGGGCCGCCCATCATTTCGTCCATGCCGTTGGACTGGAACCATTCGCCGAGCGTGATGGCGTCGCAGGGCATGCCCTTGCCGGCCAGCTCGTTGATGGCCCGCCAGATCATCCGATGGTCCTTGCGGTAGAAATCCTCGTCGTTGAGCTTGTCGGCCACCTTGTCCAGCGCATCCGGCGAGAGCATCAGGCCGCCCAGCACCGCCTGCTCCGCTTCAATGGAGTTCGGTGGAACGCGCAGGGCGTCAAAGGCGGAAGGCTCGCGGCGGCGGCGTTCGCCGCGCTCACCGCGTTCGCCGCGGTTGCCGCGCTCGGGATTGAAGGACATGGATTACCTCGTCATGCAGGCGGCGCTTACCCGGGTCCGGGTCGCCGTATGGGCATGATACGCGCAGGGGTCGCACGCGTTGAGAGGATAAGTCTGTGGATAACTTGTGGGAAACGCCGCGGCCAGCCTATTTCGGGGCCTTGCCGTACCGATATTCGCCGATCAGCCACAGTTTCCGCTCATCCACGCCGTGACGATGGGCGCGGAAATCACCGTATTGCAGCTCCAGCGTAAACCCACGCCCCAGATCGACCAGGGCGCCCACATCCACTTCGTCACCCAGCATGGCGCGTCCCTGCACGGGCCGGAAATGCCGGTAGGTCACCTGCCAGTTCACCGGCCGGCCCACGTCCACGCGGCCCAGCAAGCCGACGTAGCGCTCGCGCAAGCCACTGTTGGGAATACGGAAAGCCACCACCCAGCCGTTGAACGCGCGCGCCGCGCCGTAGGCGACGTTCACGGCGTGGCGGCCGTCACCATCGAGCTTTTCCTCACCCACGCGCGCTGAAAGCGCTCTGTAGCCGATGGTCGCATCAAGCAGGTGGTAACCGAGGCTGAAGCGGCCGGGATTGTTGGCGTAGTCGTATTGCCGCGCCGCCTCGGCGGTCCAGCTAACGGCGAAACCCTCGCTTCCGAGGGACTGCGTGCCCGTATAGCGCATGCCAAGCGTTTTCACGGAGTTGGCCGACACCGTCTCGTTGCGGACGAAGTAGCCGTAGGCGGTGAGCGTACCGACCGGCAGCTGCTGGTCGGCGTGCAGCAGGTGGGCGTCGAGCTGCCAGCGGCGCTGGTCGCGATCGCGGAAATCGGCGCCCACCGTGCGATTGACCCGGCCTAGCCAGTAGTAGTCCAGCATCGCGCCCTGCCAGGCTTTCCACGCCATGTGGATGCCATCGAATGACTGCAGGTTCTGCCGCCACGGGTTGTTGCTGAAGAAGCGCCCGTTATCCAGCCGCACGTACTGGCGGCCGGCGCGCACGGCGACATCGCCCTGGCCGTACTGGACCCATGCGTTTGTGATGCCCGTGGACGCCGGGTCCGCCTCGGTCGGATACGGCGTGATGCGGGCGGAGCCGTCGTCGTACTGCTGCCCGAACAGGGACCAGGTGCGGATGCCCTCGCCGTAAGCGCTCCACTGCTCATTGATGCGCCACAGGTAGCCGAGCTGGAGTCGCTGGGTGTTCGCGTGGCCGCGCCGCGGCTTCCCATCCGAATGCAGGTTGCTATAGCGGTAGCGCGTCTCGATGTACGGCGCGCTTTCCGGGGGCCCTTCG
Source organism: Luteibacter pinisoli (assembly GCF_006385595.1). Lineage (NCBI taxonomy): Bacteria > Pseudomonadati > Pseudomonadota > Gammaproteobacteria > Lysobacterales > Rhodanobacteraceae > Luteibacter > Luteibacter pinisoli. Next base: position 3,177,282 of record NZ_CP041046.1, read on the forward strand.
GCCGCAAAGGCGGACATCCCCGCCATCGAACTTCCGGCCATGCCCATGCACGACCGCCACCACCATTGTTTCATTGCCCATCGATCCTGCCTGCGTCACCGGCGAATGTAGGCAGATGAGCGCCGGCGCGCCAAGGCAACGGGAGGGCAGCCCTTGTGTGGCGCGGCCTGCAAGCGGCAGGCAATGCGTCACACGCACGCGAGGACCTGAGAAATGTAGGAGTGGTCGGGCGCAAAAAGAAAACGGGCGCCCATGGGGCGCCCGTTTCCAGATACAGCAGGTAGTGCGGAGCTTACGCGCCGACGACCTTGACCTTGACCGTCTGCTGCACATCGGCGTGGAGGACGACAGTGACTTCGTACTCGCCGGTGTTGCGGAACGGGCCTTCGGCCTGGATGACTTCGCTCTTGTCGACGTCGAGGCCCTTCGCGGTGAGCGCTTCGGCCACGTCACGCGGGGTGACCGAGCCGAACAGCTTGCCTTCCGGCGAAGCGTTCACTTCGATGGTGACTTCGGCGTTCTCGAGCTTGGCAGCACGGCCTTCGGCGCCCGACAGCTGTTCCTTCGCCTTGGCTTCGTACTCGGCGCGACGCGCTTCGAACGCTTCCAGGTTGGCGGCGGTGGCGCGAGCGGCCTTGCCGGTCGGGAGGAGGAAGTTACGACCGTAACCCGGCTTGACGTTGACCTTGTCGCCGAGGTTACCGAGGTTCTTCACCTTCTCAAGAAGAATGAGTTCCATGGGGTATTCCTTTCGTTAGCACGGGTGTGGCCCGCGCAGCCAGGACGGTTGTCCGAAATGTTGCCTGAAACCGGCGCCCTGCCCGTCAGGGTAAGGCGCCAGCCGATCAGACGTCGTGGTTGTCGGTGTACGGCAGCAGCGACAGGAAGCGGGCGCGCTTGATAGCGGTCGCCAGCTGACGCTGGTAGCGGGCCTTCGTGCCGGTGATGCGGCTCGGGACGATCTTGCCGTTCTCAGTGATGTACTGGCGGAGGGTGTTGAGATCCTTGTAATCGATCTCTTTCACGCCTTCAGCGGTGAAACGGCAGAACTTACGGCGGCGGAAGAACTTGGACATGGCTATATTCCCCGATTAGTCGTCGCTGTCGCGGTCGCTGTCGCTGTCGCGAGCGCCACGGTCGTCGTTGTCGTCGTCACGGCGACGCGAACCCTTCTGCTCATCCTTTTCCTTGCTCTTCAGGATGAACGACGGCTCGGCGTCGGCTTCGTCACGACGGATCACCAGGTGACGCAGGACGGCATCGTTGAAACGGAAACCCGTCTCGAGCTCGTTCAGGGCGCTCTGGGAAACCTCGATGTTCAGCATCACGTAGTGAGCCTTGGCGAGGTTTTCGATCGGGTACGCCAGCTGGCGGCGGCCCCAGTCTTCGAGACGGTGGATCTTGCCGTTGTCGCCTTCGATCAGCGCCTTGTAACGCTCGATCATGGCCGGCACCTGTTCGCTCTGGTCCGGGTGGACCAGGAACACGACTTCATAATGACGCATGGTGGCTCCTTGTGGATGCACCCCTTGCGGGGATGGCAGCCTCCCGGGCGTACCGGTGAGGCAAGAAACCCCTCCGGACGGAGAGGTAGCCGCGCATTTTAAGGAGAAAGAGGGAGTTAGGTCAAGACACGGTGAACGACTCGCCGCATCCGCATTCCCCGGTGGCATTGGGGTTATGGAACACGAACGAGGCATTCAGGCCCTGGCGCTGGAAGTCGATGACCGTGCCATCGACCAGCAGCAGGCTCTTCGGGTCGACGACGACGCGGATCCCGTCGATATCGAGCACCTGGTCGTCCGGGCCCACGGCGCCGGCGAGGTCCACGACATAGCCGAAGCCAGAGCAGCCCATGCGCTTGACGGCAAAGCGGACGCCCGCCGCATCAGGGGCCTTCGCGAGAAAGGCGCGCATGCGGTCGGAGGCGGCGGGAGTGATCTGGATGCTCATAAAAACGTTTTCTGGCCGTGGTATACCCATGAACGGTGCCGTTCACGCGACCCTTACATTATCATGCAGGGTCGCGTTCCTACGCGCCCGATATGCGGCGCCCTTTCTGGAGTTTCAATCGATGACGGTGGTAAGCGTCAAGCAGGCCCTCGCCGGCGGCACGGCCGCGGCGGATCAGGAAGTCACGGTACGTGGCTGGGTGCGCACCCTGCGCGAGTCCAAGGGCGGCCTTTCCTTCGTTAACGTAAGCGACGGCTCGTGCTTCGCTCCCATCCAGGTCGTGGCCACCGCCGATCTCACCAACTACGAGACGGAAGTAAAGCACCTCTCGGCCGGCGCGGGCGTCATCGCCACCGGCAAGCTGGTGCCCTCGCAGGGCAAGGGCCAGGCCTTCGAGATACAGGCCTCGAAGATCGAGGTCACCGGTTTCGTCGAGAACCCGCTCACCTACCCGATCCAGCCCAAGCAGCACTCCATGGAGTTCCTGCGCGAAGTGGCGCACCTGCGCCCGCGCACCAACCTGTTCGGCGCCGTCACCCGCGTACGCCACACCATGATGATGGCGATCCACCGCATCCTCACGGAACAGGGCTTCTTCTGGATCAACACCCCGATCATCACCACCTCGGACGCCGAAGGCGCCGGTGACATGTTCCGCCTGTCCACGCTGGACCTGGCCAACCTGCCCCGCGACGACAAGGGCGGCATCGACTGGAAGAAGGATTTCTTCGGCCGCGAAGCCTTCCTCACCGTGTCCGGCCAGCTCAACGTCGAAGGCTATGCCATGGCGATGAGCAAGGTGTACACCTTCGGGCCCACCTTCCGCGCCGAAAACTCCAACACCACCCGCCACCTGGCGGAGTTCTGGATGGTCGAGCCGGAAGTGGCCTTCGCCACCCTCTCCGACATCGCCGACCTGGCGGAAGTGTTCCTCAAGGGCATCTTCAAGGCCGTGCTGGACGAGCGCGCCGACGACATGGCGTTCTTCGACGAGCGCGTGATGCCGGGGGCCGTGAAGCGCCTCGAAGACTTCATCGCAAAACCCTTCGAGCGCATTGATTACACGGACGCGATCACCATCCTCCAGAAGTCCGGCAAGAAATTCGAGCACCCGGTGGCCTGGGGCGTGGACCTGCAGACCGAGCACGAACGCTTCCTCGCCGAGGAACATGTGGGCCGTCCCGTGGTCGTGATGAACTACCCGGAAGAGATCAAGGCTTTCTACATGCGCCTGAACGACGATGGCAGGACCGTGGCGGCGATGGACGTGCTGGCCCCGGGCATCGGCGAGATCATCGGTGGTGCCCAGCGCGAAGAGCGCCTTGACTACCTGGACCGCCGCATGGACCAGTTCAAGCTGGATAAGGATACCTACAACTGGTATCGCGACCTGCGCCGCTACGGCACCGTGCCGCACGCCGGCTTTGGCCTCGGTTTCGAGCGCCTGCTGGTGTACGTCTGCGGCCTGGGCAACATCCGCGATGCCATCCCCTACCCCCGCGCCGCAGGGAGCGCCGAGTTTTAATCCCACCCCCAGAGACCATGTCCCCGATACTTACCCGCCTGTTTCCTCTTGCCGTCGCCCTGGTCACCCTGGGCGCCTGCAAGACGATCGTGCCGCCGAACTTCCGGCCGCCGGACAATCCCTCGGTTACCGTGGACCTCGCCCGCAAGGCGCTGGACGCCGCCGAGCCCTGCTGCGGCAGCTTCGCCGACCTGTCCTACCAGGACATGCTGCCCTGGCAGCCGAAGCGCTTTGAGCTGACCAAGGACACGCCGGTCGCCAACCTCAACGGCGACCGCAGCTACTTCCTGGCCTTCCGCCTGCCGCAGGGCGCCAGCACGCCCTACACCATCGCCATGAAAGCGGAGTTGAACGGCCGCTGGCTCAGCTCCAGCTACCTGTTCGCGCCCACCGTGGTGATCCTGGACGACGCCTTCCAGCCGCTGCACGCCGAAGACATCCAGCTGTGCGAGTACATCGGCTGGACCAGCGAGACGACGGGGGCATTCGGCAAGTTCAACGTGGAAGACGACCGCGCCCGCTACGTGGTGGTGTACTCCTCGGCCAAGCAGCAGCAGAGCCAGACGTACTGGGAACAGTCGCCCACCACGTTCTCCGCCGAAGCGCCGATCAAGATGAACTCCGCGGGTAACTTCAAGGTGGCGCACGGGCCGGACGGCGTGCTCTTCGTCGGCATCCAGAACGACACCTACCGCAAGGCCCTCAGCAATGCGGTGTGCTCCAAGGCGGCGCCCGGCAACGGTGTGATCAACACCCTGAAGGATGTCGTCAGCACCGACCTGCTCGGCAAGGACGTGCAGAAGAAGGAAAAGGGTAGCTAAGCACCATGGTCACCGCGGTTTACGTCTACCTCCTGCTGCTGCTCGGCGCCGTCGTGTTTTTCGTGCTGCACATCGTGGCGCAGTGGCGCTTCTCCACCCTGCTGAAGAAGCGTTATCCGCAGCACTGGCAGACCATTACCGAGGCCGACACCGGTCGGCCCAATGGCATGGCCAACTGGCTGCGGATCCGCCGGGTGCTCCGCTCGGACGCCCCGGCGCTGTTCAACGATGCCAGCCTCACCCGCTGGCAGCGCTGCTGGCGGTTTGCCCCATGGCTGGCCTGGCCGTGCTGGTTTGCCGCGATGGCGATACAGTGGTGGGCGATGAAACAGGGCTGACCGCCCACCCCCACCAAAGGAGCGCCGCATGGATCTTCGCCTCACCGGACGTCACGCCCTGGTTTGCGGCGCCTCGCAAGGGATTGGACGGGCCACGGCGTTTGAGCTGGCCGAACTGGGCGCCAGCGTCACCCTGCTCTCCCGCTCCGCCGATGCCCTGAAAGCCCTGGCCGCGGAACTGCCCGCGACCCATGCCGGGCAGAAGCACGACTACCTCGCCGTGGACATGCTCGACACCGACGCCCTCGCGGCCGCGGTGGGTGGCGTGGTGAAAGACCACGCCGTGCATATCCTGGTCAACAACAGCGGTGGCCCACCGCCCGGCCCAATCCACGCGGCCGATCCCGAGGCCTTCCTCACCGCCTACCGCCAGCACATCATCAGCGCCCAGGTGCTGGCCCAGGCCTGCCTGCCTGGCATGCGCGCCGGCCACTACGGCCGCATCGTCAATGTCATCTCCACCTCGGTGAAGGAACCCATCCCGAACCTGGGCGTGTCCAACACCGTGCGCGCCGCCATGGCCGGCTGGGCGAAGACCCTTTCCGCCGAAGTGGCCCACGACGGCATTACCGTGAACAACGTGCTGCCGGGCTACACCCGCACGCCGCGCCTGGATGCGCTGGTGGAATCCAGCGTCAAGGCGGGCCGTGGCCGCGACGAAGTGGAGCGCGGCCTGCTGGCCAGCGTCCCGGCGGCACGCTTTGGTGACCCGGCGGAAGTCGGCGCGGTCATCGCGTTCCTGGCCAGCCCGGCCGCCGGCTACATCAACGGCGTGAGCCTGGCGGTGGACGGCGGCCGCACGCGCAGCCTCAACTAAGGGCCACCCATGCTGACGCTGAGCAACCTGATTGATGGCGAGCCACGCGCGCCGCGCGGTGGCCGCTATCTCGATGTGATCGATCCAGCCGTGGGCCAGCCTTACGCGCGCTGCCCGGATTCGGGCGCGGACGACGTCGCCGATGCCGTGGATGCCGCCTCACGCGCCCTGCTCCGCTGGTCCACGTTCACGGCCGACGCGCGCGCCCGCTGCCTGCACCGGCTGGCCGACCTGATCGAAGCGCGGCTGGAAGAGTTTGCCGCGGCGGAATCGCGCGACAGCGGCAAACCGCTGGCCCTGGCGCGCTCGCTCGACATCCCGCGCGCGATCGCCAACCTGCGCTTCTTCGCTGGCGCAGCCACGCAGTTCGCGGGCGAATCGCATGCCATGGAACACGGGGCCATCAATTACACCCTGCGCCTGCCGCTCGGCGTGGTGGGCTGCATCAGTCCGTGGAACCTGCCGCTGTACCTGTTCACGTGGAAGGTGGCCCCGGCCCTCGCCGCAGGGAACGCCGTGGTGGCAAAGCCTTCGGAAATCACCCCGCATACGGCGTGGCTGCTCGGCACGCTGGTCCGCGAGGCGGGCTTCCCGGACGGCATCTTCAACATCGTCCACGGCACCGGGCCCGCGGTGGGCGAGGCCATCGTGACCCATGACGCGGTGAAGGCCATTTCGTTCACCGGCAGCACGCGCACCGGCGTGGCCATCGCCTCGGCCGCCGCGCCGCGGCTGAAGAAAGTCTCGCTGGAGCTCGGCGGCAAGAATCCCGCCATCGTGTTCGACGACTTTGAGTTCAACGACCGCACGATGGCCACCATCGTCCGCTCGGGCTTCGCCAACCAGGGCGAGATCTGCCTGTGCGGCTCGCGCCTGCTCGTGCAGCGAGGCATCTACGAACGCTTCCGCGAGGCCTACCTTGAACGCGTGCGCGCCCTGCGCGTGGGCGACCCCGAGGACGCCTCCAGCGATTTAGGCGCACTGGTGTCGAAGGCGCACTTCGACAAGGTGATGGGCTGCATCGACCGCGCCCGCACCGAAGGCGGCAAGGTGCTCGTCGGCGGCGAGCAGGTACAGGTCGACGGCCGCTGTGCAGCCGGCTGGTTCGTCGCGCCCACCGTCATCGAGGGCCTGCCGTTCGACGCCGCCACCAACCAGGAAGAGATCTTCGGCCCGGTGGTGACGCTTATCCCGTTCGATACCGAGGACGAAGCCCTGGCGATCGCCAACGGCACGCCCTACGGCCTGGCCGCCTCGCTGTGGACGCGCGACATCTCGCGCGCCCACCGCATGGCTGCGAAGCTGGATTTCGGCATCGTCTGGATCAACTGCTGGATGCTGCGCGACCTGCGCACGCCGTTCGGCGGCAGCAAGCAATCGGGCGTGGGCCGCGAAGGCGGCGTCGACGCCATGCGTTTCTTCACCGAAGCCAGGAATGTCTGCATTGACCACGGACTCTGACATCGTCCGCACCGACAGCGCACCCGCGCCGGTGGGTGCCTATCCCCATGCGCGTCGCGTGGGCAACCTGCTGTTCCTGTCGGGCGTCGGCCCGCGCACGCCGGGTACGAACAGCGTGCCGGGCAACGTGATGGGGCCGGATGGCGCGCTCGTCGCCTACGACATCGAGGCGCAGTGCCGGCAGGTTTTCGCCAACGTGCGCGCCGTGCTTGAAGCCAGCGGCGCGCACTGGGAAGACCTGGTGGACGTCACCGTCTTCCTCACCGACATGGCCCGCGATTTTGCCACGTACAACCGGCTTTACGCCGAAGCCTTCGCTGGCGTGGACGCCTGCCGGACGACGGTCGGCATCACCGCGCTGCCCACGCCGATCGCCATTGAACTCAAGTGCACCGCGCAGCTTTCATGAGCGCGCGGTGAGGCAGGCGTTGAGCATGTCGCTGATCAGCACCTGCACGCGCGCGGCGTGCTTGGGCAGGTACTCGAAGCTGTCTTCGTCCATGTAGGTAATCTGCGACAGCTCGAGCTGGATGGCGTCGATGCCGTCTTCCGGGCGGCCGTAGTTCCGCGTGATGTAACCGCCCTTGAAGCGGCCGTTCACCGCGAACGAGTAGTCGCTCTGCGATGCCAGGATGGCAGCCACCTTCGCCTGCAACTCGGTGGAACAGCTGACGCCGTCCGCGGTGCCCAGGTTGAAATCCGGCAGCTTGCCCTCGAAGAGCATGGGCACGTGGCTGCGGATGGAATGGCCGTCCCACAGCACCGCATGGCCGTGCTGCGCCTTCAGCCGCGCCAGCTCTTCCGCCAGGGCGCGGTGGTAGGGCTTCCACCAGTGCTTTACCCGGTCGAGCACTTCCGCGCCGTCCGGCTCCGCGCCGCCACGGTAGATGTCGTGGCCGTCGAACATGATGGTCGGGACCAGCCCGGTTTCCTTCTTGCCCGGGTACAGCGCGTGGCCGTCCGAGGGGCGGTTCAGGTCGACGACGTAGCGCGAGACCACGGGCCGGATGATGCTGGCGCCCATGCCCTTGGCAAAGTCGTAGAGCTCGCCCACGTGCCAGTCCGTATCGGGCGAGCGGCGTGCCGGCCGCTTCATGCGTGCGGCGATCTCATCGGGGATGACGCTGCCGTTGTGCGGCAGGCTGATCAGGAGCGGCGCGGTGCCGCGATGCAGGCTATACGGGGTCATGGGGGAAGTGTAACGCTCAACCGGGGACGCGATCGCCCATGGTCACCATTTCCTCGGCGGAGGTCGGGTGGATGGCCATGGTGTCGTCGAAATGACCCTTCGTGGCGCCCATCTTGATGGCCACCGCGAAGCCCTGCAGGATCTCGTCCACGCCCGGCCCCAGCATCTGCATGCCGACGATCCGCGAATCCTCGCCCACGCAGATCAGTTTGAAACGCACGAACATGGGCCGGTGCGCCAGCGCCAGCTGCATGGGCACGAAGGTCTGCTTGTACAGGTGCACGTCGTCGCCATAGGCATCGCGCGCCTCCCGTTCGCTCATGCCGATGGTCCCGAGCGGCGGGTGCGAGAACACCACGCTGGGGATGTTGTGGTAGTCCATCTTCGCGCCGGGCTTCTTTCCAAACAGGCGATCGGCCAGCTTGCGGCCCGCATTGACCGCCACCGGCGTCAGCGCCAGGCGCTGTGTCACGTCGCCCACCGCATACACGCCCGGCACGCCGGTTTCCTGGTAATCGTCGACCTCGATCTGCCCCTCGGCATTGGTGCCCAGGCCGATGGAATCCAGGCCGAGCGACGCCGTGTTGCCGTGCCGGCCCACCGCCCAGATCAGGATGTCGTAGGGACCGGGCGTCAGGCCCTTGTCGCAATCCAGGCGGATCAGATCGCCTTCCTTGTGCGCGGCTTCGATCTGGCATGCGTAGTTGATCGTGATGCCGTGCTTCTTCATCTCGTCGCCGAGCTGGTAGGCCATCTCTTCATCGAAGCCACCCATGAGGCGATCGCGCACGTACATGTCCACCTCGCTGCCCAGCGCGCGCAGGACGCCAGCCAGTTCCACGGCCACGTAGCCGCCACCGACGATGGCCGTGCGTTTCGGGCATTCGCGCAGGTCGAAGAAACCATCGGACGACACCCCCAGGTCGAAGCCGGGCTTGTCCAGCCGGTTCGGCGCCGAGCCGGTCGCGATGACCACGTGCGGCGCCGTCAGCACGCGGTCGCCCGCGGCGATGCGGTGCGGCTCGAGGAAGCGAGCCGTCTCGTGGACGAGCGTCACGTTCACCTTGTCCAGCTGCTGCTGGTAGCTGCCGTGGATGCGCTCGATGTACGCATTCCGACGATCGATGAACGCGGGCCAGTTGAGGCTGCCGGGTTTGTCGGTGAAGCCATAGTCGTGGGCGATGTACTGGGCTTCCGCCATCTGCGCCGCGTACCACATGGCCTTCTTCGGCACGCAGCCGTGGTTGACGCAGAGGCCACCAAGGTCGCTGGGTTCGATCAGGACCACGCGCGCGCCGTGCTTCGCCGCGCGGATCGCCGATGCCAGGCCGCCAGAGCCTCCACCGATGACGATCAGGTCGAAGGCTTCATCGGACATGCGCAGCTCCAGCAAGAACAAGGGTGGCGACACCGTAGCAAAGTCGCCACGCCCGTGCGTGTGAATACGTCGCGCGGCTAGAGGGCGAAGCGCGCGGGTGTGTACGGCGCCGCGTCGAGCGTCGGCGCGGGGCCGGCAAGCAGGCTGGCGACAAGTTCGCCCGTCGCCGCCGACATGCTGATGCCGAGCATGCCATGCGCCGTGGCGTACACCAGGTTGGACCAGCGGGCACTGGGCCCGATGATCGGCAGTTCGTCCACGCTCATCGGCCGCCAGCCCCACCACGGCGTGACCTCGCCCTGCCCTTCGGGCTCGTGCAGGTACGCCGCCGCGCCGCGACGCAGCGCCTGCAGGCGCACATCGTTCAGCCCTTCGGCAAAGCCGGAGAATTCCATGGTGCTGCCAAGGCGATAACCGGAGGTCCATGGCGTGACGCAGACGGCGGCCTCGCGCAAGACCAGCGAGTGCGTCGGCGCATTCACCGGCGGCTGCGTCCAGGTGAGCGAATAACCCTTGCCCGGCTGCATCGGCAGGCGGATGTCGAGCAGCTTGCTGACCAGCGGCGACCAGGCGCCGAGCGCCATCACCACGCGTTCGCCGCTGAAGACGCCGCCGGTGGTGCGCACGTGGGTGATGCGCGCGCCGTCGGTCACGAACGAGTCGACGCGCGCGCCGGTTTCGATGGCGCCGCCCAGCTCACGCACGCGGCGCGCCAGCTCGGCCACGTAGCGGTCAGGACGCAGGCGTGCGTCACCGGGATGCAGCAAGCCGCCAACGACGCCTTCGCGCAGCGCCGGCTCGAGCGCCAGCACGTCGTCGCCGAGCAGGACGCGAACCTCCATGCCCAGCCGATGCAGCAGTTCCACATGGGGACGGTCGCGTTGCAGGGTGCGCTCGTCGCGATAGACGTACAGCTCGCCGACGTCCTCGAATTCGCAGTCCAGCTCGTCGCTGGCAACCAGTTCGCCAATCAGTGAGCGGGAACGGGCCAGGATCGCGCCGCGCGCCTCGCCCGCAAGCTGGTAGTCGCGCCAGGTGCAGTGGCGGGCGAAGCCCAGCAGCCAGCGGGCCCGTTCCGGGTCCGGCCGGGGGTTCACGTAAAGCGGGGCGTCCTTGCGCAGCATCGAGCGCAGGGCGGTGCCCACCATGCCCGGCATGGTCAGCGGGCCGGCGTGGCTGGGGGTGATGGTGCCGCAGTTGCCATGCGAGCTACCGCTGCCCGGCGTGTCCTGCTCCAGGACCCGCACGCTGGCGCCCGCTTTCAACAGATAGAGCGCACAGGACAGCCCGATCACGCCCCCGCCCATGATCAGCACGTCACTTCGGGATCGTTCCATCCGGCCATTCTAACCGGGCAAAACGCGGCGGAACGGCTGTCCGGGCGATAAATTCGAGCAGGTTCGAGGTATTCCACGCAACCTATTGATTTGATAACCTCCCTGTGCCGCTCCTGACAGGGGAAACGCCCGATGCACCACACCGCTTCGCCTCATCGCCCGCTTCGTGCCACTGGCATCGTGGCGCTGGCCGCCGTGCTGGCCCTGCTGGCGGCCTGTGGGAGCAGTCCGCGCCGCCCCTCCTCGTCCCAGCGCAATAACCCGGCATCCGCCGTGCCGCTGGCGAAGAACCTCAACTGGTCGACCAAGCCCGCCGCGGCGCCGCCGGCCGATGCGGCCAACGATGTGCTGTTCCGCGCCATCGGCCTGGTCGGCACCCCGTACCGCTGGGGTGGCAATACGCCGGCCGGCGGTTTCGATTGCAGCGGCCTGGTCAACTACATCTACCTGACCTCCACCGGCCTGCGCCTCCCGCGCACCTCCACGGAGATGGCAGCGCTCGATAAGCCGCGGATCAGCGAGTCCGACCTGGCCAGTGGCGACCTCGTGTTCTTCGGCCGTGGCCATGTCAGCCATGTCGGCGTCTATGTCGGCAAAGGCCGCTTCGTCCATGCGCCCAACTCCGGCGGCACCGTTCGCCTGGACGAGCTCGACGGGGCGTACTGGAAGGAAAATTTCGTCTACGGTCGACGCGTCCTAAACTGAATGGATGGCAACATGATCGCGTTCGTCGATGAATTAGATTGCGCGCTATTTAATTGCGTGCTCTACTAGCTCCACGGCCCGGGATGACCCCGGCGCTTCCTCCCCTCTCAGCAGAAAGGAAAGCCCCCATGAGCAACGTGTCGAAAATCGAAAAGGTCCTCTACACCGCCCACGCCGAAGTCGCCGGTGGCCGCGAAGGTCATGGCGAAACCAGCGATGGCCAGGTCAAGGTGGACCTCCGCCTGCCGAAGGAAATGGGCGGCAACGGTGGTGGCACGAACCCGGAACAGCTCTTCGCGATCGGCTACGCCGCCTGCTTTGAAGGCGCGGTGCGCTTCGTCGCCGGCCAGAAGAAGGTCAAGGTCGACGGCGCCTCGGTGAAGAGCTCGGTGGGCATCGGCCCGCGTGAAGGCTCCGGCTTCGCCATCAATGCCAAGCTCGAGGTGTCCCTGCCGGGCGTCGACGACGCGACCGCGCATGACATCGTGAAGACCGCCCACGAGCAGGTCTGCCCGTACTCGCACGCTACCCGCGGCAATATCGATGTCGAGATCACCGTCAACGGCAAGGCTGTTGCGTAAGGTCTGACCGGAGGGGGGCGCCTCGCCGCCCCCCTCTTCCGGCACAGGGAATGTCCGCCGCCGACGTGCACAGTGCGCCATCGCCACCGTACGGGGATGGGGCATGACACCGTTGGGCAAGCAGGCCCGCATCGCCGGGCTTTGGTTTCTGAACGTGATCCTCGCCGCCCCCGTGCGGCTTGTCGTCGTTCCCGACGGGTCGGCCCAGGACGTACTCGACCACCTGTTGCTCTTCCGCATCGGCATCCTCACCGACCTCCTGTCGGGCGTGGCGATGCTGTTCCTGACCTTCGCCCTGCGCCGCCTGCTGATCGGCGTGCATCGCGACATGGCGAATACGCTGGTAATCCTTGGCGGCATCCTTCCCGCCGCCCTGTATGTCGTGAACGTCGGCAACGATGCCGCCGCCATCCTCCTTGCCCGTGGCGCGCCGTTCCTGGATGCCTTTACGGAAGCCCAGCGCTTCGGACTCAGCGAACTCTTCCTGGCCTTGCATGGCCGCATGGTCGTCGCCGCCGAGCTGTTCTGGGGACTCTGGCTGCTGCCGCTGGCGATGCTGGTGTGGCACGCCGGCTTCCTGCCCCGGCTTCTCGGCGCATGGCTGCTTATCAACGGCTTCGCCTACATCGCGCAGTGCGTGGTCGGGTTCGGATGGCCGTCCATCGCACCCACTCTTTCTTCGGTCTGCGCCCCCATCCAGTTCGGCGAGATCGTCTTCGCCTTCTGGCTGCTCGCCTTCGGCGCACGCCCCGGCTTCCGCAGCAAGGAGATCGCGTAATGGCCGCGCTTCAAGACATAAAGGTTCCGGTTCGCCTGCGCCTTGCAGGGCTGTGGACGTCGCTGATGTTCTGCTACGTGTACGGCGACTACTTCGGCCTTTACGGCAAGGGCAAACTGCAGGAGATGATGGATGGCAGCTTCGGTCCGCTCGGGCCGACGACAGCTGGCGTCCTTGTCGGCGTAAGCCTGATGATGGCCGTGCCGGCGTTGATGGTGTTCGGCTCGATGGCCTTGCCGGCGGCGGCCAGCAAATGGGCGAACGTGGTGCTGGGCCTGGCCTATGCGGCGATCATGGTGCTCACGATGCCTGGCGCCCCCACCTTCTATCTCACACTGGGCGTGATTGAAGTGGCGCTAAGCCTGGCCACGGTGGTGACCGCCTGGCGGTGGCCGAAGGTCGGCTGAAAATGCAAGACCACATCGATAAGCCCATAAAAAAGGCCGCGATCACTCGCGGCCTTTTTTGTTTCCACGTCACTGAAGGATCAGTGCGCGCCGTCGCCGTTCGGATGGGCGTGGCCGTGGGAGATCTCTTCTTCCGACGCATCGCGCACCGACTGCACGTCGATGTTGAAGGTCAGGGTCTTGCCGGCCATCGGGTGGTTGGTGTCGATGTCGACCACGCTGGAACCGACCTTCTGCACGACCACGGCCTGGTTGCCGCCTTCCTTCAGGCTGAGCACGGTGGTATCGCCGGCCTTCAGGCCCTTGCCCTGGTTCGGGAAGTACTTCTTCGGCACGCGCTGGGTCGCACCCTCGCGACGCTCGCCGTAACCCTGGTCCGGGGTGATTTCCAGGTCGAACTTGTCACCGGCCGACTTGCCTTCCAGGCCCGCTTCCATGCCCGGGATCAGCTGGCCGTGGCCGAGCAGGATCCACAACGGGTCGCCGCCTTCGAGCGACGATTCGACCTTCTGGCCGTCGACGCTGAGGGTGTAATGGAACGAGATGACCTTGCCCTTGCCAGCCTGCATGATGGTTTCTACCGGATGAAAACGTCACATTTTAGCTGGCGCGGGCCCTGCCGTCACGCCGCCTCGCGGTCCCGCCCAAAGCCCCGGCCCCGGGCCTCGGGCCCCAGCCAGGTGAGGACGGCCAGGAGCACGGCCACCGCGGCGATCCAGGCCGACATGGCGAAGGCAAAATCGCCCCCGCGCTGGTCGGCCAGCCAGGTCTGCGCCGTGGCCGTGATGGCCGCGAGCAGGTTGCCCATCTGGTAGGCAAAGCCCGGCAGGGTGCCGCGGACGGCATCCGGCGAGAGTTCGTTGAGATGGGTGGGCACCACGCCCCAGGCGCCCTGGACCATCACCTGGATGAAGAACGCGCCGATGCCCAGGAAGAGCAGCGAGCCGCCGTACATCCACAGCGGAATCACCGGGATGGCGAGCAGCGCCGCGATGATGATGGCCTTGCGGCGGCCGATCCGCTCCGACAGCGAGCCAAAGGTGAGGCCACCGGCCAGGGCACCGAGGTTCAGCAACGCGGTCAGCATGAAGGCGGTCGCCGAGCCCGCCGGGATCTTCAGCGTCTCCTGCACGAAGGTCGGGTACATGTCCTGCGAGCCGTGGCTGAACATGTTGAACGCGGCCATCAGCAGCATCAGGTAGATGAAGAGCTTCCAGTGCCCGCGCATCGAGGCCAGCAGGCCTTCGCGCGGCTGCGCCTTGCGCTGCTCCCACACCGGCGATTCCGGCACCTTGCGGCGGATGTACAGCACCAGCAGCGCCGGCAGGGCGCCGACGATAAATAGGCCGCGCCAGCCGATGTGATCCACCAGCAGCCAGTTTGCCAGCGCCGCCAGGAAGAAACCGCAGGGGTAGCCGCTTTGCAGCAGCCCGGAGACGAAGCCGCGCGATTTGGCCGGGATGGACTCCATCGCCAGCGATGCGCCAATACCCCACTCGCCGCCCATGGCCACGCCAAACAGGAAACGCAGGCCCAGCAGGATGGCCAGGCTTGGCGCGAATGCGCACGCCACCTCGAGTACCGAGAACAGCACGATGTCGAACATCAGTACCGGCCTGCGCCCGTAGCGGTCGGCGAGCCGGCCGAAGATGAGCGCGCCGATCGGCCGCGCCGCCAGCGTCAGGAACAGGCCATAGGTGACCTCCGTCTTCGGCACGTTGAACTCGTGCGCGACGGCGAGGATCACGAAGGTGAGGAGGAAGTAGTCGAAGGCGTCGAGGGTCCAGCCGAGGAAGCTGGCGATGACCGTGTGCCGCTGGGTGTGATTCAGTTCGCGCAGCGCGGCGGGTAACGGCATCAGAAATTCCTCAAGACAGGTCGCGGCAGAGGCTAGCACAGGGCGAAACCGCAACATGTGGCTCACGAGCCGACGACACCGCGCCGTTACACTGGTTCGTGCCATCACGACAACGGAGGACGCCATGCCGTACCCACGCTTGATCGTTTCACTCGCCCTTGCCGGCACGCTCGCCGCGGGCACCGCGTTTGCCCAGTCTGCGTCGCAGCCCGCCGCCCATCCGGCGGCGCACCCGCAAGTCGAGTCCAGTGGCCAGAGCGCGCACACCTCAACGCCTGGCGCCTCCGGCGAGGCCGCGGGCACGCCTACGGGCGCCCCCGCGTTCTCCGAGCTGGACAAGGCGGGCAAGGGCTACATCCAGCGCAGCGACGTGCCGAAAGACAACGAGGAGCTGAAGCCGCTTCGCGCGCATTTCAACGAAGCGGACCAGGACCACAACGGCCGCGTCGACGCCTCCGAGTACAACGCCTACGTCAGCAAGGGCGCCGCGAAGAGCAGTGACTGATACGCCGGTGGCGGGGCATGCTCGTTGCCCCGCCCCTCCACGGATGGTGACCACCCGATGATTCCCGACCGACACGTGCGGAAACGCATTGCCTCCCGCTTCAGCGGGCGCGGCGACCGCATCTACATCCACGGCAAGCTGGCCACCGATCCGGTGTATGCGGCCTGCGTGCATGCCATCGCAGGCACGCACCTTCCGCTGCTCGACATCGGCTGTGGCCTGGGGCTGCTCGGCCATTACCTGCACGCATGCAACGCGCTGGATGGCTACGTCGGCCTCGACAACGACCCACGCAAGATCGCCATGGCCCGCGAGGCCGCCGAACGCGCCGGCCTGGCCTCGGCGCTGACCTTGCGCGAATCCGACGCCACCGCGCCGCCGGGCGTGCGTGGGCATGTCGCCCTGCTCGACGTGCTGCATTACCTCCCCGAGGACCGCCAGTCCGAGCTGCTCGCCCACGCCGTGGACCACCTGGCCGACGATGGCGTGCTGATCCTGCGCAGCGTCATCCGCGACGGCTCCTGGCGTTTTCGGGCCACGGTGCTTGAGGAGAAGTTCATCAAGGCCATTGGCTGGATCCCGGCCGGCGCCCAGTACTTCCCCACCGAAGGTGACATCCGCCGGGTGCTCGAACCCCGCGGCATCCACGTCCGCTTCCGCCCCCTGTTCGGCCGCACCCCCTATAACAGCTGGCTGATGACCGCCTCGCGCCAGGCCGCGTGAGGCGGTATAACTGCCGCGGCAGGTAACCACCACAGGGGAGAACCACATGAAGTGCACGCGCTTTATCGTTCTGTCCGCCGCCGGCGTGCTGTTTGCCGGTAGCGCGTTTGCCCAGCACACCGGCGCGAGCTGGGCGCCACCGGCCCGCGCCCAGACCAACAGCCCGGAACTGCGCGGCACCGACGCCCCGGCCTTCGTCGATATCGTGAAGAAGCACCCCGGTTACCTCGACCGCAGCGATGTCCCCAAGGACGACAAGACCCTGGCCAGCCTGCGCCTGCACTTCAAGGAGGCCGACGTGAACGGCGACGGCCACGTGGACGAGCAGGAATACCGGGCTTACATGGCCAAAAGCCGCTGATTTGCCCGCGGCGCATGTTGCGCCGCAAAACGTGCTAGAATCGGCGAGTCGTGCCGTCGCTATCGACTCCCTTGCGGAGCTCGGGCGCGGGTCCTGAAGCCAGGACCCCGCCTCTCCCCCACCCCCGAACAGCGCGCACGACACCGGCCAGCCCGTAGCCCTTCTTGGCACGCGCGGCCGCCGAATTCATCGTCCGCAGCGCGGTTCCAGGGAACGCTCGGGCACACAGGAGTCACCCCAAATGTCCTTTGATTCGCTGGGCCTTGCGCCCGCGTTGCTGCGCGCGCTTAAAGAAGCCGGCTACGAGAAGCCGACCCCGATCCAGGCCGCAGCCATCCCCGAAGTCCTCGCCGGCCGCGACCTGATGGCCGCCGCGCAGACGGGTACGGGCAAGACCGCCGCCTTCCTGCTCCCCGTGCTGCACCGCCTGGTGAACACGCCGATGATGGAAGGCCGTCGCCCCGTCCGCGTGCTGATCCTCACCCCGACCCGCGAGCTCGCCGCGCAGGTGCAGGACAACCTCACCGACTACGCCAAGCACGTGCGCGTCAGCAGCACGGTGATCTTCGGCGGCGTCGGCATGGGTAACCAGCTGCACGCCCTGCGTCGCGGCGTCGAAGTCGTGGTCGCCACCCCGGGCCGCCTCATCGACCACATGATGCAGCGCTCGGTCGACCTCTCGAAGGTCGAAGTGCTGGTGCTCGACGAAGCCGACCGCATGCTCGACATGGGCTTCCTGCCGGCACTCAAGCGCATCCTCTCGGCCGTGCCGCAGAAGCGCCAGACGCTGCTGTTCTCGGCCACGTTCGCCCCGGAAATCAAGGCACTTGCCCAGCAGTTCATGCGTGAGCCGCGTGAAGTGTCGACGGCGCCGGCCAACACCGTGGCCAACACCGTGACGCACCGCGTGCACCCGGTGGACGCGGCGAAGAAGCGCGACCTGTTGCTGCACCTGCTCGCCGAAGACAGCCGCCGGCAGACGCTGGTGTTCAGCCGCACCAAGCACGGTGCCGACAAGCTCGTCCGTTACCTGGAAGGCGCCGGCATCCGCGCGGCCGCCATCCACGGCAACAAGAGCCAGAACGCCCGTACGCGCGCGCTGTCGGACTTCAAGACCAACCGCACCACCGTGCTCGTCGCCACCGATATCGCGGCTCGCGGCATCGATATCGACCAGCTGCCGGTCGTGATCAACTTCGACCTGCCGATGGTGGCGGAAGACTACGTGCACCGTATCGGCCGTACCGGCCGCGCGGGCGCCGAAGGCCAGGCCGTGTCGCTGGTGAGCCATGACGAATCCGGCCTGCTGCGCGACATCCGCCGCCTGCTGAAGTCGGACCTCGAGCTGGTGAACGTGGCCGGCTTCGAGCCGACCACCCCGCTGCGCCTGGATGCCGGTGCGCCGCGCCCGAAGCAGCAGCAGCGCTCGGCCGGTGGGCAGGGCGGTGGCGGCCAGCGCCAGGGCCAGGGTGGCCAGCGCTCCGCCGGTGGCGGCCAGGGCCCGCGTTCCGGTGGTGAAGGTCGTTCGCACCGCCCGCACGGCCATTCGGCCGCCGGCACCGGTGAGAACACGGGTAACCACAAGCGCCGCCGCCAGCGTCGCGGCCCGGCCACCAACAAGGCCTGATGGCCTAGCCGGATGGGCAGTGGTGCGCCCATCCGGCACACGGGATCATGCGGGGCCTGGCAGGCTCACTGATGTAGGTACCACCCCGCATGACCCGTTTCCATCGCTACACGTCCCACGTCCTGCGCACCGTTTTCGGTGCGTTTTTCGTTTTCTCCGGCCTCAACCATATCTTTGCGTTCTGGCAGCCGCCCGCGCCGCACACCGCGGCGGGCCGCGCGCTCATCGCCGGCCTGGATGGCAGCGGTTTCATCATGCCGCTGCTCGGCGTGCTGTTCACCTACGCGGGCGTGGCGCTTATCGCCCACCGCATGGCCGCGCTGGCCCTGCTCCTGCTGGCCGCGCCTGTCGTCGTGATCTTCGGTTACCACTTCGTCACGGAAGGCGAGGCCTTTGGCCCGCACGTGCTCGTGCTCGGCATCTATCTCTGGCTGGCGTGGGAAGAGCGCGCCACGTGGGCCACGCTGTTCGCTGCGGACGCCAATAACCCGCCGAAACGCGGCCGCACGCCGTTCAGCCCTGCGATCTGATCTTCGCCGTGAGCACGTGGTCTTCCCACAGGCCGTCGATCTTCAGGTAGCGCTTCGCATACCCTTCTTTCTCGAAGCCCAGTCGTTCGAGAAGGCGGCCACTGCGATCGTTGCGCGGCATGTAGTTCGCCATCACCCGATGGAAGTCCAGCGGTCCAAACGCATAGCGCACGGCGGCGTCCAAGGCTTCGAACATCAGGCCCTGCCCTTCGTGCCGGCGGCCAATGCCGTAACCGAGGTGGCAGGCCTGGAACACGCCACGCACCACGTTGGCGAAGGTGAAGGTCCCCACCACTTCGCTCGCGTCCGGCGTCAGCATCACGAACGGGAAACCGCGATCGGAGCGGGAGGCTTCGAGCCCGGCTTCGATGGTCTGCCGGCAGCCTTCCAGCGTGTAGTGCGTGGTGTTGCGCAGCGGCTCCCACGGGCGCAGGTGGTCGCGGTTATCCAGGCGGTAGCGCAACAGCAGCTCCGCCTCCTCGCTATCCAGGAGGCGGATGAGCAGGCGCGGCGTGCGCATCCGTACCGGTTCACTCATGCGGCAAGGGCTTTCGCGTGGTGGCGGAGGTGGTCTTCGATGAAGGACTGGATGAAGTAATAGCTGTGGTCGTAACCCGGATGCATGCGCAGCTCGAGGGCCTGCCCCGCGTCTTCGCAGGCGGTTTCGAAGCGCTGCGGCTGCAGTTGGTTCACCAGGAAGTTGTCGGCCTCGCCCTGGTCGATGAGGATGCTGCCGTTGAAGCGCGCGCCATCGGCGACGAGCGCCGTGGCATCGTGCTTGCGCCATGCCTTCTTGTCGTCGCCGAGGTAACGCGGAAAGGCCTTCTGGCCCCACGGCACGTTGGTCGGCGCGACGATGGGCGCGAAGGCCGACAGCGAGCGGTAACGGCCCGGGTTGCGCAGCGCCAGCGTCAGCGCACCGTGGCCACCCATCGAGTGGCCGCAGATGCCCTGCCGCCCCATGTCGAATGGGAAGCGTTCCTGTACAAGACGGGGCAGCTCGTCCACGACATAGCTGTACATGCGGAAGCGCTGGTCCCACGGCGCTTCCGTGGCATCGAGGTAGAATCCGGCGCCCTCGCCGAACTCCCAGTCACCCGTGGCGCCGGCGATGCCGGTATCCCGCGGGCTGGTATCGGGCATGACCAGGGCCAGGCCAAGCTCCGAGGCCACGCGCTGGGCCCCGGCCTTGATGGTGAAGGTTTCCGCCGTGCAGGTCAGGCCCGCCAGGTACCAGAGCACCGGTACGGGGCCGTTTTCCGCGGCAGGAGGCAGGTAAACGGCAAATTTCATCGGGCCGCCGCAAGCCTCCGATACGTGGGTATAAAAGCCCTGGGTACCGCCGAAGCAGCGCTGCTCCGATACTGTCTCGATCGCCGACATGCCCGTTATCCCTCTGGAAGCTGACTAAGGAGTGTAACGCCGACGTGACAAACAGCCACGACCCACGACGTAAGCTGCTGATCGCTGCTACAATACTGTTACTGCCCGGCGCCAACTTGCGCCGTCGCGCCCCTCCCCGAGGCTGCCATGACATCCCCCGATACTGATAACGCTCCGGCCCTGCCCGGTTTCAGCGCGCTCGCGCTCGACGAAAAAGTCGTCCGCGCCCTGATCGACGTAGGCTACGAGACCCCTTCGCCCATCCAGGCCGCCACCATCCCGCCGCTGCTCGAAGGCCGCGACGTGATTGGCCAGGCCCAGACCGGCACCGGCAAGACCGCGGCGTTCGCGCTGCCGGTCCTGTCGCGCATCGACGTGCGCCCCGGCAAGCCGCAGGCGCTGGTGCTTGCACCCACCCGTGAGCTGGCCATCCAGGTGGCTGAAGCCTTCCAGAAGTACGCCACGTACCTCCCGGGCTTCCAGGTGCTGCCGATCTACGGCGGCCAGAGCTACGGTCCGCAGCTGCAGGGCCTGAAGCGCGGCGCGCAGATCGTGGTCGGTACCCCCGGCCGCATCATCGACCACCTGGACAAGGGCACGCTCGATCTCTCCGCCCTGAAGTTCGTGGTGCTCGACGAAGCCGACGAAATGCTGCGCATGGGCTTCATCGACGACGTCGAGAAGCTGCTGCAGGCCACGCCGGAAGGCCGCCAGGTCGCGCTGTTCTCGGCCACCATGCCGGCGCCGATCCGCCGCATCGCCCAGACGTACCTGAAAGACCCGGTCGAGATCACGATCAAGAACAAGACCACCACCGCGGCGAACATCCGCCAGCGTTACTGGTGGGTCAGCGGCGTGCACAAGCTCGATGCCCTCACCCGCATCCTCGAAGCCGAAAGCTTCGATGCGATGATCGTGTTCGCGCGCACCAAGTCGGCCACCGAAGAACTGGCCAGCAAGCTGCAGGCACGTGGCTTCGCCGCCGCCGCCATCAACGGCGACATGGCGCAGGCCCAGCGTGAGCGCGTGATCGAGCAGCTGAAGAACGGCAAGCTCGACATCCTGATCGCCACCGACGTGGCCGCCCGCGGCCTCGACGTGGAGCGCATCAGCCACGTGCTGAACTACGACATCCCGCACGACACCGAGTCGTACGTGCACCGCATCGGCCGCACCGGCCGCGCGGGCCGCAACGGCGAGGCGATCCTGTTCGTCACCCCGCGCGAGAAGAACCTGCTCCGCCAGATCGAGCGCGCGACGCGCCAGCCGATCGAGCAGATGCAGCTGCCGACCATCGAGGCGGTGAACGACACGCGCGTGAACAAGTTCAACCAGCGCATCACCGATACGCTGGCCTCCGGCGACCTGGGCCTGTTCCAGCAGCTGGTGGAGAAGTTCGAGCAGGAGCAGAACGTGCCGGCGATCGAGATTGCCGCTGCACTGGCCAAGATCGCCCAGGGCGACCAGCCGCTGCTGCTTGAGCCGCCGGCCAAGCGTGAGTACACCGAGCGTCCGCCGCGTGAGTTCGATCGCGAGCGCCCGCAGCGCGACTTCGACCGCGACCGCGGCCCGCGCGAGGGTGGCGATTTCAACGATCGTCGCCCGGTACGCGAGGGCATGCGCCAGCCGCGTCCGCACGCGACGGAAGCGGGCAAGCGCACCTATCGCATCGAAGTGGGCCACGAGCACGGCGTGAAGCCGGGCAACATCGTGGGCGCCATTGCGAACGAGGGTGGCGTGGAAGCCAAGTTCATCGGCCGGGTGAGCATCCGTGACGACTACAGCCTGATCGACCTGCCGGACGGCATGCCGGCTGAGACCTTCGTGCACCTGAAGAAGGTGTGGGTGGCCCAGCAGCAGCTGAAGATCAGCGAGTGGGATGGCACGGAGAAGCCGCAGAGCGGTTCGGGCCCCGGCCCGGGTGCGTCGCGTCCGCGCGGTAACTTCCGCCCGCAGGGTGGTCGTCCGGGTGGTTCGGGTGGCCCCGGTGGCGGCAAGCCGCCGCGCCGCAAGCGCGAGTTCTGATCGACGAAAAACCCGGCCATCGCGCCGGGTTTTTTTTGCGGTTCATTCGCTGAAGCGAATGCATGTCTTGTGCGGCTGACGCCGCCTCGCTCTGGCGACGGAGCCGTGGGAGAGCCCTCGGTGCCCACCCTCGCTGCTCAGACAACGCTCTGCGTTCGAAAAGGAGAGCCGCTACGCGGCTGGTTTATCTATTGGCCTACGGCCGCGAACCGGTGGCTGGGCGGGGGTTTTCGACACGTCATTCCCTGTCGTGGCGAAAACGGCGGGCCATCCATGGCCCACCCCCTGCGGGCCTGATCCTTCCAGCCCCCTCGCGACACTAAACTCGCCTCGAGGGTGGGCACCGAGGGCTCTCTTCAGCACTGAGGGGCCGTGAAGGAAAGCCACCACCAGAGCTCGGGCCCTGTGGCGTTTGTGCGAAAGATGTCGCACCCTGAAGGGCGTAAACGCACAAGGTGCGCCCCTACAGTGCTGCGGTGGCTTGTGCGGCAATCCGCTGGATGGGTGGTTGCGGGGGCGGCAAGGCCCCTGGGGCCGACGTAAGCAGAGGGCCGCCAAGCATTCGCGTTTCGCGATACGGGAACTACGGCCCGCTCCGCAAGGATTGCGTCCGACGGCCCCAGGGGCCTTGCCGCCCCCGCCCCGCCGCGACACCCACGAACGCCAGCTTTTGCTATGTTCATGGGCATATGAACCGTGGAGCGCCCCTATGAACGCAACCCATCGCGCGCCACAGGCGACTCCTGGCCGGCGGATCGCCGTGCTTGAAGACGACGCCACGCTCCGTGAAGAGGTGATTGCCGCCGGGCTCAGGGATTTTGGCTTTGATGTGTTCACGGCCGGCAGTGCCGCCGAGCTGTACCGGGGGATGATCCACCATGCCTTCGACATCGCCGTCCTCGACATCGGGCTGCCGGACGAAGACGGGCTCACCGTCGCCCGGCACCTACGCCAGATGGGCGACATGGGCATCGTGATGCTCACCGGCTCCAATGCGCGCCGTAACCACCTGGATGCGCTTCAGCTGGGTGCGGATGCCTTCCTGGCCAAGCCGGTGGACGTCGATATCCTGGCGGGCACGCTGCACGCGCTGGGCCGCCGCCTGCGACAGGGGCCGGTGCCTGCCGAGGCGGCGGCGATCAACTGGCGGCTGGATGCGGAGGGCTGGTGCCTGATGGCGCCGAACGGGACGGTGCTGGCATTGACGGCACCGGAGCGGGCCCTGGTGCAGACGCTAGTGGATGCGCAGGGTCAGCCGGTGAGCCGGGAGACGCTGATCGCTGCGTTGTGCACGGACGTCTATGCGTTTGATCCGCATCGGCTGGACATGCTGGTGCATCGCCTGCGCCGGAAGGCGACGGATGCCGGGGCGGGCACCCTGCCCCTGCTGACCTCGCGCGGGTCAGGCTACCTTTTCGCTAACGCCTGATTGGGGCTGTCCTGACACCATCGGCAAACGCACGCCGATGCGCGTGCCGTTGCCGGGCGCGCTGTCGACCCACACCGAACCACCCGCGGCGACGACGGTGTCGCGCAGCGTCGCAAGCCCAAGGCCGGTGCCACGGCCAGCGGGCTTGGTGGTGAAGAAGGGATCGAACGCGCGGTCGCGTACGTCCGTTGCCATGCCGCAACCGTCGTCGACCATGCACAGCTCGACCTCGTCACCACGGCAGCGCAGCACCACGTCGAACGCGCCACCGGTGGGCATGGCATCGCGCGCATTGGCTGCCACGTTCAACAGCATCAGTTCGAACTGCGCACGGTCCATGGCTACCGTGGCGGGGCATCCCTGGGCGTCGATGCGCACGCGCACCGTGCCGTCGAAGATCTGCCGAAGCATCGGCGCGACATCGCGCAGCGCGTCGCCGGCGTCGAAGTGCTCGCACTGGATCACGCGTTTTCCCGAGAAATCCAGCAGTTTCCGGCTGATCGACAGCGCGCGCCGCGCGGCAACCTCGACGCCTTCCATCGACGCGAGCAAGGCATCGGTGCCCTTGTCCGCATCGCGCTCGCGGCGTTTTGCGTAGCCGAGCACCACGTTCAGCACGTTGTCGAAATCGTGCGCCACGCCTGACGCAAGGTGCCCCGCGGCTTCCATCTTCTGCGCGTGCACAAGCTGCGACTGCGCGCGTTCCCGCTCGGCCATTTCGGCCTGCAACAAGGTATTGCTGCGGGCGAGTTCCGCACCGCGCGCGTTGGATTCGGCGAGGCTGTCGCGCAGCGCGGCGATGGTGCGGTCAAGGACGATGGCGACCACGGCGTAACTCATCGCCATCGATACCTTGCGCCCCACCTGCCAGTCGATCGCGCCGTGCGGCCATTGCTGGAGGACATCGCCCAGCGTGCCGAGGCAGAACACGCCCATCAAGGCGGCATAGATCGTCCACAGCGAACGACGGCCGAGCATCAGGCCGCCCATGCCAAGCATCAGCAGCGGGAACGGATCGTTGGAGAGGCGCTCGAGGCCGATGCTGGCGTACGCGAAGGCTGCGCAACCAAGCATCACGCCGAGATAGAGAATCACGCCGCGACGAAACTGGCCGCGCCGGATGAGGATCAAGCCTGCCCATGCCGCTGCCGTCATCACCACGTCGGTGATCATGTCGGCGACAAGACCCGGCGCCGAGAGACTCGCGCGGAACGACGCGAAATACAGATGCACGATCTTGTTGAGCGGCATCAGCACGCCCATCGCCAGCAGGATGGCCTGGACCAGGGGCGCGTTGCGACGCTCCACCGGATCGGCAACGGGAACCCCTTCGAGCCAGGCCCGAATTTTCAACCACAACCGCTTCACCACGCGGATCTCCCCGGGCGCGTTGATATGCCACGCACGTGGGCCATCCCTCCCCCGTGAGCTTTCGAAAGATTACGCAACTTTCGCAAGGACGCGCAAGCAACCGTGCGTGACTTCCACCCCACGCAAGGCGAATCCTTGGCGGGTCGACATCATCGACCGGACAGATGGACGTCCAAATGCGCCGCACCCGGGCAGGGGCCGTGGCTGGGGAAACACACGCTTGCGCGGGCCAGGTGCCGCCCGGCCGCGCCGTTCCACCATCGGGGAGTGTTTAAACATGAGCCACAGCAAGAACTGGAGCCACGCGCTCCAGCGGATGGTTATTGCCCGCCGCGGCCTCAGCGCCGCCGTCCTCCTGGCCCTCGCGGCCACGCCGCATGCCGCGAGCGCCACCACGGCTTACCTGACGCCGGTGCCCTGGATGCAGGCCCTGGCCGCCGACGTGGATACCGGCGACAGCGACGGTGACGGCGCGATCGCGGTGGGTACCAACAGCGGCGCCTATGGCACGCAAGCCACGGCGGCGGGTGACCAGGCGTACGCCATGGGTGAATACGCCAGCGCCTTCGGTGGCAGCAGCTTCGCGCTGGCTGACGGCGCCACGGCGCTCGGCAATGGCGCGGGCGCGGTGGGCACCTACAGCACGGCCACCGGTTACGCCGCCCTCGCCCAGGGCGCGAATAGTACGGCCTACGGCGTGAATGCCCAGGCCGTGGGCGATGAGGCCGTCGCGGTGGGCGACCTGGCCTGGGCCGACCAGAGCGGCACCGCCGTGGGCGCGGGCAGCATGGCGAACGGTGGAGCCACCGCCGTCGGCATCAACGCCGTCAGCAACGCCTCGAACGGCGTGGCGGTGGGTGCCAACGCCACGGCGAACGGTGCCCTCAGCACCGCCGTAGGCAGCGCGGCGCAGACCGACGGCCCCTTCTCGGTGGCGCTCGGCGGCTTCTCCCTCGCGGGCGCCTGGCAGGCCACCGCCGTCGGCACCGGTTCCTACGCCAAGGCATGGGAAAGCACCGCCGTGGGCGCGAGCGCATCGGCGACGGGCGGCTACGCCGTCGCGGTCGGCGCGGAATCCAGCGCCGCCGGCCAGGGTGGCGTCGCCGTCGGCAGCGTCGGTGGTTTCTTCGGTGGTGGCGCGAGCGCGTACGGCGATCACAGCACGGCGGTGGGCGCGAGCGCCTATGGTGGCGGTGTCAATGCCAGCGCCTTTGGCATGAACTCGCTGGCCGGCACGGATACGAGCAGCGTCACCACGGGCATGTACACCACCGCCATCGGTTCCGAAGCGTGGGCGACGGAAGACGGCGCCAGCGTACTCGGCTACAACAGCTACGCGCAGGCCACCAACACCACGGTGCTGGGCTCCAACGCGTGGTCGACCAAGGACGCCACCAACAGCGTCGCGCTCGGCAGCGGCTCGTATGCGGACCGCGCAGATGCCGTGTCCGTGGGTGCTTCCGCCGCGTGGACCGACTCCGCCGGCACGGTGCACGACGCTATTTCACGGCAGATCACCAACGTCGCGGCAGGCACCGAAGCCACCGACGCGGTGAACAAGGCCCAGCTCGATGCCGTCATCGCCGGCAGCGGCGACATGGGTGGTGCCATGGCCGCGGTGCTCGGCGGCGGCGCCGGCTTCGGCCCATCCGGCTTCGTCGCGCCGGTGTTCCAGGTGCAGGGCAGTAACTACGGTACCGTTGCCGACGCGTTCGGTGCGCTCGATGGTGCACTCACCGGCTTGTCCAACCGCGTGGAAGGCATGGCCGTCGGCAACGTCACGACGGGCAGCGGCAACGGTCTCGCGATTGGCTCAGGGAGCGTGGCGACCGATAGCAACGACACGGCCGTGGGCAACGGTGCGCATGTCGGCGCCGCCAACAGCGTCGCCCTGGGCGACGGTTCCGTCGCCAACCGCGCGAATACCGTTTCCGTCGGCAGCGCCGGCAACGAGCGCCAGGTGACCAACGTGGCCGCGGGCACGGCGGATACCGATGCCGCGAACGTGGGCCAGCTGCACGACGCCGTGGTCACGGCACAGAACTACGCCGACGCGGGCGACGTGAAGACGCTGGGTGACGCCAAGGCCTATGCCGACGCGAAGCTCGCGAATGCCGTGTCGCGCACGGACTTCGACGCCTACCGCAGCCAGGTCAACGACCAGTTCCATGCGGTGAACACGCGACTGGATCGTGTCGGCGCCATGGGCACGGCGATGGCGGGCATGGCCGGTGCCATCGCTGGCGCCGCCGGGACACCGAACCGCGTGAGCGCCGCTGTCGGTGGATACCACGGCCAGGGTGCTGTCGCCGTCGGCTACACCACGCGTCTGTCCGACACCAGCAGCCTGCTCGTCGGCGGCTCACTGGCCGGTGGCGGTGAATCCAGCGGCACCGTCGGCGTCAGCTTCGGCTGGTGATCCACGCATCCCTTCCTTCGAGGAACCTACGCATGACCACCCGTTTCTCCCGCGCGGCCCTTGCTGCCGCGCTGCTCCTCGCCCTGCCCGCGGCCCACGCCGCGGATGCCCTCTCGGCGAAGGTCAACGCGACCACGCTGAAAGCGGACACGCGCGCGGATCGCTTCATCATCACCTACCGTGCGGGCAGCGCGGAGCGCAGCAACGCCACGGCCGCCGTGAACGGCGTCGCGTCAGCGGTGACGCGTGCCGGCCTCAACGGCAAGACGCGTGGCGCCGCGCTGGCCACGACTTACCAGCGCAAGCTCGGCATCGGCGCGGATCTCGTCCGCGTCTCGCGCAAGCTCAGCGCCAGCGAGGCGACCACGCTGATGAACCAGCTCGCCGCCAACCCGGCCGTGCTGCGCGTCGAGCCGGACGTCCTGATGCATCCCTTCGTCGACGACCCGGTGATACCGAACGATCCGAAGTTCGCCACCTGGCAGTGGGACATGCGCGATGGCGATGGCACATATGAAACCATCGGCAACGACACCACGGCCTATGCCAACCTCGGCGGGGCCAACGTGGCCCGCGCGTGGAACCTGGCCGATGGCCAGGGCGTGACGGTTGCCGTGCTCGATACCGGCATCACCCACCACTCCGACCTCGACCTGAGCCTCGCCGACCTCGGCTACGACTTCATCACCGATGCGTTCGTTTCCGGTCGCAGCACGGACGGCCGAGTGTCGGGCGGCTGGGACCTGGGGGACTGGACGACGGACGCGAAGTACACCGACCCGTCGACCGGCTGCGTCGACCCCTCCGCGGCGGAAGACAGCAGCTGGCACGGCACGCATGTGTCCGGCACGATCGCCGAGCTGACCAACAACGGCATCGGCACGGCCGGCGTGGCACACAACGCACGCGTCCTTCCGGTTCGCGTGCTGGGCCACTGCGGCGGCTATACCTCCGATATCGCCGACGGCATCACCTGGGCCTCCGGCGGCCACGTGGATGGCGTGCCCGACAATGCCACGCCCGTGCAGGTCATCAGCATGAGCCTCGGCGGACAGGGCGCATGTGCCGCCACCGATGTCACGGGGCAGGCCATCGCGGGCGCGCTGTCGCGTGGCGTCACCGTCGTGGTCGCGGCGGGCAATGAAAACCAGCCCGTCGCCAACGTCACGCCGGCCAGCTGCCCGGGTGTCATCGCCGTGGGCGCGAACGGCATCTCTGGCAAGCGGGCGTTCTACTCGAATTACGGCAGTGGCGTGAGCATCGCGGCACCGGGTGGCGGCGTGTTTGCCGACGATGCCTCCTACGGCCAGCAGGTGTACGCCGGCGTGGTGTGGTCGGCCGGCAACCTGGGTGCGCATGAGCCCGAGGGCGAAGGCTACATCGGCATGGCCGGCACCTCGCAGGCCACGCCGCACGTCGCCGGCACGGTGGCGCTCATCGCCTCCGCGCGCCAGGCCCTCGCCCTTCCCGCGCTGAAACCGCAGCAGGTGCGCAGCGTCCTCGTCAGCACCGCCCGCGCTTTCCCGGGCAAGCCCGACCAGCCGATCGGCGGCGGCATCCTCGACGCCTACGCCGCCGTGGTGAAGGCGATGGATCCGGCCACCGGCACCGTCACCGCCGAGCAGCTGATCAACGGCACGGCCGTGCCGGGCCTCGTCGGCTATGCCGGCGACAGCCTGCTGTTTGCGATCGATGTCCCGGCGGGTGCGCGTGGCCTCAGCCTGCGCAGCTACGGCGGCACGGGGGATGTCAGCCTGTTCGTGAAGCGCGGCGCGGTACCTGCCGCGGATGGCAGCGATGCCGACTTCCGTTCGGTGAAGCCGGGCAATAGCGAAACCGTCGTCCAGGCCGTGCCCACGGCGGGCACCTGGTACGTGCGCGTGGTGAGCGTGCAGGATTTCGCCAACCTCACCGTGTTGGGCGGCTTTATCGCGCCGTGATGGAAGCGAAGCCGGGCCTGTTCGAAGGGCCCGGCTTCATGTCAGGCGAAGTCCGCCGGTGTCAGCGGCTGCATCCCATGCTTCACCCGCGCCTTGTCGCACTGCGGGCTGGGCGTGCCGTCTTCCCACGCAGGCTTCAGTTCATGGCACGGCGACGGGCGAACCTCATACACGCCGCAATGCGCGGCCACGCCCACCTCACCCACCAGCGACTTACAGCGCGGCTGGTAAGCGTTCGTGCCGTGCATGTTCACCCGGTGTGGATCCAGGTGTTCGGTCAACGCGGCCGGCGTGATCCCGCCGGCCACATCGGTTTCCAGCCAGTGAAAGGCGACGCGGAACGTCGCGCAGCATGCGCCGCAGCGCAGGCAAGGGTGTGTCATACGTCAGATCGAACCTGAAAAAGTGTTGCACTTGCCAATGTCACCGGAGTCGAAGCCGGCCTTGAACCAATGCACGCGCTGCGCGGACGTGCCGTGGGTAAACGAATCCGGCACCACGCGGCCCTGCGCCTGCTCCTGCAATGCGTCGTCGCCAATCGCCGTCGCCGCATTCATCGCCGACTCGATATCGCCGGCCTGCAACCAGTGCTGCCGCTGCTGCGAGTGGTTGGCCCACACGCCGGCGAAGCAATCGGCCTGCAGCTCCTGGCGCACCGAAAGGCCGTTCGCGCCTTCCATGCGCGCACCACGCCGGCGCGCCTCGTTGACCTTGGCGAACACGCCGACGAGGTTCTGCACGTGGTGGCCCACTTCGTGCGCGATCACATAGGCGCGGGCGAAGTCACCGGATTCGTGGAACTGTTGCTGCATCTGCTGGAAGAAGCCGAGATCCAGGTAGACGCGCTGGTCGCCCGGGCAATAGAACGGGCCCACCGCCGACGAGGCCGAACCGCAGGCCGTGCGCACGCCGTTGCGGAACAGCACCAGCTTGGGCTGGGTGTATTCCTGGCCATTGGCCGCGAAGATCTCGCCCCAGGTGTCTTCCGTCTCGCCGAGGATGGCGCGGACGAAGTCCACCTGCGGGTCGTTGGCCGCGGCGGGCCGCGCGGGCTGTGTCTGTCGCTGTTGCGCCTGGGGTGGCGCGCCGGCCCCATCCTGGCTCAGCAGGGCCGTCGGGTCCTTGTAGAACACCAGGCCCAGGATCGCGAGCAGGATGATGCCGCCGATACCCAGTCCCCGGCCGCCACCAAACGAGGGGCCGCCACCGCCGCCGCTGTCGCCGGCGTCTTCCACGTTGTCGCTTCTACGGCCTTTGTCCCAGAGCATGGCGCCCTCCTTTCCCTTCCCGCGTGTCCCGGCCGAGACACCGTCGGCATGATCGCACGGACGGTTGCCGGTAAACTCCGGGGTTTGCGTCGTCCCCCGGATCGTTTCATGAATAGTCAGCTCCCCGCCGTCGTCACCCTGCTCACCCTGCTCCTGATGTTTTTCACGGTTTACAGCGTGGGTCGGGCCCGGAGCCGCTACGGCATCAAGGCGCCGGCCATTTCCGGCGATCCGGCCTTCGAGCGGGCCTGGCGGGTGCAGATGAACACGCTGGAGAACGCCGTGATGTTCATCCCGGCCCTGTGGCTGGCGGCCCAGTACGTGGATCCGCTGTGGGCGGGTATCGCCGGCCTGGTCTGGCTCGCTGGCCGCATCTGGTACGCCGTCTCCTACCTGCGCGATGCCTCGCGCCGCGGCCCGGGCTACCTGGTATCGATGCTGGCCTGGGGCGTGCTGATGCTGATGGCCGCCGGCGGGATCGGCATGGCCATCATGGAGAACAACGCGGCGCCCGCGGAGGACGCCGCGCAGCAGGGTTAATCCTCTTCGGGCGGGAGCTCGGCCACGCGCACGCGCTGGATCCGGGCGCCGTCCATCGCGGTGACCTCAAAGGCCAGGCGCTCGCTCTCGAACGTGTCGCCCACGCCAGGCAGACGGCCCAGCCGCTGCAGCACGAAGCCGGCCAGGGTGGCGAAGTTGCCATCGCTGGCGCCGGGCAGGCGGTGGCCGAGCAGGTGTTCCACCCGGCGCACGTCCAGGCTGGCGTCCAGCAGCCACGCGCCGTCCGGCTCGCTGACCGCCGACGGGTCACCCTCCCCGCTCTCGTGCGGGAATTCACCGGCGATGGCTTCCAGCACGTCGGCCGGCGTGACCAGGCCGAGGATGCTGCCGTACTCATCGACCACCAGGGCCACCTGCAGCGGCGCACGGCGGAATTCGTCGATCAGGCGCAGGACGCTGAGCGACGCCAGCACCGTGATCGGCTTGCGCACCGCGGTTTCGGTGACCAGGCGGCCGTGCTCGGTGAGGCTGGCCAGGAGGTCGCGGGACGAGGTGACGCCGATCAGCTCATCAAGGTCGCCGTTGGCCACCAGCATCCAGTGATGCGATGACTCGCGCGCTTCGCTAAGCAGGTTCGGCAAGTCGTCCGACGGATCGACCCAGACGATCTCGGTGCGCGGGGTCATGATCGAGCGGACCGGGCGCTGCGACAGGTCGAGCACGCCCTGGACCATTTCCAGCTCGTCGCGGCCGAACACGGCGGGATCGGTGGGAGTGGTATCGGGCGCCTTCTTGCCCTCGCCTTCCTCGTCCACCGTGCCGCCAAGCAGGCGCAGCACGGCCTTCGCGGTGCGGTCGCGCATGATCCGGCCGCCCAGCAGCAACGAGCGGCGGCGGTTGCGGCGCATCGTCTGGTTGAACACCTCGATCATGATCGAGAAGCCGATCGCGGCGTACAGGTAACCCTTGGGGATGTGGAAGCCGAAGCCTTCGGCGATGAGGCTGAAGCCGATCATCAGCAGGAAGGACAGGCACAGGATGATCACCGTCGGCCGCGCGTTGACGAACGCGGTGAGCGGCTTGCTCGCGGTGATCATCAGGGCCATGGCGACGACCACGCCGACCATCATGATCGACAGGTGGTCGACCATGCCGACGGCCGTGATCACCGAATCGAGCGAGAACACCGCATCGAGGATGACGATCTGCGCCACGGTGAGCCAGAAACTGACCCGGCGCTGCGCCTTGCCGTCATGCTCGTCGCCCGCCTCGAGCCGCTCGTGCAGCTCCAGCGTGGCCTTGAACAACAGGAAGGCACCGCCGACCAGCAGGATGATGTCGCGCCAGGACAGGGCGAACCCGTTCCACTGGAACAGCGGCTGGGTCAGCGTGACCAGCCAGGACATGGCGGCCAGCAGGCACAGGCGCATCACCAGCGCGAGGCCAAGGCCCATCAGCCGCGCGTGGTCGCGCTGCCGGGCGGGCAGTTTGTCGGCGAGGATCGCGACAAACACCAGGTTGTCGATACCGAGGACGATCTCCAGCACGATCAGCGTGAGAAGACCCGCCCAGGCCGAAGGGTCGGCTAGCCAGTCGAATGCGAACATGGGTCGGCGCCGGGGGCGCCACCTTTCCTCCTGTCAGGGACGGGTAACTATACAGGCCCTTTGTGAAAGCCTGTGCCGGAAGCCGCGTTGCGCCGGTGGAACCCCCTCCGCTACGGTGGTGCATGCCCGACGAACACGCCCTTCCGCCCCTCCCCGCCCATAGCCTGCCTGCCGGCCCGTCCCGACGCCCCGGCCCGGGCTGGGGCGAGACAATTCTCATACTGGTCGCGTATTTCGCGCTTCAGTTCGCCCTGGGCGGTGCGCTGGCGCTGCTCTCGCAGACGCTGGCGAAGGCGTTCCCGGACGTGGTGCCGGGCGCGGCGGACCGGCTGGTGGCGGTGGTGATCCTGACCCTGGCCGGCGCGGCCGCCATCACCCTGGCCCTGGTGGCCAAACGCTGGGGGCCCCTGCTCCGCGACGGCGGCCCGGGTGGCATCGGCTTCACCGAGCCCACCGGCGGCCAGATCCTGTTCGGCGCGCTGATGGGCATCGTGGCACCCGTCGCCGGCGGGCTGCTGACCCAGATGCTGGCCGGGGACCACCCCGTGAGCCAGTCCGTCAGCGAGCTGGCCGACAACGCCCACATCGCCATGCGCATCGCCCTGCTGCCCGTCGCCGTGCTGGTCGGCCCGCTGGTCGAGGAGGTGCTGTTCCGTGGCGCCCTGCTCGCGGTGCTGCGCACCCGGCTGGGCGACGGCTGGGGCATCGCCATCTCCGCCGTCATCTTCGGGGTGATCCACCTGCCGGACCTGGGCGGGGTCTGGTACGCCGTGCCAAACCTGATCCTGGTTGGCGCCTTCTGCGCGTGGCTGCGCGTACGCACCCGCTCCCTCTGGCCCGGCTTTGTCTGCCACGCCGCCAACAATTCGCTGGCGACGCTGGCCTGGTTTAGCTAGAGGCGCTCCAGCGAGGCCACGCTGCGCGCCAGCCGGGGGCTGGCGTAACACTGCGAGCCGACCGGAATCAGCCCCACCTCGTCGAACTGGCTGCGGTACCAGCTGGCGGAGCGATTGAAGAAGCCCTCGCGGTCGCCGCCGGGGTCGTCCTCGCGGGTGTACACCTCGAGGAACGCCAGGCCCTCGGCCATCTCGCCGATCCCGGTCAGCCCGGCACGGATCTCGGCGGGCTTCAGGTAGTGCAGCACGTCGGTGCAGACGATCAGGTCGAAGCGGGTGTCGAAGCGCAGCTCGGCCAGCTGGCCGAACCGGGCGTAACCGATGTTGCGCGAGCGCCCATAGCGCATCACCGCGTATTCGCTGGCCTCGAGGCCACGGTATTCGATGCCGGGGCGCAGCCGGCGCAGCACGGCCCGCCAGGGGGCCTCGCCACAGCCGATGTCGAGCACGTTGCGGACGGGGCGTCCAAGATAGAACTCGGCCTGGCCCAGCACCATGGCGACCTTGCGGGTGAGTTCCGCAGGGGAGCGCACGGCATGGCCCGCACTGCGGTACCACTTGTCGAAGTAGGCCTGGTCGTAAGTCTTGGGCATGGCGCGCGTCCCACCGGAAACGCCCATGGTAGCGGGCGTACACCTTCAGCACACGCCCGCCGACGCATCGTTGACCCATCGCAACAGGAGAGTCCCATGCCCCGCATCCAGCTTCGCATCACCGGCGACCGCGACGTGTTTGATGACGTGATCAACGCGATCCACGGCCTGGACCGGATCGAATACGTGGAAGAGATCGACGATTTCGGCAGCGATATCCGTGACGATTCCAGCTCCCTGGACCTGTCCGACGACGTCGCTTCACGGACGTATACGGTCGAGATCGAAGTGCCCAACGACAAGGTCGGCGAGCGGGTGCGTGAAGTGGCCGAAGAAACCGCCGGCACGCGCGAAGCAGCCATCGAATTCGTGTATCCGGACGAAAACGAGATCTGAACGGGTGCGGAAATGTGAACCGCCGCAAACCCCGGCGGTAAACCGCCTTCCATGCTGCTCCGTTTGAAGGTTATCGCGCTTCGAACGGAGACCCCGATGCGTTCAGCCCACGTGGCCTGCCTGGCCGCCCTGCTCTGCCTTCCCGCCGCGGCCAGCGCCGCGGACAAGCCGCTGACGCCCGAAGACGCCGCCTGGCTGGATCGGGTCACCTTTGGCGTGGACAGCGCCACGGTGGCCAGCTACCGCGACCTGGGTAGGCGCCGCTTTCTCGAAGCGCAGCTGCATCCGCGCACGGATGGCTTGCCGCAGGCGATCCAGGCACAGATCGCCGGCTTCGATGCCATGAAGACGCCGACCGCCACCTTGCTGGCGCAGATGCGCGACCAGTACCGCGACATCAAGGACATGCCCGACGGCGACGCCAAGCAGGAGGCGCGCAAGGCTATGCAAAAGCAGGGCAACCAGTATGCCCAGCAAGCCCAGGCCGCCGAACTCCTGCGCGCCATCTACGACGAGAACCAGCTTCGCGAACAGATGGTGTGGTTCTGGCTGAACCACTTCAGCGTGTTCCAGAACAAGGGGCGCGTGCGCTGGCTGGTGGGCGACTACGCACAGAACACGATTCGCCCCCATGCGCTGGGCAAGTTCCGCGACCTGGTGATGGCGACGCTGAAAAGCCCGGCCATGCTCGAGTACCTCGACAACGCGCAGAACGCGCGCGACAAGGTGAACGAGAACTACGCCCGCGAACTCATGGAGCTGCACACCCTTGGCGTGAACAGCGGTTACAGCCAGGGCGATGTGCAGAACCTGGCCCGCGTGCTCACCGGCGTGGGTGTGAATTTCGATGGCCAGCCGCGCAGGCTGCGCCCGGACATGCAGCCGTACTACCTGCAGGAAGGCGTGTTCGAGTTCAACCCGAACCGCCACGACTTCGGCGACAAGGTGCTGCTCGGCACGACGATCAAGGGCGGCGGCTTCGACGAAGTGGAAAAGGCGGTGGACCTGATCGTGCGCCAGCCGGCGTGCGCGACCTTCGTCTCCACCTCGCTGGCAAAATACTTTGTCGCCGACAATCCGCCGCCGTCGCTCATCGCGGCCATGGCGAAGACCTTCCGCCACACGGACGGCGATATCGCCGCGGTGATGGAAACGATGCTCACGTCGAAGGAGTTCACCGCGTCGCTGGGCAAGCGTTACAAGGATCCCACGCAGTTCCTCGTCTCGACGATGCGCCTGGCCTACGACGGCAAGCCCGTGCAGAATCCGCGTCCGCTGGTGAACTGGATCAACCAGCTCGGCCAGGCGCCGTTCGGGCGGATCACGCCGGATGGATGGCCGAGCACGGATTCGGAATGGTCCAGTTCGGGGCAGGTCGCCAAGCGCTTCGAGATCGCGCGCGCGATCGGCAGCGGCGCCAACCATCTGTTCGACCTGGACGACGACGGCACGCGTTCCGTGGGTGGCTTCCCGCAACTCACCACGCCGACCTACTACGCGACGATCGAACCGTCACTGGGCCCGAAGACCCGCAACGCACTCTCGCAAGCGACGTCGCAGCAGGAATGGAACACCTTCCTGCTCGCCTCGCCCGAATTCAACTATCGCTGAGGTTCCGCCATGGACCGCCGCCAGTTCCTGCTCACCCTTGCCGCCACCGTGCCCGCCCTCACCCTGGGCGGCAAGGTGTTCGCCGCGCCAGCGACATCGCCGCGCTTCCTGCTCGTCTTCCTGCGCGGCGGCTACGACGCCAATAACCTGCTGGTGCCCTACGGCAGCGACTTCTACTACGAGTCACGGCCGACGCTGGCGCTGGCCAGGCCGACGCCCGGTGATCCGAAGTCCGTTCGAGCGCTGGATGCGAACTGGGGGCTGGCGCCTGCGGTGGCGCAGACGATGGGCCCGCTATGGGACAAGAAGCAGCTCGCCTTCATCCCGTTCGCCGGTACCGATGACCTCTCGCGCAGCCATTTCGAAACGCAGGACAACATCGAGTCCGGCGAAGCGGGCGACGCGCGCAGCTATGCCTCGGGCTTCATGGGCCGCCTGAGCGGCGTGCTGCGCGGCGTGCCGCCGATCGCGTTCACCGATGCCCTCCCGCTTTCTTTCCACGGCACCGGCGATGTCCCGAACATTTCGCTCAAGGGCGGCAGCAAGGCGGTGTTCGACGATCGCCAGTCGAAGATCCTGGCCAGCATGTACGAGGGCACGCCACTGCAGGCCGCGGCCACCGATGGCCTGGAACTGCGCCAGCAGGTGGCCCAGGACCTGCAAAGCGAAATGGTCGCCGCGAGCCGCGGCGCGGTGAACGCACGCGGTTTCGCGCAGCAGGGCCAACGCATGGCCACGCTGATGAAGGATCGCTTCCGCCTCGGTTTCGTCGACGTCGGCGGCTGGGATACCCATGTGAACCAGGGCGGCGCCGATGGGCAGCTGGCCAACAACCTCGACAACCTCTCGCAGGGCCTCGCGGCGTTTGCCGACGGCCTGGGCGATGCCGAATGGAACAACACCGTGGTGGTGGTCGTCTCCGAGTTTGGCCGCACCTTTCGCGAGAACGGCAACAAGGGCACGGACCACGGTCACGGCACGACGTACTGGGTGCTCGGCGGCAAGGTACACGGCGGCCGGGTGGCCGGTAACCAGGTGGCGATCAACGCCGGCAGCCTGCTGCAGAACCGCGACTACCCCGTGCTCAACAACTACCGTGACGTGCTCGGCGGCCTGATGCAGCGCATGTATGGCCTCTCCGCCAGCGACCTGGGCACGGTGTTCCCGGCGGCGAAACCGCGTGACCTGCAGCTGGTGTGATCGCAGCCCCGAGGATCAGGGCTGCCAGGTCTGGCCGCCGGGATGCGACAGCTGGCGGTCGAGGTAAAACGCCGCGCTGATAAAGGCCAGGTGGGCCAGCGCCTGCGGGAAATTACCGAGCGGATCGCCACGCAGGCTGAGCTCCTCGGAGAACAGCCCCAGGTGATTCGAATACAACACGCCGCGCGCCATGATCTCGCGCGCCTCGTGCAGGCGCCCCGCGCGGGCGAGGCACTCCACGTACCAGAACGTGCAGGTGGTGAACGCGCCCTCGCCGCCTTCCAGGCCGTCCGCGTTGCGGTAGCGAAAGACCAGCCCATCGTCCGTCAGCTCGTCGCGGATCGCATCCAGCGTGGCCAGCCACACGGGATCGGTCGCCGATACAAAGCGGACCAGCGGCATCATCAGCAGCGACGCGTCGAGGTCGGTGCCGCCCTCGGTCTGTACGAAGTGGCCTTTTTCCGGATGGCGGAAGTTCGCCCAGATGTCTTCGGCGATGCGGTCGCGCTCCGCCGCCCATTCGACGATCGGGCCCGGCAGCGAGCGCTTGCCCGCCAGCCGAATCGCGCGATCCAGCGCCACCCAGCACATCAGCCGCGAGTGCAGGAAATGCCGCGGCTTGTCGCGGATCTCCCAGATGCCTTCGTCGGCATCGCTCCAGTGGCGCGACACGTGGTCCACCATGTGTCGCACATGGCGCCAGCCGGCGTGGCTCGACGCGGTGCCGTACTTGTTGGCCAGGTACAGGCTATCCATCAGCTCGCCGTAGATATCGAGCTGGGTCTGCGTGCGCGCGGCATTGCCGATGCGCACGGGCTGTGACTGCGCATAGCCGGCGAGGTGGTCCAGCGTGGATTCCGCGCGCGCCTCGCTGCCGTCCAGCGAATACATGATGCGCAACGCATCGTGCTTATCCAGCGCGGCAAGGCGGTCCTCGGTCCACTGGCGGAAGTGTTCGGCCTCCTGGACGAAGCCGAGGCGCATGAAGGCGTAGACGGTGAACGACGCGTCGCGCATCCACGTCGCGCGGTAGTCCCAGTTACGCCCGGCACCCGTCGCCTCAGGCAGGCCAAACGTCGCGGCAGCAGCGACGGAGCCGTGCTTATGCGAGGTAAGCAGCTTGAGCACGAGGGCGGAACGATCAACCCGTTCGCGCCAGCGGCCCCGGTACGTGGAGCGGCGGGTCCAGCGGCGCCATGCCTCCGCTGTCGCGGTGTAGGCAGCCTCGCACTCTTCCGGGGTGAGCGGATCGTGCGATTCGTCGCCAAGCATGAACCATGCGTGCTCGCCCGCACCGAGCGTAAAGCGCGCCTCGGCTTCGCCGTCGCCGATCGTCAGGGGCACGGTCGCGGCAAGGCGCAGCGAGTGCTTGCCTGCGTGAAACACCGCACTGTCACCGTACGCCTCGACATCAGGCACGTCGCGCGCGTAATCGAAGCGCGGCCGGCAACCGACGCGAATATCCACCCTGCCCCGCAGCACGCGGACACAGCGCAGCAGCGCACGCGGTACGCGCACGCCCGCCTCCGGGTGCGGCATGAAATCGGTCAGTTCCACGCTGCCCGCCTCGGACATCCAGCGGGTCATCAGCACGTTGGTCTCGGGCACGTAGAGCTGCATGCGGCGCGGATCGTCCAGCGCCGGCTCGACGCTGAATTCGCCGCCCTGCACCGGATCCAGCAAGGCGGCAAAGATGGTGGGACTATCCATATGCGGCCAGCACATGAAATCCACCGTACCGTCGGTGGCCACCAGCGCCGCGGTGTCGAGGTCACCGACGATGCCGTGCTCGCCGATCGTCCGGCCGGGGACCGGATTCGCTTGATGTGGCACGCACGTACTCCGGTACTCGTGATGCGCAACCAATGACACGGCCGGTGTGAAGAGGAAGCGGAATGGCCCGGGCCTGCAGAACAGCAGCATGTAACCGATAGGTTGCATAAAGACACCGATGCGTTATACGCTCCCGCCACCACATCAAACGGAACAGGGTGCCGCGATGAAGGAACCGCTCGATACGACCGACCTGCTGATTCGCCGCGAGCGCCGTGGGATCACCGGCGCGCTCTTGCTCATGCTTGTGCTGCTTATCGGCGCCGCGATGGTGTGGATGCAGGCGCCCATACGCGCTACCGCACCGTTCTTCTTCGGCGCGGCACTGGCGATACCGTTGACCATCGCGTGGTCCGTGGGCCGTACCCTGTGGGGACGCAGGGATTTCGTCGCGAAGCGGGAGGCCGTGCGCCGCGACGAAGGGCGGCAGTCCGCGATCGACCGCGCGTGCCGCTACGCGCTGGTGGCCACGCTCGCTCCCATGGCCGCGTACGCGCTGCTTTCCCAGGCGCTGCCATTTCCCGGCCCCGTCGCCGTGCTGCTGGCCCTGTTCGTCGTCATAGGTGCGGCGACGTTCCTGGTCACGTTCCTCGTCATGGACCGTGCGCCGTGAGCGATCCCGCCCTCACCAACCGGCTCAAGGTACTGCGCGCGGAACGCAACCTCACCCAGGCCGACCTGGCGGACCTGGTCGCCACCACGCGCAAGTCGATCAACGCCATCGAGGCCAGCCGCATGGTGCCGTCGACCCTGCTTGCCCTGAAGCTGGCACGCGCCCTCGGCGTCGCCGTCGAAGACATCTTCGAACTGGCCTGACGCGCGAAGGTCGCTCAGAACTCCAGGCGGTAAGCGACCTTGACCAGCCCCTCGTTCACGTCCTTCAGCGAGAAGCCGTGGCGGAACTGGGAGTCGACTTCGTCGTTGGTGTCCTGCTCGTAACCGCCGCGGTTGTACACGATGTAGAGGTTGGAGAGCGGCGCGATCTCGTAACGGTAGCGCACCTGGAAGCCGAGGTTGGCGACGCCCAGGCCATCGACGGGCTCGTTGCTGGGCACGGCGCGGCCGTTGCGGTCGATCTCGTAGGCGCCACGCAGCGTCGCCCCCACGGCGAGGGTCTGCAGCTTCACGCGCAGTTCCTGGCGGCTGCCAAAGTTCCAGTTCACGCCGCTGTCGATGCCGACGGTGCGGCCATCGTAGGAGCCGACCAGGTTGTCGTGCTGCCAGATCAGCCAGTTCGGGTCCCACTCGTAGCTGGCACCGGCGAACACGCTGAACGCGTCGGTGATGAAGTACGTGGGCACGAACTTGAAGTAGTACCCCAGGCGATGGAAGCCGGTGAGCTCGTTGCCGCTCACATAGCCTTCCGCCTCCCAGCTCCAGCGGCCGATGCGCGGGCGCGTCCGCTCATACTGCAGCTTCGCCGTCGGCGGGTTGCGCACGGGGTTGCCACCACGCGTGAGCAGGTCGTCGTACGAGGCAGTGAAGCCGTCGAGGCGCCATTGCTCGTTGCTGCCATCCCGGCGGTTGCCGTTGAGCTGCACGCGGAAGCGGCGGCTGATCCGCAGCCCTTCGGTGTTGTTGAGCTCGGAGATGCGATAGCGCCACAGCAGCGAGCTATACGTCGAGTCCGCCGCCATACCCGTCACGCGCTGGCGCACTTCGTAGTGGAAGTACGCCATGTCATTGCGCGGTAGGTAGCCAAAATCGTTGATGTCCAGGCGCTTGCCGAAGTACATCCCCAGCCACTGCTGCGCCCACGTATCGTTCATCTGCCAGTACGCGATGGACGTGGCCCCCATGCCGGTGCTGTTCGCCTGCGGCTGGTCGATCTTGCTGCCCACCACGTTACTGGTGATGTTGAACGCCTCGTTCGGCTGCCAGCGATGGTCGAAGCCAAGCACGTTGGCGTCGCGGTCTTCGTAGGGATGATTCACCCGCGTGGCGAGCATGCCAAAGCTCTGCGTATCCACGGTGCGCAGCAGGCGCAGGGCGCCGAAGCTGCGCCCGGCGTCGCCCTTTTCCTGCGCCGTAAGGATGCCGTAGCTGGTCTGCCCCACGCTGCCGTTGACCTTCACGGCGGCTGAAATATCCGCCGGGCCGTGGCCGTCGTCCGATTCACCACCGACGCGGCGCGTGTACACCAGCTGCGTGTAGTCATCGAGCAGGCTGAAATCGAAGATGCCCTGGTTCTCGGTGAAGAACGGGCGCTTGTCGGTGAAGAAGGTTTCTTCCGGGGAGAAGTTCACGACCAGGTCGTCGCTTTCCACCTGGCCAAAATCGGGGTTGATCGTCGCGGTCAGCTGGGTCTGCCCGTTCGGCTTCCACAGGATATCGGCGCCCTGTTCAAACGCCGCGCCGCCGTGGCCGTGCTCCACCTTGCCGACGACATACGGCGTCACCGCAAACAGGGATTGCTCGTACGCGGGAAGCTGCACCTTCTGGAACATCGACAGGAAGCGGCCCTGGTCGAAGCTCACCGCAGGCCATGCCATGCGCTCGCCGGTGCTGGCGATGACACGGTCGATGTACAGGCCGATGGTGCGCGTATCGCCCTCGGGCTTGCGCATCTGCGCCACGTACCAGGGGATCAGCACTTCGACGCTGTAGCCCTCGGCGTCCTCGGAAACCGCGTGTTCCCAGATGCCGTCCCAGTCGTAGCTGAAATCGGATTCGTTGGTGATCACTTCGTCCGCGATGCCGCCGGTGGACTTCACCTCGAAATCGAAGCCGGTGCGGCCGTCGCCGTCGAAATCGACCATGACGTTGATGCGATCGACCAGGGCGTCTTCGTCACGCCGCGTGGCCTGGCGCGAGCGCGGGATATCCGGCGACTGGGTGACGCGGATGGCGACCGCCAGGCCTTTCGGGGTGGACAGCACCCACGCTTCCGTCGGCTGGCTACCAGGCTTGCCGGTGCGCGGCTGCGTGTCCCTGAAATCCGTGATGCGCCGGGCGCCGGCCCACTCGGCCGGGTCGATGTGGCCATCGATCACCACCTGCCCGGACGTGGCGGTCTCCGCATGGCTGGCGATCGGGGCGAGGGCCAGGGCCGCCAGAAAGAGGGCGAAGCGACAGCGCATGCGGGGTCCATTCGTGAATTCCTGCGCCTAGGATGCCTGCCGGATCGCAAAGGTTTGCCATGACCGGTGGCACAGGCGCCTAGGCTCGCTCCCTGATGAGGTCGACCAAAGCCCGCAATGTGGCGGGCACGTGGCGGCGCCCGGGGTAATACAGGGCAAGCCGCTCGAAGGGCGGGGTCCACTCGCCGAGCACGCTTTCCAGCCGCCCCGCGGCGATGTCGGCTTCGACGTCGTACTCGCTGAGGTAGACCAGGCCCAGCCCCGCCAGCGCCGCCTCGCGCAGCAGGTGCGGTTCGTCGAGGGTGACCACGCCGGGCACGTCCACGCTGAGCGCCTCGCCGTGGCGCTCGAACTCCCAGTGGTAGATATGGCCCGAGGCCATCCGTGCGCGCACCGAGACGTGGCGGGCCAGGTCGCCCGGGTTGTCCGGACGGCCATGTCTCGCAAAATACGACGGCGATCCAACCACGAGGTGGCGGATGTGCGGACCCAGCGGCACGGCCACCATGTCGCCCGGGACGATATCGGTGGTGCGAAAGCCCGCGTCGTACCCGTCGCGGACGATGTCGATCATTTTGGCCTCGGTCACCAGTTCCACCTGCACGCGCGGGTAGCGCTGCATGTAGGGGACGAGCAGCGGCTGCATCAGGCGGCGCGCGGCCCCGGCGGACGTATTCAGGCGCAAGCTCCCGACCAGCTCGTCGCTGGCCTCGCCAGCCCGGGCCATGGCGTCGCGGATCCCCGAGACGGCGGGGCCCACGTCGTCCGCGAAGCGCATGCCGGCGTCGGTCAGGCGGACGCTCCGGGTGGTGCGATGGAACAACCGGGTGCCGATGCGGGCCTCCAGCGCGGCCACGGACTGGCTCAAGGCCGAGGTGGACATTTCCAGCTCCGCCGCCGCGGCGCGGAAGCTGCCGTGCCGGGCCACGGCCAGCACGGCTTCGAGTTCGGTCAGGCCACTGCGCATTGTCCGCTCCTGCTTCATACCGCATTCGGATTTGTCCAGCTTATCAGGCCAGTGTTCCGGCCACATCCTTGGTGGGGAGCAAGCCCCCTTTCCCCGCTGGAGATTCGCCATGTACGACCTCAACCAGATTTACATCGACGGCGCCTTCGTCACCCCGCATGGCGACGAGCGCTTCGACCTCTTCAACCCGGCCACGGAGGCCGTTATCGGCACCGTGCAGCTGGCCGACGCCGAGGACGCCCGCCTGGCCATCGCCGCCGCAAAGCGCGCGCTGCCGGCCTGGTCGCGGACGAGCCTGGCGGAACGTGCCGCCCTGCTTCGCCGCATGCACGACGCGATCGCCGCGCGCGAGGATGCCCTGTGCGCCGCCATTACCGAGGAGTACGGCGCGCCGGTCTCGCGCACGCGGTGGATGGCCCAGTACGCCGCGCAGGTGTTCCTCGGCGCGATCGATGCCATGGAGCATTTTGAGTTCGAGCGCGACATGGGCATCGCTCACGTCGTCATGCAGCCCGTGGGTGTCGTCGGCCTCATCACCCCGTGGAACAGCAACGCGAGCTTCATCACCGGCAAGCTGGCGTCGGCACTGGCCGCGGGTTGCACGGCGGTGATCAAGCCCAGCGAGATGAGCGCCCTGCAGACGCGCGTCGTGATGGAAGCCCTGCATGAGGCGGGCGCACCGGCCGGCGTGTTCAATATCGTGACCGGCCGCGGCGATGTCGTCGGCGTGGCCATGACGGCAAGCCCGGACATCCGCAAGATCTCCTTCACCGGCTCCACCGCCGTGGGCAAGAGCATCCTCCGCGCAGCGGCGGACGACGTGAAGCGCGTGACGCTGGAACTGGGCGGCAAGTCGCCGACGATCATCCTGGACGATGCCGACTTCACCACCGCCGTGCCCATGGCGATCCAGGCCGGCTTCATGAACAGCGGGCAGGCATGCATCGCCGGTACGCGCCTGCTCGTGCCGCGCTCGCGCCTCGCCGAGTTCGAAACGCTGGCGACGGCGGCGGTGAACGCGTGTGTGTCGGGCGATCCGTCCCGTGCGGAAACGACGATTGGCCCGATGGTCAGCCAGAAGCAGTGGGACCGCGTGCAGGGCTACATCCGCACCGGCATCGCCGAAGGCGCACGGCTGCTCGCTGGCGGCGAAGGACGCCCGGAAGGCAACACCCGTGGCTGGCTGGTGCGGCCTACCCTCTTCACCGATGTGCGCAACGACATGGTGATCGCCCGCGACGAGATCTTCGGGCCGGTGATGGCCATCATCGCGTACGACGACGAAGAGGAGGCCATCGCCATCGCCAATGACACGCCGTACGGCCTCTCGGCGTACATCGCCACGACGGACCTGGCCCGCGGTGCCCGCGTTGCCGCACGCATCGATTCGGGCCGCGTGATGGTCAACACGCTGACCCACGAGCCGAAGGCACCGTTCGGCGGTTTCAAGCAGTCAGGCCTGGGGCGTGAGAACGGTGTGCTGGGGCTGGAGCCTTACCTGGAGCCGAAGGCGATCATTGGCCTCTGATCTACGGCACGGTGCG
Source organism: Luteibacter pinisoli (assembly GCF_006385595.1). NCBI lineage: Bacteria > Pseudomonadati > Pseudomonadota > Gammaproteobacteria > Lysobacterales > Rhodanobacteraceae > Luteibacter > Luteibacter pinisoli. Next base: position 3,222,239 of record NZ_CP041046.1, read on the forward strand.
GGCATGCTATTTTTCGGGGGCCATACCAACCCTGGGGATCCCATGCTCGCACGTACCTGCCTCGCGCTCGCCCTTGCCGCCGCGGTGGCCCTGCCCGCCCTCGCCGACGACGCGAAGAAGTCGCCCACGCCGAAGGAGCTGCTGGCCAAGGCCGCTCCCACCGAGTGGCGCACGCCGGATCCGCAGAACCTGGTGTACATGGACCTGCCGCAGGGCCGCGTCATCATCGAGCTGGCCCAGGACTGGACGCCGGCGCATGCCGCGAACATCCGCACCCTGATACGTGAGCATTACTTCGATGGCACGCAGGTGATCCGCGTGCAGGACAACTTCGTCACCCAGTGGGGCGATGCCGACGGCGACGACAAGAAGAAGGCCAAGAGCATCGGCACGGCGAAAGAGACGCTGACGCCGGAGTTCACCCGCAAGGGCGGCAAGGCCTACCCGTTCACAAAGCTCGACGATGGCGACGTCTATGCGCCGGAAGTCGGCTTCTCCGACGGCTTCCCGGTGGCGCGTGACCCGAAGGCCGGCGAAGCCTGGATCGCGCATTGCTACGGCACCGTGGGCGTGGCCCGCGACACTGGCGCGGAAACCGGCAATGGCAGCTCGCTGTACGCGATCATCGGCCAGGCCCCGCGCAACCTCGACCGCAACCTGGCCGTGGCCGGCAAGGTCATCAAGGGGATGGAGTTCCTCTCGGCCTACCCGCGCGGCGGCGAGCCGATGGGCTTCTACGACAAGCCCGAGCAGCGCGTGACGATCAAGAGCGTGCGCATCGCGGCCGATGTGCCGGAAGCCGAACGCACGCCGATCCAGGTGCTGCGCACGGACAGCAAGACCTTCGCGGCCGTGGTCGATGCCAAGCGCAATCGCAGGGACGACTTCTACACCCGCCCGGCGGGGAAGATCGACCTGTGCAATATCAGCGTGCCGGTGCGAGATCCGTCGAAGAAGTAACAAATCTCGTTGGAGCGCGCCCGCGAGCGATCCTCACGACAGGCGAATCGCTAAGGCATGAGGGCCATTTAACAGGGTGGCCCTTCTTTTTTCATGCAGCCTGAAAACCGGAAAAACTCCAACCGAATCAGCCGTGAGGCACTCAGTTGCCGCCACGACGAAGCCATTCAGCGGGCATCGGCGCGCGCGCGATATACCAAAGGACACCACCAAGACGCTTAATGGAGATGGACATGAAGATCGACGTAAATATGACCGTCAACGGTTTATCGAATGTGATCAGCCTCGACGTCGACGGCGCCGATACCATGCAGCTCATAAAGGCAAGGATCTCCCAGATGGACCCCCGTTTCGATGTGGCCAGGATGATGTTGACCGATGCGATTGGCGGAGACGAATATGACGACACCATCAGCGTCACGAGCGCCGGTATCAAGGAAGGTGAAGTCGTCAACATGGAACTGAGGCGTTATTGAGCGAGCGTACGCCCACCGCTACACCGTTCCCCGCCAGTCCTATCACTTGTCCTCTGCAGACCTATCCGAGACGACCGCCTCGCGTAGCGCTCTCAGCTTACCCTTCAGGTTTGCCTCGTTCTCCGCGCCGACACGGATCATGAATTTCTGGCCGGCCGATAGCTGCTCGTAGGTGTCGTTGGCGTAGATGTAGCCGACCTTGGCAGGAATCAGCTGTAGCGTGCCCTTGGGTTCCGGCGCCGCCAACAGGTGGTCGATGACCTCGATCAACCTGTCGTTGAAATAGCCGCTCGTGCCCAGGTCCCGGTAAGCCTGCTGGAAGAGCGGATAGTTGCGCTTGTACCAGGCCGCGGCGGCCTTGGGGTTCACGTGGTCGGCCACGTACATGTAGGTGTCGTAGCGGTCGAGGTTCTTCTTCGACTCGACGAACATGCCGTCGTCCGACTGGACCTGGAAGCGGCCCGTGGGCGTGCGCAGCGGCAACACGTTCATGCCGACGTTGGCCTTCGGCAGCGCATCGATGGTGGCCACCATGCGCGGCACAATGGCTTCGGGGCGCAGCAAGGTCTTCAGGGCACCATCGCTGGTGAGCGCCAGCAAGCCGGCGAGGATGGCGTCATCGCTCTGGTCCAGCGCTGGCAGCGCCGCGGTGGAGGCGCCAGCCGGGCCGATCGGATGCTGAGGCAGGGCGGTGTCGTGCACGGCCGTCGATGGCAACGCTGCCGAGGCGGCCGCGACAGGCTGCGGCGGCTGCGCGGCATCCCGCGCCTGTTTCTCGCGGTAGAGAAACACTCCACCCAAGCCCACGATGGCGACGACCAACACGCCTGCCAACCACTTCGAACCCGACGACTGACTGCTCAACGTACTCAACTCCGGTGAAACCAGCCCCCATGGGACTACGAATCGCCGGGTTGGTTCAAGGCGACCGGGTCAGGTCCGCTTCATCGATGACGAAATCGCGGAAGCGCGTACCGCTGGAAAAACCCAGATCGAAGCCGTATTGCATGCGCACGGTCAGGTTCGTCACGACCCGGCAGTGGTAATGCGCAACCATCCGCATGGCGAGGGATCTCGCCACGGATTCGTCGTCGACGCCGGTGCCCGCCAGGTGGAACCAGGCGGTCAGGCACTCCGGCGGGTTCTTGTCGTGGGCCGTTTTCAGCTTCCACGTCAGGCGGGAGCCCAGCACCTGCACGGGGCCGGTATCGGGCACCGTCGTCGTCGACGTGACCGGGCTGACCGAGCCAGGCGCGAAGTGCATGTACATCGGGAGCCCGGCCATGCCGGCCGGTACCGATAGCGCGACAAAGGCGACTGCAATAACGATGTGCGGCTGCCAGAAGGTGTAGGTTGCGAGGCCCTGGCGCGTTGCCCGGCCGTGGACGACGAAGCTACGCGTCGCCAGGTCGTGCAGGCCCTGCCTGGTGCCGCGATTGAAGGCGAGCAGGTAAAGCGTGGCGGACATCCAGCCGCCGATCAGGCCGTTGAGCGCCAGTGCGCCCCAGGGGCGCTCGCCTTCCATCGGGAACAGGTTGGTCAGCATGAACGGCGCGCAGATCAGCGCGGCGCGAACGACGGACCGGATCGGTCCGAGGACGCGGCCGCCGTCATCGACGACGCGGATGCCGAGCATCTTCTTGCCGGGCGAGCTCGCACCACCCCAGCCGCTATCGAAGATGCCGAAATAGACCGTGGCGATCACGACGCCAATGACGCGGGTCCACAGGCCCAGGCGAACGAGGGGATCAAACAGCAACATGCCGACGATGTAGCCGCCGAGCGAGAGGATGATCCAGTCTGCAAGAAACGCTACGTAGCGCCGCCACATGGCAGCCAGCGGGGCTGGCGTCACCACCACCGCCTCCTTCTCAAATTCGGTATCCATGCCGCTCCCTCTGATCCGCCGATGATGCACCCACGCCGGGTCTTGCGGGAAGTCCCCCTGGTCACGGCATAGTCGGGCCGCCGGGGATCCCCCATTGCCCCGGCATCAGGGCATTCCCACATCGAAACCGTCGGGAGGAAGTATGGCTTTCTCTGCAAAGGTCGAGTCGTCCCCGTTCGCCGGCATCAACGTCACCCCACTCGTCGACGTGCTGCTGGTGTTGCTCATCATCTTCATGATCTCGGCACCGGTCATTGCGCATAAGAACCGCATCGACCTGCCCTCCCCGTCCGCCTCGGAGGCCAGGCGCCCCGATCCGTTGCGGATCACGGTGGACCCGGGCGGCATGGTGTTCCTCAACGGCACACTGGTGAGCGATGCCACGCTAGCCACGCAGCTGGACGTCGCGTCCGCCCGGGGCCGCGATGACGCCACGCGCATACCGCACGTCGAACTCCATGCACGCGACGAGGCGTCGTACGAAGACGTCGCCCGCGTGCTGGCGTTAGCCAGGGCCCACGGCGTCACCGGCGTCGATTTCGCGTCCGACTAGCACCTGCCTGTCAGGGCAGCTTCGCGAAGCCTTCCGCGACCGAGGGGGCTACGAGGCATGTCACGGGCGTCGCCTGCCGGTCGACATGAAAGAAGCCGTCCTCGCTGGGCGCGTGGTAGTAAAGCTCACCGCCAACGCACGGTGCCTTGCTCACCCGCTCACCTGACACGGCCTGCCAGACGCGGATGGCCATCAGGGCCGTGGTGGCGTGGCCGGGGTGCTGGCCATCGCTATGTAGCCAGGCTGTCTTGGGGTCGGCCTGGCGGAGGCCACTCCATGTCTGGCCGATCTCGATATCGCGGGCACCCATGAGCGTGGCGATGCGCCGCTCTCCTGCGACAAGCACAGGAGCGATCGCCGGGTTCGGCTGGTACGTGCCGAGGTAGAAGACGCGCGCTCCGCCGGCTTTTGCCTTTTCGGCCAGCGCTTTGCTCGCACGCTCGGTCGCCCTGAACTCGTCCCCATCGAAACAGCCCTGCCCCATGCACACGGCGTCACCGCCGCGCTCCTGGAAAACGACATCCGTGTAGTGGCCCGTAGGCCAGCAATTCGCTAACGCGGGGCTTCGGCGCATCGTCCACGAGTGAGGCACCAGGAATCGCGAATGCGTCCACGACGACATCGGGCGGGGCCAGTGATGCAGTAGCCGACGGAAGGTTGTTGACGTAGGTGAGGCTGTTGCCGATGAACAGGATGCGCCGGGACGAGTCGGCGGCATATGCGGTGGCGGATAGCATCAGAAAGAGCAACATAACGAACCAGTGGCGCACGGTGTACCTCCGTGTGTGTCAGTCAACCGGGCACCTGCCAGTTGGCGGCGCGAACATGGTCAATGAACGCGCGTAGCTTGCCAGGCACCTGATACGTGTTCCGGTAATAGATGTGGAAAACACCGTGTGGATGACTGCTTTACCTACGAGAAGGTCTCATAAGCCATTGGCCAATATCACGAGGAACTCAACAGCCGGAGGCTAAGAAGAAAGAATCTAACGCTGATCCACACAGTATGGATACGAAAAGTCCTCGAAACTTCCGTCAATCCGCACCACATGAAAGCAACGGGAGCCGTAATCCGCACCCAATACTTCAAAGTGGGCAACCCCGACACCTTTCTTCGTTCCGTACTCACCGTGACGCTTGAGAAGCTCGCGTAGCTGCTTCGCATCATCTTCCGACACCCGGTCGCCGATATCGTACCGCCCGAGCATCGCCTTAAAGTGATCCTTGGCAGCTTTCTTTGAGCCGAATAAGGTGTCGCCAATTTGCACCGGGATGGACCGCCCCATACTCAAACCTCCAAATGTTCGAAAATCGGCGCAACCTGCATACGCAGCCACGTGTTTAGCGATGAAGAACCTCTAGCGATCCGCGACAATATCTCTAGCTTTGCGGACTCGTTGAGATCATATATCTCTGGAGCAAACATCAATCGCATCGAAACAGCTATTTCACGATACAAACCCAACGACATCAGCCAAAACGTTACGGGATTGTATGCGCCCGCTTCGATAGAAGTGAGGAAGCCGCCATTGATGTCAGCAACAGAATAAAGCGGTCGAAGTAGCGCTGGAAGACCGAACGACACCTCTTTGAAGATCAATCCCATTTTGTCATTGATCTTCTGCCCAGCCTCGTCGCGAGAAAAATGACTCGCGTCGATCATGCTACGGAGGGATATTTCCCGACACCACCCTTGAGCAGCCCTTGCTAGCGACGAAATCGCCGCACCCGAACTTCGGTCGCCCAGATGACGCTCGTAGTAGTACGGCATCGTCGTAGCCATAAAATTCAGCGCGTCAGCTAAGTCTTCGGCCAGCCTTCGGCCCCACACTTCGGTCGGCAACTTTATAGACGAAGCGTAGAATGTGTCCGACAAGTACTGAAGGTCGACCGGATCCCAATACCGATGTGCCATTAAGATGCCGCGATCAAGCCGGATATCCTCCACGACCGCTCTTGCCTCAGACAGCTCGCCCAGAGAAAGCGAAATACCTATCGATGCCAGATGCGCCCCGGCATCCCCTCCGTGACGAACAATTGCCTGTCTAATGTAACCAGCAAGAAACTTTTCAGTACCTGTCGAACCAGACTGAGGACTACCAAGCTCTGAAATGACGCGCTCGCGGACGCTCCCGAACAGTTCTCCGTAACCTGGCCTGAGGGACTTCCGCCCATCTGAAAAGAGATCCTCCTGCACGGTAGTGACGAAGGATTCCTCATCCAAGGCGACCGTGCGACCGATAAAGTCCTTCGACAGACGGCCGGCACGTCCACGCAGATTTGCAAAATCGTACGCCGACAAAGCGGCAGCCCCCTCCGAACCCGAACGCTGATTGATAGCTAGCCGCGGATTTCGAATAAGAACGACCGTTGCCGGTAGATTTACGCCCTGCATCAATGTCGTGGTGCAAGCTACATCCTTCAAATGGCCGGCCGTGAACGCCTGTTCAATAGCAAGGCGTGCATGCGGTGGAACCTTGCCGCTGTGAAATGCAACGCCACGCGCCACACACGACACCAATTCGTACTCGGGATGTACGTACTCACCCAAGAACTTGGCCAACGCTGATCGCGCCCCGGCACCATCTCCGGGTGAACTAAATCCGGCGAGAGCATTTGCCGTCTTTCTCGCTTGGTCTGAGGTCGGAGAAAAGATTATGTTCCGCGACTCATCACCAAGGCTTTCGATCAGATGACCCAGATAGCTGAAGAACGCATCCGTGTACCGGGACTGCCCCTGTCCTTGAACGATACTTGCGTCGGACAGTCTCAGCGACACCTCGTCTCGAAGAATCGAGCGGTACTGAGTAAGAAAGGCGACACCACCACGACGATTGACTGAGTAAGTAATGTTAGCGACGGGCGAAACCCTGGTGTCGAGCTCGACGGCTTCAATATCAAACACCGACTCACCCGTCATTCCAATTTCGTCTAGCCGCGGCCCGCATATGACGATCTTGTCTGCATATGAACGCGCATCGCGCATGAAGTCGAATAGTATCTTTGACCTGAGCTCACCTTCATGACCGACGCGCTCTAAATTTTGCACTTCGTCAATCAACAACATCCCGATACGCCCCGAATAACCACCTTCGGCGAAGATCCCTATTGCGCGCTCTTGGGTGAGCACGTAGATGTGCCGATTCTCAATATTCTGGCCCGACGTCGAAACCTTCCAATCAACCAGTCCTTGCTTACGCATCACCGCACGGATATCGGCAGTTACCTGGTTCACGAGGCTAATTGTCGGAACAACGTAGACAACCGGTAACTGCGCTGCGTGTGCGTAGCGAGCAATACCTAGATTTAACGCGAACGACTTGCCCGCTGACGTTGGCGCTGACACACACACCAACGGGGCGACTTCGATCGTAGCCAGCAGACGCTTCTGAAACGAAGACAGGAGAAAGGTCTCGCTTCCAACGCGAATTTCCGAGTCGGCCTGCAGTAACGTGATCGCAATCTCTTCCCGCAACGAGGCTTCGCTATAAACGCGCCGATCCTCGCCAGCATCGTCAACTATTTGCCCGTCGACTAGGAAAGTCGAAGGACTGAGACCAACTCTGGTGAGCGCGAGAACTAAGAATGAACGAATAAGTAGTCGCTGATCGGACGACGCGTACTCCCAGAGAAGAGCCACAATCGCCGAAACCGCGTCCACGCCCTCGCGAGACATTGTCAGATCATCAAGTACTGTGATAGCGCCCCTCAGCACCTCGTCCGTTACGAACTCTTGCGTACCACCAAGCAAACCGAGGCGCCGCGCAAACTGACGATGTTCCAAGGCGTATAACTCTGCGACGACCTTGCCGAATTGGAGCGGTCCCTCGGCCATCACTTATCGAACTCCTCAAGAAGATTTTTAAGGCCCCAGAATGGAAGGAAGTAGAAGTGCATTCGGCGGAAGATAGGACCATTGACCCCATCGCCGTGCTTTGTCTTAAGCGCCGCAAGACGCTTCGCAACGAGCGCCTCGATACAATCATGAAGATCGGCCTCAGTCTCTCCGACCTTCTGAGTTTGTTCGTCATAGGAAATAATGCAGACGGCCTCGAGAACAAAGTCGTCAAGCGCATTTTCCTTGACAGCTTTCGCTACAGGAAGAAGTTCATCTGCCACTAGATCGTCATAGACGTAGAGATTGAGCTCGTTCTGGAACCCAAGATACGAGCCGTACGTACTTTCGATTGCGTCGCCAACGGCCTTGCTGAATGAGTTTTTCGAGGAGTATGTTTTCGCCTCGCCCAAGTACACAATGTTCAGATTGCCGGATCGGCGATAATGAATCGCATCGGCTCCGTGACGCTCAATCTTAGGATTAGTGGTTAAGGGCATCTTCCGAAGAATTGGGGGTGCTTTATAGAAGCGTTGCAGCAGATTGAACAAGAGAAGCTCGCCGAACTGCCCTGCGGGATACCCTCGGCGAAACTTCGACCTAACGAGCTCATTCAGCTGAGCAGTGGCGTTCTGTAGGTCTAAGTTTCGATTGGCAAGAGCTTCGTTGAATAAGGCCGCGAACTTGTTCTTCGAGTACACCCACGCGGACATGGTATTTCTTAGCTCTCGAAGAAAATCTACACGCCTTTCTAGGAGATCCTGGTGCGCGATAGCGCATCCGGAATGGGACTTTCCACCGAAATCACACGGATCCAGCGAGAACGCGTAGATGTTTGAGAAAAGCTTATCGGTCGAGGACAAAAGATTGTCCAGCTCCTGCTCAGAAATCATGAACACCCCTGTTCAAAGACGAGGCCAGTGCGGCCTGAAGCTATCTACCAGCCATCCGTCGTAATTTCAACCGGGGAGCGCCACCCTGGCAAGGATTAAGCCGCTTCTTACGCTTACTAGACCGACACCTTGCATGCTCACCTCGTCCGTCGGCGGGTGTGCAGCTTGATGCTACTGCACTTGCAATCGAGCAGACAGGCGCCTCCCTAGCTCGAGCCGTGGTGAATTCAGCGGCGCCCTGCCGCCGCAGGATGCCGCCGGGGGCAGGACGGTGACGCACGGTCCCGCGTTGTGGAAGCGGGGCAATAGAGGAAAGCCGCAAAGCCCGCAAGCGGGCGGGTCTGGCAGCTTACATATTGCGCCGGTACTCCCCACCCACGTCGTACAGCGCATGGCTGATCTGGCCGAGGCTGTTGTGGTTCACGGCCTCCATCAGCTGCTCGAAGACGTTGCGGCGGTCACGGGCGGTGTTCTGCAGGATGCGCAGGCTGTCCGGGGCCAGGCCGTTACGGGCCTTGCCATAGAGCTGCACGTTGTCGATCTGCTGGCCCTTTTCTTCCGGCGTGGAGCGGATGAGCTCGATCTCGGTGGCGATTTCGCCACCGTGGTCCTTGGGCAGGAAGGTGTTGACGCCGATGAGCGGAAGCGAGCCGTCGTGCTTCTTGTGCTCGTAGTACATCGACTCTTCCTGGATCTTGCCGCGCTGGTACATCGTGTCCATGGCGCCGAGCACGCCACCGCGCTCGCTGATGGCCTCGAACTCCTTGTACACCGCTTCCTCGACCAGGTCGGTCAGCTCGTCGACGATGAAGCTGCCCTGCCACGGGTTCTCGTTGAAGTTCAGGCCGAGCTCGCGGTTGATGATCAGCTGGATGGCCACCGCGCGGCGCACGCTTTCTTCGGTCGGCGTGGTGATCGCTTCGTCGTACGCATTGGTGTGCAGGCTGTTGCAGTTGTCGAACAGCGCGTACAGCGCCTGCAGCGTGGTGCGGATGTCGTTGAACTGGATCTCCTGCGCGTGCAGCGAACGGCCGGAGGTCTGGATGTGGTACTTCAGCATCTGGCTGCGCGCGCTGGCACCGTAGCGCTCGCGCATGGCGCGGGCCCAGATGCGGCGGGCGACGCGGCCAATCACCGTGTATTCCGGGTCCATGCCGTTGGAGAAGAAGAACGACAGGTTGGGCGCGAAGTCATCCACCTTCATGCCGCGGGCCAGGTAGTACTCCACGATGGTGAAGCCGTTGGACAGCGTGAAGGCCAGCTGGCTGATCGGATTCGCGCCGGCTTCGGCGATGTGGTAACCCGAGATCGACACCGAGTAGAAATTGCGGACCTTGTGATCCACGAAGTACTGCTGGATGTCGCCCATCATGCGCAGGGCGAACTCCGTGCTGAAGATGCAGGTGTTCTGCGCCTGGTCTTCCTTGAGGATGTCGGCCTGGACGGTGCCGCGCACGGTGGCCAGCGTGTAGGCCTTGATCCGCGCATACGTGGCATCGTCGACCACTTCCTCACCGGACACGCCGAGCAGGCCGAGGCCCAGCCCATTGTTGCCCGCCGGCAGCTCGCCGGTATACGCCGGGCGATTGCCGTCCGGATAGAGCTCGGCGATGCGGGCGTTCACCGTCTCCCAGCGCGCCGGCTCTTCGTTGAGGTACTTCTCGATGTTCTGGTCGATCGCCGTGTTCATGAACATGGCGAGGATGATCGGCGCCGGGCCATTGATCGTCATTGACACCGACGTGCTGGGCGCCGACAGGTCGAAGCCGGAGTACAGCTTCTTCATGTCGTCCAGCGTGGCGATGGAGACGCCGGAGTTACCGATCTTGCCGTAGATGTCCGGGCGCGGCGCCGGGTCTTCGCCGTACAGCGTCACGGAATCGAACGCGGTGGACAGGCGCGCGGCGGCACCGCCCAGCGAGAGGTAATGGAAGCGGCGATTGGTGCGCTCGGGCGTGCCCTCGCCCGCGAACATGCGGGTCGGGTCTTCGCCGGCACGGCGATACGGGAACACACCGCCGGTGTACGGGTAGTAGCCCGGGAGGTTCTCGCGCATCAGGAACGAAAGCTGTTCACCCCAGTCCTTCGTCTTCGGTGGCGACACCTTCGGGATCTTCTGGTGGCTGAGCGATTCGCGGTAGTTCTCCACGCGGATCACCTTGTCGCGCACCGTGTACTCGTTGTACTCGGCGGTGACCGAGGCGAAACGCACGGGCCATTCGCGCAGCAGGTGGATCGCTTCGCTGGAGAGCTCGCGCACGGTTTCGTTGTAGCGCTGGCGCAGCGTGGCCAGCGAGCGGTCGCCGTCCACGGTGAGCTGGGCGTGGTCGTACAGGTCGAACGCGCGCGGCAGGGATGCGTCGCCGATGTCCTTGAGGGACTCGTAGTAATGCTGTGCTTTCGCCGCGGCTTCCGCCTGCTTCGCGATGGAGGCGTTGACGCCACGCCCCTGCTCGGCGATTTCGGCCAGGTAGCGCACGCGGCTGCCCGGGATGAGCACGGTGGCACGCGGCTCGCGCAGGCTGGTGTCGAGGTCCGGCGTCCAGCCCGTGCCGGGCAGCGAGAGCTTCTCGCGCATCAGGCGGCACAGGTTGTCGAACATCCAGGTGACACCCGGATCGTTGAACTGGCTGGCGATGGTGGGATACACCGGCACCTTGTCGTCGGCCAGGCTGAAGGCGGTGCGGTTGCGCTTCCACTGCTTGCGCACGTCGCGCAGGGCGTCTTCGGCGCCGCGCTTGTCGAACTTGTTGAGTACCACGAGCTCGGCGAAATCGAGCATGTCGATTTTTTCGAGCTGGCTGGCGGCGCCGTATTCGCTGGTCATCACGTAGACCGGGAAGTCGACGAGATCCACGATTTCCGAGTCGCTCTGGCCGATGCCCGCGGTTTCGACGATGACCAGGTCGTACGCCTGCGCCTTCAGGAAATCGATGCAGTCGTGCAGCACGATCGACGTGGCCGCGTGCTGGCGACGCGTGGCCATGGAGCGCATGTAGACGCGATGGCTGCGCAGCGAGTTCATGCGGATGCGGTCGCCCAACAGCGCACCGCCGCTACGGCGACGGGTCGGGTCCACCGCGAGCACGGCGATGCGCATCTCGGGGAAGGCGTGCAGGAAACGCAGCAGCAGTTCGTCCACCACGGACGACTTGCCGGCGCCGCCGGTGCCGGTGAGGCCGAGCACGGGAGTCTTGCCGCCAGCCAGCTTCCATTCCTTGCGCAGGCGCTCCAGCTCGACGGCCGGGATCGTGTCTTCCTCGATGGCCGAAAGCATGCCGCCGATGGAGATTTCGTCCTCGATCGTGGCGACCGCCGGTACCGCCTCGGCACGCGCCTTCTGCGCGTTGCGGGTACGCGTCATCACGTCTTCGATCATCTCGACGAGGCCGAGCTTCATGCCGTCGTTCGGATGGTAGATGCGCTCGACGCCGTAGGCCTGCAGCTCGCGGATTTCTTCCGGGGTGATCGTGCCGCCACCGCCGCCGAACACGCGCACATGGGAGGCGCCGCGCTCGCGCAGCATGTCCACCATGTACTTGAAGTACTCCACGTGGCCGCCCTGGTAGGACGACAGCGCGATGGCGTCGGCGTCTTCCTGCAGCGCCGCGCGCACCACGTCTTCCACCGAGCGGTTGTGGCCCAGGTGGATCACCTCGGCGCCCTGGCTCTGGATGATGCGACGCATGATGTTGATGGCCGCGTCGTGGCCATCGAACAGGCTCGCCGCCGTGACGAAGCGCAGCGGCGTGGCCTCCACGTCGGTGCTGCTGGCGGGGATGTGCTTGGGCTGCGAGCTCATGGAAACTCCGGGGGTAGAACCAATGCGGGTGGGGAACCCGCTGATTCTACCGCCGGGCCTCGCGCGGCCTCTGACGCGGTGCAGCGAAGCCGGTGGTTCAGCCGAAATCGACGCCCGACAGGAAGGTCAGGGCCGCGGTCTGCACGGCCTCGTCGTCGACGATCCGGCGGTGGCCGAGGCGGCGGGTCCTCAGCAGGATGCTGTTTGGCCACAGGTTGGCGTAGAGCTCGCCCTCCTCCACCGGCACGTCGCGGTCGAAGAAGTCGTGGATGATCATGGCCGGCTGCGTGCGGTTCGGCGCGTGGTGGCGGATGTGCAGGTCGCCGATCGCCACGCCGGTGCGGCGGGACAAAGTGTCGTGCAACGGGCCGCGCAGGTGGGAGGCGAGCCGGACGAAGCGGGCAAAGCGCGAGGTGGCGGCCTCGGGATCCGCCGCGGGCGCAATCAGCACCACACGCTTCGCGGTCCAGCCATCGCCCAGGGCAAGCGTGACGGCCGCGCCGCCCAGCGAATGGGCGACCACCCCTTCCGCATCGCCATAGTGACGGCCCACGGCCGTCACCGTGCGGACGAAGTCGGGCAAGGTACAGAGGGTGCCGCCACTGTGGCCATGGGCTGGCTGGTCGAACGCGACCGCCGCCCAGCCCCGCGCAAGAAGTTGCGCCGCCCAGCTCTGCCAGCGCAGGCCCATGCTGGACCAGCCGTGGGCCAGCAGGATGTAGGGCTGGGTGGTCGGGTCGCCCCACACGTAGGTGGCGATCTGTTCGCCGCCCACGTTGATGGTCTCGCGCCGGGCCGTCGTGGTCGCCAGCGCCTGCGCGGCGCGCTCGCGGCTGCTCGGCAAGGGCGTCTGGAAGACCCGCGCGGCGTGCGCCACCGTGCGCCCGGGCGCCAGCCGGCTGCCGAAGCGATAGGCGAAACGGATACCGAGCAGGGTGGCGACGGTGCGGGCGCCGAAGCGACGGGCGGGTTTCATGGCGATGGCGCGGGTTTTCCGGTTTTGCATCGGGTCTTTGAGCCGCCTCATGCTGCCAAGGTTCCCTGTGCGATAGCTTTCACGAAGCTGAACATCTCACGGAGGCAGGGTCAACCCGATGACAGCGTCTCCGTTTTTCCTCACGAGTCCGCACTTACGCGGATGCCAAGGAGACAGCGTATGCGCCACCTTACCCGCACTCTCGCCGCCGTGGCCGCCCTGGGCATGGCCGCTGGCGCCGCCAGCTACACCCCGCCGGCCGCCGCGCGGGAAGTCGTCGTGATCCGCACCGCCCCGCCGCCGCCGCGCTTTGAGCGCGTGCCGCCGCCCCGCGTCGGCTATGTGTGGGCGCCTGGCTACTGGAACTGGTACGGCGGCCGCTACGTCTGGGTCGGTGGCCGGTGGGCCGCGGGTCGCCCGGGTTACGTCTACCGCGGCCCCGGCTGGCGCCCGTATCGCGGCGGTTACCACTATGAACGCGAGACCTGGGTGCGCGACCCGCACTGGCACCGCTGATTTTTTAACATTTGCGTGTTGCGGCGCATCTACCAACTCGCGAATAACGGTTTAAACTAGGCAGCTGACACGACATCTCGCCCCCGCCTCGAAGGCTGGGGCGATTTTTTTGGAAGGTCATTTCCCCCACCGGTGGCCCCGGCTGCCGGTTCGCCCCACAGGGGGGCGGGCTGCTAATCATGAAAACTGGAGTTTGCGTTCGATGATTTTCGAAACCATCGCCAACACGGGCCACGAAGAAGTCGTGTTCTGCCATAACAAGGACGCGGGCCTGAAGGCCATCATCGCGATCCACAACACGGTGCTCGGCCCGTCGCTGGGCGGCCTGCGCATGTGGCCGTACAAGACCGAGCAGGACGCCGTGAACGACGTGCTGCGCCTCTCGCGCGGCATGACGTACAAGAACGCGGTGGCCGGCCTGAACCTCGGCGGCGGCAAGGCCGTGATCATCGGCGACCCCTCCAAGGACAAGTCCGAAGCGCTGTTCCGCGCCTTCGGCCGCTTCGTCAACTCGCTCAACGGCCGCTACATCACGGCGGAAGACGTGGGTATCGACGTGAACGACATGGAATATGTCTACCGCGAAACCGAATTCGTCACCGGCGTGCACCAGGTGCACGGTGGTTCGGGCGACCCGTCGCCGTTCACCGCGTTCGGCACGCTGCAGGGCCTGATGGCCGCGCTGCAGGCCAAGCACGGCAACGAAGACGTGGGCAAGTACAGCTACGCCGTGCAGGGCTGCGGCCACGTCGGCAGCGAGTTCATCAAGCTGCTGCGCGAGCAGGGCGCCAAGGTGTTCGTCACCGACATCAACAAGGATGCGGTACAGCGCTGCGTCGACGAGCTGGGTTGCGAAGCCGTCGGCCTCGACGAAATCTATGACGTCGACGCCGACGTCTACAGCCCGTGCGCCCTGGGTGGCACGGTCAACGAGCAGACGATCGACCGCATCAAGGCGAAGATCATCTGCGGCGCGGCGAACAACCAGCTGGCCACCGACGCCATCGGTGACGAACTGGCCCGCCGTGGCGTGCTGTACGCGCCGGATTACGCCGTGAACGCCGGCGGCGTCATGAACGTGTCGCTGGAAATCGACGGTTACAACCGCGAGCGCGCCATGCGCATGATGCGCACGATCTACTACAACGTCGGTCGCATCTTCGAAATCTCCGGCCGTGACAACATCCCGACCTACAAGGCCGCGGACCGCATGGCGGAAGAGCGCATCAGCGCCATCGGCAAGATCCGCCTGCCGCACATGGGCAACAGCGCCCCGCGCTTCCAGGGCCGCATGCGCGGTCAGTAAACCCGCGCTCGTTGCTCGTTCACAAAAAAGGCCACCGGAGCGATCCGGTGGCCTTTTTTGTGCCCGCCAGAAGATGTGAAATGGCTCTGCGGCGCGGCTTGGGCGGCCACCGGGGCGGATGCACCCGGATTCCGCGCAGGAATTTGCCGACGCCCTTTGCCGGAGGCCCTGATCTGTTACACTTTCCCCGCCCAAGCCTCCTGTAAGGCTTTGCCTACACGAAGCTTTTGGGTGCAAGGGGATCCACCGCCGCATGGGCGGACACCCAATTCAAGATCACGACCTTCGTCGCCCTGGCGGCGTTGCCCAGCTCTTGTCCTCGGTGGACGGTGCGGCACGCTTGTCGGGGATGAAATGGACTTACCGAGTTATGAGCGCGATCCCTGCTGACACCCTCACCGACGCTGACATCCTGGCTCGCCTGAAGTCCGTCCTGCACGAGACCTTCGAGATCGATCCGGCGAAAGTGACCCCGGACGCCAACCTGTTCACCGACCTCGAGCTGGACAGCATCGACGCGATCGACCTGGCCATCCAGGTGCAGGACATGACCGGCACCCGGATCAAGCCCGAGGACTTCAAGAGCGTGCGCACCGTGGGCGACGTGGTCGCCACCGTGCAGCAGCTGGTCGCGCGCTGACGCGGCATGGTGGGCCCGACCGGACCGCGCGAAGCTGCGGAACGCACCTTCGCACCCTGCGCGGTCGTGCCCATCTACAACCATGGCCGCACCATCGCGGCCACGGCCAATGCCCTCGCGGCGCACGGCCTGCCCGTGCTGATCGTGGACGATGGCTCCAGTGACGACACCCGACGCATCCTCGACGACCTGGTCGCCGGGCGCGACGACCTGCGCCTGATCCGCCAGCCGCGCAACGGCGGCAAGGGCGTGGCGCTCTCCGCCGGCTTCCGCGCCGCGCACGCCGCGGGTTACACCCATGTGCTGCAGATTGACGCCGACGGCCAGCACGATACTGCCGATGTGCCGCGCTTCCTCGCCGAGGCCGAGGCCGCCCCGGAGGCCATGATCTGCGGCTGCCCGGTGTACGACGAGTCGATCCCGAAGGCGCGCCTCTATGGGCGCTATCTCACCCACGCCTGTGTCTGGCTGCAAACACTCTCCTTCGACATCCGGGACTCGATGCTGGGCTACCGCCTGTATCCGCTGGCCGCGACCTGCGAGGAGATGGACCGCAAGCCTTTCCCACCGCGCATGGACTTCGACACCGAAGTGGCGGTGCGCCTGTACTGGCGTGGCGTGCCCGTGCGCAACGTGCCCACCCGGGTGATCTACCCGGAAGACGGCCTCTCCCATTTCCGCATGTGGCGCGACAACGCGCGCATCACGGCCATGCATACCCGCCTCCTGCTGGGCATGCTGCCGCGCGCACCGCGCCTGATCCTCCGCAAGCTCACCCGGAAAAAAGACTGATGCGCCAATTGATCGCCCTGCTTGCCCTGCTGTGTTGCGCCCCGCTGGCGCAGGCCCAGTCGCCCTCGCTCGTCGACGACGTGCTGGCCCACCTGGGCAAGCACCAGCAGGTGCGCGCCGATTTCACCCAGAGCCGTGAGAACCCGGACCTCGCCGAACCGCAGGTAAGCAAGGGCGACCTCCTGTTCGTCGTCGGCAAGGGCATGGTGTGGCATACGCGCGAGCCGTTCGACGACACGCTGGTGCTGACCTCCGGCGATGCCCGCCGCCTCAACGCACAGGGCCAGCTCGAGCGTGTGCGTGACGGCAACCGCGGCGTCAGCCAGGTGTCCGGGATGCTGCAGGGCCTGCTCGCCGGCAAGACGGATGAAGCCGCCCGCCAGTTCACGATCACGGCCGACGGCACGGTGGACCAGTGGACGCTGCGTTTCGTGCCCAAGCAGGCGCGCGTGGCCAAGGTGCTCGCCGGCATCACGCTGAAGGGTGACGCGTTCCTGCAATCGATCGACGTGAACCTGGCCAGCGGTGAGCGCACGGCCATCACCTTCGCCAACACCCATGACGCGGGCGAACTGACGCCGGTGGAAGCCCGGGTCCTCGGCGTCAAATGAAGCCGTCGCCGACCACGCTCCGCGCGGCCGTGTTCGCCGCGGTGTCGCTGCTGGTCTGCGCGCTGGGTGCGTGGCTGCTGTTTGGCCGGGGCACCTCGCCGTTGCAGACCGACCTGCTCGCGATGCTGCCGGCCACCGAACGAAACGCCGTGGCCGAAGATGCCGTCGAGCGCCTGGCGCGCGCCAGCGGCGATCGCATGATCCTCCTCGTGGCTAACAAGGACGATGGCGCGGCGAAGGACGCGGCACGTGAGCTGGGCGCCGCGCTGGGCAAGGACAAGGTCTTCGCCCATGTGCTGGCCGAGCTTCCGCCGTTCGATCTCGACCAGCTGGTGACGCCGTTCCTGCCGTACCGCTTCCACCTGCTGACCAACGACGACCGCCTCGCGCTGCAGGCCCCGGGCTTCAGTGCGTCCG
This sequence comes from Luteibacter pinisoli, assembly GCF_006385595.1. Taxonomy (NCBI): domain Bacteria; kingdom Pseudomonadati; phylum Pseudomonadota; class Gammaproteobacteria; order Lysobacterales; family Rhodanobacteraceae; genus Luteibacter; species Luteibacter pinisoli. Next base: position 3,239,904 of record NZ_CP041046.1, read on the forward strand.
ATGCGCTGAAGCGCCGCCTCAACGAGCCGTTCGGCGCCACGGTGGGGCCGAAGCTGGGCGACGATCCGTTTGGCGTGCTGCAGCACTGGCTGGACGGGCAGCCGTGGAACCGCGCGACCCTGGTGCCGGAAGACGACATGCTCACCGCGCATCGCGATGACGGCAGCTATGTGCTCGTCGTGGCGACGCTACAGGGCTCCTCGTACGACGACGGCGTGCAGCGCCGCGCGATCAGTACGCTGGACGCCGCCGAGCGCGAGGTCCTGGCGGCCTACCCCGGCACGCGTGTATTGCGCACCGGCGCCATCTTCTACGCTGCCGCGGCGCGCGCCGGGGCCGAGCGCGATACTCATGTGGTCGGCATCGCTTCCACCGTGGGCATCGCGATCCTGTTGCTGTTCGTGTTCCGCTCGATGCGCCCCCTGCTCATCGCCTTTCTTTCCACCGCGCTCGGCGTGGTGGGTGCCACCGTCGCGACAATCCTGGTCTTCGGCCAGCTGCATCTGCTGACCCTGGTGTTCGGCGCGGCGCTGCTAGGCGAGGCGGTGGACTATTCCATCCAGTACCTGTGCGCCCGTGCCAATGCCGGCCCGGCGTGGGAACCGATGCGCGGCGTGCGCCAGGTCCGTCCGGCGCTCCTGCTGGCCCTGGCGACGTCGCTGCTCGGCTACGCGCTGCTGGCCCTGGTTCCCTTCCCCGCGCTGCGCCAGATGGCCGTGTTTGCCATCGCCGGCATGGCAGTGGCGTGCGTGAGCGTGTTCTGGCTGTTGCCTGCCCTGCTGCGCGGCCCCGCGCATGCGCCGCTGGCAAAGCCCTTCGTCCTCGTCGCACTGGCCTGGCAGCGGGTCGCCTCTGGCCGCCGTGCGCTGGTGGTGATCGGCGTCCTCGTCCTCGCCGCCATCCCGGGGTGGCTGAAGCTGGGCCACGACGACGACATCCACCTGCTGATCTCGCCGCCGGCGTCGCTGGAAGCGCAGACCAACGCCATCCGCGACATCGCCGGCTTTGGGGGCGGAAGCCAGTTCTGGCTGGTGGAAGGCGCCGACGCGGAAGCCGTGCTGCAGCACGAAGAAGCCCTCACCGATCGCCTCCAGCACGACCACGTCGCCTGGACGGGCATGACCGCGATGCTGCCGTCGCAGAAGCGCCAGGCGGAAAACCTCGCGGCCATGAAGGCGCTGGGCCCGTTGCGCGACGACATGGTCGCGGCCGGCTTCAAGCCGGCCACGGCCGATGCCTACGCCACCGCGTTTCCGGGCAAGCCGTTCACGCTGGCCGACTGGAAAGCCGTGCCGGCGTACATGCCGTTCCAGTACCTGTGGATGGACAAGGGCAGCATCGTGGTGCCCCAGGGCGACGTGGACGTGGCGCGCATGCGTGCGCTCGCCGCCGGCCTGCCGGGGGTGTCGGTGATCGACAAGCCGGCGAGCATCTCCACGCTGTTTGGCGAGTACCGCGGTTTCGCCAGCCTGTGGCTGGGTGCCGCCATGGTCCTCGTGGGCCTGGCATTCGCCTGGCGCTATGGCCTGCGTGGCGCGCTGCGCGTCCTCATGCCGCCGCTCGCCGGCATCGTCTTCTGCGTGGCGGCGCTGGGGTATCTCGGCCAGCCGCTGACGCTGTTCCATCTCATGGCGCTCATGCTCGTGCTGGGCGTGGGCGCCAATTACGCCGTGTTCCTGCGGGAAGGCGAGCCGCACTCCGCGCACACGCCCGGCGCGGCGTACGCGGGCGTGCTGCTTTCGGCAGTGACCGCCCTGCTCTCTTTTGGCCTGCTTGCCCTGAGCAGCATGCCCGCCCTGCAACATTTTGGGCTCACCCTGTTGCTGGGGATCGGCTTTACCGCCCTCCTCGCGCCGGTGAGCGCCCCTGCACCACGGGAGATCGCGCGATGAAACGCGTTGTCGTTACCGGCTTCGGCGGCATCACGCCGCTGGGCCATGACTGGGCCACGATCGAGGCCCGCCTGCGCGAGCGCCGCAATGCCGTGCGCCGCATGCGTGAATGGGATTACTTCGACGCCTTGAACGGACGCCTCGGCGCGCCCGTGGATGACTTCACGCCGCCGGCGCACTGGTCGCGCAAGCAGATGCGTTCGATGGGCCGCGTCGCTTTGCTGGCCACCGCCGCCAGCGAACGCGCGCTCGACGACGCGGGCCTGCTGCACGACGAATCCATCCGCGATGGCCGCATGGGCGTGGCCTACGGCTCCTCCGGCGGCAGCATCGAGCCGGCGCGCACCGTGGGCCGCATGCTTGAAACCGGTTCCATGCAAGGCGTGACGGCCACCAGCTACATCCAGATGATGGCGCACACGACCGCGGTGAACGTCGGCGTGTTCTTCGGCCTGAAGGGCCGGGTGATCACCACCTCCAGCGCGTGCACCTCGGGCAGCCAGGCCATTGGCTACGGCTACGAAGCGATCCAGCAGGGCAAGCAGCAGCTGATGCTCTGCGGTGGCGCCGAGGAGCTGTCCGGCCCGGGCGCCGCGGTGTTTGACACGCTGTTTGCCACCAGCACGCGCAACGACACGCCTGAGCTGACCCCGCGGCCCTTCGACGGCAAGCGCGACGGCCTGGTAGTCGGCGAAGGCGCCGTGACCCTGGTGCTCGAGGAATACGAACACGCCGTGGCGCGCGGCGCGCGCATCTATGCCGAAGTGGTCGGCTACGGCACCAATTCCGACGGCGCGCACATCACCCAGCCCACGCGGGAAACCATGGCGGCCGCCATGCGCCTGGCGCTTGCCGATGCCGGGCTGGAACCGGCCGCCATCGGCTACGTGAGCGCTCACGGCACGGCCACGGACCGTGGCGACGTCGCCGAGAGCCACGCCACGCACGATGTGCTCGGCGGCAACGTGCCGATCAGCTCCATGAAGAGCTATGTCGGCCACACGCTGGGCGCCTGCGGCGCGCTGGAATCGTGGTGGATCATCGAGATGATGCGCGGCGGCTGGTTCGCGCCGACCATGAACCTCGAAACGCCAGACCCTGAATGCGCCCCGCTGGATTACGTGGCGGGTGAGGGCCGTGACATCCGCACGCGCTACGTGATGAATAACAACTTTGCATTCGGCGGCATCAACACCTCGCTGATCTTCAAGGCGCACGAGTGATGCGTCGCGTCGTTGTCACCGGCATGGGCGCGGTCTCCTGCCTGGGGCCGGGGCGCGCCGCGTTGTTTGACGGCCTGCGCGCGGGTCGCGCGGGCTTCCGTGACATGCCCGGCTACGCCGCGCTTGGCATGCGTTGCCGGACGGCCGCCCCGGTGGACATGGGCACGCTGGAACCGCCGCCGCGCAAGCTGCGCCGCTATTTCCCGCAGGCCGCGGAATACGCGTGGCACGCGACCCGCGAAGCACTGGCCGAAGCCGGCCTCGACGAGACGCGCGTACGCGAGCGCGATGTCGGCATCCTCATGGGTGGCGCGACCGCCCTGTCGGAATACGAGGCGGGCCTGGACGTGTTCCAGGCCAAGGGCTACGGGCGGCTGTCGCCGTTCATCGTCCCGCGCAGCATGGGCAGCGCGATCGCCGCCACGCTGGTCCATGCGTTTGGCTTCGGCGGCCGCGCGTTCACCGTGGGCTCGGCCTGCACCAGCGCCACGCATGCCATCGGCCAGGCCATGGAGCTGATCCAGCTGGGCCGCCAGGAGATCGTGATCTGCGGCGGTGCCGAAGAACTGCACGACAAAGCCTCCATGTGCTTCGACGTGATGAACGCCCTGACCACGACGAGCACGGCGGGTGAGCGCGTCTCCACGCCGTATGAAGCGGACCGCGACGGCATCGTGCTGGCCGGCGGCGCCGGCGTGCTCGTGCTTGAATCGCTGGACCATGCGCTGGCCCGCGGGGCCACCATCCTGGCCGAGATCGCGGGCTACGGCGCCGCCTCCGACCCCCAGGGCATGGTGAGCCCCAACGCCGATGGCATGGCGGAAGCGATGCACCAGGCCATCGACCTGGCGGGCGTGCTACCCGATTACGTGAATACCCATGCCTGCGCCACGGTGCAGGGCGACCTTGCCGAGTGGGAAGCGCTGCGCCGGGTGTTTGGCGAGCGCGGCCATGCCGTGCCCTGGATGTCCTCGATCAAGGGGCTCATCGGCCACGCACCCGCTGCGGCCGGCGCGCTGGATGCCATCGCCGCCATCAGCATGATCGAGCACGGCCTGCTGCTGGCCGGTAGCCCGCCCCGGCACCGGGACGACGCGTTTGCCGACGCGCCGCTGCTCGACAGCGAACGCGCGGCCGAGGTGGACGCCATCCTTTCCAACAGCTTCGGCTTCGGCGGAAGCTGCGCGGCGCTGGTGATCCGGCGTTACCATCAACCCGACCCGGCCCAGCCCTGACCGCCCGCATGCATCTCGTAGCCGACACGACGAATCGCCGCGCCGACGCCTGGGCCTGGCGCTTCGTGTTCACCGCCCTCTCCTTCGGCTTCTTCGGCCTTGGCGGCCTGGTGCTGCGCGGCCTCGTGCTGCCGGTGGTGCTGAACTGGCCAGCGCCGATCGCCGTACGCCGGCGCCGTGCGCGGCGCACGGTGGGCAAGGCGTTCTGGCTGCACTCGCAATTCATGTACCGCACCGGCGTCATCGACTACCGGTTCGAAGGGCTGGAACGGCTTGGCCGGCCGGGGCAGATGATCGTCGCCAACCACCCGTCGCTGATCGACGTGGTGTTCCTGATCGGCCACGTGCCCGACGCGAATTGCGTGGTGAAGCACAGCCTGTGGGAAAACCCGTTCATGCGTGGCCCGGTGCGCGCCGCGCAATACATCAGCAATGACGGCAGTGCCGACATGCTCGATCGCGCCGCCGGGGTCTTGCGCGAGGGGCAGACGCTTATCGTTTTCCCCGAAGGCACCCGGACAACGCCTGGGCACGCGCCCGTCTTCCATCGTGGCGGCGCGGCCATCGCCATCCGCGGGGCGGAGATCGTGACGCCCGTGTTCATCACGGTGGTGCCGACCACGCTGACCAAGGCCGAACCGTGGTATCGCGTGCCCCATCGCCGCGTGCACATGGTATTTCGCGTGGGTGAGGACATCGACGTAGCCTCGTTCCGCGATGCCGCGCCAGCGCCGATCGCGTCGCGCCGACTCAACGAGCACCTGCACCAGTTGTACGCCGCGGAGCTGCACGCGTGATCGGGCATGGCAACGACAAGCCCTCGCGCAAGCTGGCCAACCTCCTGCTGGTGGTCGTCGGCGTGCTGTACCCGTTCATCGTTTACCTCGGCGGCGACGCCATCCCCGCGCCGGTCTTTGGCCTGATCCTCGGCGCCCTGTGGCTGGTGCGTGCGCCCGCCCTCATCCAGCAGCCGGGCGGCCGCTGGATGCTGGGCATCGCCCTCGCCTACTGCGCCGTGCTGGCGATGGGCGGCCACGACAAGCTGCTGCGCTGGTACCCGAGCATCATCTGCGCGGTGCTGTTCATGGCGTTTGCGCTGAGCCTGCGTTTTGGCCCGCCGATGATCGAACGGTTCGCGCGCCTGCTCGAGCCCGACCTGCCGCCTGCCGCCATTGCCTACACGCGAAAGGTCACCTGGGTGTGGGTCGCCTTCTTCGCCATCAACGGCACGTGTTCGGCGGTGCTGGCCGGCTGGGGCCCGCTCTCGTGGTGGACCTTCTACAACGGCGTGATCGCCTATGCCGCCATGGGCACGCTGTTCGCCGTGGAATGGCTGTTCCGCCAGAGGATGCGCCGGCGCATCCGCCGGGCGCCGATGCACGCCGCCGCACAGCGCCTCAACTCGCACCCGTGGGTCGCGGCCGCCGTGGGCAGCCACGCTGGCGCACCGGCTCCGGGCATGGTCGTGGCCCTCACCGCGTCCGGGCGCATAGCGCTGCTCCGGCACGGACGCGCCGGGCTGGTGAGCGAACTCGGCCAGCACGCCGCGGGCGATGACGCGCTCGCCACGCCACTGGGCTGGCGTTTTGTCGACGCGATGCCGGAAGCGGCGCGTATCGACCTCCTTCTGCAGGCACCGCTGCCGACCACGGCAACGGTGCTTTCCGAGCGCCTCGAGAACGACACGTACGTACTCTCGCTTGAGCTGCCGCTGGACCTGGCCTGCTTCGCCGAGCATTTCCCGGAAGCGCCCGTGCTGCCCGGCGTGCTGCAGATTGCCTGGGCGCTGGCCTTTGCCGCGCCGCGCTTCGGCACCAGCACCACCTGCCGCGGCATGGACCAGCTAAAGTTCCAGCGCCTGCTGCGCCCGGGCGACCAGGTGCAGCTCACGCTGCGCTACGACGCCGCCGCCGGCCGCCTGCACTTCGCCTACCGCGTGGGCGACGCCACGTGCTCATCGGCGCATCTTCGCGTCGGTACCGTACCGGGGACGATCCATGCGCAGTAAGGGTGTGCTCGCCGCCGAGATCGATGTGCTGGTGCCGTTCTTCGACGTGGATTCGCTCGAGATCGTGTGGCACGGCCACTACGTGAAATACCTGGAAATCGCCCGTTGTGCACTGCTCGACGACCTCGGCCACAACTACGTGCGCATGAAGGCCACGGGCTTCGCGTGGCCCATCATCGATCTCCAGCTGCGCTACGCCCGAGCCGCGCGGTTCGGCCAGGCGCTGCGCGTGCGCGCGGAGCTGGTGGAGTGGGAAAACCGGCTGAAGATCCACTACACCGTCAGCGATGCCGCCACCGGCGAGCGCCTCACCCGCGCCAGCACCATCCAGGTCGCCGTGCGCGTCGCCGATGGCGAGATGCAGCTGGTCTCGCCCGCCGTGTTCCTGGCCGACGTCGAGCGCCGCCTGGCGCAGGACGACACGACGCCATGATCCTCTGGCCCATCGAACAACTGCTGCCCCACGCCGGGCGCATGGTGTGGCTCGACCGCGTGGTGGAGTGGGATGAGGAACACATCGTGTGCGCGCGCGCCGTGCGCCAGGGCGACCTGGAAGTCACCGCGGAAGGGCTCCCGTCGTGGGCCGGCATCGAGCTGATGGCGCAGGCCATCGCCGCGTGGAACGGTTGCCAGGTGCTCTCCGCCGGCGGCACCGTGCGGCCGGGCTTCCTGCTCGGAACGCGCGCTTACCGCACGGACGTCGACGCCTTCCCGGTAGGCAGCAGCCTGCTTGTGGAAGCGACGCGGACGTTCCACGACGAAGAAGGCATGGCCTCGTTCGCCTGCCGCATCAGCGCGGGAACGCTCCAGGCGGAAGCGCGCCTCACGGTGTTCAGCCCGCCCGACCCCACCCCTTTCCTTGATCCACGCACCAGCCTCGACCCCACGGGACACGCACCATGACCGACACCATCCTCGTTACCGGCTCCAGCCGCGGCATCGGCCGCGCCATCGCGCTGAACCTGGCGGACGCCGGCTACGATGTGGTGGTGCATTGCCGTTCGCGCCGCGACGACGCCGAGGCCGTGCAGGCCGAGATCGTCGCGAAGGGCCGGCACGCACGCGTGCTGCAGTTCGATATCGCCGACCGCGCTGCCACCGCCACCGCCCTTGAAGCGGATGTGGCCGCTCACGGCGCTTACTACGGCGTGGTGTGCAATGCAGGCCTCACGCGCGATGGTGCGTTCCCCGGCCTCACCTCCGAGGACTGGGACCAGGTACTGCGCACCAACCTCGACGGCTTCTACAACGTGCTGCACCCGCTGGTGATGCCGATGATTCGTCGTCGTGCTGCCGGTCGCATTGTCTGCATCACGTCGGTATCGGGGCTTATCGGCAACCGCGGGCAGGTGAATTACAGCGCATCGAAGGCGGGTGTCATCGGTGCGGCGAAGGCGCTGGCCGTGGAACTGGCCAAGCGCAAGATCACCGTGAATTGCGTGGCGCCGGGCCTGGTCGATACCGACATGCTCGAGCCGGAAGTGCCCGTGGAGCAGATCCTCAAGGTGATCCCGATGGAGCGCAGCGGTACGCCGGAAGAAGTCGCGGCAGCCGTGCGCTTTCTGGTCAGCCCGGAAGCGAGCTACATCACCCGCCAGGTGCTGGCGGTGAACGGCGGCCTCTGCTGACACGCCACAGGTAGACTGGGCGAATGATGTCCTTGCGCCATCTCGCCGAATCCGACCGCTTCGCGGACGTCCTGCGCGTGTTCCTCGCGCTTGCCGGGATCACCGCGTGGTGCACGCTCTACGGCCCCGCCGATGCCATCGTCCCCGCCCTGCTTGGCGCCATCGCCTGCGCGCTGGCCGAAACGGATGACGCCTGGCGTGGCCGCCTCCGTGGGCTCCTCGTCACCCTGCTCTGCTTCGCCCTCGCCGCGACGGCGGTCAGGGCCACCATCGGCACGCCGCAGGGCTTCGCCCTGCTCCTTCCGGTCGGCACGTTCCTGCTCGTGATGCTTGGCGCCGCCAGTGGTCGTTACGCCACGATCGCCACCGCCACCTTGATCCTCGCCGTGTACACCATGATCGCCTCGGACGCCGCGGGCGGCCGTGGCACGGCCGGCACGCTGGCCCTCGTCGGCGGTGCGGCGTGGTACGGGGTGCTCTCGCTGCTGTGGAGCGCGCTGGCCCCGCAGCGCGCCGTGCGGCATGCCCTTGCCCGCCTGTTCGAATCCCTGGCCGCGCTGATCGACGCCAAGGCCGCGCAGTTCGAACCGGTGCGGGGCCTCGACCACGATGCGCTGGCGCTGGACTTTTCACGCCGCAACCAGCGCACGGTGCAGGCCCTGACCGATGCGCGCGTGGCGCTGATTGACCGCATTGGCCGACGCCAGCCGAGAGGGCGCGCCGCCTCGCGCCTGGCCATGTTCTTCGTGGCGCAGGACATCCACGAGCGGATTACCTCATCGCACTATCCGTACGACGAACTGGCGAGCGCGCTGTATCACAGCGACCTCATGTTCCGATTCGGACGCCTTCTGCGCCTGCAGGCGCAGGCCTGCCGGGAACGCGCCGATGCCATCCGCCGCGTTGAGCCGCTGCACTCCATCGCCTTGCCGCACGCGGCCCTCGACGACCTGCGCGAGGCCATGGCCTTCCATCTTCGCACACAGCCGCCGGAGGATGCGCTGGCCGATGCACTGGCCGCGTTGCTCAGGAACATGGAGAGCCTGCAGTTGCTCATCGAAGACGAGGGCAGCCTGCGTGACGACAGCGACATCGCGCTGCAGGGCAACGAGCCGTCGTCCATGGGCGACGCGCTGCGCCGCGTCCGGCTTCGCCTGAACCGGCGTTCGATGCATTTCCGCCATGCCATGCGCCTGGCGATCGGCATGCTGGGCGGGTACCTGGTGATGCTCGCGCTGCACCCCCTACATGGTTACTGGATCCTGCTGACGACGCTGTTCGTCTGCCAGCCGGGCTACGGCGCCACGCGACGACGATTCGTCCAGCGCATCGTCGGTACCACCGCCGGGCTGGTGGTGGGCTGGGCACTGCTACGCGCCCTGCCAGGCGGCGACTGGCGGTTGCCCGTGCTGGTGGCCTCCGGGGCGGCGTTCTTCGCCTTCCGGCTGCGCCGCTATGCGCTGGCCACGGGCGCCATCACGCTGTTCGTGCTGCTCTGCTTCGACCGTGTCGGCGCCGGCTACGACGCCATTGGCCCGCGCCTACTCGACACCTTGCTGGGCGCCGCCGCCGCGGCGCTGGTCATTCGCTACGTGTTGCCCGACTGGCGGGTGCGCCGCCTGGACGACCTGGTCGCGGACGCGCTGCTGGCCTACGGCCGTTACCTCGTGCGTATCGCCGCGCAGTACAGCGCCGGCCGCGAGGACGACCTGGGCTACCGCATCGCCCGGCGTGACGCACACGCGGCCCAGGCGGTCGTCGCGGGCAACGTCGCCGAACTGCTTGGCGAACCGGGCCACGCACCGGGCCAGGGCGAGCGGGCCCTGCGCCTGCTGACCGCCCTGCAGGCCGCGCTCTCCCACCTTTCCACGCTGGGCACGCACCGCCAGGCACTGGCGGGCGAGGACGCGGCCGCGGTGGATGCCACGGCTCATCGGGTGGCGTACGGCTTCGATGCCCTTGCCGAGCACCTTCGCGCGGGCACGCCCGCGCCCATGCTGAGCACGCCAGCCGTGACGGTGGAAACCTCGCTACGGAGCCTTCCCGGTGGTGAGACGCGGCGCCTGGTCGATCGCCAATGCCTGCTGCTGATGCGGGTGCACGACCGCATCGCGGCCATCGCGCAGGGCTGATTGCTGCGACGCGCCGTGGCTCGGCGACGCGAAAACGCTAGCATGGCGGTGATTTCCCCGCCTTTTTCCCCGGAGTTGCACCCATGCGTCCGTTTTCCCTTGGCGAAGACCTCGACCTCCTGCGCGATACCGTCCGCGCGTTCGCCGAGAAGGAGATCGCCCCGCGTGCCGATCGCATCGACCGCGAAAACCACTTCCCGGAAGATCTCTGGGCCAAGCTCGGTGAAATGGGCCTGCTCGGCATCACCATCCCGGGTGAATACGGCGGCTCGGACATGGGCTTCCTGGCGCACATGGTGGCCATGGAAGAAATCTCGCGCGCCTCGGCGTCGGTGGGCCTCTCCTACGGCGCGCACTCGAACCTTTGCGTGCAGAACATCTACCACAACGGTACCGACGAACAGCGCCGCACCTACCTGCCCAAGCTCGCCAGCGGCGAATGGATCGGTGCGCTGGCGATGAGCGAACCCGGTGCCGGCTCGGACGTCGTCGGCTCGATGAATTGCCGCGCGGAGCTCGTCGGCGACACCTGGGTGGCCAACGGCACGAAGATGTGGATCACCAACGGCCCGGATGCCGACGTGCTGTTGGTGTACATGCGCACCGCGCCGCGCGCCGCCGGCAGCCGCTGCATGACCGCGTTCATCATCGAAAAGGGCATGCCGGGCTTCTCCACCGCGCAGAAGCTGGACAAGCTGGGCATGCGCGGCTCCAACACCTGCGAGCTGGTCTTCGAGAACTGCGAGATCCCGGCCAAGAACATCGTGGGCGAGGTGAACGAAGGCGTGCGCGTGCTGATGAGCGGCCTCGATACGGAGCGCCTCGTGCTCTCCGGCGGCCCCATCGGCATCATGCAGGCCGCCGTGGATCTCGTGCTGCCGTATGTGCGCGAGCGCAAGCAGTTCAATGCGCCCATCGGCACGTTTGGCCTGATGCAGGGCAAGGTGGCCGACATGTACACCGCGCTGCAGTCCTCGCGTGGCTACGCGTACATGGTGGCCGAGCAGTTCGACAACGGCGTGAAGTCGCGCATCGATCCGGCCGCGTGCCTGCTCAATGCCTCGACGAACGCGGTGAAGGTGGCGCTGGAAGCCATCCAGGCGCTGGGCGGCAACGGCTACATCAATGAGTTCCCGGCGGGCCGCCTGCTTCGCGATGCCAAGCTTTATGAGATCGGCGCAGGCACCAACGAGATCCGCCGCATGCTCATCGGCCGCGAGCTGTTCCACGGCAAGTCGTAACCACGTAAACCAACCGTAGGAGCTCACAGGGTGCGCTCCTACGGTGATACCCGGTTACCAGGCGATCTTCACGCTCGCCGTCGCCGACCGCGAATGATCGCGGCTGGCAAATCGCTGGTCGACGCCGAAGGCCAGCTGGGTACGCGAACCGAGATCCATCCCCGCGTTCAGGCCCAGCGTCGCCGCCTGCTTCGACAGGCCGATGCCTTCCACCGGCGCCCACTGCGACAGCCCGGTGTAGCGCGCGGAAAACACTTCGCCGCGCGTGGCGAACGCGTTCTGCCAGCCCAGTTTCATGTCCATGCGGAACTTGCCATACGTGGTGAGCCACGAACTGCCCGCACGAAGGCCGAGGCCCGCCTGCCAGCGCGAGGTGGTGTGGCCATCCGCGGCAAGGCCGAAGCCGTCACCACCGAGCTCCTGGAAGCCGTCACGGCGGATGCTGGCGTACTGCACATCGGCATACGGGGTGAAATCGAATGCACCGGCGTGCGTGCGGTAGCCCACTTCGCCATAGGCCACGTTATAGCGGCCGCTGACGTCACCGCCGGTGAAGGCGCCACCTTCGTCACCGAAGCGCAGCAGGCGCTGCGTGTCGCCGCGATAGCTGCCGAAGCCGAAGCGGCCCACGCTGTACCAGTTCGCTCCCTGCGTACCCGCGTACAGCGAGCCTTCGGTGGCCCGGTTACGCTGGCGGTCGAAGTTGCCAGAGAGCTGCCCGCTGCTGCGCATCTGCGCCACGGCCAGGCCGGCAAAGCCGTTGTTACCCAGGCGCACGTCGTTGCCGATCATGCTGCCGCCGATGTTGAATCCGACATTGCCGAAGCCGCTGCGATTCAGGCCACCCTGCGCATCCAGCGACTGCATCCAGGCACCGCCCTTGCCCATCGCATCGAGGTGCTGCATCAGCGCGTCGTTGCCGGCATCGATGCCGGCGAGGGTCACGGCGGTGCCCGCGGCGTACAGCTGGCCGGAAAGTGATTCGAGCGAGGCCTGCGCCGTACGCGTGGAACCCGCCTGCTGGATCTGGCCAGCCGCGATGATCATGGCGGTGTTGACGGGCTGGACAGACGTGGCGCCCGGCGCCAGGCTGCTGCTGATCTGCGTCATGGCACCGTCCACGCGCTGCGCGGACGACTGCGCGGCGAGGGACTGCGACATGCTCGTACCCGCCACCTGGGTGATGCTGAGCGAGGTGGTATCGAGCCAGATTTCCGTGGGGCCGTACTGCAGCATGGAGGTCAGGAAAACGCCGTTGGCCCTGGTGAAGTCGCTGAAGTGTCCCGACACGCTCGACGCGGTGAGCACCTGCTGGTGAAGCGTCGTCGTGTAATTCGGCACGGCGCCGAGGATGCGGAACTGGCCGGCAACCTGCGCGGTTCCGGTCACGATCAGCGGTGCGCCGAGTACCTGGAACAGGCCGCCGCCAGCCGGCATCACCAGGTTGCCCTTGACGTGCACCGAGGTGACATCGGTTGCCACCACGCCAGCGGCGGTCAGCGAGCCGTCCACATTCCCGTGGAGAACAGCCAGGGCTGTCGGGTTGACGATCAGTTCGCCGGGGATGTCATGCATCGCATTCAGCGTGCCGCCCATCACCGTCGTCGCGCCGGTATACGTATTGGTGCCGGTAAGTATCAGCTGGCCCGAACCATTGACCTGCAGGCCGCCGGCGCCACTGATGTCATTGCTGAAGGTCACCACGCTGCCGCCGGTATCGGCATGGAAATCGCCCCAGTCGAACCGCGACGGACCCATCACCGCGCGGCCGACGTTCAGGCGGCCGTAGCCGTAGATCGCGTCCGGGCCCGGGTCGCCGAGATCGTCGGCCGTACCCAGGATGATCTGGCGCACGGCGTCGTAATTCAGCGTGGGGAACGCGCTGTGCACCACCGCCGCGGCACCCGACACCTGCGGCGCGGCCAGCGAGGTGCCTTCCCAGATCTGGTACGTGGCATTGGCCGTGGTCGTCGAACCGGCGGACGCCACGACGACGTCGCCGGGTGCCGCCAGGCAATAGTCCTTGGCGATGCCACAGCGGTTCGAATACGACGCGATCTGCGACGGATTGTTGCTGTCCAGCGCGACGACGGTCAGCCAGCCCGCTTCGACATCCGGTGCACGGTTCGGCAACGCGGCGATATCGGAAGGATCCGCCTTGCCATCGTTGCCGGCGGCGAACACGAACAGGTGCGAACCATCCGCTGCCAGCGGCGCATACGCGTCATGGAAGCTCTTCGTGGCGGCTGCATCGGTGGCGGACCAGTAGATGCCGCCCCACGAGTTGTTGAAGACGTGCGCGCCGCGCGCGGCCACGTCGGCGTTGACGGTACCGAGCGGGTCGGCCGTGGTGGCCTGGTTGCCCTGCCCCGAACCGTCGTCCGTGGGTGCCTTGTCGTTGATGATGCGCGCGGAGACGATGTTCGCCTGCGGCGCCACGCCACCGACGAAGCTGCCAAACGGTACGCCCGCCGCGATCTCGGCGACGGCGGTGCCGTGGCCCACGACGTCGTCAATGGCCAGGTTATTCGTGGACGGATCGACGTAATTGAGATTCGCCGTGACGCGACCGGACAGCGCCGGGTGCAGGCGGGTCACGCCGGTGTCGATGATGCCGATGGTCTCGCCCTGGCCGTTGAAACCGGCGGACTGGGCGGCGCGGACATTGGTCAGGCCAAGCTGCGCATCGATCGGGGGCTGTGCCGGCTGGGTCGGTTGGGTCGGCTGCGTGGGATTGGTCGGCGGAATGATCACGCCGCCTCCGCCACCGCCTCCCGTGCCCACGTTGCTGGACCTGCCACCACCGCCGCCACAGGCGGCCAGGGCAAGGCTGACGCACACCGCCAGCGCAACCTTGCGCTGGCCAAGCAGATTCGTGCCGTTCACAGATTGTTCCCCCAAGGTCTTTGACATCAATGTCTTGCGCGCCACATCCGGTGGCGCTGGAGGCATGTTGCCACACGAACGTGCGGAAAATCTCGTACCGAATCGGCATTTCCTGCCTAGGCACCCTTCACCGGCGTTGCCGCAGTGCGCATTGCCCGGGCCGGGGAGCCACTGCGATACTCCGCAGGTTTCCGTCCCCCCGGGGCCGGCCATCTGAAGTAGCACGGAGTTCCCATGTCCGACATCGTCATCACGGGTGCCAAGCGCACCGCCATTGGTTCCTTCCTCGGCCAGTTCACCGGCGTGCCCACGCCGAAGCTCGGCTCGATCGCCATCAAGGCGGCCCTGGAGCAGTCGGGCGTCGCCGCGGCTGACGTGAGCGAAGTGATCATGGGCTGCGTGCTGCCCGCGAACCTGGGCCAGGCACCGGCTCGCCAGGCGTCCCTGGAAGCCGGCCTGCCGATCAGCGCGGGCTGCACCACCATCAACAAGGTGTGCGGTTCCGGCATGAAGGCCCTCATGCTGGCCCACGACCTGATCAAGGCGGGCTCGGCGTCCGTGGTGGTCGCCGGCGGCATGGAATCCATGACGAACGCGCCGCACATGGTCAATGCGCGTACCGGCATCCGCTACGGCGATGGCCAGCTGGTGGACCACATGGCGTGGGACGGCCTGACCAATCCGTACGACGGCCAGTCCATGGGCGTCTTCGGCGAGAAGTGCGCGGACAAGTACCACTTCACCCGCGAAGAGCAGGATGCCTACGCCATCGCCTCGGTGGACCGCGCAAAGGCCGCGCAGGCCGCCGGCGCGTTCGCCAACGAAATCGTCCCGGTGACGGTGCAGGGCCGCAAGGGCCCGCAGGATTTCATCGAAGACGAGCAGCCCGGCCGCTCCGACACCGCCAAGATCCCGACCCTGCGCGCCGCGTTCCGCAAGGAAAACGGCACGATCACGGCGGCCAGCTCGTCGAGCATCTCCGACGGCGCCGCGGCGCTGGTGGTGATGTCGGCCGATGACGCGAAGGCGAAGGGCGCGACGCCGCTGGCCCGCATCGTGGCCCATGCCACGCATTCGCAGGAGCCGGAGTGGTTCACCACCGCGCCGCTGGGCGCGATCCACAAGGTGCTGGAAAAGGCCGGCTGGACGGTGGACGACGTGGACCTGTTCGAGGTGAACGAGGCATTCGCCGTGGTGCCGATGGCCGTCATGCGCGAGCTGGGCGTGGCGCACGACAAGCTCAACGTCAACGGTGGCGCCTGCGCCCTGGGCCATCCGATCGGTGCCAGCGGCGCGCGCATCGTGGTGACTCTTCTCAATGCGTTGACGGTGCGTGGGGCAAAAAGGGGCGTCGCCTCGCTTTGCATTGGTGGCGGCGAGGCAACGGCGATCGCCATCGAACTGGTGTGAAGCTAACGTCGAAGGATCGGGCGCATTTAGCGCCATCGTCACGCGGAATACATGGGGTTTAATGCCCCCTGAAGCGAAAGCACGCGTTCGGTGGCGGTGCCTGGATATCTGAGCTATTAATGTGCCCGCCTAACGGCATTCCACGGCTAAGGAGAACCACAATGAATTTTACGCGCACCCTACTCGCCTCCGGGCTCGTCGCGCTTCTGGCAGCTTGCAGCAACGGCGCGCAGGATTCGGCGCAGGACGCACAGAAGTCCGCTTCTGACGCCCAGCAGCAGGCCGACAAGGCCCAGCAGGCTGCGGACCAGTCGCAGAATGCCGCGACCACGCAGGCCGCCGACCAGGCCCAGCAGTCGGCTGACCAGGCCAAGGACGCTGCCGCCCAGGCCCAGAACGCCGCTTCGGCCTCGACCGCCGGTGGCACGCCGGAAGCCGCGAAGGACGCTGCGTCCAACGCTGCTGACCAGGCTGACAAGTCCGCTGACCAGGCCAAGGACGCTGCGTCCAACGCCAAGGATGCCAAGGACGACTCCACCAAGAAGTAATCCGCTTCGGATGGCTTCTGGAAAACGGCCACCCCCGGGTGGCCGTTTTTTTGCCTGCCGCCTGCGGCAGCGCAGCGTTTTCCCATCGCGGCACACGGCTATCATGGTCCGATGCCTATCCTCACGTCACAGCTCGATACCCGCTCCCCCGAATTCCAGGCGGCCAGTCTGCGCCTTCGCGCGCTGACCGACGACCTCCGCGAAACGCTCAGGCGCACCGCCGAGGGCGGTGGTGCGAAGGCCCGCGAAAAGCACGTGGCACGCGGCAAACTCCTGCCGCGCGAACGTATCCGCGCCCTGCTCGACCCCGGCTCGCCGTTCCTCGAGCTCGCGCCGCTTGCCGCCCATGGCATGTACGACGATGCCGCGCCCGCCGCAGGCGTTATCGCCGGCATCGGCCGGGTGATGGGCCAGGAGGTCGTGGTGCTGGCCAACGACGCCACGGTGAAGGGTGGCACGTACTTCCCGATGACGGTGAAGAAGCACCTGCGTGCGCAGGAAGTGGCGATGGAAAACCGCCTTCCCTGCATCTACCTGGTGGACTCCGGCGGCGCCTTCCTCCCCTTGCAGGACGAGGTGTTCCCGGATCGCGAGCACTTCGGCCGCATCTTCTACAACCAGGCGCGCATGAGTGCGCAGGGCATTCCGCAGATTGCCGTGGTGATGGGTTCGTGCACCGCCGGCGGCGCCTACGTGCCGGCGATGAGCGACGAGACGATCATCGTGCGCGAACAGGGCACCATCTTCCTCGGTGGCCCGCCGCTGGTGAAGGCGGCGACGGGCGAGGTGGTGGATGCCGAGGCCTTGGGTGGCGCGGACGTACACACGTCCGTATCCGGCGTGGCCGATCATTTCGCCGAGAACGATGCCCACGCGCTGTCGATCGCGCGCGATATCGTCGGCTCGCTCAACCGCATGAAGAAGATGCCGCTGGCGGTTCGCCCGCCGCTTGAACCGCGCTTCGCCGCCGAAGAGCTCTATGGCGTGATCCCGGAAGACACCCGCCGGCCGTTCGATATCCGCGAGGTCATCGCGCGCATCGTCGACGATTCCGAGTTCCACGAGTTCAAGGCGCGATACGGCAAGACCCTGGTCACTGGGTTTGCGCACATCCACGGCTATCCCGTGGGCATCGTGGCGAACAACGGCATCCTCTTCGGCGAAAGTGCGCAGAAGGGCGCGCATTTCATCGAGCTGTGCAACCAGCGCAACGTACCGCTGGTGTTCCTGCAGAACATCACCGGCTTCATGGTCGGCCGCAAATACGAAAACGCCGGCATCGCGAAGGACGGCGCGAAGATGGTGACCGCCGTCGCCTGTTCGCACGTGCCCAAGTTCACCGTGGTGATTGGCGGTTCGTTCGGCGCCGGCAACTACGCCATGTGCGGCCGGGCCTATGGCGCCCGCTTCCTGTGGATGTGGCCGAACGCGCGCATCAGCGTCATGGGCGGCGAGCAGGCCGCCTCGGTGCTGGCGACCGTCCGCCGCGACGGCATCGAGGCCGGCGGCGGCACATGGAGCGCGGAGGACGAGGAAGCCTTCAAGGCACCGGTGCGCGACCAGTACGAACGCCAGGGCCATCCGTATTACGCCAGCGCGCGCCTGTGGGACGACGGCATCATCGACCCGGCCGATACCCGCCGCGTCCTGGGCCTCGCCCTGTCGGCGTCGCTGAACGCGCCCATCGAACAGGGACGGTTCGGCGTCTTCCGGATGTAACGGGAAATCGACATTGGCGACCGGCGTGATAATCTCGCCGGTCCATGTCCGATACCTTCGACCGCGCGGCTCCCGAGATCTTCACGCCCTCCGGCCTGAACCGACTGGTGCGCGATCTGCTGGAAGATGCCCTGCCGGTCGGTGTCTGGATCGAGGGCGAGCTCTCCAACGTCTCGCGCCCGGCATCGGGGCATATCTACTTCACGCTGAAAGACGCGAGCGCCCAGGTGCGCTGCGCCATGTTCCGCATGGCGGCCTCACGCCTGCGCTTTCGCCCGACGGACGGCATGCATGTCCTGATGCGGGCCAAGGTGGGCCTGTATGAAGCCCGCGGCGAGTTCCAGCTCGTCGCCGACCACATGGAGCCCGCCGGCGAAGGCGCGCTGCAGCGCGAGTTCGAGCAGCTGAAGGCACGCCTTGGCGCCGAAGGGCTGTTCGACCAGGACCACAAGCGTCCGCTGCCCGCGCTACCGCGTCGCATCGGTGTCATCACGTCACCCTCCGGCGCCGCCGTCCGCGATGTGCTCAGCGTGCTGGGCAGGCGCCTGGGCCTGGCCGAGGTCGAGGTGCTTCCCGTACCCGTGCAGGGCCGTGAAGCGCCGCCGGCCATCGCGGCCATGCTGCAGCGGGCCTCGGCAAGCGGCCGCTACGACGTGCTGCTGGTCACGCGCGGGGGTGGCTCGCTCGAGGATCTCTGGGCGTTCAACGACGAACAGGTGGCCCGCGCGATCTACGCAAGCGCGGTACCCGTCGTGTCCGCCGTCGGCCACGAAGTGGACTTCACGATTGCCGATTTCGTGGCCGACCTGCGCGCGGCCACCCCGTCGGCGGCCGCCGAGCTGCTCGTACCGGACGGCGCCGACCTGGCCCGCCAGCTGGAGCGCCTGCGCCAGCGCATGGCCACCCTGGTGACGCGCCGCCTGCAGTCGTCCGCCCAGCGCGCCGATCACCTGCACGCGCGCCTGAACGCCCAACGGCCCCAGGCTCGCCTCGCGCGTGACGCGCAGCGCCTGGAGGCCCTGCGCCGGCGGCTGCACACCGCGGCCACGCAGTCCAACGCCCTTCGCCGCGCCCGGCTCGATCGCCTGCAGGCCCGGCTTGCCGCGCAGCATCCGCGCCTGCGCCTTACCCCGATTCGCCTGCGCATTGGCGAACTGCGCCAGCGCATGGCGCGAAGCATGGAGCGCCGCATCGAACGCGACCGCCTGCGCGTGCAGCAGCAAGGCCGCACGCTCCACGCCGTGAGCCCGCTGGCAACGCTTGAGCGCGGCTACGCCATCGTCTTCGACCAGCGCGACGGCATCGTGCGCCGTGCGGCTGACGTGGCCGTGGGCGAGCGCGTCCGCGTCATGCTTGGCGAGGGCGAGTTGCGCCTGAAGCGCGACGACTAGCCTCACGACCACTGAACGCCTGCCGCCGGATCATGGGCGGCATGCCCGCTGAGGAGCCCGATGGCCATGCTCGAGAAGAGCTACCCCTACTACCTCGCCAACAAGGCCGTGAAGGCCAGGGCGAAACTCGATGTGATCGACAAGTACACCGGCAAGGTGGCCACCCGCGTGGCCCTGCCGGACGCCGACGCACTGGAGAAGGCGATCGCCGCCGCCACGGCGGCCGCCGGTGCGATGAAGGCGTTCCGGCCCTGGCAACGCCAGGCCGTGCTGGAACACTGCGTGGCGCGCTTTCGCGAGCGCAAGGATGAACTGGCCTACGCGCTCTGCGTCGAGGCCGGCAAGCCCATCAATGATGCACATGGCGAAGTCACCCGCCTGATCGAGACGTTCAAGATCGCCGCCGAAGAAGCGGTACGCATCAATGGCGAAACCATCAACCTGGAGATTTCCGAACGGGCCAACGGCTACCAGGGCTTTACCCGCAAGGTGCCGGTGGGCCCCGTCGCCTTCATCACGCCGTTCAATTTCCCGCTGAATCTCGTCGCCCACAAGGTGGCGCCAGCTATCGCCGCAGGCTGCCCGTTCGTCCTGAAGCCGTCCGAGCGCACGCCGCTGGGTGCGCTGATCATTGGCGATATCCTCGCCGAGACGGACCTTCCGAAGGGCGCGTTCTCCATCCTTCCCCTGGACGGCAAATCTGCCTCGCCCCTGGTCACCGACCCGCGCCTGAAGCTGCTGTCGTTTACCGGCGGGATCATCGGCTGGGATCTCAAGGCACAGGCCGGGCACAAGAAGGTGACGCTGGAACTCGGCGGCAACGCGGCCTGCATCGTGGATGCCGACCAGGCCGATCACCTCGACGCGGTGGTTGAGCGGCTGGTCTTCGGCGCGTTTTACCAGTCAGGCCAGAGCTGCATCAGCGTGCAGCGCATCCTCGCCCATGACGATGTTTACGACGCGCTCAAGCGCAAGCTTGTCGCCAGGGTCAAGACGCTGAAAGCCGGCGACCCGAAGAAGAAAAGCACGTTCCTCGGGCCGATGATCGACGAGGCCGCCGCGCAACGCCTCGAGGGGTGGACAGGCGAAGCGACCAGGGCCGGCGCGCGCCTGTTGTGCGGCGGCGGGCGCAAGGGCGCGATGCTGCAGGCGACGCTTCTTGAGAAGGTGCCTCGTGACGCCAAACTGCAGCGTCTGGAAGCCTTCGGCCCTGTGGCCATCCTTGATCGCTTCATGACGTTCGACGAAGCACTGGCCACCGTCAACGATTCCGACTTCGGCCTGCAGGCGGGCGTGTTCACCAACGACCTGCGCCATGCCATGCACGCATGGGACACCCTGGAACAAGGCGGCGTCATCATCAATGACGTACCGAGCTTCCGCGTGGACAACATGCCCTACGGTGGCGCGAAATCATCCGGCATCGGCCGCGAAGGGGTTCGTTACGCCATCGAGGACATGAGCGAGATCCGCCTGATGGTGATGCGCGACGTCTAGCCCGCGGATCACGCCGCGGGCTGCAGGCTGCCGATCAGGGTAGGAATCAGTTCGGACACCGTGGGATGGATCGGCACCGCCCATTGATAGGTATCGATCGTCGCGCCCGCGTTCATCATGTCGAGCACGCCGTGGATCACTTCGTCGCCGCCGGTGCCCAGCACCGCGGCGCCGAGGACCTTGCGGGTTTCGGCATCGGCCACCATGGTCATGAAACCCCACGTTTCGCCCTTCTCCACCGCCCGGCCCACCCGGGTCATCGGCCGCTTCGCCACGAGCAACGGACGGCCGCTGCGTCGCGCCTGCGCTTCGGTCATGCCCACGCGGCCAAGCGGCGGGTCCACGTATAGCGCGTAGCCAAGGATGCGCTCGCTCACCTTGCGATCCGCGCCGTCGAGCAGGTTGGCGGCGACAATCTCGTAGTCGTTCCACGCCGTGTGCGTAAAGGCGCCCTTGCCATTGCAGTCGCCCATGGCCCAGACCCCTTCCGCCGTGGTCTTGAGGTGGTCATCCACGGTGATGTACCCACGCTCGTCGACGGCGACGCCCGCCAGCTCAAGCCCAAGGTCGTCCGTATTCGGCCGACGCCCTACCGCCAGCAGAACGTGCGATCCGGTGACTTCCGGCGCGCCTTCGTCGCAATCCACGCCGACCATCACCTGGTCACCCCGCTTGCCCAGGCGAATGCAGCAGGCGTGGGTTCGCACCTCGATACCCTCGGCCTCGAGAAACGTACGGATCTCGGCAGAAACGTCCTCGTCTTCCTTGCCGACGAGCCGGGGCCCCTGCTCCACCACGGTGACCTTCGCCCCGAAGCGGCGGTACATCTGCGCGAACTCCAGACCGATGTAGCTCCCCCCCACCACGATGAGGTGGTCGGGCAGCACCTCCAGCGGAATGATCGTGCTGTTGGTGAGGTAGTCCACGTCGACGAGCCCCGGAAAATCGGGGACATTCGCGCGACCACCGACATTCAGGAAAACCTGCGGCGCCTCGATCGTTTCGCCGTTGACCTCGATCTGCCGCGGCCCGGTAAAGCGCGCATGGCCCCGGATCAGCGTGAGGTTCGGCATCGAGGCCAGCCAGTCTTCGTTGCCCTTGCGCGAGTTCAGGATGACTTTCTGCGCCCGCGCCGCCGCCGTCGGAAGATGGAAACGGATGGGCCCCGGGTCGGCCGCGTACTGCACGCCATATTCGCCGCCGCGTTGCGCGACACGCGCTGCGTAGGCACTGGCCACGAGCGTCTTGGTGGGCTTGCACCCCGTATTGACGCAGGTACCGCCGACAAGGTGCCGCTCGATGATCGCGACGGTCTTGCCCGCCGCGGTGAGTCGGCCGGCAAGCGCCGGCCCTGCCTGGCCCGCTCCTACGATGATGGCGTCGAACGAACGGGACATGGGGCACTCCTGTCGGATGGGGCCATGATGAGGTGATTAGCTTGAATACAACGTGCCGCCACGATTGGCTTGCAGCGAACCTCTCCAGCGCGGCCTACGCGTTGTAGTCGCAAGACAGCTGAGCGACGCGGCATTCGCCGATACCACCCGGACTGACAGCCCATTATCGTCACCCATACCCAACGCACGAAAGGATCTTCGATGAATCAGCGGGCCTACGCGAACCACGGGAGCACGCGCCTTTGCGCGGCCGGTGAAAGGAACATTGACGTGCGCGTCGGGGCGTTGGAACACAACGTCAGCGATATCCGCGAACGTCTCACGCGGATTGAGACGACGGTGGAGCACATAGCTGGCACCACCAGCGAACTAGCGCGTGTGCTGGCGGAGCTCAAGCATGAGATAAGCACCCAGGGCATCCGCGCAGAAGCGATCCGGTCCGAACTCATCAAGTGGTTCGTCGGCACCGCCCTGGTCTTCGCCACGCTCGCGTTTACGGCCGCGAAGTACACGCACTGAGGCGTGAGGGGCGCTTGAATGGTGACCCCGGCCCGATTCGAACGGGCGACCTTCCCCTTAGGAGGGGGACGCTCTATCCAGCTGAGCTACGGGGCCTGCGACTGGGAAGGATACCCTACCAGCCCGGGCGGACAGAAGGCTTCGCCCTACGCGCTGGTCACGTGACGCGTAGGGCCCGAGACAGCGAACCGACAAAGTCCACGCTTCCAACGTCATCGACAGGCGCGCGCCACCCCAGCCACGACCGCCTGTCCGTCGAAGCGATAGCCGATCACGGTGATACCGGCAACGCTCGGCGCGGATTCCACACCCTCGGTGTATCGCACACGTACCTCGTCACCGAACATCCTTCGAAGATAGGTCTTCTCCCCGATACCGCCGCCCTTGGGAGAACGGGTGCCGACCTCCTCGTAGCCCAGCAGGTTCAGATCGGTCACAACCGAGGCCAGCGCCAGCTGGCGCCGGAACGGCAGCAGGTCAATACGCAGGTCAGAACGGAACGCCATCCGCTTGTCGAGCGGAACCTGGGCGATCCAACCGGACGTCCTGCCCTGGTCGAAACGCGAAACCTCGAGCCGAACGGTGAAGCGCCCCTGCCCGTCGAAAGTACGGGTCCATATCCGGGTCCATGGATCGATCGATATGGGACGATCGGCATGCACATCGATCAGCCCTGGGAGGTCGTCGAATCCAACGAAGCCATGCCGGTAACCGGCCACCGGACAAAGCGTCTTCCAGATCGCGACGTAATCGTCGGGCGGTGTGTCGACTGATCCGGCGACGGCGCCAGCGCAAAGCGACAGCTGCAGCAAAACGGCCCCGAGCATCTTTCCCGGCCAATTCCCCATGCGCATGACACTATCCTCTCATCATGGATTCGCAGATAAAGGCATCAGGCAGCCACAGCCAGATGGAGGTGCTCGTCACGGGTGGTCGCCGGCGCGAACGATGTCGTGAGGCTTCAGGAGGGGGACGCTCTATCCAGCTGAGCTACGGGGCAATGGGCGCTAAGGATACCGTCTGCGCTTAAACCTTGTAATAGGCGCGGTACCACTCGACGAAGTTGGCGACGCCCTCTTCCACCGCCACCTTGGGCTCATAGCCCAGCTGCTCACGCAGATCGGTGACGTCGGCCTCGGTATCGGGTACGTCACCGGCCTGGAGCGGCAGCAGGTTCATCACGGCCTCGCGACCGAGCGATTTCTCAAGCGTTTTGATGTACGTCAGCAGCTCCACCGGATGCTCGTTGCCGATATTGAAGATCCGGTACGGCGCAACCCCGCTGGTGGCCGGGTCGGGCTGCATCGCATCCCACGCCACATCAACAACGGCCGGGCTGTCCATCGCCAGGACCACGCCTTCGACGATGTCATCGATGTACGTGAAGCTGCGCTTGTGGTGGCCGTGGTTGAACACGTCGATCGGCTTGCCGTCGATGATGTTCTTCGTGAACAGGAACAGCGCCATGTCCGGACGGCCCCACGGGCCATACACGGTAAAGAAGCGCAGGCCCGTGCACGGCACGCCATAGAGGTGGGCGTAGCTATGCGCCATCTGCTCGTTGGCTTTCTTCGTCGCCGCGTACAGCGTGAGCGGATGTTCCGTCGAGCGGTGCTCCGAGAATGGCATCGCGCGATTGGCGCCGTAGACCGAACTGGTGGACGCGAAAACCAGGTGCTGCACACCGTGGTGGCGGCAACCTTCCAGGATATGCAGGAAGCCGGTGACATTGCTCGCCACGTACACGTGCGGGTTCTGCGCGGCATAGCGCACGCCGGCCTGTGCCGCCAGGTGGATGACACGTTCCGGCTTGTGTTCGGCGAACAGTCGCTCCACCGCATCGCGATCGGCCAGGTCACCCTGGACGTGCGTGTAGCGCGGGTGGTCGATGAAGCGCGCGAGGCGGGCCTGCTTCAGCGTCACGTCGTAGTAATCATTCATGCTGTCGAAGCCGATGACATCGTCACCGCGCGCGAGCAGCTTCATGGCGACATGCGAGCCGATGAACCCGGCCGTGCCCGTAACCAGTACTTTCATGGGAAAACGCCCTTAAATAATTACCTTAGCATTCACAGCCGGCCGTCGATGGCTTCCTTAGGTAATATGCCTTTGATGTCATAGACCACCGCGCGGCCATTGGCCAGGGCGCGGATGCCGGCCCCGCCCATCTGGCGGAATTCATCATGGGCCACCGCCACGACGATCGCATCGTACTCGCCGGCACCGGGCACCTCGGCCAGCAGGGAAAGGCCGTACTCGACCTTGCACTCCTCCGCGTTGGCCCATGGGTCGTATACGTCGACGCGCGCGCTGTAGCCTTCGAACTCACGGACCAGATCGACCACGCGGGTGTTGCGCAGGTCCGGGCAGTTTTCCTTGAAGGTCAGGCCGAGGACGAGGATGCGGCTATCCCGGATCGCATGGCCCTTGCCGATCATCAGCTTGATGACCTCGCTGGCCACGTGGCTGCCCATCGCATCGTTGATGCGCCGACAGGCCAGCAGGATGTCGGGGAAATACCCTACTGCCTGGGCTTTCTGGATCAGGTAGTACGGATCCACGCCAATGCAGTGGCCACCGACCAGGCCGGGCTTGAACGGCAGGAAGTTCCACTTCGTGCCCGCCGCGGCGAGCACGTCGGTGGTGTCGATGCCCAAACGGTGGAAGATCAGCGCAAACTCGTTGATGAGCGCGATATTCGCATCACGCTGGGTGTTCTCGATGACTTTGGCCGCTTCGGCCACTTTCAGTGACGGCGCCTTGTGCGTGCCGGCGACGATGATTCGCTGGTACAGGGCATCGACGAAATCGGCGGTTTCCGGGGTCGACCCGGAGGTGATCTTGGGAATCGTCGTCAGACGGCGCTCGCGATCACCCGGATTGATGCGTTCAGGGCTGTAGCCCACGTGGAAATCCACGTTGAAGGCCAGCCCCGAGGTCCGCACCAGCGCGGGGACGCAGATCTCCTCCGTGGCGCCGGGATACACCGTGGATTCGTAGATCACGGTATCGCCGCGCTTCAGCACGGTGCCGATGGCCTCGCTGGCCCGGATCAGCGGGCCGAAGTCAGGGCGCTTGTGCTCGTCCACGGGGGTGGGAACGGTCACCACATAGACGTTGGCAGCGGCGATGGCGGCGAGGTCCGCCGTCACCTCAAGCTGCGACGCGGCCCGGATCTCTTCGGCCGACGTCTCCTGGGTGTGGTCCCGGCCCTCACGGAGGGCGGCGATGCGCGCGGCATCGATGTCGTAGCCAAGGGTGGGAAGGATCTTCCCGAACTCCACCGCGAGGGGCAGGCCCACATAGCCAAGGCCTACCACGGCGATTTTCACGTTATTCATTAGCCACGCCCGGGCCCACGGCTGGAAGCAAAGGGCGTCAGATTAACCGCTCGCCCGGCGCTTGACGACACCGGGCTGCGTGGGCGGCGGGGCCCTCTACCGCACTACGGAGAAGCGCCGGGGAGGCAAGGCCGGAATCAGGCTGGGGCGCTTGGCGTCGCTGCCGAACGGCCGCCACACGCCATCCGCGCCCTCGATGCCGATGCTGGCACCGCCGCCCTCGGCCGCGGCCCGGGTCACGGCGGCCGCCAGGGCGTCGATCCGCGACTCACAGCGCGTCACGATCCGCCCGCCCATGCGCACTGGCCAGCCCAGATCATCCTCAGGGAAATACGGGACCTCGTAGACGTGTGCCATGGTCAAACTCCACTTTTTTCGACAAACACAGCCTGACCATGCACTTGCGGCTGTCGTCGCACCGTCCCCGCAAGAGCATACGGCGTCCACGGCATCGTGACGTCCGTCCCGCGGCGCACAACAAGAGGTGAAGGGGGTGTTTGCTAGAATCCCGGTTTTCACCCGGGCCGTGGACGCCGTGTCCGCCCCTGCCATAGGAATTCCTCATGTCCGCCAAGATCCTGCAAGCGCTCGGCCTCAACGCGACCGAGTCCGGCACCTACCTCGGCCGCGGCGAGTGGGCCGCCACCACCGACGCCGGTACCGTCTCGCCGACCAACCCGGCCACGGGCGAGGTGCTCGCGACGGTGAACGCCTCCAGCGCAGCGGATTACGAGACGATCGTCCAGCGCGCCCAGGAAGCCTTCGCCATCTGGCGCACCACCCCGGCCCCGCGCCGCGGTGAGGCCGTTCGCCTGTGCGGCGAAGCCTTGCGCAAGCACAAGGATGCCCTCGGTTCGCTGGTCGCCCTCGAGATGGGCAAGATCAAGCCCGAGGGTGACGGCGAAGTGCAGGAGATGATCGACATTGCCGATTTCGCGGTGGGCCAGAGCCGCATGCTCTATGGCTACACCATGCATTCGGAGCGCCCCGGCCACCGCATGTACGAGCAGTGGCACCCGGTGGGCCTGGTCGGCATCGTCAGCGCCTTCAACTTCCCGGTGGCCGTGTGGGCCTGGAACGCCTTCCTGGCCGCCATCTGCGGCGATATCTGCATCTGGAAGCCCTCGCCGAAGACGCCGCTCTCGGCCATCGCGACGATGAAGATCTGCAACGAAGCCCTGAAGGAAGCCGGCTTCCCGGATATCTTCTTCCTGTTCAACGATGCGGGCACCGAGCTGGCGCAGACGTTTGTCGACGACAAGCGCATCCCGCTCATCAGCTTCACCGGCTCGACCAAGGTGGGCCGCATGGTCGGCGAGCGCGTCGCGCGCCGCATGGGCCGCAGCCTGCTTGAGCTGGGCGGCAACAACGCCATCATCCTGGACAAGTCAGCCGACCTGAAGCTGGCCATCCCGGCCATCGTCTTCGGCGCCGTCGGCACCGCGGGCCAGCGCTGCACCTCCACCCGCCGCGTCCTCGTGCACTCGTCGATCCACGATGCCGTGGTCGATACGCTGGTGAAGGCCTACGGCCAGGTGGAGCACAAGATCGGCGATCCGACCCTGGCGACCACCCTGATGGGCCCACTAAACAGTCCGGAAGCCGTCGAGGCCTTCCTCGCCGCCATCGAGAAAGCCAAGGCGGCCGGCGGCACCGTGCGCACCGGCGGCAAGGCGCTGGCTGACCGCAAGGGCAACTTCGTGCTGCCCACCATCGTCACCGGCCTGAGCAATGACGATGAGGTGGTACAGACCGAAACGTTCGCGCCGATCCTCTACGTGATGCCGTTCGATACGCTGGACGACGCCGTGGCCATGCAGAACGCCGTGCCGCAGGGCCTGTCGTCAGCCATCTTCACGCAGGACCTGAAGGCGGCAGAGCAGTATCTTTCCGCGGCGGGTTCGGATTGCGGCATCGCCAACGTCAATATCGGTACCTCCGGCGCGGAAATCGGCGGCGCCTTCGGTGGCGAGAAGGAAACCGGCGGCGGTCGCGAGTCCGGCTCGGATGCCTGGAAGGTGTATATGCGCCGCCAGACCAACACCATCAACTACTCGGACGCGCTGCCGCTGGCCCAGGGCATCAAGTTCGAGTTCTGAGCTGACAAGGCAACGCCATGGCCGACCTGCGCTCCACGGAACGTTTCTCTGACCGCGTAGAGGACTATGTCCGCTACCGGCCCGACTACCCGCGGGCGCTGGTCGACTGGCTGCACGGCCTGGGCGTGAAACCCGACTGGGCCGTGGCGGACATCGGCGCGGGCACCGGCATTTCCAGCAAGCTGTTCCTGGATGCCGGCCACCGCGTCACCGCCGTGGAGCCCAACCAGGCCATGCGTGAGGCGGCCAGCCACTGGCTGGGCGCCGAGGGCCGGTTCCATGCCGTGGACGGCACCGCCGAGGTGACCGGCCTGGCCGATGGCTCAGTGGACCTGGTCACGGCGGCCCAGGCCTTCCACTGGTTCGACCAGGCGGCGATGCGCGCGGAAGCGCGGCGGATCCTTTCCGCCCGCGGCCTCGTGGCCGTGTTCTGGAATACCCGCCGCCTCGTCGGCACGCCGTTCCTGGAAGGCTACGAGCGCCTCCTGCACGACTATGGCGTGGACTATGTCAGCGTGGCCGAGCGCTACGCGGACGACGACGCCATGGCCCGCTGGTTCGGCCACGGCTATCGCGGCATGGCCTCGTTCCCGCACGGCCAGAAGCTGGACTACGACGCGCTGCTCGGCCGGCTGATGTCGTCCTCGTACGCCCCGAAGCCCGGCCACACCAACCACGAGCCCATGCTGAAGGCCCTGCGTTCGCTATTCGAGGCGACCCAGGACGACGGCACCATCGATTTTGACTACGACACCCGCGTCTTCGCGGGCCGTCCGGACGCCTGATGTACGACCTGATCCGCCCCCTGCTCTTCAAGCTGGACGCCGAAACGGCGCACGGCCTTACGCTGTATGCCTCCGACGTAGCCCAGCGCAGCGGCTTTTCCAGCCTGGTCAACAAGCCGCCGGCCGACCTGCCGGCCACCGTGTTCGGCATCACCTTCCCCAATCCGGTGGGCCTCGCGGCCGGCCTGGACAAGAACGGTGAACACCTCGACGGCGTGGCCGCGCTTGGCTTCGGCTTCGTCGAAATCGGTACCGTCACGCCGCGCCCGCAGGCGGGCAACGAGCGTCCGCGCATGTTCCGCCTGCCCGAGCATGAAGCCGTCATCAATCGCCTCGGCTTCAACAACGGCGGCATCGATGCACTGGTACGCAACGTGGAGAAAGCCAGCTTCCGCGGCGTGCTCGGCATCAACATCGGCAAGAACAAGGACACGCCGAACGAGCGTGCCACCGACGACTACCTGCTGTGCCTTGAGCGCGCGTATCCGCTGGCCAGCTACATCACCGTGAACATCTCCTCGCCGAACACGCAGGGCCTGCGTGACCTGCAGGAAGAGGAAACGCTGCGCCGCTTCATCGGCACGCTGCGCGATGCCCAGGAGCGCCTGGCCAGCCAGCACGGCCAGCGCAAGCCCATGCTGCTGAAGATCGCCCCGGATCTGTCCGAGACCGAGCTGGACGCTATCGCCGAGGTCTTGCTGGCCTCCGGCATCGACGGCGTCGTCTGCACCAACACCACGATCGACCGCGAAAGCGTGGCCGGCCACCGCTTTGCGAGCGAGACCGGCGGCCTGTCCGGCAAGCCGCTCTTCGAGAAATCCACCGCCGTGTTGCGCGGCATGGCCCGGCGGCTCAACGGCCGCCTGCCGATCATCGGCGTCGGCGGCATCCTCGACGGCGACACCGCGGCGACCAAGATGGAAGCGGGCGCCTCGCTCGTGCAGGTGTATTCCGGCCTCGTGTACCGCGGCCCCCAACTGATCAACGAAGCGGTCGCGGAAATCCGTCGCCGTGGAATCCTCGCATGACCCTGAACAACGCGCCCGTCGATATGGGCGGCTTCACCCTGGCCTCGGATGCCCCGCTGGGCGGCCGCAATACGCTGCGCGTGGATGCGCGCGCGAAGCTGCTGGCCGAGGTGCACGACCCGATGAAGATCCCCGAGATCCTCGCCTACCCGGCCGTGAAGGCCGGCAAGGTGCTGGTGCTGGGCGAAGGCAGCAACATGCTGATCAAGGGCGATGTCGATGCCACCGTGCTGGCCATGGCCAATGCCGGCGTGGAGACGTTCGAGCGCGACGACCGCGTGCTGATCCGCGTGGCGGCCGGCGAACGCTGGGATGATTTCGTGCGCTGGTCGCTCGGCAACGGCTACGCCGGCCTGGAAAACCTGATCCTGATCCCCGGGACCGTGGGCGCCGCGCCCATCCAGAATATCGGTGCGTACGGCGTCGAAGTGGCCGAGTTTATCGACACCGTGGAAGCGTACGACACGCACGCGGGTGAATTCGTGGTGCTCGACAAGGCCGCGTGTGCTTTCTCGTATCGCGATTCCAGCTTCAAGCAGCAGGCCGGCCGCTGGATCGTCGTGGCCGTGACCTTCGCGTTGCCGCGCGAGCGCCCGCTCTCGCTGGACTATGCGGGGATCCGCGAGGAAGTGGAAAAAATGGGCGTGGCCCGGCCCACGCCGTACCACGTCGCGGAGGCGGTGGTAAGGCTGCGTTCGCGCAAACTGCCGGATCCGGCGGTGATCGGCAACGCGGGCAGCTTTTTCAAGAACCCCGTCATCGGCCAGGCCCAGGCCGAGGCGCTCGCCCTCGCCCACCCGGGCCTGCCGGTGTGGCCGCACGCGGGCAACACCGCGAAGATTTCCGCGGGCTGGCTGATTGAAGGCGCCGGTTTCAAGGGCGAACGTGACGGCGACGCGGGGATGTCCCACCGCCACGCCCTGGTACTGGTGAACCACGGAAAGGCCACGGGCCCGCAGCTGTGGGCCTTTGCGCAGAAGGTGATCGCCGGTGTGCAGGCGAAGTACGGCATCACGCTAGAACCGGAGCCGCTCATCGTCTGATGGCCCGGCTGGGATGTCACGACCCTGTAAAAGCACGGTCATAACCTCCCCGGGCGGCGTACCATCGAGGGCGTCGCGCGCCGCGACGAGGACTGATGCTTGGACACGATGACGACCGCCCCCGAATCGACCGCACCTGCGAAGACGCCTCCCGCCAAGGTCCCACCGGCGGCACCGGACGTCCCGGCGATCGACCTGAACGACCCGTCGCTGTACATCCATCGCGAGCTGGCGCAGCTGCAGTTCAACATCCGCGTGCTCGACCAGGCCCTGGATGAATCCAAACCGCTCATCGAGCGGCTGAAGTTCCTGCTGATCTTCTCGTCGAACATGGACGAGTTCTTCGAGATCCGCGTTGCCGGCCTCAAGCAGCAGATTGCCTTTGACCACGAAGTCATCGGCGCTGACGGCATCCCGCCGCGTCGCGTCCTTACAGAAATTTCTGAGATTGCGCATCGCCAGATTGAGCGGCAGTACGCGATCCTCAATGAGAAAATTCTTCCCGCGCTGGCCGACCAGGGCATCCGCATCGTCCGCCGCAACCAGTGGTCGACGAAGCAGAAAATGTGGGTGCGCCGCTATTTCCGCCATGAAGTCGCGCCGCTGATCACCCCGATCGGCCTGGACCCGACGCACCCGTTCCCGCGCCTGGTCAACAAGAGCCTCAACTTCATCGTGCAGCTGGAAGGCACGGATGCTTTCGGCCGCGATTCCGGCCTGGCCATCGTGCCGGCGCCGCGCATCCTGCCGCGCATCATCCGCCTGCCGAACGAGGTGTGCGAAGACGGCGACAACTACGTGCTGCTGTCGTCGATCATCCACGCCCACGCCGACGATCTGTTCCCCGGCATGCGCGTGCTGGGTTCGTACCAGTTCCGCCTGACCCGCAACGCGGATCTTTCCATCGACCCGGAAGACGTCGAGGATCTTGCGCGCACGCTGCGCGGCGAACTCTTCTCGCGGCGCTACGGCGATGCGGTGCGCCTGGAAGTGGCCGACAACTGCCCCAAGCCGCTGGTCGATTACCTGCTGAAGCAGTACGCGCTGGACGCCGATTCACTCTACGAAGTGAATGGCCCGGTGAACCTCGCGCGCCTGTTCGAGATGACGCTGAAGCCGGAGTACGCGCGGCTGCAGTACCCGCCGTTCGTGCCGGCGCTGCCCAAGGCGCTGGCCGATGCCGAGGACATGTTCTCGGTGATTGGCAAGCAGGACATCCTGCTTTACCACCCGTTCGAGTCCTTCTCCCCGGTGGTCGATTTCCTGCGCCAGGCGGCGAAAGACCCGCAGGTGCTCACCATCAAGCAGACGCTGTACCGCAGCGGCGCGAATTCCGAGATCGTCGACGCCCTGGTGGAAGCGGCGCGCGCGGGCAAGGAAGTGACCGCGGTGGTGGAACTGCGTGCCCGCTTCGACGAAGAATCCAACCTGAGCCTCGCCTCGCGCCTCCAGCAGGCCGGCGCGGTGGTGACCTATGGCGTGGTCGGCGTGAAGACGCACGCCAAGCTCGCCTACGTGCAGCGCCGCGAGAACGGCAAGCTGGTGAGCTACGCGCACCTGGGCACGGGCAATTACCACTCGGGCAATGCGCGCCTTTACACCGACTACAGCCTGCTCACGTCGGACGAAGCCCTGTGCGATGACGTGCACAAGCTGTTCCGCCTGCTCACCGGCATGGGCAAGGCACTGAAGATGAAGCGCATGCTGTATGCGCCGTTCACGCTGAAAAAGACCCTGCTCGACCTCATTGCACGCGAAGCCACCAACGCGCTGGCGGGCAAGAAGGCTGAGATCGTGTGCAAGCTCAACGCCATCACCGACCCGAAGATCATCCGTGCGCTGTACCGCGCCAGCCAGGCCGGCGTAAAGATTGACCTGATCGTGCGCGGCATGTGCTGTCTGCGCGGCGGCGTGCCGGGCGTGTCGGACAATATCCGCGTGCGTTCGGTAGTGGGCCGCTTCCTGGAGCACAGCCGCGTCTACTGGTTCCACAACGACGGCGAGCCGGCGTTGTACCTGGCCAGCGCGGACATGATGGAGCGCAACCTGGACCGCCGCGTCGAGACCTGCTTCCCGATCGAGGGGAAGAAGCTGCGCCAGCGCGTTCGCAAGGAGCTGGATCTCTACCTGGCGGACAACCACTCGGCCTGGATGCAACAGCCGGATGGGACATACGTTCTACCGCAGCCGTCCCCGGGGGCCCCGGTGCGCGACGCCCAGGCCCAGTTGCTGGAACGCTTCGGGGGGCTCACCGTCCTGCCACCCGTGCGGCCCTAGGGCCTTCACCTAGCCCGAACGGCAGAGCAGACACACTTTCGGCAGCAGTGCACAATGTAGGTGCTGTTGAGGGGAGACGGCGCATCATCTGATTGCATCGGATCCAGGCCGCGCGCCATGGGCGCGCCGCGGTGTCTTCGCAGGATTCGGGCATGGTTGAGCAGGGGCAGCGTTCTTGGGCTTTCCGCCTTTTGGGGGCGGTGGCTTGCTGCGTCCTTTTTGCCGTGGCGGGCATCGCCCATGCGGCTCCCACGCTGAGCGGCAACTACCGGGACGTGCACCCCGGTGACGAGCCCGCCAAGGTGCTCGCCGAAGCCTGGACAGCCCCCCTGCCCGCCTTTGATCCCGCGCGGATGCAGCTATTCCCCACCAGCGGCGCCGGTACATGGGTCATCGTGCGCGCCCTGCCGCCGTGGACCACCGGCGAGCGCGTGCTCAGCATCCACAACCCGGGCGCGGGCAAGGT
This sequence comes from Luteibacter pinisoli, assembly GCF_006385595.1. Lineage (NCBI taxonomy): Bacteria > Pseudomonadati > Pseudomonadota > Gammaproteobacteria > Lysobacterales > Rhodanobacteraceae > Luteibacter > Luteibacter pinisoli. The sequence goes on from NZ_CP041046.1 coordinate 3,273,669, forward strand.
GAGCCTTTACTACGCGCCCGATGACAGGGTGACCACGGCGCTGGACGACTTCGGCCCACCCTTGCATGGCCACGGTCGCGTGGCCTTCGCCATCCCCGCTTCCATCCCCGACTCACGCCCGCTGCTGCTGAAGTTCGAGCCCAGCGACAAGGCCCCCGGCGCCGTCACCATCAGCGTGGATAGCTGGCCGGATTACCTGGGCGACGATGCGACCTGGCTGGTCTTCGCCACGGCGTGTTTCGCCATCATGCTCACCATGGCACTGATGGCGTTGTGCTTTGCCCTGATCCTGCGCGACATGACATTCGGCTGGTATGCCGCGTACCTGGTCTGCTACGCGCTGATCCAGGGCCTGAAGTCCGGGTTTGTTTTCCATCCGCTGGAACTGCAGATGCTGGCTGGGCTCGGCGATTCGCTGGGCACCGCGGCCACGGCGTTGTCGGTGTCCTTCGCGGCCCTGTTCATGCTGCGGTTCTGCAAAGCGGACGATTACGTACCGCTGCTACGCACGCCCGTGCTCGCCTTCGCCCTGGGCATGCCGGTGATCGCCACCCTGCAGATGACGGGCGTGTCGATCCTTGTGAGTACCGCGCACCTGCTGCTGCAGCCCCTGCTCCTTCTCGGCGCGGTGCTCCTGCTCGTGGCCGGCGCGATCGCCGCGGCGCGCGGCTCCCGCCATGCGTGGTTCTTCCTCGTCGGCTGGACGCCCCTGCTGTTGCTGACCGCGCTGTGCGGCGCGCAGTTGCAAGGCATGTTTGCCGGGGCTCCGTGGCTTCCCGACGCGGCCATCGCGATGGGCGCGTTCGAGGCCATCGTGTTGTCCATCGGCCTTTCCGATCGCGCGCTGACGATTCGCCATGATCGTGACAAGGCGCGCCAGCTCGCCGATGCCGATCCGCTCACCGGCGTGCTGAACCGCCGCGCATGGACCGACGCCGCGCTCGCCACGCTGGAGGAAGGCATGGGACGCCCCGTGGCGCTGCTGTTCCTCGACCTGGATCACTTCAAGTCACTGAACGACCGCCATGGCCACGCCGCCGGCGACCGCGCCCTGGTGGCGATGGCGGGTGCGCTGCGCCACGAACTGCGCCCGAGCGACCTGCTGGGCCGTTATGGCGGCGAGGAATTCGTGGCACTGCTCCGCGGCGCAGAGCGCGAGCACGCCGTGCAGATCGCGACGCGCCTGTGCCGTCGCGTGAGCCGGCTCGACGTGCACGTGGGTGGCAACGAGATGCTCACGGTATCCATCGGCATTGCCATGCGCACGCCGGCGGATACCGTGCAGTCACTGATCGAGCGCGCCGACCAGGCCATGTACGCGGCCAAACTGGGCGGCCGTAACCGCGTCGTCTGCTCCGGCCCCACGGCCCCTACCCTGGTCCGCAGCAAGGCCGTCCCCACCAAGTAGGCGGGAATCAGGCCAGTTCGCTGGCCGCGGCGACCACGTCGTCGTCGCCCGGCAACACCAGGAACGCGGCCCCCGCCAGCGGGGTGAACGTATCCGCGCCCACGACGCGGCGGAGCGGCACGGCACCGAGCCCGGCTTCGACGATCGCCGTGATCACGCCTTCGCCCACGCCGGCACTCTTGCGGCCTTCATCCACCACGAGGATGCGCTTCGCGCCCTTCGCCTGGGCCGCGATGAACGCGTCGTTGAGCGGCACGAGCCAGCGCAGGTCGATCACCCGGACCTTCCAGCCGCGCTCGGTTTCGATGCGCCGCGCCGCACGCAGGCTCATCGGCACGCCGTTGCCGAAGGTGAAGATCACCAGGTCGTCCGCGCCGTCGTTATAGACACGCCCTCCGCCCAGGGCGAGCGCCTCCCCCGGGGCCGGGTAGGCGAACTGCCACTGGCCATCGCCGGCCTCGTACAGGTCCTTCGTCATGTACAGCGCGATGGGCTCGAGGAATGCGGTAACGCGTCCGTCGACCTTGGCCAGTGCCGCGAGGGTACGCAGCATCATCGCCGCGTCGTCGCCGCGGCTGGGGCAGCCCACGACCAGGCCGGGAATGTCGCGCAACGCGGTGATCGAATTGTCGTTATGGAAGTGGCCGCCGAAACCACGCTGGTAACCCAGCGAGGCCACACGCATCACCATCGGATTGCGGTACTGGTCGTTGGAGAAGAACTGCAGCGAGGCCGCTTCACCGCGGATCTGGTCACAGGCGTTGTGGAAGTACGCCAGGTACTGGATCTCGGGCAGCGGCAGCATGCCCATGTTGGCGTAACCCTGGGCGAGGCCCAAGATCATCGTTTCATCCAGCAGCGTGTTGAACACGCGGGTGTTGCGGAAGGCTTTGTGCAGGCCCTTCGTCACCGTGTACACGCCGCCCTTCTGGGCAACGTCTTCACCGAACAGAAGGCTCTCCGGATACTTCGCCATGAGGTCGTGCAGCGCCATGCCAATCTGGATGGCGAGATGACGCGGTGCCTGCTTCTCCGGGAGCTTCTCCGCACCACCGAAGACGCGCTCGCGCTCGGCCGCATCACCGGCACGCTGGGCTTCCGCACGCACCGCATCCGGCGTGTAGGGCGCCAGCGGCTTCATCACATCGTCGAGGCGGGTCAGCCGCGGACGGCGGTCGGCATCTTCGGCGGCTTCGAAGCAGCGCTTGCGGATGCTGTCGTACAGGCCGAGCAGGCTTTCACGATCGTACAGGCCCGAGGCGAGCGCGATGGTGGCGCTACGCAGCAACGGGTCGGTGGCCTCCAGTGCCACGAGTTCTTCCACCGAGCGCCATTCGATCTCGAAATCGGTGCCCGCATGGCCCATCACACGCGTGGTGTTCAGGTGCAGGAACGTGGGACGTCGCGTCGTCCGGCAATGCTCGACGGCACGCTGCACGCCAGCGTAGCCGCCGGCGAGGTCGAGGCCATCCGCATAGAAATAATCGAGGTTGGAGCGACGCTCGAAGTTGCTGGCCACCCAGCCCGACGGCGTCTTCACCGAAATGCCGATGCCGTTGTCTTCGCAGACGAACAGCACGGGTGCGGGCAGCTTCTGGTAAGCCGTCCAGGCAGCGGCATTGAAGGCCGTCTGGGCGGTGGCATGGTTCGACGAGGCATCACCGAACGAGCAGATGGTGATCGAATCGTCCGGGATCGGCAGCGCATGGCGGATACGCTTGCCCTGTTCAATGGCGATCGCCGTACCCAACGCCTTCGGAAGGTGCGAGGCGATGGTGGATGTCTGCGGAAGCACCCACAACGGCTTGCTCCCCCACACCTTGTGACGGCCACCCGAGGCCGGGTCTTCGCTGCTGGCGGCGAACGACAGCGCGGAATCCATCACCGGATCCATGCCGGGCAGCTTGCGGAAGCGCTCGGCCATGAAGCCGCCGCTTCGGTAATGCAGGAACGCCGGATCGGTGTGCCGCGTGGCGCGGGCCACCATCGCGTTGCCTTCATGGCCGGACGAACCGATGGTGTAGAACACCTTGTTCTGCACGCGCAGGACGCGTGCCATCAGGTCGAGGTGGCGGCTGATCAGCTGCGATTCGAGCAGTTCACGAAAGCCGCGCGCATCCAGCGTGCTGCCCGGGAGTACCGGCTCGTCGTCGCGCGGCGGCGTGGCCACGTCGCCGCGCCAGAACTGCACGAATTCAACGAAGTTCTGGTCAACGATCTCGGCGCGGTTGAAGCCCTTGTGGCGGGCGGCGATGGAATGCGGGACGGACATGATGTGCTCTGCGAAAAAAGGTCAGGCGGCCATTGCCGAGAAGCGCGGCTGTGAGCGCACGCGCTCCAGCCAGGCGGTGACACGGGGCCATCGGGACAGGTCGAAGCCGCCATCGGCGGCGCAATGCGTATAGGCGAACAACGCCATGTCGGCGACGCCAAAGGCGCCGCCACTGAAAAAGGATTCGCTTCCGATGTGCTGCTCCATGACGTCCAGCGCCTGTGCGCCGCGCTCGATCAGGCGCGGCACCTCGGCCTGCCGTGCATGGTCGCCTGGCAGCCAGCGGCGGACGAACCGCGCCACGGCGATGTACGGCTCATGGCTGTACTGCTCGAAGAACAGCCATTGCAGCGTGCGCGCGCGATCCCACGCATCCGCCGGCAGGTAAGGCGTGCCCTCCGCGAGATAGCAGAGGATCGCGTTCGACTCCGCAAGCCGCCGCCCGTCGTCGAGCACCAGCAGGGGCACCTTTCCGTTCGGGTTAAGGGCGAGGTATTCGGGTGTGCGCGTCGCGCCCTGCGTACTGTCGGTGTCCACCCAGCGGTAAGGCTGCCCGAGCAGTTCCAGGAGGAGCTGCACCTTGTAACAGTTGCCCGACGAGCGCAGGCCGTACACGGTGGGAATCGAAGGTGTGCTCTGGCTCACGATGTACTCCGGCGAAGAAGGATCAGCGGCGACGCGCGAACCATTGCTCACGCGTCTGCCCCCACAGGTCGACGACGTCGCCCTCGAACGGTGCCGGCAGCGTGCCTGGGCCCAGCAAGGTGGACCCCAGCTTCTTCGCCACGCTGATTGATGGAGGCGACGTTGTCCGGGTTGATCGAATGGATCACCTGGTCCAGCCCAGCGTGTCGAACGCCCAGTCCATGGACGCTGCCGCGCCTTCGGTGGCGTAGCCCTTGCCCCAGGTCTCACGCAGCAGGCCCCAGCCAATCTCATCCCCCGGCCAGCCTTCCGGATGCCAGGGCCCGAGGCGACCGACCCAGCGACCCGAGGCGCGCTCGATCACCGAGAACATGCCGAAGCCGAGGATGCTCCACGAGCCCGCCATGGTCATGAAGTTGCGCCAGGCCACGGCGCGCGGCTGCGGCCCGCCCAGGAAGCGATTAACTTCCGGGTCGGCCATGCAGGCGGCCCACGCGTCGAAATCCTCCGCCGCCGTGGGTCGAAGGATCAGCCGGTCGGTCTCGATGCGCGGTCCGTGCATGGCCCGGATCAGAACGCGTTGATGCCGGTGAGCTCGCGGCCGACCACCAGCTGGTGCACGGTTTCCGTGCCTTCGTAGGTGATGACCGATTCCAGGTTCAGCGCGTGGCGGATCGCGGAATGCTCCGTGGTGATACCGGCACCACCGAGGATGTCGCGGCAATCACGGGCGATATCCAGGGCCATGCGCACGTTGTTCCACTTCGCCAGCGACACCTGGGTGGGCTGCAGGCGACCTGCATCCTTCAGGCGGCCCAGCTGCAGCGAGATCAGCTGCGCGGCGGTAATGCGGCGGGCCATGTCGGCCAGGCGCACCTGCACGGCCTGGTTGGCGGCCAGCGGGCGGCCGAACAGGATGCGCTGGGACGAGTAGTCGAGCACTTCCTTCAGGCAGGCCTGGGCGGCACCGATCGGGCCCCAGGTGATGCCGTAGCGGGCCTGGGTAAGGCAGCCGAGCGGGCCCTTCAGGCCCTTCACCTTGGGCAGGCGCGCGCTGTCGGGCACGCGCACGTCGTCGAAGAACAGCGCCGAGGTCACCGAGGCGCGCAGGCTCATCTTCTTGTGCACCACCTGGGCGGCGAAGCCCTTGGTATCGGTCGGCACGATGAAACCCTGGATGCCGTCGTCCGTCTGCGCCCACACGATGGCGATGTGCGCGAGGTTGCCGTTGGTGATCCACATCTTGGCGCCGTTGATGACCCAGTCGTCGCCATCGCGGCGCGCCAGGGTCTTCATGTTCGCCGGATCCGAACCACCGTGCGGCTCGGTCAGGCCGAAGCAGCCGATGACTTCACCTGCCGCCATGCGCGGCAGGTATTCGCGCTTCTGCTCTTCCGAGCCGTAGGCGAAGATCGGGTACATGCACAGCGAGCTCTGCACCGAGGCGAAGCTGCGCAGGCCGGAATCGCCGCGCTCGAGTTCCTGGCAGATCAGGCCGTAGCTGACACCGTTCATGCCGGCGCAGCCGTATTCCTCGGGCAGGGTCGCCCCGAGCAGCCCCAGGGCGGCAATCTCGGGCACGAGTTCCGACGGGAAGCGGGCCTGGTCAAAGGCGTCGCCGATGATCGGCAGCACCTTTTCGTCGACAAAGCGGCCGACGGCATCCTGCACCATGCGTTCTTCATCCGTCAGCAGCGAACGGACGTCATAGAGATCGAGCGGGTCGAGACGGTGGGCCATGCGGATACTCGTGGGCGGGGACCGGAAAGCCCCTGATTGTAGACCCGTGTGAAGACCGGGTCATGCCGGGGCGCAGCAAACCCCATGGTGCGGCTGGGAGGGCCTTCGAGCCGCCCGGTGGGGCGGCCCTTGGACTACATTAGGCCTTTGACGCCGGGCTCCCGCGCTATGTCCATGTTCAAAGGTGTGATCCTGGGCTTTGCCTGCTACGCGGCCTACGCGTGGAGCGATGCCTTCGTGAAGTCGCTGGAAGGCACCCTGCCCGCGTATGAGGCCGTCTTCTTCGGCGCGGTGCTGGCCCTGGCGGCCCTGCCCTTCCTGAAGAAAAAGGAAGACCGCTGGAGCGAGATCGTCATCTCGAAGCTGCCCGGCCTGTGGCTGCTGCGCGCCATGGCCGGCGCCATCGGCAACGTCACCGCCGTCATGGCGTTCACCGCCCTGCCCATGGCCGAGGCGTTCTGCCTCATCTTCCTGCTACCGATCTTCGTCACCATCCTCTCGGTGATCTTCCTGCGCGAGCACGTGGGCTGGCGGCGCTGGTCGGCGGTGCTGGTGGGCTTCCTCGGCGTGCTCGTCGTCCTTCGCCCGGGTTTCCGCCACCTGGGCACCGGCCACGTCGCGGCGATCATCTGCGGCATCACCGGCGCCCTGTCGATCATCGCCCTGCGCATGGCGGGCGCCACCGAAAAGCGCATCACGCTGTATGGCGCCGGCGTCATCGGCCCGATGATCGCCGGCTTCATCATGATGCTGCCGCACTTCGTCTGGCCCGATGCGCACCAGTGGTTCCTGGTGCTCGGCTACGGTCTCTTTGCCGCGGCCGGTGCCGTGCTGCTGATGCTTGCGACGCAGAACGCCCCGGCCAACCGCGTGGCGCCCACGCAGTACAGCCAGATGTTGTGGGCCATCCTGTTCGGCTACCTCATTTTCCACGACCACCTGGACTGGCCGATGCTCATCGGCATCGTGCTCATCCTCGGCGCCGGCCTGTTCACCTTCGTCCGCGAAGAAAAGAAAACCGACTGGTGGCGCTGGACGAATATCGTCTGATGCACGCCGTCGATTGAAGGCGCGCGCCGACACGCCGTGGCGGCATGGGCGAACGCGCACTGCTCACCATCGAAGGCGGCGACACGACGATGACCTTGCTCGTGTCGCGGTTCAAAGCGGCGTCGGTTCGTTGAACTAATAAAAGCGAAAGCCCCGCAGTGCGGGGCTCCGTAGTCCGAAAACCTCTTGCGTCCGCATCGGGCGGAGCCACTGGGTGGCAGGCGACGCTGGCTTGTGGCCATCCGACTTTGACGCCTGGGACGAACGCTACCCATATTGCGACGTGAGTCAATCCGAATCCCCTCAACGCGGGCCTTCGCAAAAAAGGAATCACGGGATCCGATGGTTGACGGTGTGTGCGTGAGCGAATCCGACGTGTGTCACGAGAATCGCCCACGCAAGAGTCAGCAATCCCTGATTCGTTGCCCTTACCGTATTCGAAACTATGTCGGCTCCCTATTTGGAGCCGACCATGCGCGCCACACCGACGTCTTCCTCCCCACTGCCGCGCAGCTCCTGAAACGACGCGCACATCATGGGGACTCACTGGAACGCCGGGCTCATGCGGTGGCGACCGCATGTCGACCCGATGGGAGAACGTCATACGCTGGATCATCTTCACCCGATCCGATTCGTCCACGCCTTGAAGGCAACAAACAACCGACCCGAGGCGATTGTCACAGTCCACGTAGGCTTCGGTCTCCACTGCTTCACCCGTAAGTGCAGCCCAACGACCGAACGGGTCGATACGTATCGCGACAAACGCGAAACGCGTGAGTTCGATCCCGAACGGTACCGGTTGTCGACGCGGCTTCCAGGCATCGTCACGACGCTCCACGAGCGGCCATGCGCCTTCGGCAGACACGACAACTATGTGACGGTGGATCTCGCTAACGCGGCCAACGAAGAGGCGAGCAGATATGCGGTCTTCTTCAACGTCAGGCGTTGGCACCGGGAGGGTCCATCGGCACTACTGCTCGTTGTCCAAAGCGCTTATCCCCTTGAGCAGGGAAAGGGCATGCCAACCACTGGGCGAATTGCGTTCAACGCCCTCCTGGGCCACGCCCTTCGTGGGACACAACCTCATCCACCACGCTAGAAAAAGCGAAGCCCCGCATAGCGGGGCTTCTTAGTCCGAAAACCTCTTGCGTCCGCACCGGGCGGAGCCACTGGGTGGCAGGCGACGCTGGCTTTTGGCCATCCGGCTTTGGCGTCTGCCGCGTACTTTAGCCCCGTAACGCCATACCGTCAATACGAATCGCCTCAAATCAAGGGTTTACGCATTATTTTCTGCGAGTATGCCTATGAATTGCTGACGCCGTGCGGCACGTGGCCCGTGGCCACGACACGGCGGGCGGATTCCACATTGGCGGGGCTATCGTCGAAGAAGATGTCGGCGCCGAAGGCGTCGAGGAACGGACCCTTGTCGCGACCACCGAGGAACAGCGCTTCGTCGATGCGGACGCCCCAGCGGCGCAGCGTGAGGATCACGCGCTTGTGGGCGGGCGCGGAGCGTGCCGTAACCAGGGCCGTGCGGATCGGCGAGGTCTCGGCGGGGAACGCCGCCTGGAGGCGATGCAACGCCGAGAGAAAGCCACGGAACGGGCCGCCGGAGAGCGGCTCGGCCCAGAGTTCGGTCTCGTTGCGGTGGAACGCATCCAGGCCCTGCTCCTGCGACACCCGTTCGCCCTCGTCGCCGAAGATCACCGCGTCACCGTCGAAGGCGATGCGCAGCTGCTCGGTGGACCGGGGCGGCGCGATGGAGGGCAGGATCGTCGCCGCCGCGACGCCGGCGCGCAGCGCGCGGCCCACGTCCTCGGCGTTGGCCGACAGGAACAGGTCGGCCTTGAACGGAGCGATGTAATCGGAGGTCGGCGCGCCGCTGGTGAAGGCCGCACGCGAGATGCCCAGGCCGTAATGCTGGATGGCGTTGAAGATGCGCAGGCCGGTATCACCGGAATTGCGCGAAAGCAGGATCACTTCCACCGCGGGCAGGTCGCCCGAGAGCTTGTTCAGGCCCAGCAGCTTCTGCACGAGCGGGAACGCGACGCCGGGCTTGAGCAGCTCGTCTTCGTGCTCGATCTGGTACGTGCGGTACGCATCCAGGCCGTCGCGCTCGAACAGCTCATGGCTGCTCCCCATGTCGAACAGCGCGCGCGACGAAATCGCCACCACGAGGCGGTTATCGCCGACGGATGATTCGGCGTGGGCGCTACTGGGCTGGGTTTCGTCGGGGGCGTTCATGGCGTGGCGGTCCGTGGGTATCGGCTACAGCGCGAACTGCTCATCGAGGATGCGCTGCTGCAGGTTGTGTTCCGGGTCGAACAGCAGCCGTACGCCGTGGCGGCGACTCTGGCGGATGTCCACCGTGCGCACGTCACGCACTTCGTGGAAATCGGCGGTGGCGCTGATCGGCCGCTTGTTCGGGTCTTTCGTGTCAAAGCCCACCTTGGCCGCGTGCGGCAGGATGGCGCCGCGCCAGCGTCGCGGACGGAACGGGCTGATTGGCGTGAGCGCCAGCACGTTGGCGTCCAGCGGCAGGATCGGGCCGTGGGCCGACAGGTTGTAGGCGGTGGACCCGGCCGGCGTGGCGACAAGGATGCCGTCGCACACCAGTTCGTCCAGCTTCACCTCGCCGTTCAGGCGCACCTGCAGATGGGCGGCCTGGTTGCTCTGGCGCAGCAGGGCCACTTCGTTGAAGGCAAGCGCGCGGTGCTCCACGCCATCGCAGCAGATGCAATGCATCTCCAGCGGGTGCAGGACGGCCGGATGCGCCCGCTCGATACGCTCGACCAGGCCTTCAGGCTCGTGCTTGTTCATCAGGAAGCCAAGCCGGCCCAGCTTCATCCCGTAGAACGGAATGCCGAGGGCGCGGTGGGCATGCAGGGTGCGCAGCATGAAGCCGTCGCCACCGAGCGAGACGATGATCTCGGCATCGGCGGGCTCAACACCGCCGTAGCGCTTGTCGAGCACCACGCGGGCGCGCTGGGCGACATCGGTTTCGCTGGCAACAAAGGCTAGGCGCATGGCGGGCTGCGTAAAGGACCAAGCCGGAGCTTAGCAGCAAGAGGCCCCGCCGAAGCGGGGCCCCTGTTCGTTACACCGGGATCTGCGCCAGCTGGGCCAGGCGGCGGACGGCGACCGAAGCGATCGGGTAGTCGGCGTTCTGGGTGAGGATCTCGGCGAGCATGCTGCGGGTGTACTTCAGCGTGGCATCGTCGCGTTCCAGCCAGGCCTTCACCGGGCTCACGTCGGTGCGGTCACCGGCGATGGAGAGCACCTGCAGGGCCAGGGCGCGATGCTGGGCATTGAGCTCGTCCAGCAGCGAACCGCGGGCCTGGGCGTGCCACGCCCCTTCCACCGGCAACGCCTCGATCTGACCGCGCAGCCATTCCAGGTCCAGGGCTTCGCCCAGTTCATAGAACACCTTGGCCACCGTGGCGATGTCCTTGCCGCTCTGCTTCGACACTTCGACCATGTCGAGTGCCGCACGCAGCACCGGAACCCGGGCCAGGCGCACGGCCAGTTCGGTGGGGATGCCGAAGCCTTCCCACTTTTCCTGGCTGGCTTCGAAATCGCCACGACCGGTGTCGGTGAGCGCGTCCGGCAGGGCCTTGCGCAGGGTGGTTACCCCGGCCGCGTAACGGTCGACGTTGGCCGCGATATCCAGCGAACCGCCCGGACGGTTGAGCAGCCAGCGGGTCAGGTGGCGCAGCAGCGACCAGATCTGCAGGATCGCGTCGATCTGCGTGTCTTCGGCCACCTTGCCATCCAGCGCCTCCAGCTCAGCCCAGAGATCGCGGGCATCGAGGATTTCGCGCGCCGCCGTGTACGCCTTGGCAATGGACGCCGGGCCGTGGCCCGTGTCTTCCTGCATGCGCATCATGAACGTGGCGCCCATGCGGTTGATCGTCGAGTTGGTCACCGCCGTGGCGATGATCTCGCGCTTCAGGCGATGGCGCTGCATGTGCTCGGCGTACTTCTCGTGCAGCGGCACGGGGAAGTAACGCACCAGCTCGCGCGACAGGTACGGATCTTCCGGCACGTCCGAATCCAGCAGCTGCTGGAACAGGCGGATCTTGTCGTACGAGAGCAGCACCGACAGTTCCGGACGGGTCATGCCCTGGGCACGCTGCTTGCGCTCGGCAAGCTCCGCGGCGGTGGGCAGCGACTCCACGGCACGGTCGAGCAGCCCTTCGGCCTCCAGCGTGCTGATGAAGTGCGCCATCGAGCCCAGGCGGCGCACCGACTGGTGCTCCATGACGGTGATGGCCTGGTTCTGGCGGTAGTTATCCCAGAGCACGAGGCGGCCCACTTCGTCCGTCATCTCGGCCAGCTGCTTGTTGCGGCCTTCGAAGGTGAGCTCACCACGCTGCACGGCGTCGTTCAGCAGGATCTTGATGTTCACCTCGTGATCGGAGGTGTCCACGCCCGCGGAGTTGTCGATGAAGTCCGTATTCATCAACACGCCGGCCTGCGCGGCCTCGATGCGGCCCTTCTGGGTCATGCCCAGGTTGCCGCCTTCGCCGATCACCTTGCAGCGCAGCTCATTGCCGTTGACGCGCAGCGCGTTGTTCGCGCGGTCGCCGACCTCGGCATGGGTTTCGCTGGTGGCCTTCACGTAGGTGCCGATGCCGCCGTTCCACAGGAGGTCCACCGGCGCCTTGAGGATGGCCGAGAGCAGGTCGTTCGGCGCCATGTGGGTGGCGTCGGCACGGATGCCCAGCACCGCCTTCACCTCGGCCGACACCGGAATGGACTTGGCGCTGCGCGGGTACACGCCACCGCCCGCGGAGATCAGCGACTTGTCGTAGTCCTCCCACGACGAACGCGGCAGCGCGAACATGCGCTGGCGCTCGACAAAGCTCTTCGCCGCATCCGGATTCGGGTCGAGGAAGATGTGGCGGTGGTCGAACGCGGCCAGCAGGCGGATGTGCTCGGAGAGCAGCATGCCGTTGCCGAACACGTCGCCGGACATATCACCCACGCCCACGGTCGTGAAGTCCTGGGTCTGGCTATCCCGGCCCATGGCACGGAAGTGGCGCTTGACCGACTCCCACGCGCCCTTGGCGGTGATGCCCATGCCCTTGTGGTCGTAACCGTTCGAGCCGCCCGATGCGAACGCGTCGTCCAGCCAGAAGCCGTGCTCGGTGGAGATCGCGTTGGCGATATCGGAGAACGTCGCCGTGCCCTTGTCCGCGGCGACGACCAGGTACGGATCGTCGTTGTCGTGGCGGACCACGTCGTGCGGCGGGACGACCTTGCCTTCGACCAGGTTATCGGTGATGTCGAGCAGGCCGTTGATGAACATGCGATAGCACGCGATGCCCTCGGCCAGCTGCGCGTCACGATCGCCGCCCACCGGCGGACGCTTCACGAAGAAGCCGCCCTTCGAACCCACCGGCACGATGACGGTGTTTTTCACCATCTGCGCCTTCACCAGGCCAAGCACTTCCGTACGGAAATCCTCGCGGCGATCCGACCAGCGCAGGCCGCCGCGCGCGACGGAACCGAAGCGCAGGTGGATGCCTTCCACGCGCGGGGCGTACACGAAGATCTCGCGGTACGGCACCGGCTTGGCCAGCTCGGGCACCTGGTGGCTGTCGAACTTGAAGGCGATATAGGCGCGGTATGCACCGTCAAAGGCCTGGAAGAAGCTGGTGCGCAGGGTGGCATGCACCAGCGAGATGAAGCTGCGCAGGATGCGGTCTTCGTCGAGGCTGGAGACGTTGTCGAGCAGCGCGTTGATCGCCTCCTCGACGGCCGCGGCCTGCTGGTCGCGCGGCAGGGCGAGAGCGGCAATGAGATTGCCGATCAGCGCCGGATGCGTCGCCAGCGTGTCCTGGTCGATCAGGGCGTGCATCTCGTGCGAGAGCATGCCCTCGGCGTAAGCGCGCTCCTTCTCATTCATGTTCTCGCGGCGTGGATCGAAGCGCGCGTTGAACATTTCGATGATCAGCCCGGCGATGGCCGGGTAGCGGTTCAGGGCGTCTTCCATGTACGCCTGGGAGAACGCGACGCCGGTCTGCAGCAGGTACTTGCAGTAGCCGCGCAGGACGGCCACCTGGCGCCAGTTGAGCTTGGCGCCGAGGACGAGGCGGTTGAAGCCGTCGTTCTCCGCGTTGCCGCGCCAGATCTGCTCGAAGGCGTCTTCGAAGATGGTGCCCACCTGCGAGACGTCGAACGCCAGGCGACCCACCGGCTGCACTTCGAAATCCTGGATGTACAGCGAGCCTTCGCCCACCTTCACTTCGTACATGTGCTCGGTGAGCACGCGCAGGCCGAGGTTCTCCAGCTGCGGCAGCACTTCGGAGAGCGCGATGTCCGATCCCGAACGGTAGACCTTGAAGCGCAGCTCTTCCGGACGGTGCGGCGGGTGGTAGAACGACATGCTGATCGCATCGGGGCCATCGAGGCCCGCCAGCGAACGGACGTCGGCCGCGGCGACAGCCGGGGACACTTCGTCCACGTAGCCGGCCGGCAGCGACTTGCCATAGCGGTTGGCCAGGATGATGCCCTGCTGCTCACCGGCGGTTTCCACCAGCTGGTCGCGCAATTCGTCATACCAGTTGCGGGCGATCGAGGTGATCTTGGCCTCGATCTCCGCGGCGTCGTACACCGGATGGTCGCCGATGCGCGGACGCACGACGACATGCAGGCGCACCAGGGCGGCTTCACCCATCAGCACCGCGGAATCCACGTGCTCGCCATGGAACGCTTCGCGAAGCACGGCTTCGACGCGCTCGCGCACGGTGGTGTTGAAGCGATCGCGCGGGATGAACACCAGGCAGGAGAAGAACCGGCCGTAGCTGTCGCGGCGGATGAACAGGCGGGTGCGCGTACGCTGGGCCAGCTCGAGCAGGCCGGAGGCCAGCGCGAAGAGCTCATCGGTGCTGCACTGGAACAGCTCATCGCGCGGCAGCGTGTCGAGGATGTGCTGCAGCGCCTTGCCCGAGTGCGAATCGCGCTTCAGGCCCGAGCGCGCCATCACGGCCTCGCACTTGTCGCGGACCAGCGGCACGTGCTGCGGGTGAGCCATGTAGGCGTTGGACGAGAACAGGCCCAGGAAGCGCTGCTCGGCCACCGGGCGGCCGTTGCCGTCGAAGCGCAGGACGCCGATGTAATCCATGTAGCCCGCGCGGTGGATCGGCGAGCGGGCGTTGGTCTTGGTCAGGATGATCGCGTCGGTGGCACCGGAGCGCGGCAGCTCGCTGGCGGCCAGCGTGCGCAGCGAACGCGGCGCGAGCGAGCGCTCGGCCGTGCGCAGGATGCCCAGGCCCGAGCCTTCCACCGTGCGCAGCACTTCGTCGCCTGCGTCGGCGGCGACTTCGTATTCGCGGTAACCCATGAAGGTGAAGTGGTTATCCGCCACCCAGTTCAGGAATTCGGCGGCCTCGTGGACTTCCTCGCCGGTGTACGGCAGGGAGCGCTTGCCGAGGTCGGCGGCGACCTCCTGCATCTTCGCGCGCATCGCCTTCCAGTCGGTGACGGCTTCGCGCACGTCGGCCAGCGCGGTCTCGAGGTTGGCCTTGACCGTGTCCAGCTCGGTGTCGTCGATGCGGTCGATCTCGAAGCGCATGATCGACTCGGCGTGGTCGCCGGTGCCCATGGCTTCCATCTGGCCGGCGGCCGAACGCGTCACCGGCACCACCGGGTGGATGATGGCGTGGATGTCGGCATGGGCCGCAGCCACCATGGAAACGGTGTCCACGAGGAAGGGCATGTCGTCGGTGACCACCTCGATCACCGCACGGGTACCGGAGACGCCCGGGTTGTACACCCGCACCTTGGCCTTGCCCGGCTGGCGCTCCCGCGCGAAGTCGAGCAGGTCGGCGATCAGCGCCGCCCAGCGGTCCGGGGTGTGCAGGGCATGGTCCGCCTGCGCCATGCGTTCAAAGAAGGCCTCGATGAAGAAGCGCGCCTCATTGAGGCGGCCGGTCGGGAAGTCGATTTTCTTCAGTTCATCGAAAACGAGCGTCTGGAACTGGCCGTTTTCGGCCGCGCGAATCGCATTCATGGGCAGATATCGATGTGGGGATAGTTGGGAAAACCGTAAAAGCATAGCTCTCGTACGTGTCATAGAGCCACACCGATCGCATATGCGATTCAAGTGATTTTCACCGCAGCGCGGCAATTCATCCGTTAGTAAAGACGCACTGGGCACGCAGGGTGGATTGGCACGACATGTGCGTCGCAACAATTCGCGTGCGAATGGGCGTCATGACCGTTGACGCTGGCGACGGGGAGATTCTAAACTGGACGGTATAGTCCAGCAGGTATAGGTATGTCTCACCTGGAGAGCCGCCCCGCGTCAGATCGGCAGCAGCGGGTGCTCCAGGCGGCCTGTGCCCTGTTCCTGCGCGATGGTTACCGCGTCAGCATGGGCGCCGTGGCTCGCGAGGCCGGGGTGTCCAAGCAAACCGTTTACGCGCATTTCGAGAACAAGGACAACCTTTTCCACGCTGCCGTCGAACAACTTGTCCTGCCGCTCCACGCGAGCCTGTCCCCGGAGCGCCGCGGCCTGGCAGCCACCTTGCTCGCATTGGCGCAGGCGCACCAGACCCACGTGATGGATCACGAAAACGTCGCCCTCGGGCGAATGTTGATCGCCGAGGCGCCCCGCTTTCCGGCGGCGGCGCGGACTTTTTTCCGCACGGCCATCGAAACGGTGGCCGTGCGGTTATCCAGCTGCATGGCCGAGGCGATGGACAACGGCGATATGCGCCGGGAAGACCCGGCCGTGGCGGCGGAACTGTTCCTGTCCATGTTGCATGGGCTGGAAGGGGACCGCCGCCTGTTTGGCCTGCGTGCCCGGGGGCCCAAGGCACAGGACGACTGGGCCCGGCATGCGGTAACAGTATTTATGCATGCGTACGACATCCTCCCGGATGGCCGGACGCGAACAAACAAGAAACCTGGAAAAGGAACGGAGTTCTCATGAATCCCCTGCCCCTGCGCACCACCCTGCTGTCGGCCGGCCTTATCGTCGCGCTGGCCGCCTGCCACAAGCAGGAAGCCCCCCAGCAGCCGCCCCCGCCGCAGGTGGGTGTCATCACCGTCCAGCCGCAGGACGTTCCGCTCGTCCAGGACCAGGTCGGGCGCGTTTCCGCGTTCCGCACCGCCGATGTGCGCGCCCGCGTGCCCGGCATCCTCCTGCACCGCCTGTACACGGAAGGTACGGACGTGAAGGAAGGCCAGTCGCTGTTCAAGATCGACCCGGCGCCGCTGCAGGCCGAACTTGACGCGCAGGTGGCCAACCTGGCGTCCGCGAAGGCCACGGCCGTGAACAGCAAGGCCCAGGCCGATCGCGCCCGCGGCCTCATCGGCAAGAACTACGTCTCGCGTGCCGACCTCGACACCGCCGAGGCCACCGAGCGCACCTCCAACGCCGCCGTGAAGCAGGCCGAGGCCGCCGTGCAGTCGGCGCGCATCAACCTGGGCTTCACCGATGTCCGCTCGCCGATCTCCGGCCGCGCCGGCAAGCAGCAGGTCACCGAGGGCGCCCTGGTGGGCCAGGGCGATACCACCCTGCTCACCCAGGTGGACGAACTGGACAAGGTCTACATCAACTTCAGCATGTCGGTCTCCGACCTGGACACGATGCGCACGGCCGCCGCCAAGGGCTCGGCCACGCTGTCCGCCACCGACCAGTCGCAGGTCCGCATCCAGATGCCGGACGGTTCGGACTTCGGCGAGACCGGCCAGCTCGACTTCTCGTCGGCCACCGTGAACCCGCAGACCGGCACCACCGACCTGCGCGCCCTGCTGCCGAACACCAACCAGCGCCTGCTGCCGGGCCAGTTCGTCACCGTGAAGGCCACCCTGGGTGACCTGCACAACGTGTACCTGGTGCCGCAGCCCGCCGTGCTCCGCGACGCCAACTCGGCCTACGTCATGGTCGTCGGCACCGCCAAGATGAAGGACCCGCAGTCGGGCGAGGAGAAGACCATCGAGTCGGCTGCCGTCCGCCACCAGATCCAGACGGACCGCCTCAGCGGCACGAACTGGGTGGTGACCAGCGGCCTGAACCCGGGTGACAAGGTGATCGTCGAGGGCGTGCCCAAGGCGAAGGACAACGCGCCGGTCAACGCGCAGCCGGCGAAGCAGCCGGACGCCGCTGGCGCGGCCCCGGCGAAGGCAGGCACCGCTGCCGCCCCCGCCGGCAAGCAGTAAGGGAGTTCCGTCATGCCGAGTTTCTTCATCGACCGCCCCATCTTCGCGTGGGTCGTGGCGATCCTGATCAGCCTTTGCGGCACGATCTCCCTGCTGAACATGGGCATCGAGTCGTACCCGAACATCGCGCCCCCGCAGGTCGTCGTTACGGCGACCTACCCGGGTGCGAGTGCGGATACGACCGAAAAGACCGTGACGCAGGTGATCGAGCAGCAGCTGACCGGTATCGATCACCTGTTGTACTTCAGCTCCTCGTCCAGCTCGTCGGGCCAGGCCACGGTCACGCTGACCTTCGAAACCGGTACCGATCCTGACATCGCGCAGGTGCAGGTGCAGAACAAGGTCTCGCTGGCCACGCCGCGCCTCCCGTCGGAAGTGACCCAGCAGGGCGTCGTGGTGGCCAAGTCCAACCCCGACTTCCTGATGTTCGTCGCCCTCACCTCGACCAACCCGGCCATCGACAGCCATCGCCTGATGGATATCGTGTCGTCGCAGGTGCTCGACCAGGTGGCGCGCATCCCCGGCGTCGGCAGCACCCGCCAGCTCGGTGCCGAATACGGCATGCGCGTGTGGCTGAACCCGGACAAGCTGCGTGGCTACGGCCTCTCGGCGACCGACCTGCAGTCGGCCCTGTCGACCCAGAACGTGCAGTTCGCCGCCGGCTCGATCGGTACCGACCCGGCCAGCAATGGCCAGGGCTTCAGCGCCACCGTGTCGGCCGAAGGCCGCTTCACCACCGCGGAACAGTTCTCCAACATCATCCTGCGTGCCAATAACGACGGCACCGTGGTGAAGCTGAAGGACGTCGCCCGCGTGGAACTGGGCCCGCAGAGCTACGGCTTTGCCACGGAATGGAACGGTACGCCCACGGGCGCCTTCGGTGTGCAGCTGCTGCCGGGCGCCAACGCCCTGGACGTGGCCAACGCCGTGCGCGCGAAGATGGCCGACCTGGCCAAGAGCTTCCCGGATGGCGTGACCTGGTTCGCCCCGTACGACACGACGAAGTTCGTGGTGATCTCCATCGAGGAAGTGGTGCACACCCTCGTCGAGGCGATCATCCTGGTCTTCCTCGTGATGCTGCTGTTCCTGCAGAACTTCCGCGCCACGATCATCCCCACCCTGGTGATCCCGGTGGCCCTGCTGGGCACCTTCCTGGGCCTGTCGCCGCTGGGCTTCACCATCAACCAGCTGACCCTGTTCGGCATGGTGCTGGCCATCGGTATCGTGGTGGATGACGCGATCGTCGTTATCGAAAACGTCGAACGCATCATGTCCGAGGAAAACGCGACGCCGAAGGAGGCGACGCGCAAGGCCATGGGCCAGATCACCGGCGCCATCGTGGCGATCACCGTGGTGCTGGCGGCGGTGTTCGTGCCCTCGGCGCTGCAGCCGGGTGCCTCGGGCATCATCTACAAGCAGTTCGCGCTGACCATCGCCGTGTCGATGGGCTTCTCGGCCTTCCTCGCGCTGTCGTTCACCCCTGCCCTGTGCGCCACGATCCTCAAGCACGACCACGGCCAGGGCAAGAAGAACATCGTCTACCGCAAGTTCAACGAGGTCTTCGACTGGACGACGCACACCTACGCCGGCCACATCACCTCGGCGGTGCGCCATGCGCCGCGCTGGATGATCGTGTTCGTGCTGATCACGGTGCTCTGCGGCTTCCTGTTCACCCGCCTGCCCACCAGCTTCGTCCCCGACGAAGACCAGGGCTACGCGCTGGCCATCGTGCAGCTGCCGCCGGGCGCCAGCCTGGAGCGCACGCAGAAGGCGCAGGAAGACATCCGCGCCGTCATCCTCAAGGATGCGGCCGTGGACGGCGTGTTCCAGATCTCCGGCTTCAGCTTCCTGGGCCAGGGTGAAAACGTCGGCATGGACTTCATCCGCCTGAAGGACTGGTCGGACCGTGACGTGACGGCCACCCAGTTCATCGGTGCGATGAACGGCAAGCTGCAGTCGGTGACCAACGCCACGATCTTCGTGGTGAACCTGCCGACCATCCGCGGCCTGTCGCAGTTCGGCGGTATCGACATGTACCTGCAGGCACGTGCCGGCCAGTCGCGTGACGAACTGACCCAGGCTCGCAATCAGCTGCTCGGCGCGGCCGCACAGGACAAGCGCCTGGTGGGTATCCGTCCGAACACGCTGGAAGATGCGCCCACCCTGCAGCTGGACGTCGACCGTACCCAGGCGCAGACCATGGGCCTGTCGGTCAGCGATATCTACACCGCCATCCAGCTCACGCTGGCGCCGGTGTACATCAACGACTTCCAGTACGGCGGCCGCGTGAAGCGCGTGATGTTGCAGGCCGACGCCCCGTACCGCATGGGTACGGATGCGTTCGACCACATCTTTACCCCGAGCACGCTCAGCTCGGCCTCGACCAGCTCGAGTTCCACGAGCAGCGTCAGCAGCGCGACGACGTCGACCGACAGCAACATGATCCCGCTGTCGACGGTGGTCCACTCCAAGTGGATCAACGCGTCGCCCAGCCTCACCCGCTACAACGGCTACTCGGCCGTGGAAATCGTCGGTAACCAGGCCCCGGGTTATTCCACCGGCCAGGCCATGGGCATCGTCGAAGGCATGGTGAACGACAAGCTGCCCAAGGGCTTCGGCTACGACTGGACCGGCCAGTCCTACCAAGAAATCCTGGCGGGCAACTCGTCCACGATGTTGCTGTTGCTCTCCATCGTCATCGTGTTCCTCTGCCTGGCCGCCCTGTACGAAAGCTGGTCGATCCCGGTGGCGGTGCTGCTGGTGGTGCCGCTGGGCCTGCTCGGCACGGTGGTGTTCTCGATGCTGCGCGGCCTGCCGAACGACATCTTCTTCAAGATCGGCCTGATCACCGTGATCGGCCTGGCCGCGAAGAACGCGATCCTGATTGTCGAGTTCGCGGTGGAACAGCAGGGTGCGGGCAAGACGCTCAAGGATTCGGTGGTGGAAGCCGCTCGCCTGCGACTGCGCCCCATCCTGATGACCTCGCTGGCGTTCATCCTCGGCGTGTTGCCGCTGGCGATCTCCACGGGTGCGGGTGCGAATTCCCGCCACGCGATCGGTACCGGCGTGATCGGCGGCATGCTGTTCGCTACGTTCCTCGGCCTGCTGCTCATCCCGGTGTTCTACGTGGTGGTGCGTCGCATGCTGGGTGACAAGCTGGACGAAGCCTCGAAGACCATTCGCCACCACGGCGATGATCACGACGGCGGCCATGACGGCCCGCACGGCGGCGGCAGCGACCCGCACGGCAGCGGCGGTGGCAGCCCGGCCGTGAACGTGGCGCCGCACGCACCGAACATCGGCGACGTGCACGCCTTCGACTCGGACCCCCGACGGGGCACCGATCGGACGTAAGACGAAAGAGCCCGGCTAACGCCGGGCTCTTTTTTTGTGCGGTTGACATCCCTGGCGGCATGCCACAGCATGAAAAAACGATCTGGCCGTCCAGACGTCTCACCGGGCCACCATCAAGAGGCATCCGTGATCCCGACCGCGCAGCACCCCATCAACACGCTCTCCCTGCCGACCACCCTGATGGTCGCGGCGTGTTGTTGCCGCTGTATGGGCTGATCTCGCCCGCGCGCCTCCCTTAGGCGCGCCTCCCGTTCCGCCAATCCCCCTCCCATTTATCCAAGCCATCGCCCCAATGGCGAGCTAGCGTCGTTCGCGTGCGTTTTTGCGAATGGCGTCGCTTATCCATCGCTCCCCCATGAGGATCGCACCCCATGCTGCACGCTCCGTTCCGTCGCCTTGCCCTCCCCGCCATGATCGCCGCCAGCCTCGGCATGCCTGTCGCAAGCGCGCAGGAGACGCCCCCCGATGCCCAGGGCAAGCCACCTACCCAGCTCGAACAGGTGGTCGTCACCGGTACGCGCTCGGTCAACCGCAGCCAGGAAAGCTCGCTTTCGCCCATCGACATCGTGACCGCGAAAGATCTCCAGACGGCGGGCGACACCCAGCTGGGCGCCGTGCTATCGCGCCTCGTGCCATCGCTGAACTTCCCCCGCGCGCCCGGGAACGATGGCTCAGGCATCGTGCGTCCCGCCGCCCTGCGCGGCCTGTCGCCCGATCAGACCCTGGTGCTCGTCAACGGCAAGCGCTGGCACACCAGCGCGCTGTTGAACCTGCAGGGCGCCCTCGGCCGCGGCTCGGCGCCAGCCGACCTCAATTCGATTCCCATCTCCGCGATTGATCACATCGAAGTGCTGCGCGATGGTGCGTCGGCGCAATACGGCTCCGACGCCATCGCGGGCGTGATCAACATCGTGCTCAAGGGGGCGGCGAAGCCGGGCAGCAATGAAGCGTCGATCACCGCCGGCCGATACAGCGCCGGCGACGGCAAGCAATGGCAGGGCGAGGCCAGCCTCGGCGTACCGCTCGGCGGTGACAAGGGCTGGGCGCGCCTGAGCGTGGTGCAGGGGCATGCGGATGCGACGAACCGTGGCGGCCTCGACTACCGTGACCCGACCTCGCCGGTGTACGGCCAGCGCACGCAGCGCATTGGTGAGCCGGATATCAGCACGCACCAGGCCCTGCTGAATGTGCAGTACGCGCTGGCAGCGCATGCCGATTTCTATGCCTTTGGCAGCACGAGCAGCCGCGAAGGCACGTCGCCCGCCCTGTTCCGCGCCTACAACAGCACGCGCAACGTGCCGTCGATTTATCCCGAAGGCTTTCTCCCGCTCAACGATGTGCGGTCGATCGACAGCGCCCTGGTGGCCGGTGTGCGCGGCACGACGACCAGCGGATGGCGTTGGGACATCAGCGGCAACTACGGCCGCGACCACGTCAGCATCGACCCGATCCACACGTTGAACGTCGACCTGGGCGCCGCCAGCCCCACCCGCTTCAATGCGGGAAGGCTGGTGTCCACGCAAAAGGCGTTCGACGTCGACATCGCGAAGGACCTGTCGGTCGGCTGGCTGCAGAATCCGGTGACGCTGGCGTTCGGGGTCGAGTACCTCTATCAGCGCTACGGGATCGAAGCGGGTGATCCGGCGTCGTACTTCGGGACGGGATCGCAGGGCTTTCCCGGCTTCACGCCGGGCGACTCGGGTTACCACTCGCGCCACGATGTCGCCGAATACATCAGCCTCGAGAACCAGATCACCGACAAGCTGAGCGGCTCGCTCGCGGTGCGCCATGAGGACTATACGGACTTCGGCAACACGACCTCCGGCACCCTGTCAGGCCGGTACGACTTCACCGATACCTTCGCCCTGCGCGGCACGGCAGGCACCGGCTTCCGCGCACCGTCACTGGCGCAGCAGTTCTACACCACGACCTCCACGAACGTCATTGGAGGCATCCCGACGCAGATCCGCAATTTCTCCGTGAGCGATCCGGTAGCGCGTGCGCTGGGCGCGGAACCGCTGAAGGCCGAGAAGTCGCACAACTACACCCTCGGCGCGACCTACCTGCCCGGCGACTGGACGTTTTCGCTCGACGTCTACCAGATCACCATCGGCGATCGCGTCGTGCCGTCAGAGAACCTGGTGGGCGATGATGTGCGCGCGTACCTGACCAGCCAGGGCTACGCGAACATCCAGGGTGGCAGCTACTTCACCAATGCGCTTAAGACACGCACGCGCGGCGTCGACTTCAGCAGCGGCTATCGGCTTAACCTCGGCGACGCCGGGCTGCTGCAGTTCACCGCGGCGTACAACCGCAACCACACGACCATCCTTTCCGTGGCGCCAAACCCTCCGGCACTCGCCCAGAACGGCCTTGAACTCGTGCGCGTGGGCCACATTGCCCAGGGCTACATCACCAATGGCGCGCCGCGCGACAAGA
Organism: Luteibacter pinisoli; assembly: GCF_006385595.1. Classification (NCBI taxonomy): domain Bacteria; kingdom Pseudomonadati; phylum Pseudomonadota; class Gammaproteobacteria; order Lysobacterales; family Rhodanobacteraceae; genus Luteibacter; species Luteibacter pinisoli. The sequence continues at coordinate 3,296,750 of NZ_CP041046.1, forward strand.
TCGCCCTCGGCACGGACTACACATGGGGCAACTGGAGCGCACACGGCACGCTGACCCGCTACGGCACGTTCCTGCAGAACCAGGATCCCGTAAGCAACCCTGGCTACGACCAGTGGTTCCCCGCGCGCTGGCTGCTCGACCTCTCCACCAGCTACGCCGTCGATGGATGGACGTTCACCGCGGGCGTCGACAACCTCACCAACGTGTACCCGCAGAAGTACAAGGCCGGCAGCGATGGGGCGGTGGGTGGCACGTGGCCATATCCGGACTATTCGCCGTTTGGGTATAGCGGGCGGTATCTGTATACGCGGGTCGCTTATCGGTGGTAATTGGACGCCTCCCACCCTTCCGACTTGAGTACATTCGCACCCCTTAGCGCATCTCACAAAAGCGCGTGGGCGATGCCTACGTTCGATCGAGTAACACGCCTGCATAGCTAAGAAGGCGCTTCAAAGACGATGGCATTCCGTCTTCGAGGCGCCCGCTCATGCTTGGAACAACTCGTTGTGGTTTGCTTCGCGACCGCGTGTATGTCTACATGTGTCGCTGCATACCGTGACGGGTCCGCGTTTCGAGTGGGACGATGAGAAAGCCCGGAAGAACCTGTCCAAGCACGGAATCACGTTCACGAGTGCAGCCGAGGTGTTCAAAGATGCCTGGGTGTTAGAGGAACCTGATGATCGCGACTACAGCGAGCATCGTCACATCGCCATCGGGGTTGCGAACCGACAAACGCTGTTTGTTGTGTTTACACCTCGCGGCGAGTCCATCCGCCTGATCTCAGCCCGAAAGGCTGCTCGACATGAATTCACCAGATACTGGAATAACCGTCTATTACACGCTTGATCTCGATGCGCCGATAAGCGAAGAGGCCATCGCGGAGCTCAATGCCCTCGACGACCGCCCCATCGACTTTAGCGATGAGCCAGAACGGATCTCCGATGAAACATGGTACCGGCCAACGTGGGCGATTGAGCGCGCGAGGCAGCTCGTAGCTTCCGGTCGCGGTGACCCGGCTATTGAGCGAATGCTCTGCGCGTTTGACGAGGGCATCCCTTTACTGGGACGCACGTTGCTTGCGCCGTCGAACAACGCGCCCTAAGCCTCACTTTGCACAAAGGCGTCGATCAATCTTCCCGATCCCCAGGCGCAAAAAAGCCCCAGCTTCCGCCGGGGCTTTCCGTCGTCGCAGCAGCGGGCTCGGTTAGCGCAACCCCGTCTCGGCGCGCGCAATCACCATGCGCTGGATCTCGCTCGTGCCCTCATAGATCTCGGTGATCTTGGCATCGCGGAAGTAACGCTCCAGCGGCATTTCCTTCGAGTAACCCATGCCACCGTGGATCTGCACGGCCTGGTGGGTGATCCACATGGCGGATTCGGAGGCAACGAGCTTGGCCATCGACGCTTCGGTGCCGAAACGGCCGCCGGTCCTTTCGACCTGGCCCTTCGTCCATGCGGCGCGCAGGGTCAGCAGCAGGGCCGAGTCCAGCTTGCACTTCATGTCGGCGATCTTGGACTGCGTCATCTGGAAGGTGCCGATCGGGGTACCGAAGGCCTTGCGGTCACGCGACCACTGCAGCGTGGCCTCGTACGCCGCGCGGGCGACGCCCACGGCCTGCGAGGCGATGCCGATGCGGCCAGCGTCCAGCACGCCCATGGCGATACCGAAGCCCTTGCCTTCCGCACCGAGGAGGTCTTCCTTCGGGCACACGTAGTCGTGGAATTCGATCTCGCAGGTGGCCGAGGCGCGGATGCCCAGCTTCGGCTCGGTCTTGCCGGCGAGGAAGCCGGGGCGCTTGGTGTCGATGATGAAGGCCGAGACGCCCTTGGCACCGATCCCCGGCGTGGTCACGGCGAACAGCACGATGTAGCGCGCCACCGGGCCGGAGGTGATCCAGCTCTTCTTGCCGTTGATGACCCAGTCGCCGTCGGCATTCTTGATGGCGCGGGTGTGCATGTTAGAGGCGTCCGAACCCGACTGCGGCTCGGTAAGCGCGTAGGCGCCAATGGCCTCGCCCGAGGCGATGGCGCGGACGTACTTCTGCTTCTGCTCTTCGGTGCCGCTCTTGAGGATACCGTTGCAGAACAGGGAGTTATTCACCGACATGATCGTGGAGGTGGCGACATCGGCCGCGGCGATCTCGACCATGGCCAGCACGTAGGCCACCGGGTCCATGCCCGCGCCACCGTACTCTTCCGGTACCTCGATACCCATCAGGCCCAGCTGGCCCATCTCCTGGATGTTCTCGAGCGGAAACTCGCCCTTCGCATCGAACTCGGCGGCCACGGGCGCGATGCGCTTCTGGGCAAAGTCACGGGCGATGGACTGGATCGACAGCTGGTCGTCGGTAAAGCGGAAATCCATGGGTCATACCTCGGGCCGACAGGCGGCTCGGCTAGTCTTTGGGGAGGGAAAGCAATCTCCCCATTCTAACGGTCGTTCGAGGCTTTGCCGCCCTGCACCGCAACATGCGCCCTTGACCTTGGGGCCGTTGGGCCGCATCCTTAGTATCTCTGTATCGCGATATAAGGATGTGGGATGGATCTGTCGACCGCCTCGACCGTGTTGCGGCTGTTGGCCGACCCCACGCGCGTCCGCCTGCTCGCCCTGCTCGACCGTGAGGAACTGACCGTGGCCGAGCTGGCCGCCGTCCTCCACCTGGCACAGCCACGCGTGTCCACGCATCTGGCCAAGCTCAAGGAGGCCGAGCTAGTCCGCGACCGCCGCGCCGGCGTCTCGGCTTATTACCGGGCCAATGCCGAAGCCGATCCCACGCTGGTGGCGCTGGTGGCCACGCTGCGCGACACCCTGAGCGACGCCCTGCTCCGCGAGGATTTCGAGCGCCTGCCCGCCGTGCTCGCCCAGCGTGCCAGCACCGAAGGCTGGGCCGACACCGTGGCCGGCGACATGGAGCGCCATTACTCGCCCGGACGCACCTGGGAAACCCTCGCGCGCTCGCTGCTCCAGCTGCTGGAGACCGGTGACGTGCTGGATATCGCCTCGGGCGACGGTGTCACCGCCGAGCTGCTCGCACCCCACGCGCGGTCCATCCTCTGCATCGACAGCTCCGAGCGCGTGGTGGAAGCCGCCCGCCAGCGCGTATCCACCTTCCGCAACGTGGAAGTCCGCCAGGGTGACATGCACCGCCTGGACCTGGGCGAGCGCCGCTTCGACCTTGTCCTGATGATGCACGCCCTCACCTACGCGGAACATCCCGCGGAAGTGTTCAACCAGGTCGCCAGCGTGCTCAAGCCAGGCGGCCGCGTCCTCGCGGTCACCCTGGGCCAGCACGACCATCGCGCCGTCGTCGAGCCGTTCGACCACCGCAACCTCGGCTTCAGCTGCGACAGCCTCACGGCGATGGCGCGTGGTGCCGGCCTGGACGTGGTCAGCTGCGACCGCCTGAGCCGCGAGCGGCGCGCCCCGCATTTCGAAGTCATCAGCCTGCTCGCCCGCAAGGCCTGAGGAGACACACCATGAGCAACCTTCCCTGGCTTCACCCCGAGCGCGTAGCCCTCATCCAGAAGGGCCTCGCCAAGCGGATCATGATCCTCGACGGCGGCATGGGCACCATGCTGCAGAACCATAAGCTGGATGAGAGCGGCTACCGCGGCGAGCGCTTTGCCGGTGGCAACGACAGCACGCACGACCACGGCCACGATCATCCCGGCGAATGCGACCTGAAGGGCAATAACGACCTGCTGCTGATCTCCCAGCCGGAGATCATCCAGGGCGTGCACCAGGCATACCTCGAGGCCGGTGCCGACTTCATCGAAACCAACACGTTCAACGCCACGCGCGTCAGCCAGGCCGACTACCACCTCGAACACCTGGTGCCGGAGCTGAATCGCGAAGGCGCCCGCCTCGCCCGTGAAGTCTGCGATGCGATGACGCTGAAGACCCCGGAAAAGCCGCGTTTCGTCATCGGCGTGCTCGGCCCCACCAGCCGCACGGCATCGATCTCGCCCGACGTGAACGACCCGGGCTTTCGCAACATCAGTTTCGAAGAGCTCAAGGCCAACTACGTTGAAGCCGCCCGCGCCCTGATCGAAGGTGGCGCGGACACCATCATGGTCGAGACCATCTTTGACACGCTCAACGCCAAGGCGGCGCTGTTCGCCCTGTCCGAGCTGTTCGACGAACTGGGCGCACGCGTGCCGGTGATGATCTCCGGCACCATCACCGATCGTTCCGGCCGCACGCTGTCGGGACAGACGGCCGAAGCCTTCTTCTACTCGGTCGAACATATCCAGCCGCTGTCCGTCGGCCTGAACTGCGCCCTGGGCGCGGAAGACCTGCGCCCGCACGTGGCCATGCTCGCCCGCATCGCCAATGCCGCCGTCAGCACGCATCCCAATGCCGGCCTGCCGAACGCGTTTGGCGAATACGACGAGAGCCCCGAGAGCATGGCCGCGACGATTCGCGATTTCGCGGCCGACGGCCTGATCAACATCGTCGGCGGCTGTTGTGGCACCACGCCCGCGCACATTGCCGCCATCGCCGCGGCCGTGGCCCCCTACGCGCCGCGCGCCCCCAAGAGCACCGCCGAAGCCGCATGAGCATTCGCTATACCCGCCTTTCCGGCCTCGAGCCGCTGGTCCTCACGCCGGACCTGAACTTCATCAACGTCGGTGAGCGCACCAACGTCACCGGGTCGGCGCAGTTCCGCAAGCTGATCAAGGAAGGCCGCTACGAAGAGGCCGTGGAGGTCGCCCGCCAGCAGGTGGAAAGCGGCGCGCAGATCATCGACATCAACATGGACGAAGGCCTGATCGATTCCGAAGCCGCGATGACGCGCTTCGTGAACCTGATCTCGTCCGAGCCGGATATCGCCCGCGTGCCGGTCATGGTCGATTCCTCCAAGTGGAGCGTCATCGAGGCCGGCCTGCGCTGCCTGCAGGGCAAGGGCATCGTCAATTCCATCTCCATGAAGGAAGGCGAGGCACTGTTCCTCGAACACGCGCGCAAGGTACGCCAGTACGGCGCCGCCGTGGTCGTGATGGCCTTCGACGAACAGGGCCAGGCGGATACCAAGGAACGCAAGGTCGAGATCTGCTCGCGCGCCTACGAGCTGCTGGTGGACGGCATCGGCTTCCCGCCGGAAGACATCATCTTCGATCCCAACATCTTTGCCATCGGCACCGGCATCGAAGAGCACAACAACTACGCCGTGGACTTCATCGAGGCCACCCGTGAGCTCAAGAAGCGCTTCCCCGCGTCGCATATCTCCGGCGGCGTCTCGAACGTCTCGTTCTCGTTCCGCGGCAACAACCCGGTGCGCGAAGCGATCCACTCCGTGTTCCTGTACTACGCCATCGCGGCGGGCATGGACATGGGCATCGTCAACGCCGGCGCCCTGTCGATCTACGACGACCTGCCGGATGAACTGCGCGAGCGCGTCGAAGACGTGGTGCTGAACCGTCGTAGCGATGCCACCGAGCGCCTGCTCGACATCGCCGACAAGTACAAGGGTGGCAAGGGCGCCGTCGCGGTGGAATCCGCCGCGTGGCGCGACAAGAATGTACAGGACCGCCTCAGCCACGCACTGGTCCACGGCATCGACCAGTTCGTGGTGGAAGACACCGAAGAAGCGCGCCAGCAATCGACGCGCCCGCTGGATGTGATCGAAGGTCCGCTGATGTCGGGCATGAACGTCGTCGGCGACCTGTTCGGCGCCGGCAAGATGTTCCTGCCGCAGGTGGTCAAATCCGCCCGCGTGATGAAAAAGGCCGTGGCGCACCTCATCCCCTTTATCGAGGAAGAGAAGCTCCGCTCCGGCGAGGCCGTGCGCAGCAACGGCAAGATCGTGCTGGCCACCGTGAAGGGCGACGTCCACGACATCGGCAAGAACATCGTCGGCGTCGTGCTCCAGTGCAACAACTTCGAGGTGATCGACCTCGGCGTGATGGTGCCGACACAGAAGATCCTGGATATCGCGAAGTCCGAGCAGGCGGACATCATCGGCCTCTCCGGGCTGATCACGCCGTCACTGGAAGAAATGAGCCAGGTGGCGCGTGAGATGCAGCGCCAGGATTTCCACGTGCCGTTGCTGATTGGCGGCGCCACCACCTCGCGCGCGCATACCGCGCTGCGCATCGAGCCGCATTACAAGTCACCCACGGTGTGGGTGAAGGACGCCTCGCGCGCCGTCGGCGTGGCGCAGTCGCTGGTCAGCAAGGACCTCGTCGACGACTTCATGGCCAAGGTCCGCGCCGATTACGCCGAGGTCCGCGAGCGCCACCGTGGCCGCGGCACGGGCAAGACCCTGGTATCGCTGGGCAAGGCCCGCGAGCAGCGCTTCAAGGGCGACTGGGAGGCCTACACGCCGCCGGCCCCGCGCACGCCGGGCATCACCGTGTTCGAGGATTACGACCTCGCCGAGCTGCGCCGGTACATCGACTGGTCGCCGTTCTTCAACGCCTGGGAGCTGGCGGGCAAATACCCGGCCATCCTCAGCGACGAGATTGTCGGCACGCAGGCGACTGAACTGTTCAACGACGCGCAGGCCATGCTCGACACCGTCATCGCTGAGAAATGGCTCACCGCCAAGGGCGTGATCGGCTTCTGGCCGGCCGCACAGGTCGGTGACGATATCGAGGTGTATGACGACGATGCCGCGGATAAGGGCAAGCCGCTGGCCGTGCTCCACCACCTCCGCCAGCAGGTGGACAAGCCGGTGGAACGACCGGACTTCTGCCTCTCCGACTTCGTCGCGCCCAAGGACAGCGGCGTACGGGACTGGGTGGGCGGCTTCGCCGTGACCGCCGGCATCGGCATCGACACGCACGTCGCGCGTTTCGAAGCCGCGCACGACGACTACTCCGCGATCATCCTGAAGGCCCTGGCCGATCGCCTGGCGGAAGCCTTCGCCGAACGCATGCACGAGCGCGTACGCAAGGAATACTGGGGCTACGAGCCCGAGGAAGCGCTGGATAACGAGTCACTGATCGCCGAGGCCTACCGTGGCATCCGCCCTGCCCCGGGCTACCCGGCGTGCCCGGAGCACACCGAAAAACGCACGCTGTTCGCGCTGCTTGATGCCACGAAGCACACCACCGTGGAGCTGACCGAGGGCATGGCCATGTATCCCACGGCCGCCGTCTCGGGCTGGTACTTCTCGCATCCGGACAGCCAGTACTTCGTGGTCGGCCGCCTTTCCCGCGAGCAGGTGGACGACTACGCGAAGCGCAAGGGCTGGAGCCGCCAGGACGCGGAGCGCTGGCTGGCCACCAACCTCGACTACGACCCGGACTGACCCGGTCTCAGGTCTCTTCGGGACCGCCGGGCTTCACGGTCTCGTTGTGGTCCCGGTTCTTCAGGTGGGCGAACACGTTGTAGAACGACACCAGCATCGGGAAGGCCGTCTGGATGATGCCCACCGAGTCGTTCTTGCCCCAGATGAAGTAAGCGAGGGTCAGGATGCTGCCGGACACCGACAGGTACCAGAACGACATCGGCACGGTCACCCGCTTGTTCTTCTTCGTGGCGTAGAACTGGACGAACCAGCGCGCCGTGAAGAGCAAGGTGCCCAGCAGGCCGATGATCTTCCATGGCGTCAGGGTGATCAGGTGGAGCTCGGTAAGGGCTTCGTGCATGGCGGGGTCCTTGGCGTGCGTCCGCCGATTCTAAGGCGTACCGCGTTGCGGGTGCCTTACGGGAAGGCAAGGAAAAAAAAACCCGGCGCATGGCCGGGTTTTTAAAAGCATTCGATGGTGGGCGGTACAAGGATCGAACTTGTGACTCCTGCCGTGTGAAGGCAGTGCTCTACCGCTGAGCTAACCGCCCATCGAGCCGTGCATTCTAAGGACCCTCCCGCCCTCAGTCAACAACCCCCCGCAGGCTGCCCGCCTGAGGCTAGGTCGCCGGCTTGCATTTGGCGGTGGCGGTCGAGCTGTCCGTGGCCGTAGCCAATGCCGACGCGCCCGCACGGCCCCCTGCCTGAAGGGTGATCAGCTGACCGGGGGACCGGGGCGAGCTTTTCCCCACGGTGTCTCCAGCGGCCTTGGCGCACAGCAGGAACGCCATGGCGCCCGACATGGACGAACCGCGGCCGTCGAACGATACGATGGACATGCCCGTAGGCGCCTGGATCGACACATTGGGCAGGTCCGTTTCAGCCCTCAGCACCTCGCCCTTGGCCGAATCATAGGCTGTGTTCGACGCCTTGGCCGTGTACACCAGCCAGCCTGTATTGAACACATTACCCGACGCACACGAGGGCGACGTGGTCGTCGCATTGGTGGAGGGGCAGATGGATACGATGACAGAACGGGTCACGGCCGTTGAGCGGGCGAACCGAAACGTTCCGATCAGCTCGTTCGTCTGTGCCGTGACGTTGCCGCGACGAATGAAATCACTCATCACCGGTGCAGCGATCGCGGCGAGGATCGCCAGGACGCCTACGGTGACCATGAGCTCGATCAGGGTAAAGCCACGTGCAGTTCTCATGGGCATCAGTTTGCACCTCCGCTGCAGTAGGCAGTGACGTCGTCCTGCGCTGACCGGCGCGCACGTTCTACCTGCTCCGCCGATAACCGCTTCGCGTTCGCCGGGTCCGAACTATCAACCAACATGCCACCCGAGCCGACGATGGCGAGGTTGTGCTTCGCCGCGTCGCAATTGCGTGCCTTGGCTGCGACATCCGCTGCCGCCAGCGCGCCCGTTGCCGCATTCGACGCATGCGTGGCCGGATCGGCCGGCGGCGCCGCCGGCCGAGATACGCCCTGCCCCGTCTTGACGCTGACGGCCTCTGCCTTGCTGCCAGCAGGAGGCGCATCGCCGTAGTGGGTCGCACCACTCGCATCCTTCCAGCGATAGTACGTAGCGGACTGCGCGTGAGCGCCCATGGAAAGGGCGGCGAGCACGAAGCAGGCAAACAGGCGCGTGGTCATCATTTGCTCCAGCAGGCTGGATCGTTAGCGGTCGTGCCGGTCGATCCCTGCGCCCCGGTATTGGTGACGGTCAAGGTCTGGCACTGCTTGTCGCTGGTTTTCTGGGTCCCGATGGCCGCCGCCGTCAGCGTGTACGCGCTCGACGATGAGGAGGCCACGACCGACATGGTGTAGTTGGCCCCCGCTACCGACGAATTGGCGCCAAGCGTCGCCAGGTCCACGTACTTGCTGTTCGAGTAGAAGGCGCGCTCCTGTCGTGCTGAAAGATCCATCAGGGCCCGCTGGGCATCCGTCCGGTTGGCGCGCACCACGTAGCGCCGGTACGACGGGATGGCGATGGCCATCAGGATCGCGATGATGGCGGCGACCACCATCAACTCGATCAGGGTGAAGCCGGACGATCGTTTCATCTTGGCATGCATGCGTCAGTTCCCCAGGGGTTCGCGCCAGGACGACTCGCCACTGGTCACAGGCTTGAGCGTGGCGACATCCTTGCAGACGATGGCGCCGGTCGATGTCTGCGTGCACGCCGTCACGGTCTTGCCACCACCGGGCAGGCTGCTTCCGTCGCCGACATGCATGGCCGGCGGCGCAGGCAGGCCCGATCCCAGGTCACTGGTAACCACCGCCTTGCCGCCCGACGAGCCGAAGAAGCCCGAGGGGTCGCCCGTACCGGTCGCGTAGTTTTGCCCGTACAGCTGTGACGTACCCAACCCCGTGCAGATCGCCGTGCCCGGCGTGTAGGCCGCGGTGAGCAGCAACGCGCCCAGCAGCGTCTGAGAGCTGACCACGCGCTCCGACGGATTGTTCGTCTTCGTCGAGAGGTCGCGATACCAGCCCGCCACGCCAGCGGCGTTGAATGCCGCGGTGAGCCCCGGGAAGTTGGTGACGCCATTGAGCGCGGTCACCCCGGAAGGCAAGCCGCTGACAGCCTGTGTCGCGTCCGTGGCAACGTCGATACCCGTCACGTTAATCAGCTTGCTCTGCGTGATCGAGGTGGAGTACTGCGCGTCGGTGGAAGGCAACAGGGCGGTATCGATCAGGCCGAAGATCCGCTGCTGACCCGACGTGGCTTTGTCGGCGGTGGTAAACAGGCGGCCGGTACCGAAGTAGACCAGGGGGGCACCACGCAGGTTACGACCGAGCGTGGGCCGGATCGTCACCGGCATACCGTTGGGCATGGCTGTCGTGTTCAACGCCAGCATGACCGGCTTCGATGCGTCCCACTGGTTCGGATCGGGATTGCCGTTGACGAAGATCCGGTAGAAGTTCCCGCCGAACTCGGCGGAGGTGCCATCACCGGTCACGCTACCGAAGTAGAGGGCTTCCGACTTGCCATCAAGGTTGAAGTCCGATGCGATGAGGTCGCCGGCGAAGCTGTTCTTGCCGTAGCTGCCCTGCGTGCCGGTGCCCAGGTCGAAGGTGACCGGCGTCGGCGCCGCGCTCGCCCCGACGAAATCGGCGAGGTCGTACACCCTGACCTTGAGGTTGGCCGTGGAAGCCACTTTCTTCTGGTCGGTCGGGCCAGAGCCGAATGCCAGGAAGAACTTGCTGGGCGAACCCGTGGTGGCGTCGCGCACCATCACACCCGCAGGCACGGACGTCGTCCAGGTGTTGGGCAGCGTGACCTCACCCATGACCTTCGGCGCCACCTCGGGATTGGTGACGTCCATGATCACGTAGGCCGAATCGGAGCCCTGGTTCGAGGCCGTGCCGCTGTTGGCGATGTTCACGCTGATCGGACCACCGCCAAGGCGGAACGGCACCACGAGCACGGTGCCCCAGCCATTCGGATGATCGGTGTCGGCGGTGAAGATCTTCGCGTCGACAGCGATAGGACTTCCGTCCACGTAGTAGATGTGACGGTAGTTCGGATCCGTCAGCCAACGCAGATGCGCCTGGAGGTTCTTCGGCACGTAGGCCCACAACTCCGCGCCGAGCGGATGCGCCGTGGGGGTGCTGCTCGCCGTTCCCGTCGCGTTGGGCGTCGTCGCCGTGCAGGTCGCGTTGTTGGGCTGGGTCGTGAATCGCTGGCAGCTTGCGTTGTAGAAGCCCGCGTTAAACGCATGGATCATGCCGTCGTTCGCACCCACGTACACGACCTGGCGACGGTCGCGGTACTTCGTACGGAACGCGGCGTAGGTCTGGTCGTTATACAGAAGGTCATACGACTCAGCGGGCGCGCTCAGCGCCAGCGGGGTCGAGTTGACGATATCGCCGAGTCGCGTGACACGCCCCACCAGGGCGGTCGTGGTCCCGTAGTCCACGGTGCGGCTGCGCAACCCCGTGATCTCGCTACCGCGAATCCAGTTGACGATGTTCGCCGCCTCGGTGGTGCTGTCGGTGTTCAGGCGACGATAGTTGGTCGAGTTGAAACCCGTCGTGCCGGTCGTGTCGTAGATGAACGGCTGCATTTCACCCGTATCCACCTTGCCGTCGTTATTGGCATCGATCCACGTGAAGATGTAGCGGCCATTCGCATTGCTGAACGCCGACGTATACGTGCGCTGGCTGGCGCTATCCGTCTTGAGCGTGGGATCCCAGAGGCCTTGACGTGCATTCCAGATGCTATTGATGTCCGTCAGCTCAACCGGCACGCCCGCACCCTGGGTGAAGATCGTCGGATCGGAACTCGTGGTGGTGTAACGCATCGCCACCGTGCGCTGGTTGCTCGCCTGGTACTCGAACTTGATCACCGGGTCGGTGGCGTAGTCGTCCAGCTGGTTGTTGTGATTGCCATCTTCGCGCAGGTAGCCGTACTTGTCGGTCCAGAGCGAGCTCATGGAACCGATCCAGGTGGCGCGGTCACCGGAGTTGTCCGTGCGCTCGGCCTCGTACAGGGCCTGGTACGTCACGCCCACGCCGTTCGCGCTGGTCGCCACGGTGGCCGCGGCCGTACCGGACGCCGTCTTCGCCAGGATCTTCCGGAACAATGCGTCGAGGGAAGCCTCCAGGGCACCCGGGTCGGTCACCAGGAAGTAATTATCCGGCGTGGCCCCGCGCGTGGACGAAGCCCACTTGCTGTTGTCGGCGGGATTCGCATCGTTCACCGGGGTGTCGGTACCGTCCGGCTTGGTCGTATCAACGCGGAAGCCGCCCCATTTCGACGCGTACAGGAGCGGATCCTGCAAGGTGCCCGCATTCGATGCGCCAACATCATAGATTGCCGTCGTCGCGCCGTCGCTCACCGTGCAGCCATTGCAGCCGCCGCTGGCGTTCGTGGTGCCACTGTTATTGATGCGCGTGCCCGCCGTGTTGTAGATATCGGGGTTGGTGGCATCCGTATACTTGAAGCCATAGATGCCCGAATGGAAATGCGGGCCGTCCTTCGTGGTGCCGTTGACGATGTAACCGAAGCCCTGTCCGTTGCTCGTCGAGGCGGCGACGGGACGAGTGGTGACCTTGACCTTGGTCGCCGTGATCTCATAGCTGATGATGCCCCACATGTCCTGGTCGTAGTCACCGCCAGCGAAGCTGTCCTCCCACGATGCGTAGAAGGAGCCCGTGGCCGTCCCGCCAGACACGGTCTGCGAGAGCACCTTGAAGTCCACGAGCGCACCACCGCCCACGCCGCTGTCGAGCACGAGGCGATAGGCCGGGATGATGGTGACGAACTTGTTCGTCGAGCCCGGCACGGCGACGCGGATCTGCGGTGTATTGGTGGCGAGCTGCACACCGAAGGTATTGACCTTCAGCGAGGTCTTGTCCGAGGTCGCGACCACCGGATTGTTGCTGGTATCCAGGCCGAGGTCACGAATGCGCTTCACGTGCGCGCCGTAAGCGGCGCCCGCCATCAGGTAGCCGCCCTTGAGAGCCGGCGACTCGGGGCAAATGCCCTGCAGATCGGAGAAGTTCGCCACGGACTTGGCCGAGCACAGGTCTTTGTCCGTGTCCGCATACGTGCTGCTCGAATTACCCACGAACCAGCTCTTACCCGGGATCCCCTCGCCGGTGCCGACAAGATCCGTCCACGCCGACACGGTACGCCCCGTGTTCAGGTCGTCGAAGCCGGAAACCGCGTCGGTGTCATAGCTGAGCGAGCTGGCGTTGAAATTGATGACGTTCAGCGCCGCGCAGAAGTTGGCCGGGCTGATCGGGTCATTCCAGGTAGCGACCACGCTCATGCCAAGGGCCGCATCTTCCGTACCGGACGCGAAGGACGACGTCGGCGTCTGGCCCGCGAGGTACCGGAGGGTTTCGATGTAACTTTCGGCCATCGGATTGCCCCACGATGAGCAATTGCCTTCGCTCACCAGGGTTCCGCCGGCCTTACCCGTTGTGATGCCGGTCTGCTGGTAGCTGCACCCGTTGCCATCGCCGTAGTTGTTGCCGGCCTCGTACTTGTAGCCGTAAATGCGAAGCGCATTGATGTTGCTGATGATGCCCGCGCCCGCCGCGCCGGTAATGAACTGGCCCGTGGACGAGTTGATCTCGTTGCTGACAAAGTCGCCGTCGTTCGTACCGGGGCCCGGCAGCGCAGCACGCAGCACGCCGCCTGAGGCGTTGTGGTCAAACGTGGGGGTGACCAGGCCGAACTTGATATTGCCCGTTTCACCATATTTCTGAAGCAGGCCGATCGGCTTGTAAGGGTTGCTGGCCGTCTTGTCGTCCGGGTACTGCTTGCAGTTCTCGGTGCCGAGGAGCGCTTTACTGACGCAGACCTGTACGCGGGCAATGTACTCATTGCCCAGGCTGCTTGACGGGTTCTCGCCTGACGACCCCAGTCCTGAGAACGCAGCACGATTGCCGTTACTCATGAAGCCATCAATGAAGCCGCTCTGCAGCGTATTCTGCTCGCTATACCACTGGCACTGCAGCTTCTCGTTCGCGGCCCACAGGGCATAGTCGCCGGGAACCACGCGGATCTTCGGCGCTGCCGTATTGTTCTGCGAGAGCTGATCCGAGCCAGCCTGCATCGTGGTATTGCACAGCGTGATACCCGTACGCGTGAGGTTGGTCGCCGTCCACTGCGCGTAGCTGCGGAACTGCGTAACGCACTGATCCACCGTACCGCAGCCCGGCATGTTCGCGAACATGCCCGCCTGCACACGCAGCTCCACCCGGTTGTTCATGCCATCATTGCCGTACCCGCCCGAGTTGAGGTAACGGACAGGCGCCGTCAGCGTTGCTGGTGCGCTGGTGCTGTTATTGGCGACGATCTGGATCTGGTCGCCCAACTGCACGCCCAGGGAGTTCGGAATGTACTGCAGGCGCAGCAGCACATAGGGGCTGTTGTTGCTGCCGTTGTCGTTGTAGCCCTGCTGGTCATACACCACAGCGGCGGGCGTACCGGTGGCCGTCGGCCGCGTGTTGCCATAGCTGAAAGGCGTCAGCTTGGCGATATCGCTCCCGTTGTAAAACTTCGCGAACGAGTGGGCATCCGTCGGCAGGTACGCGCGCTCAAGAATCGTTTTCTTCTTGGTGTCCGTTGAACGCATACCGCCGTAAAGGATCTTGCGCACCTCGTCCATGCGCGTCATCGTCGCCCAGTTCAGGAAATTTCCCGACCACTGGGCGGTGCAGTAATTGGTTGCGTCAAGGCTTCCCTGCGGCACGAACGCACCCGAATCGTAGGCGTAGCACTTCGTCGGATCAAAATACCCGACGTAGGGATGCAGCAACGGATCGTTGGTGTAAGTTGTGTCGAGGACACCATCGTTGTTGATGTCCGTGAAGTCGTTATAGGCCTTGTAGAACAGCTGGTGATCTCGAGAAAGATTGAGCATCACCAACGGCGCGGCACCCGCCACGCCCAGCGGCGGATCGATCTGGAAGTTGGCTGCGGTCTGCGTGGAGAGCGCAGCCGCCTGCACGTCCAGCGGCGCGCCGAACGTACCGGCCACGGCGGCGACCAGCAAGCCGAACAGGGCCCCGGTACGATGGAAATGAAAGCGCTTCATCGAAGGTTCCTTGTCGCTGTCAGTTGCGGATCTGCTGGTGATATTGCGTCTGCGTCGTCGCGACGCCACCGCCCGGTGCAGCCGATACGCTGCGTACTTCAAAGAGGAGATCTGCGCCGCCGCCCGCGGCGCCAATGCCCAGCCCACGGTAGCCGGCGGACTGCGCGCCACCCGCCCCTTCGGCCAGCACCGAGCCATCGGGCACCACCGCCACGTTGGCGCTCACGTTGGCGGAGCACGACGCGCTCGATGTGTCGCACATGGCCAGCACGACGTCCGGGCGCCACGTGGAAACATCGAAAAGCGTCTCCGCAGGCACCGTCCCGCATGCCGCCTGGAGACTGCCGTAAAGAAGGACTTTGTTACCCGCACAGTCGTTCTGGATGGACGACTTGATCTTGGTCAGCATCGTCGGCGTGAAATCCTGGCTGTACGTAAACAGGCTGTCAGGCACCGCTCCGCCGAACGAGGTGGGCCAACCGCGCTCGAAGACATGCTGGTCGAACATGTTCACCGGCACGGCACGCATCGTCTCGGATGCCTCGAAGGCCGACTCGTGACGTGCGACGTTGGTTGTCATGCGCATCTCGACAAGCGTCCCGCGCATGGCCATCACGGCAACCACCGACAGGACCACCAGGAAGACCAAGCCCAGGAACAGCGCGATACCGCGCTGGCTGGCCGGTAAGCGACGGTTATGCATGCTCATCCCCTCACCCGGTTACGCAACACGACGACCTGGGTTGAGACCAGGCGGGTGAACTGTTGTGGCTTGTCGCCATAGTTGGCTGCCGGTGAGCCGCTGCACTGATTCGTGCCGCTGCTCGCGGTGCCATACGTGATGGCGCCGGCAGTGCTCACCGAGTAAACGCAGTGGCCGAGCACGGTAAAGTCACCCGGATGGGGCTGGGAGACGTCGCGGGCCTGGGCGCGCGTCACGAGGCCCACGCGCACCTGCGTGATGGCATCGAAGCTGCTGACCTTGTCAGCCGCCTGGAAGGCACCGGCGGGCGGGGCATATTCAAGCTGCATCTGCTCAATGCCTTCGATGACGGTTTCGGAGACCAGCGCGCCGCTCGTATCCATGCGCATGCGAACGAGCGAGGGCTGTGGATTGGCTTTGTCATCGCCATCGTCGGTGGTACCACACACGCCGTCCGCGCCAGGGTCGGCGCAGGGACGCAGGTAGTACATCTCGAACTGGAACGGATAAACGTAGCGGCCTGCCGTCGAGCCCAACGGATTTGAAGGCACCGACGCTCCCTGCCGGAAGATGGTCCCCGTTTGCTCGATCGCCGCAAGGATGAACACGCTGGTGCGATTCGGCACCGCGCCAGGCGTCGTCGAGTCAAACGCAGGCAGCGCCGATGACGCCTTGGCCGGATCGTAGCCGCGCGTGTCGGCATAGCGAACCACGACGACATCCGAATTCTTGACGTAGTTCGCCGGGTCGACACAGTTGGTAATCGGAAAATCCGAGCCGCCCTTGTACCCGCGTAATCCGTTTTGCCCCGTGGGGCCGACGCTGACGACCCACGCCCCCGTGCAGTCACCCGAACCACCCAACCCCGTCACGCTGGTGGTCGTGGTGATGGCGGTCGGCTTGATGCCGCCCCAGAAATCGGCCATGCGCAACGACCACGCAAGGCGCGCGTTGGCAAAGCGACTGCTTTCCTGATTCGCGTTATTTCCCTGCTGGATGGTGAACGCCTGGCGCGTCGCCGTCAGCACGGCGACGAGGCCGCCGGTCACGACGAGACCAATCAGCAGCGCAATCATCAGTTCCACGAGGGAGACGCCCAGCTGGCGCCTTTTGAGGTGAGCCATGGAGGCAGTTCTCATTGCAGGTAGGTGAAGCTGTAAGACTGACTGTCGGCGTTCGGGCCGCCGTTCGCCACGCCGGCCCAGGAGACGGTGATCACCAGTGTCCCCAGCGACGTGTCCTGCGTGACCGTGGCAAGCGTGCCGCCGGAGGGCGGCGGGGGCAGCGACTTGGCAAGGGACAGCGACCAGCACGCCAGGTCACGCGTGGCGATCTTGGCGGGCGAACTCAGGTCCGTGGCGTTGCACTGGGTGGTCGTGTAGGTGGTAGAGCCGTCATAGATGTAGGCGCTGGTACCGCTCTTTGGCAGGGCGCCATCCGGATTCGCGCGCATGGATTCCGCCAGGCTCCGTGCCAGACCGACGGCCGTACTGCGTGAGCTGGACTCACGGGTGTATTGCGCGCCTTTGATCTGCAGCAGCGCGAGGCCCAGCATGCCGATGCTGAACACGAGGATCGCCACCATGACCTCGATAAGCGAGACGCCGGCCGCGGCGCGCCGTGACATGAGTTGAGCCACTTTTTCCCCCTGGGAACCACAGTCCACCTACCCATGATCAGGATGGGCGGGCGCTGGAAGGGGGGCAAGCGACACCCGACGTACGGTCGGAATGTGCCGACGAGCGGTGGGACGGGAAGCCCGACACAGACTCGTAGTCATGGGATAACACGGCGGTCACGACCCGACCGGGACAATACGAAGGTCCCCAAGGAGTGGCTCCCCGTGCAAGCCCAATACGTCCACACCGCGTCCGAGGCGCTCTACCGCATCGTCAGCCACGGACACCGCTGGCGTGCGCTACGCGATCAGCAGGAAATCGGCCGGTTCGACACGGCCGACGAGGCCGTGCGCAGCCTGCGCGACAGCCAGCCCCTGGCCCGGTTGCCGCGCCGCCTGGTCGACTGGCGCTTCCTGCCGGCCGCCGCCCTCGCCCACCTGGCCCCGCCCACGGCGGCCACCATGGCACGGCTCGCGACAGCGGCCTGAGCTCAGCTGACCTGATCGGCGATCAGGCGATCGATCGCCCGCTCGGCGTGCTCAAGCATATGGTCGATGTGCTCACAGTCCGCCAGCGGTGAGCCGGCGTCCGACGTCCCGACCACGAGCACTTCCACCCCGCGATGCAGGACGGTGTAACCCGACGGACTGCACAGGATTTCGTGATCCCGATAACGGTGTACTGGGTGGTCCATGACGGTTCCATGCGGGGATTCAGGACCGGGACGCTGCCTGTCCGCGCCGGTTCTTCCGCATAAGCGTCGTCACTACATGAAGAAAACGTATATCCCTGCCGAATTCGTGCTCACTTTCCCGATCGGGCACCACCTGCCGTTCAGGCTCGAGGGTCCCATTCGCGTGCAAGCAGCGCAAAGATAACGTCATCGGCCCATTCACCACGGAAGAAATAGCTTTCGACGTGGTGTGCCTCCTGCCGGAAGCCGAGTGAACGCAGCAGCGCGACGCTGGCCACGTTACGCGGGTCCACCGAGCCCACGGCACGGCGGTAGCCCCACTCCCCGAACGCCAGGTCCAGCACTGCCCCCACGGCCTCGCGGGCGTAGCCCCTGCCCTGCTTTTCCGGCCGGAAGGAAACGCCAAACTCGATCGCATCGAGGGTCGAGCCAGGGAAGTGGATACCGAGGTCGCCCACCAGTTCGCCCGTGGCACGGTCGCGCACGGCCAGCTGGCACCAGGCGTCCTTGGTGCCGAAGGGCAAAGCCATCTGCCCGGCAATGAAGGCCTCGGCGTCGGCGACGTCCGCCGGCTTCCAGCCCTGGTAGCGGGCCACGGCCTCGTCGCCGCGGTAGGCAAACAGCGCGGGCGCATCGGCGGGGTCGAGCCGGTCCAGGCGCAGGCGCGCCGTCTCGATGCCCATGTCCTGGGTGGCATTCATGCGTTTCCCCATGTGGCGCGGGAGTGGCGCAAAAAAAAACCCGCCTTGGCGGGTTTTTCCAGTGCTTCCACGAACGCGCCACGGCAAACGGGGAAGTATGTGGTGCCGGAAATAGGAATCGAACCTACGACCTCATCATTACGAATGACGCGCTCTACCAACTGAGCTATCCCGGCGAGACGGCGAATTCTAGGGGACACGAGCCCCTCGCGCAAGGCCTCAGGAGGCCATGCGCAGCTCCTTGGGCAGCGCAAACGTGATGCTTTCGGCTTCGCCATCCAGCTCACGCACCGAGCCGGCGCCCCACGACTGCAGGCGGGCGATCACTTCCTTCACCAGCTTCTCGGGGGCCGACGCACCGGCGGTGACGCCGATCCGCGCCTTGCCTTCGATCCAGCTCTTTTCGATGTGCTCGGCACCGTCGATGAGGAACGACGGCACGCCCTGCTTCTCCGCCAGCTCGCGCAGGCGATTGGAGTTGGAGCTGTTCACCGAGCCGACGACGAGCACGAGATCCACGGCATCGGCGAGGCGGCGCACGGCATCCTGGCGGTTCTGCGTGGCGTAGCAGATGTCGTCCTTGCGCGGGCCATGGATGGCCGTGAACTTCGCGCGCAGCGCGTTGATGATGGCGATGGTGTCGTCTACCGAGAGCGTGGTCTGGGTGACGAACGCCAGCTTGTCCGGCTGCGTCGGCACGAGTGCCTCGACGTCCTCTACCGATTCCACCAGGTAGATGCTGCCGCTGTTGGCGCTGTTCCACTGGCCCATGGTGCCTTCCACTTCCGGGTGCCCGGCATGGCCGATCAGCACCACGTCGTGGCCGGCGCGACCCAGACGGGCCACTTCCATATGCACCTTGGTGACCAGCGGGCACGTGGCGTCGAACACGCGCAGGCTGCGGCGGTCCGCCTCCTCGCGCACGGCCTTCGGCACGCCATGGGCGCTGAAGATGACCGTGGAGTTGTCCGGTACCTCGTCCAGTTCTTCCACGAACACCGCGCCGTCGGCGCGCAGGCGCTCCACCACGTAGCGGTTGTGGACGACTTCGTGGCGCACGTAGATCGGTGCGCCGTACGACTCAAGCGCGCGTTCGACGATGGCGATGGCCCGGTCGACGCCGGCACAGAAGCCGCGGGGATTGGCGAGGAGGATGTCCAAGAATGGCCTCGTGGCGGCCATGAGGCCGCTGGTGGGGATACCCGCCGATTATCGCACGGCTGGGCTCAGGCTTTTTTGGGGGTCGGCTGGAACAGGCTGAACACGATGAGGCCGGCGGCGCCGACACTGATGGCGCAATCAGCCACGTTGAACACCGGGAACGGGTAGCTGCCGATGAACACCTGGATGAAGTCCGTGACCTTGGCGGCGTATACGCGGTCGATGAGATTGCCCAGCGCACCGGCGATGATCATGGCCAGCGGCACGGCCGTGCGCCAGTCACGGCGCGGCGTGCGCGAGAGCCACACGCCGAGGATGGTGCTGATGCCCACCGCCAGCAAGGCGAAGAACCAGCGCTGCCAGCCGGCGCTGTCCGCCAGGAAGCTGAACGCCGCGCCGGTGTTGAAGGTGAGCGTCCAGTTCAGGACACCCGGGATCACCGGGTGCGGCGTTTCCGCCGGCTGCAGCCCGACCAGGGCCCACCACTTGGTGAGCTGGTCGAGCGCGATCAGGCCGGCGGTAAGCCAGAGCCAGGCCAGGGCGTTGGGGCGTGGGCGTGCAGTCATGCGTTGGATCAATCCTTAACTTCGGGGCACGCGGGTCAGAACCAGCGGCGGTCCTCGCCCGGGCCAGCGACGTTCTCCACGCAACGGGCGCAGATCTCGGGATGGGCCGGGTCGTGGCCCACGTCCGGGCGGTGCTGCCAGCAACGGATGCACTTGGCCCAGTCCGTGACGGCGGCCGAGACATACACCTCGCCCTCGTCCAGCTCCACCTTCTCCGCCGTCTCCGGGCGGCCGTCGAGCGGGGCCAGGGCCACGTCCGAGGTGATGAAGAAGAAGCGCAGCTCGCCGGCGGATGCCGCCAGGGCGGACTGCGTGGCGATGTCAGCGTGCAGCGTGAGGGTGGCATCCAGCGACGCGCCGATCTGGCCCGCCTTGCGCATGCCTTCGAGCACGCGCGACGCCGTTTCGCGGATGGCGAGCAGCTTGCCCCACCATGCGCGCGTCTCGGCATCCTGGCGTACCTCGAGGCCGTCGTAGAACGTCTCGAACAACACGGATTCGCTGCGCGTGCCCGGCAGGTGCTGCCAGATCTCTTCGGCGGTGAAGCTCAGCATCGGCGCGATCCAGCGCACCATCGCCTCGGCGATCCGGTACATCGCGCTCTGCGCGCTGCGACGGGCCAGGCTTTCCGTCGGCATCGTGTACAGGCGATCCTTGGTCACGTCCAGGTACAGCGCACCCAGTTCCGTGGTGCAGAAGTTCTGCACCCGCTGGACGATTTCCGGGAAGTCGTAACGCTCGTACGCGGCGACGATGGCGGCCTGCGCATCGGCCGCCTGCTGCACGGCCCACTGGTCCAGCGGCAGGCATGCGTCGGTCGCCAGCAGGTCCTTCGCCGGGTCGAAGCCGTCGAGGTTGCCGAGCAGGAAGCGCGCGGTATTGCGGATACGGCGATACGTATCCGAGACGCGCTTCAGGATCTCGTCCGACAACGCCATTTCGTTGCGGTAGTCGGTGGAGCAGATCCACAGGCGCAGGATGTCCGCGCCCAGGGTCTTCATGATTTCCTGGGGCTCGATGCCGTTGCCCAGCGACTTCGACATCTTGCGGCCCTGCGCATCCACGGTGAAGCCATGGGTGAGCACGTGGTCGTAAGGCGCGCGGCCGTGGATGGCGGCCGAGGTGAGCAGCGAGGACTGGAACCAGCCGCGATGCTGGTCGGAACCTTCCAGGTACATCACCTTGTACTCGCTGGCGCCGCCGGCCTGCAGCTCGGGACGCTGGCCCACCACCGCGAAGTGGCTGACGCCGGAGTCGAACCACACGTCGAGGACGTCGGTCACCTTTTCATAGGTGTCCGCGTCGTCGCCGATCAGCTCGCGGGCATCCAGCGTGAACCAGCTGTCGATGCCTTCGCGCGCGACCTTCTGCGCCACCTTCTCCATCAGCGGGACGGTATCGGGGTGCGGCTCGTGGGTGTCCTTGTGCACGAACAGGGTGATCGGTACGCCCCAGGTCCGCTGGCGCGAGATGCACCAGTCCGGGCGGCCATCGACCATGCCGCGGATGCGCTCTTCACCCCAGCCCGGCACCCAGCGCACGGACTTGATCGAGGTCAGCGCGGTATCGCGCAGGCCGGCCTGCTCCATGCCGATGAACCACTGCGGCGTGGCGCGGAAGATCACCGGCGTCTTGTGGCGCCAGCAATGCGGGTAGCTGTGCGAGAGCTTCGCCGAGGCAAGAAGCACGCCACGGAAGCGCAGCAGGTCGACGATGGCGTCGTTGGCCTTCCAGATGTGCATGCCGGCGAAGGTGGTGTCGCCGGCCAGCGGCAGGTCGCTGCGATACACGCCGCGGCCGTCCACATAATTGAGCGTGCCGATGCCGTAATGCTGGCCCACGGCGAAATCTTCCGCGCCGTGGTCGGGCGCGGTGTGCACGGCACCGGTACCGTCTTCGTCGGAGACGTGGTCGCCGAGGATGATGGGCACGTGCTTGTCGTAGAACGGGTGCTTCAGCTGCTGGTTTTCCAGCGCGGCGCCCTGCACGCGGCCGAGGACGGTGACGCCCTCCACGCCGTAACGCGCCAGCGCCTTCTCGACCAGGGCCGAGGCGATGACGAGCAGCACGCGCTTGCCGTCACGCGACGGGCCTTCGACGAGGGCGTATTCAAGCTCGCCACCCAGCGACACGGCCTGGCTGGACGGCAGCGTCCACGGCGTGGTCGTCCAGATCGGCACGGCCACGATGGCGTCACCCACCTCGACGCCGAACTCGGCACCCATTTCCTTCGGATAGACAGCGTCGTACGCCACGTCCACCGCGGGCGAGGTCTTGTCGGCGTATTCGATTTCCGCCTCGGCCAGGGCCGAGCCGCAATCAAAGCACCAGTACACCGGTTTGGCGCCACGCACCACGTGGCCGTTATCCACGATGCGCGCCAGCGCGCGGATCATGTCGGCTTCGTAGGTGAAATCGAGCGTGCGGTACGGCTTTTCCCAATCGCCCAGGACACCGAGGCGCTTGAAATCCGTGCGCTGCAGGTCGATCTGCGCCAGCGCGTATTCACGGCACTTCTGGCGGAACGCCGCGGCGTCGAGCTTGTCGCCCGCCTTGCCGAACTTCTTCTCGATGGCGATTTCGATCGGCAGGCCGTGGCAATCCCACCCCGGCACGTACGGCGCACGGTAGCCGGCGATCAGCTTGGACTTGACGATGACGTCCTTCAGCACCTTGTTGACCGCATGGCCAAGATGGATCGCGCCGTTGGCGTACGGCGGGCCATCGTGCAGCACGAAGACCTTGTCGCGGCCGGCGGTCTGCTCCTGGATCTGCTGGTAGCGGCCAATGCGCTCCCAGCCGGCCAGCCACGTGGGCTCGCGCTTGGGCAGGTCGCCGCGCATCGGGAATTCCGTCTGCGGCAGGTTGATCGTGTTCTTGTAGTCCTGGGTCATCGCTGGCAACCGTGGTGTGTCATGCATCGGCAAGGATGGGATTCATCCCAAGTGCCTGCCGGGCGTCCCGTTCGTCCTGGCGCATCTGCGCGGTCAGGGCGTCCAGGCCGTCGAATTTTTCCTCGTCCCTGAGCTTGCGGACGAACTCCACGCCGATGCGCTGGCCGTAGAGGTCGCCGGAGAAATCAAACAGATGGGCTTCGAGCAGCGGCTCGCGCACCTCGTTCACCGTGGGCCGGAAGCCCAGGCTGGCCACCCCGGGCCAGCTGCACGGGCCATCGCCCATGCCGATGCGTACCGCGAAGATGCCCTGGATGGGGCTGACGCGGTCGCGCAGGTGCACGTTGGCCGTGGGATAGCCCAGCTCGCGGCCCAGCTGCTTGCCGTGCTCGACGTGGCCGTCGATGACGAACGGGCGGCCGAGCAGCACCGCCGCATCCGCGAAGCGGCTTTCGGCGAGCAGCGTGCGCACCTTCGACGAAGAGACGCGCTCGCCGTCCACCAGCACGGGCGCCACGGCGTGGGCGGTGAAGCCCAGCTCGGCACCCATTGACTGCAACAGGGCGAAATCGCCACCGCGGCGGTGACCGAAACGGAAATCCTCGCCCACCCAGACTTCGCGGGCGGCGAGCCGGCCAACGATCACCTGGCGGACGAAGTCCTCCGCGGACATGCACGTCAGCGCTTCATCAAAGCGCAGCGACAGCAGTTCGCGGATGCCGGCGGCGGTCATGCCCTCGGCCTTCTCGCGCACGCCGGACAGGCGCGGCACCGGCTCCTTCGAGAAGAAGGCGCGGGGTAGCGGGTCGAAACTGATCACGGCAGCGGCCAGGCCCTTCGCCTCGGCGCGCTGGCGCACCTCGGACAGGATCGCCTGGTGGCCCAGGTGCAGGCCGTCGAAGGCGCCGATCGCCACCACGCTACCCTCGGGCGCGAGGCAGGGTCCATCCACGTCGCGATGGAGTCGCAGCGTCATGCGCGGCCGCCTTGGGGTCGATGGGGAAGAAAAGCCATCGGGCCAGTATAACGGGCCCATTGCGCCGCACAATGCGGCGCGCCCTTAACGGGCGCGCAGATCCGAAGGACGGAAGCCCATGGCGAACAGGGCCGCCAGGTAGGCGCCGCCACCGGCACACACCAGCACCGCCAGCCGCACCACGCGCAACCCGTGGTTGACGTCACTCCACTCCGGCCAGAGGTACAGGCCGCCCAGCAGCACCGCGCTCATGACCGCGCAGGCCACGGCGAGGCGAACCAGGTGCCGCGCCCAGCCCGGCTGGGCCTCGTACACGCCCGCCTTGCCCAGCCAGCGCCAGAGC
The DNA here is from genome assembly GCF_006385595.1 of Luteibacter pinisoli. Classification (NCBI taxonomy): domain Bacteria; kingdom Pseudomonadati; phylum Pseudomonadota; class Gammaproteobacteria; order Lysobacterales; family Rhodanobacteraceae; genus Luteibacter; species Luteibacter pinisoli. Next base: position 3,321,199 of record NZ_CP041046.1, read on the forward strand.
AGGCCGAGGTTGATGTAGCTGGCCAGCGCGCTGGCCATGCCCAGCGCCATGTGCAGGCCCGGGATGTGGGCGATGCCCTCCATCCAGGAGCCGGCCTTCTGCGCCGGCGAGGCCCAGAGGAAGAACAGCAGCGCCAGGAACAGCACGTTCAGCACCATGTTCGAGACCAGCGAGGCCACGCCCGCGCGCACCGGGGTCTTGGTGTCCTTGCGGGCATAGAACGCCGGCAGCACCACCTTGACCAGGGCGAACGCCGGCAGGCCGAAGCTCAGCGCCGAAATCGACATGGAGGCCATCTTCGTGTCGAACGCGGTGAACGCGCCGTTCTGGAAAATCGTCGCCACCAGCGGGAACGACAGGATCATCAGCGCGAACATCGCCGGCACGGCGATCAGCAGGGTGATTCGCAGGCCCCAGTCCAGCGCCTTCGAGAAGCCATCGTGGTCCGTGGCCACGTGGTGGCGCGAAAGCGACGGCAGGATCACGGTACCCAGCGCCACGCCGAACACGCCCAGCGGCAGTTCGAGGAAGCGATCCGCCTGGGACAGCCAGCTCTGCGAGCCGGCGATCAGCAGCGAGGCGATGATCGTGTCCAGCAGCAGGTTGATCTGCGCGACGGAAGAACCGAACAGCGTCGGCACCATCAGCCGCATGATCCGGCGCACGTCCGGCGAGTTCCAGCCCCAGCGCGGCAGGGCCAGCAGGTCGAGCTGGCGCAGCGTGGGCAGCTGGAACATTAGCTGGAGGATGCCCGCCACCAGGATGGCCCAGCCCATGGCCATGATCGGCGTGTGCAGCTTCGGCGCCAGCCAGAGCGCGCCAGCGATCATGCACAGGTTGAGGATCACCGGCGTCAGCGCCGGCAGGCCGAAGCGATGGAAGCTGTTGAGCGCCCCGCCACACAGGGCCGTTAGCGACACAAACAGCAGGAACGGGAAGGTCAGCCGCAGCAGGTTTACCGTGAGGCTGAACTTGTCCGGCGATTCCACCGCGCCCGGCGAAAACAGCGCCGTGACCTGGGGGGCGAAGATCACGCCGATTGCCGTCACCACCAGGAGCACCCCGCCCAGGGTGCCCGCGGTGCGCGCCATCAGGTTCTTCAGGTCCGCGTGGGGGCGGGTTTCCTTGACCTCGGTGAACACCGGGACGAAGGCCGTGGAGAACGAGCCCTCGGCAAACAGGCGGCGCATGAAGTTCGGGATACGGAAGGCCACCCAGAAGGCGTCGGTGGCCGCATTGGCGCCGAACGAGTGGTTGATGGCCATGTCACGGACCAGGCCGAGCACGCGGGAAACCATGGTCATGCCGCTGAAGGACAGCACGCCGCGGAGGAGACTGGGGGTTTTCATCCGTGCCTGGGGTTACCGGTAAACCCCTAGTTTGACAAAGGCTGGCAGGCAGCGGACAGTTCTCTTTCTGGATTTTCCCGGGCAGCCCGGGCCGTCCCTACCCGCCCGGCTCCCGTGCGGGGGCTAACCTATTGACGCAGCCCCAGTTTGGCCGCAAAATGGGCGTCTTTCTTAAAACCCACCGAATCACTGGAGCTTTACCTTGGCCAACATCAAGTCCGCGAAGAAGCGTGCGCGTCAGTCGGAGCAGCGCCGGCTGCGCAACGTCAGCGCGCGTTCCATGGTGCGTTCCGCACTGAAGAAGGTCGTCAAGGCGATCGACGCCAAGGATAAGGCAGCTGCTGCCACGGCTTACGCCGTCGCCGTGCCGGTCATGGACCGCTACGCCGCCCGCGGCCTGATCCACAAGAACAAGGCTGCTCGTCACAAGAGCCGCCTGAACGCGAAGATCCGCGACCTGGCTTAACGCCTGCGCGACATCGCTGTTCACGAAAAAGCCGGCGCAAGCCGGCTTTTTTGTTGTCCTGACGTTCTGTTGCAGAAGCCCGGTATGCGGACTCCTGCAACAGGCGAGGCCCGTTACTCCGTGCGCATACGCACGTCGTCGGAGACTTCCGTCTCCGTCTTGCGGGCGGCGCGCTCGGCGTCGAAGAACTGCTGGACCTGGAGGCAGACTTCGCGAGTGCCTTGCTGGCCTGCGGCGGAGACGAGGAAGGACGGGGCCGTCCAGCCGAGGCGTGCGACGATGTCGTTGGCCGCGGCTTCGAGTTCGTCTTCGTCGTCGAACACGTCCATCTTGTTGATCACCAGCCAGCGCGGGCGCTCGACCAGCTCGGCATCGAAGTTGGCCAGTTCGCGCTCGATCGTCTGCACCTGCTCCACCGGGTCGGACCCGTCGATGGGGCGGATGTCGACCACGTGCAGCAGGAGGCTGGTGCGCGAGACGTGGCGCAGGAACTGGATGCCGAGGCCGGCGCCTTCCGCCGCACCCTCGATGATGCCGGGGATGTCCGCGATGACGAAGCTCTGGTCGGTACCGATGCGCACGACACCCAGGTTCGGGTGCAGCGTGGTGAACGGGTAGTCCGCCACGCGCGGGGTCGCGGCCGACACGGCACGGATGAAGGTGCTCTTGCCGGCGTTCGGGAAGCCCAGCAGGCCCACGTCCGCCAGCAGGCGCAGCTCAAGCTTGAGATCGCGCACTTCACCCGGGGTACCCGGCGTGGCCTTGCGCGGCGCGCGGTTCACCGAGCTCTTGAAGTGGATATTGCCCAGGCCGCCACGACCACCTTCAGCCACCTTCAGGCGCTGGCCGTGGGCGGTGAGGTCACCGATGACTTCGTCGGTGTCGACGTTGGTCACCACGGTGCCGACGGGGACGCGGATGTCGATATCTTCGCCACCCTTGCCGTACATCTGGCTGCCCATGCCGTTCTGGCCGCGGTGGGCCTTGAACTGGCGCATGTGGCGGAAGTCCACGAGGGTGTTGATGCCTTCGTCGGCAACAAACCACACGGAACCGCCATCGCCGCCGTCGCCGCCATCAGGGCCGCCGAAGGGGATGAATTTTTCGCGGCGGAAGCTGGCGCAGCCGTTGCCGCCGCTACCGGCCGTGACTCGAATCTGCGCTTCGTCGACGAATTTCATGGAGCAACCTGGGAATAAGAATAGGGGGCCTTACAAACGAAAAGCCCCGCCGTTGGGCGGGGCCTTCGCTGTCACGTCGCGGCGGATTACGCCTGGACGACGTCGACGAACTTGCGACCCTTGTCGCCGCGAACCTTGAAGGCAACGGTGCCATCAACGAGCGCGAACAGGGTGTGGTCGCGGCCGAGGCCGACGCCCACGCCAGCGTGGAACTTGGTGCCACGCTGACGAACGATGATGTTACCGGCTTCAACAGCCTGGCCGCCGTAGATCTTCACACCGAGATACTTCGGGTTCGAATCGCGACCGTTACGGCTGGAACCTACGCCTTTTTTATGTGCCATGACTCAATATCCTCCGGCGACTCAGGCGTTGATGCCCGTGATCTCGATTTCGGTGTAATGCTGACGGTGTCCCTGCGTACGCTTGTAGTGCTTACGACGACGGAACTTGATGATGCGGATCTTGTCGGCGCGGCCGTGGGCGCGGATCTTCGCGCTAACGGTGGCACCGGCGACCAGCGGGGCACCCACGGTGATGGATTCGCCTTCGCCGACGAGGAGCACTTCCTCGAACGTGAAGGTCGCATCGACTTCGGCGGGGAGCAGCTCGACGCGCAGGACTTCGCCCTGCATAACGCGGTACTGCTTGCCACCGGTCTTAATGACTGCGTAGCTCATGGTTATTCCTGTTACTGGTTATGTAGTTCTTTTTAGGGTGTTGCGGGTGTTACGAACCGCGAATTATAGCGGAGCCGAAAAGCCAAGGTCAATCAGTTGGTTAACACCGCGACCGGGAACGGCTGCGAAAGCCGTTCCCGGTAAAATCAACGACTTAGCCTCAATCGTTATTTCTTCTTGGCAGGAGCCGGCGCCGGCGCCGGGGCCGGCGGTTTGGGCGCGGCCGTCGCCGGGCACTGGCCCTGGGCGTTCAGGGTGCCCTGCCCCTGCAGCTGCGAAATCATCTGCTGGCCGCGTTCCTGGCCCCACTGCTTGCCCACCTGCATGCCCTCGGCCATGGTGGCCGGCATCTGGGTGATCACCTTCTGGCCCAGCGGCGACTTGTAGAACTTCAGCAGGCCGTCGATATCCTCGGCCGTGAAGTGCTTCTGGTACACCGGCACCATCCGGCCGATCAGCTGGTTGGTGGCGTTGGCGTCCACGAAGCCCTGCCAGTAGCTGGCCGGCACGCACGGCAGCGCGCTGGCCATCACCCCGGCCATCTGGCTGTTCATCTGGCTCAGCATCCGGCCCATTCCCACCGCGTCCATCAGCTGCCGTACCTGAGCCTCGCTCGGCGGCGCGGCCATGGCCTGCCCTGCACATGTCGCCAGCACGAGGCCGGCGGCGATCCCTTTCCAGTTACGCATGCATAAGTCCTCTTCACAGTGGGAATAACCGACCCCCGCCCAGGGGGCCCGGCCATGGTAGCCGGGTGGCGTCCGTCCGGACACAAGGCCTGTGATGAACCGTCACAAGTGGAGGCGGAATGAAGGCTTGACGCCCTTGGTATAGTCCCCTTCTTCCCCCATTTCTGTTGGCACATGGACAGCATTCGCATCCGCGGCGCCCGCACGCACAATCTCAAGAACATCGACCTCGACCTGCCCCGTGACAAGCTGATTGTCATTACGGGGCTGTCCGGTTCCGGTAAATCGTCCCTGGCTTTCGACACCATTTACGCCGAAGGCCAGCGTCGCTACGTCGAGTCCCTGTCGGCTTACGCCCGGCAGTTCCTCTCGATGATGGAAAAGCCGGACGTGGACACCATCGAAGGCCTCTCGCCGGCCATCTCGATCGAGCAGAAGTCGACGTCGCATAACCCCCGCTCCACCGTCGGCACGATTACCGAGGTGTACGACTACCTGCGCCTGCTTTATGCACGCGTGGGTACGCCTCGGTGCCCGAACCACGGCATTCCGCTGGAAGCGCAGACCGTGAGCCAGATGGTGGATTCCGCCCTGGCCCTGGATGCCGACAAGCGCTGGATGCTGCTGGCCCCGGTGATCCGCGAGCGCAAGGGTGAGCACGTGCAGGTGTTCGAGCAGCTGCGTGCCCAGGGTTTCGTGCGTGCCCGCGTGGACGGCGAGGTGTACGACCTCGACGCCGTGCCGCCGCTCACCCTGCGCCAGAAGCACACCATCGAGGCGGTGATCGACCGTTTCCGCCCGCGTGACGACATCAAGCAGCGCCTGGCCGAGTCGTTTGAAACGGCACTGCGCCTGGGCGACGGCATCGTCATCCTGGTGGACATGGACGACGCCAAGGCCGACGAGCAGCTGTTCTCCTCGCGCTTCTCCTGCCCGATGTGCGACTACTCGCTGCCGGAACTCGAGCCGCGCCTGTTCTCGTTCAATTCCCCCGTGGGCGCCTGCCCCACCTGCGACGGCCTGGGTGTCACCCAGGTGTTCGATCCCGCGCGCGTGGTCGGCCACCCGGAACTGAGCCTGGCCGGTGGCGCGATCCGTGGCTGGGACCGTCGCAACGCGTATTACTTCCAGATGATCATCTCCCTGGCGAAGCATTACGGCTTCGACCCGGAGACGTCATGGCGCGACCTGACCAAGGCGCAGCAGACTGCCGTGCTTTACGGCTCGGGCAAGGAACTCATCCCGTTCCGTTACATCACGGACCGTGGCGGCAAGGTCACCCGCGAGCACAAGTTCGAGGGCATCCTGAACAACCTCGAGCGCCGCTACCGCGAGACCGAATCGGCGGCCGTGCGCGAGGAGATGCAGCGCTACATCGCGGACCACCCGTGCCCCGATTGCGGTGGCCAGCGCCTGAATCCGTCCGCGCGCAACGTGTTCGTCGCCGACAAGGCCATCCCGGAAATCACCGGGCTGGCGATCGACCACGCGCTGGATTTCTTCGCCACGCTGAAGCTCAGCGGCTGGCGCGGGGAAATCGCGGTCAAGATCATCAAGGAAATCCGCGAGCGCCTGACCTTCCTCAACGATGTCGGCCTCAATTACCTCACGCTGGACCGCCAGGCCGATTCGCTTTCGGGTGGCGAAGCCCAGCGCATCCGCCTGGCCAGCCAGATTGGTGCGGGCCTCGTGGGCGTGATGTACGTGCTCGACGAGCCGTCCATCGGCCTGCACCAGCGCGACAACGAGCGCCTGCTCGGCACGCTGACCCGCCTGCGCGATCTCGGCAACACCGTGATCGTGGTGGAGCATGACGAGGACGCCATCCGCGCGGCTGACCACGTGCTCGACATCGGCCCGGGTGCCGGCGTGCATGGCGGCCAGATCGTCGGCGAAGGCACGCTGGCCCAGGTGATGGCGTCGCCCACCTCGGTGACGGCGAAGTACCTCAGCGGCGAACGCGGCATCAAGGTGCCCGAGACCCGCCGCGAAGCGCTGGATGGCCAGTGGGTGGAGCTGAAGGGCGCCACCGGCAACAACCTGAAGGACGTGGACCTGCGTATCCCCGTGGGCACGTTCACCTGCGTCACCGGCGTGTCCGGCTCGGGCAAGTCCACCCTGGTCAACGACACCTTCTATCGCATCGCCGCGATGGAACTGAATGGCGCGGGCGAGCAGCCGGCCCCGTACGAATCCATCGAAGGCCTGAACCTGTTCGACAAGGTCGTGGATATCGACCAGTCGCCGATCGGCCGCACGCCGCGCTCGAACCCGGCCACGTACACCGGCCTGTTCACGCCCCTGCGCGACCTTTACTCGCAGGTGCCGGAATCGCGTTCGCGCGGCTATTCGCCGGGCCGTTTCAGCTTCAACGTCCGCGGCGGCCGCTGCGAGGCCTGCGAAGGCGACGGCATGATCAAGGTGGAGATGCACTTCCTTCCGGACGTGTACGTGCCTTGCGATGTCTGCCACGGCAAGCGCTACAACCGCGAAACACTGGAAGTGCTCTACAAGGGCCACACCATCGCCGACGTGCTCGACATGACGGTGGAAGACGCGTTCAAGCTGTTCGAGAACGTGCCGGTAATCGCCCGCAAGCTGGAAACGCTGCGCGCGGTGGGCCTGGATTACATCAAGCTGGGCCAGAGCGCGACGACGCTTTCCGGCGGTGAGGCGCAGCGCGTCAAGCTGTCGAAGGAACTCTCCAAGCGCGACACGGGCAACACGCTGTACATCCTGGATGAGCCGACCACCGGCCTGCACTTCCACGATATCGAACAGCTGCTGGACGTACTGCACACGCTCGTCGAACACGGCAACACGGTGGTCGTGATCGAGCACAACCTCGATGTGATCAAGACCGCCGACTGGCTGGTCGACCTCGGCCCCGAAGGCGGAGCCGGCGGTGGTCGCATCCTGGTCAGCGGCACGCCGGAAACCGTGGCCAACACCAAGGCCTCGCACACCGGGCGCTTCCTGCTGCCGCACCTGAAGGCAAAGCCTGCCACCAAGAAAGCCGCGGCGAAGGCCCCGGCGAAAACCACCAGCACCGCAAAGAAGAAAAAGACCGCATGATCACCGACGCCTCGCCGACTCGCGCTCCCGAGCCCCTGTTCATCACGCCGATGGACGTGCGCTGGCAGGACCTGGACGCGTACAACCACGTCAACAACTCGAACTACCTGGTGTACCTGCAGGAAGCGCGCCTGAAGTGGCTGCTCACCCTGCCGGGCGAGTGGTACACGCCGGAAGCGGCGCCGGTGATGGCGCACAGCGAGATCAACTACCGCCTGCCGATCGAATGGCCGGCGGACATCCAGATCGAGCTGTATGCCAACCGCATCGGTACCAGCTCGATGACGGTCGGCCACCGCATCGTGGACAGCGACGACGCCACCCGCATCCACGCGGACGGCAGCGTCACGATGGTCTGGGTGAACACCAAGACCGGTCGCCCGGTGCCCCTGCCGCAGTCCATCCGCGACGCCCTGCCTTAAGCAAGCCCGGTACGGGGGTCGCGTCAGGTTTCTCGTTCAGGTCGTCCCGGTATGATCCGGCTGCGATCTACACGGAGAGAGACCCATGCGCCGCACCCTCGTACTGGCCATTGCCTGCGCCGTCGCCCTGCCCGCCTTCGCGGCAGATGAGCGCACGGCGCTTACCCTTTACCGCGCCGACAGCGACCAGCTGTTCCAGACCGATGGCGACGCGGTATCGCCCGACGGCTACGCCGTGGTCCACGAGCGCCGCGCGTTCGACCTGAAGGGCGGCACGCAGGATCTTTCCATCGGCGGACTGCCCGCCGCACTGGACAGCGAAGCACTCACCCTCCGTTTCCCCGGCAAGGGCACCCGAGTGGTGTCGCAGCGTCTCCTGCTCGGCCAGGGCTTTGACGGTGCCGTGGCTGGCCTCGTCGGCCAGACCGTCCAGGTGGTCGGCCCCGGCGGCCAGGATCTGGCCTGGGGCACCCTGGTACAAGGCGGCAACCCGATGGTGCTGCGTGACAAGACCGGTGCGCTGACCATCGTCCGCGAGTACGCCGCCCTGCGCGTCACCGGCGTGGACACCGTGGCGCGTGGTTCGACGCTGCAGGTGCGCGTGGATGGCGGCTCCGCCGGCAACAGCACGGCCCAGCTCGACTACCCGACCTCCGGCCTCGGCTGGCGCGGTGCCTACGTCGCCACCCTGGCAGCGGGTAACGGCTGCAGCATGGCGTTCGACGCCAATGCGAGCATCGCCAACCGCAGCGGCCGTGACTGGAAGGATGTATCACTGAAGCTCGTCGCCGGCGACGCCCGCCGCGCGAAGTCCGCGCCCGCCCCGCGGCGCATGGCACTGGCGGCACCCGCACCGGCGGCGATGGGATTCTCGGAGGCGTCCAGCAACCCCACGCCCGCCACGCTGGGCGACCTGCGCACCTACACGCTGCGCACGCCGGTGGACCTGCCCGACGGCAGCGTCACCCAGACCCCGCTCTACGACAGCCGCACGCTGGCCTGCGAGCGCGAGGCCACCTACGAGACCGGCGCGCGTTTCTACGGCAATGCGCCGAATGTCGAGCGGAACATGAACCTGTTCCCGCCCGATGGCATCCCTGTCAGCACCAGCATGAAGTTCAAGGCGTTCGACAGCCTGCCCGCCGGCTACGTCCGCGTGATGCTGGCCGACCGCGACGGCAACGCCGAGCTGCTGGCCGAAGGCCGCCTCAACGACACGGCGAAGAACGAAGATGCCATCCTCCAGCTCGGCAACGCCTTCGACCTGCGTGCGAAGCGCGAGCAGACGTCGTTCACCGCCGCCCCGCACCAGATCGACGAAGGCACGCGGATCACCCTGACCAACGCCGGTGACAGCAGCCGCGTGATCACCGTGCGCGAGAACCCGAGCCGCTGGCGCGTGTGGTCGCTGGTGTCCTCGTCGGTGAAGCCGACGAAGAGCACTTCCGAGCAGCTGGAGTTCAAGGTAGAGGTGCCCGCCCACGGCAGCACCAACCTCGACTTCGCCGTACGCTATACCTGGACCGACGCCGAGATCGGCCCCCGCTGACCCTGACCCGAGGCACACCTATGCTGGACATTCTTCCCCACGACGGCGACATCGTCGAAATCCGCATGGCGCGGCCGCCGGTCAACGCGCTCAATACCGCCCTGGTGCATGCGCTGCGCGATGCGCTGGCGGATGCACCGAAAAACGGCGCGCGCGGCATCGTGCTGTCGGGCGCCCAGGGCCTATTCTCGGCGGGCGTCGACGTCCCTGCCCTGCTTCAGCTGGATCGTGCCGGCGTGCAGGGGTACTGGAACGATTTCTTCGCCCTGTGCGGCGTCATCGCGTCGTCGCCGGTGCCTGTCGTCGCCGCTGTCACCGGGCATAGCCCGGCCGGCGGTGCCGTGATGTCGCTGTTTGCCGACTACCGCGTCATGGCGCACGGCATGTACAAGATCGGCCTGAACGAAGTGCAGGTGGGCCTCTCGGTCCCCGAGCCCATCCAGTTCGCCATGCGTCGCATCGTCGGCAACTACCGCGCGGAGCGGCTGCTGGTCGCCGGCACCATGGTGGATGCAGATACCGCCCATGCGCTGGGCCTGGTCGATGAACTCGCCACCGTGGAACAGGTGGTACAGCGCTCGGTGCAGTGGCTGACGGAACTACTGAAGGCGCCGCCGAAGGCCATGCTGCGCACCCGCGCCATCGCCCGCGCCGACCTGCTGGCCGTGTGGGGTGACACGACGAACCTGCTCGACCCGGGCTTCATCGACGACTTCTTCGCCGACGAAACCCAGCAAGTGCTGCACGCCCTGGTGGCCCGCCTCAAGGCGAAGGCCTGAGGCTTACGCGGGATCGATCAGGCGGGATCCGTGGCGTTGTTCCAGAAGCCGCGGATCCCGGCGATACCCTGGCCTGCATGCATGCGGGCCATCGGCACCTCGGCGGGCGCCAGCCCACCCAGGGCGTACACCGGCAGCGATGCGTTCTCGGCCCACTTCGCAAAGCGCGGCCATCCCAATGGCGGCGTATCCGGGTGGCTCTGGGTCGGTTCCACCGGCGACAGCGTGGCGAAGTCGCAGCCCAGCGCCGACGCCAGCGCCAGCTCGTCCGGATCGTGGCACGACGCCCCCACCAGCGAACCCAACGGTAGCGGCCGCTCGCCAAGCTCGCGCACCTGGGCGGATGAGAGATGGACACCCACGCCCAGTGCGCGGGCACCTTCGATATCGCGGCTCAACAGCAGGTGCGCGCCAAACCGACGGACCTCCGGCAGCAGTGCGGCGGCGCCCGCACGCACCTCGTCCACCGGCACGCCAGGCAGGCGCCACTGCAACAGCCGCTCACCGCGCGCCAGCGCCGCGCGCACCAGCGTGGACGCATGCGCCACGGAGGCATCGGCAGGGGTGATCGGGTAATGCTCGGGCAGCCAGATGGCGGCCAGGATGGGGCGATCGGCAGGGGCCAGCATCGCCGGGTCGATATCGCGCGGCAGCCGCCAGTCGATGGCGGCGGCCTCCAGCGCCTGCGGCTCGCCGGTCCAGGCACGCACCACCACGGCTTCGAGCAGCATGCTGCGCTCGCCGTAGTTCCACGGGACGCGGATCAGGTCTTCGAAGGAGAGCGGATCCACCGCGATGCCGAGTTCTTCGTCCAGCTCGCGCTCCAGCGCGGCCATCGGCGCCTCGCCCGGCTCCACCTTGCCACCCGGGAACTCCCACATGCCCGCCAGGTGCTTGCCCGGCGGACGCTGTGCGATGAGGATGCGCCCGGCGCCATCGACGAGGACGCCGGCCAGCACATGCATCATACGTTGCGGACGTATTCGACCATGTCGAACGGATGCGCGTGGGTCTTGTCCGCCTTGTGGTGCACGCGGGAGACCTCGGTCCATTCCTTGAAATCGATGCCCGGGAAGAACACGTCGGCGCCGTCGACGGCGGCGTAGACCCAGGTCAGGTACAGCGTCCGGGCGTACGGCAGCGCTTCGCGGAACACTTCGCCGCCACCGATCACCATCAGGCCGGTGTGGCTGCAGCTGGCCTGCGCTTCGGCAATCGAACGCACGGTGATCTGCCCTTCATACGGCGCCTCGCCCTTGCGGGTGAGCACGTAATTGGTCCGGTTCGGCAGGGCTCGGCCAATGGATTCGGCCGTCTTGCGGCCCATCAGCACGGACTTGTCGGTGGTCAGGGCCTTGAAATAACTAAGGTCGTCGGGAAGGTGCCAGGGCAATCCGCCCTGCTTGCCGATGGCAAAGTTTTCGTCGAGCGCGGCAACCAGATGGACGGCCATGGAACTTCCTTTCGCGATTTCTTGAGGATCCGGGCGCAAAGCGGCCCGTGCGATGCAGATAGTAGTCCTAGGAATGTGATGGTGGAACAAAACAGGCGTTTGAAGATGGCGATGCCTGCCCGGCTCACGCGCTCAGGGCTGGGCCAAAGCCTCGTCGAGTCCCCTTGCCCGGATCACCATGCGCCTCGCTTTGAGGTCGATCGTCGTGGCGTACCAGGGATGCGCGCTGGCCGCGCTGCTGGTGTCTTCAAACACGCGGCCGTCGGCCTGGCGGCCGCGCAGGGTGACGAAGATGGCGCCATTGGGCAAGGCGATGTCGCGCGTACCACCCCAGGCGACCTCGCCCACCGGCAGGGTCACGCTGGCTTCGGAACCGGGATCGCTGGTGCTGACTCGCGCCGTGGCGTCGAAGCCGCCGACGGTGCGCGGCAGTTCCGCCAGCGCCAGCGTGTAACGCACGGGCTCGGGGTCATCGCGCAGCCAGTCGACGGCGAACGCCCACCAGGGGCGTGGCGGATACGTCGCCAGAGACAAGGTGAGGTAACTCAGCGTGGGCGCGGCCGTGGCCGCCGGCAACATGCAATGGAAGTGCAGCTGCTCCGCATTGCCACCGCGTGCCTCGCATGCTTTGCCTTGCAGCGATAGCGCCGGCGTGTGCGCATCGAGCGCGTGTCCGTTGATGACCACGTCAACCGCCGTCGGCGTGGCCGGCGCGACCACGTAACGCGGGCTGAAATCCAGCACGCGAGGAAAACGGTACGTCGCCGACAACGTGCTGAGCAGGGCATCCGCCTGGGCGAGCATGGCGGCGGATTTGCGCCGGGGATAACGCTCGCTGCGGCGCATGTCGTCCGCCGCGTTCAAGGTGCCGCCGAGGAATGACTGCTGCACGTCGTTGAGGTCGCCCACCGCCTTGCCTTCGGTGGCGGCCGCCATCGCCGCCAGTTCGGGCACCAGCAATTCCGCGTTCTGCCGCGCGACAAACGCACCGATGCTGAACCCGCCGCCCGCGTTGCGGATGATCTCCAGCGCCGCGGCATGCGTGTCTTCCAGTACCGACGCCACGCTGCGCGGGGCGGGCACGTCGGCATCGCCGGCATACGCGGCGGATACACAGCCAAGCACGATCCAACCCATGCAACGCCTATCCATGCCACCTCCCCGGACCGGCCCGTCCTGGCGGTCAGGCCCACTCTCCCCTGCCGCCGGAGGGCGCGCAAGCGGACGAGTGTGAAGGCATGGCGCGAAACCGGCCTGCGCTACGCAAGCCCCCGCCCGTGCAGCGAATCAGGGTTTGACGAGGTCGCGGTGCAGTTCATCGATGACGTACTGGGCACGCCGCGAGAGCGCCCACTCGGCGCGATGGATCAGCCACAGGGCATCCACCACCGGCGTGCACTCCTCCAGCACGCGGATGCTCTCCGGGCGCAGGAAGGCCTGGCGCGCATGCCGCGGTACCACGCTGAAGCCGAGGCCCCGCGACACGGGCTCGAGGATCAGCCCGATCTGGTTGGTGAATCCGGTGACCGGTACGTCGGCCATGCTGCGCTTGCCCGGGTACCAGCGTGACATCAGGCGCGTCGCCATGGCCTGGCCATCCGGGTGGTCGATGAAGCCGAGGCGGACCAGATCCTCCCACCCGTTCACCGCGGCACCGGCGGGCACCACGAGCTCGAGCGCTTCCTCGCAGAACGGCTGCACGGCGATGCGTTCGTCATCCGGCCGGCGCGAGACCACACCCATCTCGTAGCGGTTATCCAGCACCGCGGCGAGCACTTCCTCGTCGGGAGCGAAGCGGTGGCGGATGACCAGGCCGGGCGTGCGGCGCTGGATTTCAAGCAGCTTCGGGTAGATCGACAGGCCGACGCTGCCGGGCGTGACGATGGACACCGCGCCCTGCAGCGCGTCGGCGTCAGCCAGGCGCGAGGCCAGGCAGCGTCCGGCGCGCTCCACCTCATCGCAGTAGGCCAGCAACGCCTCACCGGCCGGCGTGAGCTCCACGCGGCGCGGGCGGCGGATCAGCAGCGGCCCGTACTGCAATTCCAGCTGGCGGATGTGCTGGCTGACCGCGGCCTGGGTCAGCTCCAGCGATTCCGCGGCGCGGGTGAAGGTGCCCTCGGCGGCGAGGGCACGGAAGGAACGAAGCCAGGCGGGATTGACCATAACGAATTCTTATAAAAACGATTAGGAATGTGCTCTTCTTATTATAGGTCCAGACCCCTATCTTTGCTGGCATACGATTTTCCTTAAGGCTCCTCGATGTCCGCTTTGTTCACCCCCTTCACCCTGAAGGACGTCACCCTCCGCAACCGCATCGCCATCCCGCCGATGTGCCAGTACCGCGCCGACGACGGCTTCACCAACGACTGGCACCAGGTGCACTACGCCGCCATCGCCCGCGGCGGTGCTGGCCTGGTCATCGTGGAAGCCACCGGCGTCTCGGCCGACGGCCGCATCACCCCGGCCTGTCTGGGTATCTGGGACGACGCCCACGTGGACGGTCTTTCCCGCATCGCCGCCTCGATCAAGAGCGCGGGCGCCGTGCCGGGCATCCAGATTGCCCACGCCGGCCGCAAGGCCAGCGCCGAGCGCCCGTGGGACGGCGACGACCACATCGACGCCGCGGACCCGCGTAGCTGGGAGACCATCGGCCCCTCGGCTATCGCCTACGGCCACGGCCTGCCCCGCACGCCACGCGCCATGACCCTGGACGACATCGCCCGCGTTAAGGCGGACTTCGTTGCCGCCGCGAAGCGTGCGCTGGCCGCCGGCTTCGAGTGGCTGGAGCTGCACTTCGCGCACGGCTACCTCGCCCAGAGCTTCTTCTCCGCGCATTCGAACCAGCGCGACGACCGCTACGGCGGCAACGCCGAAAACCGTGGCCGCTTCCTGCTGGAAACCCTCGCCGCCGTGCGCGAGGTGTGGCCGGAGCACCTGCCGCTCACCGCCCGTTTCGGCGTGCTCGAATACGACGGCCGCGACGACGAGACCCTCGCCGAATCCATCGACCTCGTGCGCAAGATGCGCGAAGGCGGGCTGGACCTGCTCAACGTCAGCGTCGGCTTCACCATTGCGGAAACGAAGATTCCGTGGGGCTCGGCCTTCCTCGGCCCCATCGCCGAACGCGTCCGTCGCGAGGCCGGCCTGCCGGTCGCCGCGGCCTGGGGCATCGACGATCCGCTCGCCGCCAACCGCGTCGTCACCGAGGGACAGATGGACCTGGTGATGGTCGGCCGCGCGCACCTCTCCGACCCGCACTGGCCGTACAAGGCGGCCATGGCCCTGGGCGTGCCGCGCGCATCGTGGACCCTGCCGCCGTCGTACGCCCACTGGCTGGAACGCTACGCGCCGATGCGCGCGTAAACGGGCAGGGAAAACCCTCGCGTTTCACGTTACGACGACATCCTGACCAGCTTCATCAACGCATCCCCTTTCGCCCTGTTGAAGGAGCGGCTCGATGAAGCTTCGTCCCCTGCTATGGGCCTTTGCGGCCACCGCCCTTGCCCTCCCTGCGGTGGGCAAGGACGTCACGCTGCTTAACGTGTCGTACGACCCCACCCGTGAGCTCTACAAGGCCGTGAACACCGCCTTCATCGCCGACTGGAAGGCCAAACACGGCGACACCGTGACCATCCAGATGTCCCACGGCGGCTCGGGCAAGCAAGCGCGCGCCGTCGTCGACGGCTTGCCCGCCGACGTCGTGACCCTCGCACTGGCCTACGACATCGACGCCATCGCCGACCGCGGCCTGCTGGCGAAGGACTGGCAGACGCGCCTGCCCGAGAACGCATCGCCCTACACCTCCACCATCGTGTTCCTGGTGCGCAAGGGCAACCCGAAGGGCATCCGCGACTGGGGCGACCTGGTCAAGACCGGCGTGCAGGTGGTCACACCAAACCCGAAGACCTCCGGCGGCGCGCGCTGGAATTTCCTCGCCGCGTGGGGTTACGCACTGAAGCTGCCCGGCGGCAACGACGATAAGGCGAAGGCCTTCGTCAAGACGCTGTTCCAGCATGTGCCCGTCCTCGATACCGGTGCGCGTGGCGCGACGAATACCTTCACCCAGCGCGGCATCGGCGATGTCCTCATCGCCTGGGAGAACGAAGCGCTGCTGGCGAAGAAAGAACCCGGCGGCGACCAGTTCGACATCGTCGTGCCGTCCATCACCATCCTGGCCGAGCCGCCGGTCGCCGTCGTCGACAGGAACGCGGCCGCACACGGCACGCGTGAGGTCGCCGACGCTTACCTGAAGTTCCTTTATTCGCCCCAGGCGCAGGACATCGAGGCACGGAATTTCTATCGCCCGCGCTCTCCCGAGGTGGCCGCGAAGTACGCCGCGCAGTTCCCGAAGGTTGCAACCTTTACCCTCGCCGAGGTGTTCGGCGACTGGCGCAAGGCCCAGGCGAAGTTCTTTGCCGAGGGCGCCCTCTTCGACCAGATCGGCCCGGGCAACTAGGCATGCGTCGGCGGGTGCTGCCCGGCTTCGGCCTGAGCCTTGGCTACACGGTCACGTACCTGGGCCTCATCGTCCTGCTGCCGCTGGCGGCCCTGGCGTGGAAGGCCTCCGATGTCGGATTTGCGGGCCTGTTGCGCCTGCTGTCATCGCCGCGCACGCTGGCCGCGCTGAAGCTCAGCTTCGGCGGCGCCCTGCTCGCCGCGACGGTGAATGTCTTCATCGGCCTGCTGGTGACCTGGGCCCTGGTTCGCTATCGCTTCCCCGGGCGCCGCGTGCTCGACGCCTTCATCGACCTGCCCTTCGCCCTGCCCACCGCCGTGGCCGGCATCGCGCTGACGGCCGTCTATGCGCCCAATGGCTGGCTGGGCCGGTGGCTGGTGCCGCTGGGCATCTCGTTCGCCTACACGCCGCTCGGCGTACTGCTGGCCATGGTGTTCGTGGGTTTCCCCTTCGTGGTGCGCACGCTGCAACCCGTGTTGCAGTCGCTCGAACAGGACGTGGAAGACGCCGCCGAAAGCCTCGGGGCGACGGGGCTGCAGACCTTCCTGCGGGTGATCCTCCCCACCCTGGTGCCGACCCTGCTCACCGGCTTCGCCCTGGCCCTCGCCCGTGCGGTGGGCGAATACGGCTCGGTGATCTTCATCGCCGGCAATATCCCGATGCGCTCGGAGATCGCGCCGCTGCTCATCGTGCAGCGGCTCGAGGAGTTCGACTACGCCACGGCGGCGGCATTGGGCGTGGTGATGCTGGCGTTCTCCCTCGTGCTGCTGGTGCTGGTGTCGGCGCTGCAGCGCTGGACCCGACGCTGGGCAGAGGTGCCGCGATGACGGCGCACGCCCCCCGCCGCCGCGTCGGCACCGGGCGACAGCTCGGCCGGCTGGCGCTGATCGTCGTCGCGTGCGTGTTCCTGTGCGTGTTCCTGCTGGTGCCGTTGGCGGCGGTGTTCGTCGAGGCCTTCCGCCAGGGCACCCACGCGTTTGTCGAAAGCCTGGACCAGCCCGAAGCCATGGCCGCCATCCTGCTGACGCTGCTCGTCGCGGCGATCACCGTGCCGCTCAACGTGGTGTTCGGCGTGGCGGCCGCGTGGGCGATGACCCGCTTCACCTTCCGCGGCAAGGCCCTGCTGGGTGCGCTTATCGATCTGCCGCTCTCCGTGTCACCGGTGGTGTCCGGCCTGCTGTACGTGCTGATGTTCGGCGCGCAGGGCTGGTTCGGCCCGTGGCTGGCGGCGCACGACATCAAGATCATCTTCGCCGTGCCCGGCCTCGTCCTCGCCACGATTTTCATCACGCTGCCGTTTGTCGCACGCGAACTGATTCCGCTGATGCAGGCGCAAGGCAGTGAAGAAGAAGAAGTGGCACGTGTGCTCGGCGCCAGCGGGCTGCAGATGTTCTTCCGGGTGACGCTGCCCAATATCCGCTGGGCGCTCCTTTACGGCGTCCTGCTCTGCAACGCGCGCGCCATGGGCGAGTTCGGTGCCGTGTCGGTGGTCTCCGGCCATATCCGCGGGCTCACCACCACCATGCCGCTGGAAGTCGAGATGCGCTACAACGAATACAACTACGTCGGAGCCTTCGCCATCGCCTCACTGCTCGCCCTGCTGGCCTTGCTGACCCTCGCCGTGAAAGCGGCCCTGGAATGGCGCTACCACAACGCCGCCGAGGGCCACCGATGACACTTGCCGTGCAAAGGCTATCGCGTCAGTTCGCCGGCCTCGCCGCGCTCGACGACGTGAGCATCGATATCGCGCCGGGCGAATTCCTCGCCCTGGTCGGGCCGTCGGGATCGGGGAAAACCACGCTACTGCGCATCTTGGCCGGCCTCGATTATCCGGATAAGGGCGGCGTCACCCAGGACGGCGAGGACTTCCTGGCGGCGAGTGCGCGCGAGCGTAACGTCGGCCTCGTCTTCCAGCATTACGCATTGTTCCGGCACCTGACGGTACGCGAGAACGTGGCGTTCGGCCTGCGGGTACGGCCGCGCAAGCGCCGGCCATCGCGCGAAGAGATCCGCACCCGCGTCGATACCCTGCTGAAACGCGTGCAGCTGGGTGACCTCGGCGGACGCTACCCCAGCCAGCTTTCCGGCGGCCAGCGCCAGCGTGTCGCCCTGGCGCGGGCGCTCGCGGTGGAACCGGATGTGCTCCTGCTCGATGAACCCTTCGGCGCCCTCGATGCGCAGGTGCGCACGGCATTGCGTCGCTGGCTGCGCGAGCTGCACGAAGAACTCGGCCTGACCACGGTGTTCGTCACCCACGACCAGGAAGAGGCGCTTGAGCTCGCCGATCGCGTCGCGGTGATGAACAAGGGGCGCATCGAGCAGGTCGGCCCGCCGCATGCGATCTACCACGACCCCGCTACGCCGTTCGTCTGCGAGTTTGTGGGGCGGACGAATCGGATCGTGCTCCAGCGTGCCGATGACGCGTGGCGTGCCGGCAGCTGGTCGACAGAAGCAGGCCCGCCAGGCAGCTCGCACCGCTCAGCCGTGGCCTACGTCAGGCCGGAACACCTCTCCCTCTCCGTGCCCGACGACGAACCCGCATGGGACGCGCGCCTGCGGCACGTCTACCTGGCAGGCAGCGTGGCCCACCTGGATATCCACGTGCCCGACATAGACCAGACGCTGGAGGTCGATATCGCCAGCGAGGACCTCGCGCGTTACGACCTCGCGCCAGGGGCGGCACTGCGTGTTGCGCCAACACGGCTGATCGCGTTTCCGGTTGAGGATGGCCCTGCCGCTTTGCCTATCGCCGGTGAGCGCTGGGTCATCCAGGGGCCCGGGCGCCCGGGTTGAATCGTCAGGCGACCAGCCGAAGCTTGAACAGCGCCGCGCCGATGATGACGACGAAGCCAACGCCCAGGGCGGCCGTCTGAAGGCGGCGCGTTTGCGGGGTTTTTGGCACGTAGCGCAACTGGGCAAAAATGAGCCCCGCTTCGATCACCGCACAGGCGATCATCAGTGCCTGGAACGGCGTGAAGTCGAATGAGAGAAACCCGGCCATCAGTGATGCCCCCGTCCTGTCGTCAGTGACCCAAACCGCCCCTCGGGCGAACCCGCGTGCCCGCAATGTATCGCGGAAGGCACCCGAGGTCACGGCTCGCCGCGCCACGCCCACTGCACGTGCGCCTCGCCCATGCGCTCCAACCCGGCTTGCGTCATGGCCGCTATCGCTTCCAGGGACAAGCTGAGCTGCTTGGGATCAAGTTCGTCCGACTCGTGTACCAAGTCTGCCAATGTGGTCGTGACGCCGTGCGCGTACTGCAACCACAGCCTCGCCTCATTGAGCAGGTCATGAATCGACGGTTCGTCGTCCACGGGAGTGCCTGCGGACGGGCACGCGGTTTTCTCATCCATTGCATTCATTGTTTTCGCTCCTTGTCAGCCCGCTTTCCTGACGTGGCACGACAGACAAACACACGCCTGCCGTGCCACGGACCATAGGATCGCGGGTTCACCGGCTGCCCGTGACCGGACGCCGGGTGGCTTGATTGACGAAGTGGATGCGACGACAACCGTCGAAGAGGCGCACCAGGCGTAACGCCTGCCTCATCCGATCAAGAATTGCCTCAAAAAAACGGCTTCGCCGCAGTTCTTCAACCGTGCCTGCGGCTTATGCAGGCGGCCCGTGGACCGGTGAGGTGTCGCCGGGGGGATTCGGCGGGCGAGCGGGTGCCGTATGATCAAGGGTAGCCATAATCAACTCTCGATAAGTTGGTTGCGGTTAGCGGGTCAGGTGTGTTCCACCACACCTGGCTCGCGTCTCACCGCCTTAGCGGTGGTCGCCTCGGAGTTCGTGACTGGCGAGGCGACAGATGAACCCTAGCAAATGCGTTTTGCGTTGTCTGTAGGGGCTGGGAGCACAGAGCCGCAAACGCGAATCGACGCATGCACTGCACTTTTCAGAGGTCGACTGACCACACACCGACTGCGGGATTTCTCACTCCCGAAGGATCTGCCAGCTGCCGTCAGCGCCTTCCTGCTTGACGATGACCTCGTGGCCGAGCTGTTCCAGGGCCTGCGCGCGTTCCACCGCCGCCTGGATGGCTAGCAGGCCGTCGCTGTGGGAACTACCGTCGGCACCATCCACGGAGACGTGCCACGTGGAGGTGGTGCCAGCGGGGTACATGACGAAAATGCGGATCAACGCCATCGGTGCCTCAACAGACTTCAACGAATTCACAGCGCGAAACGATGCAGGCGGCCGCGTCGAGTCAAGGTGATTGCTCACTTACCCGGATGCAGAACCACCTTCGTCCAGCCGTCCTTCCTGTCGTCAAAGTTGCGGTAAGCCTCGGGCGCCTCATCGAGTGAGAGCTGGTGGGAAATGATTTCCGACGGTGCGGCCTTGCCGCGATGAATCAACTCACGTAGCCGGCGGTTGTAGTGCTTCACGTTGGCCTGGCCGGTGCGCATGAACTGTCCCTTGAACCAGAACGTGCCCATGTCGAAGGCAATCTTGCCTTCCTTGGCGAGGGCATCCTCAGCGCCGGGGTCCTTGGGAACGAAGACACCGACAACGCCAAGGCCACCCGTGGGACGCACGGAAGCGACAAGGTCATTCATGGTGGCATTCGGACGCTCGTGACCGTGATGATCGTGGCACTGGTAGCCGACGCATTCGCAGCCTCGGTCGGCCCCGCCCTTGGTCAGTTCGAGAATCTGGGCGACGTGGTCACCCTTCGAATCGTCAACGGTCGTGGCGCCGAAATTCCGCGCCAGCTTCAGCCGGTCGGGGTGTCTATCGACGACGATGACCTGCGCCGCGCCCTTCACGCAGGCGGAGAGTGCGGCCATCAGACCCACCGGGCCCGCGCCGTAGATAACGATGCTCTCGCCGGGCTGCAGGCCGGCAAGCTCCGTGGCGTGCCATCCGGTGGGAAAAATGTCCGAGAGGAGCACGTAGTCGAGCTCCTTCTCCTGCGCATCCTCCGGCAGAACCAGGCAGTTGAAGTCGGCATAAGGCACGCGGAGCAGTTCAGCCTGCCCTCCGCTGTAGGGCCCCATGCCCGCAAAGCCATAGGCAGCGCCTGCGCTTCCGGGGTTGGTCGTGAGGCAGAAGCCAGTCAGCCCCGCCTCGCAATTCCGGCAAAAGCCACAGCCGATGTTGAATGGCAGGACGACCCGATCGCCGACCTTCACCCTGTCGACGGCGGGACCCACCTCGATGACTTCGCCCATGTTCTCGTGGCCAAGGATCTTCCCTTGCTCAACGTCCGTGCGCCCTTCGTACATGTGAAGGTCTGAGCCGCAGATGTTCGTCGTGGTGATGCGTACGAGCACATCCGTAGGCTTTTCAATGCGAGCATCGGGCACCGTCTTGACGACGACATCCTTTGGACCGTTGTAGACGAGTGCTTTCATGACGATTCCCTCGAGCGAGTGAACCGTCACCATGGCCGGATGGCTGGAAGGGGTATGTCCGCAAGCGGTGAACCCACCTGCACAGGCGTGAAGGATTGCAGCTACCTCACCGCCGCTTGGATACAACCTCCGAGGCGCCAGGGCAGCTATCCACCGGTCGCGGCTGGAGGCTTCGACCGTCGGTTTGCCAGCAGTCGTCGAACACCGAGCAATAGCAGAACTCGAACGAGATATTGCCCCGTTCGATATTGAGTTTGTCCCACGCCTGGGAGCCACCGCCCGGATGCGGCACGCTAAGCAGGTTCACGCTGTCGCCGGCCCTCAGAACCACGGGGCTCGCAATCGCGGCGGAGTAAGGCAACGCAGCTTCGCCTGGGGCAGAGCAGCAGTCCGCGAGGAACGTGTCCCAGTTCTGGACCGTCTTCCCCTTGTAGAGCACGCGGGCCGCGTAGATCTTCGCCGGACCGACACCGCTGTTCGAAACGGACAGCGTGATCTTCTGCTCGCCAGACCCGGACTGGTTACCCGAGTCGGTCTGAAGGAAAGGCCACGAGTTCGCCTGCACAAGCTGGGCGTTCGCCTCCGCCATGCGTTCCATCGTATGTCCGTGGAGGACAGCGACGCCCAGCGATACAAGCGAAAGAAAGACGGCTGACCCAGCCAGAATGAGGTCTAGCTTGTGGTGCCCGGTTTTCCGAGGCTCAGTTGGCTCGATGTCCATCAGCATGGTGTTCCCCCTTGACCGGCGAGTGTAACCGGCCATAGGGGACGCCGGAACGGTCAGGGCACGATTTCACCTTCCTCCATCCCGTCCCACCAGGTGATGCGCGTGGCTTGCACTTTCAGCATCACGATGCCCGGCGTGTCGACACCCTGCTCAAACCAGCGATCCAGCGCCTTGTGCCAGTGCGCCTGCATCAGGGCCTTGTCGCGTATCAGTTCGCCGCGACCCTCGACGGCCACAAACAGCGGCGGCTTGCCAAAAAGTGACTTTGCGCCCGTGAAGGAGAGCGCTACCGCCGGGTTGGCTTCGATCTCGGCCACGAAGTGCGCTTTGTCATCGCCGAAGAACCAGCTATCGCCATCGTAGTCCACGTCGCCGTTGTTGCTCATCGGCCGGCCGGCAATTTCGCCGCGGGCGGTATGGGTCTGCAGCATGGCGAAGTCGATATCGGCCATGGCCTTGGCGAGATCCTGCAGTGTGCGGTCGGTCATGGCGCCATCCTCGTTTGGGGTTTCCCCGAGGATGGGCCCGCATCGGTGGTGCGGGGCGTGAAGGTTGACCGAACGCGACGTAACGGTTCGGGCCGCGCGTGAAGATGGATCCTGACCCGCTCAAGACGGGTGCGTCGCGGCCGATACCGGGATATGACCGTTCAACCGTCCGCCCTACCCATCGTCCTGGTTCATGGCTTCATCGGCCATCTGCAGTCCGTGGGCCGGCATGGGGACACCGGTCTGTTCGCGCCGGACCTTCTCGGCTACGGCAGGTTCCGCGACTACCCCGCCTCGGCTATCAACGTGGGTGCGCAGGTCGACCACGTGATGGATCAGATCGATCGGGCGATGGGGAACGCACGGGTTCTCGTGGTCGCTCACTCGGCCGGGGCGACGATCGCCATCCGACTCGCGCAACTGCATCCGTCGCGCATCGCCGCGCTGCTGATTGCCGAGGGCAATCTCGCGGCCAGCGACGCGTTCCTGGCGGCCAGGTTAGGCCCGATGTCATTGCCCGATGTCCAGGACTGGCTCGGCCGCATGCGCAACGACCCCGCACGGTTACTGCGGGCGGACGGCGTGCCCATTACCGAAGTGAACCTCACCCGCATGGGGGACTGGCTCCGCTATCAGGACGCTGCCGCGTTGCATCAGATGGCACGCTCGATCTTGCTGGAAACCGTCACGCCCAACTACGAGCTCGCCGTGAGCAAGGTCATGCGTCAGACGCCTACCGGGCTGATCTTCGGTGCCCGCTCTCCGCACAAACGGCTCCTCGCCGAGCCGGTACGCTCCGCCATCGTCAGCTCAAGCGTGATTGCAGATTCGGGCCACCTGCTTCCCCTGGAAGCGCCCGAGCGCTTCCGGGAAGAAATCGACCGCTTTGCAGCACGGTGCCTGGATCAAACCGCCACGGGTGCCTTGATCGCCGGATACGGATCGTAATCAACGATCGACACATCCTCGAAGCGGAAGTCGAAGATGTTCTTCACTTCCGGATTCAGCACCAGCTTCGGCAGCGCACGCGGCTCGCGCGACAGCTGCTTCTGCGCCTGCTCGATGTGGTTGGAGTACAGGTGCGCATCGCCCAGCGTGTGCACGAAGTCGCCCACTTCCAGGCCGGTCACCTGGGCGATCATGTGGGTGAGCAGCGCGTAGCTGGCGATGTTGAATGGGATGCCGAGGAAGATATCGCCCGAACGCTGGTACAGCTGGCAGGAGAGTTTGCCGTTGGCCACGTAGAACTGGAACATCGTGTGGCACGGCATCAGCGCCATCTTCGGCAGCTCGCCCACGTTCCATGCGGATACGATCAGGCGGCGCGAGTCCGGGTTGCGCTTGATCTCGTCGACCACCCAGGCGATCTGGTCGACCACCTTGCCGTCGGCCGTGGGCCATGCGCGCCACTGGCGGCCGTACACCGGGCCGAGGTCGCCGTTGTCATCGGCCCACTCGTCCCAGATGCTGACGCCGTTTTCCTTCAGGTACGCGATGTTCGTATCGCCCTGCAGGAACCAGATCAGCTCGTGGATGATCGAGCGCAGGTGCAGCTTCTTCGTGGTGACCAGCGGGAAGCCCTTGCCCAGGTCGTAACGCATCTGCCAGCCGAACACGCTGCGCGTGCCGGTGCCGGTACGGTCGGCCTTCTCGGCGCCGTGGTCGAGGACGTGGCGGAGCAGTTCGAGGTAGGGCTGCATGGTCGGTCTACGTTATCAGGAGGCGGTGGCGGCCGCGGGCGCGGCCACGGGTGCGTACGGCGCCCGGCGCGACATCGCCAGCAACAGGATGCCCACCGCGATCAGCGGCAGCGACAGGATCTGGCCCATGGTGAGCCAGCCGAACGCCAGGTAGCCCAGCTGGGCATCCGGCACGCGGACGAACTCGATGATGAAGCGGAACACGCCGTACATCAGGGCGAACAGGCCCGAGACGGCATAGCGCGGCCGCGGCTTCATCGAGAACACCCACAGCACGATGAACATCACGACGCCTTCCAGCGCGAATTCGTACAGGGGGTTCGGGTGGCGCGGCAGCGCGTCCGGGGCGTGCGGGAAGATCATGCCGATGGGCAGGTCGGTCGGCTTGCCCCACAGCTCGCCGTTGATGAAGTTGCCCAGGCGGCCGAGGCCGAGGCCCACGGGCACCAGCGGGGCGACGAAATCCACCGCATCGAAGAATTTTACGTGGTTGCGCCGCGACCACCACAGGCCGGCAGCCAGGACGCCGAGCAGGCCGCCGTGGAAGCTCATGCCGCCGTCCCAGACCCGGAACAGCGCCAGCGGGTCGGTCCAGATCCAGTTGATGGCCGTGTAGAACAGCATGTAGCCCACCCGGCCACCCACCACCACGCCCATCATGGCGTAGAACATCAGGTCGCTGAAGCGGTCGGCGTTCACCGGAAGGCGGCCCTGGCGGCGGCGGTATTCGCCCAGCCCCCAGCCGCCGAGGAACCCGCCCAGGTACATCAGGCCGTACCAGTGGACCAGCACAGGGCCGAGGTGGAACGCGACGGGATCGAACTGAACGACGAACGGAGTGGCCATGGAAAAGCACAGGGCGGGGGCGATTCCCCAGTGTACCGCCCCCGCTTGCCGCACGCCGCCTTGTGGAACCCCTGCCGGATACGCTATAGAGCCTGCCGGAACGCCGTCTGGGGAGATGGCGGACATGGATGCTACACAGGGGAGAAACCGCATGACCTTACGCCTTGCCCGGCCGCTGCTGGCCGCGCTCTGCCTGGCCGCGTGCACCACCGGTGCCACCGCCGCCGACCTGATCCCGACGGCCGACTTCGCCCGCCACGCGCCGCTGACCAACCCGCTGCTCTCGCCCGACGGCCAGCACGTCTCCGTGGCCTACCACGACCCCGACGGCAAGACCCACGGCCTGGCCATCTTCAGCATCAGCGACATGACCAAGCCGATCACGCTGATCCGCATGCCGCCGTATGAGATGCCCGCCGACATCATGTGGACGAGCAACACGCGCCTGGTCGTGGCCCGCGGCAAGGTGGACGGCTCCATCGGCCGCGAAACCACCACCGGCGAGCTGATGGCCGTGGATATCGATGGCAAGAAGCCCGATTACCTGTACGGCTTCGAGGCCGTGGGCAAGCGCGTTGCCACGCGCGCCCTCGACCGCGGCTGGGGTTTCATCGACGGCAAGCCGCCGGTCGCCAATGGCCATTTCTACATGCGCAGCGTCTCCTGGGAAGACCAGGACCGCAGCACGCTGTACGACGTGGACGCACAGACCAGCGCGCGCCGGCAGATGGCCGATATCGGCATCGGCTACATGGTGTTCATGGTGGACCCGCAGGGCGTGCCGCGTTTTACCTACGGCGTGAACAACGAGCACAAGTGGGTGGTATTCCGCCGCGACGCGAACGGCGGCTGGGCCAAGGTCGAGATGGACCGCGAGCACCAGCGCTTCTCGCCGATCGCCCAGGTGGCCGGCAGCACGCGCATCTACGCCGAGTACAGTCCGGATGGCGTGGGCGGCGCGCTCGTGGAACAGGATGACACCGGCGGCAATGTGCGCGTCATCCGCAAGGATTCCTTCAGCCAGGTGTCGTCGACCGGCCTGTGGACGGCGCAGCCCTACCGTCCCTTCGCCACCCGCGCCGAAACCGGCCTGCCGACCGTCACCTACGTCGATCCGCAGGACCCCACCGCCAAGCTGCACATGGCGATCTCGCAGAAATTCCCGGGCTATGCCCTGGATTTCAATTCCTTCAGCGAGGACGGCAGCGAATTGATGTTCAGCATCTGGAGCGACCGCGACCCGGGCCGCGTGATGCTGATCAATACGAAAACCTACAAGGTCACGCCGCTGTTCACCCTGGCGCCGTGGATCGACCCGTCGAAGATGGCCGAGCGCCGCTCGCTGCACTTCAAGGCGCGCGATGGCGAAGAGCTTGAGGCGATCCTCACCTTCCCGAAGGGCAAGCCGGAATCGAAGCTGCCCATGGTGCTGATGCCCCACGGCGGCCCGTTCGAGGAAAAGGACACGTGGGCGTATGACGAGACCTCGCAGTTCCTCGCCAGCCGTGGCTACCTGGTGCTGCAGGTGAACTTCCGTGGCTCCGATGGCCGCGGCAAGCACTTCATCACGTCCGGTTACCACGAGTGGGGCGGCCTGCTGCAGAACGACCTGATCGATGGCGTGAAGTGGGCGATCGGCCAGAACTTCGCCGATGCCTCGCGCGTCTGCGTGTTCGGCGGCAGCTTCGGCGGCTACTCCGCCATGATGGCGCCGATCCGCGAGCCGGGCATGTTCAAGTGCGCGGTGGGCTACGCCGGCATCTACGACCTGCCGATGATGTACGAGAAGGGTGATATCCAGCAGAACAAGCGCCTGAAGAGCGAACTGGAAATGACCCTGGGCACCGACCCGGCCATGCTCGTGGCCAACTCCCCGGACCGCATGGCCGACAAGCTGAACCTGCCGATCATGCTGGTGCACGGCGAAGACGACGAGCGCGCCCCGTTCGCCCAGTTCAAGGCCATGAAGGCCGCGCTGGACGCGGCGCACAAGCCGTACGAGACCCTGACCAAGCCGGACGAGAAGCATGGCTTCGTCAAACCGGCCAACGTGGAGGAGCTCTTCGACAAGCTCGCCGCCTTCCTGGACCGTAATATCGGCGACGGCGCAAGCAGCAAGTCAGCGGCCCCCTGAGGGCACGCAACCGCCACCTGTGACGGGTGGCGGTTGCCCCTTGCGGCCGCAAGCGTTATGTTCGCGTGATCGTCGGGCCCGGGTGGTGCCTGGCGGGGATCGGGAGGTTTGCGGGGTATGGTCGTCAGTAGTGGGCAGAAGCGCCACGTCGCGGCGCGGCGGGCGGTGCTTGCCGTCGCCCTGCTCGGCTGCCTTGCGTCCGGCCCCCTGCTCGCCCAGGACAGCACGGCGCCGGCGGAAATGCTGGCCCCGGTCAATGTCACCGTCACCGGCTCGCGCATCCGCGGAATCGACGTCGAAACCGCCCAGCCCGTTTTCACCATGGACCGTGCCGCCATCCGCGCCACGGGCCTCACCAGCCTGGGCGATATCGTGGCGCGCATGCCCTCGGCGGGCACGCCCGAGGTCACCCCGCAGGACACCCTCTCCTCCAGCAACGACGCGGGCGGGCGCTACGTCAACCTGCGCAACCTCGGCGCCGTGCGTACCCTAGTCCTGGTCAACGGACGCCGCTGGACCACCAGCCTCGGCGGCCTCACCGACCTCTCCACCATCCCGGTGTCGATCGTCGAACGCATCGAGGTGCTCAAGGACGGCGCCTCCTCCCTTTACGGCTCCGACGCCATCGGCGGCGTGGTCAACATCATCACCACCGACCGCTTCGAAGGCGCCTCGGCCGATGTGCTCTACGGCGTCAACGGCAAGGGCGACGGCGCGCAGAAGAACGGTACGTTTACCTGGGGGCGCAGCACCGAACGCTCGTCAGTGATCCTTGGCGCCAGCTACGAAGACGGCGACACGCTGGACGACGCCAAGCGCTCGCTGACCTCCACGGCCTACGGCCCGCGCCATCCGCTGGATGGCTACAACATGGGCCCGTACGGCGGCGTGGTGGATCCGAACGCGCCCGGTACCGCGTACGTGGTGAACCGTGGCGCGGGCGGCGTGGGCAATACCGCCGACCTCGCCAACTACCACCTGTACGATCCCAACAGCATCGCTGACAAGTACAACACCCAGCGCGACATGAGCTTCCGCGCGGGCAGCAAGCTGCGCAACCTGTTTGCGACGGGCCGCTACAACCTCACCGACGACATCACCCTGCGCGGGATGGCCAACTACGGCGTGCGCGACACGCGCAGCCAGGCCTCCGGCTACCCGTTGCAGAGCGCCACGGGCCGTGCGGATGGCCTGTATATCGACCCGGCCAACGCCTACAACCCGTTCCCCGGCGAGAGCACGTCCTTCTTCCGCCGCACCGTGGAACTGCCGCGCATGGACTGGGCGAAGTCGAAGGTGTTCCACGCCGACGTCGGCGCCGAGGGCACGTTCGAGTGGATCAACCACGCGTGGAACTGGGACGTCACCTACGCGTACTCCGAGGACCGGGCCAGCCGCACCACCAGCGGCAACATCAACCTGGTGAACGCACGCAAGGCACTCGGCCCGACGACCACGATCAACGGCCAGCTGGCCTGCGCCAATGCCGAGGACCGGGCCGACGGGTGCGTGCCCTGGAATATCCTGGCCGGCCCCGGCGGCACGCCGGATGCGGTGTGGAACTACGTGGCCTCGACCACGACGGCGCACGAAACCACGCGCACCAATGACGTCATGGCGAACCTCACCGGCGGCCTCGTCGACCTGCCGGCCGGCACGCTGAAGGTGGCGGGCGGGCTGGAACACCGCAGCGAGGATGGCCGCTACGTGCCGGACGCGGCCGACTCCGCCGGCCTGACCACGCAGCTGGCGAGCGACCCGACCCGTGGCGGTTACGACGTCAACGAGGCCTACCTCGAGTTCGACATCCCGCTACTGAACGACCTGCCGTTCGCGCGCGAGCTGGCGGTCAATGCCTCCTCGCGTTATTCGCATTACAGCGCGTTTGGTGGCCGCACCAATAACAAGTACAGCTTCCGCTGGAAGCCGCTGGACGACCTGCTGCTGCGGGGTACGTACGCGCAGGGGTTCCGCGCGCCGACGGTGGCGGATCTTTACGCCGGCTCGTCGGAAAGCTTCGAGAGCTTCCTCGATCCCTGCGACAGCGCCTTTGGCGCGTCGGCCACGGACGCCGCCGTGCGTTCGCGTTGCGCCGCTGCGGGCGTGCCGGCGAATTATCGCCAGGTCGATCAGTCCGGCGCGCAGATCAGTTCGAATACCGGTGGCCAGAATCCGTCGGCGTTCCGCACCGGCGCCAATCCGCGCCTGAAACCGGAATCGTCGATCACCCGCACGGCGGGCCTGGTGTACAGCCCGATGTACCTGGACGGGATGGACATCACGCTGGATTACTACAAGGTCGATATCCACGACGTCATTACCCCGATTCTCGCTGGGGATATTCTCAATTTCTGTTACGTCCGCAACGATCCAACCTATTGCGGCCGCTTTACCCGTGCGGCCGATGGCCGCATCACCTCGCTGGACGAAAGCCTGGTGAACCTCGGCTCATTGCGCACCGAAGGTTACGACCTCGGCCTGCATTACCGTTTCCCGCAAACCCGTTTCGGCGAGTTCGCGCTGTTGTCCGATAGCACCTATCTCAAGGACTACACCCAGCGCAGCAGCGCCAGCGCGGAACCGCGTCAGCTCGCCGGTTACATGAATGGCGTGCAGGGGCTTTATCGCGTGCGCTCCAATCTGTCGCTCGACTGGAGCTGGCGGCGATTTGGTGCGACCTGGACCGTGCGTTATTACTCGGGTTTGAAGGACTCCTGCTGGTCCTCGACCGAGGAATGCAACGAGCCGGATACGCTGAATGTCATCAGCGGCGTCACCGGCGTGAGCCGCAAGGGCGGCGTCGCTTTCAACGATGCGCAGTTCCGCTGGATGACGCCGTGGGACGGCAGTATCCGCGTCGGCATCAACAATGTTTTCGCCCGCAAGGGGCCGTTGTACTACAACGTTTCCAGCGCCGGTGGCGGCAGCCCGCCGTATAACCCGGCCTTCGATATCGACCGTTATTTCTATATCGGCTATCAGCAGCGGTTCTGAGAACCGCTCGCATTTACGCTCAGTCGCAGCAGTCTGCGATACCCAGTAAACGCTTGCAGTCATATGACGACGGCGTTATGTTCGTGTTACGTCGCCATTCGCCCTGAGGTGGGCGCGACGTCGGTGTCCCCACACCGCATGCCTCACACACCCACAAACGAGTGCCGTCCCGCGGCGCTACTACAAGCTGTTCAGCCTTGCTGAAAATGCAGGGCCAGGGAGTTTTTGACCTCATGACAAGCACCACCCTGCTCACGCGTTCGCGCGTGCTGAAGCGCACTGCGCTCGTCTCTGCGCTCGGCGCCTGCCTGCTGGCCGGTACCGCATTCGCCCAGAGCACCGTTGGCGACATCTACGGTACCGCTGCTGCCTCGCAGACCATCCAGATCCAGAACCTGGGTTCGGGCACCACGCGCACCGTCGCCGCCGACCAGGACGGCCACTACCGCGCCTCCTCGCTGCCGATTGGCAGCTACCGCGTCAACGTGGTGGAGAACGGCCAGACCGTGTCGACCCGCGACATCAACGTTGTCGCCGGCCAGTCCGCCCAGCTGAACTTCGCTTCGGCCGCCGGTGGCAGCAGCAGCGCGCAGGCCCTCGACACCGTCACCGTGTCGGCCAACGCCCTCACCGCCATCGACGTCGCCTCGGTGGAGTCGCGCACCAGCTTCACCGCCGACAAGCTCGACAAGCTGCCGGTGCCGCGCAACGTCGTCGACGTCGCCGCACTGACCCCGGGCACCGTCAAGGGTGACTCCGCGTTCGGCAACCTGCCGTCGTTCGGTGGCGCCTCGGTCGCCGAGAACAGCTACTACGTCAACGGCTTCAACGTCACCAACCTGTACAACAACCTGTCGTTCTCGGAAGTGCCGTTCCAGGCCATCCAGCAGCTCGACGTGCAGACCGGTGGCTACGGCGCGCAGTACGGTTTCTCGACCGGCGGCGTGACCTCGGTGATCACCAAGCGTGGCACCAACGAATGGAAGGGCGGCGCGTCGTGGGTTTACACCCCGGCATGGGGCCGCGAGCAGCAGCCGACCACCTACACCAAGGATGGCGCGCTGTACCGCACGTACCAGAAGAACAGCGACAACGACAACGTGTACTCGGCCTGGCTGGGTGGCGCGCTGATCAAGGACAAGCTGTTCTTCTACGGCATCTTCCAGTCGCACAAGGAATCGCAGACCGCCTATCAGGGCGCGACGTCGTCGGCTCCGGCTGAGCGCAACGAGTACAGTGATCCGTTCTATCTCATCAAGATGGACTGGAACATCAACGACTCGAACATCCTCGAATGGACGGGGATGAACAACACCAAGCACACGACCAACCAGTACTACAACCAGGAAATCGGCACCGACGGCAAGCCGTCCACCACCGATTACCTGGGTGACCGCCACGTCAAGACGGGCGGCGCGGTCAACGTGTTCAAGTACACCAGCTACATCACCGACGACCTGACTGCCACCGCGCAGTGGGGCAAGATGAAGTCCAAGAACTCCTCGGACTACACCTCGGCCGATGGCACCGTCACCAAGTACGACGGCAACATCAACAGCCCGAACCAGGGCTGCCCGTACGTGATCGATCGCCGCAGCAGCACGCAGAGCGGCCTGACCGATCCGGTCCATTCGTGCTACCTGGCCAGCACCATCGACCGCTTCAACGGCGAAGACCAGCGCACGGCGTATCGCGTGGACCTCGACTGGAAGGTGGGCGACCACGACCTGTCGGGCGGTTTCTCGCGCGAGAAGTGGAAGTCGGATTCGGGCCAGAGCTACGCCGGCGGCGCGCTGTACTACTACCGCACGAACGGTGCGGGCCAGGACTACGTGTCCGAGTACAACTACCGCACCGGTGGTTCGGTCGCGATCGACCAGAAGTCCTGGTACCTGCAGGACAACTGGCAGGTGACCGATAAGGTCCTCGCCTACATCGGCGTGCGCAACGACTCGTTCAACAACCAGAACGGTGCCGGCCAGAACTTCGTCCGCCAGGGCAACATCTGGCAGCCGCGCCTGGGCTTCTCGTGGGATGTGTTCGGCGATTCGTCGACCAAGGTCTTCGGTACCGCCGGCCGCTACTCGCTGCCGATCGCCGCGAACGTCGCCCTGCGCGCCGCCACGGCCTCGTACTACACGATCCAGAACTTCTCGTACTCGGCCATCGACCCGGTGACCGGCGTGCCGACCCTCGGCGCCCCGCTGACCGACAAGTCGATCGTGAACGGCGAGAACGGTTCCACCCCGGATCCGCGCTCGGTCGCCACGAAGGACCTGAAGCCGTACTCGCAGGATGAGTTCATCCTCGGTATCCAGCACCGCGTCACCAGCGACAACGACTTCCTGAACGACTGGGTGGTCGGCGCCAAGGCAACCTACCGCAAGCTCAACAACGCGATCGACGACACCTGCGACTGGCGTCCGTTCTACGCGTACGGCAAGTCGATCGGCCTGGACATGGACGCCAACGGCGACCAGTTCACCCCGCCGTCCTCGATGCCGGGCTGCTTCATCTACAACCCGGGCAGCAAGGTTTCCGTCGACGTCGACCTCGATGGCAGCGGCGTGCTGCGCAACGTCACCATCCCGGGCAAGGCGTTCGGCGAGAAGGCCAAGCGCACGTACGAAGCCGTCACCCTGTCGGCCGAGAAGGCCACGGACAACTGGTACGTCAATGCGTCGTACACCTGGTCGAAGAACCGTGGCAACACGGAAGGCCTCGTGAAGTCGGATAACGGCCAGGACGACACCGGCACGACCAGCGCGTTCGATTACCCGGAACTGATGGTCGGCGCGACCGGCTACCTGCCCAACGATCGTCGCCACAGCTTCAAGGTGTACGGCGGCTGGCGCATCACCCCGGAATGGCAGGTTGGCGTGAATGGCCTGCTTGAGTCCGGTCGTCCGACCAGCTGCTTCGGCGGCGGCGACGAGACCGTGGGCGGCATCCCGAGCTACAACTCGGAGTTCTTCTACTGCGACGGCAAGATCTCGCCGCGCGGCACGGCCAAGCGCCTGCCGTGGAACTGGTCGCTCAGCCCGAACGTCGTCTACACCCCGGCTTACGCCAAGGGCGTGACGGTGCAGCTGGATGTGCTGAACCTGTTCAACAACGACAAGAAGACGGCCATCAACGAGATCGGCGAGAACGGTTCGGATTCGAACTACTACGGTACGACCTACCGTGTGCCGACCTACTACCAGACGCCGCGTTACCTGCGCCTGATGGTCCAGTACGACTTCAGCCTGTAATTCATCGCAAGCTGGACATGAGAGGGTCGCCCGTTTGGGCGGCCCTTTTTTTTGTGTCCGTTTCGAGAGGGCTCGGCTTTGCCTTCGCGGTCGCTGGATAGCCGTGAACGGTATCGATGTCGGGGACGGGAAAGCCCTTGGGGCCGCCAGACGCGGACCTTCGGACCGGGCCGTAGGCGCCCTCACGTCGAACATCGATGCTCTTAGCGGCCCTCCGCTTATGTCGGCCCCAAGGGCCTGGCCGCTGCCGACGACGCCGCCCTACCAGCGCCGGGCGGCGCAAGCCGCTGAAAGCAAGCATTCGCGAACGCGAATGAACCGACTAAACGGCTGGATGTGGCAGCCGACGCTACGGTTAGTCAGAGCAGAAGGGGTTGGTCGGGAAGTTCGTTGGTTCGTGGCGTGCCGTCGGCCGGAAAGTGCCGGGCCAGCAACGCCCCGGCTTCATCCACGCCGGTGACCACCGCTTCGCGGTAGTGCCCCTTCGCAAACTCGTCGCGCATGTGCGATGTGATCGCTTCCCACTCGGCGGCACTCACCTTCCGGGCAATGCCGCGGTCGGCGACGATCTCGATGCGGTGCTCGGCCAGCAGGACGTAAAGCAGCACGCCGCAGTTTTCCTCGGTGTCCCACACACGCAGGTGGGCGAACAGGTCCGCCGCACGGTCGCGCGCCGTGACGCCATCGGTGACGGCGGCGAAGGGCAGCCGCGATTCCACCGCCACGCGAAGTTCGCCACGGTGCGTCTTTTCGCCGGCCGCGACGCTGGCGGCAATGGCGTCGAGGGCGCTCTTCGGGAACTGCTTGCCGATCTGGAACCAGGCGCCGAAGAGGTTGGTGGTGATCCGTTGCATCTCCATCACCAGCTCCCCGACGAACCGCCGCCACCAAAACTGCCGCCACCGCCGCTGAAGCCACCGCCTCCGCCGCCGCCCCCGAAGCCGCCACCGCCAAACCCGCCACCGCCGCCGAAACCACCCCAGCCGCCCCAGCCGCCACCACCGATGGAGCGGCCAGCGCCCATGGGGATGGCCATGAGCAGCGCGCCGCCGACCAGGCCGAGCACGCCGAAGAACAGGGAGTTGAGCAGCAGCCAGCCAAGCCCGCCGGCGATCAGGCCGCCAATGGGCGCGCGCACGCCCAGCGGCGCACGGCCGAGGACACCGCGCAGGAACAGCACGCCGAACAGCAGCGGGATGAGGAAGTGCCCTCCCCCGTTACCGCGGCGCTCGTGCGCGTCGTCCGGGTTCACCGGGGGCGGCAGGGTTTCGCCCTGCACGATCTGGGTGATGGCGTTGAGGGCTTCGGTGATACCGCCGTAGTAATCGCTGGTGCGCAGCTTCGGCGCCATGTACTCGCGGATGATCCGCGCGGCGATGGCATCCGGCAGCGCCCCTTCCAGGCCGTAACCCACCTCGATGCGCACGTGGCGATCGTTCTTCGCCAGCAGCAGGAACACGCCGTCGTCGGAGCCCTTGCGGCCCACCTTGTTGGCCTCGGCCACGGCGAGCGAATAGCTCTCGAGGTCTTCCGGCTCGGTCGTGGGCACCATCAGCACCACGACCTGGGCGCCCTTGGTCTTTTCCAGATCCACCAGCCGGGCATCCAGCTGGTTGACCTGGTCGGCCGTGAGCGTCCCCGTCAGGTCGGTGACGTGACGGGTGAGCTTCGGCACCGCGGCGTCGTCCGCCAGCACCGCCAGGGGCGGTGCCAGCAGGGCCAGCGCAAGCAGCAGCCGCGCCGCGAACCGGCGCATCAGTGGGCGGCCGAGGCAGCCGGCGCCGGGGCGCTGTTGAAGTCGACCGTGGGCGCCGTGGAGATGGCCTTCTCGTTCTCGACGCTGAAGTTCGGCTTCACCTGGTAGCCCATGACCTTGGCCGTGAGGTTATTGGGGAAGCTGCGGATCAGCGTGTTGTAGGACTGCACGGCATCGACGTAGCGCTTGCGGGCCACGGTGATGCGGTTTTCGGTGCCTTCCAGCTGGGCCTGCAGGTCGCGGAAGGAGCCGTCGGCCTTCAGCTGCGGGTAGTTCTCACTGACCACGAGCAGGCGGGAGAGCGCGCCGGAGAGCTGGCCCTGGGCGGCCTGGAACTTGGCCAGGGCTTCCGGATCGTTGGCCTGCTCGGGCGAGAGCTGCACCTGGCCCACCTTGGCGCGGGCGGCGGTGACTTCGGTGAGCACGCGTTCTTCGTGCTGGGCGTAGCCCTTCACGGTGTTGACCAGGTTGGGCACCAGGTCGGCGCGGCGCTGGTACTGGTTCAGCACCTCGGACCAGGAGGCCTTCACCGCCTCGTCCTCACGCTGGATGGCGTTATAGCCGCAACCGGAGAGGAAACCGGCGAACACGACGAGGGCAAAGGCGCGGAGGAATGTCTTCATGGCAGCGAGTCCTTGGAGGGTGTGCGAGGCACACGTTACCCCAAAGCCGCACCGTCCGGCGCTCAGAAGAATCGGAGGTCAGAACAGCCGGGGAATGAGGATCAGGCCCCAGGTGAGCAGGAACATCATCATCATGAGGAAAACCGAGGCGGAACCCATGTCCTTGGCCCGGCCGGCCAGCTCGTGGAACTCGGGGCTCACCTTGTCCACCACGGCCTCGATGGCCGAGTTGAGCAGCTCGGTGGCCAGTGTGAGCACCGGGAAGGTGATGAGGATGATCTTTTCGATGGCGCCCTGACCCAGCCACAGGCCCAGCGGGACCACGACGATGGCCAGGGACACTTCGGCCCGGAACGAGGCCTCGAACTGGTAGCAGGCCTTCAGGCCCTTCATGGACCACTGGAAGGCCGCGTAGATCTGCCGCGGGCCGCGGCGAACGTTGGATGCCATGGCGGTCAGCCCTGCCGGGTGGCGGCCGGGCGCGGGGCCACGGAGCTCAGGATGTGGGTGCGCTGCGGCATGGACGCGGGCCGGAGGGTATGGATGAGCCGCTTATGATGCCACAGGCGGCCTTCGGGCGGGCTTAGGGGCCTCCTTGTGGCGTATCGCCGCGCCCCTCTGGCGCTGCAGCACAACCCGGCGGACCATTTGTATTAACCTTGGAAGGTTATGACTCGTTCAGGGTCGTGGCGCGGGAACGAGCCCTTCGTGGCCGTTCGCTGTATCCCAAGTTTCCGGAATCTAGATGGCAATTCAGAACCCGCCCGTTTCACAGACCAAGTCGTTCAGCACGGTCTTCCTTATCGAGATGTGGGAGCGCTTCGGCTTCTACGGCATGCAGGTGTTGATGGTCACCTACATGGTCAAGAAGCTCGGCTTCGCCGAATCCGACTCCAACCTGGTCTGGGGCGCCGCCGCGGCCCTGATCTACGCCACTCCCGCCATCGGCGGCTGGATCGGCGACAAGTTCCTCGGTACCCGCCGCACGATGCTCAGCGGTGCCGTCGTGTTGATGATCGGTTATGCCCTGCTGTGGGTACCCACCGACAACGCGCTGTTCCTGTATGTCGCCCTGGGCGTCATCGTCCTCGGCAACGGCCTGTTCAAGCCGAACGCCGGCAACCTCGTGCGCAAGATCTACGAAGGTGACGCGGTCAAGATCGACAGCGCATTCACCATCTACTACATGGCGGTGAACGTCGGCTCGACGATCTCGATGCTGCTCACCCCGTGGATCCGTGACTACGTCGGCGAGCACTACGGTGATGCGCTGGGCTGGCACACCGCCTTCGGCGTCTGCTCGATCGGCCTCATCCTTGGCCTGGTCAACTACTACTTCATGCGCCACACCCTGGCGCACATCGGTTCGGTGCCGGACGAAACCCGTCCGCCGATGAAGAACGTCGTCGGCGTGATCGTCGGCGGCCTCGTCATCATCGGTGTGTCGGCCGCCATCCTGCAGAACCAGACCATCGCCAAGATGTGCGTTTACGCCGCTGGCGTGCTGATCCTGTTCATCTTTGCCCACCTCATCCGCTCGGTGGAGCAGAGCGAGCGCGCCGGGCTGATCGCCGCGCTGGTGCTCACCATCCAGACGATCTTCTTCTTCATCTTCTACCAGCAGATGTCGACGTCGCTGAACCTGTTCGCGCAGCGCAACGTCGATCTCTCGTTCGGCCTCTTCGGCTTCGAGATCTTCCGCTGGATCCCCGAGCAGTTCCAGTCGCTCAACGCCATCTGGATCGTGATCCTCTCGCCGATCCTTGTCTGGATGTACAACGCGCTGGGCAAGCACGGCAAGGATTTCCCGGTCGCCGCCAAGTTCGCCCTGGGCTTCGTCGCCGTGGCCGCGGGCTTCTTCATGTACGGCCTGGGCGCGCATACCGCCGTCGACGGCAAGATCTCCTCCTGGTACATGGTGTGGGGCTACGGCCTGTACTCGCTGGGCGAGATCCTGGTGAGCGGCCTGGGCCTGGCGATGATCGCCCGCTACGTGCCGGCGCGCATGGGTGGCTTCATGATGGGCGCCTACTACGTGGCGGTCGGCGTTTCCCAGTACCTGGGTAGCGTGGTCGCGAACTACGCCGCGATCCCCAGCGATATCACCGACCCGCTGCAGTCCCTGCCGATCTACACCAGCCTGTTCAACAAGCTCGGTTTCGTCGGCATCGGCTGCACGGTGCTGGCCGTGGCCATGCTGCCGCTGATGCGCAAGCTCTCGCTTGATCACGCACTGGCCGATGTCCAGCCGGTACCGCCGGTTCATAACGAAGACCTGTAAACGCGGCCGGGGCCGCCCCTCGCGGGGCGGCCCTTCGCCTTCATAGAGACCATGAGCGACCATCTTCACAGCCCCAAGTCACGCTCCGGTCCGTTTGTCCTGGCACGTACCCTCGCCTGGCTGCGCCTTTGCGCCATTGCCGGCCAGAGCGTCGCGATCCTCTCCTGCGTCACCCTGCTCAAGCTCGACGTACCGCTGCTGCCGCTGATGATCGGCGTGTGCGTGCTGGCGGTGTTCGCCGCCTCCGCCTCGTTCCGCCTCGGCATGCCGTGGAAGATCACCGAGGGCGAGGCCATCGTGCACATCGCCTTCGACACGCTGGTGCTCGGCTACCTCCTGTATTTCACCGGCGGCGCCTCCAACCCCTTCGTCACCCTGCTCCTCGTGCCCATCGCGCTGTCCGCGGCGGCGCTCTCCATCGTGGGCGTGGCCCTGGTGGCGGTGCTCACCGGCGTGGCCTACGTGCTGCTGGTGCCGTACCACCTGCCGCTGCCCACGCTGGGCAACAAGAGCCTCGACTTCGACCTTTACGTGGCGGGGCTCGGCGTCAACTTCGTGATCATGGCGATCCTGCTGGGCGTGTTCATCAGCAACCTCGCCAAGGCCATCCGCGTGCAACAGGACGAAGTGCAGCGCGTGCGCGAACGTGCGCTGCGCGATGAAGGCATCCTGGCCATTGCCACGCAGGCCGCCGGTGCCGCGCACGAGCTGAACACCCCGCTCTCCACCATGCGCACGCTGCTGCCGGAGATCCGCCGCGAACACGCGGGCGACAACGCGCTGGGCGACGACCTGGACCTGCTCGATGGCCAGGTGGAACGCTGCCGGACCATCCTGCGCGAGATGGTGGCCTTCGGCCAGGCGCAGCTGTCGCAGGAGCCCGAGCGGCTGAGCGTGGGCCAGTTCGTGCACGTGTGCATGGAGCGTTTCCAGCTGCTGCGCCCGGAAGCCGACGTGGCGCTGAGCGTGGAGCCCGGTGCGGAGCGCCTCGCCCTGCGTTCGCCGCCCGGCCTGCGCCATGCGCTGATCAACCTGCTGAACAATGCCGTGGATGCGTCGTCGATGAACGACAGTGCGTTCGTCGGCTTCGATATCCGCGTCGATGGCCCCTGGCTGGTGCTGACCGTCACCGACGAAGGCCCCGGCTTCGACGAAGTGGATGAACTGGGCACGCTTGGCCTGTCGCAGAAGGCGACCGGCCTGGGCATCGGCCTGGCCCTCGCGGAGGCCACCGCGGAACGCCTTGATGGCGAACTGGCCGCCAGCAACACCGGGCATGGGGCGCAGATGCGCCTGCGCCTGCCTCTTTCGGTCATTGGAGACCACGCATGAACGATCTTGTCCCGCCTGGCGGCCGTCCGCTGCTCATCGTCGATGACGACGCCACGTTTGCCCGCGTGCTGGGCCGCGCGCTGAGCTCGCGCGGCTTCGAGGTGATCAGCACCGACAACGCGGACGATGCGCGCGCCCTCACCCGCCGCCACCAGCCGCGCTACTGCGTGCTGGACCTGAAGCTGGGCGACGAGAACGGCCTGCGCCTGATTCCCGAGCTGCAGTCGCTGGTACCCGACATCCGCGTGCTGCTGCTGACGGGTTACGCCTCGATCGCCACCGCCGTGGAAGCGATCAAGCGCGGCGCGCACGATTACCTGGCCAAGCCGGTGGATGCCGATGCCGTGGTGCGCGCGCTACTCGATGGCGACGCCGGCCCGGCCGATGGCGACGATTTCGCCGACGCACCCGACGCCCCGCTGCCGTTGCGCCGCCTGGAGTGGGAACACATCCAGCGCGTGCTGACCGAATGCGAAGGCAACATCTCCGAGACGGCCCGCCGCCTCGGCATGCATCGCCGCACCCTGCAGCGCAAGCTGAGCAAACACCCCGTGCGCGAGCGCCCTGACGAGAACTGATATGCGCGCTGTCCTTGCCCTTGCCCTGCTGATGGGCGCCACGGCCGTCCATGCCGACGACATGCACGGCATGGCCATGGGCCACGAAGCCCCGCTCGGATTCGATGCGGCCATGGATGGCGGCGGCCACCTCTGGGTGGTGGATACCGTGGGCGAGCACGTGCGCGTGCGTCGCTCCGACGACATGGGCCGGGAGTTCGCGCTGTCGACCATCGTCAACCCCACGGGCGAACCGATCTACGCCGAAGGCGAAAACCGGCCGAAGATCGCGCTGGGGCCGAAGGGTGAGCTGTACGTCACCTGGTCGCAGCCCCGCAAGGCGCCGTGGACCGGCTTCGTGCGCTTCTCCCGCTCGCTCGACGGCGGCGCGCACTTCGATGCACCGAAGACGGTGCACACCGACCGCGCCGAGATCACCCATCGCTTCGACTCCCTCGCGGTGGACGGCAAGGGCAACCTCATCGTGGCCTGGATCGACAAGCGCGACCTCGAGGCCGCGACGAAGGCGCACACCCCCTACCTCGGTGCCGCTACCTATTACAGCTGGTCCACGGACCGCGGCGCGACGTTTGCGCCAGAGCGCAAGATCGTCGACCAGAGCTGCGAGTGCTGCCGCATCGCGCTGGCCCGCGCGCCCGATGGCACCATCGATGCGTTCTTCCGCGCCATCTATGGCGACAACATCCGCGACCACGCCTATGCCACCTTGCCGGCCGGCGGCAGCGCGCCTTTGGTGTCGCGCGCCACGTTCACGCAATGGCATATCGAAGGCTGCCCGCACCATGGGCCCTCGCTGGCGATCGATGCCGCGGGAACGCGCCACGCGGTGTGGTTCAGCGCGGCGGACGGCAAGCCGATGATCAGCTACGGCCAGCTGCAGCCAGGCAAGCCGCCCCTGCACAAGTTCACCGTGGCCGGCAACGGTGCGTCCCACGCGGACCTCGCCGTGGACGGCAAGCACGTGTGGATCGCCTGGCACCAGATGACCGCGAACGGCCTCCAGCTGATGCTGCGCGAGTCCACCGACGGCGGCACCACCTTCGACGAACCGCGCGCCATCGCCCATACCGATGGCCCCTCCGGCTGGCCCAAGCTGGTGCTTCATGACCACCGGGCCTTCGTGGCGTGGAATCCGGGTGGGCAGTTCCGCCTGGTGCCGATCGAGGCCCTGCGATGAAACGCTACCTGCTGGCCGGCCTGATGGCCGTCGCCACATCCGCCATCGCCGCACCACCGCAGCCGCTGGCGTCCGCCGATGTCAAAGCGCTGGTGGCGCCACCCGCGAAGGGCATCAAGGTGCTCGCGCTGTGGTCGCTGGATTGCGCGTATTGCGAGGAGAACCTCACGGCGCTGCGCGCGTACCAGCGCCAGCATCCGGACGTGGAACTCATCTATGTCGCGACGGATCCGGCTTACCAGCGCGACGCACTGGAGGCCCGGCTGAAGCGGGCCGGGGTGGACGACGTGACCTCACGCGCGTACGCCGATGCCACGCCGGATCGACTGAACTTCATGATCGACCCATCGTGGGGCGGGGAGACACCGCGCACACTGGTGATCCATGCGGACGGGTCGCGCAAGGCCGTCAGCGGCGCGCTCACGCCCGCACGCGTCGCCGACCTGCTCTAGGC
Source organism: Luteibacter pinisoli (assembly GCF_006385595.1). Classification (NCBI taxonomy): domain Bacteria; kingdom Pseudomonadati; phylum Pseudomonadota; class Gammaproteobacteria; order Lysobacterales; family Rhodanobacteraceae; genus Luteibacter; species Luteibacter pinisoli. The sequence goes on from NZ_CP041046.1 coordinate 3,363,003, forward strand.
TTCGACCGGCTGGGGGTTGGGGAAGCGCACGCTCGCCACGCGCGAGGCGCCGGGCAACGCACGCAGTTCCAGCGGCCACTGGAAACGATCGGACAGGCGACGGGCAATGGCGAGGTCGAAGCCATGCCGGTCCACCGCCGCGTGCCGACGGCTGCCGGGCTCCGGCGAATCCACCGCGGGATTGATCACGCTCACGCTGCCAGGCATCACGGTAACCACGATGGTGCCCTGGTCCGTCTGCTGGAGCGCATGTCGGATGAGCTGCCCGCAGAGCACGGCGAACACACGCGGTGACGCGTGCAGCGCAAACGCCGCCGGCTCATCCAGGATCAGCTCCACCGGGCGCCCGGCGATGAGCTCGCGGGCGTAATCCACTTCCTGGCGCAGCACCTTGTTGACGATGAAGTCTTCCTCGGCCAGCCCCTGGTCGGATTCGCGGGACAGGATGAGGAACGCTTCCACCAGCGATTCCAGCTCACGCGTGGAGCGACGGATGCGTTCCAGCGAGCGATGGCCGAACTCGGACAGGTCCGTCTCGTCCGCCAGCATGTCCGAGGACATCTTGATGACGGTGAGCGGGCTGCGCAGTTCATGGCTGGCGTCGCGCGTGAAGTTGCGTTCGCGATCGCCAAACCCCTCGATGCGCGAGGCCAGGCCATGCAGTCCGCGGATCAGCGACGACACATCCGCGTTCGAACGCTTGCCGCCTTCGGCCTCCAGGCCCTGCATGTCGGGGTGGTCCGGATCCCAGCCGTTGAGCAGCTTGGCGAGCGCGGCGATGGGCGCCCACGCACGCGACACCGCCAGCCACGCCAGCGCGCCGGAGCAAAGCATGATGGCCAGCGTCGCCCCCAGGGGCGCGACGTTGTACGCGGTCATCAACGAGGCGATGACCACGACCAGCATCTGGAGTCCGAAGATAACGGCGATGCGGGCGCCGAATGTTCCGCGCCCGCCTCGCCGAGTCCCCTGCGATGTGCTGCCTTCCATCAGTTACGTCCGCTACACACCTGCTCAGGCCGTCTGGGAGGCGGCAACCTCGGAATCGAGGTCAGCGAGGCGATAACCCGCCGAATGGATGGTGTGCAGCAGCGGCCGGTCGAACGGCTTGTCGATGACGCGGCGCAGGTTGTACAGGTGCGAACGCAGGGTGTCCGAATCGGGCAGCGTATCGCCCCAGATCTCGCGTTCGATATCGCGGCGGCTTACCACGCGCGGCGACTCACGCATCAGGATGGCCAGCAGCTTCAGGCCGATCGGCGACACGGTGAGTTCCTGGCCGCCACGGGTGAGGCGCAGGGTGGCGGTGTCGAGGGTCATGTCGCCCACGTTGAGCACTTCCGAGGACACCTGGCGGCGGTCACGGCGGATCAGTGCACGCAGGCGGGCTTCCAGTTCACGCACTTCGAAGGGCTTGACGAGGTAGTCGTCGGCGCCAGCTTCGAGGCCGACAAGCTTGTCTTCCAGCGTGTCGCGGGCGGTCAGCATCAGCACCGGGGTGGACTTCTTGCCGTCCTTGCGCAGCTTGCGGCACACATCGAGGCCGTCCATGCCCGGAAGCATCAGGTCGAGCACGATGACGTCGTAGCTGTTGGAAACCGCAAGGTGGAGACCACTCACGCCGTCGGCAGCGTAGTCGACGGAGTAGCCCCGGCGTTCAAGGAACTCGCCCACCATCTCGGCAATTTGACGGTTGTCCTCAACGAGGAGGATCAGGCCAGCTTGTTCGTCGCGGTTGCTCATCGCTCCACTCTCCTTTCTGTGATTCACAAATGTGAAGAGTTAACGGCCGCGCCGGTGAGAACACTGTGAAGACCGAAAACAAGCATTCATTTTGGTTAGGCCAATGTCGACGTGCCGTCGATTACTTCAGCAGGGGCGAAAGCGTTTTCCACACATTCTCTGCCACCCGCGGTTCACCCTTCGCCGTAGGATGAAGGCCGTCATCTTGCATCAATGCGGGGTCGAGGGCTACGCCATCGAGCAGGAAGGGCAGCAGGGCCGTGCCCTGGCGGGCCGCGATGTCCGCGTACACCTTGCGCAGGCCGTCCCGGTATTGCGGGCCGTAGTTCACGGGCAGCTCGATGCCAAGCAGCAGCACCTTGGCCCCGGCGGCCTTGGCGGCGGTGACCATCGCCTCGAGGTTCTCGGCCAGCTTGCCCAGCGGAAGTCCCTGCAGGCCATCGTTTGCGCCCAGTTCGATCACCACGACGCCCGGTTTTTCCTTGCTCAATAGCGCGGGCAGGCGGTTGCGGCCGCTGAGCGAGGTTTCACCGCTGATGCTGGCATTGACCATCGTCCACGGCGTCGCCATGTTCGAAGTGCGAGCATCCAGCAGCCTCACCCACCCGGCTTCCACCGGGATGTTGTGCGCCGCCGACAACGAGTCCCCGAGCACCAGTACCTTGCGCGGCGCACCCGCCGCGTGGGCGATGGCGCAGCAAACCATAAGCAGCAACAGGACCAGGCTACGACGCATGAGCGATTCTTCCCGAGTTCTTCTTGAAGTGGCGGATGTTAGCAAGTCGGTTTTCGGACCGGAGGGCCAGCTGGATATCCTGTCCGGCGTGAACCTGGCGGTGGCGGCGGGCGAAAGCTTTGCCATCGTCGGCGCCTCGGGCTCGGGCAAGACCACCCTCCTCGGCCTCCTGGCCGGGCTGGACGTCGCCACGTCCGGCTCGATCCGGATGGACGGCCAGGCCCTGGAGGCGCTGGACGAGGAAGCCCGGGCCGCGGTGCGTCGTCGCCTGGTCGGCTTCGTCTTCCAGTCGTTCCACCTGCTGCCCGCCCTGACGGCCGAAGAGAACGTGATGCTCCCGCTGGAACTGGAGGGCGACGACAACGCCCGCGCCCGGGCGCACGCCGCGCTGGACGCCGTGGGCCTTGCTGCCCGCCGCCGCCACTACCCGGCCCAGCTCTCCGGCGGCGAACAGCAGCGCGTGGCCCTGGCCCGCGCCTTCGTCCATCGGCCGCGCATCCTCTTCGCCGACGAGCCCACGGGCAATCTCGACCAGCACACCGGCGAGCACGTGGGCGATCTGTTGTTTGAGATGAATCGCCAGTACCAGACCACGCTGATCCTGGTCACGCACGACCCGCGCCTGGCCGCGCGCTGCGCCCGCCAGGCCGAGCTGCGCGAAGGCCGCCTCGGGGTGCCCGCATGAATGTGACGCGGCTGGCCCTGCGCACGCTGCGTCGCGAGTGGCACCTGGTGGAGCTGCGCACGCTGGCGGCGTCGCTGGTGCTGGCGGTGGTGGCCCTCGGCGTCGTCGCCACCCTTTCCACCCGCATCGAGCGCGGCATCCTGGCCAGCGCGGCCGAGCTGATCGGCGGCGACATCGGCGTCTCCGCGCCGGCGCCCTTGCCCGAGGCCATGGCGGCCTCGGCCCGCGAGGACGGCCTGGCGATGACCCGTGGCGCGCAGTTCCGCAGCGTGGCCTTCGTCGGTGAGCACAGCCAGTTGCTCGACGTGCTGGCCACGGACAACGCCTATCCGCTGCGCGGCACGCTGGAAGTGAGCGGTGCCGACGCACGCAGCCATGTATCGCACGGGCCACCGCGGGGCGAAGTGTTCCTCGACCATCGCGCCATGGTGGGCCTGGGCATCCGACCCGGCCAGCGCGTGCAGATTGGCGGACAGGACCTCGTCGCGTCGGCGGAGCTGGTGCGCCAGCCCGACGGCGGCGAGCTGTTCGCGCTCGCGCCGCGCGCCGTGATGAATCTCGACGATGCCAACGCCGCCGGCCTGCTGGGCGTCGGCAGCCGTGCGCGGCATCGCCTGCTGGTATCGGGCGCCCCCTCGGCCGTCGCGCGCTGGCGCGAATCGGTGGAAGGCGGCAGCCTGCCCGCCGGCGCGGACCTGATCACGCCGGAAAAGATGCAGGAACGCATGCGCAGCGCGTTCGACCGCGCCAGCGCGTTCCTGCGCCTCACCGCACTGCTCTCGGCGTTGCTCTCCGGCGTGGCCATCGCGCTGGCCTCCGCGCGCTATGCGCGGCGCAAGGCGGGCGAAGTGGCCCTGCTGCGCGCGCTCGGCACGCCGCGCCGCAAGGTGGCCTCGTTGCTGGTGATGACCCTGGCCGCGCTCGCCTTGCCGGCCGCCGCCGTCGGCATCGTCATCGCCCTGGGCCTCACCGAAGGCGCGTGGTATTTCGCGCGCCAGCTGTTCGACAACATCCCCACCACCCTCCCCTTCGGGCCGGCGTTCGCCGCGGCCGCGATGGGCCTTGCCGTTCTCGCCGGCTTCGCCCTGCCGCCGCTGGTGCGCCTGGCCGAAGTGCCGCCGGTGGCCGTCTTCCGCGAATCCATGCAGCGCCGCCTGCGCCGCTTCGACGTGCTGTACCTGGTGCCGCTGGCCACGGCGATCGGCCTGCTCTGGCTGCAAAGCGACTCGGCGAAACTGGCCGGGATCCTCGCGGTAAGCCTGGGCGGCGTCGCCGCGATCGCCGCGGGCCTGGCGGCGCTTCTTCTCGTCGTCGCGCGGCGCGTCGCCCCGGGGGCGCACCCTGCGCTTCGCCTGGGCCTGGCCGCCCTCGCCCGTCGTCGTGGGTTGTCGCTGGTGCAAGCCACCGCGTTATCGCTGGGCCTGTGCGCGCTGTTGCTGCTCGCCGTCATCGCCCCGTCGCTGCTCGAAGGCTGGCGTCGCGAGCTGCCGGCCGACACGCCGAACTGGTTTGCGCTGAACCTGCAGGACGACCAGCGCGACGCCTTCAACGCGCAGCTGCAGCGCATCGGCGCCACGAAAACCAACATGATGCCGCTGGCCGTGGGCAAGCTCACGCAGATCAATGGCACGCCCGTCGACAAGCTGCCGTTCCTTGAAAACGACGAAGCACGCGACGCCGCCGACCGCCAGCTGCGCCTGTCGTGGACGGCCGGTCTGCCGCCTTCGAATGAAGTGGTGGCCGGCCAGTGGCCGGGCGCATCGCCTGCGCAAGCCGAGGTATCGGTGGATACCTCTTGGCGCGATCGCTTCCACCTGAAGCTCGGTGACACCCTGCGCTTCGAAGTGGGCGAAGGCACGCTGGATGCGAAGGTGACCAGCGTGCGCAAGGTGGACTGGACGTCGTTCCGCGTGAACTTCTTCCTCATGGTCGATCCGGCGCACGCGGGCGATATCCCGCACACCTGGCTCACGAGCTTCTACCTCCCGCGTGGCCACGGCGACCAGCTGGCGAAACTCTCGCGCGATTACGGCAACCTCAGCCTCATCGATGTCGATGCGCTGCTCGACCGCGTGCGTGACATCGTCGACCGGGTCGGTGGCGCCGTGCGCTGGGTGCTCGGCTTCAGCCTGCTTGCGGGTGCGCTGGTGCTCACCGCGGCCCTCGCTGCCAGTGCCCAGGAACGACGCAAGGAAGCCGCACTGCTACGCACGCTGGGCGCCACGCGGGCACAGCTGCGCGCGGCGGCCGCCTGCGAGTTCGCGTTGCTTGGGCTCGTCGCCGGCCTCACCGCGGCGATAGGCGCGGCCGGCGCTGGTTTCTGGCTGGGCAAGGCGGTATTCCGCCTCGAGGATTTCATCCCGCCCCTGTGGCCGCTGTTTGGTGCCGCCGCCCTCGCCGCCTTCGTCGTGATGCTTATCGGTTTGCTCGGCACGCGTCGCGTGCTGCGCACCTCGCCGATGGCGTTGCTGCGCGAAGGCTAATCCGAGATGTGCATTTCCAGCGCCATCACGATCGCCTCTTCCCGGCCGTTCTTTGCCGGGTAGTAGGCAGGGCGGCGGCCGATCTCGGTGAAGCCCATGGATTCGTACAGGGCATGCGCGACCGGGTTGGACGGGCGCACTTCGAGGAAGATGCGCTCGGCGCCGTACCAGCGGGCAAGGTCCACGAGGCGGCGCATCATGCGGCGGCCGTAACCGAGGCCGCGATGGGCATCGCCGATGCAGACGTTGAGCACATGGGCTTCGCCGGCAGCGACGGAAAGGATGCCGTAGCCCGCGATCTCGCCGTCGTGGGCGATGACCCAGCAGTTATGCCCGGCCTGCAGGCAGTCACGGAAGATGCCCGCACTCCACGGGAATTCGTACGAGGCGTGCTCGATGGCCACCACCGTGTCGATATCCTCGCGGCGCATGGCGCGCACTTCGGTGGAGGGGCGGGCGACGGCGACCATCGGATCAGCTCCTGCCGAAAGACCGGCCCAGGGCACGCAGGCCGTTCCACAGGCGACGCTTGGCGGCCGCATCGGCCAACAGCGCCGACGGAGTGTCCACCAGCACGATCTGCGCGGCGCTCATCACCGCGGCCGGCAATTCATGGCCCAGGGCGCGCGCCTGCGCTTCACCAAACACCAGGTAGTTCGCCGCGACGGGCACGTGGCCGAGGCCACGCTCACCCGCTTCCAGCCGCGCCGCGCGGCCGGTGACCGGACCAAACGCACGCAGCGCGCGGCCGACCAGGTCAAGCTCGCGCTCGCTGGCACCGGCGGGTAACACGACCACGCAGGCCACGCCCTCGCCCGGCACCGCATCGTTCACCGCGCCTGCCATCGCCGCCGATGAGGCATCCGCGCTGCGCAGGCGCCACGGGGTGACCCCCATGACCTTGAGCAGGCGTTCGCGACGATCGGGCGAGACGGCAGGCATGGCTTATTCCGCCGGCTTCGCGTGGCGACGCACGCGGCGACGATGGGCGGCGCGACCCCACAGGGTCATGATCGGACCGGAGATCGTGTAGATCATCGTCCCGGCGAACAGCACGCGGGCCGGATCGATCAGCAAAAGCACCACGATGAGCACGGCCACGATCAGCATGATGAAGGGCACGCGATCACCCTTCGGCCACGCCTTGAAGCTGTAGTAGCGTACGTTGCTGACCATCAGCAGGCCGGCGATCACGGCCAGCGGCATGGCAAAAAACGCCACGTCCGGGCCGGGGATGTCGAACTTGGTCATCGTCCAGACAAAGGACATGCACAGCGCGGCAGCCGCCGGGCTGGCCAGCCCCTGGAAGTAGCGCTTGTCGGCCACGCCCACCTGGGTGTTGAAGCGGGCCAGGCGCAGCGCGGCGCATACGGCATAGATGAACGCCGCGGCCCAGCCGATCTTGCCCCACGTGCGGCCATAGTCGGCCAGCGACGAGAGCGACCACGTGTACATGACCAGCGCCGGGGCAAGGCCGAAGCTCACCAGATCCGACAGCGAGTCGAACTGCACGCCGAACTCGCTCTGGGTATTCGTCAGGCGGGCGATGCGACCGTCCATGCCATCCAGGATGCCGGCGACGAAGACCGCCAGGGCGGCCGTGGCGTAATTCCCATGGATCGCGGACACGATCGCGTAGAAACCGGCGAACATCGCGCCCGTCGTGAACAGGTTCGGCAGGAGGTAGATACCGCGATGGCGCGGCCCCCGGGCTTGGATCGGATCGCTCATGGGCTCAGTCGTCACTTGGGATTCCAGTTTAGCCTAGCCGCCGTGAACCGTCAGTCCGCGCATTCCCGGCACAAAGCGGGACGCAGGTCGCTTGCGTGCCCTCGAGGCGGGTGATAGATGTGTTCGCCTCATTCACCCTATGCCTGGGAACCGCCGCATGCGCCGTTGCATCGCCCTCCTCCTGCTCGTCGCCGTCTGTCCCCTGGCCCTCGCCCAGGCCTATCGGTGGAAGGACGCCCAGGGCGTGACCCACCTTTCCGATACCCCGCCCCCGGCCAACAGCGCCAAGGTGGAGACCATCACGATGAAGGGTGGCGTCAACGCACCGGCCTCGGCCACCCCCGCCGCGCCGGCCAAAGCGGCGACCGCCGCCCCGCCGCCGGGCACCGCCGTGGCCGATAACCCGGCCAACCGGGCGAAGCTGTGCGACCAGCTGAAGAAGAACATGGACGTCCTCCAGAAGGAGAAAGTGGTGTCCATGGACGATGGCAAGGGCGGCCAGACCCAGCTCGACGATGCCGGCCGCGCACGCCAGGTGGAAACCAACCAGGCGCAGATGACCCTCTACTGCAAGTCGTAACCGCCCTATAATTCCGCTTTTCCCCGACGATATCGCCTGATGCGCCTTAGCCAGTTCCACCTCGCCACCGTCAAGGAAGTGCCCGCTGACGCGGAAATCTCCAGCCATCAGCTGATGCTCCGCGCGGGCATGATCCGCAAGCTGGCGTCGGGCCTGTACACGTGGGCACCGCTGGGCCTGCGCGTCCTGCGCAAGGTGGAAGCCGCCGTCCGCGAGGAAATGGTCCGTGCCGGCGCCATCGAGGTGCTGATGCCGTCGGTGCAGCCGCGCGAGCTGTGGGAAGAAACCGGCCGCTGGGAGAAGTTCGGCGGCCAGCTCCTGAAGATCCAGGATCGCAAGGAGCAGGAGTTCTGCTACGGCCCGACGCACGAGGAAGTCATCACCGACTTCGCGCGCAACGAGCTGAAGAGCTACAAGCAGCTGCCGCTCAACTTCTTCCAGATCCAGACCAAGTTCCGCGACGAAATCCGCCCGCGCTTCGGCGTGATGCGTGCGCGCGAGTTCCTGATGAAGGACGCCTACTCGTTCCACCTCACCCCGGAATCGCTCGGCGAGACCTACAAGGTGATGTACGACGCGTACAGCCGCATCTTCACCCGCCTGGGCCTGGAGTTCCGTGCGGTGGACGCCGACACCGGCGCCATCGGCGGCAGCGCCAGCCATGAGTTCCAGGTGCTCGCCGATTCGGGCGAAGACCACATCGCCTTCTCCGATGCCTCGCCGTACGCGGCCAACATCGAGAAGGCCGAGGCCCTTGCCCCGACCACCGAACGCCCTGCCCCGTCGGCCGCGCTGCAGCGCGTGGACACCCCCACCCAGCGCACCATTGCCGAGGTCAGCGCGTTCCTGGGCGTGCCGGCCACGCAGACGGTGAAGACCATCCTGGTCCGCGGCGCCGAGGGCCTCGTCGCCCTGTGCCTGCGCGGTGACCACGAAATCAACGAGGTGAAGGTCTCCCACCTGGCCGAACTCGGCGACGAGCCGGAGCTGGCCAGCGAAGAGCAGATCCTCGCCGCCACCGGCACCCGCCCCGGCTTCATCGGCCCGGTCGGCCTGCCGGACAACATCCCCGTCATCGTCGACCGCAGCGCGGCCGTGCTGGCGGACTTCGTCTGCGGCGGCAACCAGGACGGTACCCACTACACCGGCGCCAACTGGGACCGCGACGCACGCGTCACCCGCGTCGAAGACATCCGCAAGGTCGTCGACGGCGACGCCTCGCCGGACGGCAAGGGCACCCTGCGCCTCGCCCGCGGCATCGAAGTCGGCCACATCTTCCAGCTCGGCCAGAAATACGCCGAAGCCATGGGCGCCGGCGTGCTCGACGACCAGGGCAAGATGCGCACCATGTTCATGGGCTGCTACGGCGTCGGCGTCAGCCGCATCGTCGCCGCCGCCATCGAACAGCGCCACGACGACGCCGGCATGATCTGGCCGGACGCCATGGCCCCCTGGCGCGTGGCGGTCTGCATCATCAACCCGAAGAACGACGTGGCCGTGGCGGAAGCGGCCGACTCGCTCTACCAGGAACTGACCCAGGCCGGCATCGACACCGTCCTCGACGACCGCGGCCTGCGCCCGGGCCCGATGTTCGCGGACATGGAACTGATCGGCATCCCCCACCGCGTGGTCGTCAGCGGCCGCGGTCTCGAAGCCGGCACCTTCGAATACCGCGCCCGCACCGACGCCGAAGCCCGCAACGTCACCCGCGAGGAACTGCTGGCGATGCTGAAGGGCTAAGCCCTCCACTTCCTGTGTCAGAAAAGGCCGCGAGCAATCGCGGCCTTTTTTATGCGGCCCAGTGTCCCCGACGACTCGCACGTTGCGGGCGCTGGCCTTCCACCAAGGCGCCTCTGTGATGACGGGAGTCCTGGGTGCCCACCCTCGAGGCGAGTTTAGTGTCGCGAGGGGGCTGGAAGGATCAGGCCCGCAGGGGGTGGGCCATGGAGGGCCCACCGTTTTCGCCACGACAGGGAATGTCGTGTCGAAAACCCCCGCCCAGCCACCGGTTCGCGGCCGTAGGCCCATAGGTAAACAGCCGCGTAGCGGCCTCCTTTTCGAACGCAGAGCGTTGTCTGAGCAGCGAGGGTGGGCACCCAGGGCTCCACTGCGGCCACGTCCGAGCGCCGCTGCGACGCCGAAGGCGAGCACCCCCCGGCGAAGGCAAAGCCGAGCCCACCCGGGGATATTTGAGAAAACCCCGATAATCAATGACGGGGATTACCCCGACCCCTTGTAGGGTTTTTCTGATATTAAGACAAAGATAATCAAATCCCTCCCCATGGGCATTTAATTGCGCCACAATGGCCAAAAATCGCCATTAGCAAAGCCGGTACCCCCGCCCGCGTAATGGCCCGTCGCAAACCAACCATCGGGAGGACGCCATGGCCGTCGACATCAAAAACCTCAACCATAACCAGCTCACCGAGCTGATCGCCAAGGCGCAGACTCGCCAGACCGAGCTGCAGAAAGCCAAGGTCACCGAGCTGCGCGACAAGATCAACGCCCTCATCAAAGCCGAAGGCCTCACGTTTGACGACGTCTTCGGCCAGCGTCCCCCGCGCTCCAAGCGCGCCGGTGTCAGCGTCGCCGCCAAATACCGCAACCCCACCGATCCCGAGCAGACCTGGTCCGGTCGCGGCAAGCGCCCGCGCTGGTTCAACGATGCGCTGAAAACCGGCGTCAAAGAAAAAGACATGCTGGCCTGATAAAAGCTCCACCGCTTTATCCGGGTTTATGATGGTGGGCATTCCACCCACCAGGCCATGCCCATGCCACTCGTTCGCATTGACGTCCGTCGCGGCAAAGATGCCGCTTATCGCACCGCGCTGGGACAGGCGGTGCATGACGCCCTCGTCGCCATTGGCGCACCGAAGGACGACCGCTTCCAGGTGATTGCCGAGTACGACTCCGAAGGCCTCGTGTACGACCCGGGTTACCTCGGCATCCATCGCACCGACGACATCGTCTTCGTGCAGATCACCTTCAACGACACCCGCACGCAGGATCAGAAGCGGCAGCTGTACAAGGCCATCGTCGAGAACATGGGCAAGTCGCCCGGCGTGAAGCCCGGCGACGTGCTGATCAACCTGGTCGAGGTCAAGAAGGAGAACTGGTCCTTCGGCAACGGCGAGATGCCCTACGCCTGAAGCGTCTGCTACAGCGAGCGGCGTGGCGCGACGATCAGGTCGCCAAACAGCAGGCCCGCCACCAGGGACACCAGCAGCGTGACACCGAGCAAGCCGGTGTCCATGCCCAGCGACGTGTCCCGGTCAAGCAGGTAGGACACGCTGCGGAAGCTCACCGAGCCCGGCACCAGCAGGATGATGCCGGGCTCGCGGACCACCGCTCCCGGCTGCTGTGCGTAGCGCGCGTAGACATTGCTGAGCGAGCCCAGCAGCACGCCGCCGATGAACACGCCGAACGGCGCACCGGGAATCGACCCCGAGACCTGCCCGCCCCAGCGCGTGGCCAGGTAACCCAGTACCACCGAGCCCATCACCACCAGCCAGTCCCGCCGCGCCGCACGGAACAGGATGGCGAACGAGAACGCGCCCAGCACCAGCGACGGCCAGTCCGCCCAGGACGGCAGCGGTGGCAGCGCGTAATCGTGCGGGATGATGCCCAGCGCCTCGCATAGCTGCGTCGCCGCCACGGTGCCGAAGGTGAGCTTGAGCAGCGTGGCCACGGCACCGCCCATGCGCGCGACGCCTGCCACCAGGTGCTGGCTGGAGATCTCGCGCACGGCGGTCGTGAGGGCCATGCCGGGCAGCAACACGATAAGGCTGCCGAGGATCACGGACTTCAACGCCAGCGGCACGATGTACGCCGCGACGACGGTAGCGATGATGGTGGCCACCATCGCGCTGATCGCCTCGCTGGCGGCCGCCAGGCGCGGGCGGCTGCCCGAGGCGACGGTGATGCAGCCGATGACGATACCGATGATGCCGGCGGTGATCAGGTCGGGCCACGCGCTGTGCAGCAGCAGGGCGACGACGCTGGCGGCGCACAGGCCGTAGCTGGCGATGACGCCCAGCTCGGCGCGGAAGGTTTCGGGTGCACCGAGCTTGCGCAGGAGGTGGAAGCCTTCGCGCAGCTCCATCTGGCCGTCGATGACGATATCGGCGATGCGGTCGGCCTCGACCAGGCGCGCCAGGTTCACGTCGCCCGGCGGCAGGCGCATCACCTGCGTGACCTGGGCCACGCCATCCTCGCCCTGCCCCAGATCCGCGAAGGAAACGATGATCGCGGTCGGGCTGGACCACACCTCGGCCGACAGGCCCAGGCGCTGGGCCGACTTGGCGATGGCGGTTTCCAGGCGCGGCGCCGTGGTGCCGTACTGGTGCAGGCGGCGGGCCAGCTCGGTAAGGAAGGCGATACGGGTGTTGATCGCCGTGGTGGCAAAGCTCACCGGGACCGGCACCGCCTGCGGCAGGACCTCAGCCAACCTCCACCGCCTTCACGCGCAGGATGGTGCCATCGATGCCGGTGACTTCCACCGTGGCGCCCACGGGCAGGTCCGGGCCGGTCACCAGCCACATGCCGTCGCCCACGCGTGCCTTGCCGCGTCCGTTGATGATCGCGTCGCACAGGGTGAAGCGCTGGCCGATGAGCTGTTCGCCACGGCGGTTGAGGCGCTCGTTGCCCGACGGCACGCGCGCCAGGCGCGGCCGGACGAACTTCCAGTACACGAAGCACGAGACGAAGGTGAACAGTGCGAAGAGCACCGCCTGCGCCAACGGCCCCAGGTCGGGCAGCGCAAACATCACGATGCCCATGGCGGCAGCGGCGATGCCGATCCACAACATGAAGTATCCCGGCATCAGCACTTCACCGCCGATCAGCAGCAGCGCCACGATCCACCAGATGTAATGCATGGCCATGTCCCCGATCACCGGTCAGCGCGCCAGCGGCGGCGTGCGCGGCGGCTGCGGCGCGGGCTGCTCTTTCGCGCGCTGGCTGGTGAGCGAATCCTTGGCCAGCTCGGCGATGCCGGCCAGCGAACCGAGGATGCCGACCGATTCCATCGGCAGCAGCAGGGTCTTCTGGTTCGGGCTCTTGGCCATTTCCTTCAGCGAGTCCACGTACTTCGTGGCGATGAAGTAATTGAGCGCGTTGACGTCACCGCCGGCGATAGCCTGCGAGACCATGGTTGTGGCCTTGGCTTCCGCTTCGGCGAGGCGCTCGCGGGCTTCGGCCTCGCGGAACGCGGCTTCCTTCTTGCCTTCCGCCTCGAGGATCGCGGACTGCTTCTCGCCGTCCGCCTTCAGGATGGCGGCCTGGCGGAAGCCCTCGGCGTCGAGGATGTTGGCGCGCTTTTCGCGCTCGGCCTTCATCTGCCGGGCCATGGCGTCGACGAGGTCGCGCGGCGGGGAGATGTCCTTGATTTCGATGCGGGTGACCTTGACGCCCCACGGGTGGGTCGCTTCGTCGATGACGGTGAGCAGCTTGGCGTTGATCGCATCACGCTGGCTCAGGCTCTCGTCCAGGTCCATGGAGCCGAGCACGGTACGGATGTTGGTCATGATCAGGGCGAGCGCGGCCATCTCCAGATTGGCCACCTCGTAGGCGGCCTTGGCCGCGTCCAGCACCTGGTAGAACACCACGCCGTCCACGCGGACCACCGCGTTGTCCTTGGTGATCACGTCCTGGGAGGGGACGTCGAGCACCTGCTCCATCATGTTCATCTTGCGGCCGATGCTATAGACGAACGGGATGAGGAAATGCAGCCCGGGCGACAGCGTGCCGGTGTACTTGCCGAACATTTCCACCGTCCACTCGTAGCCCTGCGGCACGATGCGGATCAGTTTGGCGAGGACGGTGATCGCGACGATGATCACGACCAGTGCGACGATGCTACCCATGGTGCCTTACTCCCTTTGGCTTGATTGACCGGGAGTATAGGCGAAGCGCCTTAGTGCGGGCCCGCAGGGAGCACCAGGGTGACGCGCAGGCCACCGCCATCGCGGTTGGACAGCGCGATACGGCCGCCGTGGGCCTCAGATATTTCGCGAGCCAGCGCCAGCCCGAGGCCCGTACCCGAGCGTTTGGTGGAGTAGAACGGCAGCAGCGCCTGCGCCAGCACGGTTTCGCTCATGCCGGGGCCGCGATCGGAGACGTCAATCAGGCAATCGCGCCCGACCAGGTGGACGCCGAGCGTCACCTCTTCCTCGTCGCCACCCGCCTCATGGGCGTTCTTGATCAGGTTGATCAGCACCTGCTCGATCTGGGTGGGATCGAACCAGCCGGGATGCTCCGGCGGGAGCGCGCTGAGGCGGAAGCGGGCGTGCAAGGCCAGCGCATCGAGGAACGGGCCCCACGCGATCTCGCGGGCTTGCGGCGTGGGCAGCTTGGCGAAGCTCGCGTAGCCGGAAATAAAGCCGTGCAGGTGCTTCGCGCGGTCACCGATGGAAGCGAACACGCCCGGTAGCCGCGCCAGGTCGCCACGCCGGGCCAGTTCCGCACCGGAATGCGACAGGGACGAAATCGGCGCCAGCGAGTTGTTGAGTTCGTGGCTGATCACGCGGATCACGCGCTTCCAGGTATGCACTTCCTGGCGCGAAAGCTCGCGGGTCATGCGCCGGTACAGCTGCAGCCGGTGCGGGCGCCCCTGCAGGCGGAAGCCGCGCTGGGAAAGATGGAAGGTTTCTTCGCTGCCTTCCATTTCGACGGTAAACAACGCGTCCTCGCCAGCAGCGGCGGCGGCACGGAGGTTCTCGGGCATCACCTCCAGCACCGAGGAAAAATCCAGCCCCGCCAGCGCACGGCCTTCGTTGAACAGATGACGCGCGGCGATATTCGCGTAGGTGACCTTGCCCTGCCCGTCCGTGAGGACGAGCGCCACGGGCGTGTTCTGGACCACGGTATCCAGCAGCAGTTCGCGCTGGGCCAGGTGCTGGCGTTGCTCGCGCAGGATGCTGCCGAGCTGGTTATGCATGCGGATCAGGTCGCCCAGCTCGTCCATGCGATCGGTGCCGATCGACATGCTGTAGTCGCCGTCGCGATAGCTGGCCACCGCGCTTTCCAGCGCACGTATCAGGCGCCGGATCGGCTCCACCAGCACGTGCGCCATCCACGCCGAGAGCGGCACGAGCAACAGCAGGCAGATGATCAGCGCGGTGCGTGTATCCACCGGTTCCGGCGGGCCCGCGACGACGGGCTGGCCGGGATGCTTCGACAGTTCGTTCAGCCACGCCATCGCTTGCGGAAACGGCCAGATGGCGACGCCGGCGAACACCAGCGCGCCAATGATCGCCGACACACCGACGACGATGGCCATCCGGCCCTCAAGCGAGAAGCGCTTCATGGCGGCAAACGCCTCAGACGGCCAGGCCGTAGCGTTCCATCCGCCGGTACAGCGCCTGGCGCGACAGGCCCAGGGTGCTCGCCGCACGGCTGACCACGCCGCCTGCCGTAGCCAGCGCCGCTTCGACGGATTCGCGACTGGGCTCGTCCAGGTTGCGGGTGGTGCTGGCCTGCGGCACCGGCAGGTTCAGGTGCACGGGCTCGATACGGCCGTCCGCGGCGAGCAGTGCCGCGCGCGCCATGGCGTTCTTTAGTTCACGCACGTTACCCGGCCAGGCATGCGCCAGCAGGGCCTCGCGCGCATCCTCACTGAGGTGGGCCTTTCCGTCGAGGAAGAACTCCGCCAGCGGCAGGATGTCGTCACTGCGCTCGGACAAGGGCGGCAGGTTCACGTCGATGACGTTGAGGCGGTAGTACAGGTCTTCGCGGAACGTGCCCGCGGCGATCATCGCCTTGAGGTCCGCGTTGGTTGCGCTGATGACGCGCACCTTCACCTGCCGCGTGCGCCCCGAACCCAGCCGCTCGAACTGGCCGGTTTCCAGCACGCGCAGCAGTTTCATCTGGCCGGGCAGCGGCAGGTTGCCGATCTCGTCGAGGAAGAGCGTGCCGCCGTCGGCCATTTCGAAGCGGCCTTCGCGCGCCTTGTTGGCACCCGTGTACGCACCGGCATCGGCACCAAACAGTTCGGCCTCGATCAGTTCACCCGGCAGCGCGCCGCAGTTCACGGCGATAAACGCGCCGCGACGCACCGGCGAATTGGCGTGCACGATCGCGGCGATGCGCTCCTTGCCTGCGCCGTTGGGGCCGGTGATCAGCACCGGCACGTCGGAACGCGCGACCTGGCAGGCCAGTTCCACGGTGCGGCTCATGGCTTCGGAGCTGAACACCAGGCCGTCCAGGTCGTATTTGCTCTCAAGCGCCTCGCGACGGCGGCGGCGCTCGTTGCGCGCCCGGGTCACTTCGCGCGTGGTCTCGGAAAGCTCGAGCAGGTTTTCCACCGTCGCCAGCAGCTTGGTGTCGTCCCACGGCTTGGCGAGATAGTCCGAGGCGCCCGCCTTCACCAGCTCCACCGCGGTCTCCAGGTGGGTCCAGGCGGTCAGCAGGATCACCGGCAGGTCGGTATGCCGGGCGCGGATGGCCTTGAAGAGCTCGGCGCCCTCCTCGCCCGACGTGGTGTCGGCGGTGAAGTTCATGTCCTGGATGACGACATCCACGCGCTCGCGCGCCAGCGTGGCCAGCCCCTCTTCCGGGGTGAGCGCCACCAGCGGGCGGATATCGTGCAGGCTCAGTGCAAGCGACAACGCCTCGCCCACGGCGGGGTTGTCGTCAATGATCAATACGCAGCGCATCGTGTTCCTTCGCATGCCGTCATGGATGCCCCTCCCCCGAAAAAGGTTGCAATGCCCATTCTAGCCACGGGTGGCCTCCACCGGGGGAACCGACGCGGCGCGGAGGGCCGGCGCCAGCACGGCCAGCTGCCCAAGCAGCCACAGCGTGAGCGCGCCCGCCGGCAGGTAACCCCAGGGCAGGCGGGGGATCTCGTAATGGACCATCAGGACGATGTTCATGGCATAGGCCAGCACCATCCCCAGCGCGATGCCCATGCTCGCCAGCAGGAAATTTTCCGTCTGGAAGTACAGCAGCACGTCGCGACGGGTGGCCCCCAGGGCCCGGCGCACGCCGATCTGGCGGCGCCGCTGGGCCACCCAGAAGCTGGCCAGGCCGACGATGCCCAGGGCGGTGATGGCCAGCAGCACCACGCAGGCGCCCACCAGCATGGCGGATAGCGCGCGGTCGCCGGAGAAGAAGTCGGAGCGGACGTCCTTGAAGGTGGACTTGTCGGTGATGACCCGGCGCGGATCGACCTTCTTCAAGGCTTCGGCGGCCGCATCCAGCACGGCGCCGGCCTGGCCCGGCCCCGTGCGGATGATGAAGCCTGCGCCGTACGTGGGCACCATGCGCCACGGTACGAGGATGGCCTCACCGATGCTTCCCCGGCCACCGGCGGCGCGCGCCAGCCAGCGAATGATGCCGACGATCTGGTAGGGCTCATCGCCGATGTAGAGGGTCTTGCCCAGCGCGCCTTGCCCCGGGAACAGCCGTTCCGCGACCGGCGCGGTGACCACGATCACATGCGCAGAGGCGACGCGCTTAAGCTGCACGTCGTCGACCCACTGGTACTCATCGGGGCGCATCCAGCGGCCTTCCTGCAACTGGGCACCCAGCGTCTCGCCGACGGCTTCGCCGTAGTACATCGCGATACTGGCACGTGGCACCTTCTCCTCGAGGCTGAGGCGTATGCCGCTGCTCCAGGAGCGACTGCCGAAGGGCAGCGAATTGATGACCGAGGCCGCCTCGACACCCGGCACCGCGCGCAGCGCGGCAAGGTCTGCCGCCGTGCGCGCGTGGATGTCCACGCCCTTGCCGGGTGACGAGGTGTCCAGCGCGGCTATGCGATCTTCGTCGATGCCGCTGGGCGTATGGATCCAGCGCAGGCGATCGTTCACCAGGAACACCGCGTTGCAGACGATGGCGCAGGTGAGCGCGATCTGCAGCACCAGCAGTACCGAGGTGACCCGGTGCCGACGCAGGGCGGCGAGGATGGGGGCTATGTCCATGCGCATGTCACTGGCTCTTCAGGTGCAGGCCGGGCGGTACCTGGCATGCGCGCCACGCGGGGAACAAGCCCGCGAGCATCGACGCCAGGATCGACAGGACAAAGGTGGTGACCAGCATGGGGACGTCGAGATGGGCGAGTTGCGCGCTGCGGTCGGGGTTGATCCGCACGAGCAGCAGGCCCACCCAGGCCAGGCCCAGGCCGAGCACGCCGCCGGCGAGCCCGATGATGCCTGCCTCGACGACCAGCTGCGCAAAGATGTCCCTACGGGATGCGCCAAGGGCACGACGCACGCCAAGCTCGCCCGCGCGGCGCATGAACTTCGCCAGCATCAGGCCGACGGTATTCACCAGGCAGACCACGAAGAACGCGGCGGCCAGCCAGAACTGCAGGCGCACGTCACCCGGCACCACCTTGCGTTCGTCCAGCAGCCCGCGCACGCCGGTCAGGGCTGTCGGCACCAGCTGCTCGTAGCGTCCCGCCGCGTGCTGTTCCCGCACATAGCCATCGAGGAAGGTGCGGTACGCCGCGACGGCGGCGGCGTCATCGAGCTGTACCCAGAATTGCAGCCACACGCACGGTGCGGCTTCCATGTTCTCTTCATCGCCACTGCCACCCGACCAGCACTCGATACCGCCGTCGCGCGGCAGGTGGGCAGTGCGCGCGGACGTCAGCGGCAGGTAGATGTCTTCGGCCTTGGCATAGTCGCCCACGCTCAGGTCGTAGAAGTGCGGAATTGGCCGCCACGGCAACATCACGCCGATGACGCGGAACGAGGTCTCGTTCACCTTGATCGATCGGCCGACGCTGTTTTCGCCCGCGAAGAGCCGTTGGTTGAGCGCGTCGCTGATCACCGCGACATGCGCGCGGTTCTCATCATCGGCGGCCGCCCAGCCCTGCCCGAACTGCAGGGGCACGTCGAACATCGGGAAGAAGTCCGCACTGGTGTAGCGTGCCGGGGCAATGAACGCATCCGACGCAGGGTCGTCCGGATAGATCGTGGCCGAGCCGCCAAGCATCAGCGCCTGGTGGGTGCCGCGTGCCGCATGCAACAGCGCCATGCCGTCCGTCCAGGTGAGCTGGTAAGGCAGCACCTCTTCGCCACTATCCTTCGAACGCGGCTCGAGGCGCGGCATGTATAGCTGCTGGCTGCGCCCGGGCAATGGGTCGCCGCTGAGCACGTGCAGGGCCGTGAGCGTCGTCATGCAGGCACCGATGCCGAGCGCCACGGCGACGATCATCAGGGTGGTGAGCATCGGGTTGCGGCGCAGGCTGCGTACCGCCATTTCCAGGTGATAACCGAACTCAATTCCCACGGGTGGCCTCAACAGGTGGCACATTCGAAGCGCGGTGGGCGGGTGCCCAGACGGCAATCTGGCCCAGCGCCCAGAGGACGATCGCGCCCATCGGGAGGTACGCGGCCGGGAGGCGGGGAAGTTCGTAGTGCACCATCAACACGATATTGATGCCATAGGCCATCACCATGCCCAGGGCGATGCCCATGGTGGCCAACAGGAAGTTCTCGGTCTGGAAGTAGCGGAGCACGTCGCGCCGGGTGGCGCCCAGCGCGCGGCGCACGCCGATCTGCCGGCGACGCTGCGACACCCAGAAACTCGCCAGGCCCACGATGCCCAGCGCGGTAATGACCAGCAGCGCGACGCAGACGCCGACCAGCAGGTTGGCCATGGCGCGATCGCTGGCGAAAAAGGCATCGCGCACCTCGCTGAAGTGTCGCTTGGAGAGGATCACGCGATTGGGATCCAGCTCGCGCAGCTTCGCCGCCGCGGCCTTGATCACGCTGTCGCCCTGCCCCGGCTTCGTGCGCATCACGTAAGTAGCGCCGAGGCCTTCGGTCATGTGCACCGGCAGGAAGATGCTGCCGTAGGTGGTGGCGCGATCAAACACGTTGGGGCGAACGATGTTGCGGGTGACGCCGATGATGCGCATGGGGATGTCATCGAGGTACAGCACCTTTCCCAGCGCGTGGCCGTGGAAGAGCTGGTCCGCGACGAAGCGAGTGACGATCACCACGTGCGGGATCACCACATCGGTGCGGCCGCTGGTGATGTCGTCGAGCCAGGCGTATTCGTCGGGGCGGAAATCACGCCCTTCTTCGATCTGGCCACCCAGCGTCGGGATGGCGTTGTCGCCATAGTAGTTAGCCACATGCATGGCGGGCGCGACCACGTTGGGGTCCAGCTTGATGCCCGCGTTCCACGACTCCTTGCCGAGCGGGATCTGGTTCATCAGGCTGACCTGCTCCACCCCGGGGATGTTGCGCAGGCTCGCGAGGGTTTCCTCGATGCGCCCGTGCGACTCCAGCGTGCCGCCCATGGCGACCGGGCGTACATCCACGACGTGGGCTTCGTCGACACCCGACGACATCTGCATCCAGTCCAGCCGCTGGCGTACCAGGAAGACGGCATTGCAGACGATGGCGCAGGTGAGTGCGATTTCCAGCACGAGCAGCACCGCCGTCACTTTGTGCCGGTGCAGGGTCGAGAGAATGGGTCGGATATCGAGCATCACTGACTCTTCAGCTGCAGGGCGGGGGTGATCTGGCAGGCACGCCAGGCCGGAAGCAGGCCTGCCACGACGGTGGCCCCGATGGCCATGCCGAACGTGGCCGCCAGCATGGGCAGGTCCAGGTGCGCGAGCGAGGCGTACTGATCGGGCTGCTTACGAACCAGCCAAAGGCCGAGCACGGCGAACAGGAGGCCGGCGACGCCACCCGCAAGGCCCACCATGCCGGCCTCGGTCACCAGCTGGGCGAACACGGCGCCGCGCGAGGCACCCAGCGCGCGACGCACGCCCACTTCGGCGGATCGGCGCATGAACTTCGCGAGCATGAGGCCCACGGTGTTCACCAGGCAGACCACGAAGAAGCCGAGGGCCAGCCAGACCTGCAGATGCACGTCCTTCGGTACCACCTTCTGCGAATCGAGCCATGCCATGACGTTGCGCAGGCGTACGTTCACCGGCAGGTGGAACCGGCCAGCCGCCAGCTGCTCCTCGGAGTAGTGCACGAGGAAGGCCTTGTAATCGGCAACGCGTGCGGGCGTGTCGAGCTCCACCCACAGCTGGACCCAGACGCAATCCGCCGTCTCCAGCGTATTTTCCTCCACCTGGTGGCCCTTCCCCCAGCAATCGCGCGAGCCGGAACGCGGCGCGTGGATGTCGCGGGAGGTACCCAACGGCAGGAACACGTCCTCACCCTCGGCATAGTTGCCGGCGTTGAGGTCGTAGAAGTGCGGATGCGGACGCCAGGTTTCGATGACGCCGACGACGCGCAGGTCCGCGCCGTTAAAGCGCACGGTGCGGCCGATGCTGTCCTCGCCGTGGAACAGCTTGTCGTTGAGACTGCTGCTGATGACAGCGATGCGCTCGCGCCGGTCGTCTTCCGTGGCCGACCACGCATGGCCGTACTTCAGCGGCACGTCGAACAGGGCAAAGAAATCAGCGGTGGTGTAACGGGCACGGACGAAGAACGGGTCCTGCGTGGTATCGGCCTGTTGCACCGGGGCCATGCCGCCGGTCATCACGGCCTGGCGATCGGCCCGGCCGGCCTTGAGCAGCGCCATGGCATCGCGCCACGACAGCTGCTCGGGCGGCTCGCCCTTCGTGTAGAAGCCGTTGTCTTCGTCGCGCGGTTCGATCTGCGGGTAGAACAGCTTCTGGCTCTTCCCGGGGATCGGGTCACCCGACACCACGTGGAGGACGGTGAGCGTGGTCATGCAGGCGCCAATGCCCATGGCCACCGCCAGCACCATGAGCGCCGTGAGGGCCTTGCTGCGTTTCAGGCTACGCAAGGCCAGCTCAAGGAAATAACCAAACATGACCACTCCTTCCGTGACGAATCAGACGCTGCGCGTCGCTTCCACCGGCGAAACTTTCGAGGCGCGCAGCGCCGGGGCGAACACGGCCGCCTGGCCGAGCGCCAGCAACAGGACGATGCCGACACCGACGTACGTGGGCGAAACACGGGGCATCTCGAAGTACTTCAGCATCCACTGGCTCAGGCCCAGGGCCAGCCCCGTGCCGACGATGACGCCGCCCAGCGCGATCAGGAAGTTTTCCGTCATGAAGTAGCTGAGGATGTCCGAGCGACGGGCACCCAGCGCGCGGCGCACGCCGATCTGCTTGCGACGCTGGCCCACCCAGAAGCTCGACAGGCCGACGATGCCCGCCGCCGTGATCGCCAGCAGCACGGCGCAGACCACCGTCATCAGGATCGCCATGCCGCGGTCCGCCTCGTAGGCGTTGGCACGCACCGTCTCGAACGTACGCAGGCCGTACTTCTCGGGCAGCACGCGCATGCGGCTCACCTTGTAGAGCGCCGTCGGAATGGCCTTGAACACGGCATCCTGCTGTCCCGGCCGCGTGCGGACGAGGAAGTGCTGGTAGCTGCTGTCGAAGCGCACCGGCATCAGCGTGACGTTGTCCATGTGGTCGAACTCGATCCAGGGCACCGTGAGCTTCTCGATGATACCGATGACCGTGGACGGCTTGTTCTTCGCGTAATAGATCGTCTTGCCCAGCGCATCGCCCTTCGGGAACAGCTTGTCGGCAATCGCTTTGGTGATGATCACCTGTGCCGGCGCCGGCGTGCTCTGCGGCGGCAGGTTGACGACTTCGGACGGGGTGAAGTTACGGCCAGCGATGAGCTTGACGCCAAGCGTCTTCAGCGCCTGGTCGTCCACGAAGTACAACGCGCTCGGCAGGCTGTCCTTGGTCTTGTTCGGGTCGATCTGCATGCCGGTGGACCAGCCACCCCGACGCAACGGGAACGCGTTGGTGATGTAGGCCGATTCCACGCCGGGCACGTTGCGGATCGCTGCGAGATCGGTCTGCATCAGCGGGATGAACGTCTCGGGCTTGCCGACGTAGCGGTTCTGCACCGCGATGACATTGCTCTCATCCATGCCCGTCGTGCGGTTGGACCGCTCGATACGCTGGTGGACGATGAACAGGGCGTTGCACACGATGGCCAGGGTCAGCGCGATCTGCAGCGCGATGAGGATGGTGCCTGCCTTGTGCCGGCGCAGGGCGGAGAGGATGGGTTTGATCTGGAGATTCATGCCAGCGTGCCCTTAGTTGGACTTCAGCTGCCACGCCGGCTGCACCTGAGCGGCGCGCCACGTGGGATAGAAAGCGGCGATCACGGTGGCGGCGATGGACACCAGCAGCGTGAGGAAGATCAGCGTGGGATCCAGCGTCGCCAGGTGCGCGATATCCGACGGGAACACCAGCGAGGTGCCCAGCATGCCCAGCCCCGTCAGGATCAGCCCGAGCACACCGCCTGCGATACCGACGGCGCCGGCTTCGATCAGGAACTGCGCATAGATCGTGGCCCGCGAGGCGCCCAGGGCGCGACGTACGCCGATCTCCTGTGCGCGGCGCATGAACTTGGCCAGCAGCAGGCCGACGGTGTTGACCAGGCAGATGGCCAGGAAGCCCAGCGACACGACCAGCGAGATGGTCGATTCCTTCGGGACCACCTTCTGCACGTCCAGCCAGTCGACGACGTTGCGCACCTTCACGTTCGGCGCCCAGCTCCAGCGGCCGGCGCGCTGCTGCTCGGCAGCGTAGCCATTGAGGTAGCTGCGGTAGGCGTCCACCTCGCTCTTGCTATCCAGTTGCGTCCACAGGGCCAGCCAGATGCACTCCGAGCGCAGGTAGCCGTCCCAGCCCTGCTCGGGTTCCTTCACGCAGTTGTTGTTGCCGTTGGTCCCGAGCTGCAGGTCGATGGCGCGGGTGAACGGGATGTACACCGTCGCGCCTTCATCGACGAAGCCGCCCGTGTTGGGCGCGTCGAAGAACAGCGGTTGCGGGTTCCAGTTGTCCATGACACCCACGATGGTGAACAGCCGGCCATCGAGGTTGAGCTGCTTGCCGACGCTCTGCCCGCCATTGAACACCTTGTCGTTGAGGTCGCGGGTGATGACGGCGACGCTGGCGTGCTTCTCGTCGTCGTCGCGCGTCCACGCCCGGCCCTGGATGAACGGCATGTCGAACATGCCGAACATGTCGGCGCCGTTGGCGTACGCCGTCTGGCGCATCGGCAGGTGCGAGGGATCCTCCGGGATCACCGAGACGTTGACCGGATAGACGATGGCCTGGTGCGTCGCCTTGTGCGCGCGCAGGATCGCGGTGGCGTCGGTGTAGCTCAGTGCCGGCGGCGGCTCGCCGTTCTCGAGGTTTTCCGGGCCGAAGGCATCGATCTGCGTGTTGAACAGCACGCTGGATTTCTGCGGGATCGGATCGCGCGATGTCGCGCGGTAGACCGCATAGGTCGTCATCGAGGCGGCCACGCCGAACCCGATGGCCATCACCATCAGGGCGGTGAGCATCGGGTTCTTGCGCAGGCTGCGCAGGCCAAGCTGGAGGTAGTAGGCGAACATGGACGTCACCGTGTCTTGGCGTGGGGTCAGGAACGGACGGCGTGGTGCGGATGCGCGTGGAAGCGCGGCTCTTCGGAGAGATCCACCACCTGGCCATCGATCACGTGGACGTTGCGCTGGGCGCGCGCGGCCAGTTCCGGGTCATGCGTGACCATGACGATGGTCGCGCCTTCGCGGTGGATCTCCTCGAGGAGTTCCATGACGCCGCGGGCCATCTGCGTATCCAGGTTACCCGTGGGCTCATCGGCCAGGAGCAGGCGCGGCGAGCCGGCCAGCGCACGGGCAATGGCGACGCGCTGCTGCTGGCCGCCGGAGAGTTCCGCCGGGTAGTGGCGCGCACGCGAGGCCAGACCGACGCGCTCGAGGGCATCCATGATGCGCTGCTTGCGCTCCGGGCCCTTCATGCCGCGATAGCGCAGCGGCACTTCCACGTTGTCGTACACGTTGAGGTCGGGAATCAGGTTGAACGCCTGGAAGATGAAGCCGATCTTCTCGTTGCGGATCTTCGAGCGGGCGTTGTCGTTGAGCTGGCTCACTTCGATACCGTCCAGATGGTATTCGCCACCGGTAAAGGTTTCGAGCAGGCCGGCGATGGTCAGGAAGGTGGTCTTGCCCGAGCCCGAGGGGCCGGTGACGGCGACGAACTCGCCTTCCTTCACATCAATATTGAAATCGCGGAGCGCGTAGGTCTCGACGACTTCCGTGCGGTAGACCTTGGCGAGGTGGTTCATCTTCAACATGGCGGATCCCTCGTTGGAAAGTGGTTGGGCGGTCAGCGGGCGATAGCGACGTGTTTGGCGTCGCCGAAGGTGTCGGCACCGGAGACGACGATCGAGTCGCCTTCCTTCAGGCCGTCCAGGATTTCTACCTTGTCGATGCTGCTGGCACCGACGCGGATGTCACGGCGATCAGCCATGCCATCGTTAACGACATAGGCGTAGCGGCCGGCGCTTTCGTCGACGAACGAGCCACGCTGCACGGTGAGCACGTTGGCGCGGCTGTCGAGCAGGATACGCACGGAGAGACGCTGGCTCTGGCGCAGCTGGCTCGGGGACTGGCCATCGAAGCGCAGGCGGGCGGCCACTTCACCATTGACCACTTCCGGCGAGATGGCGCTGACCTTGCCCTTCCATTCCTTGCCGTTGCCGGTGATCTCGCCGGGCATGCCGATGGCGAGGTCACGAGCGAAGCTTTCCGGCACCTTCATTTCGACCTCGAGCGCGGTGAGGTCGATGACGCTGACGAGCTGCGCGTCCTTCGCCACCGTGGCGCGTTCGGCGATGAACAGCTGGCCGACCTGGCCATCCACCGGCGACTTCACGTTGAGGTCTTCGACCTGGCGCTGGAGGTCCTTCACCAGCAACACCTGGCGGTCGTGCGCCAGCTTCTTGGCCTGGATATCGAAGGTGAGGCTGTCGTTGTCGACGGTGAGGTCGCTCTGCGCGTGCTTCTGCGTAATGGCGGCCTTGTCGAGGGCGGACTTGGCCTTGTCGACATCGGCTACCGGCACGGCGCCCTTCTCGAACGCACCCTGGTAACGCTTCAGGTCGCGCTCGGAGGCGGTCTGGTCGACCACGGCGTTGTCAAAGGCCTTCTGCAGCTCAGAGCGCTTCTTCTTGGCATCCACCTGGGCGCGCAGGTATTCGACCTGCATGGCATCCGCGGCAGACTGCTCCTGCGCAAGCTTGTTGGTCAGCTCGGGGCTCGTGACGATGGCGAGCACCTGGCCCTTCTTCACCACGTCGCCAGCATGCACCTGCATGACGACGGCGCCACCGTACGGGGCGTAGAGCGTCGGGCTCACGGCGGCGACCACTTTGCCTTCGGCGGCGATGTCACGCACGAAGGGGCCACGGGTGACGGTGGCGAAGGTGAGCCGCGATGCACTCACCGAGGTGTCGGCGGAGAACATCGTGGCGATTTTCGGTACGGAGAAACCGATGGCGACCAGCACGGCCACCGCGGCGCCGGCGAGGATCAGCTTGCGCTTGCGGTTCGGGGCGACCGCGACAAGGCGATCCTGGGCGGAGGTATCTCGAATCATGATGGCTTCCCTGAAGAACTTGCTGATGACTTCAGCAAGGCGCGTGCCAATCAGGGAAGCTTAGGTTTTTCCGCCACTTACGTCGTCTCAGCGACCAGGCTTACGTGTCCGCGGACATCCGTCCGGACAGTGGCCGTGGCCGTTCAGGACGTGATGGCCACCGATTCGGACACCGCGATGTCGCGGGCGACGCCACGGCCGAGCGTGGAAATCAGCACCTCTCGCGCGCCAAGCACGTCGAAGCCGACGAGGCGGCGGCGCTGGAAGCTGAGCACGCGGGCGCGGCTGGCGCGCAGCCATTCGCGATCCGGCGCGCGGCGATCCGGCGCCTCGATGGCGATGGCGTCGGCGAACAGGCCGTCCCACGCGAGGTAGTCGGTGTCGGGCAGGAGGTAGATGCGCGCGAGCGTGTCCCCTTCCCTGCTGACGCAGTCCAGCCATTCGCGCGGGCCCTCCGCCGTGATGGCGCAGGTGAGGCCGACGCAGGCGGTGGACAGCAACGGGGCGAGGTCGGCGTTCTCGACCAGGCAACCCGCCGGCGGCAGCACGTTGGCCGGGCAGGACGTCGGACGCGGCGCGAGATAAAGCACCCCGCCGAGCTGGCCAAGGCCTTCCACCAGCGTGCGCGGGGACACCGCGAGCCAGCGGGTGGTGGAACCGGTGCGGGCGCGCGACTGCACGCCAAAGGATGCGAGCCAACCGAACATGAGGGCGTCTCCCGGTGACGGCCGTGGGAAGGGATGCCTGGCTGGCGGCGAGGGGAGACCCGCGTGGCTTGGCGTCGGGGAGAGGGAACCGGCTTACTTGGTGAGGATGAGCTTGTCGTTGCGGGTCAGGCGCAGGTGGTACTCGGCGCCCTGGTGCTCGATGACGAGCTCGCGCGAACCGTCGAGGAGGTTCTTGCTTTCAACGCGGCGCGCGGGGGCCGCCATGGCGGCGCGCAGGGGAACGACCGTGTCGCGGCGAGCGGTGTCGTTCATCGGAAGGCTTCTCATCAACATGGCTAACGCTCCGCAAGTGAGGGTGCGGAGTTGATGATAATGATTCTCAATTACGCGTCAAGCCCTATTTCCGGCATAGGGCTGACAGATGCCGTATCAGGCGGCTTCGGCCATGCCGACGAGGGCGGCTTCGATGCCCTCCAGGTCCGGAATCACGGCCGTATCGTCGCGCACCAGCACCCGGGCGCGGACGCCGAACGGCAGCTCGTTGCCGTCGTGCGTGGGCAGCAGGAGCTCCGCGTTGAGCGTGGTCAGGCGCGGGAAGCCGTGGGTGAGCACGGCGATGTAAGGCATGTCGGTGCGGTTGCCGATGGCCTTGAGCACGGCCACGCGCGCGGCCTGCGGTGCGGTGTCCTCGGCCAGCTTCGCCACGTGGTCAAAGCTCACCAGCGGAATCTGCCAGCCACGCCACTCGATGCGGCCGGCAAGCCATTCAGGGGCGTCGGCGATCGGCTCGACGCCGGCCAGGGTAATCACTTCAGCGACCGAGGCGTTGGGCAGCAGGAGGCGGATACCGCCGCTGGGAATCAGGACGCAGCGGATTTCGCGCGGTAACGGCTCGCTCATGGGAATTCCTCGTTCAATTTCTTCGCCAGCGCGGCGACGTCGCCCGCATAGCCTGCGACGCGTTCTTCGCGGACGCCGGTGACCATATGCCCGGCTTCGTCCTCGGGCGGGACCGACTGCACCCAGACGCGGCCACCGCCGTCATACACGGCCTGCGCGCCTGCCACGGCATCGTTGCCGCGGCCAGCGAAGACGATGGCCAGCGCGTCGGCGCCAAAGCCACCGGCGAGGGTGCTGAGGATGCCGTCGATGGACGGACCCGACGAGGTCACGGCGCTGCCGTCGTCACGCACGGCCACGCTGCCGTCGCGACGAATCTGTACGTGGGCGCCACGCGGTACGACGAGCACGTCGCCATGGCTCGCCGGTACACCGTCAGCGGCCACGCGGCCACGGCCAAGGCGCTGGACGAACGCCGCGGTGTCGCCGCTATGGTGGGCGGCAACCAGGATCGTGGCGGGCAAGCGGCCCGGCATGGCGGCCAGGAACAGGCGGATGGCGTCTTCGCTGTCGGCCGTGCCGGCCAGCGCCACCACGCGGCGCACCGCGCGGGTGGCGGTGCCCAGGATCATTTCGTGGCTGAACTTGCCCGTGGTATCGGGCGCAATGGCCTCTTCCAGGGAAACAAGTTCCAGCTTGAGGCCCGACTCGATCGCGACGCTGCCGTCGTCCACCACGTCGTGCGCAAGGTATTCCACCGCGCTGATGGTCTCGATGCCGAAGTCAGCGGCGTTATCACGCGGCGTCGCCTCGGCCACGATGGTGTCGTGGTCGATCAGGTCCCATTCGGGCGCCGGCGGCGGCGCGTACTCCGTCGCGCGCGAGGTGATCTCGAGCGGCGGCGGGGTGGGGATGTTTTCGTCAACGGGCGCGAGGCTGAACTGGCTGGCGTCGAATTCGCTTTCCACCTGGGCGGTGGGCAGCGGTTCGTCATCGACCACTTCGAACCCGGAGAGATCGAGCGAGGCCAGGTCGGTCAGTTCGAGCGGCATGGACGGCAGGTCGTCGATGCCATCGCTGCCCTGCAGGTTGGCGGCGCCGGATTCAGCCAGCACGGCTTCGAGTTCGGCGGCCAGGTCTTCAGGAGCCGCGCCCTGCCCTTCGTCGTCAAAATCGACGAGGGTGGTCGAGAAGGCCAGCTCGTCGACCGTGTCCGCCTCGGTTACCGGATCAGCGTCCGTATCGGCGGCCGGCATCGGCGTGTCGGCATAACCATGCACGCCGGTGATCGACAGCTCGTCGGTGATCGGCTCGTCCAGCGTTTCTTCGGCGGGTGCCGGCTCGCTGGCCAGCGCAGCCAGCCGCGGTTCGATCACGCGCGCATCGTCGGGACGCGGCGGATCGAGCGGCGAGGTGCCCACCAGCTTGGCGGCCAGGTGGCGGGCCCAGCGGGCGCGATCCCAGCCTGCCAGGTTACGGCTGGCGTCGGCGTCGTTGAACACCAGGCGCGGATGGCCGCCCTCCACGGTTTCGTAGAGGCGGTCCAGGTCGCCATCGCTCGGGTCGTCGAGGTCCACCACCACCACGTCGGCAGAAGAGCCGACGAGTTCCGCGGGAGCGAACGCCCTCAGGTCCGACTCGTAGACGATCCGCGCACCGTGCGCGACAAGGGCGTCGCGCAGGTGGGCCGACAGGCTCGCGTCGTCAAAGAGCAGCGCGACGGCCGGCTCGTGTTCAACCATGGGTTACTCCGAGCACACCGTTGATCTGCGCGACCAGGTCGTTTTCCTGGTACGGCTTGCCGATATAGCGGTCCACGCCGATGTCGAAGGCGCGCTGGCGATGCTTATCGCCGGTACGCGAGGTGATCATGATGATCGGCACGCCTGCCAGTCGCTCGTCGGCCTTCATGGCCGTGGCGAGCTCGTAGCCGTCCATGCGCGGCATCTCGATATCGAGCAGCATCAGGTCGGGCACGCGCTCGTTGAGCTTCTCGAGGGCGTCCACGCCGTCCTTCGCCGTCATCACTTCGAACTCGTGGCGTTCCAGCACGCGGCCAGTCACCTTGCGCATGGTGATCGAATCGTCGACCACCATCACCAGCGGCTTCACGCGCACTTCGTCCTGCTTGCGCGGGGCCTGCGGGATCGCCGCTTCGGCTTCGAACGCGGTGCGGGCGACGCCGTGGCGGACCAGCGGCGCGAGGTCGAGAATCATCAGCACGGAACCGTCGCCCATGATCGTCGCGCCGAGGATACCCGGCACCGAGCTGACCTGCGGGCCGACCGGCTTGACCACGATTTCGCGCGAGCCCAGCACCGCATCCACGCGGATGGCGGCACGCAGGTCGCCCGAACGGGCCAGCAGCAGCGGGATATCCCCTTCGTCCGGCGAGGCGATGACATGCACGCCGAGCAGCTGCGGGAGGTCGTGGATCGCGTAGTCCTCACCGGCGTACTCAAACTGCGCGTCGGTGTCGGCCATGCGATGGGCCAGTTCGTTGGGCTCGACCTTGGCCACGCCGTGCACCGACGTCATCGGGATGGCGAAGTTGGTTTCACCGATACGGACGATCAGCGCCTGGGTGACGGCCAGCGTGAACGGCAGGCGCATCACGAAGGTGGTGCCCTGGCCGCGCTGCGATTCAATGCCCAGCGTGCCGCCGAGCTGCTTGATCTCGTTGGCGACCACGTCCATGCCGACGCCACGGCCGGCCACCTGGGTGACCTTCTCCGCGGTGGAGAAGCCCGGTACCTGGGTGAGCTGGTAGATCTGGTCGTCGGAGACACGGGCATCGGGGCGCAGCAGGCCGCGCTCGATCGCCTTCTCGCGGATGGCGTCGCGGTCCATGCCGGCACCGTCGTCGGAGAGGCGCACCACCACTTCGGTGGCTTCGCGAGCCACCTGGATGCGCACCGTGCCTTCCGGGTTCTTGCCGGCGGCTTCGCGGGTGCCCGGCGCTTCGATACCGTGGGCCACCGCGTTGCGCAGCATGTGCTCGAACGGCGCCTTGATGCGGTCGAGCATGTTGCGGTCCATTTCGCCGTTGGCACCCTCCACCACCAGCTGGGCGCGCTTGCCCACGTCGGAGGCGGCCTGGCGCAGCGTGCGGCGAAGGTTCGGCACCATCGCATCGAACGGCAACATGCGCGTCTGCATGAGGCCTTCCTGCAGCTCCGCGTTGACCTTCTGCTGCTGGAGCAGCAGCGTTTCGGTCTGGCGGGTCAGGTCGTCCAGCATGGTCTGCAGGGAGACAAGATCCGAGACCGACTCGGCCAGCGCACGCGAGTACTGCTGGAGCTGCGAGAAGCGGTCGAGTTCGAGCGGATCGAACGTGCCCGCGGTGTCGCGATGCTCCTGGTGGTAACGCGCGATGATCTGCGTTTCGGTTTCGATTTCCAGCATGCGCAGCTGGCTGCGCAGGCGGCTCACCGTCTGTTCGTGTTCGGTCAGCGCCGAACGGAAGCTGGCGGTCTGCTGTTCCAGGCGCGAACGGTAGATCGACACTTCGCCGGCGTGGTTGACCAGCGTGTCGAGCATGTCTGCGCGGACACGGATCTGTTCCTGCGAGGCGCGCTGGAGCTCTTCCTCCTCCATTTCCGGGAGCAGGTCGGGCAAGGCGCGGTCGAGGACCGGGATCGGCTCGGGCTGCGGTGCCGGCGGCGCATAGGCCTCCGGCTGGGTCGCAGCTTCGCGCTCTTCGCGGTAGCTCTCGGCCGTCAGCGTGTCCGGCGCGATCGGTGCACCCGCGAGGCGGGCGAACGGCTCGATGTCGGCTTCGCTGAGGCTGATCGGCTGGTGCTTGGCGATGGCCAGGATCATGCGATGCAGTCGGTCGAAACCGTTCTCCATCGCTTCGATCGCGGCGCTGTCGCTGTCGCGCTGGCCGCCGGCCACGGCGTCGAGCACGGCTTCCATCGCATGGGCGAAATCGCCCACCGGCGGCAGGCCGGCCATGCGTGCACTGCCCTTGAGGGTATGCAGGTCGCGCTGGAGGGCGGCGACGTGCTCACCCTGCTGCGGGTCGGCGCGCCATGCGGCCAGCGAGGCATCGGCCTGGTCGAGGATCTCGCGGCCTTCTTCGACGAAGACTTCGAGCAGGTCGGGGTCGATGTCGGCGTACGGC
The DNA here is from genome assembly GCF_006385595.1 of Luteibacter pinisoli. NCBI lineage: Bacteria > Pseudomonadati > Pseudomonadota > Gammaproteobacteria > Lysobacterales > Rhodanobacteraceae > Luteibacter > Luteibacter pinisoli. The sequence continues at coordinate 3,394,962 of NZ_CP041046.1, forward strand.
GAGAGCTCCGGCACGAGGGCCGGGGCGACGTCTTCCACCGGGGTGTGCACCGGCTCGGCGACGGGCTCGTGCGCCTGGTCTTCGATGACGACCGGGGCTTCGGCTTCGACTTCGTCTTCGGCTTCCGTTTCCTCTTCCGCCTCGAAGGCAACGAGGTCGGCCACCGGCTCTTCGGCGAGGATGCCGTCGTCGGTGTGCAGGACGTCGCCATCGTGGGACATCGGCTGCGGGAGCTCGGCTTCGACGTCTGCCGGGGCTTCGTCGGCGACGGCAGGCGCGCCTTCCGCCTCGGCTTCGCTGACGAGGGTGCGCCAGGCGGCTTCTTCGTTGACGTCGTACTGCGCGATCGGCTGGACGTCGATCTTCGCCGGCTCGACGGTGAACCCTTCCAGCGAGGCCAGCAGTTCGGCCGTCAGGTCGTGTTCGCTGTCGGCCAGTTCGATCGGCGGCAGCGCGGACTCGACGTGCGCGGCTTCAACCTGGGCGGGCTCGCTAGCGACGGGCTCGCTCTCGACGAGATCGCTTTCGAGAGGCTCGCTTTCGGTGAACGCCATCGGCGTGTGCTCGATCTCCGGCGCCGCGGCCTCGTCGGCCAGGGCTTCCTCGTAGTCGTCGGCCGGCGGGGCCACCACCGGCTCGGCGGCCGGCGTTTCCGCGTGCACCGGTGCGGCGGCCTCGAGCTCGGCGAGTTCGCCGTCCAGCATGGCTTCCAGTTCGGCCTCGAGCGATGCCTGTACCGCCGCGTCGTGGACGAGGCTGTCGTGGGCATGCTCGTGGTCGTGCGCGGCTTCGCTGGCCGCATCTGCCGCCAGGTGGGCCTCGGCTTCGCGCACTTCTTCGTCGAAGTGGGCTTCTTCGTTGATGAACGCTTCGAGTTCGGCTTCGTCGAGTTCCGAAAGCGACTCGACGGTTGGGGTCTCGGCCACGGGCGTCTCGGCCACCGGTTCAACCACCGGCAGCTCGTCCACGACGGGCTCGGCGTGAACCGCCGGCTCGTCGTCCAGCGGCAGCGGATCCGGCTCGTACAGGATGTGTGCGACCGTGGCTTCCGGCTGTTCGTCGCGCAGGGCGATGATCTGCGCGGCAAGCGCGGACACATCGGGCACGCGCGGATCTTCAGTGTCGAAGAGGTCCATGACGTGGTCGACGAGGTCGGCCGCATCCGTGAGTGCATCGACGCCCAGCGGACGCAACGGCACGCCGGAGGCGCGCACGCGCTTGATCAGGCCTTCCAGCGGTGCCAGCACCTGGATCAGCACCGGGATGTCGACCATGCCGATGGCGCCGTGCAGGGTATGCACGGCACGCAGCAGGCCATCGTCCACCGGCAGCTCGCCGTCGCCGGCGCGGGCCAGGTTGGCGCGGATGATGTTGAGGTACTGCGCCACTTCGGTGCGCAGGATGTCGAGCAGCACGGCATCCACCGGCGGCAGCGGCGGCGCCACGTACACCGGCTCCTCGGCCGGCACCGGCGTCGGCTCGGCCGGCGCGGCCTGGCCGTAGCTGGCGAACGCGGCGGTCGGCACGGCGGCGATGGTGTCGCGCAAGACGCGACGCTTCACCTTCGTGCGTACCTTCTGCGTCGCGTTGCGTGCCACTTCTTCGACGAACGCCATGTCGCCCATCGCCAGGCGGTCGGCGGTTTCCATGATCGCGGCAAGCGGCGCCGTCACATGGGTATCGCCTTCCAGCGCGGACTTGAGCTGCGGCAGGGCATCCACGGCGTGGCGGACGAGCGCCTGCACGCCTTCGTGCGGGGCGATCGAGCCGTCCAGCACGCGGTTGAGCATGTTTTCCACCTTCCAGGCGAACTCGCCCAGGAGGCGCGCGCCGACCAGGCGGCCGGAGCCCTTCAAGGTGTGGAAGGAGCGACGGATCGGGGTAAGCGACTCGCTGCGCTCCGGATCCGCCAGCCACTGCGCCACGGAGGCGCGGAGGTTGTCGATCTCTTCCTGGGTCTCTTCCAGGAAGATCTCGCGGATCTCGTCGTCGATGCCGTCCACGGTGATCTGGAAGCCGGCGAACTCGGAGACGCCGGAATCACCGCCGACTTCCTGTTCGATCTCTTCCTCGATCTCGACCCAGTCTTCGCTGGGATGGATCGGCGCCGGAGCGGCGACGTTCGCGACCGGCGCGGCGAGTTCCTCGTCGGTGGGCGGTTCGTCGACGAGGTCGAAGCTGTCGGCGAAGGAGACGGTTTCATCCGCATCCACGCTGCTCGACGGCACGGCGATGTGTTCGACGGCCTCGGCTTCGATGTCGCCGAGCGCTTCCGCACCCAGCGCCTCGTTGCTTTCGTCCACCGGCACGGGCCAGTAGCCGAGTTCGGCCAGGCTCTGCTGGGTGACATCAAGGATGTGGTCCAGGCCACCGCGGTGCTCGCGCGCCGCCTCGAGGTAGTACTCGAGTGCGGCCACGGCGTCGGCCAGGCGGTCCATCTGCGCGCCGTTCGGCACGCGGCGGTCGCCGAGCAGTTCACGGTGGATGAACAGGCCAATGCCGTCGGCCAGCTCGCCCGGGCGCGGCGCGCCCAGCATGCGCATGGCACCGCCGATCTCGGCCATCAGTTCCGGCGTGCCCGCCAGCTGTTCGTGTTCCCACTGCGACTCGACGAAGGCGACGATCGCGTCCTTCACCTTCGAGGTGTTCGCGGTGGCTTCGCGCATCAGCGCGGTCAGGATATGGCGTGCTTCGCTACGCGGCAGCGGCGAGGGGCCGCTTTCGGAGATCGGCGTTTCGCCTTCGGCACCGAGGCGCTCGATGTGGTCGTCCAGGGACGCTTCCACGTAGAGCAGCGCGCCGGCCACGTCCAGCAGGGATTCTTCGTCCGGTGCACGCGTGCCCGCGGCGATCTCGCCGAGGATCCGGCGCTGTTCGCCAACGACGCGGCGCGGGACGCCCAGCGCCAGCATGCCGAGGGTGTCACCGACGCGGTCGAGCACGTCGGCCTGGGCCCCGAGCTGGCCCGGGTCGCCATCGGGGCGACGCAGGAACAGGTCGAGCGATTCCTTCACGCGCAGCAGGTCTTCCTTGATGGCGGCCGAGACCGTATCGAGGAGCGCGCGGTTGTGGCCCGACATGGAGCCACGGGCATGTTCGACTTCCGAGGCGCGCGGCAGGAGGCCCTCGAGGCGATAGGCCTCGCGCAGCTCGTCGATGCGCTCGCTACCCGGCTTGGCCTGGGCCACGTAATACAGAAGCTTGCGGGCGAGCTCGTCCGAATCACCGGTGAGCATCGCCTCTTCGCCGCCGTCCACCAGTTCGCGGATGGAACGGTCGACGCGGCCGATCAGCTGGCGCACTTCCTTTTCATGCGAACGCAGCACGCCGCGTTCCAGGCCTTCGAGGACGCCGGCCGCAATCCACCACAGGCGACGGCCGGCGATGGTGTAGCAACGGGTGGCAATGCTATCGAGCGTGGCGCGCATGCCGAGCAGCTGGCGATCGCTACCCTGCCCGCGGAACCATGCCAGGAGCTGTTGCTGGAAACGGGCGCGCAGTTCGGGCAGTTCGCCACGCTGGGCCTCGGCAGCCGCCGGATCGGCAGCGCCCGGGGCGCCCTGCGGCAGCGGGGTGTCCAGGTTGGGGGTGAACAGCGCGGACTCGTCCAGCGACTGCTCGCCACGGCTGGCGCGCAGGTCGTTGAGCAGCGGCAACAGCACGATGGGTACATCGCGGTGGCCGCTCTGCAGGCGCTCGAGGTAATCGGGCATCTGCATCATGCCGCGCATCAGCGCCGCATAGGCTTCGTCGCGGTTGGCCACGCGGTCGCTGATCAGCGCCGCGACCAGTTGCTCCATCTCGCCCACCACCATGGCGGCGCCGTAGAGCTCCACCATGCGCAGCGTGCCGTGCACCTGGTGCAGGTCCGCGGCGCAGGTGTGCATGACGTAGGCGTCGCGGGAATCCTCGACGTACGACTCAAGCGCCTGGCGTGCCTTGGACAGGGCGTCGTCGAGCTCCGCCTTGACCCAGTGCAGCGTGGTGAAATCAGTATGGTCTTGAAGTCTCACTGCATCAGCCCGGCAGCTTGAAGTTCGCGACGGACAGGCGCAGGTCGTTCGCGAGCTGGGCCAGGTTACCGATCGACTCGGCCGTCTGGCTCGCGCCGAGCGACGTCTGCGAAGTGATCTCCTGGATGACGTTCATCGTGGCCGAGGTATCCGTTGCTGCAGCGGACTGCTGGCGGGCTGCGGCCGAGATGTTCTGAATCAGCGCCGACAGATCGTTCGACACGCGTTCGATGTCACCCAGTGCCGTACCGGCGTCTTCGGCCAGGCGGGCACCGGCCACCACTTCCGCGGTGGTCTGTTCCATCGAGCTCACCGCTTCGTTGGTATCGGACTGAATCGCCTGCACCAGCGTTTCGATTCGCTTGGTCGCGCTGGCGGAACGTTCTGCGAGGCGCTGCACTTCGTCCGCCACCACCGCGAAACCGCGGCCGGCTTCACCGGCGGAGGCCGCCTGGATGGCCGCGTTCAACGCGAGGATGTTGGTCTGTTCGGCAATGTCGTTAATCAGTTCCACGATGGAACCGATTTCCTGCGAGGACTCACCCAGGCGTTTGATGCGCTTGGAGGTTTCCTGGATCTGGTCACGGATGGAGTCCATGCCCTGGATGGTTTCGCGCACCACTTCCGCACCGTGCGATGCGATCTGCACCGAGCGCTGCGCCACGTCGGCGGATTCGGCCGAGTCCTTCGACACGGTATCCATCGAGGTCGCGATCTGGTTAATCGCGGAGGTCGCGGAGGTGATCTGCTGCGCCTGCTGCTCGGCCGCGTCGGCCAGGTGCATGGCGGTGGCCTGGGTTTCCTGTGCCGCGGCGGAGACGCGCACGGCGGTCTCGTTAATCGTGGTGACGAGGTTGCGCATCTCGTCCACCGCGGAGTTCATCGCGTCCGCGATGGCCCCCGTGATGTCTTCGGTCACCGTGGCCTTGATGGTCAGGTCGCCTTCGGCCAGCGTACCCATTTCGTCCAGCAACCGCATAATCGCGGTCTGGTTACGCTGGTTCAGTTCGCTGGTGGTTTCCAGGCGGCGGCGCTGGTCGCGGACCAGGCTGAAGACGAGGACCAGGGCGAAAGCCACCGTGGCGATGGCGCCGAGCAGGCCGGCCCACACGTTCGGGAACAGGCGGGTCAGCGGTAGCTTGGCGATCTGGTCGGCGGACTCGTTCGCGCGCAGCAGCACGGTCTGCGAATCCAGCGACGCCTGGTTACCGGCGCGCTTCACGTCCTGCAGGTTCGGCGAGGCGGTGACCAGCTGGCCCACGGGATCCACGAGGTCGCCCCACGAGGTCTGCATTTCGAGCAGGATCTTGTGCGCGTTGGCATCGGAGATGGCGCGGACACCACCATCCGGGTTGCCTTCCACCAGACCCTTCAGCACCGAGCCGTACAGCTGGGCGTCGCGGGAGAGGCCGTCGGCGGCGGACTGGGCGGCGTCACCACCCTGCAGGATCTCCTGCACGCGGCGGATCATGCGGTCAGACATGAGCATCCAGCGCGCGAGGGTGAAGGTCTGCTCCACCGAGGCGTTTTTCTGCTGGACGATGTTGAGCACTTCGTCCGTGCGGGCGTTCAGCAGCGGCATCTGCTTGCCGAAGAGGTCGGCGCGCTCACCGGAGGAGAGCACGAGTTCCTTGTTCGACAGGATCTTGCCGATGTCCGCGTCGAGCTGGTGCCAGGCGTTGGCCAGCGCGGCGATGGCGCGGCCGGTGCCGCCTGCCTGCTGCGCGTAGGCCGGCATGCCGGTCTTGTCGTCACCGGCCACCAGGCGCTGCACCGCCGAATCGATGGTGTTGCGCGTGGCCGACAGCTCGCGGAAGGAATCGCGGTTGCCGTCCGAGGCTTCAAGCGCGTACTTCGCCGTCTGCTGCGAAAGCACCTGTACCTGCGTCGTCAGTGCGATCGCTTCGCGGTCTTCGCCGTTCTTGCTGTTCAGCAGCCAGAAGTCGACCGACGCCAGGCCAATGGATAGCAGCAGGAACACGATAACCATCGTGTAGCCACCTTCACGGCCTGCGCCCCCTGTAGTCGTGCTCATATCCACCTCACCCAAACAAAACCTGGTGACCGAGGCTTCTGGCAGCCCCCGGCAGACGAGTGGCCCAACAAGGCCACCCCCTCATTCCCGTTGCGGCACCGGCTGGCCGGCCCCGCTTATCCTGTGCGGGAGGGCCATCCGGCCGTCCCGTCCCCCTTGCTGGGCGCCTTACAGCGCCGCCTGCCGAAAATCTGGCGCACGAACCAGGCGGTTCATGCTGAACAACCCAAACGCCTGCTCGCCGAGCTGGATGTTCTCCGTGACGAAGCGGGCCAGGCGCGGGTCCAGTTCGTCATGGCCTTCACCACGCTGGTCTTCGTCCATGGTGCGCTGGCCGAACACTTCGTCCACCAGCAGGCCCACGGTGCCGCCGTGCTGGCGTACCAGGAGCAAACGCGTACGCTCGGACGACGGTGTACGTTCGTCGAAAAGAAACCGGCCCAGGTCGATCGCAGGCACCAGGTTGCCGCGCACGTTCGCCACGCCCATCAGCCAGGGCTGGGTGCCCGGGACGTTGGTGAGCGCCGGCACGGCCATCAGTTCGTTGATCTCGTCGATGCCGCTCACGAAGGCGCGACGGCCCACGCGGAAGCCGATCCCGCGCCAGAGGCCGAGGTTGGCGACGCGCTCGGGCGTTCCCGCCGAGTGCGCCAGGCAGGCGCGTTCGTAATGGGCGAGCAGTTCAAAGGGGGTCAGTGCCGCGTTCTCGCTCATGGCATGCCCCTCTTAGTTCTGCTTCGGCAAAAGGTCGGCGATGGTCGAGAGCAGTTCCTTCTCGTTCACCGGCTTGGTGATGAAGGCCTTCGCACCCTGGCGCAGGCCCCACACGCGGTCGGTTTCCATCGATTTGGTGGTGATCATCACCACCGGCACGTCCGCCGTGGCCGGGTCGCGGCTCAGCGTGCGCGTGGCCTGGAAGCCATTCATGCCCGGCATGATCACGTCCATGATCACCAGGTCCGGCTTGCTTGCGCGGATACGGTCGAGGCCAGCCTCGGCGTTATCGACGCTGGATACAGAGAACCCCGCCTTCTCGAGCAGCGTGGTGAACACGCGGACATCGGTGGGCGAGTCGTCAATGATGAGGATATTTGCCACACGTCCCCCTGGACGCTGCTAAAACGGTTAGTCAGCCGGCCGTCGCATAGCGATGGATCGCGCCGAGGAGTTCGTCGCGGGTGAACGGCTTGGTGAGGTATTGCTCGGCGCCCACGATGCGACCGCGCGCCTTGTCGAACAGGCCGTCCTTGGAGGACAGCATGATCACGGGCGTGCCACGGAACTGGGCATTGTTCTTGATCAGCGCGCAGGTCTGATAACCATCCAGGCGCGGCATCATGATGTCGACGAAGATGATGTTCGGCTTCTGGTCGGAGATCTTGGCCAAAGCCTCGAAGCCGTCGACGGCGGTCAGCACGTCGCAGCCTTCTTTTTTCAACAGGGTCTCTGCCGTACGGCGGATGGTTTTCGAGTCGTCGATGACCATGACCCGCAAGCCGGCCAGGTCCGTACCGCGTCCGTTGTCGTTCACTGAGCCCCCGTCACACGAAAAAACTGCAAGTCCTGCCAACAGGATAGCCCGATCACGCCAGGGTATCCGTGCGCCAGGTCGTAAAGCCCGGCACCCCCGGTGCCGGTCACCGCTCTTCGGCGGCCCATGCCCCGCTGTTTAATGGGTGGCCGGGTGTCCCGTCAAGATGAATTGTTCCTAAAGGGACAATGCCTTGTGAAATCATCGGCAACGCTCCACTAAACTTGACACCTTTCCAGCTCGCCAAGGCCCCCGCCATGTCGCTCTCCGTCGCCGTCCTGATGGACCCGATCCGTGCCATCAAGATCGCCAAGGATTCCACCTTCGCCATGCTGCTGGAAGCCCAGCGCCGGGGCCACGCCCTGTTTTACATGGAAGAAGGCGACCTGGAACTGCGCGGCGGCGAGGCCTGGGCCCGCCTGAAGCCGCTCACCGTGAAGGACGACCCAAGCGGCTGGTTTACCCTGGGCGAGGCCGCATGGCGCCCCCTGGCCGAGGTGGACATCGTGCTGGCCCGCAAGGATCCGCCGGTGGACGCCCAGTTCATCTACGACACCATGGTGCTGGAAGCCGCCCAGAAAGCCGGCTGCCGGGTGGTGAACGACCCGCGCAGCCTGCGCGACTGCAACGAGAAGCTGTTCACCCTGCAGTTCCCGCAGTGCACCTCCCCTACCCTTGTCTCGCGCGACCGCAACCAGCTCAAGGCCTTCGTGGCCGAGCACGGCGAGGCGGTGCTGAAGCCGCTGGACGGCATGGGCGGGCGCGGGATCTTCCGGGTGAAGGCTGGCGACAGCAACCTCAATTCGATGCTGGAGACCCTGCTCGACGGCGGCCACCAGTTCACCATCGCCCAGAAGTACATCCCCGAGATCACCGCGGGCGATAAGCGGATCCTCCTCGTGGACGGCGAGCCGGTGCCCTACGCGCTGGCCCGCATCCCGCAGGGTGACGAGTTCCGCGGCAACCTGGCCGCCGGTGGCCGCGGGGTGGGCGTCCCCCTCTCCGACCGCGACCGCTGGATTGCCGCGCAGGTGGGGCCGGAACTGGTCCGCCGCGGCCTGCGCTTCGTCGGCCTGGACGTCATCGGTGACTACCTGACCGAGATCAACGTCACATCTCCGACGTGCATCCGCGAGCTGGATGCCCAGTTCGGCATTAACATCGCGGGGCTGCTGTTCGACGCTCTCGAGGCCCGATGACGACCCGTACCACCGGCGCCGACCTGATCGGCGCGACCTTGCTGTTTTCGCTGCTGTTGCACGGTGTCGTCATCCTTGGCGTCACGTTCCAGGCCGAAAAACCCGCCCCCAGCGTTCCCACGCTGGATGTCACGCTCGTGGACGTCGCCAACCAGGAGCAGCCGGACAAGGCGGACTTCCTCGCCCAGGCAAGCAATGCCGGTGGCGGCGACCGCGACAAGGCCTCGCGCCCGTCCGAACCGGTGAGCGGGCCGCTGCCCACGCGTAACCAGGGCCAGGCCCCGGAGGTGGAGGAGGCCCAGGCGCCCTCGCCGCGCGAGGCCACGCCCGACCAGGTGCTGACCACGGCCGGCCAGACAGGCTTCCATGTCGACACCACCCAGGCGCAGACCGAACAGAAGGATCGCCCGCTGCCGCCTTCGGAAAAGGACGTGCAGCGCAAGCTGGAGATGGCCAAGCTGGCGGCCGAAGTGCGTGACGAGTCCGAGGCCTACGCCAAGCGCCCGAAAAAGAAGTACATCTCGTCGAACACCCGCGAGTACGCCTACGCCGCCTACATGAAGGGCTGGGTGAACCGCGTCGAGCGCGTGGGCAACCTCAACTACCCCGACGAGGCACGCCGCCAGGGCGTCTACGGCGAGCTGGTGCTCACCGTGGGGCTGAACCGCGATGGCTCGATCAAGAGCATCGACGTGATCAAGAGCTCCGGGCACAAGCTGCTCGATGACGCGGCCCAGCGCATCGTGCGCCTTGCCGCCCCCTTCCCCACGCTGCCGCGCGACAGCAAGGAGAAGGTGGATGAGCTTTACATCACGCGGACGTGGCAGTTCTTGCCGGGGAATGTGTTGCGGAATTATTGAGGCGCCTTCGGCAGGAGCTGGTCGGCTTCGCTGACGTAGGCCTTTTCTGCCTTGCGATCCCACACGCACAGCTCACGGCCCGGCGCATTTTTCATGTGCTTCTGCGGGTAGCGCCCCGCCAGCACCAGCGCCGTGACCGGCACGCGGTCGTCGTACGTCACGAGGCCGCCGACGGGCTTCACATCCTTCAGGCCGCTGGCCGCGAGGCACGCGCTGGTCACCCGTTGGTCATAGTCCTTCCAGGCAGAGGGTGCGGATGCGTGCGCGGCGAACGCGCCGAAGACCACGGAAGCCCCCACAAAACCCTTAACAAACATCATCTTCGGCATGACTTGCCTCCATGTGAACCGGCGCACAAGGTACGCGTGCCGGACTGAACAATTCCGCACGCCCTTCATCGGCTGCGGCTACAATAAAGCCATGAGTATCGCCAACACCTTCGCCGGCCAGTTCCTCATCGCGATGCCCTCCCTCGCGGAGCCGCCTTTCGCGCGTGGTGTTGCCTTCCTTTGCCAGCATGGCGAGGACGGCGCCGTCGGCCTGCTCATCAACCAGATTTCCGAATACCGGCTTGGCGATGTCCTGGCGCAGATGAAGCTGCCCTGCGAAGACATCGAGATCGCCGATTACCCCGTGCTGATCGGCGGCCCGGTGCAGCAGGAGCGCGGCTTCGTGCTCCATCGCGAACACGGCCACTGGGATTCAAGCTACCGGATCAACGACGACTGGTCCGTGACCACCTCGCGCGACATCCTCGTGGCCATGGCCCACGGCGAAGGCCCGCGCCGCGCGATGGTCACCCTCGGCTATGCCGGCTGGGAAGCCGGCCAGCTCGAACAGGAAGTGATGGAGAACGCGTGGCTCACCACCCGCGCCGATGAGCACATCGTCTTCGACACCCCCATCGACGAACGCTGGGTGGCCGCCACGCGCAAGCTGGGGGTGAGCGACCCCTCCCAGCTCGCTGGCTACGCCGGCCACGCCTGATCCATGAGTTGCCTGTTTGGATTTGACGTCGGCACCAAGGTGGTCGGCGTCGCCGTCGGCAACCGCCTGACCGGCACGGCCCGCGCGCTGGCTGCCCTGCCCGTGCGCGACGGCGCGCCCGACTGGCAGGCGCTGGACCAGCTGCGTCGCGACTGGCTGCCCGCGGAACTGGTGGTCGGCCTGCCGCTGGACAACGAGGGCCAGGAGCAACCGATGACGCGCACCGCGCGCCGTTTTGCCCAGAAACTCACCGAGCGCTACGGCATCGCCGTGGCGTTTGCCGATGAACGCATGAGTTCGCAGGAAGCCGCCCGGCGTTTCGCCGCCGGCCGGGCCGCGGGCACGCGCAAGCGATCGGATGCCAAATCCATCGATGCCGAGGCCGCCGCCGTCATCCTCGAGTCGTATCTCCTGCAGTCGTAACCGAAAACTATCCACCGTTAGCTTGAGGATGTCATGTCAAACCGCCTGCGCCATCTGACCACCCTCGAGAACATGCCGCGCGAAACGATCGAGCGCCTGCTCGACAAGGCGATTACCCTGCGCGACGCGTCCGCGCACGGCACGCGCAAGCTCGACATCCTCGCTGGCCGTACCGTGCTCAACCTGTTCTTCGAGCCCTCCACGCGTACCCGCACGTCGTTCGAACTGGCGGCACGCCGCATGGGCGCGGACGTCATCAATTTCGATATCGGGCTGTCCTCGACCAGCAAGGGCGAAGAGCTCTTCGACACCCTGCATACGCTCGAAGCGATGCACCTGGACGCGATCATCGTCCGCCACAAGGTGTCGGGTACGCCGGAAGAACTGGTCAGGCATGCGATGAGTGGCGTGGCCGTGGTGAACGCCGGTGACGGCAACCGTGCGCACCCGACTCAGGGCCTGCTCGATGCACTCACCATCCGCAACCACCATCCGGATTTTCGTAAGCTGAAGGTCGCCATCTGCGGCGATGTGCGCCACTCGCGCGTGGCCCGCTCCGACGTGCACGTCCTCACCGCCCTGGGCGCAAAGGATGTGCGCGTGGTGGGCCCGGCGCGCCTGCTCCCCGCCGAAGGCGAGCTGCAAGGCGTCACCCTGCACGAGAATTTCGACGAAGCCATCGAAGGCGTCGACGTCGTGATCATGCTGCGCCTTCAGAAAGAGCGCATGGCATCGACCGACCTGCAGGACGAAGCCGCCTACTTCGAACGCTACGGCCTGGACACCAAGCGCCTCGCCCGCGCCGCCAAGGGTGCCCTGGTGATGCACCCCGGCCCGATCAACCGCGGCATCGAAATTGCCTCGGACGTGGCCGACGGGGCGCAGTCGCGCATCCTGGAGCAGGTCGGCAACGGCGTGTTCGTGCGCATGGCCGTCCTGTGTGAAGTGATGGGCCGGTGAAGACCATGCGGGGCCGCGCCACGGCGCGCGTTCCGGCATAATGGCGGTTCCAAGGGATCAATCAACGGGATACAGAATGCGACCGACGAAGCGACTTCTCGCGCTCGGCGTCGCCAGCGTGCTGCTGGCGGCCTGCGGCCACAAGGACAAGGATGCCCCGCTGGCTTTCGTGCCGGCCGATACGCCGTACGTTGTCGCCAGCCTCGACAAGCTGGACGACGATACGTACCAGGCGGTCCTCGCCCAGCTCAATAACGAAGCCCCGGGCCAGGTGGCCCAGCTGAAGTCGTACGCCCAGGAGTTCGACGCCAAGGGCAACGCCGATGCCGCCCGCCTGATCCGCGCGCTGGTCACCGAGCTGGACGGCAAGAACGCTGAAACCGTGCTCAAGAACGTCGGCGTGGACCTCAAGACCGGCTCGGCGATCTACGGCGTGGGCCTCAGCCCCGTCGCGCGCGCCGCGCTGGCCGACCCGGCAGCATGGGACGCCTTCGTCGGCCGCCTTGAAACCGCCTACGGCAAGAAGCTCGACACCGCCGATGCCGGTGGCCAGGCCTATCGCCACGTCACCCTTGGCGACAGCGGCACCCAGCTGATCATCGCCACCGTCGGCAAGAATGCCGTCGCCGCCCTGCTCCCGGCCGATGCCGCCCAGCCGCTGGTCCGCCAGACGCTCGGCGTGGATCGCCCGGAGAAGAACCTCCAGGACGACGGTCGCCTCGCCGACCTCGCCAAGGACAAGGGTTACAAGGATTACGTGGTTGGCCAGGTGGACCTCGCCCGCCTGCTGCCGCTCGTGGCCGCCGGCAAGGATCCGCTGTTCGCCAGCTTCCTCAAGCACCAGTCGCAGAAGACCGGCGAGCCTGCCCCGCAGATCCCGGCCAGCTGCCAGGAAGAAGCCAGCCGCGTCGCCGCACGCGTGCCGTCCTTCAGCTTCGGCTACACCAAGCTCGACCTGCACCACGTCGAACAGCGCGTGGACGTGGCCATGGCCAGCGACATCACCAGCGCCTTCTCGGGCCTGAAGGTGGAACTGCCGGGCCTCGGCAGCGATGCCACGGGCCCGTTCGACGCCAGCATCGCGCTGCCGGTGGAACAGCTGCGCACGTTCTTCACGACCCAGTCGGAAGCCGTGGCCGCCAAGCCGTTCACCTGCCCCGCCTTCGCCAGCCTCAACGACAGCTTCGCCAAGATGGGCTCCACGATGCAACAGGCGGCGATCCCGCCGTTCGGCGACATCCGTGGCGTGCGCATCGTGGTGGATTCGTACAAGCCGGGTGCCCCGGGCGCCGTCATCCCGCAGATCACCGGCCGCATCGTGCTCGCGACGCGCAACCCGGCCGGCCTGCTGGCGATGAGCCAGGCGGTGCTGGGCGGCGAGTTCAAGCTCGCAGCGGACGGCAAGCCGGCAGCACTGCCGGCCAACCTGACGCAGTCGCTGGGCATGCCCGGCTGGGCGGCAATGAATGGCCAGGCGATTGCCATCGGCCTGGGCGCGGGTGAAGACAGCAAGCTGGACGACGTGCTGATGGGTAGCACGGGCGACGCTGGCCGCCTGAGCCGCCTGCACCTCAACGGCGATATGTATCGCACGTGGGTGGATGTGATGTCGGAGAAGGCGCAGGCGTACGCTTCGGCGATGGCTGAGGCCGCGACGGCGGATGGCGCGCCGGCTGACCAGGCGTCGGATACGGCGGCGGCGCAGCGTTCGAAGGCGCAGTTTGATGCGATGAAGGCGCAGGCTGCACGCGTGGTCCAGGTGGGCGGTGAAGCTCACATGGATGAGAAGGGCCTGGTGATTTCGGGTGCTGTTGAATACAAGTAAGCAGCTCTGAATCGCGATAGAAAAAGGGGACGCTTCGGCGTCCCTTTTTTTATCGGTTCATTCGCTGGCGCGAATGCGTGTCTTGTGCGGCTTACGCCGCTCAGCTCTTGTGGCTTGTCGAGCTAGAGCCCTCGGCGCCCACCCTCGCTGCTCAGACATCGACTCCAGCGTTCGAAAAGGTGGGCCGCTACGCGGCCGGTTTTTCAATTTGGCCTACGGCCGCGTAGCGGCTCTCCCTTTCGAACGCAGAGCGTGGTCTGAGCAGCGAGGGTGGGCGCCCAGGGCTCCTTTGCGAACACATACCAAAGCTAGGCGGCGCAAGCCGCACAAGACACGCATTTGCGACAGCGAATGACCTCAACTTTTGCAATCGCTTTCAACGTCAGACGCCATGTGAAGACGTATTCGGCAAAGCTGAACCAAGCGATTTTCCGGGCACAAATCATTCACGGAAGCGCTGGTGATATTGGCCCCGCGACCAAGGCAGCCCACAGCGCGTGGCGCCGGTCGTCGCCCCACAACAGATGCCAGATAAGGAGTTCCCCATGAACAACGCCAACATCCGCAAGGCCCTGTTCGCTGCCGCCCTCGTCGCCGGTCTCGGCACGGCCCCGTTTGCCTCGGCGTATGCCCAGGACTCCACGCCGGCCGCCGCCAAGGCTGACAACCAGACTGTCGCAGGCAAGGCCGACGATACGTGGATCACCACCAAGGTGAAGTCCGAGTTCGCCACCAAGAAGAGCGTGAAGGGCACCGATATCTCGGTGACCACCACGGAAGGCGTCGTTGCCCTGACCGGCACCGTGTCGACCGCGAAGGAAAAGAGCAGCGCCGAGAAGATCGCCAAGGCCGTCAAGGGCGTGAAGAGCGTCGACGCCAGCGGCCTGACCGTGTCTGCCGCCGCCAAGTAATCCTGCTTACAGCGGGTAACGAAAAAGGGAGCCGAAGGGCTCCCTTTTTTTTATCGGCTAAGCATGCCGCCGAATGTGCTCTTGTCGTTGGCCTTGTCGATCTCGACGCCTTCCAGGCCCTGCGACAGGGTGTGTGCGTCGCCGCCCTGCGCGAGCTTGATGCGCAGGCGCACTTCGTTCGAGCTGTCGGCGTGGCGCAGGGCGTCTTCGTACGAGATCTCGCCGGCGTGGTACAGCTCCACCAGGCTCTGGTCGAACGTGCGCATGCCCAGCTGGTTGGAGTCGCGCATCAGCTCCTTGAGCTTGTGTACGTCGCCCTGGCGGATGTAATCCTGGGCCAGCGGCGTGCCGAGCAGAACTTCGACCGCAACGCGACGGGCCTTGCCATCGGGCGTGGGGATCAGCTGCTGGGCGACGATGCCCTTCAGGTTCAGCGACAGATCCATCAGCAGCTGCGAGCGGCGGTCTTCCGGGAAGAAGTGCAGGATGCGGTCCAGTGCCTGGTTGGCGTTGTTCGCATGCAGGGTGCACAGGCAGAGGTGGCCGGTTTCCGAGAAGTTGATGGCGTGTTCCATCGTTTCGCGGGTACGCACTTCGCCGATCATGATGACGTCGGGCGCCTGGCGCAGGGTGTTCTTCAGCGCGTTGTCCCAGCTGTCGGTATCGATGCCCAGCTCGCGCTGGGTGATGATGCAGCCCTCGTGGCGGTGCACGTATTCGATCGGGTCTTCGATCGTGATGATGTGGCCGGTGGAGTTCTGGTTGCGGTAGCCGACCATCGACGCGAGCGAGGTGGACTTACCCGTACCGGTACCGCCGACGAAGATGATGATGCCGCGCTTGGTCATCGCCAGCTGCTTGATGATCGGCGGCAGGTTCAGCTCTTCCGGCGTGGGGATCTTCGATTCGATGCGGCGCAGGACCATGCCAACGCAGTTGCGCTGGTAGAAACACGACACGCGGAAACGGCCCACGCCCGACGCGCTGATCGCGAACTGGCATTCGTGGGTCTTTTCAAATTCCTCGCGCTGGGTGGGCGTCATCACGTTGAGCACCATGTCGCGCGACTGCTGCGCCGACAGGGGGCTCTGGGTGATGGGCACGATACGGCCCTGCACCTTCATGGAAGGCGCGACGCCGGCGGTGATAAACAGGTCGGACGCCTGTTTGTGCACCATCAGCTTAAGGAAGGAGGTGAAATCGAACTCGCTCATGGCCTGGATCCCCGCTGCCGGAATGGGCCGGCATCCCTTGGGCCGATCATATACCTGCGACATGAAGGGCGTAGCGACGCCCTTCACGGTCCCTTAGCGGAAGCCTTCCTTGTTTTTGGCGTACATCAGGCCTTCCTGGCGGGTGATGAGGCCCCGCTTGATCAGGTCGGACAGGTTCTGGTCCAGGGTCTGCATGCCGTGCTGCTGGCCGGTCTGGATGGCCGAGTACATCTGGGCCACCTTGTCCTCGCGGATCAGGTTACGGATGGCCGGGATGCCCACCATGATCTCGTGGGCCGCGATACGGCCACCGCCCACCTTCTTCAGCAGGGACTGCGAGATAACGGCACGCAGCGACTCGGAGAGCATCGAGCGCACCATCGGCTTCTCGCCGGCGGGGAACACGTCGATGATTCGGTCGATGGTCTTGGCGGCGGACGAGGTGTGCAGGGTGCCGAACACCAGATGGCCGGTTTCCGCGGCGGTCAGGGCCAGGCGGATGGTTTCCAGGTCGCGAAGCTCGCCCACCAGGATGTAGTCGGGATCTTCGCGCAGCGCCGAACGCAGCGCCTCGTTGAAGCCGTGGGTGTCGCGGTGGACTTCGCGCTGGTTGACCAGGCACTTCTGCGAGGTGTGGACGAATTCGATGGGGTCTTCCACCGTCAGCAGGTGGCCGTATTCGTTCTTGTTGATGTGGTCGACCATGGCCGCCAGGGTGGTCGACTTACCCGAACCCGTGGGGCCGGTGACCAGGATCAGCCCCTGCGGCTGCTCGATCAGCTCGCGGAAGATCTTCGGCGCGCCGAGGTCTTCCAGGGTGAGCACTTCGGACGGAATGGTACGGAACACGCCGCCCGCGCCACGGTTGTGGTTGAAGGCGTTGACGCGGAAGCGGGCCAGGCCGGGAATCTCGAAGGAGAAGTCGACTTCAAGGAATTCCTCATAGTCGCGCCGCTGCTTGTCCGACATGATGTCGTAGATCAGCGAATGGACCTGCTTGTGTTCCAGCGCCGGGATGTTGATGCGCCGAACGTCACCGTCCACGCGGATCATGGGCGGAAGGCCTGCGGAAAGGTGCAGGTCGGAGGCCTTGTTCTTCACTGAGAAGGCAAGGAGTTCGGCGATATCCATTGGGGTCCCCTTTCTTTGTGGGCCAAAGGTAACCACCCCAAGGGGTCGGCGCAAGGCGGCGCACCATATATGCTTTGTGGGTCTGTGAAAGTCGTCTCGAATGGAGCAAACAACCGCATGAACCGGATCGCCTTCATCGGTGGCGGCAACATGGCCACGGCCCTGATCGCGGGGATGGTCCGCCATGGCGCCCCGCCCGGCGGTATCGCCGTGGCCGAGCCGCGCGCCGAGGCCCTCCAGGAGCTCTCGCGCCAGTACGGCGTGGCTACCTATACCGACAACGCCGCGGCCGCCGAGGGCGCCTCCCTGCTGGTCCTGGCGGTGAAGCCGCAGATGATGGCCGAGGTCTGCCGCGGGCTGCGTGCCGTGGTCCAGCAATACCGGCCCATGGTGGTCTCGATCGCCGCCGGCATCCGCATCGCCCAGCTGGAACGCTGGCTGGACGCCGCCCTGCCCGTCGTCCGCTGCATGCCCAATACCCCGGCCATGTTTGGCGCCGGTGCCACCGGCCTCTACGCCAATGGCCGGGTCAGTGCCCCGCAGCGGGCCGAGGCCCAGCACGTGCTGGATGCCGCCGGCCTTACCGTGTGGGTGCCCGAGGAAGACCAGCTCGACATCGTCACCGCCCTTTCCGGCTCCGGCCCGGCTTATTTCTTTTTGCTGGTCGAAGCGCTCGAAAACGCCGCTTTTGCCCAGGGTCTCTCGCGTGAAACCGCGCGGGCGCTGGCCGAACAGACGGCCCTCGGCGCCGGGCGCATGCTGGTGGAGGGCAATGAAAGCGCGGCTACCCTGCGCCAGAAGGTGACCTCGCCCCACGGCACCACCCAGGCCGCGCTGGATAGCTTCAAGGCCGACCACTTCCCCGCCATCGTGGCGCGCGCGGTGGATGCCGCCCGCCGTCGCGGCGCGGAACTCTCTGAACAGATGGAATCGAACTCGTGAATTACCTGACCAACGCGGGCGGCCTGCTGCTCAATGTCGTCTTTGGGGCGCTCATCGCCCTGTTTGTCCTGCGCGTGCTGGCCGAAGCGAACCGCGCGGATTTCAACAATCCGATCTGCCAGTTCCTGTACCGCTTCACCAACCCGGTGGTGTCGCCCCTGCGCAAGCTGCTGCCGAGCGTGCGGCGGATCAACCTCGCCGCGCTGCTGGTGGTGTTCGTGCTGGAGTGCGTGAAGGTGCTGCTGGTGGTCCTGCTGGCCGGCCTGCCGGTGGGCGTGGTCGGCCTGCTGGTGATGGGCCTGGCCGAGATGCTCGACTTCTTCCTGCTGACCTGGATCGTCGTGGTGTTCGTCTGGTCGCTGATGAGCATGCTCTCGACCGACCGCTACCACCCGGTCGCGCGCTTCGTCACCGCCGTGGCCGAGCCGCTGGTGCGCCCGCTGCGTGGCCGCATGACCATCGGCGGCCTGGATTTCTCGCCCACCGTGGTCCTCCTTGGCCTGTTCCTGGCCCGGATCCTCGTGGCGCAACCGCTGCAGGATCTCGGCGGCCGCCTGCTGATGGGCATGTAAGCGGCTAGTGGCTGCCGAGGCGGCGTGCGTCGGTGACGTTGGGCAGGGCGGATAGCCTGCCCAGCAGCATCGACAGCTGCTCGTAATCACGCACGCGCAGGGTAAAGCGCATGTCCACTTCGCTAGTGCGGGTGTTCACCCGGCTGGACGAAGCCACGATATGCGGCCCGATGTTGCTGATGGTGGTGGCGACGTCTTTCTGCAGGCCCTTGCGATCGTAGCCACGCAGTTCGATGTCCACCTCGTAGTTCTGCACCTCCACCCTGCCCCAGCTCACCTCGATGACGCGGTCCGGATCCTTGCGGGCCAGGCGCGCCAGCGACGCGCAATCGGCGCGATGCACCGACACGCCGCGGCCGCGGGTGATGAAGCCGCGCACCGGATCGCCCGGGAGCGGCTGGCAGCACCGCGCCAGCGTCGTCAGCAGGTTGCCGATGCCTTCGATGGAAAGCGCGCCGCGATCGTGCTGCGCGCCGCGTGCGACCACCGGCGCGGCCGACTGGGTGAAGGCAGGCTCGGTCGGCTCCTGCAGGTGCCGGGCGATCTGCCCCAACGACACTTCACCCAGGGCAACGGTGACGTAGAGGTCTTCCACGCTTTTCAGGCGGAAATGCGCAGCGACGGCCGCGAGGTCGACGTTATCCAGCGCCAGCCGGCGCAGTTCCTTTTCCAGCGTGATCTTGCCGGCGCCGATGTTGGCTTCGTGCGCTTCGCGGCGGAACCACGCGCGCACCTTCTCCTTCGCGCGCGACGTGGCCAGGTAGCCATGGTGCGCCGACAGCCAGTCGCGGCTGGGCACGGAGGTTTTCGTGGTGAGGATCTCGACGCGATCGCCGCTGCGCGGCTGCGTGGTCAGCGGGACGATGCGTCCGTTGACCTTCGCACCACGGCAGCGATGCCCGACGTCGGTATGGATGTGGTACGCGAAATCCAGCACCGTGGCACCGCGCGGCATGTCGATGACTTCGCCCTTGGGCGACAGCACGTACACGCGGTCTTCCATCAGTTCGGTGGCGAACCCGGCCGCCAGCTCCGCATCCTCTTCGCCGCGCGGCTCGAGGAGCTTGCGCATCCACGCGATCTTCGCCTCGAACTCGGCGTCGGCACCACCGCCTTCCTTGTAGCGCCAGTGCGCCGCCACGCCCAGTTCGTTGGCGCGATGCATCTCGTGCGTGCGGATCTGCACTTCCAGCGTCTTGCCTTCCGGGCCGATCACCGCGGTATGCAGCGAGCGGTAACCGTTGCCCTTGGGGCGAGCGACGTAGTCGTCGAACTCGCCCGGCAGGTGCGGCCACAGGCTGTGCACCAGGCCCAGCGCCGCGTAGCAATCGGCCACCGAGCCCACCAGGATGCGCACCGCGCGGATGTCGTAGAGGTCGGAAAACTCCAGGCCCTTCTTCTTCATCTTCTTCCAGATGGAGAAGATGTGCTTCGGACGGCCGGCCAGCTCGGCGTCGATGCCGGCCTCGCCGAGCACCGTGCCCAGTTCGGCCAGGCTTTCGGTGATGAAGCGCTCGCGATCGGCCCGGCGCTCGTCGAGCAGGCGGGCGATGCGACGGTAGGTATCCGGTTCCAGGTAGCGGAAGGCCAGGTCTTCCAGCTCCCACTTGAGCTGCCAGATACCCAGGCGGTTGGCCAGCGGCGCATGGATGTCGGCGGTGAGCTGGGCCAGTTCGCGGCGTTCGGCATCGGGCAGTGACATGGCCGTGCGCATGGCCGCCAGCTGCCGCGCCAGCAACACGAAGACCACGCGCAGGTCGCGGATGATCGCCAGCAGCAGGCGGCGCAGCCCTTCCGAGCCGGTGACCGGCCCGCGCTGCGCATGCAGCGCCCACACTTTTTCGGCTTCGCCCTGGCCATCGACCAGGCGCCTGAGCGATGCCGGCCACGTGGCGGCATCGGCATCCGCCGCGCCGGGCATGCCGCGCATCAGCGAATACCACAGCGCCGCGGCGCAGGTTTCGTCATCGCAGCCGAGCAGGCGGAGCACTTCGATAATCGTTTCCGCTTCGGCCCGCGCGGCCACCGGCAACACGGCGCTGGCGTCGCGCGCGCGCTCGGTCAACGGCTGCCGCGACGCCCCGGTGGGCGCCTCGGGCGCGGTGTCCGATCCTGCGTTGGGCGGCGAACTCTTCATGCGGTACGGGCCTGTGCGGCTTCCAGCGCCTTGGCCAGGCGTTTGGCCGAAACGGGTTCGGCGGTTTTCAGTTCCTGGGCAAACAGCGATACGCGCCACTCTTCAATCAGCCAGCGCAACTCCGCCCAGGCCTCCGCGTCCAGCGCGGTGCCACCTGCATTGAGGAGGGCCCGCCAGTACGGCAGTACCTGCAGCATACGCGACTGGTCGCGCTGCGGGTCCTGGCGCAGGCGTTCGCCACGCAGGCGCATGGCCTTGAGATAACGCGGCAGGTGCGCAAGCCGCGCCGTGGGCAGTTCACGCAACGAACCGGGCTGGAGCAACGCCGTGAGCTGTTCGCGCAGGTCGTCGTAGCTGGCCTTGGCGAAGCCCATCAGCGGCGGCTCCATCCACGGCTTCAGCTCGGCCTGGGCCTCGATGATGGGTTCGGCGAGCTTTTGCCGCGCCATCGCCGCGCCGAACAGCGCCCGCCCGAACTCGTTCTTGAGGTGTTCAAAATCGGCGAGCGTCCGCACGTTGAGCGTCGCATCGGCCAGCAGGTCGGCGAAGCCGCCCTCGACGAGGTCGTCGCGCAAGCCATCGACGCTGCCGAGCGGCGCGTATTTCAGTGACAGCGGGTTGCTGATGGGCAACTGGCGCCGCGCACGCTTGAACTCGGGGGCCAGAGCGCCGCGCAACAAACGCTCGACGCCGCCGACATGCGCCTCGGCCGCTTCGTCGGCACGTTCGAACACACGCAGGGCTACCGCCTCACCCAGGTCCACCAGGGCCGGATAGGCCTTCAGGCCTGCCTCGGAGCGCACTTCGGCCGGGATCGACTCGAAGTCCCAGGTGAGGATGTCCTCGCGGGTGAGTTCGATGTCCGTCTTGCGCGAGAACGCTTCGCGGGCCTGGCCTTCCCATTGCGCGCGGATGGCGGCCAGGTCGCGGCTGTCGGCGACGGTGCGGCCGTTGTCGTCGTGCACGCGGTAGCGCATGAGCAGGTGCGGCGGGATCTCCGCATCGGCGAAGGCGGCCGCGTCGATGTCCACGCCGGTGGTGCGTTTGAGGAACGCCGCCAGCGCTTTCGCCAACGGCTCGTCACGCGGCGCTTCGGCTTCCGTGAAGGCGCGGGCGAAATCGGGCGCCGGGACGAAGTTGCGGCGCAGGGCCTTCGGCAGGCCGCGGATCAGCTCCGCCACCTTGTCGGCGAGCAGGCCGCCCACGAGCCATTCGCCGCGCGCGGAGGGCACGGCGTTGAGGAAGGCCAGGGGCACGTTCAAGGTCACGCCATCGGCGGGGTCGCCGGGGACGAAGCGGTATTCGAGGCGATAACGCTGCTGGCCGATGTCCAGCGATGCCGGGAAGGCCTTCGGGTCCAGGCCCGCCCCAGTGTCCATCACGTCGGCGAGGGTCCAGCGCAGCGCAGCCTGTTCACCGGGGGAGGCCTTGCGATACCACGCATCGAGCGCACGGGTGTCCGCGATGGACTCGGGCAGCTTGCCGTCGAAGAACGCCTCGAGCTGGTCTTCGGCGCGCAACAGGCCGGCACGGCGCTGCTTGGCTTCGATGTCATGCGCCTGCTCCAGCACGCGCTGGTTGGCGCGCACGAAGTCGGCGCGGCTGTCGATGTCCGCGCGCACCAGCGCTTCACGCACGAAGATCTCATGCGCGAGCCGCGGATCCTGCTTGTGGAACGTGACCGGGCGGCGTTCGACCAGCACCAGGCCGAACAGGGTCACCTGCTCATAGGCCACCACGGTGCCGCGCTTGCGCGACCAGTGCGCATCGCGCGCGGTGGCGCGCACGAGATGACTGGCCTGCTGTTCGATCCAGGCCGGATCCACTCGGGCATTCATCATGGCCCACACGCGGCCGCCGATATCGAGGATCTGCGCCGCAAAGATCCAGGCCGGCGGCGTCTTCGCCAGCGCGGAGCCCGGGAACACCTGGAAACGCCGCTCGCGCGGGCCGCGGAACACGCCCTTGTCGTCCTTGTGGCCCACCTGGGTGGGCAGGCCGGCGAGCAGGCTGCGATGCATGGCTTCGAACAGGGCCTCGCCTTCGAGCGTCCCCACCGTGGCCTTGCGGCCCGTGCCCTGGGCCGGTGCGGCCTTGTCCCAGCCCAGGTCGCGCGTGACCAGGGCCAGCTGGCGGTGCAGTTCGCGCCATTCGCGCATGCGCATGAAGCTGAGGAAGTGGCGGGAGCACCAGTCGCGCAGCTTCGACGAGGTGAGGTCCTCGGCGGCGGTGAGATACGCCTTCCACAGGTTCACGACGCCAACGAAATCGGACTTGGGGTCCGCAAACTGCGCATGGGCGGCGTCCGCCTGGCCACGGGCTTCCGGCGGGCGCTCGCGCGGATCCTGGATGGACAGGAAGGCCACGATGGTCATCAGGTCGGCGAGGCTGCCGAGGCGGCGCGCCTCGACGAGCATGCGCGCCAGCTGCACGTCGATCGGCAGGCGGGCCACGGTACGGCCGATCTCGGTCAGCCGGCGGTCGTCGCCAATGGCGCCGATCTCGGCGAGGCGACGGTAGCCGTCGGCCACCACGCGCGGGTCCGGCGCTTCCAGGAACGGGAAATCCTCGACCCCACCCAGGTCCAGCGCCAGCATGCGCAGGATGACGTTGGCCAGCGACGAGCGGAGCAGTTCCGGGTCGGTGAATTCGGGGCGCAGGAGGAATTCCTGCTCGTCGTACAGGCGATAGCAGATGCCCGGGCCGACGCGGCCGCAGCGGCCCTTGCGCTGGTTGGCGGCGGCCTGCGAAATCGGCTCGATGTGCAGGCGCTCGATCTGCCCGCGCTGGCTGTAGCGCTTGACCCGCGCCGTGCCCGGATCGACCACGTAGCGGATGCGCGGCACCGTCAGCGAGGTTTCCGCCACGTTGGTGGCCAGCACGATGCGCCGCTTGGTGCCGGGGCGGAAGACGCGATCCTGCTCGTTGGCGGAGAGGCGCGCGTACAGGGCCAGCACTTCCGTTTCGCGGTACTGCCGGCGCGAGAGCAGCAGGTGGGTGTCACGGATTTCGCGCTCGCCCGGCAGGAACACCAGCACGTCGCCGCGCGGATCCTCGCGGGTGATCTGGTCCATGGCATCGGCAATCTGCTGGGCGACATTGCCCTCGCCCTTCTCGCCGGGCGGCCGGTAACGCACTTCCACCGGGTAGGTCCGGCCTTCCACCTCGATGACGGGGGCGTTGCCGAAGTGCTCGGCGAAGCGCCCGGTGTCGATGGTGGCCGAGGTAACGATCACCTTGAGGTCCGGCCGGCGCTCGCACAGGCGCTTCAGGTAGCCCAGCAGGAAATCGATGTTGAGGCTGCGCTCGTGGGCCTCGTCGATGATGATGGTGTCGTACGCCGACAGCCAGGGATCGCCCTGGGTCTCGGCCAGCAGGATGCCGTCGGTCATGAACTTGACCAGCGCCTGGTCGGACACCTTCTCGGTGAAGCGCACCTGGAAGCCCACCTTGTCGCCCAGCGGCGTCTGCAGCTCCTCGGCCACGCGGGTAGCCACGGAGCGAGCGGCCAGGCGGCGCGGCTGGGTGCAGCCGATCAGCCCGGCCTCGCCCCGGCCGGCGGCCAGGCACAGCTTCGGCAGCTGGGTGGTCTTGCCCGAGCCCGTCTCGCCGGCGATCACCACCACCTGGTGCTCGCGGATCAGCGTGATGATGTCGTCGGCGCGCGCCGCGATAGGCAGCGATTCGTCGACGTTGATGGGCGGCTTCGAGGCGGCACGGGCGGCACGGCGGGCCATCGACGTGGCGATGTCCTGGGCCAGCTGATCGATGCGCGCGCTGTCCGGCTTGCGCGACAGCCCACGCCAGCGGCCCATCAGGCGGCCGAAATCACGGCTGGAGACACGCTGGAGCGCGTCGCGCAGCTCGGTCAGGCGCGGATCGGCGGGCGGATGGCGCGAGGGGGTCGTTGGGGTACTCATGGGAACGCTAATGATAGCGTGCGTCTATCAAGGGGATCAGAACGTTTCATTTCACGGCCGTGGCCGCAGTCGTTAACATTTCGCCCATACCACTGGAAACCACGGAGAGTCGGAACATGGCCATTGATATCGGCATTGCCAAGAAGGACCGCGAAGCGGTCGCCGCGGAGCTCTCGAAGCTCCTGGCCGACACCTATTCGCTCTACCTGAAGACCCACAGCTTCCACTGGAACGTGACCGGCCCCCAGTTCAACAGCCTGCATGCCATGTTCGAGGTGCAGTACAACGCCCTGTGGCTGGCGGCGGACGAGATCGCCGAGCGCATCCGCATCCTCGACGTCTTCGCCCCGGGCTCCTACGGCCAGTTCGGCAAGCTGACCTCGATCAAGGAAGAGGCGGGCGTGCCGGAGTGGAAGGAGATGGTGGCCCAGCTGGTGGAAGGCCATGAAATCGCAGCGGCCACCTCGCGCGAGGTGATCCGGGCCGCCGAAGCCGCCGGTGACGAAGGCAGCGCCGACATGGTGACCGGCCGCCTGAAGGACCACGAGAAGACCGCCTGGATGCTCCGCTCGCTGCTGAAATAAGCGGGTTCGAGCCCCCTGGAGGCCGGTCACTGACTGAGTTCAGCCTGACCGGCCGTTCAGTCTCACATTGAGCCATCCCCCACCGTTCGTTAAGCTCCCCGGGTTACCTCACTGATGCCACTTGGGGGCCGACCGGTCCGGGGAATGTTTTGAGCGCTACCAGCACGACCGACCGGAACCACCCCATCCTCGTCGCGGTGATCCTCGCGATCCTCGTGGCCGCGCTGAATATCGGCCTGTGGCTTGTCGCCAACCTGCCCAACGGCCCCAAGGACTGGGACGCTCCAGTCCCCGGTTTTGCGTTCACCGCCTACCAGCGGTACCAGAACCCGATGAAGGGCGACGTCTCGACCGACCCCGAAATCGACAGCGACCTGCGCCTGATCAAGCGGTACTCGCCGCGCATTCGTACCTACTCGGTGCTGGAGAACCCGCAGGTGGCCCGGCTTGCCGACAAGGAAGGCCTGGACCTGATGGCCGGCGCCCTGATCGACACCCGCCTGGAAAACAACGAGCGCGAGATCGACGCGCTGATCGCCCAGGCCCGCCGTTACCCGAAGACGATCACCCGCGTCATCGTCGGCAACGAGGTGCTGTTCCGCGGCGACCTCAAGCCCGAGCAGGTCATGGGCTACCTCGACCGCGTCCGCGCCGCCGTGAAGCAACCGGTGTCCATCGCCGAGCCGTTCCACATCTGGCTGCAGAACCCCGAGCTGGCCAACCACGTCGACTTCATCACCGTCCATCTGTTTCCCTACTGGAACGGCATCACGGCCCGTGACGGCGTGGGCGATGCCATCGCGAGCTACAAGGCCCTGGTGGCCCAGTTCCCGGGCAAGCACATCACCATTGGCGAAATCGGCTGGCCGTCCAACGGCGACCGCTTCAAGCGCGCCGACCCGAGCGTCTCCAACGAAGCGATCTTCCTGCGTACGTTCTTCAACGACGCCAAGGCCAACGGTATCGACGACTACTACGTCCTCGAAGCCATCGACCAGCCGTGGAAGGAAAACCTGGGCGAAGGTCGCACCGGCGCGTACTGGGGCATGTTCAACGCCGACCGCCAGCTGAAGTTCCCCTTCAAGGGCCCGGTCACCGAAGACATCCACTGGCCGTGGAAGGCCATTGCCGCCTCGGCGCTCGCCTTCATCCCCATGCTGTGGTTCGGCATCGCCTTCCGCCGCTTCAAGCTGGCCGGCCTGCTGTTCTTCATGGCCCTGGTGCAGCTGGCCTGCGGCCTGATCGTGTGGTCGGCCACCCTGCCCTTCAATTTCTACCTCGGCCCGTTCGACTGGGCGATGCTGATCCTGCTGTTCCCGGCGCAGCTGGCCATCCTCGGCATCCTGCTGATCAACGGCTTCGAGTTCACCGAGGTGCTGTGGCGCCGCAAGTGGGTGCGCTACGCCGGCATGCTGCCGCCCGACCCGGTGGAGCGCCAGCCGTTCGTATCCATCCACCTGGCCTGCCACAACGAGCCGCCGGAGATGGTCCAGATCACCCTGGATTCGCTGGCACGGCTGCAGTACGAGAACTTCGAAGTCCTGGTGCTGGATAACAACACCAAGGATCCGGCGGTATGGAAGCCGGTCGAGGCGTACTGCGAGCAGCTCGGCCCGAAGTTCCGCTTCTTCCACCTGGAACCGTGGCCCGGCTACAAGGCCGGCGCGCTCAACTTCGGCCTGACGGCCACGGACGAGCGCGCGGATGTCGTCGCCGTCATCGATGCCGATTACGAAGTGCGCGAAGACTGGCTGTCCACGCTGACCGGCTACTTCCACGATCCGAAGGTGGCCGTGGTGCAGTGCCCGCAGGCGCACCGTGAGTTCGAGAAGAACCGCTTCCGCCGCATGACGGCGTGGGAATACGACGGCTTCTTCCGCATCGGCATGCACCATCGCAACGAGCGCAACGCCATCATCCAGCACGGCACCATGACCATGGTCCGTCGGTCCGCGCTGGAAGGCACGGGCGGCTGGTCGGAATGGACGATCTGCGAGGATGCCGAGCTTGGCCTGCGCCTGATGCACGCCGGCTACGAGCTGGTGTACGTCGATGAACTGATGGGCAAGGGCCTCACCCCGGCCGACTTCAAGGCATACAAGAGCCAGCGCTATCGCTGGGCGTTCGGCGCGATGCAGATCCTCAAGGGTCGCTGGCACTGGATGACGGGCAAGGGCCCGCTGACCGCCGGCCAGCGTTTCCACTTCCTCACGGGCTGGTTCAGCTGGTTCGCCGATGCGCTGCATTACATCTTCACCATGATGGGCCTGTTGTGGACCGCCGGCATGATCGCCGCGCCGGACTACTTCAACCTGCCCATGCAGCTGTTCCTCATCCCGGTCATCGGCTTCTTCTTCGCCAAGGCCATCTTCGGCGTGGTGCTGTACCGCGCGCGCGTCCCATGCAGCTGGTACGACACCATCATGGCGTCGGTGGCGAGCATGGGCCTGTCGCATGCCATCGCACGCGGCATCCTGCACGGCCTCACGCGCGAGAAAACGGCCTTCGTTGTCACGGCGAAGAGCCGGCGCATGGGTGGCAGCGGATTTGCGGCGTTCGCGCCCGTGCGTGAGGAAGTCCTCATGGCGGTCGCGCTGGCACTTGCGATCGTCGGCATGGCACTGCACTACGGCACGCAGTACATCGAAAGCACGCTGTGGATTTTCATCCTCGCCGCGCAATCCATTCCTTACGTGTCAGCCATGGTCGGCGCCTGGATCGCGCACCAGTCGGGCGACGAAGCAGGCTGACCAGGCGTCGTGACGAAGCAAGCTGTTCAGCTTCGTCACGACCCCTCTATCGACCTGATCGCCAACGCGCGGTAAGTTACGGCAATACCTGGGAACGCCGGATTCGGAAGGACGCTCATGCGCCTAACCAGACGCCATGGACTGCTGCTTCTGCCGTGGTTCCTCCTGCCTGCGGTCGCCCATGCGGGCGTCGTCGTGACCGTGGACGGCGTGGACGATACGCTGAAGAACGCCGTGGTCGCTGGCGTGGAACTGAGCCAGTACACCGCGCGCGATGTCACCGACGCGCAGATCCGCCGCCTCTATGCCAATGCCCCCGACCAGGTGCAGGCCGCCCTGCGGCCCTATGGTTATTACGAAGCCACCGCCACGGGTGACCTCAAGCAGGTGGGCAACAACTGGCAGGTGACCCTGCACGTGGTGCCCGGCACGCCGGTGAAGGTGACGACGGTGAGCGCGGTGATCGACGACACCGCGTCCAAGGTGCCCGCCGTGCGCAGGGCGATGCGCGGCCTCGACAACCTGAAAGACAAGCCGATGAACGACGGGCAGTACGATGCCGCCCGTGATGCGGTCAGCGGCGCGCTTACCGCTACCGGCTTCCTCGATGCGCGCCTGGTCACCCACCGCGTGGAAGTGAACCGCGCCGAGCACACCGCGAAAGTGGACCTCAAATGGGAGGCCGGCCAGCGCTACCGCTACGGCCATGTGAACTTCAAGAATTCACAATTCCGTGACGGTTTCCTCGACCGCTACCTGCCGTTCAAGAGCGGCGACTATTTCGCGCAGGACCAGCTGCTGCAGCTTCAGCAGGCATTGAATGGGGCTGACTACTTCGCCGTGGTCAACGTCATTCCCGATACCGACAACGCGAAGGACGGCACCGTCGACGTGAACGTGGAGCTGGCCCCGGCCAAGCGCACGGTGTACACGGGCGGCCCGTTCTTCGGCACCGATACCGGCGCCGGCCTGCGCGGCGGCATCGAGAAGCGCTGGATCAACGACCGCGGGCACAAGTGGAAGAACGAACTGGTGGTGGCGCAACGGCTGAAGACGTTGTCGACGCTGTACCAGATTCCCATGCCCGGCCCGAACCAGCGCAGCTTCAACTTCGGCGCCAACTACCGCGATGCGAACACGGTGACCTCCAAATCGCGCACCTTGCAGCTGGTGGCCAACGAAACACGGCTGTGGCACGGGTGGACACGCACCGTCGGCGTGAACGTGCTCACCGGCACGTTCACCGTCGGCAAGCGCGGTGGCGAAGGAGATAACGCCGAAGGCCTCGAGCACGGGCAAAGCACCCTGCTCTACCCGGAAGTGAGCCTGAGCAAGAAGAAGGGCGACAACCCCACCTTCGTGCGCAGCGGCTGGTCGCTGACCCTGACCGCGCGCAGCACCGTCGGCACGCTGGCCTCCGATGCCAGCTTCTCCACCATCATGGGTGATGCAAAGTGGATCCAGTCGTTCTGGGGCCGCAATCGCCTGATCCTGCGCGGCAGCGCCGGCAAGACCTGGACCAACGATTTCAGTGCCCTGCCGCCACAGCTGCGCTTCTTCGCCGGTGGTGACCGCAGCGTGCGCGGCTACGATTTCGAGAGCATCGGCCCGCGCAACGCCTACGATCGCGTCATCGGTGGCGAGAGCCTGCTGGTGGGCAGCACCGAAGTGGAGCATTACTTCACGCGCAACTGGGGCATGGCCGCCTTCGTCGACGCCGGCAACGCCTTCACGGGCACCGACTACCGACCGCGCGTCGGCACGGGCCTGGGTGTGCGCTGGCTGTCGCCCGTGGGCATGATCCGCTTCGACGTGGCCGTGCCCGTGCATGACAAGAACGAACACGGCATCCACCTGCATGTCGTGATCGGGCCGGACCTGTGAGGAGCGCGGGCATGAAATGGTTCATCCGCATCGGCATCGCGCTTGGCGTGCTTCTCGTCGTGGTGGCACTGGGTGTGTGGTGGCTGGTCGGCACGGCGTCGGGTTTGCGCTTCGCCCTGGCTCGCGCGACGAGCGCCACCGACAACGCGCTGACCGTGGCCTCCGCCGAAGGACGGCTCGCCGGCCCGCTGGACCTGGCTGGCGTGCGCTATGTCGACGGAAAAGGCCTGGACGTGCGCGTGGCCAAAGCGCATGTCGATTTCTCGTTTGGCGCGCTGTTGCGCAAGCAAGCGCACGTTTACACGCTTACGGTGGATGGCGTGGATGTCGCCCTGGCGCCGCCTGCGCCGGACACCAACGAGCCAAGCGAACCCCTCACGCTGAAGCCGCCGCTCGATGTCGTCCTGGACAACGTGAAGGTCGGCCACGTGAAGATCACCCAGGCCGGCCAGCCTGTCTTCGAATCCAACTCGCTGGACCTCGCCGGGTCGTGGACAGGCAAAGGCATTGCCGTCAGCCGCCTCGCCCTGCGTGCACCGGACGGCCACGCCGACCTCGCCGGCAACCTTGCCGTCGGCAAGGGCTACATGGGCGACGGCAAGGCCGGCTTCCAGTGGAAGGTCGGCGATGTCGAGTACGCCGGCGACCTCGAAGCGCATAGCGACGGGGCGAAGGCGCACACCCTCATCAAGCTGCGCCTGCCGTTCGTCGCCCAGGTCGATGCCAACCTGGTGCAAAGCGGCGATTTCGCCTGGACGGCCTCCATCGACGCGCCGCGCTTCAATCCGAAGCCGCTTCTCGGCGACAGCAGCCTTGAGTCACTGGGCCTCGCCCTGCGCGGCTCGGGCGACCGTTACAGCGCGAAACTGACAGGTGACGTCGACCTCAACGCCTACGCGGTGCACCTCGCGCCCATCGACGCGTCGTTCGACCACGAGTACAAGCGCCTCACCCTCAACGAACTCACCGTCGGCTCGCCGCAGGTCAAGGGCGCCCTGACCGCGAAGGGCACCGTCGAGATCGCCGCGACACCCCTCACGGCCAACCTCTCGCTGCAATGGAAGGACGTGCTGGTGCCCGAGAACGTGGCCGGCCAAGTGCTGGCCAGCACGGGCAAGCTCACCTTCGAAGGCGGCGCGGAGGATTACCACGCCCTCGGCGACGTCGATATCGGCCCGCCGGACCACGTCGGCAAGTTCACGCTGGACGTGAACGGCAAGCCCGATGTCATCACGATCCACACGCTGGAACTCAAGCAGCCGAAGGGCGACCTGGCCGCCAGCGGTAGCGTCACCCTGAAGCCGGGCATCGCGTGGAAACTCGACGTCAAGGGCGACCAGTTCGATCCCGGCCAGCTGCTGGCCGAATGGGCCGGCGCCCTCAACCTCGACCTCTCGACGGAAGGCCGCCTGGTCAACGACGAGCCGCTTGGCACGCTGGAACTGCGCAAGCTGGACGGCACCCTGCGTCAGCGCCCGCTGCGCGGCAGCGGCAAGCTCGAGCTGAAACCGCACGAAGTCGTCAACGGCAAGCTCGACCTCGCCTCGGGGGGCAGCACCATCTCCCTGGATGCGAAGGGCGATACCGCCAACGACGCGCAGCTGAAGCTTGCCATTGCCTCGCTGGGCGATTGGCTGCCGGATGCCGGCGGCCGCGTGCAGGGCACGATCAATGCGAAGGGCACCGTGCCGAAACTGGCCGTCAAGGCCGATATCCGCGGCAATGCCATCGTCTACGCGGGGCAGAAGGTCGACGCGCTGTCGATCAACGCCGATGTCCCCGACATCAGCGCGCCAGGCGGCAAGGTGGACGTGGTCGCCACCGGTGCGAACACCGGCGGCCTGGCATTCGATCGCATCGCGGTGAACGCCAACGGCACGCAGGAGCGTCATCAGCTGTCGATCGACGCGCACGGCAAGCCGCTCACCACGAACCTGCAGTTGTCGGGCGCGTACAAGGACAACGCATGGAACGGCACGCTGTCCGCGTTGAACATTGATTTCCAGGGCCTGCCGCGCTTCCGCCTGCAGAACGCCAGCCAACTCGCGTTCAAGGACGGCGCGATGAGCATGAGCGACCTGTGCCTGACGGCCGGGGATCCCCTGCTCTGCGTCAACGGCAAGCAGGACAAGGCAGGCAACCTCGACGCAAGCTATCGCCTGCGCCAGGTGCCGCTCGCATTGATCATGACGGCGGCGGAAGCCGGCAATACGCCCATGCGCGCCGACGGTACGCTCGAGGGCGACGGAAGTATCCGGCGCACCGCCGCGGGTGCGCTCAGCGGCCAGGCCAACATCACGTCGCCGCACGGCTCCATCGTCTACCCCGACCGCAGTGACCAGCCGTTGCTGGTGTACAACAACCTGGCGATCAACGCGCAGCTGGCGCCCGATAACCAGCGCGTCACCGTCAACGCCACGTTGAACGATGGCGGCACGCTCGCTGGCAATGTCTCGCTCACCGGTGCGCAACAGGCGCTTGGCGGCAACGTCGCGCTGCACCTGAAGAACCTCTCGGTCATCGAACTGTTCACCACCGAAGTCGATGCGGTGAAGGGCGCGCTCGATGCGAACTTCAACCTTGGTGGCACCGTGGCGGCACCGGCCATCACCGGCCAGGCCCTGCTCGGCGGCTTTGCTGCCGAAGTGCCGAGTGCGGGCCTGAAACTGCACGATGGCCGCATCAGCGTCAGCACGACGGACGCCACTAACTACAGCGTCGACGGCACGATCCGCTCCGGTGACGGCACGCTCGGCATCAAGGGCACCGCCGCGCTGGGCGCGGGCGCGCAGGTGCGCCTGGGCATCCAGGGCTCGAAGTTCACCGCCGTGGATATCCCAGCGGCCAAGGCGATCGTGTCGCCGGACCTGACGATCGTGCAGGACGCCAAGGGCATGAACGTCACCGGCAAGGTCGGCATCGACCTGGCCGACGTCAACGTGGAACGCTTGCCCGGCTCGGGGGCGACCAAGGCCTCCGCCGACGTCGTGGTGGTTGACGACAAAGCGCAGGAAGCGGCCGCGGAAGCGTCGCCGATCAGCGCTGACATCCGCGTCGACCTCGGCCAGAAACTGCACCTGGTCGGCTTCGGTATCGACGGCCGGATCACCGGCACGCTGGATGTGCGCGAGCGCCCCGGTCGCGCGACCACCGGCCAGGGCCAGGTCACCGTCGACGGTACTTACAAGGCCTACGGCCAGGACCTGCGCATCGAACAGGGCCAGTTGCTGTTCGCCACCACGCCCATCGACAACCCGGGCCTGAATATCCGCGCAGCCCGCACGTTGAATCCGAACGCGACGATCGACGATGGCCAGAAGGTCGGCCTGTACGTCTCCGGCACCGCTCGCCGCCCGATCCTCACCGTGTTCTCGAATCCGGTGATGGAACAGTCCGACGCCCTCTCCTACCTTGTCACCGGCAAGCCGCTGTCGCAGGTAAAGGGCGGCGAAGGCAACATGGTCGGCGCGGCCGCGCAGGCACTCGGCTCCGCCGCGGGTGACCTGCTGGCCAAGAGCGTGGGCTCGAAGATCGGCGTGGACGACATCGGCGTCAGCAACAACGACGCCCTGGGTGGGACCTCCGCGTTCACCGTCGGCAAGTACCTCTCGCCGCGCCTCTACCTCAGCTACGGCGTCGGCCTGTTCGACCCCGGCCAGGTGATCACGCTGCGTTACCTCTTCAGCCACCGCTGGAATTTCGAAGCGCAGAACGCGACGGACTTTAGCCGTGCGAGTCTCAACTACCGCCTCGAACGCTGACGGTCGATTAGGCATCGGTTTTTCGGCATCGGCTCACGAGAGCGTCAGCCTTCACCTACAGACGTCATGCGTCGCGGACGACACCCTATCTCCTCGCACACCGAGGAGATAGCGCATGGCGGCCAAGGACGCGCAACCACACCGTGATGAGAGCGCCTGTCGGCGCAGGCACTGGTCTACGAGATGGCTTACGCCTGTCGTCTGGCTGCTCGGATACACGGCGCTGGGCGCTGCCGCGTATCTCAGCGAGGACTACATTTTTTCGGCGCTAGTGATTGCCCTGGGGGTTGCCATCGCCCTCATCCACGGGATGTTTGCGCTAGCTGTCGCTGTGCTCGATGCCGACGCCTGATGACGTCAACGCGCGCGGGCTAGCGTGCGGCGTGGAGCCGGTGCAGGAGCTCGGCTTCCGTGAGCGAGATGCCGCAGGTATCGGCGATATCCTGCGGCGTGGCCCCCTGGCGCGCGAGACGCTGGGCGAGTGCCAGGGCGCGATCGGTGGTGGCGCCGGGTTCGGAGGCGACAGACACCGTGGGCGTGCGGCGCACCTGGTCTTCGATGTCGCCAAGGCGGTTTTCCAGGCGGCGCAGCATGCTGGCCAGCTGGTCCGGCTCGATGGCCGGCGTCACCGGGGCCAGGTCAGGCTCCGGCGATTCGTCGATGACCACCGGTTGCGCTGCCACCGCGGCGGGCGCCGCCGGCGTGCCCGCCAGACGGCGGAAAAGCAGCAGCAGGCCGATGAGGTTCAGGACGGCTAAGGCGATCAGTACGTAGCCGATGATGGCAGCGTTCATGCGGGCGAGGCTCCGGGGTAGCGGAAGTACGGTAGCGCATCGGGGTGTGGCGCACTAGGGATGGCCCACAGGGACAGGCTTATGGGGTATGCGCTGCCAGTTGGGTTGCCCGGTGCGCCGCCCACTCCGCCCACGCCGCACTGACCAGTTCGTGGCGTGCCGTCTCGTCCCAGATGTCGCGAGCGATCGCATGTGCGCCTGGATCATCCACACGCGGCAGTGGCTCGGACACCAGCACGGGAACGTTGCCGTTGGGAGCCGGTACCCAGCGCATGGGCGTCATGTCGTAGGCAGGCGCGACCGTAAGCAACGGTTCGCGATCGTCCGAAAGAAGGAACGAAAGGTTACCCATGTGCATGTCGGTATTGGCGAGCAGATGGCCAATCGAGGCGAGCTGGCGCGCCCTGGCCAGCTGCTGTTCGTCGACGGCACCACGGCGCTCAAGATGCTCGACCGCGCCGACCCAGCCGTTTTGCGGCCCCATGTAGCCAAACGTCTGCGCGAGCGAACGCAAGGACGCCATGCCTCTATGGCCATGGTCGCCGATACGATCAAAGCGGTCGGTCTCCAGCCAGATGCGGTCGTCATGCTTCCAGACCTGTGTCGGCGCCGCGTGGACGCCATGGGCCATCATTACCTGCGCTGCAATCCCTTCGGTAATCATGATGTCACCCCACCGCTGCGCAGCGGGGTCGTTCGTGAGTGGCGGAGAAAACTTCACCAACACAGCCCGCGGCGGATAGCCGACGCCATCGTTGACCACGGCCGTGAACTTCGGCTGCTCGCCATCGGCGGAAGCCCCCACCATGACGCCATCGAGCACCTGTGCGGCACGTTCTGCGTAGATCGCCCTGCGGCCGTCGGCGATCAACGGCTCGCCGTCGCCGTCGACCAGACGCGCGAGGCCAAGGTTGCCTCGCCAGTCCCACGGTTGCTGGAGGGCTGCGGTGATCACCTGGTCCTCCGTCCAGGCATTGACGTCGAAGGTCCAGCCGTGGGCGTGGGCGTGTTCGCGCACCCAGGCGCGCCCGAGGAATCCGGCTGGTCGGAAGGCTTCCAGGAACCAGGGAAGGCCCTGGAACACGCCGGGGGTACCCTCGCGTTCGCCAAGGCGCATCCAGGCCGGCGCGGCGGCGGATGGCTGGACCCACCATTGCCCCGCGACGAGGGCCACGAGCCGGGCGACCTCGTGGTCTACTCCCTTTTCATCCCGGAGCAAAATGGGGACGGGAGCGATCTCGGGGCGCGAGAGCGCGTAGGCTCGGCGGCTGGTTTGCCCGAGGGCGACTACCCGGGGCTCGGCTTTGATGGCGCGCTGGAAGCTGCGCTCCGTGCCAACGTCCTCCGCGACCTGGCGATACAGGTCGGCCGCGGGCAGCGCGCCCCGGCGGTTCAGCGCATCAGTAATGGCGGACATGATGGCCCTGTCTGTCGCAAGAGGTCGAGTGAAAACTCTTTGTTGGACAGCAGCCTACAGCTGATTTGTCGGAAGATGGTTTTTCGCGACGGTTTTATTCAGCTTCTGTTTATCTAAATCTAGCCCATCAGGCCCGGCAGAGACGCGGCACATCGACCAGGGCGATGAACCCATCATCGCGGGCAATGACGCCACTGACGGGATCGTCGCGGCGCTCGGCGCGGCCGGGCGGCGGCGGGCTGACTTCCGCGGGGTCGAACTGGAGCATGTCACCGATGACGTCGATGCGCAGGCCGACGGTGGTGCCGGAATCGTCGAACACGATGACGCGCTGCGCGTCGAGTTCCTCCACCGCCACCTGGCCATCGAGGCCGAAGCGACGGCGGCCGTCCAGCACCGGCACGATCTGCCCGCGCAGGTTGACGATACCCAGGACGTCGGTCGGCGCACCCGGCACCGGCGTGATGTCGCCGGGGCGGATCACTTCGCGCACGGCGGCCAGGGACACCGCGTAGCGCTGCCCTTTGAGGGAGAAGCCGAGCCAGAGGTCGCGGCCTTCGCGTTTGCTATCACTCACGGGCCAAGTTCCTGTTCCAGCCATGCAATCAATGCCGCGGTGCCGATGACACCACAGCGCGGTTCTTTGGACATGCCCGCCAGCCACGGGCGCGTGGTCGCGCCATCACGCCACTGCACGTGGGCCGCGTCGATCTCGACGGGTTCGTCGGTGACTTCGCACGCGAGCGCCCAGCGGCGGTCGCCGAGCAGCACCAGCGTCGGCGCGGGCGCGCCCGCCATGTCGGGCGAAAGGATCGCCGCGAGATCGGCGACACGGGCCTCGCCACTCGGATGGCGCCAGCGGCCCAGGCAAATCGGGCTCGCGTTACGTGGCGGCGTCAACGGCGGCATCGGCAGCATGTGCGTGACATCCGCCATCGACACGGCGACGCGGACGCCGGCGGCGACGCACAGCAGGTAACGCGGCGGCACCGTCGGCGTTTCAGGCGCAGGCTGCGCTGCCGTGTTCCGCCAGGATTCGATGGCGACGACGGTCACCTGCGCGGGTGAGGCGTCCGCGGTGACAGGCGCGGGCGTCAGCAGTTCGGCCAGGTAGCCGGCGACGATCTGCTCGGCGTCGCTCATGTTGCCGATCATGCGGCGGCGTCCGTCACGGACGACGAGGACATCGCCAGCAGTTCCGCCAGCAGCTGGCGATAGGCCTGGCCGCCGCGACGGGACGCCGGCCACGAGGCGAGCGGCACGCCCGCCGCGCTGGCTTCCCGAATCTGTGTATCGGTGGGGATGACCGCCTCGCTGACGATCCCCTCGTATTTTTCGCGCAACTGGGCCAGGCACGCGCGCGATGCATGCGTGCGCGCGTCGTACAGCGTCGGCACGATGGTCCGCGGCATGGGCTTGCCCCGCGACCGTTCGATCATGGAGAGGCTGCGCAGCATGCGCTCCAGGCCTGCCAGGGCCAGTGCCTCGGTCTGCGTGGGCACGAGCAGGCGATCGCTCGCCGCCAGTGCGTTCACCATCAGGACGCCAAGGGTCGGCGGGCAATCCAGCAGTACGTGGTCGAAATCCGGCGCCAGTTCGGCGAGGGCCTGGCTGAGCACGAGGCCCATGCCCGGCTTCGTACCGAGGTGACGATCGAGCGTGATCATCGCGGCGGACGCTGGCAGCACGCTGAGGCGATCCCACTGCGTGGCATGCACGAGGGTGCCTACCGGCAACGGCAGGCTGGAGACGCCGAACAGGTCGTAGACGCTCCCATGCGCCCCGCCCTCGACACCGATGTAGCCCGAAAGCGAGGCATGCGGATCCATGTCGACCAGGAGCGTGCGCTTGCCATCGGCGGCCAGCATGCTGCCCAGCGACATCGCCGTGGTGGTCTTGCCCACGCCGCCCTTCTGGTTGGATATCGCCCAGACCTGCATCAGCGTGCCCCCGTCGTCGGTGCGCTGGCGGCTGCCGCGGCGGAGACCCGGTCGGCATCGCTGATCACGTGGGTGTTCTCCACCTTGTCGCCCATCACGACGATGAGCACGCGGCGGTTACGGTTGCGCCCTTCGTCGGTCGCGTTGGATACCGTGGGACGAAATTCGCCGAAGCCCATGATGCCGACGTGGTGCGGGTCCACGCCCTGCTCGGTGAGCAGGCGGGCCACGGTGGCCGCACGCGCTGCCGACAGCTCCCAGTTGGACGGGAACGTGGACGTCGCGATCGGCGTGTTGTCGGTGTAGCCCTCGACACGCATGGTGTTGGGGAACGGCGCGAGGATGCCGGCTAGCTTGCGCAGCACGTCCTGCGCGGCCGGCTGCAGCTTCGCCACGCCCACCGGGAACAGGATGTCGGTGCGCACTTCGATTTCAAGCCAGTCCGGCGTCTGCCGCACGCTCACGAGGCTCTTGTCGATCAGCGGCTTCATCGCGCGCTGCACTTCGTCGGAAATCTGGCTGAGGCTGGGCTGCTCGACCTTGCCCACGGAGGCATTGTCGGCCGGCGCCGTCTGGCGCTTCTCGCCGGGCTGGCGCTCGGCGGCCGCGCCTTCGTGGCCCGGCAGCGGCAGGTTGCGCGGCGGAATCGGCACGTCGATCTTCGCGATCGGGCTGGCCGCCGGCGCACGCGACTGGTTCGGCAGCGGCACCTGCACCGCAGGCGTGCTGTCGCGGGTGGGCTCGATCACCTTGCCGGTGCCGTTGAAGGCTTCATTGATGGATTGCGCCATCACCCGGAACTTGGTTTCGTTCACGGCGGACACGGCGTACATCACCACGAAGAGCGCCAGCAACAACGTGATCAGGTCACCATAGGGGATGGCCCAACGCTCGTGGTTGATGTGTTCCTCGTGATGGCGGCGCTTCACTGCAGGAACCCCTGCAGCTTGCTCTCGATGTGCCGCGGGTTATCGCCCTGGGCAATCGAGACGAGGCCTTCGACGAGGATTTCGCGCATCTGCGAGCGCGCGCGGGCCAGGCCTTTCAGGCGCGCCGCCATCGGCAGCGCCAGCAGGTTGGCCAGGCCGATACCGTAGATCGTGGCGACGAAAGCGGCGGCGATGCCATGGCCCAGCTTGCTGGGATCGGCGAGGTTCTGCATCACGGCCATCAGGCCCATGACGGCGCCGATGATGCCCATGGTCGGCGAATACGCGCCGGCGTTCTCGAACACCTTGGCCGCTTCGATGTCGATGTGTTCGCGGGTGAACACTTCCACCTCGAGCACGGAACGCATGGCGTCCGGCTCCGTGCCATCCACCAAAAGCTGAAGCCCCTTGCGGATGAAGGGGTCCTGTTCGCGCTCGATGGCGGGCTCCAGGCCCAGCAGGCCCGTGCGTCGTGAGATCTCGCTCCACCCGACGATGCGGGTGACGAGATTCTCGGATTCGATATCGGGTGGCCGGTACACCCACGGCAGCATGGCCCAGGCGCGCTTGAGCACGGGGCCCGGGGTCTGCACCAGCAGCGCGGCGAAGGTGCCGAGGAAGACGATGACGAAGGCGGCAGGATTCCACAGGGCGTCGAGGCTCGAGCCCTTGAGGATGGTCCCCACGATGATGACCAGGAAGGCCAGGATCGTGCCGACAACGCTCACGATATCCATATCAGACAGCCATCCTCAGGCTGGGCAGCACCTGGCCGCTGTCATCGGCCAGGCCCGCGAGGTCAAGTACGAGTGAGATACGTCCATCGCCGGTGATCGTAGCACCGGCCACGCCGGGCACGCCCTTCAGGAAGGGACCGAGCGGCTTGGCCATCACATCTTCACGGCCCAGCACTTCGTCGACGAGGCAACCCAGCGTCTGGTGGCCGATCTGCACCACGACGACGTGTCCACCCCTGCCCTGCGCGCCCGCCCAGTTGCCGAGGTCGGCCAGCGGCAGCGCGCGGTTGCGGTGCGCGGCCACCACGCGGCCGTCCAGTTCCTGGACCTGGCCTTCGGCGAGCTCGAACACTTCGGCGACGTTGGACATCGGCAGGCTCAGCAGGCGGTTGCCCACGCGCACCATCAGCACGCGCAGGATCGCGAGCGTCAGCGGCACCGAGAGGCGCACCGTGCTGCCATGGCCCACCCGCGAATCAATCGACAGGGTACCGCCAAGTTCAACGATTTTTGTCTTCACCACGTCCATGCCGACGCCGCGGCCGGAAATATCCGAGACCTGGCTGGCGGTGGAGAACCCGGGGCGGAAGACGATTTCGTAGCATTCGCGCTCGTCGAGGCGAGCGGCCTGCTCTTCATCCATCAGGCCCTTCTCGACCGCCTTGCGGCGCAGGACTTCCGGGTCCATCCCCTTGCCGTCATCGGTGACGGTGATGACGATGCGGTCGCCGTACTGGCCGGCCGCGAGGCGCACGGTGCCGGAACGCGACTTGCCCGCGTCTTCGCGGACGTCAGGCATTTCGATGCCGTGGTCCACGGCGTTGCGCAGCAGATGCACCAGGGGATCGGCCAGGGCCTCCACCACGGTGCGGTCGATATCGGTGTCTTCGCCTTCGGTGACGAGCTCAATCTCTTTGCCGAGCTGGCGGGCCAGGTCGCGCACGATGCGCGGGAACCGCGAGAACAGCTTGCCCACCGGCTGCATGCGCATGCGCAGCACGGCGTTCTGCAGGTCTTCCGCCACGCGCTCCAGCTCACCGATGGCGCGTTCCATCGGGTCGTTGGTGCCGCGGGGTGCGAGATTGGTCAGGCGATTACGCACCAGCACGAGCTCACCCGCGGCGTCGACAAGGCTGTCGAGGCGATGGGTATCAACGCGCACGGTGGTATCGGCGGCAGCGGCCGGCTGGCGCTTTTCGCTCGGCGCGCTAGCCGCTTTGGGCTTTTCAGCCACCGGCGCGGCAATCGGTGCCACGGCCGGCGCGACTGGCTCGGCAACAGCAACGGCGACGGGAGCGGCCTGCGTCGGCAGTTCGGCGTCACCCGGCGCAGCCGTACCGTAGAGCTGGTCCAGCAGGGCTTCGAACTCGTCATCGCTGATGGCGTTGCTGTCGGCCGCCGCGGGCGCATCGGCAACCGATGCGCTGGGCACATCGGCGTCGATGGACGCGCCGGGAGCGGCCGTGCCGTAAAGCGAATCCAGCAGCGATTCGAATTCGTCGTCGGAAATGGTGCCGGTGGATGCCGGCGCGGGCGCCCGGTCGGCGCGCGCGGCGTCGAGCAGGGCCTCGAATTCGTCTTCGATCGGATCGTAAGGCTTCGCCGGCGCCGCGGCGGGCGCCGGCTGGCGTGGGGCGCTGATTGGCACCGCCAGGGCCACCGGCGCGGCAGAAGCGGCACGACCCGGGATCACCAGGCGATCAAGCAGTGAACGCGGCGCGGGCTCGGCGGGTACACCGGCGTCGGCCGCGCGCATCATGTCGTTGAGCAGGTCGAGCGACTCCAGCAACGCGTCCATCAGGCCGGCGTTGAGGACGATGGCGCCGTTACGCGCCTCGTTGAGCAGGTCTTCCGCGCGGTGGCACAGTTCCACCATGGCGTTCAGGCCAAGGAAGCCCGCACCGCCCTTTACGGTATGGAACGCACGGAATACCGCGTTCAGGAGCTCGCTGTCTTCCGGCGAGGCCTCGAGGTCCACGAGCTGTTCGCCCAGGGTCTCGAGCAGTTCGCGCGCCTCGATCAGGAAGACGTTGAGCAGCTCGTTGTCCAGCTCCACGCTCATGCCGGGCTCAGAACCCGAATTCGCTGAGGAGGCGATCCACTTCGTCCTGGCTGACCTTGTCCGCGGCCGGCGTGTTGCCACCCGCGAGCGAACCGGTGAGGCGCACCAGCTCGATCAGCGAGGACTCGACCTTGGCCATGAAGGCTTCGACCTGGGCGACGCGCTGGCCGGACAGATCCTGCCAGGACTGCGCTTCGACCATTTCGCCGAAGCCGATGTCGCAGCTCTGCGCGAAATCGCCCACGCGCACGGCCAGGGCCGTCGCGTTGACGTTGAAGACGGGGTCGGCCTGGTCGAGCACGAGCAGCTCGTCGGCCTCTTTCGCCAGGGCCTGCGCCTGCGGGCGCAACTTGTCGCTGAAATCCAGCGTGCGGTGGGCCGCCTGCGAACTCATTTCGAGCACGTCACGCAGGTGCTTGCGCGCGTCACTCATCGTGCCCGGGATGCCTTCGCTGGAGATATCGGCGGCAAGGCGGCGGGCGGATTCGTGGAGGTCGCGCGCCAGGTGGCCCAGCGCCATGAACAGGTGCTGCTCGCGGCTGCGGATAAGGCTGTCGAGCGCCTTTTCAAAAGCCACGCTATCGTCGGCGTCGAGCAGCTCGCGCAGTTCGGGGGCCACGTCCTGGCCAGCGGAAATCATCGTGTTCATGGTCAGTCCCTTAGCCCGCGGCCGCAGCGAGTCGTTCGAAGATCTTGTCGAGCTTTTCCTTCAGCGTGACGGCCGTGAACGGCTTCACGACGTAACCATTCACGCCGCTCTGCGCGGCTGCGATGATCTGGTCGCGGTTGTTCTCGGCCGTGACCATCAGCACCGGCAGCTTCTTCAGCGCGGCGTCGGCACGAATGGCACGCAACAGGTCGATGCCGGTCATGTTCGGCATGTTCCAGTCGGTGACCACCAGGTCGATGGGCTGCGAGCGCAGCAGCGCCAGCGCCGCGTTGCCGTCTTCCGCTTCCTGGATGAGCGTGTTGGTGAAACCCAGCTCCACCAGCAGGTTACGGACGATGCGCCGCATGGTGGAGAAATCGTCCACCACGAGGATTTTCATGTTCTTGTCCAAAACGTTCTCCGCCTTACTGCCGCGTCGTTCTTAGTGTTTGTCTTTCCAACCTGACATGCGTGCACGGAGTCGGATCAGGGCCTGGCCATGGATCTGGCACACGCGCGATTCGCTCACTCCCAACACCGCACCGATTTCCTTCAGGTTGAGTTCTTCATCGTAGTACAGCGACATCACCAGCTTTTCGCGCTCGGGAAGCCCGTCGATCGAGTCGGCGAGCGCATGGCGCAGGCCGTCTTTTTCGAACAGGCCGTCCGGGCCCGCGGCGTCCGGGTCGGCCACGTCGATCGCGAAACCTTCGTCGCCTTCCGGCGCCGTCAGGCTCAGCAACCGCGCACTCGCCGCGTCGGCCAGGATCTGGTTGTACTCCATGGCATCGATGCCAAGACGCTTCATCACTTCCACGTCGTTGGCGTCGCCGCCGGTTTCGTTCTCGATCTGCCTGGTGACTTCCGCCACTTCGCGCAACTTTCGGTGCACGGAGCGCGGGGTCCAGTCCGTCTTGCGCAGTTCGTCCAGCATGGCGCCACGAATGCGGATGCCCGCATAGGTTTCGAAGCTGGCCGCGCGAGTCGGCGAATAGTTCCTTGCCGCCTCAAGCAGGCCGATCATCCCGGCTTGCATGAGGTCGTTCGCATCGACGCTGGGCGGCAGGCGGCCCATCAGGTGATAGGCAATCCGGCGCACCAGCGGCGCGTGCGTTTTTACCAGTTGATCGGCCGGAACCTTAGTGATTTCAAGGTATTCGCTCGCGACGCTCACAACGGCAGCCCTCCCCCCACGTGCTCGCGGCCGGCAAAAAAGCCGATCCGACCCTGACCACGGGGTTCGGGTTCACCCCATGTATCGACCGACCTGGCCATATTCTTGAATCCCACCGCCGAACGGCTGCTGGGCCAGGCTTCGACCACCGCCGACTGGCGGCGGATGGCCTGGCGCAGGTACTCGTCGTGCGGAACCATGCCCATGAAATCCAGGGACACATCGAGGAACCGATTGGTCACCCGGGAGAGCTTTTCGAACAGCTGGCGGCCTTCCTGCGCGTGGCGAACCATGTTGGCCACGATGCGGAAGCGGTTCACCGCGAATTCGCGCGACAGCACCTTGATGAGTGCGTAGGCGTCGGTGAGCGAGGCCGGCTCGTCGCAGACCACCACCACGACCTCGTCGGAGGCGGCGGCAAACATCGACACGCTATCGGAGATGCCCGCGGCGGTGTCGACAATCAGGTACTCCGGCGCCAGCGGGTATTCGTCGAAGGCGCGGATGACGGCGGCATGCTCGATGTTCGGCAGCTGGGCCATGCGGCGGGTACCGGAGGTGGCCGGGATCACCTTCAGGCCATGCGGCGCT
This sequence comes from Luteibacter pinisoli, assembly GCF_006385595.1. Classification (NCBI taxonomy): domain Bacteria; kingdom Pseudomonadati; phylum Pseudomonadota; class Gammaproteobacteria; order Lysobacterales; family Rhodanobacteraceae; genus Luteibacter; species Luteibacter pinisoli. Next base: position 3,438,894 of record NZ_CP041046.1, read on the forward strand.
TCCAGCACCAGGTCTTCGATGGCGCAGGCGCCTTCGAGCATGTGACCGAGATGGCGCGTGGGCTGCAGACCGAGCAGCACGTCGATATTGGCCATGCCGAGGTCGGCGTCCAGCAGGAGGACGTCACGCCCGCCCATGGCCAGGGCCATGCCGAGGTTCACGGCCACCGTGGTCTTGCCCACGCCGCCCTTGCCGCCCGCGATCGCGATGCTCCGCGTGGGGCGGCGGTCGGCTAGCCAGTTAAGCGTGGCGGCCTGGGAATTGTCGACGTGTGTGGTCATGAAGGAGTTCACTGCCGTGAAAGAGGTTGCGGATGCGGTTGCCGGGGTCACGTTCGTCAGAATCTGCGATCAGGCCAGGGCCGGTGAAGACGCGAAGCCGAAGCGGTCGGCAAGTATGGCGTCATCCGGTTCGTCGTTGCGCTGCTTGAGCATCTGGGCGGCGAGGCAGACCAGCTTGCGTGCGTCAGCAGTGGCGATGTCTTCGGGAACGCGCTGGCCATCCGTGGTGTAGTCGAGCGGCATGCCGTGGCGGATCACCGCCGACAGCGCGCCACCCAGGAGCGGGGTTTCGTCGAGCTTGGTAAGAATGGCGCTCTGCGGCTTCAGCGGCGCATAGGCGCGCACCGCGTTGTCGATGGCCTGGGCCTGGGCGTTGGCGGCGAGCACCAGGCACACGCGGACGTCGGCCATCGCACGCAGCGTCTCGAACTGCTGCTGCAGCTTCGGGTCGTTGCCGGCCAGGCCAGCGGTGTCGATCAGTACGGTGTGCTTGCCACGCAGCTGCAGCAGCACCGTGCGCAGGCTGGCGGCGTCGTGGGCGTTATACACACGCACGCCCAGAAGGCGCCCATAGTGTTCCAGCTGCGCGCCAGCACCGATGCGGTACTGGTCGGCGCTGATCAGCGCGACGTTGGAAGCCCCGTGGCGCAGCACCGCGCGGGCGGCAAGCTTGGCGATGGTGGTGGTCTTGCCGACGCCGGTGGTGCCGACGAAGGCGGTGATGCCACCCCCGACGGTGTCGAAGTTGCGGCCGCTGGTGCGGATGTTGCGCGAGAGGATGCCCAGCGGCAGGTAACGGGCCTGCTCGACGGTCATGTCCGCGGGCAGTTCGGCGCACAGGGCGCGGGCCACGTCGCCGTCGATACCGAGGCGGGTCATCTCGCGAAGGACACGGGCGCGCAGCGGCTGCTCGCGGTCCATCTGGTTCCAGGCCAGCGCGGAGAGCTGCACTTCCAGCATCTCGCGCAGGTTGTTGATTTCGGCGCGCATGCCGTTCACCGCGGTGTCGTTCTGCGGCGCGCTGACGGTGGCGGCGCGCACCACGTCGGCGACGCTGGCGGCGAGCGCGGAGGACGACTGGCGCTGCGGCGCGTTCGGGTTGGCCGGCGCGGCCTTCGCGGCACGCTCGACGGCGGCGGCCGTGGCGGCGCGGGCCTGGTCGACGCGGGCCAGGCGCTCGGCTTCGCGGGTATCGCGCACCGCACGCATGATGCCGGGCTTCTCTTCCGCCTGCGGCTCGTCGAACGCAAAGCCGGCCTCGCGGACCAGGGCCTCGTCGTAGTCGAGCGCAGCGATGATCTCGATGCCGTCGTCCATGCGCCGCGTGGAGAGGATCACGGCGTCCGGACCCTGCTCGTCACGCACCTGGCGCATGGCCTGGCGCATATCGGAAGCAACGAATCGTTTGATTTTCATGCGATCGATCCTGTTCTTGTCGCGCGGTACGTCATGTCTAGCGTCCCAGTGCCGTCACCAACTTGACGCGGCGGTTATCCGGAACCTCGTTGTAGGCAAGTACATGCAGGTTTTGGGCCACATGGCGCGTAAAGCGCGACAACCAGGGACGAAGGGCCGGCGAGACCAGCAGCACGGCCGGTTCACCCGCCGCTTCCTGCCGACGCGCGGCTTCGGCGACGTTCTTCTGCAGGCGATCGGCCAGGCCCGGCTCGACGGCCGCGCCGGCGGGGCCACCACCCTGCAGGGATTGCAGCAGGATCTGTTCGAGCTCCGGCGCCAAAGTAATGACAGGCACTTCCGAACCCAGGCCGGCGATTTCCTGGACGATCTGGCGACCGAGGGTGACGCGCACCGCGGCGGCGAGCACGCCCGGATCCTGGCTCTGCCCCGCATGCTCCGCCAGCGATTCGACGATGCCGCGGAAGTTGCGGATGGGCACGCGCTCGGCCAGCAGGTTCTGCAGCACCTTGACCACGGCGCCAAGCGACAGGCGCTTGGGTACCAGGTCTTCCACCAGCTTAGGGGTCTGCTGGGCCAGGCGGTCGAGCAGCTGCTGGACGTCCTGGTGGCCAATGAGTTCGTGGGCGTGGTTTTGCAGGATGTGCGACAGGTGCGTCGCGATGACGGTGGCCGGGTCGACCACGGTGTAGCCCAGCGTCTGCGCGTGTTCGCGCATGCCCGGCTCGATCCACACCGCGTCCAGGCCAAAGGCCGGGTCGCGCGTGGCGATACCGTTGATGGTGCCGTGCACCCGGCCCGGGTCGATCGCGAGCATGCGCTCGGTATGGATCTCGGCCTCGCCCATGGGCACGCCCATCAGGGAGATGCGGTAGCCATGCGGTGCCAGGTCGAGGTTGTCGCGGATGTGCACGGACGGCACCAGGAAGCCCAGCTCCTGGGACAGCTTGCGCCGCACGGACTTGATGCGGGCCATGAGTTCGCCGCCCTGCGCCTTGTCCACCAGCGGGATCAGGCGGTAGCCGACTTCGAGGCCGATGGTGTCCACCTGGGCCACGTCTTCCCACGACAGTTCGAGGCGCTCGGCCGGCGGCGCGGCCTCCAGCGCGGCAAGCTCGGTGCCCGGCGCGCCCGGCGTGCCGGTCGCTGGCGCCTGCTTGCCCTGGTGCAGCTTGAACGCGGCGAAGCCGGCGATGCCCGCCAGCAGGAGGAACGGAATATTCGGCATGCCCGGGATCAGGCCCATGACGCCGAGCACCGCCGCGGCCACGCCCAGCGCCTTCGGCTGCGCAAACAGCTGGCCGAACACCTGCTTGCCCATCTCCTGCGACTTGGACACGCGGGTGACGATCACCGCCGTGGCGATGGAGAGCATCAGGCCGGGCACCTGGGCGACGAGGCCGTCACCGATGGTCAGCAGCGTGTAGGTACGGGCCGCTTCGCTAGCCGACAGGCCATGCTGGAACATGCCGATGAAGAAGCCACCCAGCATGTTGATCGCGAGGATGAGCATGCCGGCGGTGGCGTCGCCGCGGACGAACTTCGAGGCACCGTCCATCGAGCCGTAGAAGTCGGCTTCCTCGCGGACTTCCTGGCGGCGCTCGCGCGCCTGTTCCTGGGTGAGCAGGCCGGCGTTGAGGTCGGCGTCGATTGCCATCTGCTTGCCGGGCATGGCGTCGAGGGTAAAGCGGGCGGTCACTTCGGACACGCGGGTGGCGCCCTTGGTCACCACCACGAAGTTGATGATGGTGAGGATGGCGAAGACCACGAAGCCGACGGCGAAGTTGCCGCCGATGACGAACTCGGCGAAGGCCTCGATCACCTTGCCGGCCGCGCCCGGGCCGTTATGGCCGTGCAGCAGCACCACGCGGGTGGAGGCGATATTCAGGGCCAGGCGCAGCAACGTGGCGAACAGGACCACCGTCGGGAACGAGGCCAGCTCCAGCGGCCGCATCACGTACATGGTGGCCAGCAGGATCACCAGCGACAGCGCGATGTTGAAGGTGAACAGCAGGTCCAGCATGAACGGCGGCAGCGGCAGCATCATCATGCCGAGCATGATCAGCATGGCGACCGGTGCGGCGACGCCACGGCGGCCGATCTGCCGGAAGGTGCCCATCAGGTTGGTGGAAGCTGCCATGTGTCTCACTTGTCCATGCGGTAAGGGCCCATCAGCTCCGGATCGATATCCTGCTGGGGCATGTCAGGCGGGACGTCGCCAACGGCGATCGCCTGCTTCAAACGGAACACGTAGGCCAGGATCTGGGCCACGGCCACGTACAGGGCCGAGGGGATTTCGCGTCCGATCTCCGTCGTGTGATACAAGGCTCGTGCCAACGGAGCCGCTTCCACCACCGGAACCTTCGCATCGGTGCCGACTTGCCGGATCTGCAGGGCCATTACATCCATGCCCTTGGCCACCACGCGTGGCGCTCCCATGCGGTTTTCGTCGTATTTCAGGGCCACCGAGAAGTGGCTCGGGTTGGCCACGATGACGTCGGCCGTGGGCACGTCTTCCATCATCCGGCGCCGCGCCATCTGGTGCTGCATCTGGCGGATTTTTGACTTCAGTTCCGGCGAGCCCTCGTTTTCCTTGTGCTCGTCCTTCACTTCCTGCTTGGTCATCTTCATCTTCGTGGTGAAGCTGTACTTCTGCCACGGCGCGTCGACCAGGGCGATGCCACCCAGGGCCAGGGCGAAGATGAGCGAGGCGCTGCCGAACACGCCGAAGGCATGGGCGATGCCCTCGTTCACCTGGCCGGTGCCGACGGCATACATTTCCGAGGTGCTCTTGCGCAGGTACCAGGCCAGCGCACCGCCGATCAGCAGCAGCTTGAGCAGGGATTTGCCCAGCTCCACAAGGCCGTTCTTGGACACCAGGCGGGAGAACCCCTGGATCGGGTTCAGCCGGTCGAACTTGGGTACCAGGGCTTCCAGCGAGAAATTGAGGCCGCCCATCACCGCCGGGGCGGCCACCGAGGCGGCCATCAGCACGGCGAACAGCGGGCCGAGCATGCGCAGGGCCTCCATCACCGCCGTCATCAGGGCCCGATTGAGGCCGTTGGCGGCAAACAGGTCTTCGCGGCCATAGCGCAGGCCGACGTGCATGATGTTCGCGGCGTGGATGGCCATCTGCTCGTGCGAGGCAATGAGCATGGCCACGCCGGAGAACACCACGATGGCCGTCGACAGGTCGCGCGAGCGCGGCAGCTCGCCCTTTTCACGGGCTTCGCGAAGGCGTTTGTCACTTGGACTTTCGGTTTTGTCTTCCTTATCCGCACCCTCGCTCATGGCCTACCTCCCGATGAGCTGGCGCATGGTTCCCCATGCGTCGGTGGTGAGCGAATCGAAGGCGCTGGGCAGGCCGCGCAGGGCGAGCCACACCGCGACCAGGCCAAGGCAGATGGTGATCGGGAAACCGACGGCAAACAGGTTCATGGACGGCGCCGAACGGCTGATGGCGCCAAAGCCGAGGTTGACCACGAGCAGCGCGGTGAGCGCAGGCAAGGCGACGCGGACGGCGCCGGCAAACAGGTGCGTGGCGAAGGTCAGCACCGCCCAGAGGCCGTCGGTGCCCATGCCCGCCTGCCCAACCGGCATGCTGCGGAAGCTTTCGGCCAGCAGGTCGATGAGCTGCAGGTGGCCGTTCATCACCAGGAACAGCAGGGTGACGAGCATGGTGTAGAACTGGCTGATCACCGGCGTGGTGCCGCCGACGCCGGGATTCACCACTTCGGCGAAGCCCAGGCTCATGGCCTGCGACACGAACTGGCCGGCAAACGACACCGCCTCGAACACCAGCTTCAGCACGAAGCCGAGCGCGGCGCCGATCAGCAGCTGCTGCGCCAGCGTGGCGACGCCCGCGGCGGACAGCGGGCGGATGTCCAGCGGGGCCAGCGGCGTGAGCACCACCGTGAGCATCACGATGAGGCCCAGGCGGATGCGCTGCGGGATCATGTTCGAACCCAGCACGGGCGACATGATCACCAGGCCGGAGATGCGCGCCATCGCCCAGCATGCGCTGCCCACCCACCCTTCAAGCTGGCTGAGCTCCAGCGGCATCAACGCACCGCCTGGGGCAGGGTTTCGATGAGGTTGCGGGTGAAATCCACCATGGTGCGCAGCATCCACGGGCCGGTGATGATCGCCACCAGGGCCATGCAGATGAGCTTGGGGATGAAGCTGAGGGTCTGTTCGTTGATCTGCGTGGCGGCCTGCACCATGCCGATGATGAGGCCCACCGCCAGCGCGGTGAGCAGCAGCGGCGCGCCAATCAGCATGGCGATGTGCAGGGCCTGCTGGCCGAAGCCGATGACCGATTCGGGCGTCATTGGTAGAAGCTCCCGGCCAGGGTGCCAAGCAACAGTGTCCACCCATCGACCAGCACGAAGAGCATGATCTTGAAGGGCAGCGAGATGATCATCGGCGAGAGCATCATCATGCCCATGGACATGAGCACGGAGGCGACGACCATGTCGATGATCAGGAACGGGATGAAGAGCAGGAAGCCCATCTGGAACGCGGTCTTCAGCTCGCTGGTTACGAAGGCCGGCAGCGCCACGCGGTAAGGCACCGCTTCCTTGTCGGCATACGGCTGCTCACCGGCCAGCTTGGTGAACAGCTGGAGGTCCGGCTCGCGGGTCTGGTCCAGCATGAAATGCTTGAACGGCGCGGCGGCAGCCGGCAGCGCGTCCTGCACGCTCATCTGGCCATCCATGTACGGCTTGAGGCCCGCGTCGTAGGCCTTGTTCAGCACCGGCGACATCACGAACAGGGTGAGGAACAGCGACAGCCCCAGGATCACCTGGTTCGGCGGCGTGCTGTTGGTGCCCAGCGCCTGGCGGAGGAAGCCCAGCACGATGATGATGCGGGTGAACGAGGTCATCATCAGCAGGATCGCCGGGAGGACCGTCAGCGCCGTCATCAGCGCGAGCATCTGGATCGACAGCGACCACTGCTGGCCGCCATTGGCGCCCGGCTGGACGTTCACCAGCGGGATGCCCGGGGGTTCGGCCGCGAACGCGGCAAACGGGGCGATGAGGAGGAGCAGCAACAGGCCCCACTTCACGTACTTCATGGACGCTTCCACTGGGAGAGGATGTCGCGGAAACCGCGGATCGCCGTGGGGTCGGACGGCGGCGCATCGACGTTGACGGGGGTATCGAGCACATGCAGGGTGCGCAGGCCGCCCGTCGGCGAGGCACCCACCAGCAACTGGGTGCCGCCGACTTCGAGCAGCATCACCTTTTCCTTGATACCCACCGGCATGGATTCGATGACGCGGATCTTCCGGCCACCCGGGCTGACCCGGGCCTGCGCGCGGCGGCTGAGCCAGCCGACGAAGAAGATGAGCGCGACCACGCCCAGCAGGCTGACGAGGACGCGGATCATTTCCGCGCCCGAGTCCACCGCCGGGGCGGTGGCCACCGGGGCCGCCATCAGGGCACAGGGAAGGAGACCGCCCGCGAGGGCAGCAAGGCTACGGCGCATGGGATGCCCTCAGCGGAGCTTGCGGACGCGTTCGGCGGGGCTGATCACGTCGGTCAGGCGGATGCCGAACTTTTCGTTGATCACCACCACTTCGCCGTGGGCGACGAGCGTGCCGTTAACGAAGACATCGAGCGGCTCACCGGCGGCGCGGTCGAGTTCGACCACCGAGCCCTGGTTGAGCTGGAGCAGGTTGCGGATGCTGATCTTGGTACGGCCGACTTCCATGGCCATGGTGACCGGGACGTCGAGGATGACGTCGAGGTTGACGTCGCTACCCAGGCCCATGTTCTTGGTCAGGTCGGCGGCGCCGTCAACAGGTTCGAGGATGGTGGGTTCGTTCATGGCCGTGGATCCGTGCGTTGCTGGGATGACATCACCGTGAATGCAAACGGCGTGCCATGGATCCGACGCGGGCTGAAAGTGCGATTTATTGCGAACTTTCAGCCACTTACCCAAGGCCCTTATTCGGCCACCCACCCTGCCTGCCGGAAAGCTGACGCTCGACGGCAGTTAGTCACCGTGTCGGTCAGTTGACGCCGTAACTCAGACCGGTTCGGCGCTGGTCGGGCGGTGCGTCTTCATGGACGGCCGGCGCATGTGCGATTCGAACTGCACAGCCTTGTTGCCGGCCGCGTTTGCCATGCGGCCACGGAAAATCGGCACGTCTTCGGCAAATACCGTGGCCAGGTCCGGCATGCTGATGGGGATGACATCGCCCTTGCGCAGGTGCAGGAAGTCGCCAATGGTGAGGCGCGCTTCGGCCAGCATGGAGGTGACCTCCACCTCGGCATCCAGGATCTCCTCGTGGAGGTTCTGGATCCAGCGGTCGTCACGCTCGGCCCGGTCGCTCTGCACGCCCGCATCCAGCAGCTCGCGGATCGGCTCCACCATGGAGTACGGCAGGGTCAGGTGGATTTCGCCACCGCCGCCATCCAGCTCCACGTGGAAGCGGGAGACCACCACGGTTTCGGTGGGGCTCACGATATTGGCGAACTGCGGGTTGATCTCCGAGTTCAGGAATTCGAACTGCATCTTCAGCACCGGCGCCCAGGCCTCGGCCATGGCGCTGAACGCCTCGGCCAGGACGATCTGGATCACTCGGTTTTCCGTCGGCGTGAAGTCGCGGCCTTCGATGCGGGCATGGAAACGGCCGTCACCACCGAAGAAGTTGTCGATCACCGTGAACACGAGGCGCGGCTCGAAGATCATCAGCGCGGTGCCGCGCAACGGCTTGATGCGGACGAGGTTGAGGTTGCTCGGTACGGCCAGCGAGTGGACGTACTCGTTGAACTTGGTCATCTTCACGCCCAGCACCGACACTTCGCACGACTTGCGCAGCACGTTGAACAGGTTGGCGCGGAAGTAGCGGGCGAAACGGTCGTTGACCATTTCCAGCGTCGGCAGGCGGCCGCGGACGATACGGTCCTGCTGGGTGAAGTCGTAATCGAGGATCGAGCCCGGCGGCGGTGGCGGCTCGAGCTCCGTCTCGACGGCGCCGCCCTCCACGCCCGCCAGGAGCGCATCGATTTCTTCCTGGGTGAGGATGTCGCTCATGGCTGGACGCCCGTCACTGCATGATGAAGCTGGTGAAATACAGGGCGTCGACGCCCGGGCGGCCGATCTTTTCCTTCAGCACGCGCTGCACTTCGGCCAGCGCCGCGGCCTGCAGCTTCTGCTTGCCCTTCACGTCGGAGAGGGTCTTCACGTCCTGCGCGGAGAACAGCATCAGCAGGGCGTTGCGGATTTCCGGATCCGATTCCTTGGCGGCATTGATCGCCTCGGGATCGTGCGACATGACGTTCACGCCCACCTGCAGGAAGCGCAGGGCCGTGTCGTCCTGGAAATTGACCACGAAGGCCGGGTCCAGCTGCAGGTAAACCGCCGGCTTGGCCTTGGCGGCCTCGACGGCAGCCTGTTCGGCGCTCTTCGGGTGGCCGCCCTTCAGCATGAAGAACGCGCCACCGCCGCCCGCAGCGAGCACGACGATGGCCAGGATCGCAAGGAGCTTGCCCTTGCCCTTCTTCTTCGTGCCTTCTTCGCCTTCTTTCTTTGCCGTGGCCATGCCGGTGAAACCTCGTTGATGCGGATGCTGTGTATTGTTGCAAGCGGCGTGCCATCTCGCACAGCAGGCGGTGCACCAGCGGAAGCCGCATTTAAAGGGGTTTTCGGCCAGATGGGCCCGCGGGCGACTGAGCCGGAAAATTGACGCGCGACGGTATGACGTCGCGCGTGGCGTCAGGCGACTTCGTCGACCAGGCCGCGCGACACGCGCGACGTAGCCGCGCTGACCATGGCGTCACCCGCGCCATCGGCCTGGGCGGACGACCCGCCCTGCCCCTGGTCCTGGCCACCCTGGTTCTGCTGTGCGCCGCCCTGGTTGACCTCGGCCTGGCCCAGCGACAGCCCGTGGTGGGCGAGCATGGCGTCCAGGTTGGACAGCGTCTGCTGCACGGCATGCACGGCTGCCGGGTGCTGGGCCATGATGGCCACGTTGACCTTGCCGCCGTCCATGCTCACGCGCACATCCATGCTGCCAAGTTCTTCCGGATGCAGCTTGATCCGCGCTTCCTTGACGTTGCCCGCGGCCGAGCTCATCCAGGCGATCTGCTCGCCGAGATCCTGCGAGAACTGCGGCGAGGTCACCGGCTGGGTGGCCTGCAGCTGCATGGGCCCATCGAGGTGGCCGGCCGCCTGCGCATGCGCGAACGGCATGCTGCCGAGCGACGCCGGGTCGACGCCGTCCTTGTCGTCCTTGCCTGCGTCGGCGACGCCTGCCTCTTTGGCGAGCAGCGCGGCAAACGGGGCGACTGCCGGCGTCGCGACGGCGGCGCTGCCGTCGGCAGCCGCGGCCGTGGCGAGGCCCACCGCGTTGAGCCCGGCGTCCTTCGTCGCCGCAGCGGCGTCGCCCGTGCCCGTCAGGGCGGCAAGCGCGCCGGCCGGATTACCCGTGGCCACGTCCTTCGCGGCGCCGAGCGCCTTCATGGCCACCTGGGTGGCCTGCACGGGGACGCCGATGAGGGCGAGCATCGACGCGGCGATGGACGTGTCGTCCGTCGTCTTGTCGTCATCGTCCTTCGCTGTGTCTTTGTCTTTTTGCGCATCGGCTTTCTTGCCGGCGTCTTTCTGGCCCGCGGCCTTCGCGTCGGGTGCCTTGTTGGCCGGCGCCTTGTCGGCGGCCTTCGATGCACCCGTCGTGTCGTGGCCGTGCTGGCTGCTGGCCGGCTTGCTGGCACTCGCGTGGGCGGCCGACATCGCATGGTCGAAGCCGTGCGATGCCGACGGCGCCGCTTCGTCGGGCGACGCAGGCGACGGCGAGGTCGACGGCTTGGGCGCCGGCGGCGTCGGGCGAGCGGCGTTGAGAAGCAGCGAGGCGTTATTCATGGGTGGGGCTCGATGAGGTCGTTCGGCGGTACTGGGAGCGTTCGTCGGCTTGTTCCTGCTCGCGGCGGTCCTGCGACTTACGCTCCTGCTCGCGGTATTTCGCGGTGACGGAATCCAGGGCCTTCGCACGGCCGCGGGCTTCCGCCCAATCCACGCGCGCACGCTCGAGGGCGCGCTCGCGGCGCTGCACCTCGCCAAGCTGCTGGACGATGGCCATGTCGATTTTCTGCAGGAACTGCTGCCGGTTCAGGAGCTCGGCGACGCCGATACCCGAGGGCATCTCGGCGTATTCGTTGCGATAGCGGCGCAGCTCGGCGAGCTGGTGCTCCGCGTCGGCCACCGCGCGTTGCTGCGTGGCGAGTGCGCGCGTGGCGTCCTCGGCCTTGTCGGCCGCGAGGTCCACCACGGGTTGCAGGCGGTCTGCGCGCGAGGGCATCAGTTAGCCTTCGCCGCATCGACGAGGCCGGATTCGGCCTCGTCGAGGTAAACAGGCGTGTCGGTTTCCTGCTGGAGGAACGCCGACAGGGTGGGATAAAGCGCGATGGCTTCGTCCGTACGCGGATCGCTGCCCTTCTGGTAGGCGCCCACGGCAATCAGGTCGCGCTGCTGGCGGTACGCCGAGTAGACCTGGCGGAAGCGTTGCGCGGCGCGCATATGGTCCTTGCTGACCACCGCCGGCATCACGCGGCTGATCGAGGCCTCGATATCGATGGCGGGATAATGGCCTGCTTCGGCCAGGTCGCGCGAGAGCACGATGTGGCCATCGAGGATGGCGCGCGCGGAGTCGGCGATCGGGTCATGACGGTAGTCGTCGCCTTCGGTAAGCACGGTGTAGAACGCCGTGATCGAACCGCGGCCTTCCGCGTCGTTGCCGGCGCGCTCCACCAGGGCCGGCAACATGGCGAACACCGACGGCGGGTAGCCCTTCGTCGCCGGGGGCTCACCGATGGCCAGGGCGATTTCGCGCTGGGCCTGGGCATAGCGGGTGAGCGAATCCATCAGCAACAGCACGCGCTTGCCTTCATCACGGAAGTGCTCGGCGATGGCCGTTGCCACCTGCGCACCGCGCAGGCGCGACAACGGCGGTGCGTCCGCCGGCGCGGCAACGACCACGGCACGGCGACGCCCTTCTTCGCCCAGCGTGTGATCGACGAATTCCTTGACTTCGCGACCACGCTCACCGATCAGGCCCACCACGACCACGTCGGCGTTGGTGAAGCGGGTCATCATGCCCAGCAGCGTGGATTTGCCCACGCCGGAACCGGCGAACAGGCCGATGCGCTGGCCGCGCCCGACCGTCAGCAGCGCGTTGATGGCGCGCACGCCCGTGTCGAGCGGGGTGTCGATCGGCTGGCGCAACATCGGGTTGATCGGGCCACGGCGCAGCGGCGCGCGATCACGCGCCAGCAGCGGGCCCATGCCATCCAGCGGCACGCCGTCCGGGCCGATCACGCGGCCCAGCAGCGAATCGCCCACGGGTACGCCGGAGATGGAAGCGACCGGCGTGACGCGCGCATTGGGCAGCACGCCATGCATCTCGCCGGTAGGCATCAATAGCAGGCGGCCATCGGAGAAGCCGACCACTTCGGTTTCCAGCTGCTTGCCATCGGCGCCGGCCACCATGCAGCGCGAGCCGACGGGTGCCTCGCAGCCGACGGCCTCGAGGGTGAGGCCGACCACGCGGCGCAGCTTGCCTTCGGCCTGCAGCGGGCGCACGCGCTCGACATTGGCGCGCTGCACCGCAAGGGCCTCGCGCCAGTGCGCGGTGCGCGTGGCCTTGTGGTTATCGGTGCTCACGACTCGACCGACTCGTCGCCAGCGACGTCTTCGTCGCTCGCCTGGCCGTCCAGCACGCTGTCGATCACGGACGCGAGGCGCGTACGTACGCGCGCATCGAGGCGCGACTGCTCGCTTTCCAGGCGGACGTCACCGCGCTCAAGCGCGGCGTCGTCGACGACCGTGCCTTCGTGGTCGGTGGACGCACGGTGCTCGCGTACGAGCGCCGCGTCGGCAGGATTCAGGTGGATCTTGATATGGCGCGATGCCGACGGCAGCGCATCGATGGCCTGGTGGACCACGTCGAGGATTTTTTCCGGGCGCGTGGCGATCTCGTAGCCGAGCACGCGCTCGGCGATCACGGTGGCCAGCACCGCGAGGTCGCCCGCCACGTCGCTATCGAGCTCGGCAAACGGCCGCTCCACGGCGGCGAACAGCGCATCCAGGCGCGCGACCTGCGCCGCGAGTTCACGCCTGGCCATGGCCCGGCCTTCGTTCAGGCCGGCATTGAAACCTTCTTCGCGTGCCTGCCGCTCGATCGCCTCGATCTCGGCCACGGTGGGCCGATGCGGGGTGTCGTCCTCTTCCGCGTCCGCGGCATGCTGCACGTCGGAACCGCCGACGATCGGCAACTCCCAGCGCTCGAACTGGTCGATGCGTTCGCGCGAGAGGATCGAGGTAAGGCTCATCAGACGAATTCTTCCCCGCCACCGGCGAGATTGATCTGGCCGGCGTCAGCCAGGCGGCGCGCGGTAGCCAGCACTTCTTTCTGCGCCGCATCCACTTCGGACAGGCGGACGGGACCCTTCACTTCCAGGTCGTCGCGCAGCATGTCGGCCGCACGCTTGGACATGTTGGCGAAGATCTTCTCGCGAATCGCCGCATCGGCGCCCTTCAGCGCGGTGATCAGGCGAGCGGACGGCACTTCGCGCAGCAGCACCTGCATGCTGCGGTCGTCGAGTTCGGCGAGGTCGTCGAACACGAACATGAGTTCTTCGATGCGATCGCCCAGGCCGGTATCGATGCCGCGGATGGCACCCATCAACTCGGCTTCGCGCGAGGTTTCCATCGCGTTGAGGATGTCGGCTGCCGCCTTGAGGCCGCCCACCGTGGCCGACTTCAGCTTGTTGGAGTTGCCCGAGAACTGGCGCTCCATGATTTCATCGAGTTCGTTCAGCGCATGCGGCTGCACGCCGTCCAGCGTGGCGATGCGCATGATGACGTCGCTGCGGGTACGCGCGGCCAGGTAACCGATGACTTCGGCGGCCTGGTCCGGCTCCAGATGGGCCAGCACCAGCGCGATGATCTGCGGGTGTTCCTGGCCGATCATCTCGCCGATGGCGCGGCTCTCCATCCACTTGAGCGACTCCAGGCCCTTGCTGCTGCGGCCCAGGAGGATGCGATCGATCAGGCCGCCGGCCTTGTTTTCGCCCAGGGCGTTGACCAGGATGCGGCGGATATAGTCTTCCGTGCCCACGCCAATCGCCGTGTGCTGGCCCACGTCTTCCTGCAGCTTGTTGAGCACCAGCTCAACCTGCTCCTTCGAGACGTTCTTCAGCTGCGCCATCGCCGTACCCACGGCCTGCACATCGCGTGCACCCAGGTGCTTGAGGATGGACGCGGCGTCCTCCTCACCCAGCGTGAGCAGAAGAATCGCGGCTTTCTGCGCGCCCGTCAGGGCTTCTTTCGACTCAGCCGCCATCGTCGGATACCCAGCTCTTCACGACCTGCGCCACCTGTTTCGGATTGTCGGCGGCCATGCGCTTGGCAAGACCCACCTTCTGTTCATAGGCCAGCAGCGCGGGTGCGCCAAGCTGGGCCTTCGGGTTCACCTGGACGCGATCCGGGGTCATGTCATCGTCGTCGACCATCACCGACACCGTCGGCATCGGGCCGGCCAGTGCCATCCCCTGCTCCATCATCGGCGCCGGCTTCAGCAGGCCCTTGAGCATCGGGCGCAGCACGAAGAAGCCGACAATGAGTGCCACCATCACGCCCAGGCCCTGCTTGATCAGGTCGAGCATGCCAGGGCGTTCCCAGAAGGCGGGGCTCTGCGGCGCATCGTCGGCCGTGATGCCGTGGAACGCTTCGTTGATCACGCTGACGCTGTCGCCGCGCGCGGTGCTGAAACCCACCGCGTTCTTGGTCAGTTCGGTGAGGCGCTGCAGTTCTTCCGGGGTGAACGGCACGCTCTTGGTCTTGCCGTCCTTGTCCGCCACGGTCTTGTTATCGACCACGACGGCGACGGTGAGGCGCGCGACCTTTCCGGCCGGATCGGTCACGTGGCTGACGGTGCGGTCCAGCTCATAGTTACGCGTGGCGCTCTGCGTCTGCTGCGAGGGATTCTGTGCGGTCTGGGTGGCGGCGGACTGGCCCGGCGTGGCCGGCTTGCCCGCGGCCGGGTTGGCGGCGGTCGCGTTGCCACCCGTGTTCGGCGGCTGGTTGCTCAGCGCACCCGGGACACCGCCATTGGTGGCCGGATCCGTACGCGTGTCGCTGCTGGTCTGCTCGCTGCGCAGCGCCGGGTTGTCGTGGTTGAAGGTTTCGCTGGCCTTCTCGGTGGACGAGAAGTCGAGGTCGGCGAACACCTGCGCACGCACCTTGCCGGCGCCGACCAGCGGGGACAGCAGGTCTTCCACGCGCTGCGTGTAGGTGGCTTCGATGCGGTTGGACAGGCGCAGGCGGTTGTCGCCGATGGCCGCCGGGCTGTCCGGATCGTTCTGGGTAAGCAGGTTGCCGCCCTGGTCGATGACCGAGACGTTGCGAGCGTCGAGTTCCGGCACGCTGGCGGCAATGAGATGGACGATCGCGGCCACCTGGCCGGCGTCGAGCTGACGGCCCGAATACAGGGTGACGACCACCGACGCGCTGGCCGGCTTGTTGTCGCGGATGAAGGCGGAAGGCTTCGGCAGGGCGAGGTGGACACGCGCGGCGCGGACCGACTGCAGGCCGGCGATGGTGTTGCCCAGGTCGGCTTCGAGGGCGGACTGGAAATGCGAGCGCTCGGCCATGTCGCTCATGCCGAACGGCGAATCCGTTGCCGGCTGCGCACTGGCGCTGCCCTGCGGCAGGCCCTGGCCGGCGAGCTTCAGGCGCACGGCGGCGACGTCGGCCACCGGCACGAAGATGGAGCTGCCGTCGGTGCTAAGGGTGTACGGCTCGTTCTGGGTCTGCAGCGCCTGGGTCACGGCGGCCGCGTCTTTCTGCTCAAGGCCGCCGTAAAGCAGGCCGTAGTTCGGTGCACGCGACCACATCACCGCGGCAATGCCGATGGCGACGGCACCCGCGATACCCGCAAGCATCATCAGCTGGCGCGCCGCAGGCGTCTGCGAGAGCGACTTCAGCGAGTGCATGCGCGATGCGGTGCTGCTGTCCGTGGTAGCGACGCCGTTATCAGCCATGGGGAGAATTCAGTCCTGTGGGTCGTGTCACGCCGGTCAGACCGACATGTTCATGATTTCTTTGTAGGCATCGACCATCTTGTTGCGCACTTCGGTCATGCCGCGGAACGCGAGATCGGCTTTCTGGCCCTGGATCATCACCTGGGCAAGATCGATGCCCGGGTCGCCGCGTTCGAAGGCGGCGGAAAGTTGACCCGCCTTCTGCTGTGTCTCGTTGACGCTGTTGATCGATTGCTTGAGCAGGTCACCGAAGGCGCCCTTCTGGGCCGGGGCGGCTTCGCCCACGCCGCGCATGGCGGGCATCTCGGTCTGCGCGCTGATGCGGCGCATCTGGAGCAAGAGGCTGTTGACGTCGATCGTGGTCATGACGGTTTTCCAACGCGTATTCGTCTTACCGACACTTCAAGCACGACCCATGCCAACGATCAGCAGGTTCAGCCCGCCTGCGCCGCCTCGGACAAGCCGTACTTGCGCAACTTCTCAACCAGCGTGGTGCGCTGGACGCGGAGCAGCTTGGCTGCGTGGGCCACCACGCCGTTGGCGGAGTCGAGGGCCTGGCGGATCAGGCCAATCTCGATGCCGGCGAGGTGATCCTTCAGGTCCAGGCCGCCCTGCGGCAGCACCGACGGATCGCCTTCACCGCCGTAGCGGAAGGTCTCGGTGATTTCCGGCTCGGCTTCCATCATGGCGATGAGCGCGGCGCCGCTGACTTCTTCCACCGGGGTGGCGCCGCGGTACTTCTCGGGCAGGTCCGCCGCGCGGACGTCGCCCTGCGGCATCAGGATGGCCATGCGCTCGACCAGGTTGGAGAGCTCGCGCACGTTGCCCGGCCACGGATGCTGGCACAACGCATTCATGGCGCTCGGGGTGAAGCGGATGGACGACAGGCCACGCTGGACCAGGCGCTGGTTGAATTCGGCGATGAGCGCCGGCAGGTCTTCCAGGCGCTGGCGCAGCGGCGGCATTTCCAGCGGGAACACGGAGAGGCGATAGAAGAGATCTTCACGGAACGTGCCGCGCTCGATCGAGCCTTCCAGGTCACGGTGGGTGGCGGCGATGATGCGCACGTCGCAACGCTGGGCCCGGCTGCCGCCGACGCGCTCGAACACGCGCTCCTGCAGCACGCGCAGCAGCTTCACCTGCATCGGCAGACTCATGTCGCCGATTTCGTCGAGGAACAGCGTGCCGCCCTCGGCCAGCTCGAAACGACCCTTGCGCGAGCTGATGGCGCCGGTGAAGGCACCCTTCTCGTGGCCAAACAGCTCGCTTTCGAGCAGCTCGGCCGGGATGGCGCCGCAGTTGATGGCAACGAACGGCTTGTCGCGGCGCGGCGAGCAGTCATGGATGGTGCGAGCGACCAGCTCCTTGCCGCTGCCGGATTCGCCGAGCACCAGCACGCTGGAATCAAACGGGGCCACCTGGCGGATCAGCGAGTTCACGCGCTGCATCGGGCCGGACTGGCCGACGAAACGCAGGTTGCTGGACTGGGCGGGCTGGATGCGCGACTGCAGGCTGCGCAGGGCCTCGGAGAGGCGCTCGTAGCGCAGCGGCATGTCGATCAGTTCGACGTTCTGGGCGGAGTCGTCCGCGATCAGCGCGGTGGCGATCGGCGAATCGGCGGCCACCAGCATCGGCAGGTCGCGGCCCTGACGGCCGAGCGGTGCCAGGTAGCTCTCCAGCTCGCCCTCGTCATCGACGGTGCCGACGTAGGCACCACGCCAGCCCTCGCCCGCGTCGGCCGAGTGCATGCGGCTGGCCAGCACCGGGCGATAGCCCAGGAAGGCGAGTGCCGAGCCAATGGCATCAGCGCGGGTCGGGTCGGATTCGACGACGAGAAAGTTGGACGACTTCACCGGAAATACCTCGCATGGCAACGGGATCGAAGGCCCCTCGGCGGGTCCGTGCTGGAATCCCGTCGCCTTCGTTGCAAGGTATCAATCAAGGAGCGTGCCAACGCCGGAAAACTGGCGGAAGAAATCTGAAAACCGCGTCAGTGAACGGCTCGTCGCCGTGTAAGGGAAACGTTTTCGGCAAGTGGTTAAAACGTGAAGGTGAGCGTCAGCGTCAATCCTGACGACACGCGTCACGAATGTGACGCAAGATGCCACGCGACGTTCTTACGTCACGTGACGTAAAAGGTCACCCCTGGGCGGCGTGGGCCCTGGCCTCGGCCACCTGACGGCGGTGCTGGCGAAAAACCAGCCGCTCGATTTCGTCGCGGACCGGCTCGGAAACGCCGTCGAACGCCACGAAACCCTTGCCATCGGTGGGCCCGGCCTGGCGCGTGCCCGGCAGTTCCAGGGGCAAGGCCCGGCAGACGTCAAAGTGCAGCTTCAGCAGCACCGGCTGGCCGACGGGCGGCAGGCAGTCCCACGGCAGGACGGCGCCGAGGGCGTTAAAGCGCAAGGACATGCGGGGCGGCAGCGACGACTGCGGCAGCAGCAGCCGGTTGACGATTTCCATGAGGACATTGAGCTTGGCGTCGAGCCGGGCCACTTCCTGGCTGAGGGCGTTGTCGTCCTCGCCCGTGTCCACCCGGCGGTCCATCAGGGCGGCGACGGCCACCAGGACGTTGGCGTTGCGGTCGTTGACCGAGGCCAGCGCGGCCGGGGCCAGGCGCTCGCCGGTTTCACAGGTGGCGTGGAAACGGGCATCCCAGGTGACGCGCTCGGAAAAGGCGTTCCACGTGTCTTCGCTCATGGGCCTGCCACCGTTGGGAAGAAGATCAGAACGAAGTATACGCAGCGACGGCGCGGCGGACCCGGCGCGACGAATCCAGCGCCAGGGCCGTCTCATCGCGGGCGGCGGAAACCAGATCCTTGATCAGATTATCCATAAGCATGATGGACTTAAGCGATTCGAGCGTTTCCGGCGCCGGGCGCATGGTGCCGGCGCGCAGCACCGGGTCACGCTCGGCCTCGAGTTCGGTCAGGTCATCCCAGCGCCCTTCCGAGGCCGCGTGGTGCATGGCTTCGGTCAGGGTCAGCACGCGGTCAAGGTCGCAGAAAGCCGCCGCGTTCATGCCCCGGCCCCCGCCACCTGGCGATCTTCCGCCGGGATGGCCACCCAGCTGTCACGGACCTGGCCGAGCAGGGTCGCGACCTCGTCCAGCGCCAGCGTGTCAGCATGCATGTTGGCGAACAACAGGCGGCGGCTCATGTAGTCGTACAGCGCATCGAGGCGCTCGACCAGCGTGGTCTGGACGTCGTGGTTCAGCGCGGCCTGCAGGCCGCCAATGATTTCGATGGCCTTGGAAATGGCCTCGCCGCGGGACGCAACGTTGCCGGTGGCAATGCACGCCACCGCCAGGCGGATGCGCTCCAGGGCGCCATCCATCAGGAGGGTGATCAGGCCGTGCGCGTCGGCGGATTCGATGCCACCGCCGGTGCGGATCTGCTGGTAGGCGCCTGCGCCACGGGAGTATCCCAGTGCCATGTCTTATCGTTCCTGCCGGGCTTACTTATTCGAGTTGTTCAGCGAGTCGAACTGCTGCTGAAGGTAGCTGCTCGTGCTGCTGAGCTTGGTCATCATGGTGTCCAGCGCGGTGTACTGCGTGGTCAGACGCTTGGTGTAATCCTGCATCTGCACGTCGTAGTCCGACTGCTGCTGGGTGATGTCCTTGGCTTTCTGGTTCAGGTTGTTCGTGCGCTGGGTCAGGATGCCGGAGCTCGAGGTCCAGCTCGTGATCAGCTTGTCCAGCTTCGGTGCGATGCCGTTGTCGCCGCTGAGCAGGTTCTGGGTCTCCTTGGGATTGGAGGCCATGAACTTGGTGAGCTTGGTGGAATCGAATTTCAGCGTGCCATCGACCTGGAACGAGACGCCAAGATCGCTGAGCGAGCTCGGGCCTCCATTCGACGACACCCCCTGCGAACCGAGCAGGTTGGTGACCTGGCTCTTGAGCGACATGACCGTGGCGTCGCCGATCAGGGCGCCGACCTGGTTGTTGGTCGAGTCGTACTTGGTGAGGGTCTGGTAGGTGGAGACAAACGAGTTGTAAGCCGTGACCAGGCTCTGCATGGCCGTGGATACCGCCGACGTATCGGTGGTGATGTTGACGCTGCTGCTGCCTTCCTTGGTCAGCGTCAGGGTCACGCCATCAAGGGCGGAGGCCACGGTGTTAGTCGGGCTGGTCGCCGCCGTGCCGTCAATGGTGAACTCGGCGTCCTGGGCCTTGGTGGTCGGCGTGCCGGTCGCAGGATCGAATGCCAGCTGGGAAAGGCCGCCATCGCCGCCACTAGCAGTGACCGTGAACGCATTGGCTGCGCCCGTGGAGGTGGAATTCAGCACAAGGTGTGCGCCATCCGTGCCCGTCACGATGCTGGCGGAGACGCCGGGGTTATCCGAAGCCTTGTTGATCTTGTCGCGGATGTCCTGCAACGAGTTCGCCGACGAGTCGATATCCAGGCTCATCGACTTGCCACCCACCGCAATGGTCAGGGTGCCGGTGCCGACAGCCGCGGTGGAGCTCGAAATGGCGGTAGACGTGGTTTTCTGGGCGGCGGCGAGCTTACTCACCACGAGGTTGTAGCTGCCCGGAACGGCCGTACTATCGGCGGAGGCCGAAAGAATCGTGGAATCGCCTACCGAGGTCTTCTGCGTCGTGAATGCGGAACCGTCGGTCAGCGCCTTGATGGCGCTCTGCAGGCTGGTGAGCGACGACGAGAAATTGCCGATCGCTGAAATCTGGGTGGTGTTGGCAGTGCTGGCGTCGGAAAGCTGCTTGTCTTTCGCCGCGCGCTTGTTCGCCACAAGGTTGGAAACGATCGACGCGACGTCGATCGAGCTGGAACCGAGGGTCACCGGATTGGTCGTCATGAAGCTCTCCTTGAAGACGCTCCACTGCCCTGGGCGCCAATTTGTCGACGGGTGGCCGTGCATGCAGGGCCACCCGTGACAACTTAAGCAATTACCCTGCCAACCCCGGTAACGCCCGGGGCTGGCGGTGTCCCGCGGTTATTAGCCGAGGAGCTTGGTGACGATCTGCTGCGAGGAGTTCGCGGTGGCGAGCACCGAGACACCGGCCTGCTGCAGGATCTGCGCCGAGGACATGTTCGCCGTTTCCTGGGCGAAGTCGGCGTCGGTGATGGCCGACTTCGACGAGGTCAGGTTCTGCGAGATGTTCGACAGGTTGGAGATGGTCGAATCGAAGCGGTTCTGCACGGCGCCGAGGTCCGAGCGCAGGTCGGAAACCGACTGCAGGGCGGCATCGATGCGGTTGATCGTGTCGTTGGCGGCGTCAACCGTGGAGACGCTGGAATCAGCCAGGGTCTTCGTGCTGTCAACCGTGTAGCTGGCCGCGAAACCAAGCGTCGTCGCCTTCGTGCCGCCCACCGTCAGGGCCTGGGCCGACGACATGTTGAGCTTGCCGTCCGTACCCACGTAAGCCGTCACACCTTCGCTCGAATGAGCATTGATGGCGTCAGCGACGTCCTGGGTGGACTTGAAGGTGCCTTCGATCTTGATCGCGGTGCCCGAACCGACCTGGACGGTCAGGTCGCCAGCGCCCAGGGTGAGGCTCTGCGGGGAGCCAGCCGGAGCCGTGACAGCGGTCTTGACGCCGGTGGACACGCCGGTGCCGTTGACGGTGCCGTTGTTCTTGGCGACCGTGCCCAGACCGAGCGTCGATGCAGCCGAACCGCTGAACACGGCGTCGTTCGTCGTGCTGGCGTTGGTCAGGTCCAGTTCGCCGGTGGTGGCGTTCTTGGCGGCGATCGTGCCGCCAGCGGCGGTGTTGATGGCCGAGGCAAGGGCGGCGGCGTCCGTGTAGTTACCGGCGGCGACGTTGGTGGCAACGCCCGTGGTGACGTTGGTGACCTTCAGGTCGCCAGCGGCGAGGGTGAGGCCACCCGCGCTCTTGAACTGCGACGACAGGTCGACCGCACCGGTGGCGAGCTCGCCCACCTGGTTGGCCTTCATGCCCTGGTTCAGGCCGACGGTGATGACTTCACCGACGTTGGCACCGACCTGGAAGCTGAGGTTCTTGGCCGAACCGTCGAGGACCTTCATGCCGTTGAAGTTGGTCTGCGTGGCGATACGCGTGACTTCCGACAGACGCTGCTGCACTTCGGCGTCGAGGGCCTGGCGGTCGCTCGGCGAGTTCGAGGCATTGGTCGACTGCACGGCCAGCTCGCGGATGCGCTGCAGGTTGTTCGTGACTTCGTCCAGGGCCGATTCGGTGGTCTGGGCCAGCGAGATACCGTCGTTGGCGTTCTGCACAGCGCGGTTCAGGCCGTTGATCTGGGTGGTCATGCGGGTGGAGATCGCCATGCCCGCGGCGTCGTCCTTGGCGCTGTTGATGCGGTTACCCGACGACAGACGCTCGATGGCCGAGGACAGCTTGGTCTGCGAGGTGGTCAGGTTGCGCTGGGCATTCAGCGACATGATGTTGGTGTTGATGGTCAGAGACATCGTATTAATCCTTTGGTAGCGGAACCGATTGCCGGAGTAGTTGCGGCGTATTCCGGCGGGGTTCCGTTTAGGAAAGCCGTCCGCCTCAAGGAGGTTTACGGCACGCCGGGAGGAAACTTGAGAACTTTTTCTACCTGTCAACAGTTATTTTTTGACGGAGCGGGGAAAGAGGCCCTGCCCAGCCGCTGTCGAGGTAGGTATCGGCACGGGCGCGCCGGGGTTTAGGATCATTTTTCACCTCCGTGTGAGGAAATCCGGCCCTGCCCCCTTGCCGGCAACCCTGCCTTGCTTGAAAACGGATTACTTCAGGTAGTTGAAGAGCGAAAGGTTCTGCATCTTCACGTACGCCTGCTGCGCGGCATCCAGGGCCGACTGCTGCTGGGAAAACTTGCTGGCGGCGCTGGCGTAGTCCAGGTCCTGCAGATCGGACAGCGTGCTGTCGTACTGCAGCTTCATGTCGGAACCCAGGCTGGCCTGCTGGTCGAGCGTATTCATGCGCGCGCCGATCTGCGTGCGCGTATTGAGGAAGCTGCCTGCGGCCTGGTCGATGTTCTGCAACTGGGCGTTCACCGCGTTGTTCATCGGCGCACCGCCGCCGGGCGTTTCAAAGGCGGTGATGAGCCCCGCGACGGCGGAGAACACATCCTGTGACGATGACGGCGTGACGGAGAACGAATCACCCGCGGCCGGCGCACCGGTCAGGTTGATCTGCGCGCCGTTGAAATTGATGACGCCCGACGTGCCGGTATAGGTACCGGTGCTGATCGGTGCGCCGGTCGGATTCGCGGCGTCATGGATCTCGTAATTCGACGCATCGGTAAAGGTGATGGTGTAGCTGCCACCCGTCCATGCCGACGCATCCGTGACCGAGGTGGCGCCAACGACACCGGTACCGGTGTTCGTCGTGGCAGCGGCGGTCTGGAACGTACCGTTGCCGCCACGGATGGCCATGAACACGTCATCGCCACTGTCACCGGTGGCCACCTGGATGCCGGCGCCGGCCGCGACCATGCGCTGGCCCTGGTCACCGGAATAGGTGACGCCAAGGTCCGACTGCGTGAACGGCTGCGACGACGTGCGGCTGCCGGCAAACACGTACTCGCCCTGCCCGTCCTTCGTGTTCGCGATCGCGACGAGCTGCTGCAGGTTCTGGCGCATCTCGGCAGCGATGGACTTGCGCGATTCGTCGGTCTGCGTGCCGTTGCTGCCTTCCAGCGCAAGCGTGCGAATACGATCCAGCACATCGGAGGCGCTGTTAAGCGACTGCTCTTCCACCGACAGGCGCGTGTTGGCCATGTTGATGTTGCGCGTGTACTGATCGTTCTGCGCGCTGGCCGAATTGACGTCGACGGCACGCGCCGCGGCGGCGGGATTGTCCGACGGCGACTGCATGGCCTTGCCGTTGCCGAGCGCGAGCTGGGTCTGCGACAGCTCGTACTGCCGGTTCAGCATCTGGTTGACGGACTGTTGCTGCTGCCAGGTAGTGGAGATGCGCATGATCAGCTCTGCACGGCGGAAAGGAGGGACTGGAAGATGGAGTTCGCCGTGGTGATCACCTGGGCGGACGCCGAATAGGCCTGCTGGAACTTAAGGAGGTTGGCGGCCTCCTCGTCGAGGTTCACGCCAGCGACGCTTTGCTGTGAGGCGGTGGCCTGGTCGAGGATGCTCTGCTGCGCGCTCAGTGCCGTGTTGGCCGAGGCACCGGCCGTACCCACCTGGGCGACGAGCTGGCTGTAGGCCTTGCCGACGCTGGTCACGCCACCATCGAGCACGCCCACGTTGGCGACGTTGGCCATGGCCAGCGCGTTGCCGTTGTCACCGCTTGCGCTCGAGGCCGGCTTGACGCTGAAGGTGTCGTTGATCGCCGGCTTGCCGGTGAGCTTCAGTGACCAGCCGTTGCCGGTGATCGTGTCGCCGGAGGTGTAGTTCTGGTCCGGCCCACCGTTGACGCTGTAGGTGTTCGCCGATGTGAAAACGATATTGACCGGCGTCTTGAAGTTGGCGTTGGTCGCATCGGTCACCGTCAGGCCACCGAGCACGCCGCTGCCGGTATTGGTCGAGGCCTTGCTCGCGGCCAGCGGGCCGGAGGCGGCAATCTTGTTGGTGTCGCTGACGGCCACGCTGATGGACGACGCGGCGTTGCGCGTCGGCTGGATCTGGAACGAATCACCCGCCGCGGCGCCCGGGGTGACGGTGACCTGCATGCCACCGACCACGAACGGCGAGGCGGCCGTGCCGGCACCGGTCATCGGCACGGTAACACCGGCCGTCGTCGTCGCCGACCAGTTCACGCCGTCGAAGCGCATGACGTAATCGGAGCTGCCAAGCTTGGAGACATCCGAGACGACCGCCGAGACCGTGCCCGTGCCCGTGTTCTTCGTGCTGTTGAACACCGCGGGGTCGGCGATGTTGAACATGTTGCCGCCGGCATCACCGTTCAGGTCGATACCTTGCGCGCTCTGCTTGTTCACTGCGCTGGTCAGCGCAATGGCGGCGCGGCCGAGCTGGTTGCGCGCCGGGTCCAGGACATTGGTGCGGAAATCGAACGTGGCGCCGAGCGAACCCGAACCCAGCTGGTTCGAGATCACGGTGCCCTGCGGGTCCACCACCTCCAGCCGCGACGAGTCGTACTGGTTCGTGACCGTGGCGAGCTTGGTGGAACTCGTGCCGTTGACCAGCGGCAGGCCGTTGCCGACGCTCACCGTGTACATGTGGTCGCTGGTCTGCGTGACACTCACGCCGACGATCTGCGAGAGCTGGGCCACTGCCTGGTCGCGCTGGTCGAGCAGTTCGCTGGGCTCGGCGCCGTTGGCGTAGCCCTTCTGGATCTGGCCGTTGAGGTCGGCGATGTTCTTCGCCAGCGTGTTGATGTTGTCGACCGCGCTGCTGATCTGCTGGTTCGTCTGCGTGTCCAGCGACTGGAACTGCGTGGACAGCGACTTGAACGTGGAGACCAGCGAGGTCATCTGGCCGATCAGGGCCTGGCGGCTGGCGGTGTCCACGGGCGCGTTGGCCACGTCGCTGAGGGCGCCGAAGAAGCTGTCGAGCGAGCTCTGCAGGTTGGTGGAACCGCTGACCACGTTGTTCACCGACGCGGTGAGGCTGGCGTACTGCTGCGCGCGGCTCTGCCCGGAGTTCGCCGACCACACCTGCTGCGTCAGGAACTGGCTGTACGCGCGCTGCACGCTGACGGCGTCCGCACCCTGGCCGACGTAGTAGCCGCCCTGGAACTGCGGTGCGCGCGCGTTGAACGTGGTCGTCTGCCGGCTGTAGCCGACGGTGTTCACGTTACTGATGTTGTTGCCAACGGTGGACAGGCCTACCTGCGATGCAAGCAGGCCAGAGATACCGGTGGAAAGCAGGTCAGCCATCTCGATTCCTTTTTACAGTTCTGCCGCGACGGTCTTCAGGGCGGCAAGCGCCTGCTTCATCACCGGGCCATTGGCGATATCGGTCAGCTTCTGCGCATAGCTCGGGTCCGTGGCGTAACCGCCCTGGGTGAGCGCATGGGCAAAGCCGGCGATATCGTCGCCGCGGCCGATCGCCTGCGCGTAACGCGGGCTGCTGGCGACCATGTCGGCGTAATCACTGAACGACTGCGACGGCGAGTCGTAGGCGCGGAAGCTATCCCGCTTGCGCACGGCCACGCCGTTTTCGTATTCCAGGGTCGGCACGTTCACGCGCTTGCCGTCCCAGCTGCTGCCGGCCTTGATGCCGAACATGTTGTTGCTGGCCGTGCTGCCCTGCGCGGGCATGTGCTTGCCCCAGCCGGTTTCCAGCGCGGCCTGGGCGAGCAGCGCACGTACGGACACGCCCAGCTTCTTGGCGGCCTCGATGGCGTGCGGTGCGAACTTCTCGACGAATTCCTGCGGGCTGCCGATGGAACCCACGGCGTCGGCCACGGCCGTCGCGCCCTGCCCCACGGCGCGGCCAGCGCTGCTGAGCATGTGCTCGAGCGAATTCATCAGGCCGCTGCTGGCATCCGACGGCGAGGACACCGCATCCGAGGTGGATGCCGAGCCCGTGACGCCGGTGAACAGGCCATTGCCCGCGGCATCGTTGGTCGTGCCCGTGGTGCCGCCCAGCTGGCGAATCAGCATGTCGGCGATACCGATGCCCTTGCCCTGCGAGAGGGTGACCGAGAGCTGGTGGTCGAGCATGTCGCGGTACGAGTTGGCGCCGGTGGAGCCCATGAGATCGTCGCCACCCATCGCGGCGCTGGCGTCGCGCATGGACTTCAGCATCATCTGGGTGAAGATGGATTCGAACTGCTTGGCGACCGCCGGCAGGGCCGACTTGGAATCCTTTTGCGCGGCCGTACGCAGGCCGGCAAACGCGGACATATCCGTGTAAGTGCCAAGGCGCTGGTTGTCGACCGCGGTAGCCATGTCAGATCACCACCAGTTCCGCGCGCAGCGCGCCGGATTCCTTCAGGGCCTGGAGAATGGAGATGAGGTCGCTGGGCGAGGCGCCCACCTGGTTCACCGCGCGCACGATGGAATCGAGGCTGGTGCCCGGGCCAAACTTGAACATGTGGCCGCCGTTCTCGCTGACCGCCACCTGGCTGCTCGGCACGACGGCCGTCTGGCCACGGCTGAACGCACCCGGCTGGCTCACCTGCGGCTGCTCGCTGATGGTGACCTGGATGGAACCGTGGGCCACGGCGGCGGTGCCGACCTTGACGTCGGAGCCGATCACCACGGTGCCCGTGCGCGAATTGACGATGACGCGGGCCGGTGCGTCCCCCGGGGTGACATCGAGGGCCTGGATAGTCGCCAGCCAGGACACGCGCTGCGAGGGATCCAGCGGCGCGCGCACGGCGATGGAGCCCGAATCGATGGCGTTGGCCGTACCCGCGCCAAAGTTCTGGTTGACGGCCTGGGCCACGCGGTTGGCCGTCATGAAATCGGCGGTGTTGAGGTTGAGCATGATGTCGCCGCCCTTGTCGAAGGACGTGTTCACGCTGCGCTCGATGCTGGCACCACCGGGGATGCGGCCGCTGGCAGAGATGTTCACCTGCACGCTGGAACCGCTCTTGCCCTGGGCGCTGACGCCACCGACGATGACGCTGCCCTGGGCAATGGCGTAGATCTGGCCGTCGGCACCCTTCAGCGGCGACATCAGCAGTTCGCCACCGCGGATGCTCTTGGCGTTGCCGATCGAGGCCACGGTCACGTCGATGCGCTGGCCCGGCTTGGCGAACGGCGGGATTTCGGCGGTGATGGTGACGGCCGCAGCGTTCTTCAGCTGCGGGCGCACGTTGGCGGGAACGTTCACGCCGAACTGCTGGAGCATGTTTTCCAGGCTCTGCGTGGTGAACGGGGCCTGGCTGGTCTGGTCGCCGCTGCCATCCAGGCCGACGACGAGGCCGTAGCCCACCAGCTGGTTGCTGCGCACGCCGCCGACCTGGGCCAGGTCGCGGATCTTGTCGGCATGCGCCGGCAGGAGCGCGAACAGCGCAAGCACGGCGGCGGCGGTGCGGAGGATGGTCTTCATCAGAACGGCATCCACTTCGAATCGAAGAAGCGCGACAGCCAGCCACGCGTGTTCGAATCGGCCAGGGTGCCCTTGCCGACGTATTCGATCTTCGCATCAGCCACGCGGCTGGACAGCACGATGTTGTCGTTGCCGATGTCCTGCGGGCGGACGATGCCGGAGATGCGTACCAGTTCTTCACCCTGGTTGATCGTCAGCCACTTCTCGCCCTGCACGATGAGCGCGCCGTTGGTGAGGCGCTGCGCCACGGTGACCGTGATCTCGCCGGTGAGCGCATTGCTCTGGCTGGAGGAACCGTCACCGGCGAACGAGTTGTTGCTGGCAAGGCTGGTATCGGCGACGTTGCCGCCCACTTTCAGGCCATGGCCAAGGATCGACGGCGCGGTGATGTTGTTGCCGTTCTTCTTGCTGGTGCTGGTCGCGGCCTTCTTGGTGGCCTGCGTGCTCTCCACCAGCGTGATGGTGAGGATGTCACCGACGCGATGCGCGCGCGGGTCGGCAAACAGTTCCATCGACTGCTGGTCGGCGTAGATGGAACCGGTGGCCTGCGGCTGCGACGGCGGCGCCACCGGCAGCGTGGCGGTGTACATGGGCTTCGGCGTGGGCGGCACGATGGCGCAACCGGCGAGGGTGGCGATCGGCAGCGCGGCAAGCGCAAGGCGGATAAACGGATGCTTCATGACGACGTGTCTCAGGTCTTCTGGGTGATGAACTGGAGCATCTGATCGGCGGCCGAGACGGCTTTCGAGTTCATCTCGTAAGCGCGCTGGGTTTCGATCATGTTCACCATTTCCTCGACTACGTTGACGTTCGACGATTCGAGGGCGTTTTGCTGGAGCGTGCCAAGGCCATTGAGGCCGGCCGTGCCGGTCTGCGGCGTACCGCTGGCGGTGGTCTCCAGGTACATGTTGTCGCCGCGCGGCTCCAGGCCCGCGGGATTGACGAAGTCGGCAAGCTGGATCTGGCCGACCGTCTGCGAGACGGCCGAGCCCTGGGTCGTGACGCTGACCGTGCCGTCGGTGCCGATGGTGACGGCCGTGGCGTTCGCCGGGATGTTGATCGCCGGTTCGATCGGGTAACCGTCATTGGTGACGACCTGGCCGTCCTGGTCGCGCTTGAGCGAACCGTCGCGCGTGTAGCCGACGGTACCGTCCGGCATGGTGACCTGGAGGAAGCCGCGGCCATCGATGCGGACGTCCAGCGGGTTGTCGGTCTGCTGCGAACCGCCCTGCTCGAACATCTTCTGGGTGCCGACCACGCGCACACCGGTACCGATCATCAGGCCGGTCGGCGAGGTGGTCTGCTCGGTGGTCTGGGCGCCAGCCTGCCCGCGGTTCTGGTAGGCAAGGTCTTCGAACTCGGCGCGGGCGCGCTTGAAGCCCGTGGTGTTCGTGTTGGCCAGGTTGTTCGAGACGACATCCATGCGCGTCTGCTGCGCATCGAGGCCGGTCTTGGCGATCCAGAGGGACGTGAACATCTGTGACTCCTGCGCGCTTGGCGCCTGCTATGCCGCGACGGTTTTGCGTCGCGCGGCGGTGGTTACCCCACCTGTAGCAATTTCGATGCCGACTGGGCGTTTTCGTCGGCCGACTTGATCGATCGGACCTGCATTTCGTATTCGCGGGAGAGCGAAATCATCTTCACGAGCACGTCGGAAGGGTTGACGTTGCTGGATTCCAGCGTGCCGGAGACGACGCGGACGTTGGCATCCGCTTCGGGCTGGCTGCCGTCCTTCATGTGCATCAGGCCGTCGCTGCCCGCCTGCAGCTGGTCGCTGTCCGGGTTCACCAGCTTGATGCGGTCGGTGGTGGTGAGCGTATTCGGCGCCTGGCCGAGCGGCACCACCGAAATGGTGCCGTCCCCGCCAATCTTCACGCTGGATGCCTGCGGCACCGTGATCGGGCCGCCGCCACCCATGACGGCATTCCCGCGCGCGTCCGTCAAAAGACCGTCGGCGTCGATGCGCAGGTTGCCGGCGCGGGTGTACCCTTCGGCGCCGTCCGGCGTCTGCACGGCGATCCAGCCATTGCCTTGCACGGCAATGTCCAGATCGTTGCCGGTGGCCATCTGGTTACCCTGGGTGGCATCGAAGCCGATGCCCTGGGCCACGCCATTGATCCGCGTCTGCAAACCATCGCCTTGCACGGGCAGGCTCTGGAACGCCGACAGCTCGGCCTTGAAGCCGGTGGTGTTGGCGTTGGCCAGGTTGTGCGCGACTTCGGCCTGCGCCCGCATCGTCTGCGTGGCGCCGGTCATGGCGATGTATACGGAACGGTCCATGGCGACTTTCCTTCAGGCGCTTAGTTGCGGATCTGGATGATCGTCTGGGTGAGCTGGTTGTCGGTCGAGATGACCTGGGCGTTCGCCTGGTAGTTGCGCTGCGCCTTGATCATGTTCACCAGCTGGGCGGTCAGGTCGGCCGTGTTCGAGGCCTCGAGCTGGCCTGACTGGATCGAACCCATGTCGCCGGAGCCGGCTGAGCCGCGCACGGGCTGGCCCGAATCCGCCGAGGCGGCCCAGTTGGTGTCATTCAGCTGGCGCAGGCCCTGCGGGTTGGCGAACGTCGCCAGCGCCACCTGGCCCAGCGGCATCGACACGCCGTTGGTGTACTTGGCCGATACCACGCCTTCGGACGAGACGTCGATGGCCGAGAACTTGCCGGCCGCGTAGCCGTCGTTCGTGGTGGCCGTGGTCGAGGAGGCATCGCCAAACTGGGTGACCTTGCTCATGTCCAGCGTGAGGTTGATCGGATTGGCGCCCGGGTTGGGCGACACCGCGCCGAAGTTCAGCTTGGTATTGGCGGGCGTGGTGATCGCGCCGCCGCTGCTGAAGGCCATCGGCTGGGCGCCACCGACCTGGGTACCGTCCACGGTCATGTAGGCGTTCCAGGTGTTGGAACCGGTGGCGTCCTTCGCGTAGTAAACGTTGACGGTATGCGCCGCGCCCAAGGAATCGTAGGCCTGGAACGTGGACATCGAGTTGTACGAGGTGTCGTCCTTCGGATCGAACGTGGCGTTGGCCGGCGCCGCCGCACTGGCCGAGAGGTTGGCCGTGATGCCGATGGCCGAGCTGGCCTTGGCGGCCGAGGTGCCCGAGGTGAGCTGGAGATCCTGCAGCGCGCTCTGGTCGTAGCCGCCCGACGCGGTCGGCGGATACACCTGGAGGTGCTGGCCGGTCGAGTTCACGATGAAGCTGTTGTCGTCCGGATGAAAGTTGCCCGCGCGGGTGTACGAATAGCCCGAGCCGTCGCGCAGGGTGAAGAACCCCGTGCCGCTGATGGCCATGTCGTACGAATTGCCGGTCTGCGTGGTGTTGCCGTCGCTGAACTGCTGGGCGATGTTGGTGACGCGCACGCCGCTGCCGGCGGCCGTGGCGGAAAGGTTCTGGCCGGCCACCGAATACACCTGCGAGAACTCGGCGCGCGAGCCCTTGAAGCCCACCGTGCTGGTGTTGGCGATGTTATTGGCGGTGACTTCCAGGTCCGTGGAAGCGGCATTAATGCCGCTGAGTGCGATATCGAAAGGCATGGAGGCGTGTCCTCGGTGGGATTACAGGATTTGTGCGATCTGGCTGAGCAGGGCACCGCCGTAACCGGCCACCTGCACGTACGTACCGTCGGTTCCGGAAGAACCGACGCCTTCCACCTTGCCCTTCACGAACGTGTCTGCTGCCGTCGTTCCGGAGGTGGCGGAGATCTGGTAGACGCCGGCGGCGAGCGGCGTGCCGTCGTCGGACTTGCCGTCCCAGGAAAACTGCTGGAGGCCGGCGTCGGGCTGGCCCATGGGAATGGTGCGAACCACGTTGCCCGCGCTGTCCTTCACCGTCACGTTGACGTACGTGCCGGACTGCGGGACGTTCACCGCGCCGTCGACACTGCCACCATCAGCCAGCTTCACGGCGGACGACGGGATCAGCACGTCGGTGCCGACCAGCGAGGCCGCGCGGACGAACTGGTCGCCGGTGAGGTTGGACGACAGCGTGTCGAACGAGGTCTGCAGCTGCTGCGTGGCAGCCACCTGGGAGAACTGCGCCATCTGGGCCACCATGTCGTTGGCGTCCATCGGCTTGGTCGGGTCCTGGTTGGTCATCTGGGTGACCATGAGTTTCAGGAAGTCCGACTGGTCCAGCGTCTGCGACTGCAGCTGCGAGGCGGTCGACGTGCCGGACGTATTGCTGGTGCTGCTGGTACCGCTGACGGTGGTCATGGCGTGGCCTTATTTGCCGAGGTCGAGCGTCTTCTGCATGAGCTGCCTTGCGCTGTTCATGACTTCGACGTTGTTCTGGTAGGAGCGCGACGCGGAGATCATGTTGACCAGCTCGTCGACCGGGTTGACGTTGCTTTGCCACACGTTGCCGTCGGCGTCGGCCATGGGATTGGCCGGCTCGTAGCGCGACTGCACGGGGGCCTGGCTCTCCGTGACACCGAGGGCGCGAACACCCTGGTTTTCCATCTGGCCGTTCACCTGCGACTGCACCGACGCGAACATCGGCTGCTTGGCGCGGTACGCCCCCGCTTCGCTGTTGGCCACGCTGTCGGCGTTGGCCATGTTGCTGGCGGTGGTATTGAGTCGTGCGGACTGCGCCGCCATGCCGGAGCCGGCGACGTCGAAGATGCTGAGCAGGCTCATGAACTGCCTCCGGTGATGGCGGTGCGCATCATGTGGATCTGCGCGGTGATGAAGCTCAGCGACGCCTGGTAGTGGATGGCGTTGCTGGCGAACTGGGCCTGCTCGATCTGCGTATCGACCGTGTTGCCGTCCATCGACGGCTGGGTGGCGACGCGATAGGCGAGCTTGTCGGCATCGGCCAGGGCGTACGCCGGGTTGCCGCCGATATGGCCGGACTCGGTCGCGGCCATGGCCAGGTGGTCGCCGTCCACCGCGCCGGTGGCGGCGGTGAGCGTCTTGCGGAAGTCGACGTCCCGGGCGAGGAAGCCCGGGGTGTCCGCATTGGCAAGGTTCGACGAAATGATTTCCGCACGGCGCTGCCACAGGCTGAGTGCCTGCGGGTGCATGCCGAGCAGCGGATCCGGTTTGTCGATCATGGGCGTGGCCCCCTCGTGGGTCTTGGCCCGAAGGGATCAGCAAGAGGCGTGCCACGCCCTGCCCTGAAACGCGAAACGGCGCCGCAGCGCCGTTTGTTGAGTATTTTCCCGAGGCCGCGTTGCGCGGTGCCGGTTTTCCGACGCCGCCCCGGGGTGCCAGGGCGACGTTACACCGGCGCTGGCCGTCAGGCGGGAAGCAGCTCCAGCACCGCCGTGGCCAGCACTTCCGGCTGGAACTTGGCGATAAAGCGGTCGGCGCCGACGCGGGCCACCATCGCTTCGTTGAACACGCCGCTGAGCGAGCTGTGCAAGAGCACCCGCAGGCCGCGCAGCTGGGCGTCTTCACGGATCGCACGGGTCAGGGCGTAGCCATCCATGGAGGGCATTTCGATATCGGACACCACCAGGTTCACCCGCTCGGCAGCCGGGCCGCTGGCCAGCTTCTGCAGCAGTTCCAGGCCCTCGGCGCCGTCCTTTGCCAGCAGGCATTCCAGGTCCAGCTTGCGGAACAGGTCGGCCAGCTGGGTGCGGGCCACCAGCGAATCGTCGACCACGAGCACGCGGCGAGTGCCGCCGTGCTGGCCGTGGGCGGCCTGCTGGAGCTTGTCGGAAATTTCCACCTGCTGCGGATTGATCGACGCCAGCACCTGCTCCACGTCCACCACCGCCATGAGGTCGCCGTCCAGGCGGGTCACGGCGTTCACCCGGGCGCCGTAGCCCAGTGCCGGCGGCGGCGCGGCCATCTGCCCGCCATCCACATGGACGATGCGGTCCACGTCGGACACCAGGAAGGCCTGCACGGAGCGGCTGAACTCGGTGACGATCAGGTGCGCGGTGTCCACGCTGGCCAGCGGCGGATAGCCCATGGCCGCAGCGAGGTCGACCACCGGAATGGTCTGCCCGCGGTAGTCGAAGCTGCCCGAGACCAGCTCGTGCATGCTCGGCATCCGCTCGAGGCGCGGGCGGCGCAGCACCTCGCGCACTTTGAACACGTTGATGCCGAAGGCCTGCCTGTCGCCCAGGCGGAACAGCAGCATGGCCACGCGGTTGTGGCCCGCCAGGCGGGTAAAGCTTTCCACGGTATCGAGGAGCGGACGGGCCATGGTGCGAAGGACTGCGTGTGGGGTCTTCCCGGGTATCGGCGGCCCGGCCCGGTTCTTTACCTTCGGCCATGGCACGGCGATTGCTTGGCTCAAGTCCCGAGGCCCCTGACCGATGTAGTGGGGGCAACCCTTATTGATGAGCGTACGCACGACATGACCTTGCTCTGGAGCCAGCACGTCCGCCTCCTCGCCCACGCCGCCGCTAGCGGTGATGCGGCGCGTGTGCGCGCCCTTTCGGCACAGTACCCGGCCGCCGCCAGCGCGTTGGGCGCCCTGCTCACGCCGCCCAAGGCCGAGCCGCGTACCGCGACGGCCACGACCATCCAGGCGATCGAGCAGCAGGGCATGGCGCTGACCAGCGCCCAGGCGCTGGGCGCCACGCTGCAGGAACTGGGCACCACCGTCGACGCCGGCCGTGAAGCCGCCAGTCGATTGACGGAAGCCAGCGCCGGAATTTCGACGGCGGTGGACCGGGCACATACCGGCGTCGCCTCCATGGGCGACGTAGGCACGCAGGGTGTCGCCACCGCGGGCGACCTCGACGGCCAGCTGCGCCTGTTGCGCAGCGCACTGGGCGGGATGAGCAAGAACCACGCTCAGTTCGCCGACTATTTCACCGCCATCCGCAAGCTGACGGCGGCCGTGCAGGACATCGCCCACCAGACCAACCTCGTAGCCCTGAACGCCGCGATCGAAGCCGCCCGCGCAGGTGAAGCCGGGCGTGGCTTCGCCGTGGTGGCCGACGAGGTCAAGCAGCTGGCCGAGAAGACCACCCAGGCCACCGCCGAGATCGACCAGGTGACCCACACCGTTGGCGAGTTCTCGCACCAGCTCGACGAAGCCGTGCAGGGCAGCCTGCGCCGGCTCGATACCACCCAGGCCGGCGTGGCTGGCATGCAGGCCGCCATGGGCCGCATCGACGACGCCGTGCGCGGCGCGCGCGGCAGCCTCGATGCCGCCCGCCAGGGCCTCGCCGCCTTCCAGGGCCGGGTTGCCACCGTGCAGTCGGGCCAGGCATCGCTTGCCCGGGTGGCCAACGAAACCCGCCGCCAGGCGGACGCCGCCGCCCGCGCCACCGTGCTTGCGCACCGCCTTGGCCTGGCCAAGCTCGAAACCGAAGGCGCGCTCGACGCGGCCACCCTCAGCCAGATGATTCGCGAAGCCTGCCAGGGCCTGCGCTTTGCCGTGGAACTGGCAGCGCGTGATCCGGCCGGGCTGGACCGCCGCTGGCTGGATACCACCCCGCTCATGCGCTGCATCGCGCAGCTGCGCGTGCGCCGCGCCGATGGCTCGGCGGATGCCGTGCAGGCCGCCGCGGAGCGCTTCTCCACGCAGGCCTCGCAGTACGCCATCACGCTCGGCGAAGGCCGCCACGCGGACGCCAGCCACATGGTGGCGGGCCTGCTGAAAGAGATCGATACGATCACCCAGGGGCTTTCGGTCGCCCTGTCGGTACACGCCGCTTGATCCGTCGCCTTGCCACTGCCGCCGTGATGGCCAGCCTGGCCGCCTGCCCGCTCGCCGCGGCGGCGGAGCAGTCGCTGGCGGCCATCCGCACGTCGGCGGTGAGCTGGCTCGAGCAACACCGCACCTTGCCCGACGCGCGCATGGTCGCCGAGGCCGATCCCCTGGACAGCCGCCTGCGGCTGACCGAGTGCACGGCACCCCTCGAGGTTTCGTTGCCGGGCAACCGTCCGGTCAGCGCGCGGGTCAGCGTGGTGGTCCACTGCCCGGTGCCGGGTGGCTGGACCGCCCGCGTGCCCGTGCGGGTAAAAATGTTCATGAATGTCCTCGTCACCACGCGGCCACTGGCGCGCGGCGACGGCCTCGGGGCGGCGGATGTCCGCCTCGAGGAGCGTGACGTCGCCAGCCTCGCCTACGGTTACGTGGCGGCGCTGGACCAGGTAGGCGGCCGTGCCCTGGCGCGGCCGATCAATGCCGGCACGGTGCTGACGCCGGGCATGCTCGCGGGCCGGCAGGCCGTCCGCGTGGGCGATGCCGTCAGCATGGAGGCCAGTGTGGACGGCGTGGTGATCCACGCCGATGGCGTGGCGATGGGTGCCGGCGATACCGGTGCCAGGGTCAAGGTTCGCAATGCGTCCTCAGGGAAGATCCTGGACGCTGTCGTCAGCGGGCCGGGATCTGTCGCCGTCCTGCCATGAAAGAACTATGCATCCGGTCACACTTTGCCGGATAAGGGCAGTTAAAGTTTGGCCCCCGAAGGCCGATACAGGCTTCGAGGGACACACGTTCCGAGGGATATACCCATGACGACGACGATCAAACCGGGCATCCAGCCCCAGCAGCCGCCAGTCCAGCTGCGTTCGCAAAGCCAGGCCACGGGCGGTTCCGCCAAGGCCGGTGGCGCTGCCAGCGTGCGCACGACCGACGACAGCGTAAACATCACCGATTCGGCCAAGGCGCTCGACGCCGCCAGCCGTTCGGACGGCATCGACAGCAAGCGCGTGGATGAAATCCGCGCCAAGCTGGCCGACGGCACCTACAAGCCGGACGCCCAGGCCATCGCCAGCAAGTTCGCGGCCATGGAAGCCCAGATGGGTGGCAAGGCATGAATGCGGGCAGCCGCGACTTCGACAGCGCCCTCAGCGCCGTGATGGGCGACCTCGCCCGTGAGGTCGATGCGCTGCACGCCTGCCTGATTGACGAGCGCATGGCGCTCGACCAGGCCAACAGCGATGCGCTGCAGACCATCACCCGCAGCAAGGGCAGCCTGCTGGACCGCATCGACCGGCTGGACAGCGAACGTCGCCAGCTGGGCGCCGCGGGCAATATCGACAGCGCCAACGACCCACGCTGGGCACCGACGTTTTCGCGCATCGGTGAGTGCCGCCAGATCAACGAAACCAACGGCCGCATCGTCAGCCAGCGGATCGGCCACGTGCGCCAGGCACTGGCGTTGATTTCGGGCGATTCCACCGGCGGCGCGGCCGCTACGTACGGGCCGCGGGGCAGCACCCAGGTCAGGCTACGCTCGGGCATACTCGCGCAGGTCTGACCCACCAAGACACCCTCCCCGCCCTCGTTTAGCCCAAGAAGAACAGCAATGGCAGTGACCCCCCAGGCGGCAGCGGTGAACGACGACGGCATCCTTCCGATCGTCCGTGTTCCCGTCCTTGACCGGAAGCAGGCGCTGTTCGCCTACGAGCTGCTCTTTCCCCGCCAGGCGGGCGTGGATGTGGACACGGCCGCCACGGCCCATACCCAGGCCACGCTGAGCGCCATCGCCGATGGCAGCCTGAAGCGCCTGGTACGCGATAACCGCGCCTTCCTGCACATGTCCCGCGAACTTCTGCTCGAGCACGCGGACATCCTGCGCCATAACGCGCGCCTGGGCGCCAGCATCAGCGCCGACATCGGCGGCGACGAACAACTGCTGGAAAAGCTCCGTGAGCTGAAGAGCCACGGCTGCCTGCTGATGCTCGAAGACTTCAACCTGCCCGCCGACCCCGCGCACCGCGCCGGCGTCGACGCGCTGCTGCGCATCGT
The DNA here is from genome assembly GCF_006385595.1 of Luteibacter pinisoli. NCBI lineage: Bacteria > Pseudomonadati > Pseudomonadota > Gammaproteobacteria > Lysobacterales > Rhodanobacteraceae > Luteibacter > Luteibacter pinisoli. Next base: position 3,476,197 of record NZ_CP041046.1, read on the forward strand.
GCAATTCGCCAAGGTCGCGGTGAGCCATCGCCACCCGGTCGCGGCACGCGCGCACATGGATTACGTCCACGCGTTCGGCGTCAAGGTCATCGTGACCGGCATCGATACGCACGAAGTCTTTGCCGACTACGCCGACCAGGACGTGGACGGCTTCCAGGGCAAGTACCTGCTGCGCCCCGAGCGCGTGGACATGCCGCGCCTTTCGCCGAGCAAGCTGGGCGTGCTGCGCCTGATGGGTGCCCTCCAGGATCCGGAGAATGGCCCGGTCGAACTGGGCAAGATCGTGCGCGACGACGCCATCCTCAGCTACAAGCTGCTCGGCTGCGTGAACTCGGCGTATTTCGCCCTGCCCCGCCAGCTGAAATCCGTGGAACAGGCGGCGGTGTTCTTCGGCGTCAACCGCATGCGCAACTGGATCTTCACCATGGCCATGTCGGGCATGGATGAGCGTCCGCCGGAGCTGCTGCGCCAGGCGCTGATTCGCGCACACATGTGCGAAAAACTCGCGCGCCGGATCAAGCCGGAGCTGCAGGAAATGGCCTTCACGGCCGGCCTGTTCTCACTGCTCGACGCGCTGATGAACGTGTCGATGGCCTATGTGCTGGAACACCTTCCGCTGGCCATCGAGATCCGCGAGGCCTTGCTGGACGGCACCGGCCCGTTCGCCCCCATCCTCGACCAGGTGCGCCACTGGGAACAGGGCGAACTGGAAAGCGATGCGGCCCTCCGCGAAGAGCACGTGCACCAGCTGGCGGCGCTCTACCTGGAAGCCACCATCTGGGCCGATCACGTCTACGCCTTCGCCGACGGCAGCGCCGCCGCGTAAGTCAGGTGAGCGTGGGGGCAATGACGTGGATCACCACGTATTGCCAGATCAACATCAGCGCCATCGCCACCAGGACCACCAGCGTCAGTGCCGCGCCTACCGCGCGGCCGGCTGACATGCCCGGCGTGGACGACAGGCCCAGCGCGTGGGCGATGCGGCCCACGACCAGCACGATGCCGAACACGTGCAACAGCAGCGGCAGCGTCTGGTTGAGCTCAAGCACGAGCAACAGGATCAGGCCAAGCGGCACGTACTCGATGGCGTTGCCATGGGCGCGCACCGCACAGGCGAGCACACGGTTGCCACCGTCACCCAGGCCAATGCTTGTGTTCCTGCGCAAGAGCATCACCCGGACGGCGAGTCCGATCATCAGCAGGGCAAGCAAGGCGGCGTAAATGCCGGTGATGCGCATGGGAAATCCTGGCGTGTCAGTGGGAGGCGCGCGCGGCGTGCTGCTGCACGCGCCAGATGGCCAAACCGCCCCCGAGGACGGCGAAAAGCAACCATACGCTCGCGGCCATCGCGTCGCCAGCCAGCCACATGGCGCCAGCCACCGCGGACACCGCGACGACGCCCATGCCGATGCCGAAGAGGATATCCCGGCCGAAGCGGCCGCCGGCGGCAAGCAGCAACGCCCCCAGGATGGCCAGCACATATGCCGCCGCGCGCACGGCCACCGGCGCCATCGGCGGCTCGGGCAGCGCGGGTAGTACATCGAGGAGGCTGCGCTCGCCTACCTGGACGTCAAAACCCGTATCGCCCGGCCGGGCCGGCTTGCCCGGGACGAGGGCGTCGCCGTCGATCCGCGCCAGCACGGTCATGTCCTGCAAGGGCACGGCCTCCCAGCTCACGCGCAGGTCGCCCAGGCGCGGGCGCTCGGGCTTGCTGCTGGTGAACAGGACGCCATCGTGTGCCGTGAAGGTGGCCGCCAGGTTAGGCGGCAGCGTCTTGCCGTCCACCGCCACCGCCACGCGGCCCGGGAAGTCACGCACGATCTCCGTGGACAGCCGGAAGTTACCCAGCTTCACTTCGCCCGCCTCGAACTGCCGCCCCTGCACGGGGAAGGCGCCCGGATTCACGTGGCCGGCCGGCTTGGCAAAGCTCGTGGCGTCGATCGGTCGATCCACCCAGTCCATTTCGTAGTGGGTATTGCCACCTACGGTGATTTCGCGCCACTGGAACATCTCGACGTGGCGAATCAGCACGGGGGAATCGCTGCGCACGTTGAACTCGTTGTCGTGCGGTGCGTCGACCACCTGCGGCATCCCGCTCACGCGCGTGACCGAACCGTACTGGCCGGCGCCCGGCCGCCCCGCGGCACCGAGATCCAGCACCGGCGCACCGTGGCGCGCCAGGGCGGCCGTGTAATCCATCACCCGGCGTTCGTTCCAGGCAATCAGGCCCAGCCCGCACAGCAGCAGCACGGCGCCAGCCAGCTTTGCGCCCTGCGCCAGGCGACTGCCCTCGTTTGTCTTCGTCGACCTCATCAAGCCCCCTGTGCCCACCCGACCAGCGTCGCATGGGTATCGGCCGCGTGGTAGCGGCCTTTATCGTCCTGAGCCACCGACGCCATGGCGCAATCGTGGTCGTGCGTGAAAAACAGCCGTACGCCACGCGCCAGCTTGTCGTCGAGGAAGGCCTTCTTCTCGTCGATCAGCTTCTCCGGCCAGCGGTCGTAGCCCATCGTGACCGGCAGGTGCACCCAGGCACGCCCCGGGATCAGGTCCGCGCAGAACGCGACGCCGCCGACTTCCGCCAGCATCAGGCCAGGCGTATGGCCTTCCGAAAACTCGAAGCGCACCGCATCGCCGAGCGACGACGGCTTGCCCGGTTCTATCAGTTCAAGCCGGCCGGATGCGTCGAGCAGCGCCATGATCTCCGGGATGAACGACGCGCGATCGCGCGGGTGCGGATGGCGGGCGCGCTCGTAGTGCTCGCGGCCCACGAGGAAGCGCGCGTTGGGAAACAGCAGCCGCGCGGGCTGGCCTTCTTCCCACGGCGCCAGCAGGCCCCCGGCGTGATCGAAATGCAGGTGCGAGAGGACGACGGCATCGATGTCTTCATGCGAGAGCCCCGCCTCGGCCAGCGAGTCGAGGAGCACATGGCGGTCTTCGACGACGCCGTAGCGCTCGCGCATCGCCGGATCGAAGAACGCGCCGATACCCGTCTCGAACAGCACGTTGCGGCCGTCGAGGTCCGTGGCGAGCAGGCAGCGGCACGCCAAGGGGATGCGGTTCTCGTCGTCCGGCTGGATCCAGCGGGACCACAGCGCACGGGGCGCATTGCCAAACATGGCCCCGCCGTCGAGCTTCTGCGAATTACCGATGAGCGACCAGAGTTTCATGCCGGTTACCTTACTGCACCTTGCCGAGGCCCGAAGGCCGGCGCGGATCGCTGGCCGCCTCGAGCGTGTTGCTGCGGTGATCCCAGGTGACGACGTTCATGAAGCCCCACGGCGAGCGCGGATGCAGCGCGTAACCCATGTCGGTCAGCGTCTTCGTCGTGGCGGCATCGAACACACCGTCCTCCACATCGACACGGTCCGGGAGGTACTGGTGGTGGTAGCGCTTCTGCGCGGTGATCGCGCTGGCGCCCTTGCCGTCGATAAAGGCCAGGATGCCCTCGAGCACCTGGGTGATGATGGTCGAGCCGCCCGGCGAACCAATCACCGCCGTGCGGTCGGCGCCGAACACGAAGCTCGGCGACATGGACGACAGCATGCGCTTGCCCGGCTCCGGCTTGTTGGCCTCGGCGCCACGCAGGCCGAACGCATTGGGCTGGCCCGGGACGAGCGCGAAGTCGTCCATTTCATCATTGAGGAACACACCGGTGCCGTCGGCGATGAAGCCCGAGCCGAACTCGAGGTTCACGGTAAGCGTGGAGGCGACCATGTTGCCGTCCGCATCGATCACCGAGAAATGCGTGGTGTGCATGCCCGGCTCCGACGCCATGGCGGCGGGAAGAAGATCGGACGGCGTGGCCTTGTCGGGCGAGATCGTGGCACGCAGGCCATCGGCGTAGTGGCGCGAGAGCAGCATGTCCAGCGGCATCTTCACGAAGTCCGGGTCGCCCAGGTATTCGTTGTGGTCGCGAAACGCGCGGCGCATGGCCTCGATGGTGAGATGCGTGGCATGCGCGACGTCCAGCTTGCCCAGGTCGTAGCCAGCGAGGATGTTGAGCACTTCGGCAATCGCGACGCCACCGGATGACGGCGGCGGCGCGGTGACGATGCGATAGCCCTTGTAGTCGATGCGCAGGGGCTCGCGCTCTTTCACCTTGTAGGCATCGAGGTCGGCCTGGCTCCAGTTACCGCCGGCCTTGCGCGAGGCGTCGACGAGGAGTTTCGCGGTGTCGCCCTTGTAGAAGCCCTCGGCGCCCTTCCCGGCAAGGCGCTGCAGCGTCTTTGCGAGGTCCGGCTGCTTCAGCGTCCAGCCCTGGGCGGGCACCTTGCCGCCGGGCAGCAGCACCGCGGCGGACGACGGGTAGCGCGACAGGACGTCCTGGTTCTCGGCGATGGTGCCGATGAAGCGGGCGTCGGGCTGGTAGCCCTCGCTGGCGACGCGGATGGCCGGGGCGAGCGACTGCGCCAGCGGCAGCTTGCCGTAGTGCGACGCGAGCCAGGCCAGGCCGGCGGGCTCGCCCGGGATGCCGGCCGATAGCGGCCCGTGCGTGGAGACGTCGCGATTGGGCTTGCCGTCCTTGCCGAGGTAGACCTTCATGTCAACGGCCTTCGGCGCGGTTTCGCGCGCGTCGATGAAGACGTCGCGGTTGTCCTTCGCCACATGGAGCATGGCCATGAAGCCGCCGCCAAGGCCCGAGCTCTGCTGCTCGACCACCGCCAGCGTGGACGACACCGCGATCGCGGCGTCGAAGGCGTTACCGCCCTTCGCCAGCACTTCGAGGCCCGCGTTCGTCGCCAGGTAGTTGGCGCTGGCGATGGCCGCGTGGCCGGGGCCACGCACGGTGCCGGCCTGGGAGGTGGGCAGCGGGCGCTGGTCGGCAGCGACCACACCGGAACCGGCGACAAGGAACAGGCTCGCGGCGAGCACGCGCCACGATGGGACATGGACCATGGGGGTCTCACTTCATGGGGATGATCTCAACCCATGAGGTTACCCGATCGGGGCGCCGAGGTCTTACGAGGCGGCCTTGGCCATCAGGTGCTCGTACTTGCGCATGAGCTGGTCGTGGGTCTCGACGTGGTCGGGGTCGTGCGGGATGCATTCCACCGGGCACACCTCGACGCACTGCGGGTTATCGAAATGGCCCACGCACTCGGTGCACAGGTCCGGATCGATGACGTAGTACTGCTCGCCCAGGGAGATGGCCTTGTTCGGGCACACGGGCTCGCAGACGTCGCAGTTGACGCAGGTATCGATGATCAGGAGGGACATGCGCCGATTTTAGCCTGTTTCGAGCCGGCGCATACGGAAAGGGCGCCTCGCGGCGCCCTTTCCTGTACCAGCGGTAGCCGGTGGGTATTACATGGCCACGAAGCGGTAGGTCGCACCGGTCGGGGCCAGGGCATCGCCCACGCGCTGCTGGTCGGCCTGGTCGCCGATGAACAGGATGATCACGTTCTTGAACGAGCCGGCGTTGGCGCCCTTGAAGGCCTCAACCATCAGGTCGGCCGTCTTGGCGGACTCGGGGCCGCCGAACACCAGCATATTGCCCGGGGTAACGCCGCGAGCAACGGTGCCCTGCACGTTTTCAAGCTGGCGCGCGCGGCCGTCCTGGCCCGCCTGGTCGTCGCCAGCCGGCACGAAGTACGGGAACGGACGGTCAGCCGTCATGCCCTGCATGTTCTTCCGCACGATCTGGCCGAAGTACTGGCTCCACGCCTTGGTGTCGGTCGGGTTGGTCGGCTTGGCCACCGTGGCTTCCTGGGTCGAGGCGGCCTGGTCGGCATCCTCGGACTTGTTGCAGGCGGACAGGGCCAGGGCGGCGGTCAGGGCCACGGACGCGGCGAGGACGAACTTACGCATGATGATCACCTTTGGTTTAAGAATTGCGCCAGCGCTGGCGCATGGCCTGCTGCACCGCGGGATGCACGAAGCCGGAGATATCGCCACCCAGGCGACCGATTTCACGCACGAGCGACGAGGAGATAAAGCTGTACTGCTCAGCCGGGGTCAGGAACAGCGTCTCAACCCCGGGGATGAGATGGCGGTTCATGCTGGCCAGCTGGAATTCGTATTCGAAATCCGACACGGCGCGCAAGCCACGCAGGATGACGCCCGCGCCGATTTCGGTGACGAAATTGGCCAGCAGGCTGTCGAAGCCGCGCACTTCCACGTTGGGCAGGTCGGCCAGGGCCAGCCGCGCCAGCGCAATGCGCTCGCCCAGGCTGAAGCCCGGGCCTTTGTTACGGCTCTCGGCCACCGCGACGACGATACGGTCGAACAGCGGCGCCGCCCGTGAGACGAGGTCGGCATGGCCGTTCGTAATCGGGTCGAAGGTACCCGGGTAGACGGCGAGGCGCGGATTGACCGGCGGAGGAGTCATGGATGCACGGGTCGGGGAAAACGCGGGCTAGCTTAGCGGATCAACCGGGATGCGGCGATAGAGGGTGTAGGTCACCCCCCCGGCGTGGCCCTGGCGATGCAACTGCCATGCCTCCGGCAGCTCCGGCGTCACGCCCGTCGGTGCCTCCACATAGATCCACGCGGAGGGCGCCAGCCAGCCGTGCGCCTCGAGCGCAGCCGCCGCGGCATCCCACAGGTGATCGGCGAACGGCGGGTCCATGAACACCACGTCGAACGGCTTGCCGCCGGCCTTCAGCCAGCGCGCGGCATCATCGCCCACCACTGCGGCCTGGACCTTCAGCCGGGCCAGGTTCGCCTTCAGCGCGGCGCCAAGCTTCGGGTCGCGCTCGACGAAGGTCACCACCGCCGCGCCACGCGACAGGGCCTCGATGCCAAGGGCCCCGGTGCCAGCGTACAGATCCAGGCAACGCGCACCCCCGATCACCGGCTGCAGCCAGTTGAACAGGGTTTCGCGCACGCGATCGGGCGTGGGACGGAGGCCCGGCATGTCGGGGACATCCAGGCGTGACTGGCGCAGGGAGCCGCCAATGATGCGGATATGGCCGGTGGAGCTCATCGCTCAGCGGCCAGAGGGGGCGGGGGTGCTAGCATTCGCCTATTGTCTTTGAATCCCCTGCGCAATGCTCAAGTTCTGGAAGAAGAAGCCTGCCGAACCCGCGGCGACCCCGGCCGCGCCGCCCGCCGACGAGCGCGTGGAACCGGTAGCGGACCCGGTCGCGCTCGATAGCACGCCGGCCCTTGCCGAGGCCCTGGCCGAAACCGCTGCGCCCGAGCCCGCCCTGCCCGAGGTTGAGCCGGAGGCCGAGGAAGCCGCCATCGCCGCCGAGGCCCAGGCCGCGGTGCCGGTGAAGCGCAGCTGGCGCGAACGCCTGTCCGGCAGCGGTTTCGCCAAGAGCCTCACCTCGCTGTTCGTGCGCAACGCGCGCCTGGACGACGACCTGCTCGACGAACTGGAAACCGCGCTGATCACGGCCGACGTGGGCGTGGAAGCCAGCACGAAGCTCGTGGAAGCCCTGCGCAAGCGCATGCACAAACGCGAGTTCGCGGATGCGGGCGCCCTGCTGGCCGCACTGCGCCAGGAACTGATCGACTTGCTGAAGCCGGTGGAGAAACCCCTCGACGTCAGCACCCAGACACCGTTTGTCATCCTTACCGTGGGTATCAACGGCGTGGGCAAGACCACGACCATCGGCAAACTGGCCCGCCGCTACAGCGACGAAGGCCGCAGCGTCATGCTGGCGGCCGGCGATACCTTCCGTGCGGCGGCCGTCGAGCAGCTCAAGACCTGGGGCGATCGCAACAAGGTCCCCGTGGTGTCCCAGGGCCAGGACGCGGACGCGGCCAGCGTCATTTTCGATGCGCTGCAGGCGGCACGCTCGCGCGGCACGAAGGTACTGATTGCCGACACCGCCGGACGCCTGCACACCCAGGGCGGCCTCATGGACGAACTGGGCAAGATCGGCCGTGTGATGAAGAAGCTCGATGCCGGTGCGCCGCATGAGGTGCTCATGGTGATCGACGGCACCACGGGCCAGAACGCCATCAGCCAGCTGCGCCAGTTCCGTGACACGGCCGGCGTGACCGGGCTGGTGGTGACGAAGCTGGATGGCACGGCCAAGGGCGGCGTGATGTTTGCGCTGGCGCGTGAGTTTGGCCTCCCCATTCGCTACGTCGGCCTCGGCGAGACCGCCACCGACCTTCGCGTCTTCGACGCCGAAGCGTTCGTGGACGGCTTGCTGCCGGCCGCGCTCGGCGGCTGACGGCGACGGCCGCCGGCACGATGAAGTTACGTTGGCGCACCTTCCTGCTGGCCGCCGGAGGCTTCGTGACCGCGCTGGTCATCGCGCTGGTCATCGCCACGTACGTCATCCTCCAGCCCGACCGCTTTACTTCGCTCCTGCAGGCGCAGGCCCGTGCGGCCGGCCTGTCGCTTTCGCTGGCCAGCCCCGCCACGCCGACGATCTGGCCCAAACCGGGGCTGGAACTGGAAGGGGTGACGGTGCGCGGCCCCCATGGTGGAACGCCACTGATCGTCGCCGCGCGAGGCAAGCTCGTGCTGCCGTGGCGCACCCTGATGGGCCGTGACACCAGCATCTCCCGACTGGAAGTGGAAGGCGCGCGCATCGACGTGGATGCGGTCTCCGCGTACCTCGATACCCTGCCCCGGCGCTCGACCACCGAGGGGGCCACGCTGCCCACGATCGACGCGGGCTTCCGCATCACCCGTGGCACGCTGCTGCGCGGCAACCGCCTGATCCTCTCGGACGTCGAAGTGGACGCGGGCCGCCTCGCCAGCGGGCGGCGCTTCTCGCTCTCGCTCGCTGCGAATACCGCGGACGGTAGCCCCTATCAGATCGTCCTCGCCACGCTGCCGACGCTGCGCGATGGCGTGCTCACCCTGGAGGACGTCTCCCTGGATGTCGCCTCCGACGCGCACTTCGACGCGAGCCTGCGCGGCAACGCCACCTGGCGCGGTGCCGCCGACATGGGTGCCTCGCTGGCAGGCAAGCTCAACCGCCCCGCGTCGCCGCCGTTCGACATGGTGCTTAACGTGACCCCGGCCAACCAGGACGACCCGCTCTACATCGGGCTCAAGCTGGACGGCGATGCCGGGCACGCGGACCTTCGCGTGCCGCCGATCGCCCTTGCCGACTGGTGGGCTGCCCTGCAGGCCAGCGGTGCGCCGACATTGCCGCCGCTGCTTGGCAGCGCGGATGTGCAGGCACTGGATATCGGCGGCGTGCAGGTGAAGGGCCTGCGCGTACGGGCGACGCCCAACGTGGCGGTCCCCTCGTCGGCGGCCTCCGCAGCTGGCGCTTCGCCGTGAACCGTTTCGCCGACGAACTGCTCCGCTGGTTTGACCACCACGGGCGCAAGGACCTCCCGTGGCAGCACCCGCGCGATGCTTACCGCGTGTGGCTGTCGGAAATCATGCTGCAGCAGACGCAGGTGGTTACCGTCATCGGCTACTTCCAGCGCTTCGTCGAGCGCCTGCCGACGCTGCGCGCACTTGCCGACGCTGACGAAGACACGGTGCTTGCCCTGTGGTCGGGGCTTGGCTACTACCGCAGGGCGCGCTTCCTCCATCGTGCTGCGCAACTGTGCGTGGAACACCACGGGGGCAATCTTCCGCGCGACCTCGATGCGCTGGCCGCGCTACCCGGCATCGGCCGTTCGACGGCGGGGGCGATCCTTGCGCAGGCGCATGGCATGCGTTTCCCGATTCTCGACGGCAATGTGAAGCGCGTGCTGACCCGCTATCACGGGATCGCCGGCTTCCCGGGCGAGAGCGCGATCGAGAAGCGGTTGTGGGTGCATGCCGACGAGCACACGCCCGCGAAACGCACGGCGGACTACACGCAGGCGATCATGGACCTCGGCGCGACGGTGTGCGTGCGTAGCAAGCCGGCCTGCACGCTCTGCCCCCAGGCGGCTTCCTGCATTGCCCATCGCGATGGCTTGACCGCGACCCTGCCCACCGCGAAGCCGGGAAAGAAAATTCCCACGCGTTCGCTGGCCATGCTGTTGCTGCGTGACGCCAGGGGCCGCATCCTGCTCGAACGGCGCGGCCCGGTGGGCGTCTGGTCGGGCTTGTGGAGCCTGCCCGAGGCGAGCGATGCCGATAGCGCGCCGGCGGCGGCGGCGGGCCTCGCCCGCGTAGGCAAGCCCGACGCCCTGCCGGCCTTTACCCATGTGTTCAGCCATTACCGGCTGGACGTTTCGCCCATCCTGTTCGACCATGCGGCCCCGCTCAACCGCGTGTCCGACCGCGCCGACCGGCGCTGGTGCGCCCCCGGCGACCTGGCCACCCTTGGCCTGCCGGCACCGGTACGCACGTTGCTCGACAATCTTCCGGAGATCCTCCCATGACGCGCATGGTTTCCTGCGTAAAACTCGGTCGCGACGCCGAAGGCCTCGACTTCGCACCCTGGCCCGGCGAGCTTGGCAAGCGCATCTATGAGCACGTCTCCAAGGAGGCCTGGGCCCAGTGGCTGGCGCACCAGACCATGCTGATCAATGAGATGCGCCTGTCGCCGCTGGATCCGAAGACCCGCAGCTTCCTCTCCGGCGAGATGGAGAAGTATTTCTTCGGCGGAGAGGTCGTACAGCCCGTCGGCTACGTGCCCCCGGATGAAAGGGCTTGACGCCGGGCGCGTCACCCGATTTAATACGCGGCTCCACTGGCCGCAAGTTCGCTTGCAGGCACTCGTGGCTCGGTAGCTCAGTTGGTAGAGCAGGGGATTGAAAATCCCCGTGTCGGCGGTTCGATTCCGTCCCGAGCCACCACTATTCCTAACAAAGCCCACCCTCGCGGTGGGCTTTGTTTTTGTGCGTGCACTCCCACGAATGCAGCGGTGCGCGCCTACATACATGCTCCCTGGTGGCATGGCACATTTTCACGCCAACACACCAGACACGGAGCTCCACGCATGACCGGTGAATTCCTGCGCGACCTGGCCGTCCGGGTCGGACGCCTCGAGATCGATCTCGGCGCTATCGCTACAAAGGTCTCGGCCATCGAAGAGAAGGTGGCCCACATGCCTACCAAAGCCGACCTCTGGCGAACGTTCGCCGTGGCCTCGGCCGCCGTGATCGGCGTCATGTGGGTGGCTATCCAATACCTGGCGAAGCCCTATATCGATGCGCTCGCGTCGCGACTCGGCGGCTGACCTCATCGGGAAGGCAACCCATGAACGACGGAAACCATACCGTGATGTCCCACGCTCTCATGACGTCGCCGTCGGCGAGCCTCTACGCCCCGGGCGGCGATCAAGACACTACAGAGACCGACTCCATGATCGAATTAATGTTGCGAACGATGAGTGACCAGATGAAGGAGCTGGGGGAACGGATGCAGGGCATGGAGACCCGCATGCAGGGCATGGAGACCCGCATGCAAGGCATGGAGACCCGCATGCAAGGCATGGAACGCCACGCGCACGACATGGATAAACGCCTGAGCGCGGACCTGTCCGGCATCAACAAGTCGCTGGAGTACCTTCATGCAAAGGCAGCGGCGTCCGACGCCCGGCTCGATGCCGTCGACGCAAAGCTGGGGACTATGAACGTCGCGATTGCCGTCGTCGATGCGAAAGTGGAAACGCTTTCCGCAACCACCGAAGAGCTAGGCACGCGGGTCACCCGCGTCGAGCAGCAGCTCAATGTGCTCGACAAGCACGTATGCGTGTTGCCGACGTGGAAATCGCTTGGCGTCGTTGCGGCTGCCACCGGAACCGCCACGGGCGGCTTGGTGGGCTGGCTCGGGCAAGGTGGTGCGAAAGCACTGGCCCGGTGGCTCGGCTAGATAGCGCCCTGGTCAGCCTTGCACGTCCTGGCCCGCCTGCGCGGCGCACGTGCGGAGCGCCTCATCCACGATGGCCGTTTCGTCCTGGACCGTGCCGGGCGTATTGCGCGTCAGGCTTGTAATCCGCGTGTCCATGGCCGCACGAAGACGATCCCGGGCTTCCTGTCCGCACGGCGTGCGCGGCTTCCATGCGCTGGCCGCGTCAGCCCGCGTCCGGAGTAGTGCCAGCGACGCGTCGCGCTGCTGCGCCGATGCCTGCTGGGCCGTCCGGACCTGGGCTTGCCAGTCGTTGACGACGCCGTGCAGATCATTGCTGTCCGCAGCGATCGCCGCGGCGTCACGCTGCCGTGCGCCATGGGACGCGGAGAGCGCCAGGATCAGCGTGGTCACCGAGGCGAGGAAGGCGATGCCGACGACGGCTATCACGGTACGCCTGCCGTTGCCGGCCGGGCGCGCATTCGGGGTCTGCTCCGCCATCGACGGGCTCCTGCAAGGGCTCAGGCCGCCATTGTGCCCCAGCCGGGGGGATCGCACGGCACCTTGCCGGCCTTCGCGACGATATGCCCCACCACCCGTAACGCGACCCACGTAACACGCGCCCGCCACGTTACGTCGCTATAGTCGAACGCTTCTCCCAGGGAAGCCGACTCGCATGACCCCTCTGCGCAACCTCGCCCTCCTCGCTGCGATGACCGCGGTCCTCGCCGGTCCCGTCGCCGCCGAAGACCTGAAGGTGATGTCCTTCAATGTCCGCACCATCACCGGACCCGATGGCCCGGATCGCTGGGACATGCGCAAGGATCTCTTCGCTGACACTATTCGCCAGATGGATCCCGACGTGATCGGCACGCAGGAGCTGGGGCAACAGCAGGGCGACGATACGGTGGCCCGCCTGCCGAAGTTCACCTGGTTCGGCCGCGACCGCTTCGGCGGCCACAAGGACGAACACATGGGCATCTTCTACCGTAAGGATCGGCTGAAGCTGGTGAAGTCCGGGGACTTCTGGCTGTCGGACACGCCCGACAAGGTGGCGAGCATTACGTGGGGCAACATCTTCCCGCGCATGGTGAACTGGGCACTCTTCGAGCGGCTTTCGGACCACAAGCAGTTCTACCTACTGGACACGCATTTCCCCTACCGCGATACCGATGAAGACGCGCGGTCGCGTTCGGCCCGCGAGATGGCGGCATGGACGGCGAAGTTGCCGTCCAACGTGCCGGTCATCATCACGGGGGATTTCAACACCGGGCCGGAAAGCGAATCGCACAAGGCGCTCACGGCCTCGTTCAAGGATGCGTGGAGCACCGCACCGGTCAAGGACGGCCCGGAGGAGACCTTCCACGGCTTCACCGGCAAGCCGACCAAGCGGATTGACTGGATCCTCTACCGCGGGGTGACGGTGCAGAGCATGCGCACCATCACCGTGTCGAAGGACGGCCACTACCCGTCCGACCACTTCCCGGTGCAGGCCGACTTCACGCTTTGACCCACGCGCCTCCGGCCCCGCTTGCGGGCCGGGCCGGAGGACGCGATAGTCCGCGTACTGTCTCCAGGGGTTCACGCCATGCGCCGTCTGTATACGTTGTTGCTGCTGGCCTTCACGGCCCTCGTAGCCCAGGCGGCGCCGCCGCCCTCGCCGCCGGCGTCGACCTATTTTGACCACGCCGGCCACGACGACGTCCTCTCCGGCGGCGTGAAGATGATCACCATCGACACGCCGAAGGGAAAATTCCGGGTCTGGACCAAGCGCGTCGGCAACAACCCCACCATCAAGGTGCTGCTGCTCCACGGCGGCCCCGGGGCGACGCACGAGTACTTAGAAGCCTTTGACAGCTACTTCCCCGGCGCCAGCATCGAGTACTACTACTACGACCAGCTGGGCTCCGCGTTCAGCGACAAGCCGACGGACGAATCGCTGTGGGAGATCCCGCGCTTCGTCGAGGAAGTGGAGCAGGTGCGCCAGGCGCTGCACCTGGACAAGGACAACTTCTACCTCCTGGGGCATTCGTGGGGCGGCGTCCTGGCGATCGAGTACGCGCTGAAGTACCAGCAGCACCTGAAAGGCCTCATCATCTCCAACATGGTCGACAGCATCCCGGCGTACAACGCGTACGCGAAGAACGTGCTGATGCCGGCCATGGACCAGAAAAAGCTCGCCGAAGTCCAGCGCATGGAACGCGAGAAAAAGACCGATGACCCGGCCTACATGGCCATCCTCGTACCCATGCACTACCAGCAGCACGTGCTGCGCATGCCCGCCGACCAGTGGCCGGAGCCGGTCAATCGATCGTTCGGCCACATCAACGAGCAGATTTACGTGTCCATGCAGGGCCCGAGCGAACTGGGTGCCAGCGGCAAGCTGCTGAACTGGGACCGGAGCAAGGACCTGTCGAAGATCACGGTACCGACCCTGGTCATCGGCGCCACGTACGACACGATGGATCCGAAATACATGGAAGCCATGTCGAAGAAGCTGCCCGACGGCCACTTCCTGCTCTGCCCCAAGGGCGCGCACCTGGCCATGTATGACGACCAGCAGACGTACTTCACTGGCCTGATCAAGTTCCTGAAGGACACCGACGCCGGCAGGCACTGACGCCAGTCTTCGCTCCTGAGACGTCTTTCTGGCAACATCGTCCGGTTAATGTCGCGCCGTGGCGCGCTGCCGGATCGCTAAATTCATGAATTTGCAAGCCAATTACGAACAGATTCCGCTCAAGGACTACGCCGAGCGCGCCTACCTCGACTACTCCATGTACGTGGTGCTGGACCGCGCCCTGCCGTTCATCGGCGACGGCCTGAAGCCGGTCCAGCGCCGCATCATCTACGCCATGAGCGAACTGAGCCTGGGCGCCCAGGCCAAGCCGAAAAAGTCCGCTCGCACCATCGGCGACGTGATCGGCAAGTTCCACCCCCACGGCGACTCGGCCTGCTATGAAGCCATGGTGCTGATGGCCCAGCCGTTTTCGTACCGCTACCCGCTGGTGGACGGCCACGGCAACTTCGGCTCCTCGGACGACCCGAAGAGCTTTGCGGCCATGCGCTACACGGAATCGCGCCTGACGCCGATTGCCGAGGTACTGCTCTCCGAGCTGGGCCACGGCACCACCGACTGGTCGCCGAACTTCGACGGCACGATGGACGAGCCCACCTGGCTGCCGGCGCGCGTCCCCCATGTGCTGCTGAACGGTGGCATGGGCATCGCGGTGGGCATGGCCACGGATATCCCGCCGCACAACCTGCGCGAGGTGGCCAGCGCCTGCATCCGCCTGCTCGACGACCCGGAAGCCACCATCGCCGACCTGTGCGAGCACGTGCTGGGCCCGGATTACCCCACCGCCGCCGAGATCATCACGCCGCGCCGCGAGATGGTGGCGATGTACCACACCGGTACCGGCTCGGTCCGTGCCCGCGCGATCTATGAGCGCGACGACGGCAACATCGTGATCACGGCCCTGCCCCACCAGGTGTCGCCGTCGAAGATCCTTGAGCAGATCGCCGCGCAGATGCGCGCGAAGAAGCTGCCGATGATCGAAGACCTGCGCGACGAGTCCGACCACGAAAACCCCATCCGCCTCGTCATCGTGCCGCGCTCCAACCGCGTGGACGGCGACGAAATGATGCAGCACCTCTTCGCCACGACGGACCTGGAGAAGAGCTTCCGCATCAACATGAACATGATCGGCCTGGATGGCCGTCCGCAGGTGAAGGACCTGAAGACGGTGCTGTCGGAGTGGCTGCGTTTCCGCACCGATACCGTCACCCGTCGCCTGAACCACCGCCTCGGCCGCGTCGAGCGCCGCCTGCACCTGCTTGAGGCGTTGCGCATCGCCTACCTCAACCTGGATGAGGTGATCCGCATCGTCCGTACCGAAGACGAGCCGAAGCCGGTGCTGATCGCCCGTTTCCGCCTCGACGAGGAGCAGGCCGATTACATCCTCGAGACCAAGCTGCGCCAGCTGGCGCGCCTTGAGGAAATGAAGATCACCGAAGAGCGCGACAAGCTCGAGGAAGAGCGCGCCCGGATCAACGTGCTGCTGAAGTCGCCGGCCAAGCTGAAGGGCCTGATCAAGGAAGAACTGCGCGCCGACGCCGAAAAGTTCGGCGACGAGCGCCGTTCACCGCTGATCGAGCGCAGCGTCGCCCAGGCGCTGGACGAAAGCGCCCTGGTGGCGTCCGAGCCGGTCACCGTGGTGCTCTCGCAGAAGGGCTGGGTGCGCGCCGGCAAGGGCCACGACGTGGACGGCGAGGCGCTGTCGTACCGCGAAGGCGACAGCCTGCAGGGCATCGCCCGCGCACGTACCACGCAGCAGGTTGCCTTCATCGATTCGACCGGGCGCGCCTACGCCACGCCGGCGCATACGCTGCCCTCGGCACGCGGCAACGGCGAGCCGCTCACGGGGCGCTTCAGCCCGCCGGCGGGCGCGCGCTTTGACGCGCTGGTGGCCGCGGAGAACGACACCCGGATCATCCTGGCCACGGACTTCGGCTACGGCTTCGTGACGCGCTTCGAGGCGCTGACCGGCCGCCAGAAGGCGGGCAAGCAGATCATCTCGCTCAGCGATGGCGCCCATGTGCTGGCCCCGGCCATCACGCCGGATCCGTCACGCGACCGCATCGTGGTCGTCACCAGCGAGGGCCACCTGCTGATGTTCTCGGTGGCCGAGCTGCCGGAACTGGACAAGGGCAAGGGCAACAAGCTCATCGAGATCCCGAAGGCCAAGCTGGCTTCCGGCGAAGAGCGCGTGGTCGGCGTGGCCGTCGTCACCGAGGGCAAGGGCGAGGTCACGATGTACGCCGGTGCCCGCAAGCTCACGCTAAAGTGGGCCGACCTCGTGGAGTACGGCGGCAGCCGCGCCACGCGTGGCGGCGTGCTGCCGCGCGGCCTGCGCCGCGTCGAACGCATCGAAACCAGCGGCTGAGCTCAGAGCCGGGTGACGTCCCAGGACACCATCCGGCCGTCCTTGTAAGGCATCACGCCGTGGAAGGGCCGCGGGTCCTGGTCGAAGACCAGCGGCAGGAAGTGGCGGTCGCCCTCCCACATCGGCAGCGCATCCAGATCCTCGACGGACACCCACTCCAGGGTGCCCTCGGGGTTGGACGTGAACGCCTCGCCCTCGAAGGCGGTAATGACGAAGATGAAGCCGAGCCAGTCTTCACCCTGCTTGCCGAAGCCCGGCCAGTTCAGGGTGCCGCGCAGGCTCATGCGGGTGCATTCGATGCCGGCCTCTTCGCGGATTTCCCGGCGCATGCAGGCGGCGATGTCCTCGCCCGGCTCCATTTTTCCGCCCAGGCCGTTGTACTTGCCCAGGTGCTGGTCGTCTTCGCGGGCATTGCGGTGGATCATCAGCACGCGCTGGCCATCGGGCGAGAGCACGTAGCCGAGGGTGGCGACGATAGGCGTATAGGGCATGGCGTGGAGGGGATAAGGTAAACCACGGAGTTTACGCCCTGCACCAGCCCTTGCACCCACCCCGCCTGCCCGGCGAACATCGGTGGATGCCCCACCGCCGTTTCCGCCCCATGGCCACCCGCTTCCTTCTCCGCACCCTCGCCCTGGCTGGCCTCGCGGGCCTGTCCATCGGCTGCGCCGAGCCTGCCGATGCCGTTGATGGCCGTGAGGTCGTGTTCGACAGCCAGTCGTATTTCGTGGTCACGGTGGATACCCGCCGCGAAGACATCGAGTTGTTCTGGCGCAACCCGGACACCAGCGAACCCTTCGCCACCATCGAATCGCTGAAGGCGTGGACGGCCAGCAAGGGCCGCACCCTCGCGTTCGCCACCAACGCCGGCATCTACGATCGTGATTTCCGCCCGCTGGGGCTGTATGTCGAAGATGGCAAAGCCATCGTTCCGCTGAACCTGGCCCACGGCAACCCGCGATCCGGCAATTTCTCGCTGCTGCCCAACGGCGTCTTCGCCGTGTACGACGACGGTACCGCCGAGGTCCGCAGCACGGATGCCTTCCGTGCGTCGGCGCGCAAGCCGCGTTGGGCGACGCAGTCCGGACCCATGCTGGTCGTGGACGGCGAAGTGAACACGCAGTTCGACAACGGCTCCGACAGCATGAAGTGGCGCAGCGGTGTCTGCGCCAAGACCGCGCACGATGTGGTCTTCGTGGTCAGCCGCGCGCCGGTGAATTTCCATGCCTTCGCGCGCCTGTTCCGTGACAACCTCGGCTGCCGCGACGCCCTGTTCCTCGACGGCACCATCTCGCAGGCCTGGACGCCGGGCGATGGCTACGCCGGCGCGCCGGCCTTCATGACCAAGCCCTACGCGGGTATGGTCGCTGTCTTCCCCAAGCGGCGCTGACCACGGATGCGCCTCGCCCGCCGCCTGCTTGCCGCTCTGCTATTGCTGATCGTGCTCGTGCTCGCGGTGGGATACCTCGCCTTGTCAGGCAGCCTCGCCCGGCTGGACGGCTCGCTTGCCCTGCACGGCCCATCCGCAGCGGTGACGCTCCAGCGTGATGCGCTGGGCACGCTGACGGTGCAGGCGGCCAATCGCCGTGATGCGGCGTGGGCGCTCGGCTTCGCGCATGGCCAGGATCGTTTCTTCCAGATGGACCTGCTGCGTCGCGTGGCGGCCGGCGAACTCGCCGCGCTGGTCGGCGAGGCCGCGGTGGATGTGGACATGCGCCACCGCGTACACCGCCTGCGCGCCGTGGCCGAGGCGGCTTACGCCTTCCTGCCGCCGGACCAGCGCACCCTCGTCGATGCGTACCGCGATGGCGTGAACGCCGGCCTCGGCCAGCTTCGGGTAAGGCCATGGGAGTACCTGCTGCTTCGCCAGACGCCGCAACCCTGGCAGGGCGAAGACAGCCTGCTGGTGCTGGGTGCGATGTACCTGGACCTCAACGAAGACGGCACGAACGGGCGTGACCTGGGCCTGGCGCGCCTTCGCGCGACGCTACCGGCCCCCGTGGCCGACGCGCTGACCGCGCCGGACCCCACCTGGGAAGCGCCGCTGGATGGCTCGCGTTCGCCGGAGGTGATCCTGCCCGGCGCCGACGTGTTCGACCTGCGCAGCCAGCCCAGGGTGGCCTCGGCACCGACGCGCGTTCCCGTCGACGCACTGCCGGGCAGCAACAGCTTCGCCGTGGGTGGCGCGCTGACCGATAACGGCGCGGCCCTCGTGGCCGACGACATGCACCTTGGACTGCGCGTACCCGATATCTGGTTCCGCGCGCGCCTGCGTTTTCCCGATGCCACGGCGCCTGGTGGCACGCGTGACCTCAACGGCGTGACCCTGCCCGGCACGCCCGCGCTCGTCGCCGGCTCCAACGGCCAGGTGGCATGGGCGTTCACCAACAGCTACGGCGACTGGATGGACTGGGTACGCGTGACCCGCGACCACGCCAACCCGTCGCGCTACGTAACGCCCGATGGCAGTGCGGCGTTCGATGTGCACGACGAGGTGGTCGAGGTCGCGCGCGGCGAAGCACGCCACCTGCGCGTGGAAGACACGCAGTGGGGTCCGCTGGCGGCCACCGACGCGGACGGCACGCCGCTGGCGCTGGCCTGGATCGCACACCGTCCCGACGCCTTCAACCTCGGCATCATGGGCCTGGAACGCGCGAACGACGTGGGCGCCGCCCTCGACGTCGCGCCGCATGCCGGTATGCCGCCGCAGAACCTGCTGGTGGGCGATCGCGCCGGCCATATCGCGTGGACCCTGATCGGCAATGCCGTGCCGCTGCGCCAGCCCGGCGTCCCCGGCTGGACGGGTTTCGCCGACGCCTCGCGTTACCCGCGCATCGCCGACCCGGCCGGCAGCCGCCTGTGGACGGCGAACAATCGCACCGTCGGCGGTGACGCGCTGGCCCTGCTCGGCAATGGCGGCCATGACCTGGGCGCACGCGCCCAGCAGATTCGCGACGACCTCCAGGCCCGCGAGCACTTCGTCCCGGGCGACATGCTCTCCATCCAGCTCGACGACCGCGCGCTGTTTCTTTCGCGCTGGAACGATCTGCTCCAGGCCACGCTGTCGCGCACGAAGGATGCGACGCTGGATCCGCTGCGCCAGGCCACCGCGACATGGGCCGGCCACGCCGCGGTGGACAGCGTGGACTACCGTGCCGTGCGCACCTTCCGACAGCACGTACGCGACCTTGTCCTCGCTCCGTTCATCGCAAGGGCGAAGGCCCGTTTCCCCGACTTCAGCTGGCCGCGTGGCACGACGGCAGAAGGCGCGGTGTGGCAGATGCTGACCCTGCGCCCGATGAACCTGCTCGACCCCGCCTACGCCAGCTGGGATGACTTGCTGGCCACGGCCGCACGCAAGACCTCCGATGAGCTCAACGCAGGCGCGGGTGGCATCGAGGCACGCACCTGGGGCGAACTCAACACCGCGCACATCATGCATCCGCTCTCGTCCGCCCTGCCCCGCTGGCTGTCGCGTTTTCTCGACATGCCGGCCGAACCGCTTGCGGGCGATACCGACATGCCGCGGGTCCAGGCGCCCGCGTTCGGTGCCTCCGAACGCTTCGCCATCTCGCCTGGGCATGAAGACGAGAGTTACCTGGAGATGCCCGGCGGCCAGAGTGGCCATCCGTTGTCGCCGTTCCACGGCGCGGGGCATGAGCAGTGGGCCCAGGGCCACCTGACACCGCTACTGCCGGGAGCGTCGAAACACACGCTGACCATCGAGCCCCAGACCGCGCCGCATTAACCCGACGGTAAACGTCAGGCCAGCATGCGCTGGCAGATCGCCTCGTAGAGGCCAGGCAACGCATCCAGATCGGCAAGGGAGACGCACTCGTCCACCTTGTGGATCGTCGCGTTTACGGGGCCGAGCTCGATCACTTCCGCACCCATCGGCGCGATGAAGCGGCCATCGCTGGTACCGCCGCCGGTGCTCTGCTCCGGGTCGATGCCACACAGGTCGCGACACACGCCGGCGACCACCTCGCGAAGACGCCCGCCAGGGGTTGCGAGAAACGGATGCCCCGACAGATGCCAGTCGATCGCAAAATCGACGCCATGGGCGCGCAGGATGGCTTCCGCGCGCTCGCGAAGCCCGTCCGCGGTGCTGGCCGTCGAAAACCGGAAGTTCACCAGGGCGACGAGCTCACCCGGGATGACATTGTTCGCGCCCGTACCCGCGTTGATGTTGGAGACCTGGAACGACGTGGGCGGGAAGTCCGCGTTGCCTTCATCCCAGCGCTCCGCCGCCAGTGCCGCCAGCGCCGGTGCGAACGCGTGGATCGGATTCTTCGCCTTCTCCGGGTAGGCCACATGGCCCTGCACGCCGTGCACGGTCAGCGTGCCGGACAGCGAGCCACGCCGCCCGACACGGATAAGGTCGCCGAGGCGCTCCTTCGCCGAGGGCTCGCCCACCACGCAGTAGTCGATGCGCTGGCCGACGGCAGCAAAGTAATCCACGACTTCGCGCACGCCATGCAGCGCCACGCCTTCCTCGTCGGACGTAAGCAGCAAGCCCACGGTGCCTGCGTGGGACGGATGCGCCGTGACAAACCGCTCAAGCGCCACGACCATCGCCGCGACCGAACCCTTCATGTCCGCGGCACCGCGACCGTAAAGCATGCCGTCGCGCTCGGTGGGTTCGAAGGGTGGCGTGGTCCAGTGCTCTTCCGGGCCGCTGGGCACGACGTCGGTGTGCCCGAGGAACGCCAGCACGGGGCCTTCGCCGCCATGCGTGGCCCACAGGTTGTCGACGTCACCGAATCGCAGGTGATCGATGCGGAAGCCAACGCGCTGGAGGCGCGCGGCAATCGATGGCAGGCAGCCCGCGTCATCCGGCGTGACCGAGCGGCGGGCCATCAGGTCGCGGGTAAGTTCGAGGACGGCCGACATGTTATTTACCGAAGCGTTTCTTGAAGGCGTTATCGGTGAAGCCGACCGACACATCGTCGCCCTCCACCACCACCGGCCGCTTGATCAGCGCCGGGTATTCCTTCAGCAGGAGCGTCCACTCCGGGTCGGTGCGCGGGTCCTTGCGCTGCGGCAGCAAGGTGCGCCACGTGGTGGACGCCTTGTTGACCAGCTTCTCCCAGCCACCGAGCGCCTGCGACCACGCCTTGAGCGTGGCTGGGGGCACCGGGTTGGCACGGTAATCGACGAAGCTGTAGGCGACCCCGAAGCGATCAAGCCACTTGCGCGCCTTCTTGCAGGTATCGCAGTTGGGCAAGCCGTAGACCGTCAGCGCCATGGGCTCACTCACCGCTGCGCAGCAGTTCGTTGATGCCAGTCTTGGAGCGCGTTTTCTCGTCCACCTGCTTCACGATAATGGCGGCATACAGGCTATGGCTGCCGTCCTTCGACGGCAGGCTGCCGGCGACGACGACGCTGCCCGCCGGCACGCGGCCGTAGCTGACTTCGCCCGTGGCGCGGTTGTAAATGCGCGTGGACTGGCCGAGGAACACGCCCATGCCGATGACCGAACCCTTCTCCACGATCACACCCTCGACGACTTCCGAGCGCGCGCCAATGAAGCAGTTGTCTTCGATGATCGTGGGGTTGGCCTGCAGCGGCTCGAGCACGCCACCGATGCCGACGCCGCCGGAGAGATGCACGCCGGCGCCAACCTGCGCGCAGGAACCTACCGTGGCCCAGGTGTCGACCATCGTGCCGGCGCCCACGTAGGCGCCAATGTTGGTGTAGCTGGGCATCAGCACCGCATCCTTCGCGATGTGCGCGCCACGACGCACCAGGGCGCCAGGCACGACACGGGCGCCAAGGTTCGCGTACTCGGTGGCGTCGCCGTCGGTGAAGCGCAGCGGCACCTTGTCGAAGGCGCTGGACGGGCCACCGTCCATCACGCGGTTGCCGTTCATGCGGAAGTACAGCAGCACGGCTTTCTTGAGCCACGCATGCACCACCCAGCCGCCCTTGCCATCGGGTTCGGCCACGCGGCGCTCACCCGATTCAAGCAGGTCCAGCACCTGGTCGACGGTATCGCGCAGGCCACCCTCGATCTCGTTCTGGTTCAGGTCCGCACGACGCTCGAAGGCGTCATCGATCACGGATTCAAGCGTTTGCATTTGCATTCAGGGCATTCCTGGGGGATTCAAAACCGATGTGGCGCAGAAGGCATTCGCGCAGGATCTCCTGGCGCGCCGGGGACAGCGCCGCGTTATTGCGGTCGGTGAGCTGGAAGAAGTCTTCAACGCGCTCGCCGAACGTCGCGATACGCGCATCATGCACGCGCACCTCCGCTTCGGCCAGCGCCTGCGACACGGCGGCAAGCAGGCCGGGGCGGTCCGTGCATACCAGCGACAGCTGCGTGCGTTCGCCGATGGCATTGAACGCGATCCGCGGCGTCATCTGGAAGTGGCGCAGGTGGCGCGAAATGCCGCGCTTGGGCGCGCTGTGGCCTTCGGGGTGGTCCAGCGCGCGGACCAGGCGCAGGCGCAGTTCTTCCGCGCGCTGCGACGAGGCCGGCGCCTGTGTTTCCGATTCAAGCAGGAGGAAGGTGTCCAGCGCCATGCCGGTGTTCGACACGAGGATGCGGGCTTCGACCACCGAAAAACGCAGGCGATCGAGCACGGCGGTCACGGTGGCGAACAGGCCGTCGCGATCCGGCGCGTACACAAACAGCTCGGTACTGCCACGCACCGAGAACGGGTGGACCTCGACCAGGGGCGTCGCGCCGCGCGCGCGCAAGATGGCCGCGGTCTGCCACGCGATCTGCTCGGAGCGGTGGCGGAGGAAGCTCAGGTCGGGAAAGTCCGCCCACACTTTTTCGATATCGCTGACCGCGAAGCGCTCGGCCACCAGCATGCCCTGGGCACGCTCGCGACACTCGCGCACACGCGAGCCCACGATGGTGGCGTGGCTGACGTCGCTGCGCAGGGCAAAGCGCGTCGCCGTGTACAGGTCGGACAGCAGCCGGTCCTTCCAGGCGTTCCACAGCTTCGGACTGGTCCCGATGATATCGGCGATGGTCAGCAGGTAGAGATGATCGAGGTGCTCCCAGTCGCCCACCACGGCGGCGAAGCGATGCACCACGTCGGGGTCGGTGATGTCCTGGCGCTGCGCCGTCGTGCTCATCAGCAGGTGCTGGCGAACCAGCCAGGCCACAAGCAGCACCTGCTCTTCGGGAAGGCCCAGGCGCCGGCAGAAGGCCAGCGCGTCTTCCTCGCCGAGGGCGGAGTGGTCACCACCGCGGCCCTTGGCGATATCGTGGAACAGCGCGGCCAGCAGCATCAGCTCCGGCCGCTCGATATGCGGCCAGATCTCGCAGCCGAGCGGGAACTCGCGACGCGCGGCGGGATCGGCGAAGCGCGCGACGTTCCGCAGCACGCGCAAGGTGTGCTCGTCCACGGTATACACGTGGAACAGGTCGTACTGCATGCGCCCGACCACCTTGCCGAACGCCGGCAGGATCGCGGCGAGCAGGCCGTGGCGGTTCATCCGCCAAAGGGCGTCGACGGCCGGCGCACCCCGGCGCAGGAGCGCAAGGAAGGCGTCGAGCACGGCCTGGTCATCGGCCAGCCCCTCGCCATGCAACGACACCGCATGCTGGATGCGCCGCATGGTTTCGGCGGTGAAGCCGGTGATGCCCGGCTCGTCGAGGCGGGCGATGAAAATCTCAACGAGGGCGGCCGGCCGGCGCGCGAACAAGTGCGGGTTGCGCATGGCGATCCGGGACCCGTAGCGCAGGTAATCACTGCCCACCGGCTGTGGTTCCGCCGACGGATCGAGCATCTCCTCGAAACGCTCCACCAGCTGGGTACCCGAGCGCTCGATCTGCGTGGCGGCCCGGTAGTAGCCCTGCATGAACTGCTCGACACCCAGGTTCTTCGCGTGCTCGTCTTCGAAGCCCAGCCGCGTGGCCAGCGCACGCTGGTAGTCGAACAGCAGGCGCTCTTCCGCACGCCCGGCTTCCAGGTGCAGCGCGTAGCGATAGCGGCGCAGGGTCGCTTCCGCGCGGCCGAGCTTGGCGGCCTCCACGGGTTCAAGCAGGCCTTCGGCCACCATGGCGTCGAAATCGGGCGCATGGGCGAGGCGCCGGCCCAGCCAGCGCAGGGCATCGAGCGTACGCAGGCCGCCAGGGCCATCCTTCAGGTTCGGCTCGAGGTTCTGCGCGGTGTCGTCGTAACGCGCGTGGCGGGCGTCGCGCTCGGCCAGGCGGGCGGCGAGGTACTCGCGGGGCGGCCACAGCGCCGGGTCATCGAGGATGCCGCGCAGCTGCTCGGCCAGGATGGGCCAGCCGGCAAGGCGGCGGCCATCCAGCAGGCTGGTGAACACGCTGGCGTCGCGGGCGGCCAGCTCACGGCACTGCTCCACGGTGCGTACCGCGTGGCCCGGCTTCAGGCCGATGTCCCAAAGGCAGGAAAAGAAGTTCTCCAGCGCCCTGGATAACGGCGGCGAGGCCTCGCCGACCATCGCCAGCAGGTCCACGTCCGAACTGGGAAAGAGCATGCCGCGGCCGAAGCCGCCGACGGCAAACAGCGCGGCGGCGGCGATATCGCCCAGGCAGGCGCCCCAGGCATGCACCACCACGCGTTCGACGATCTCCGCCCGGCGCCGGGCCAGGGCCGAGGCGTCCTCGCCGTCGCGGAAGGCCGTATCCAGCGCGCGGTCGGCGTCGCCGAGCAGCTGGCGCAGTGAACGCCGTGCCTCGGGCGAGACGCCCGAACGGGGAACGACGGCGGGCAGGCGTGGTAGCGGGGGAAGCGTCACGTCAGGGCCCCTTGGCGCGTGGTGGATCGTCAGAGCGTCAGGCAGCGTCCGGCCACGGAGTGAGGATCTCGAAACCGTCTTCCGTCACGGCCACGGTGTGCTCCCACTGGGCGGAAAGCGAATGGTCCTTGGTGACCACCGTCCAGCCATCGGGCAGCGACTTGGTCTGCGGCTTGCCGGCGTTGATCATCGGCTCGACGGTGAAGGTCATGCCCGGCTTGAGCTCCAGGCCCGTGCCGTTGCGGCCGTAATGCAGCACCTGCGGTTCGTCGTGGTAGACCTTGCCGATGCCATGGCCGCAGTACTCGCGGACCACCGAGAAACCCGCCGCTTCGGCGTGCTTCTGGATCGCGGCGCCGACGTCA
This sequence comes from Luteibacter pinisoli, assembly GCF_006385595.1. Taxonomy (NCBI): domain Bacteria; kingdom Pseudomonadati; phylum Pseudomonadota; class Gammaproteobacteria; order Lysobacterales; family Rhodanobacteraceae; genus Luteibacter; species Luteibacter pinisoli. The sequence goes on from NZ_CP041046.1 coordinate 3,501,885, forward strand.
CCCAGGGTGGCGCCCGGCTTGACCGCCTCGATGCCCTTCATCATGGCTTCGAAGGTGGTATCGACCAGGCGCTTGGCCAGGACGCTCGGGGTGCCGACGAAATACATGCGGCTGGTGTCGCCGTGCCAGCCATCCTTGATGACGGTGACGTCGATATTGACGATGTCGCCGTCCTTCAGGATCTTGGTCTCGGTCGGAATACCGTGGCAAATCACATGGTTGACCGAAGTGCACACGGTTTTCGGGAAGCCCCGGTAGCCGACGTTGGCCGGGATCGCCTTCTGCACGTTCACGATATGGTCGTGGGCGAGGCGGTCGAGCTGCTCGGTGCTGACGCCCGGCTTCACGTGGGGCACCAGCATGGCCAGCACCTCGGCGGCCAGGCGGCCGGCCTCGCGCATGGACTGGATCTCTTCGGGGGTCTTCGGTACGACTGCCATGGTGGGTTCTCTCTTTTTCCTTTGCCCCCAGGGGGATGGGGCCTACCACGGACGTGGCGGCGGCCCTGCCGGAATTCCACCCTTGTCTTGCGGAGGGCGGTACCCGGAGGCTACAATTAGCGAGTTTTGCTGTCCGGCGAAGCCACGTTTGCGTGGCCACGGCGGTAAATCGAAGCGCGATTGTAACCGCTCGGGGCCACTATGGGCCCGGCGCGAGGCCATCGCATTTAACGCCACACACGCATCGGCACCGCCTTCGGGGTGCCCTGCCAGCCGTCGACGAGCGAAAGGCTCCGCGGCAAGGCCAGGGTCGAAGCCGGGGATGCGTGGAGGTCCCAACCCCCATAGAACCGCCTCGTGCGGTTCGCCCAGGAGTAATTCCATGGCACAAGTCACCATGCGCGAGATGCTGGAAGCCGGCGTCCATTTCGGCCACCAGACCCGCTACTGGAACCCCAAGATGGCTCCGTACATCTTCGGCGCCCGCGGCAAGATCCACATCATCAACCTCGAGAAGACCCTTCCGCTCTTCAACGACGCGATGAACTTCCTCTCGGGCCTGGCCCAGAAGGGCGGCACCATCCTGTTCGTCGGCACCAAGCGTTCGGCCCGCGAAGCCCTGGCTGAAGAAGCCGGCCGCGCCAACCAGCCGTTCGTCACCGCCCGCTGGCTCGGCGGCATGCTGACCAACTTCCGCACCGTGAAGCAGTCGGTTGCCCGCCTGAAGGAACTGGAAGCCGCCGAAACCGACGGTTCGTTCGACCGCCTGGTCAAGCACGAAGTGCTGGCCCGTCGTCGCGAGCGCGACAAGCTGCAGAACTCGCTGGGCGGCATCAAGGACATGAACCGCCTGCCGGACGCCCTGTTCATCGTGGACATCGGCCACGAAGACATCGCCGTCCAGGAAGCCCGCAAGCTCGGCATCCCGGTCGTCGCCGTTGTCGATACCAACTACGACCCGGCCCTCGTCGACTACGCCATCCCGGGTAACGACGACGCCATCCGTGCCATCCAGCTCTATGCCCGCGCCGCTGCCGATTCCATCCTGGAAGGCAAGGCCGCCGCTCCGCAGCACGCCGCCCGTGGCGATGCCAACGAGTTCGTGGAGCTGAACGAGGAAGGCAACCCGGTCGCCAAGGACGACGCCCCGCGCGGCGACCGTCGTGGCGCCCCGGCCAAGAAGGGTGCCCCGCGTCGCGAAGGCGGCCGTGACGGTGGTCGTGGCCGCGCGTAAGCGCCCCACCCCCGTAACCTGCTCTTCTGTTTCATCCGGCGCCGCGGCATCACCGCCGCGGCGCCCTCCAAAACCATTGAGGAACTACCATGGCTGAGATCACCGCAAGCCTCGTCAAGGACCTGCGCGAGCGCTCTGGCGTCGGCATGATGGAGTGCAAGAAGGCACTCGTCGAAAACAACGGCGATATCGAAGCGGCAATGGAAGCGCTGCGCAAGAGCGGTGCCGCCAAGGCTGACAAGAAGGCCGACCGCGTTGCCGCCGAAGGCCTCATCGCCGTCGCCAGCAACGCCGACAAGGCCGTCCTGGTCGAAGTCAACAGCGAAACCGACTTCTCCTCGCGCAACGAGCAGTTCATCCAGTTCACCAAGGATGTCGCCAAGGTTGCCCTCGAGACCGGCGCCAAGGATATCGACACGCTGAAGGCCGCCAAGCTCGGCGACTCCACCGTGGAAGACACCGCCAAGTCGCTGACCCTCACCATCGGCGAGAAGTTCGAAGTCCGCCGCATGGCCCAGGTGGAGAACGCCGGCCCGATCGGCGCGTACTCGCACAGCGGCCGCATCGGCGTGCTGGTGGCCCTCAAGGGTGGCTCGGAAGAGCTGGCCAAGGGCATCGCCATGCACGTGGCAGCGATGAATCCCAAGTTCATCAAGGCCGAAGACGTCCCGGCCGATTTCCTCGAGAAGGAAAAGGAAATCGAGCTGTCGAAGATGTCGGACAAGGAAAAGCAGAAGCCGGCCGAGATCCTCGAGAAGATCGTCTCGGGCAAGGTGAACAAGATCCTTGCCGACGTGACCCTGGTCGGCCAGCCGTACGTGCTGGACGGTGACGTCACGGTGGCTGAAGCCCTCAAGAAGGCCGGCGCGGAGATCGTTTCCGTGCAGCGCCTGGCGGTTGGCGAAGGCATCGAGAAGGTGGTGGACGATTTCGCCGCCGAAGTGATGAAGCAGGCGGGCCTGGCGTAAGCCACCCCACCCCGCTGACGAAAAAGGCCGCGAGCAATCGCGGCCTTTTTTTTGCGCCGACAACAGGCTGACGGCTCGACTTTTACCGCCCGCGACGTTTTTAATCTGCCTGTCATAAAGATCGCGCGCTACAATGCGCGCGTTTTGCCCCACACAATTCGGAGAATCCCCATGAGCACCCCGCTGAAACACCGCCGAATCCTGCTCAAGCTCTCCGGTGAAGCCCTGATGGGCACCGAAGACTACGGCATCGATCCCAAGGTCATCGGCCGCCTCGCCAAGGAAATCCTCGAAGTCCATGACGCCGGTGTCCAGGTCGGCGTCGTTATCGGCGGCGGCAACATCTTCCGTGGCGCCGGCCTGGCCGCGTCCGGCATGGACCGGGTCACCGGCGACCACATGGGCATGCTCGCCACCGTAATGAACGCGCTGGCCATGCAGGACGCCATCGAAAAGCTCGGCGGCGAAGCCCGCACCATGAGCGCCATCAAGATCAACGAGGTCTGCGAAGACTTCATCCGCCGCCGCGCCATCCGTCACCTGGAAAAAGGCCGCGTCGCGCTGTTCGCCGCCGGCATCGGCAACCCGTTCTTCACCACCGACTCGGCCGCTGCGCTGCGCGCCGTGGAAGTGGGCGCCGACCTGCTGCTGAAAGCCACCAAGGTGGACGGTGTGTACAGCGCCGACCCGAAGCGCGTGCCCGATGCGACCCGCTACGAGCACCTCACCTACAACCAGGTGATCGAGCGCCGCCTCGAAGTGATGGACACGGCAGCCATTGCCCTGTGCCGCGAGAACAAGCTGCCGCTGCGCATCTACGACATGACCCAGCCGGGCAGCCTGATGAAAATCATGCACGGCGAACCCGTGGGCACCCTCGTCGACGCCGGCTGAACCGCCCTCCGGCCGCCCTGCTATACTCGCCTGCTGACCAGATTCACCGGAAATACGCCCATGATCAATGACATCAAGAAAGATGCTGAGACCCGCATGGGCAAGAGCATCGAATCGCTCAAGCACGACCTGAAGTCCATCCGCACCGGTCGCGCCAACCCGTCGATCCTCGACAACATCGTCGTGCCCTATTACGGCACGCCGACCCCGCTGGCCCAGGTCGCCAACGTGACCACGCCGGACGCCCGCTCGCTGGCGGTCAAGCCGTTCGACAAGGCCATGGTCGGCCCGATCGAGAAGGCCATCATGGCGTCCGATCTCGGCATCACGCCGACCACCATGGGCATGGATATCCGCCTGAACTTCCCGCCGCCGACCGAAGAGCGCCGCAAGGAGCTCGCCAAGAGCGTGGCGAAGGAAGGCGAGCAGGCGAAGATCGCCGTGCGCAACGTCCGTCGTGATGCCATCCAGCACATCGACAAGCTGCTCAAGGACAAGACGATCACGGAAGACGACAAGAAGCGTGCGGACGACGACATCCAGAAGCTGACGGACAAGTTCGTCAAGGACGTGGATGACGTGGTCAAGGACAAGGAAAAGGAGCTGATGGCGCTCTGACGCGCCATCGGTCCGCGCCCATGGCCGCGACACCCGATGCCCGGGTTCCCCGCCACATCGCCATCGTCATGGATGGTAACGGCCGCTGGGCGAAGAAGCGTCTTCGCCCGCGGACGTTCGGCCACCACGCCGGCCAGAAGGCCGTGCGTGAGGCCGTTGAGTTCTGCCTGCGGGCGGGTGTCAGTTCGCTGACCCTGTTTGCCTTCTCCAGCGAGAACTGGGCCCGCCCCGAGGGCGAGGTCTCCGCGCTCATGGAGCTGTTCCTGAAGGCGATCGACCGCGAGGTGGACGAGCTGCACGGCAACGGCGTGCGCATCCGCTTCGTGGGCGACCTCGACGGGTTTGCCCCGGAACTCCGCAAGCGCATGCTCGGGGCCATGGAGCGCACGGCCGGCAACACCGCCCTGGCCATGAACGTGGCCGTGAATTACGGCGGCCGCTGGGATATCGCCAACGCAGCCCGCCTGGCGGCCGAAGCGGCGGCGCGGGGTGAGTTCGCCCTGGCCGACCTCGACGAAAAGCGCCTGCACGGCTACACCTGCCTGGCGGACCAGCCGCCGGTCGACCTGTTCATCCGCACCGGTGGCGAACACCGGGTAAGCAACTTCCTGCTCTGGCAGCTTGCCTACGCCGAGCTCTTTTTCACCGACACCCTTTGGCCGGACGTCGACCAGGCTTGCCTGGCCGGGGCGCTGGACGACTACGCCCGCCGCGAGCGCCGTTACGGCCGCACCGGCGACCAGGTAGCCACGGGCTAACGCCGGACCCCCATGCTGAAGCAACGCATCATCACCGCAGCGGTCCTGATCCCGCTCGTACTCGCCCTCATCCTGCTGCCGCCGACGGGCTTCTTCGCGTCGCTGGTCGCCGTGGCCTTTGCCGGCGCGGCGTGGGAATGGGCCCTGCTGGCCGGCTACCGCACGCCGGTGGGGCGCGGCATCGTCACGGCCGCCGCCGTGGTCATCTTCGCCGTCCTGTTGCTGGTGCGTACGCACGGCCTGCTCGCCGCCCTGACTTTCGCCGGCGTGGCCTGGTGGGTCGGTTGCTGCTTCTGGCTTCGCCATTTCACGTTTGCCGCCGCCCCCAGCAGCGAAAACCGCATGCTCAAGCTCGGCGCCGGCCTGCTGGTGATCGTGCCGGCACTGGCCGCCGCCACCGACATGCACGCGAGTGATCGCGGCCACTGGTGGGTGCTGCTGGCCCTGGTCATCGTGTGGGCCGCCGACACGGGTGCCTACTTCAGCGGCCGCTTCTTCGGCCGCCGCAAGCTCGCCCCGCGGATTTCCCCAGGGAAGACCTGGGCTGGCGTGTACGGCGCCCTGGTCGCCGGCGCCCTCGTGGCCTGGGTGGGCGGCTTGCTGCTCGGCGTGGAAAGCGGCGCCAGGCTCATCGGCCTGGTCATCCTGGGCGTGGTCACCGTGGCGGTGGCCGTGGTCGGCGACCTGTTCGAAAGCCTGATGAAGCGCCACGCGACGGTCAAGGATTCGGGCAACCTGTTCCCGGGCCACGGCGGCCTGCTCGATCGCCTCGACAGCGTTTTCGCCGCCCTGCCGGTCTTTGCGGCCGGCAAGCTCCTGCTGGGTCTCTAAGCCATGGCCATTCGCCAGGTAGGGGTCCTGGGGGCGACCGGGTCGATCGGGACCAGCACGCTCGACGTCATCGCCCGCCACCCTGATCGCTTCCGCGCCAGCGTGCTCGTCGCCAACCGCGGCACCGAAGCGCTGGCGAAGCTCTGCGAGCGCTTCCGCCCCGACCTCGCCATCGTCGCCGACCCCGCCATGGAAGCCGACCTCGCCCGTCGCCTGGCGGCGGCCGGCGTCACCTGCGACATTGCCTCCGGCGCCGACGCGGTCACCGCGGCCGCCGCGGGCCCGCTCTGCGACACGGTGGTCGCCGCCATCGTCGGCGCCGCGGGGCTGGATTCCACCCTGGCCGCCGCGCGCGCCGGCAAGCGCCTGCTGCTGGCGAACAAGGAGTCCATCGTGATGGGCGGCGAGCTGCTGCTCCAGGCGCTGCGCGAAGGCGGCGGCGACCTGATCCCGGTGGATTCCGAGCACAACGCCATTTTCCAGTGCCTGCCCGGGGGCCGCCCTGCGCTGGGCCCCAGCGGCGTGCGCCGGCTCATCCTCACCGCCAGCGGCGGCCCGTTCCGTGGCCGCACGCGCGCCCAGCTCGGCGCCATCACCCCGGACGAAGCCTGTGCCCATCCCAAGTGGTCGATGGGCCGGAAAATCTCGGTGGACTCGGCCACGCTGATGAACAAGGGCCTTGAAGTCATCGAGGCCCACCACCTGTTCGGCGCCCCGGCGGATGTCATCGACGTGGTCGTCCACCCGCAAAGCCTCGTCCATTCCATGGTCGATTACGTGGATGGCTCGGTGCTGGCCCAGCTCGGCAACCCGGACATGCGCACCGCCATCGCCTGCGCCCTGGCCTGGCCGGAGCGGATCGAGGCCGGCGTGGCACCCCTCGACCTGGCGGCCCATGCCCGCCTGGACTTCGAGAAGCCCGACCTGGACACCTTCCGCTGCCTGGCGCTGGCCTTTGCCGCCCTGCGCGCCGGGGGCGACGCCACGGCGATCCTGAACGCCGCCAACGAGGTGGCCGTGGACGCCTTCCTGGCCGGCAGCCTGCCCTTCCTCGCGATTGCCGAGGTGGTTGAACGCGTTCTTGAGGAACTGCCGCCGATTCCGGTGGTCGATGTCCAGACGCTTGTGGGGCGCGACGCTGAAGCCCGGCGGGCGGCCCGGGGCGTTCTCCATCGCGCTTACTGCTAAACTCGTTCAACCCAAACGTTTTTTCGAGACCCGCCTCCCCTGATGAGCCCATTCCTCGGTTCCGTGTTCTGGCTGCTGGTGACGCTTGGCGTCCTGGTGACCTTCCACGAATTTGGCCACTACTGGGTCGCGCGCCGCTGTGGCGTGCGCGTGCTGCGTTTTTCGGTGGGCTTCGGCCGGCCGCTATGGCGCCGTGTCGCGAAGGACGGTACCGAATACCAGATTGCCGCCATCCCGCTGGGTGGCTACGTGAAGATGCTGGACGCCCGCGAAGGCGACGTGTCCGAGAGCGAGCGCAGCGTCGAATTCACCGGCAAGCCGGTGTGGCAGCGCATCGCCATCGTCGCCGCCGGCCCGGTGTTCAACCTGGTCTTCACCATCGTGGCGTTCTGGGCCATGTACATGGTGGGCCGCCCTGACGTGGCCCCGATCATCACCGCCGCGCCGGGTACGCCCGCCGCGGTAGCCGGCATCCAGCCGGGCGACCGCCTCCTCGCTGTCGACGGCACGGCCGTCAGCACCTGGAGCGACGCCACCGACGTCCTCTTCAACGGCCTGCTCGGCAACGAGCCCGTCCCCGTGCACGTGCGTGGCACCAACGGTACCGAGCGCAACGTGGTGCTGCCGGTGCAGGGCCTCGCCTTCGGCGATGCCGGCAAGCGCTTCCACGAGCTTGGCCTCGACCTGCAATCGCCCCCCGCCGTCGTCAACGAGGTGGTCCCGGGCGATCCGGCCGCGCTCGCGGGCCTGCGTGCAGGGGACAAGATCACCAGCGTCAACGGTGAGAAGGTGGACGATTTCGCCAGCTTCACCAAGCTCGTGCAGGTGCAGGCGGCCAAGGCCCCGCAGCTTGCCATCGGCATCCAGCGCGGTGGCCAGGCCAGCACCGTTGCCGTCACCGCCCGCATGAAATCCGAGCAGGGCCAGCCGACCCGCTGGCTGGTCGGCATCGCCAACCAGCCGCTGGAAGCCGCCACCCTGCGTTTCGGCCCCGTGCGCGCGTTCACCGAGTCGCTCAAGGCCACCTGGACGGGCACCACGTCCACCCTGGGCATGATCGGCAAGATGCTTTCGGGCCAGGCCTCGGCGAAGAATATCTCCGGCGTCATCGGCATCGCACAGGTGGCCAACAGCGCGGCCAACCAGGGCCTGGGGTGGTTCCTGAACTTCCTCGGCCTGGTCTCGCTGAGCCTGGCCATCTTGAACCTGCTCCCCATCCCTGTCTTGGACGGGGGACACCTGCTGTATTACCTTATTGAGTTGATCAAAGGCAGCCCGGTCAGCGAACGCACCATGATCGCTGGCCAGTACGTCGGCCTCGCCTTGCTGTTCACCCTCATGGGGTTGGCTTTTTTCAACGACATCCAGCGCATGCTCGTCTCGTGACGGGCAAAACGATGCCGGGCATGAGCCCGGCACGTGCTCCTCTTCGGTCGCCGGCCTCGTCCGCCTGCGACTGGACTTAACCCATTGGAATCGACGATGAAGCGTATCGCCGCCCTGATCCTGCTCGCCTCCCTGTCCGCCAATGCGCTTGCCTTCGAGCCGTTTGTCGTTTCCGATATTCGTATCGATGGTCTGACCCGCATCGCGCAGGGCACGGTGCTCAGCTACCTGCCGATCGAGAAGGGCGATACCGTCAGCGACGACAAGGCACAGGCCGCCATTCGTGCCCTGTACCAGACCAAGTTCTTCAGCGATGTTGAAATCGACCGCCAGGGCGACATCCTGGTGATCAAGGTCGTCGAGCGTCCGGCTATCGCCAAGCTCACCCTGCGTGGCAACAAGGACATCAAGGAAGACGACCTGCGCAAGGGCCTGAAGGAGATCGGCCTGTCCGAAGGTGAAACCTTCGACCGCCTCTCGCTGGACCGCGTGCAGCAGGAACTCATCCGCCAGTACTACAACCGCGGCAAGTACAACGTGTCGGTCGATCCGCACGTCACCCAGCTGGACCGCAACCGCGTCGCCATCGACATCGAAATCCGCGAAGGCAAGGCTGCCAAGATCAAGGAAATCAACGTCGTCGGCAACAAGGCGTTCACGGACAAGCAGATCCGCGACGGCTTCGAATCGAACACGACCAACTGGCTGTCCTGGTACTCCAAGGACGACCAGTACTCGCGCGAGAAGCTCTCGGGCGACCTGGAAAAGCTCAGCAACTACTACATGAACCGCGGCTACGCCGACTTCGGTATTGATTCCACGCAGGTGGCCATCAGCCCGGACAAGCGCGCCATGTACGTGGACGCCAGCGTCAAGGAAGGCGAGGTCTACACCGTCTCCGACGTGAAGCTGCTCGGTGAGCTGATCCTGCCGGAAGAGACCCTGCGCAAGCTGGTCTACATCCACAAGGGCGACACCTTCAACCGCGGCGCCATCGAGGCCTCGAGCGATTCGATCAAGGCCATCCTGGCCAACATCGGCTACGCCTTCGCCAAGGTCACCCCGGTGCCGAAGCTGGACAAGGACAAGCGCACCGCCGACCTCACCCTGTTCATCGAGCCGGGCAAGCGCGTTTACGTGCGCCGCGTGGTGTTCCAGGGCAATACCCGCACGGAAGACGAGGTGCTGCGTCGCGAAATGCGCCAGCTCGAAGGCGCGTGGTACTCGCAGGGCGCCATCGACCGTTCGAAGACCCGTCTGCAGCGCCTTGGCTACTTCAAGACCGTGGACATCGACAAGCAGCTGGTCCCGGGCACGGTCGACCAGGTGGACCTGACCGCGAAGGTGGAAGAACAGTCCGCCGGTTCGCTGATGTTCGGCGTGGGCTACTCGCAGTACTCCGGCATCATCCTGTCGGCGTCCGTGTCGCAGAACAACTTCATGGGTACGGGTGACCGCTTCTCCATCGGCGCGGAAACCAGCACGTACTACAAGCGCGTCAACGCGAGCTACGTCAATCCGTACCTCACCGACTCGGGCATCTCGCTGGGCTACAACCTCGGCTACAGCAAGCTCGATTACGGCGATACCGACCTCGCGAACTACACCTACAGCACCAAGTCGTTCGAGACCACGCTGTCGTTCCCGATCACGGACTTCGACTCGCTCTCGACCAGCCTGGGCATCAGCTCGAACCTGATCAACAGCTCGTTCTACACCCCGCGCCAGCTGGTGGCCTACCAGGATGCGCTGGGCAACAAGACGATCCACTCGTGGACGTCGAGCCTGGGCTACACCCACGACACCCGCAACAGCTACTGGGCACCGACCCGCGGCGGCCAGCTGTCGCTGTCGATCTCGGGCGCCCTGCCCGGCTCCACGGTGCAGTACTACAAGATCTTCGGCGAAGCCAACCACTACTGGCCGATCGGCAAGGGCTTCGTGCTCTATCTCGATGGCCAGGTGGGCTACGGCAAGACCTACGGCCAGACGTACGACAACAACGGCTACGACATCGACCCGAGCACGGGCCAGATCCGCGTGGATTCGAACGGCAACCCGGTCAAGATCTACAGCAAGGGCGACAAGGTGGCGTTCCCGTTCTGGGAGAACTACTACGCCGGCGGTGTGCGTGACGTCCGTGGCTTCCAGGACAACACCCTGGGTCCCCGCCTTTGCGACGGCGGCAGCGTCAGCTCCGTCCCGGACAAGAAGAACCAGTGCTCGGGCGGCTACTACAGCTACGGCCAGCCGGTCGGTGGCGCGTTCAAGACCCTCGGTACGGCGCAGGTCTTCCTGCCGCTGCCGTTCCTGAAGGACGTGAACACCGCCCGCGTGTCGTGGTTCATGGACGTCGGCAACGTGTACCAGGACTTCGGCTCGTTCAAGGCCAGCGAACTGCGTGCCTCGACCGGTCTGTCCCTGCAGTGGCAGGCGCCGATCGGCCCGCTGATCATCAACTTCGCGGTGCCGTTCCGTAAGCAGGACGGCGACAACCGCTTCGTTGAGCGCATCCAGTTCACGTTCGGTAACCAGTTCTAAGAATCGTTTGTACAATCCCGGGGCGGCCTGGCTCAGCCTGGCCGCCCCTTTTCTTTTTGGGAGTCCCCCCCCCGTGAGCGGCAACCCCCAGTACACCCTGGCCGAGCTCGCCGAGCGCTTCGGCCTCGAAGCCCATGGCGACCCGGCCACCCGCGTGGATGGCGTCGGCACCCTGGCCACGGCGACGGCCACCCAGTTCACCTTCCTGTCGAACTCGAAGTACACCTCGCAGCTGGCGGATAGCCACGCCGGCATCGTGGTGCTGAACGCGGATGCCCTGCCCCTGCGCAACGGCGCCGCCCTGGTGGCGAAAGACCCCTACGTCGCCTACGCGAAGATCGCCGCGCTGTTCGAGCGCGTGCCGGACGCCCCGCGCGGCATCCACGCCAGCGCCGTGGTGGCGCCGTCCGCCCGCATCCACCCCACGGCCAGCATCGGCCCCTGCTGCGTCATCGAAGATGGCGCCGTGGTCGACGAGGGCGCGATCCTTGGCCCGCACTGCACGATCGGCCCCGGCTGCGTGGTCGGCGCCGGCTCCCGCCTGGTCGCCCGCGTCACCCTGGTGATCCGGGTGACCCTGGGCAAGCGCGTCCTGGTCCACCCCGGCGCCGTGATCGGCTCGGACGGCTTCGGCCTCGCTTTTGACCGGGACCACTGGGTGAAACTGCCCCAGCTGGGCGGCGTCCGCATCGGCGACGACTGCGAAATTGGCGCCAATACGACGATTGACCGTGGCGCCCTTGAAGACACGGTGCTCGAGGAGGATGTTCGCCTCGATAACCAGATCCAGATTGCCCATAACGTGCACATTGGCGCGCATACGGCCATGGCGGGCTGCTCGGCGGTCGCCGGCAGCGCGAAAATCGGCCGTTACTGCCTGATTGGCGGCAACGCGGGCATCCTCGGCCACCTTGAACTGGCCGACCGGGTTACCATCACGGCGAAAAGCCTGGTAACGGCATCCATCCGGGAACCGGGCGAGTACTCGTCTGGCTCCCCGCTGCAGGAAAACCGCCAGTGGCGGCGCAATGCGGCGCGTATGAAGCACCTTGACGAGTTTGCGCGCCGTCTGTCGGCGCTGGAAAAGGACAAAAGGCAATGACCGAAATGAAAGCTGCCGTGACGCTGCCGGTGGACGTGGAACAGATCCAGCGGCTGCTGCCGCACCGTTACCCGTTCCTGCTGGTGGACCGGGTGACGGAGATCGACCCGGGCAAGACCATCACGGCGATCAAGAACGTCACGATCAACGAGCCGTTCTTCCAGGGTCATTTCCCCGGCCACCCGGTGATGCCGGGCGTCCTCATTGTCGAAGCCATGGCACAGACCGCCGGCCTGCTTACCCAGATCACCAGCCAGGTGGATGGCGCCGCCGGCAGCCCGCTGTTCTACCTGGTGAAGGTGGACAACGCGCGCTTCTCCGCCGTCGTCGCCCCGGGCGACCAGCTGGTGATGAAGGTCTCGCTGAAGCGCCTCATCCGCGGCATGGGCCTGTTTGAAGCCACCGCCATGGTGGACGGCAAGGTCGTGGCCTGCTGCGAGCTGATGTGCGCCGCCAGGAGCGACAAATGATTCACCCGACCGCGCAGATCGATCCGTCCGCGCGGATCGCAGACAACGTCAGCATCGGTGCCTACAGCATCATCGGTGCGGACGTGGTCATCGGCGAAGGCACGAGCATTGGCCCGCATGTGGTGATCGAGGGGCCGACGACCATCGGCCGCGACAATCGCATCCTGCAGTTCGCCTCCATCGGCGGCCCGCCGCAGGACAAGAAGTGGCAGGGTGAGCGCACCGAGGTCGTCATTGGCGACCGCAACCTCATCCGCGAGTTCGTCACGATCAATCGCGGCACCGGCGAAGGTGGCGGCTTCACCCGCGTGGGCAACGACAACTGGCTGCTGGCCTACGTGCACATCGCGCACGACTGCCAGGTCGGCAACCACGTGGTGTTTTCGAATTATTCGGCGCTGGCCGGCCACGCCGAAATCGGCGACTGGACGATCATGTCCGGCTATTCCGGCGTGCACCAGTTCTGCAAGGTGGGCGTGCATGCATTCATCGGCATGGGCTGCCTCGTCGGCTCGGACGTCCCGCCGTTCGTGATGATGGCCAACGAAACGCGCGGCCGCCCGCGCGGCATCAACAGCGAAGGCCTGAAGCGCCGCGGTTTCGACACCAGCCGCATCGCCGCCATCAAGCGCGCGTACCGCACGCTGTACATGGCCGGCCTGCCGCTGGCCGAAGCGCGCGAGCAGCTCGTTGGGCTGGCCGAAACCAGCGACGACGTGCGCCAGATGCTTGAATTCCTGGACCACAGCGAGCGCTCGCTCGCCCGCTGACGCCCGTGTCCAACCCACCCACCATCGCGCTCATCGCCGGCGAAGATTCCGGCGACCAGTTGGGTGCCGACCTGCTCGACGCGCTGCGCGCCCGTTACCCGGGCGCCCGTTTCGTCGGCATCGGCGGGCGCCGCATGATGGCCCGCGGTTTCGAATCCTGGTTCGACATCCGCGAGCTTTCCGTCATGGGCTTTGCCGAGGTGGTGAAGCACCTGCCGCGCCTGTTGAAGCTGCGCAAGGCGCTGATGCGCCGCCTGCTCGAGACGCGCCCCGATGTCACCATCGGCATCGACGCCCCCGACTTCAACCTGGGCGTGGAACGCCGGCTGAAGGCCGCTGGCCTCGCCACCGTGCACTACGTGAGCCCATCCGTGTGGGCCTGGCGCGAGAAGCGCGCGGAGAAGATCGGCCAGTCCGCCGACCGCGTGCTGTGCCTGTTCCCGATGGAACCGCCGATTTACGCGAAGCACGGCGTGGACGCGCGCTTCGTCGGCCACCCGCTGGCCGACACCTTCCCCATGGTCTCCGACCGCACGGGTGCCCGCGACGCACTGGGCCTGCCCCACGATGCCCCCGTGCTCGCGGTGCTGCCAGGCAGCCGGCCGAGCGAGATTGAGCGGTTCGGTGCGATCTTCATCGAGGCCGCCCGGCAGCTGGCCGGCGCCATGCCGACCCTGCGGATCGTGGTGCCTGCGGCCAACGAGCGGGTGCACGCGCGCCTGGCGGCCTTGCTCGCGGGCTTCCCGGGCACCCCGCCGCTGCTCACCGACGGGCACTCGCACGAGGCGATGCTGGCGGCCGACGTGGTCCTGCTTGCTTCGGGCACGGCGACGCTGGAAGCCATGCTGGCCAAGCGGCCGATGGTGGTCGGCTATCGCGTATCGCCCACCAGCTATCGCATCGCGAAGCTGATGCGCATGCTGAAAACCGATGTGTATAGCCTTCCGAACATCCTGGCGCGGGCCTGCGGCCTGGGCCAGGAGCGCCTGGTGCCGGAGTTCATGCAGGACGACTGCACCGCGGAGAACCTCGTCGCGGCCACGCAGGCCCTGCTGGCCGACAACGAGCGCCGCGGCCGCATCGTCGCGGCTTTCGAGTTCCTGCATGACGCGCTGCGCGGCGGCCTCGAGGGCCACGCGGCGGACCACGCGGCCGACGCGATCGCCGATTTCGTGAAGGCGCCGAAGGCGTAACCGCGCATGCCCCGCAAGCCGAACATCACCCGCCAGCTCAGCCCGGACCTCGTGGTCGCCGGAGTGGACGAGGCGGGCCGCGGCCCGCTGGCCGGGCCGGTGGTCGTGGCCGCCGTCATCCTCGATCCGGCGCGCGTCATCCGCGGCCTGAACGACTCCAAGCAGCTGGACGAAGGCACGCGCGAGAAGCTGTACGCGCGGATCATCGAACGGGCGCGGGCCTACAGCATCGTCTTCGTCGAGCGCGAAGAGATCGATGCCATCAATATCTTCCAAGCCACCATGGTCGGCATGACCCGTGCCCTGATGGGCCTGTCGCTCGCCCCCACCATGGCACTGGTGGACGGCAACCGGCTGCCGCGCACCCTGCCCTGCACGGCCCAGGCCGTCATCGGCGGCGATGCCACCGAGCCGGCCATCAGTGCCGCTTCCATCCTGGCCAAGGTCAGCCGCGACCGGCACATGAAGGCGCTCGACCTGCTGCATCCGGGCTATGGGTTCGCGAAGCACAAGGGTTACGGCGTCCCCGAGCACCTGGATGCCCTGGGCCGGCTGGGGCCCTGCGACGCCCACCGGCGCAGCTTCGCCCCGGTGAAGCGCTGGTTCGAGCCCGAGGCCGCCGAGGCGCCTATCGGCGATCTGTTCGCGGTCGTCGGCTGAATCCCTAAAGTCTCTGTCGGCACGGCCGATAGCTCTGGTAACGCCCCTCCCCGGGTGTCTGCCTTAGTCATCGAAACAGGGACCACCATGAAGAAGATCGCCATCGCCGCCGTGCTGATGCTCGCCGCCCCGCTGTCCGCGCAGGCCGCGTGCGCCGCCAAGGATTTCTCCATCGACGGCTTTGCCGTGAAACTGCAGCAGGGCTCCGGCCAGCCGCGTTTCAGCATGAAGGGCAACCTCGTGAACAAGTGCGGCGAAGCCGCCGCCGCGCAGGTGCGCATCGACGCGAAGGATTCCACGGGCAAGGTCATCGCCAGCAAGCAGGGCTGGCCGGCCGGCACCTCGAACATCGAACCGGGCAAGAGCGTCGATTTCGACCTCGGCCGCCTGTTCCGCTACACCCCGGACATGCAGGACTACACCGTCGTCGTTTCCGACGTGAAGGCCTGGTAAGACGCTAAAGCGCGGCGGGCACCCGAACGGTGCCCGCCGCGTGTTCGTTCAGATGGCGATCCAGGCGACTTTCTCGCCAGCATCGAACGCGCGGTCGCGCGAGGGCAGCCAGACCAGAGCATGCGCTGACGCCAGGTTGCTGAGCATGTGCGATTCCTGCCTCGGGAGTAGCGACAGCCGCGCCATCGCATCGCCCATGTCCAGGCGCATCCGCACCAGCCGGTCGCGCTCGCCGTCGGCCTCCACCGCCCCCTCCAGAACGCCCTGCCGCCACGCCGGCTGAACGGACGTCTCGCCTTCCAGATGGCCAAGCACCGCCCGTGCGTGTACCGCCAGGCACACCAGCACCGCGGCCGGGTTACCGGGCATCCCGAGCAAGGCCTTGCCTTCGCGCACGCCAAACCACAGCGGCTTGCCGGGCTTCTGCGCCACTTTCCAGAAGACCTTGTGCACGCCCAGCCGGTCGGCCACCACGGGCACGAAATCGCGATCACCCACTGACACGCCACCGCTGGTCACCACCAGGTCGGCACTGTCCAGCGCCGCGCTCATGGCCTCCTCCAGGGCGGCTTCATCGTCCCGCACGTAAGCCACCATCGGCTCGCCATAGCCGTTTTCCACGAACCAGGCACGCAGCAGGGGGCCATTGGCGTCGTAGACCTTGGCCGGGGGCAACGGGTCGCCCACCCGGACCACTTCGTCGCCCGTGACCAGCACGGCCACGCGCGGGCGGCGGCGCACCACCACGCTATCCACGCCGGCCATCGCCATCGCCGCGAGCATGCCGGCGCTGATCCGCTGGCCCACCTCGGCGATCGCCGTGCCTTCGCTGAGCTCTTCCCCTTCGTAGCGCACGCCTTCGCCTGCCGCCACGACGTCATTCAGCGTGATCTCGTCGTCGATCCGGTCGACGATCTCCTGCCGGGCCACGCTGTCCGCGCCATCGGGCAGCAAGCCGCCGGTAAAAATACGGATGGCCTGGCCCGCGCCGATCGATGCCGTCGACGGCTCGCCCGCCGCCGACAGGCCCACCACGCGGCGCGGCGCCTGCCCGTCGCAGCTACGCACGGCGTACCCGTCCAGTGCGCTCTGGGTGAAACGCGGCAGCGCGATCCGGGCGCGCGGGGCCTCGGCCAATACCGCGCCGAGCGCCAGTTCGAGCGGCACCCGCTGCGTGCCCAGCGGCTCCAGCGAGGTTTTGTAACGCGCGAACGCCTCCGCGAGCGGCAGCAAGGCCATGTCAGCCCGCCTCCCCGTAACCGCCCGGATGACGCCCACCGGTGCGGCCTGTCTCGATGAGGTGGATCAGACCCGGCAGCGTGGCCGCCAGGGAGTCACCAGCGCCGCCGCGGCTGCCCGGGAAGGTGAGCATGAGCGTATCGCCTGCGTAGCCCGCCACGCCCCGTGAGAGCATCGCAAAGGGCATCCGCTGCTGGCCAAAGGCACGCGCGGTTTCCATGATCCCGGGGATTTCCACGTCGAGCATGGGGCGCACCGTATCCACCGTGATATCGCGGGGGCCAAGGCCGGTGCCACCGACGGTGATCACCAGCTCCACCTTGCGCTCGCGCAGCGCGCGCAGCACGCCGCCGAGCACGGGCGCATCATCCGGCAGGATGGTGTATTCCACCGGCGCAAAACCGGCAGCCTCGAGCGCGTCGCGGACCAGGACGCCCGCGGTGTCGGGCTTGGCACCGCTGGCGACGGTGTCGGACAACACCAGGACCGCCGCGCTGCGCGGCCGTGCCAACGTGCGGCGGTAATGCGACTTGCCCCCCAGCTTGCGCTCCAGTCGGCAGTCGTCGATGTGCAGCTCGTCCGGCTCGGCGTAGGGCTTGAGCATGTCGTAGAGCGTGAGGGCCGCCAGGCTGGCCGCCGTCAGCGCCTCCATTTCCACGCCGGTGGGGCCGATGGTCTCGACCTCGGCGATGACGCGCACCGACGTCTCGCCCAGTTCGTAGGTGACATCCGCGCGGTGGATCGGCAGCGGGTGGCACAGCGGAATCAGTTCATCGGTGCGCTTGGCCGCCAGGATGCCGGCGACGCGCGCCGTCTTCAGGGCGTCACCCTTCTCCGTTTCACCACTGCGCAGCAGCGCGATGCAGTGCGCGGGGGCGTGCAGGGTGGCGGTGGCGCGGGCGACGCGTTTGGAATCCGGCTTCTGGCTGACGTCTTTCATCCGTGGCTCGTGTGCGAGTGGTGGCGGTGCGGCCGCGGCGATGCAGACTCGTCCAGGTCGTCGCGGATGCAACAGCCTTCGACGAAGGCACTGCTGCCGTCCGTATAGAACTCTTCCTTCCAGATCGGCGCGCCGTGCTTCACGGCGTCCACCGCGTAACGGCACGCCTCGAAGGCCTCGGCGCGGTGGGGCGCGCGCACCACGCAGACGATGGCGATATCGCCGATCGCCAGGTCGCCCAGGCGATGCACGATGCGTACATAGGGCACGCCGAAGCGCTCGCGCGTGTCGGCTTCCACCGCGCGAATGACTTTCGCCGCCATCGGCTCGTGCGCCGTGTACGCGAGGTGCTTCACCGACTGGCCTTCGTGATGGTCGCGCACGGTACCGACGAAGAGCGCGAGGCCGCCGCATTCCGGATGCGACTGCAGCTCCAGCAGCGGCTCGACGGCCACCGGCTCATGGGAGAGCACGGGATGGTCCATGTTCAGCCCCCCGCCACGGGCGGCAGCAGGGCGATGCGCCCATCGGCCGGCAGCGCGTCCGCCCGGCGCACGATGCTGTCGCCGGACACGCAGGCGCAGCGGTCGAGCGACGACGCCAGTTCCGGTCGCGCCTGCCCCAGCAGTGCCACGGCATCGCCCACGGTGCGCGCGCCGTCGGCCACCTCAAGTCGGTATTCCGCCGTGCCGGCCAGCCGCGCCAGGTTGGCATAGAGTTCAAAAACGATCGGGATCATGGGCTCTCTCGGGCGGTTCAGCCGCCCATCGCGTGCATGGTAATCGTCCGCTCCACCGGGCCGGGACGTGACGCGTAGCCGGCGTCCTTCAGCCACACCGCGCGGCGCACCGTGGCCGTGAGCGTCTCATCGTCAACGCCTTCGCGAAGCCGCGTGCCCAGGGGCGTGCCCACGGGCGAGAACAGGCAGGTGAACAGCTCGCCCGTCGCGGTCAGGCGCAGGCGGTCGCAGCTGGCGCAGAAGGGATGTGACACCGTGGAAATGATGCCCAGCGGGTAATGGCCGTCCACCCGATACGGTGACGCCGGGTCGCTGCCACGCGGCAGCGTTTCCAGCGCATGCCTCTCGCCGATGGCCGCCAGCATCTCCGCTTCGCTGACCACGGCATCGCGGCGCCAGTGGCCGGGCGCATCCAGCGGCATGTATTCGATGAAGCGCAGTGGCAGGCCGCGCGCCATGGCCCAATCCAGTAGCGGCACCACCTCGCCCTCGTTGTCGCCGCGCACCACGACGGCATTGAGCTTTACGGACGCGCCAGCGTCCATCAGGGCGTGGATGCCATCCAGTACCGGGGCTACCTCGCGCTTGGTCATCTTCTGGAAGACGGCCGGGTCGACAGCGTCCAGGCTGACGTTGAAGTCGTCGATGCCGGCGTCCACCAGCGTCGCCGCCAGCGGCGCGATCCGCGACGCGTTGGTCGTCATGGACAGCCGGCGCAGGCCGCGCTCGCGCAGCCCGTTGATCGCCCTGACGCAGGCCACGAGGTCGCGGCGCAGCAAGGGTTCGCCGCCGGTCAGGCGGATCTGGTCGATGCCCTGGTCCACGAACAGGCCGGCCAGCCGCACGATTTCGCCCCCGTCGAGCAGGCTCGCGCGGGGCAGCCAGTCCGGGTGTTCCGGCATGCAATACGTACAGCGAAAGTTACAGCGATCCGTCAGCGAGATCCGCAACTTGCGCTTGGTACGGCCGTGGCTGTCGATGAGTGGGGACATGCGCACATCCTGCCAGAGTTCACGTGAGGGCGCCTTGGATGAGCTGTTTTTCCGCAGCGCATCACGCGGACACTGAAAAAAAGGTGCCCCGGATGCAAAAAATCTTCGCGGACCCTATTTTCAGCGGACCAAAGCAACGCTAGAGTGAGTCGCCCGCTGGGCACCGGCTCTCCAGGGCCGCCTCATTCGATCAATGTGACAAGGAATATCATGGCCAAGACCACCAAAACGGCGGCGAAGAAGGCTCCTGCCAAGGCTCCCGCCAAGGCTGCTGCCAAGGCTGCGAAGGCGCCTGCCGCGCTCAAGCCGATCAAGGATCCGCTGTCGAAGTCGTCGCTCGTCTCGCACATCGTCGAGCAGAGCGGCGTGGACTCGAAGAGCGTGAAGGCCGTCCTGGCCTCGCTCGAAGGCGCGATCAGCGCTTCGGTCCACAAGAAGGGCGCTGGCACGTTCACGCTGCCGGGCCTGCTGAAGATCACCTCCGTTGCCGTGGCCGCCAAGCCGAAGCGCAAGGGCAAGGATCCGTTCACGGGTGAAGAGCGCTGGTTCGCTGCCAAGCCCGCCTCGGTCAAGGTCAAGGTTCGTCCGCTCAAGAAGCTCAAGGACGCGGCCGCCTGATCTTTCGCGGTGGCGTAAGCCGCTGCGGATCGACGAGGTACCCAAAAGCCCCCGCCCCGTGCGGGGGCTTTTTTTATGCCGCGAGGCACTTGACTACAGTTGTCGTCAGGCGCAGTCTTGCCTACATCTGTAGTCAGGAGCGTGGCATGGCAAAGAAATCCATCGGCGACCAGGAACTCGCCTTGCTGCAACACATCGAGGAAGCGCCGAAGAGCTCGGTCGCCGAGGTGTGTGCCGCATATGGCGAAGCGCGCGGCCTGGCCCGCTCCACGGTGCTGACCATGATGGAACGCCTCCGCGCCAAGGGTTACCTCACGCGTCGGAAAGCCGACGGCGCGTTCCGCTACAGCGTCACCAGTGAATCCGGTGACGTCATGAGCGGCGCCGTCTCCCGCTTTGTCGAACGCACGCTGCAGGGATCGGTCTCGCCGTTTGTCGCCTGGATGGCTGAACGCGGCCAGGTGAGCGATACCGAACTGGCCGAACTCGAGGTCCTCGTCGGCCAGCTGCAATCCAAACGGAAGGGACGTTGAGCATGGATACCGTCATCGAAACACTGCTCTCCCGGCTGGCCGCGGCCTCCCTGCAAACCGTGCTCTTCGCCGCCTTTATCTGGGCACTGTGCCGCCTGATGCCGTCGCTGAGCGCAGCGACGCGCTCGTGGATGTGGTGGCTGGTCGGCGCGCAGATGGTGCTGGGCCTGTGCATCCCCGGCAGCATCGACCTGCCGTTGCTGCCCGCGCCTGCCCCGGCCGTGGCGGCGACCGCCGCCCCGTCGGCAGCCGTCACCTTTGTCGACGTGCCGGCGAGTGCGGCGACCGTCGCGTGGTCATGGTCATGGACCGGCCTCCTGCTCGCCGCCTGGGCCGTCCTCGTCAGCGTGCAGGTGGCCATCGGCCTCGTCCGCTGGCGCCGCCTGGCCGGCGTCGTGTCGCGCGCGCTTCCGCATGACGACGTGCGCCTTGAAACGCTGTGCGCCCGGCGTGCCCATGCACTCGGCCTGCGCCGTTCGCCGCGCCTGGCCGTCTCGGCCGAAGTGGATTCACCGCAGGTCGTCGGCCTGTTGCGCCCGACCATCCTGCTGCCGCTCGACGACACCTTCGGTGACGAGGAGCGGGAGATGGCGCTGATGCACGAACTTGCCCACGTGCGTCGTGGCGACCTTCTGCTCGGCGGTGTCCCGGCCCTCGCCCGCACCCTGTTTTTCTTCCATCCCGTGGCCCACGTCGCGGTGCGTGAATACGCGCTGTGCCGCGAGGCCGCCTGCGATGCCCTGGCCGTCGATCGCGGCCGCCTGGCACCGGGCACGTACGGACGGCTGCTGCTGCGTCTCGGCGTGGCCCCGCATCCGCACCACGCCCTGCCCGGCGCATCACCCACCTTCCGCATCCTGAAACGGAGACTCGACATGCTTGGCCAGTCGCAGGACGCGCGTCCGCGCGTCATCACCACGCTCCTCGTCGCTTCACTTGCCCTCGCCGCCGCGCTGCACTGGCGCGTGGTCGCTGCCGACCAGCAGATGAACACGGCACCGCTGCCTTCGGCGGCGCCCGCCGACACGCCCGCGCCGGCACCCGCCGCACGACCGGCTCCCGCCGCCGCACCTGCCGTCGCCATGATCGTCGACAAGCAGTCGATGCCGTCGCCCCCTGCAACACCGCCGACACCGCCCACGCCGCCCACCCCGGCAACGCCTGCCACGCCGGCGGCGCCGGCAGCGCCCGCCGCACTCGTCGCACCGGCCCCGCCCGCCGTGCCGCCTGCGCCGCCCGCCCCGTCGCTCAGCCACAGCCGCACGACGTACACGACCATCGACGACCACGGCCCGTCGCGTTTCCAGAACATCGAAGACAAGACCGGCTACATCACCATCGCCAATGAAGACGGCCGCTGGGAGCTGCGTGACCCCGCCTACGTCAATCGCATCCACGCCATCTACAAGGAAGCGTTCAAGGCGGTGCCGGCCGAGCCGCGCGGCATGGACCGCAAGCGTGAAGAAGACCTGGACCGCCAGCAGAGCGCGCTGAACGACCAGATGCACAAGCTCGCCGAACGCCAGGTCGCACTCGCCGCGCAAGCTTCGGATCCGCAGCGTGCCACGGACCGCGCCGCCTACTCGGCGGGGCAAGCCGCCATCAGCCGCGAGCAGGCCGAGATCGGCCGGCAGATGGCGGCGATTGGCCAGGTGCGCGCCGAGCAGGGCCGCCACCAGGCGGAGTGGGGCCAGCAGCAGGCGGAAGCCGCGCGCCGTGCCAACGAGAAGGTGGAAGCGGTGATCGCCGAGGCACGCCGCAACCATGCGCTAGCCCGCGTCGACTGACGCAGGCGTCGCGCTCCGGTATCGTGAGGGGCTTACCGCGCCACGCGGTGCCCCTTGCGAATTCCCCGGAGGCAACATGCAGCTCGAACCCGGCCTGGCCATCGACGCCCAGGCCCTGCTCTTCGACATGGACGGCACGCTGATCGATTCGCGCGTCGTCGTCGAGAAGATCTGGAAACGCTGGTGCGACGAAGTCGGCCTCGACTGGGACTATGTCCTGCCCCGCCTGCACGGCGTGCGCATGTACGACTCGGTGAAGATGTTCACGCCCAAGGGCATGGATGTCGACGCCGTCTACCAGCGCCTCTACCGCGAAGAAGTCGAAGACGTCGACGGCATCGTGCCGATCCCGGGCGCGCTTGAACTGCTGGCCACGCTGCCGCCCGACCGCTGGACCATCGTCACGTCGGCCGACACGGTACTGGCGAAAGCACGCCTCGGCGCGGCCGGCATCGTGCCCCCGCCACTCATGGTTACCGGCGAGATCGTCACGGACGGCAAGCCCCATCCCGAAGGCTACCTGCTGGGCGCGCGCCGCCTCGGCGCACCGGCGTCCGACTGCCTGGTGTTCGAAGACGCGAAGGCCGGCATCGACGCCGGACGCGCCGCCGGGGCACGGGTCATCGCCATCGCCGATGCGCATTCGCACGAGGTACCCGACGGCGTGGAACGCATCAGTGACCTCACCGCGTTGCGTTTCGATGGCCTGCATGAGGGCAAGGTGCGCTTGCGCGTGGTCGCGGCATGAAGCTCCGCGCGCCCTACGAAAACCTGCTGACGGCAGCGAACGTCATCACCCTGTCGTCGCTCACCTGCGCGATCCTGATCATCAGCCGCGCGCTCTCCGCCGAACTCGCGTACCTGGGCACGCTGTTCATCGCCTGCCTGGTGTGTGACGGCGCGGACGGCTTTGTTGCTCGCAAGACCGGCAAGTCCAGCGATCTCGGCACGCAGCTGGACAGCCTTTCGGACGCCATCGCCTTCGGCGTCGTCCCGGTGGTGGTCGCTGACACTTACCTGCGTTCGATCGGCGCCAGCGCCTTCCTGCCCGCGCAGATCGCCTTCTGCGCCTGCGCCGTGGTACGCCTGGCGCTGTTCAACGTGCAGAAGGACAAATCGATCTTCCTGGGCCTGAATACGCCGTCGGCGGCGTCGCTCGTGGTGCTGCTGATCGTCATCGGCCGCTACAGCGGGGTGGACTGGCCCCCGGCGACCATGCAGATGGTGATCAACGTCATGCTGTTCGTGCTGGCCGCATCCATGATCAGCCCGTTCCGCTACCTGAGCAGCAAATCGCTGAAGCTGCGCCTGAACGCGACCACGGTGGTGATCGGCGCGATCTTCGTCGTGGGCTCGATCTGGCTGTCGCCGTGGTCCGTGTATGCGTACCTGGTGGCCTACGCGCTATCCGGCCCCGTCGCGGCCACGTGGCTGTTGATGCGGCGCCTCCGCCGCCCGCGCCAGCCGCGCTAGTACACGTCGCGGCGGTACCGGCCCGCCGCGGCGAGTTGCTCTATCGCGCTGTCGCCGAGGATCTCGCGCAGCGCCGTGTCAACGCCCGGCGCCATGCCGGCGAGGCTGCCGCAGACGTAGATGCTTGCGCCTTCCGCCACGAAACGCCGCACGGTCTCGGACGCCGTCCGCAGGCGATCCTGCACGTAACGCGGCCCGGGCGACTCCCGTGACCAGACCAGGTCGAGCCGCTCGAGCATCCCGGCCCCGTGCCAGTGCTCCAGCTCATCCACGTGCAGGCGATCGGCCTGGGCGTGGCGCTCGCCGAACAGCAGCCAGTTGCGGTGATGCCCGCGCGCCAGGCGCGTCTTCAACAGCGCGCGCAGCCCGGCGATACCGGTGCCATTGCCCACCAGCAACACGGGACGGTCATCGGCCGGTGCGTGGAAGCCCGGGTTGCGGCGCACGCGCAGGTCGATCGTATCGCCCGGCTGCGCCAGCGCCGTGAGCCAGCCCGAGCCGCTACCCAGCGTCCCATCGGCATGGCGCTGCTGGCGGACGACCAGGTGGAGCGCCCCGTCCGCGGGCACGGAGGCAATCGAGTATTCGCGATGCGGGAGGCGCTCGTCGTGCCCGCGCGCGCGACGGGGGCCGATCTCGACGACGTCGCCGGCATGCCAGGCCAGGTGCGCGTCGTCCTCCGGTACCAGTGCGACGTGGAAGCACGGGCCGCCCACGCTCCCTTCGTTGAGCAAGGCCCGTTCGTGCAGCCGCCAGGGCTGGTATGCCGGCCTCGACCAGTCCGCCTGGTCCGCCGCGCCGATCGCCTGGGCCACCTGGTGCTGCCAGTGACGCAGCGCGCCCTCGTCGCCGTTGTCCACGTCCACGCGGTCGAACCAGGGTATGGCGCCGTGCGTGCGCAGCCAGCGGTCCAGGTCACGGCCGAAGGCGCAGAAGTCGTCGTAGTCGCGATCTCCCAGCGCCAGCACGGCGTAGCGCAAGGCGTGCAGGTCGGCGCCGGCGCGCATCACCTCGCGCTGGAAGCCGGTAGCGATATCGGGTGCATCGCCCTCGCCGGTCGTGCTGGCGATGAACAGCGCACGCCGCGCGGAAACGAGATCGCCGGCGGTGAGCGTGCTGACCTGGCGGAGGTCGACCTCCGCACCGCCGTCGCGAAGGAGTGCCGCCGTGCGTTCGGCGAGCTCGATAGCAAAGCCCGTCTGCGACGCGTGCACCACGAGGATGGCGCCCGCATCGCGCGGTGGCACTGCTGGCCGGCGTGGCCATGCTGCCACCACCACCCAGCCGGTCCACGCGGCAAGGGCAGCGCCAGCCATCGCTGCGTGGGTGGGCGAACCCAGGTGGGTGCCCGAGAAATCCTGCCAACGGGCGAACAGGACGGCGGCAAGCACGAGCAGTGCACCGATCCCGAGCTGGCCCGCCATCGCTTTCAACGCACGGCCTTCGCAAACGCCGGCGACATGCGTTCCTCGAAGGTCCCATCGTCCTTGTACAGGACGAACAGCACGGCCACGTCGTGCTGCTTCGCGTAGGCCATGCCCTCGTCGGGACCAAGCACCGTCATCGTCGTGCCGAGCGAATCCGCATGCATGCAATCGTCGGCGAGGATGCTCACCGACGCGACCTTGTGCGCCACCGGGTAACCGGTGCGCGGGTCGATGTGGTGTGAATAGAAGCGGCCACCCGTTTCGAAGAAGTGGCGGTAGTCGCCGGAGGTGGCGATCGCCTTGTCGTGAAGCGAGACGATCCGGCCAACCTCGTCGACGTTGTCGACGGCACCCGAGGCCGCGCCCGGGCGCTCGATACCGACATGCCAGGGCGTGCCATCCGGCTTGCTGCCGTGGGCGCGCAATTCACCGCCCACTTCCACGAGGTAGTCGTGCACGCCCTGGCGATCGAGGAAGCGGGCCACCTGGTCGACGCCGAAGCCCTTGGCCACCGACGACAGGTCCACGTACACACCGCCCGGCTGCAGGGCGCGGTGCCCTGCATCGTCCAGCTGGATCCGCTGCCAGCCGACACGGGCCTTCGCGGCGGCGAGAGCGGCCGCGTCGGGTGCATCGTGCGGACGCTTGTCCGGCCCGAAGCCCCACAGGTTCACCAGCGGGCCGACGGTGGGGTCGTACGCGCCGCCGGAATCCTTTGCCAGCGACAGCGCATAGCGGAGCACGCCGTAGAATTCGGCAGGCAAGACCTGCCACGTGCCTGCGGCCGCGCGGTTGAAACGGCTCAGGTCCGAGTTCGTTTCATACGTGCTCATCTGCGCGACCACGGTATCCACCTGTGCCTGGATGCCCCGCTCCACGGCGGCATCGTCGGCCTTCGGCGGAAGCACCGCGTTCACCGACCACGTCGTGCCCATCGTCTCGCCTTCGAACCGGCGCACGTCGGTCGCGGCGACCGACGTGGCGACGACGCACAGGCACAGCGCGAGCAGGTGCCGTGCCGTCACTGCGGCAGCACTTCCAGCGTGGCGGTGTAAGCCAGGCGGCGCTGCTTCGCTTCCTTCACCGAGGTCTTGTCGTCTTCGGTGGAGGCATTCACCCAGTACATGCCCGGGTTGTTGAAGGTGAAGCTGAAGCGGCCGTCCTTGTCGGTCTGCGTATCCTGCTCATCCTGCGCGTTGCGGTAGCGCGTCGCCCCCTGGATGGCGGTGACCTTCAGGTTGGCCGCCGGCTTGCCGTCGAGCAGCAGCTGGAACGTCGCCTTTTCGCCGGTGACCAGATCGTTCGGCTGGGTGACCGCGGCGAGCTCCAGGCCCTTGCCCGTCGGCTTCAGCGCGTTACCGCCCGGCTTGCCCTGGGTCACGAAGGTTTCCACGCGCGAGGCCATCTCGCTTACCTGCACGTTCTTCGCGTTGGCGGGAATGGCCGTCTTCAGTTCATCGGCCTTGCCACGCCAGCGCTTCTTCTGGCCGTCCAGCTCGTAGTTCGCAAACAGGCCCTGGTTCACCAGCGCGATGCGGTAGGTGCCCTTCTGCGGCACCGGCAGGTCGAAGGCGCTGCGGTACTTGCCCGTCCACGGGTTCTCCGGCTTCACCTGCGTCCCATCGGGTGCGGTGATGGCGAGCTGGTCGAGCTGCGCCGGGAAGTGGTCGGGGTAGTAGAGGTCGTTGGAGACGGCAGCGTCGACGGTCACCCAGGCATCGTCACTGGAGACCACGGTGGACGACGGAACGATCCACATCTTGTGCGCCTGGGCGCCGAACGGGAGAACCAGCGCGGCGACGAGGGCAGCGCGAACAAACAGGTGCTTCATGGAAGACTCCCTTCAGGGATTGAGGTCAAGGGTGATCTGGCCGAGTTCGTCGGTGCCCTGGGCCGCGAGGTGCGCGGGTGCCTTCACGGGCCAGTCGAACGCGATGCGCTGGGTCTCGTGGCCACCGACTTCACGGGCGGCCTCGACGATCAGTTCGTAATGCCCCGGGGCCAGCGTGCCCAGCGGCGCCTTGCCATCGGTGAAGCGCAGCTGGTGCTGGCCGGCCGGGCGCGTCGCGCCGGAGACGCCGTCGATAGGCATGGTCTGGTCACGTCCGCTGCGGCGCCACCACTGGCGCATGTCCTTCAGCCACTTGGTGCCTTCGCCGCTGGCCTTTTTCACGTCGTACCAGACGGCGAGGTTGGCGGCGACGCTGTGGTCTTCGCGCTCGATCCAGACGGCCACGTACGGGCGGTGGTATTCGGCCACCTTCAACGTGGGAATTTCCACGGTGAGGTTCATGTCCGCGGCCGCGACGGGAGCAGCGAGGAAGCAGAGCGCGAGCGGCAGGGTCCGGCGCATGGCAGTCCTTTGGGTCAGTGGATGAAAAGCAGGGCAAGTACCAGCGGCAGCACGAAACCCAGCGCGACCAGTGGCCAGGTCATGCCGCGCTGGCCGGCATGCATCTTGAGAAGGAGCAAGCCCGTGGCCGCGAACACCACGCAGGCCAGGGCGAACAGGTCGATGAACCAGCGCCAGGCGGCGCCGGTGTTGCGGCCTTTATGCAGGTCGTTGAACCAGGCGAGCCAGCCGCGATCGGTGGTCTCGTACTGCACCTCGCCCGTCTCGCGGTCGATGCTCACCCACGCGTCGCCGCCGGGCCGGGGCAGTGAGACGAGCACTTCGTCATCACTCCAGTCACCGTCGCGGCCGCTGATCTCCGCGCCGGTTTTCTCGTGCACGAAACGGGCGACGGCGGGATCGACGGGCGCCGCTTTGCGCCCCGGATCGGCCAGCTGCCTGAGCAGGGCGGCAGGCAGCGTGGCGGCGTGCCGGGCAACGCGCGGCGTCGCCTCGATCTGCGCGGCGTGGTTCAGGGTGAAGCCGGTGATGGAAAACATCGCCAGCACCACCAGCGACACCGCCGAACTGATCCAGTGCCAGCGGTGCAGGTGTTTCAGCCAGAACGCACGGCGTGTCCGGTCGACGGTATCGCGCATGCGTTGTCCTGGCCCTGTTTTATTCCGGTAGCCCGGCGATCTTAACCTCAATGCGAATCGTTCGCAATTGGAAGAAAGGGATCCGAAAGCCTGCCGCGACAGCATGCGACCACCCCACGACCGAGCGTATGCTTGCCCCCCATGCGCATACTCCTAGCCGAAGACGACGCTTCCATCGCCGCCGCGGTTCGCTCCGCCCTCCAGCAGGGCGGGCACGCCGTTGATCACGTGACCGATGGCGCCAGTGCCGATAACGCCCTGCGCGACCACGACTACGACCTGCTGGTGCTCGACCTGGGCTTGCCCCAGATCGACGGCAGCGAGGTCCTGAGCCGCGCACGCAAGCGCGGTGCCAACCTTCCCGTGCTGGTGGTGACCGCGCGCGAAGGCCTGAAAGAACGCGTGCGCGTGCTCGACCTGGGCGCCGACGATTACCTGCTGAAACCCTTCGCCCTGGCCGAGTTCGAAGCGCGCGTGCGCGCCCTGCTCCGCCGGCGCGCCAGCCATGGCGCCCCGGAATTCCGCATCGGCCGCCTGCGCCTGGACATCCCCGGCCATCGGGCATGGATCGGCGAATCGCCGCTGGACCTGACCGCCCGCGAGTTTGGCCTGATCGAGGCGCTGGCCACGCGCGCGGACAAGGTCACCAGCCGCGCGCAGCTCGTCGAAGCGCTGTGCAACTGGGACGAGGACCTGACCGACAACGGCCTGGACATCGCCCTGCACCGCCTGCGCAAGAAGCTCCAGGGCTCGGGCACCAACGTGCGCACGATCCGCGGCCTGGGTTACCTGCTCGAAGAAACGGCCGATGCCTGAACGCCGCCATGCGGCGCGCCGGCCGGCGCGACCCAGCCTGCGCCGGCGGCTCCTCACCTTCCTGCTCGTGCCCGTGCTCGGCGTGCTCGTGGTCGACGCCGTGGTTGGCTACTTCGTCGCGCTGGCGTATTCCAACCGCGTCCACGATGCCGACCTCTCCGACACGGCGCTGACCCTGGCCGAGATGATCGGCAGCGACGCCCTGCGCGGCGAACTCACCGCGCAGGCCCGCTTCCTGCTCGAGTACGACCCGGACGGCCGCAACTATTACGAAGTGATCAGCGACCGCCACGGCCGCCTCATCGGTAACGCGGAACTGGCCCTGCCCGACAGCCGCCCGGTCGACGTCGACGCGGCGCCGCGGCTGTACGACACGGAGCTCGGCCACAAGCCCCTGCGCGGTGCCGTGATGCGCGTGGCCAACCGCCACGACGACGGCGACACCCTCACGATCAAGGTGGCCGAGAGCCTGCGCGATCGCCACCAGCGCGCCCGCGAGATCCTCCTGCTGACGCTGCCCATGCAGGCCCTCCTGATCATCGCGGTGTTGTCGCTGGTGTGGTTCGGGGTCAGCCATGGGCTTGGCGTGCTCGAGCCGCTGACCGCCCGTCTGGGCCGCCGTGGGCACGACCTGGGCCCGATCGGCGAGGAAGACGTGCCGGTCGAGATCCTGCCGCTCACCCGCACCATCGACGACCTGTTCGCCCGCATGCGCAACATGCTTGGCCTGCAGGAACGTTTCATCGCCGACGCGGCGCACCAGCTGCGCACGCCGCTGGCCGGCATCCAGCTGCATGTGGAGCGCGTGGGCAACACGGCGGACCCCGCCCAGCAGGCGGACGCCGTGGCACACATCCAGCGCCTGGCGATGCGCGCCGCGCGCACCTCGGCGCAGCTGCTCGCCCTCACCCGCACGCAGTCGCCGGACCTGCCCGACCACGACGGCATGGCGGTGATCGACCTGTCTCAGGTGGTGCCCGAGGCCGTCAGCATGCGCGTGCACCAGGCCCTGGCCCTGGGCGTGGACCTGGGCTACGAAGGTGGCGAGACGCCATGCCTGGTCCGCGGTGACGCGCTGCAGGTGCAGGAGGTGATCGACAACCTCGTGGACAACGCCTTCCACTACGCCGGCCGCGGCCACACCGTCACCGTCTCGGTCAGCTGCGAGGGCGACGACGCCGTCCTGGCCGTCGACGACGATGGCCCCGGCGTGGAGGAGGCCTTCCTCGACCAGCTGGGCGAGCGCTTCTTCCGCGTGCCCGGGGTGGACGAGGACGGCACCGGCCTGGGCCTGGCCATCGTCGAAAGCATCGCCGAGCGCCACGCGGCGCGGGTGGGCTTCGGGCGCTCCGCCCTGGGCGGCCTGCGGGTGGAGCTCAGGCTGCCCCAGATCGCAGGAACTTAGCGGCGGAAAGCCCGCTGAAACCACGAGGCGCGAGCATGGCCGCCATGAGACAGCAAAAGCGCGAGGCCATGGCGTGAGCGACGCAACCGAATTCCAGTTCGAAGGCGGGCGCGACGGCGTGCTGCTGATCCACGGACTTACCGGCACGCCCACCGAAATGCGCATGCTGGGCAAGGGCCTTAACCGGGCCGGTTTCACCGTGGTGGGCGTGCGCCTGGCCGGGCACTGCGGCAGCGAGGACGACCTGCTCGCCACCCGTTGGCAGGACTGGTACGCCAGCGTGGAAGCCGCCGCCGAGCAGCTGCGCGGCAAGGTGGACCGCCTGTTCGTTGCCGGCCTCTCCATGGGCGCGGTGCTCGCCCTGCGCCTGGCCGCCGTACGCCCGGAGTGGGTCGACGGCGTGGGCGTCTTTGGCGCCACCTTCCAGTACGACGGCTGGTCCATTCCCTGGACCGGCCGCCACCTGTCGTTCCTTCTGCCGATCTTCAAGCGGCTGGGCATCGGCCGCACCCGCAGCTTCATCGAGCAGCCGCCCTACGGCATCCGCGACGAACGCCTGCGCGCACAGATCAGCGCGGCGATGTTCTCCGGCGACAGCGGCGCGGCCGGCCTGCCCGGCAACCCGTGGCACGCGCTGGCCGAGATGGTCTGGCTGTCCCGCGACGTACGCCGCCGCCTCCCCGATGTCGTCGCGCCGTGTTTTATCGCGCACGCGTCCGACGATGACGTGGCCAGCACCGCGAACGCCGACCTCGTGGCCCGCGGGGTGCGTGGCCCGGTGGAGATGCTGTTGCTCGAAGACAGCTACCACATGATTACGATTGACCGCGAACGGCGCACGCTGATCGAGCGCAGCGCGGATTTCTTCGCCCGCGTCGCGCGCGAGGCGCGGCCGGCGCGCATGGCGGCCTGAGCATGAACGGCCTCGTTTTCACGCTGTGGCTGGCCAACCTGCTGCTGGACACCGGCGGCCAGCTCGCCTTCAAGGCGGCGGCCAGCGATGAACGCGCCGGCGATGGCATCGCCCGCTGGAAATACATGCTGCGCCGCCCGTGGATCTGGGCGGGCATCTGCTGCTACGTCGTGGAGTTCGTGGTCTGGGTGGCATTCCTGTCCCTCGTACCGCTTTCCGAAGGCGTGCTGCTGGGCTCGATCAACATCGTCGCCATCATGATTGCCGGGCGCTTCCTGTTCCACGACCGCCTCAGCCCCATGCGCGTCACCGGCATCCTGCTGGTGGCCGTGGGCGTGGCCATTGTCGGAGCCGGTGGATGAAGCGCTTCTACGTCATTGGTTTTGCGCTGCTGCTTGGCTTCGACACGCTGAACCTGGTCTGTTTCAAGCTGGCGGGCACGCATGCGCT
Organism: Luteibacter pinisoli; assembly: GCF_006385595.1. Taxonomy (NCBI): domain Bacteria; kingdom Pseudomonadati; phylum Pseudomonadota; class Gammaproteobacteria; order Lysobacterales; family Rhodanobacteraceae; genus Luteibacter; species Luteibacter pinisoli. The sequence continues at coordinate 3,533,714 of NZ_CP041046.1, forward strand.
GCCCGTGGAAATGAGTGCGGCATGGCTCGCGCGCGTGTTGTCCTCGCCGTGGATCTACGGTGCCATCGCCGGTTACATCGGTGCCTTCGTCAGCTGGATGAGCCTGCTCAAGCACGCGCCGATCGGGCCGGCCTTCGCCGCCTCCCACCTCGAGGTGGTCAGCGTGATGGCGTTGTCGTACTGGGTGTTCAACGAACCGGTGACACCGACGCAGGTGATCGGTGCCCTCGCCATCGTGGCGGGTATCGTCTGCCTGGCTTTCGCCGAGGGTGACGAGGGTACGGGCGATGTGGTTCCGGCCTGAGCGTGAAGCACCGCCCACCGCGGGCCTGCCCCTGGGCCTCGCCGACCTCGGCGGCGCCGTGCCTGCGCCCCTCACGGCGCTGGCCGCGCAGTGGCTGGGCATGGACGAGGCGCAGCTGGAATGCTCCGGCACCGCGGCGCTCACCGTCGCGCTGACCGCGCTGGCCGGCCACGCGCGCACCCGCCGCGAAGTAGCGATACCTGCGTTCACCTGCCCCCTGGTGCCTCTGGCGATCCGCCGCGCGGGACTAGAGCCACGCCTGGTCGACCTGCGCGCCGGCCATTTCGACATGGATCCCGACCGGCTGGCCGAGGCCTGCAGTGAGCGCACGCTCGCCGTGGTGCCCACGCACCTGGGCGGGCGTACCGCCAATGTCGCGATGGCCTCGGCCGTGGCGCGCTCCGTCGGCGCGTACGTGGTCGAAGACGCCGCGCAGGCGCTGGGCGCGCGCATCGACGACCGCGCCGCCGGGACCCATGGCGACGTCGGTTTTTTCAGCCTCGCCGCCGGCAAGGGCCTGTCCATCTTCGAAGGCGGCCTGCTGGTGGCGGGCGACCCGGTGCTCCGCGACAGCCTGCGCCGCACCGCACGGCGCATCGCGCGCTGGCAACCCGGCTGGGAGCTGCGCCGGACGCTGGAGCTGGCCGGCTATGCCGCGTTGTACCGGCCGCGCGGGCTGGGCATGGCCTATGGCCATCCGTTGCGTCGCGCGCTACGCCGGGGCGACATGCTGGGCGCCGCCGGCGAATATTTCGATGCCGATTTTCCGCTGCATCGCGTCGGGCGCTGGCGGCGTGCGGTGGGTGCGCGAGCCTTCCATCGCCTTCCCGACTTCATCAGCCGGACGACGGCGCAGGCACGCGCGCGCCTGCCCGCCCTTGCCTCGATTCCGGGTGTGCACGTGTTCTCTGACGAAGGCGGTACGTGGCCTTACCTGATGCTGCGCCTGCCTGACGAAGCCACGCGCGATGCCGTCCTGCATCGCTTGTGGGCATCGCGGCACGGCGTGGCGCGCATGTTCGTGCACGCCCTGCCGGATTACCCCTACCTCGGCACGATGGCCGGTGGTGAGAACGTGCCGCACGCGCGGGATTTCGCCGCGCGCACGCTTACCGTCACCAATAGCCCGTGGCTCGACGATGCGTCGTTCGAACACGTCTGCGCCGTGATCGAAGCCACGGTCGTTTCGCGTTAGGCCCGGCCCTGCTCGACGAGCGTGAGTGCCACCTTGTCGCGCAGGTACACGGGTAGCGCGAGTTCGGGCGCCACGGCGTCGCCATGGCGGAAGCGCCGCGCGGCCACCTCCGCCACGTGCCGCGCCTGCGGATAACGCGCGCCCTCGGCCGAACGGATCGGCGCGTGGATGCGTTCGCGCAGCACGTTCTCGTACGTGGTCCAGCCCGTGCCAACGACATGCCAGGCCGAGACCTCGGGCAGCAGCAACGCGGCCGCCGTATCCACGCGCTCGCGATCGATCAGGCTGACGCTGCCATCGTCTTCGCGACGCCACGCGGCAACGTAGATCTCGCCCATGCGCGCGTCGATGACGGAGAGGATCGCTGCGTCGTCTTCCGGTGCTTCCAGCGCCAGCGCTTCAAGCGACGAGACGGTGACCACGGGGATATCGAGCGCCATGGCCATGCCCTGGGCCAGCGACACGCCGAGGCGCACGCCGGTGAAGGCACCCGGGCCACGGCCAACGGCGATGCCCTGCAAGGCAGCACGCGAGAGGCCCGCCTCGGCCAGCAACGCGTCGGCCATCGGCAGCACCAGTTCGGCATGGCGACGCGGTGCGATTTCGCTGCGTTCGATCACCTCGTCGCCGTGGACCAGTGCGACGGAACAGGCTTCGGTGGAGGTTTCGATGGCAAGGAAGTTCATGGCGTTTCCGTCTGGCTGTTGAACAGTATGGCGTAAACCCGGGATAGGCAGACTGATCGTTGCCCCCGCTGCGGCGCGTGCGCGGCACGGGATCGGCCCGTTCGCAGGTGTTTGCGGGCAAGCCGGGGGAGCGGGCCGGGCTCAGGCCGCGAAGAAGGCGCTCACATCGGCCAGCTCACGCGTGCGCGGCATCGGCGGCAGGCTGGCCAGGAACAGCCGGCCGTAGCCCTTGGTCGTCAGGCGCGGATCGCACAGCACCAGGACGCCGCGGTCATGGACGTCACGGATGAGCCGGCCCGCGCCCTGCTTCAGCGCGATGACCGCCGTCGGCACCTGCCAGCCCATGAACGGGTTGATCCCGGATTCCTCGAGCGCCTCGAGCCGCGCCTGCAGCACCGGATCATCCGGCATGGCAAAGGGCAGCTTGTCGATGACGACGACGCTGAGCGCCTCGCCGGCCACGTCCACGCCTTCCCAGAAACTGGCCGCGCCGAGCAGCACGCCGCGGCCACTCGCGCGGAACTCCTCGAGGAGGCGATGGCGCGGCGCCGTGCCCTGCACGAACAGCGGCCATGGCACCCGCCCCTCGAGCAGTTCCGCCGCGCGGCGCAGGGCGCGGTGGGAGGTAAACAGCAGGAACGCACGTCCGTCCGAGGCTTCGAGCACGGGCAGGATCGCCGCGACCACCTTGTCCGTGTGGTCACGCGCGGACGGGTCCGGGAGATCCTTCGGCAGGTAGGCCAGCGCCTGGCGCCCGTAATCGAACGGGCTTTCCACCTGCAGCGTGCGCGGGTCTTCGATGCCCAGCTGGCGGGCGAAGTGCTGGAAGTCGCCGGCGATGGACAGCGTCGCCGAGGTGTGGATCCACGCGGCGTCGGTGGCCATGCGCATGGCGCGCAGCGGCGACGCCAGGTCGAGCGGCGTGGCGTGCAGGGCGAACCCGCGCGGCCAGGTTTCATACCAGCGCACGTCGGCGGCCGAGTGTTCCTCGGCAATGCGGTCCAGGCGCAGGCTGAGCATCTGTGCCCGCTCATGCACGTTGGCCAAGCCGCGCGAGCGCTCGGCCAGCCCGGCCAGCAGGTCGGACATTGCAGCGACCACGTCGCGAAGCTCGCTGAGCAGGTCGCGCGCGGTGCCATCGCGCTCCAGGGCGCCAAACGGCCCCCTGGCCGGCATCGGCTCCATCGCCAGGCGCAGGCGCTTCACCAGGTCCTGCACCGCTTCCACGGGCTCCAGCAGCTGGCTGGTGGCGCCCGTGACGCCCTGCGCTTCGGCCAGTGCATCCTGGCCCAGGTCCACCAGCTGGCGCGAGCCGACGCTCTGCGAGAAGAACTGGCCAGCCAGCTCCGGAATCTGGTGGGCCTCGTCGAGGATGAACGCATCCGCGCCAGGCAGGATCTCGCCAAACCCCTCCTGCTTCAGCGCCAGGTCGGCCATCAGCAGGTGATGGTTCACCACCACCAGGTCGGCTTCCATGGCCTCGCGCCGGGCCTTGACCACGTGGCAGTCCTCGAAAAACCGGCACTCGCTGCCCAGGCAGTTCTCCGGCGTGGAGGTGACCCGCGGCCAGACCGGGGAATCCTCCGGGATATCAGCCATTTCCATGCGGTCGCCGCGGCGGGTGCGGGCGGACCAGGCACGAATGGCCGAGAGCTGGGTGGCCAGCTGCCGGTCCGGGTTGCCCTCGCGCACGGACTGGTCCAGGCGGTAGAGGCACAGGTAATTGGAACGGCCCTTCAGCAAGCTAACCCTGGCCCGGCTGCCCAGCACGTGGTGGACGCGCGGCAGGTCGCGGAAGAACAGCTGGTCCTGCAGGGCCTTGGTACCCGTGGATACGATGACCTTGCGGCCCGATTCCAGGGCCGGTACGAGGTAAGCGAAGGTTTTGCCCGTGCCGGTACCGGCCTCGGCGATAAGCACGTCGCGCTCGTCGATGGCCCGCGCCACCGCGCCGGCCATGATCTGCTGGGCCTCGCGGGGCGCGAAACCCGGTACTTCACGGGCAAACGCGCCCTCCGCGCCCAGGATCGCGGCCACATCGTGTTCAGTCATGTGGCCAGTATCGCCTACAATGACCCTCTTTTCGCCTGTCAATCCGCGCGCCTACAGGGTGCGCGCCGGGAACCTACGCATGGACAAGAGTTTCGAGCCCAGCCAGATCGAGTCGAAGTGGTACGCCCAGTGGGAAGCCAACGGCTACTTCAAGCCGTCCGGCAAGGGCACGCCCTACACGATCATGCTGCCGCCGCCCAATGTCACGGGCACGCTGCACATGGGCCATGCGTTCCAGCACACCATCATGGACACGCTGGTGCGCTACCACCGCATGCGTGGCTACGACACCCTGTGGCAGCTCGGCACCGACCACGCCGGCATCGCCACCGAGATGGTGGTGACCCGCCAGCTCAATGCCGAAGGCAAGCAGCGCGCCGATTTCGACCGCGATGCGTTCATCGAACGCGTGTGGGAGTGGAAGAAGGAATCCGGCGGCACCATCGGCCGCCAGATGCGCCGCATGGGCGTGTCGGGTGACTGGAGCCGCGAAGTGTTCACCATGGACGAAGGCCCGTCGAAGGCCGTCGTCGAAACCTTCGTGCGCCTGCACGAGGAAGGCCTGATCTACCGCGGCCAGAAGCTGGTGAACTGGGACCCGGTGCTGAAGACCGCCATCTCCGACCTGGAAGTGGTGAGCGAAGAAGAAGACGGTTCGCTGTGGTCCATCCGCTACCCGCTGGCCGACGGCTCGGGTGAGCTGGTGGTGGCGACGACGCGCCCGGAAACCATGCTGGGCGACGTCGCCGTGGCCGTGCATCCGGAAGACGAGCGCTACGCGCACCTCATCGGCAGCATGCTGGCCTTGCCGCTGTCCGACCGGCAGATCCCGATCATCGCCGACGAGTACGTCGAGAAGGATTTCGGCACCGGCTGCGTGAAGATCACGCCCGCGCACGACTTCAACGACTACGCCATCGGCCAGCGCCACAACCTGCCGATGATCAACATCCTCACCGACGACGCGGCGATCAACGACGCGGCGCCGGCGAAGTACCGCGGCATGGACCGCTACGTCGCACGCAAGGCCGTGCTCGCCGACCTCGAAGCGCAGGAGCTGCTGGTCGAGACGAAGAAGCACAAGCTGCAGGTGCCGCGTGGCGACCGCACCGGCCAGGTCATTGAGCCGTACCTCACGTGGCAGTGGTTCGTGAAGATGGACACACTGGCCGCGCGCGGCATGGAACTGGTGGAACAGGGCCATGTGAAGTTCGTGCCGGAAAACTGGATCAACACGTACCGCCACTGGCTGGGCAACATCCAGGACTGGTGCATCAGCCGCCAGCTCACCTGGGGCCACCAGATCCCGGCGTGGTACATGGACAACGGCCAGGTCATCGTCGCCCACGACGAAGCCGGTGCCGCGAAGCTCGCTGCCGCGCAGGGCTATACCGGCGCGCTGCGCCGCGATGCCGACGTGCTGGAAACCTGGTTCTCGTCGTCGCTGTGGAGCCACTCCACGCTGGGCTGGCCCGACCCGCAGGCGCAGGCCGAGCGCGGCTTCGACCGCTACCTGCCGACCAACGTGCTGGTGACCGGCTTCGACATCATTTTCTTCTGGGTGGCCCGGATGATCATGATGACCGACCACTTCACCGGCGAAGTGCCCTTCAAGGACGTTTACGTCACCGGCCTCATCCGCGACAAGGATGGCCAGAAGATGTCGAAGTCGAAGGGCAACGTGCTCGATCCGCTGGACCTGATCGACGGCATCACCCTCGACGAGCTGCTGGAGAAGCGCACCCGCGGCCTCATGCAGCCGAAGATGGCCGAGAAGATCGAGAAGTCCACGCGCAAGGAGTTCGCCGAGGGCATCCCCGCCTTCGGCGCCGATGCGCTGCGCTTCACGTTTGCCTCGCTGGCCACGCACGGCCGTGACATCAAGTTCGACCTCGAGCGCGCCGCGGGCTACAAGGCCTTCGTCAACAAGCTGTGGAACGCCTCGCGCTTCGTGCTGATGAACCTGGGCGAGGGCCCGGTGCACAAGGTGGCCCCGTCGACCGAAGCCGAGCGCTGGATCCTCACCCGCCTGCAGCACACGCTGGTCACGGTGAAGGAACAGCTGGCGCTCTACCGCTTCGACCTCGCCTCGCAGGCGCTGTACGAGTTCACCTGGAACGAGTTCTGCGACTGGTTCCTGGAGCTGTCGAAGCCGGCGCTCAATGGCACGGACGAGGCGGCCATCGCGTCCACCCGCTACACGCTGGTGCACGTGCTGGAAACGCTACTGCGCGCGCTGCATCCGCTGATCCCGTTCGTCACCGAGGAAATCTGGCAGAACGTGCGCCCGGTGCTCGGCATCGAGGGCGAGACGATCATGCTGCGCCCCTACCCCGAGGCCGACGAGATCACCGGCGATGCCACCGCCACGGCGGAGATCGAATGGGTGAAGGACCTGCTCACCGGCGTGCGCCGCATCCGTGCGGAAATGAACATCGCCCCGGGCAAGGTCATTCCCCTGCTCCTCGCCGACGGCGACGCCGCGGATCGCTCGCGCGCCACGAAGTTCGCCGCGCAGGTGGCCTTCCTCGGCCGCGTCGAGACGCCGGTGTGGGTGAACGGCGAGGAGCCGGCCGCCGCGGTGGCGGTCATCGGCGGCATGCGTGCGCTGATCCCGCTGGAAGGCCTGATCGACGTCGGTGCGGAGAAGACGCGCCTGGCCAAGGAAATCGCCCGCGTCGAGGGTGAGATCCGCAAGTGCGAAGCCAAGCTCGGCAACGCCAACTTCGTCGCCAACGCACCGGCCGAGGTGGTGGACCAGGAACGCCAGCGCATCACCGACTGGACGCGCCAAGCCGATGCCATGCGCGAGCAGGCCCTCAAGCTCGGCGCGTAAGCGTTCGTGGCGGCATGAAAAAAGCCCCGCTCATCGCGGGGCTTTTTTTTACATGTCGTGCTTGGTGACGTCGAAGCCGCCGCGTTTGTATTCGGCCCAGCGCGTGCGTGAGCCTTCGCGCTCGGCCGGATCGGCCGCCACCACTTCCAGTACCCGGTCGAACTGGCCCGGGGCGCAGACGTCCCGCAGGTTGATCACCATCGGCCGGTCCGCGGTTTCCACGCCAGGCGGCACGATAAGCACGGCCGTGTTCTCGTCGTCGTCATCCCCGGCCAGCTGGTGGGGGATGAAGGCATCCGCATCGAACGACCACAGGTACTCGTCGAGCATCTCGGCCTGTTCGAAATCACGGGTGAGGATCAGGGTCGGCTGCTGGGCCGCGTGCGCCCGGCGGGTGAGCTCGCAGACCAGCAGCAGGGGATCCTCGCGAAAGCGCGGCTTGTCGATCAGGTAGAAGTCGGCGCGCGGCATCGGCGTCGGATCAGCCAGCCACGCGGTCGAGCAGCCACTGCGCCAGCAGCGGTACCGGACGGCCCGTCGCCATGCCCTTGCGGCCTTCGTCCCAGGCGGTGCCGGCGATGTCCAGGTGCGCCCAGCGACGGCCTTCGGTGAAGCGCGCCAGGAAGCAGCCGGCCGTGATGGCACCGGCGTACTTGCCGCCGATGTTCGCCACGTCCGCGAAGCCCGATTCCAGCTGGGACTGGTAGTCGTCCCACAGCGGCAGGCGCCAGGCGCGGTCGAGGGTGTCCTCGCCCGCGGCCAGCAGCTCGGCCGACAGCGATTCGTCCTTGGTCATCAGGCCGGAGGCGTGCTTGCCCAGGGCGACGACGCAGGCGCCGGTCAGCGTGGCGGCGTCGATCATGGTGTGCGGGTCGAAGCGCTTGCCGGTGTAGGTCAGCGCGTCGCAGAGGATCAGGCGGCCTTCCGCGTCGGTGTTCAGCACCTCGATGGTGATGCCCGCCAGGCTGGTCAGGACGTCACCCGGGCGGTAGGCATTGCCGTCCGGCATGTTTTCCACGGCCGGGACGACGCAGACCAGATTCACCGGCAGCTTCATCTCCACGGCGGCCACAAAGGCGCCGAGGACGCCTGCGGCGCCACCCATGTCGAACTTCATCTCTTCCATGCCCGGGCCCGGCTTGATGCTGATGCCGCCGGTGTCGAAGGTGATGCCCTTGCCGACGAAGGCATACGGGCGGTCACCCGCCTTGCCGCCGTTCCACTGCAGGATGACCAGGCGCGGCTCGTTGGCCGAGCCGCGGGCCACGGCCAGCAGGGAACCGAAGCCTTCGCGCTCCATGTCGGCCCGGTCCAGGGCCTCGAAGGAGACACCCTCGTGGGCATCGGCGAAGGCACGGGCCTGCTCGGCAATGTAGTTCGGGTTGCAGATGTTCGGCGGCAGGTTGCCCAGCTCGCGGGCGAAGCGGACACCGTCGGCGATGGCGCGGGCCTGGGCCAGGCCGGCCTCACCGTCGGCCGGACCGGCGAAGGTGATGGCGGCCAGGTCCGGCTGGGCCTTGTCGCGCGGCTTCACGGTGGCGGTATAGCGGTAGGCGGCGTGGTCCGTGGCCAGGGCGGCCACGCGGAGCTTCCAGGCGGCGTCGCGGCCCGGCACGTCCACTTCGGTGAGCCAGCTGGCGGCCTCGGTGACCGGCAGGCGGCCGATGGCGCGGGCGGCTTCCAGGTTCACCCGCTGGTAGCGGGCGGCGTCGAAGGTCTTCTGGGCACCCAGGCCCACCACCAGCACGCGGGCGGCGGCGATGCCGGCCGGCTGCAGCAGGGTGACCACCGTGCCGACCTTGCCGGTGATGTCGCCGGCCTCGACCAGGCGCTTGATCACGCCGCCGGCGGCCGTGTCGATCCGGGCCGCGGCGCTGGTCAGGACACCATTCTCATAGACACCGACCACGGCCACGGGGGTGGCGCTGGCGTCGGGAGCGTTGGAACCAAGGCTGAACTGAACCGTCATGACTTACTGTCCTGCGAAAGCCGTCCGGGGCGCGGACAGGCTAGACTTAAGGTTTGCCGGCCGGGACTGACGCGGCTCCAACCGCGAATTCTACCAAATGCTCAGCATCCTCGACCGTTACTTCCTGCGCGAACTTGCCTACGGCATCCTGGCGACGGCCATTGTGCTGCTGGTCATCTTCGCTGGCGGCGCGTTTGCAGGGGTCCTGCAGAAGGTCGCCAACGGCAGCATCCAGCCCAGCATCATGTTCGAGGTGCTCGGCCTGCAGATGCTGGACCTGCTCTCCACCCTGCTGCCCATGGCCGCTTTCCTGGGCACCCTGATCGCCCTGGGCCGGATGTACCGCGAGAGCGAGATGCACGTCCTGGCCTCCTCGGGCATGGGCCCGCGCGGCATGCTGCGCCCGGTGGTCCTGCTGACGGTGGTCTCGACGGTGCTGGTGGGAGCGCTGTCGTTGTGGCTGGGGCCGTGGTCCTCGCGCACGGCGGACCAGGTGATCGCCACGGCCAACAAGTCCGTGATCGCCGCCGGCCTCGACGCCGGCCGCTTCACCGAGCTGCCGGGCAAGGGCGGCATCATCTTCGTGGACACCCTCAGCCGCGATGGCACGGTGCTGGGCAAGACCTTCCTGGCCACCGACCGGGTGGATTCCGATGGCAACCCCCAGGTCCGCGTCGTGAATGCGAAGCACGGCCAGATGTACCAGGAGAGCAATGGGTCGGACCGCTTCCTGGCCCTCTACGACGGCTGGCAGTTCGAAATCCCCCTGGGTGGCGATAACTGGCGGCGCATGAAGTACGTGCGCAACGATGTCTCGCTGTCCAACATCAGCGATGACGATGACGACAGCGATCCGGCCCACGAATCGACCACCACGCAGCTGTTCAAGGCAGGCACGGCCGACGCGCTCGGTGAGCTGGTGTCACGCTTTGCCGCCCCCGTCTCCACCCTGGTGCTGATGATGATGGTGCTGCCGATGTCCCGCCAGGCACCGCGCGACGCGCGCTACGGCCGCCTGCTCGTGGCCGTGCTCAGCTACTTCCTCTACGTGGTGTGGCAGCTGATCGCCCGCGCCCAGATCATCAAGGGCAACCTGCATACCTCGGCGCCGATCTGGGTACTGCACATCATCGTGTTCGCCGTGGCCGCCTGGTTCTTCTGGCGACAGAACACCGCCCGCCGCATGAAGGTGGCCCGCTGATGGCCTCGCTGACGATCAAGCGTGCCGACCGCCTCATCGGCGCCAGCGTCCTGGGCACCCTGCTGCTGGTGTGGCTGGTGCTCACCGGCTTCGACGCCCTCACCCAGTTCGTCCGCCAGCTCGGCAATATCGGCAAGAACGGCTTCACGCTGTACGACGCGATCGCCTACATCATGCTGACGGTGCCGCGCCGCCTGTACCAGATGTTCAGCAACGCGGCCCTGATCGGCGGCCTGCTCGGCCTGGGTGGCCTGGCAGCCACCGGCGAGCTCACGGCGCTACGTGCCGCGGGCATGTCCAAGCTGCGCATCGCCATGTCGGCGGCGGGTGTCATCGCGGTTCTCACCGTACTGGTGGTGATCATGGGCGAAACCGCTGGCCCCTACGGTGACCAGCACGCCCAGGCCATCCAGGTGCGCATGCGCTCAAGCAACCTGGGCTCGACCAGCAGCGGCCTGTGGGCGCGCGACGCGGGCAAGATCATCAACGCCAAGTCGGCCATCGCGATCCAGGAAGGCGACCTCACCACCGTGAAGCTGGTGGACGTGCGCGTGTTCACCTTCACGCCGGACGGCCAGGTGGCGGAGTTCTCGCACGGCGACAGCGCCGTCCACGACGGCAACCAGTGGGTGATGACCAACGTGCGCACCAGCACGCGCGACGACGCCGGCATCCACAGCATCACCGCGCCCACCCAGACATGGGCGTCGCGACTGAACCCGCACGTGCTGGAACAGTCGATCATCCATCCCGAATACCTGTCCATGTCCGACCTGCGCCGGAACATGCGCTACCTGCAGAACAACGGCCAGAATCCCGGGGCCTATGCGGTGGCGTTCTGGGGCCGCGCCATCTTCCCGATCAACGTGCTGGTGCTGGTGCTGTGCGCCATGCCCTTCGCCTTCGGCTCGCTGCGTTCGGGCGGCTTCGGCAAGCGGCTGTTCATCGGCATCATCCTCGCCATCGGCTGGTACTTCCTGCAGGGCGCCATGGTGAACTTCGGCACCGTGTACGGCCTGCCGCCGCTGCTGGCCAACCTGCTACCCACCACCTTGCTGGTGGCGGGCGCCCTCGCCTACTTCCGACGATTCGGCTAGCGAACCAGGGCGGGCCGCCACGCTATCGAGCACGGCGGCCAGGCTATCGCCGGTGAGCGGCTTGCGCAGCAGCGCGTCCATGCCCGCCGCCCTCACCGCCTCGCCTTCGTCGCCGGCCGATCGGGCGGTCACCGCCACCATCGGCATGCCGGCCGCGCGCTCGATGCGTCTTGCCATCCGCGCCACCTGGAAGCCGTCCATCACCGGCAGGTCCAGGTCGAGCAGCATCACGTCAAACGGCCGCCGTACGAGCTCGGCCAGGGCGAGCAGCCCGTCGCCCACCACCTCCACGTCGTGACCGCGCTGGCGCAGCAGCCCGGCGATGACATCGGCGACGACGGCGTCATCTTCGACCAGCAGCACGCGACGGCCGGCGCCATGCACCGTCGACTCGACGCCGGCCGCGCACACGCTGCCCGGGCAATCGCACGCGGGCAGCGGCAAGGTCACGGTGAACGCACTGCCCTGGCCGGGCTCGCTGGCCACGGCGATGGCGCCGCCCATCAACGTGCACAGTTCATGGCAGATCGCCAGGCCGAGGCCGGATCCTTCGCCGCGCTGTCGCGTGCCGCCTTGTTCAAAGCGCTCGAACAGGCGCCCCATCAGCGCGTCATCCATCCCGGGCCCGGTGTCACGTACGACGATCACGAGGCCACCCTGCGCAGGCTGCACCTCGACGGTGACCCCGCCGCGCTCCGTGAACTTCACCGCATTGCTCACGAGGTTCTGCACGATCTGGCGCAGGCGCACCGGGTCCGCGCGCACGGCACGCGGCACGCCCGGATCGATCACGAGTGACACCGACAGGGCTTTCTCCCGAGCTGCCGCCGAGGCCAGTTCGACGGCAGCGGTGGCGATGGCACGCGGCGAGACGCATTCGGGCTCGAGCGGCAACCGGCGCGCTTCGATGCGGGTGAGGTCGAGGGCATCGTTGACCAGGCGCAGCAACATCGCGCCGGAATGGCGCACGGCCTCGACGTAGGAGCGCTGGAGTTCGTCCAGCGGGGTGCGCGCGATGAGCTCGGCCATGCCGAGCACGCCGGTCATCGGCGTGCGGATCTCGTGGCCCAGCGTCGCCATGAATTCGGTTTTCGCCGCATTCGCCTCTTCGGCAAGGCGGCGCTGCTGCTCGGCAAGCTGCATGCGCATGGACTGGCGCACCTGCGAGCGCGCGGCATGCAAGGCCGCCGCCGCCAGCGCGATGGCGGCCAGCACGTAGCCGAGCCATGCCCACCAGCGCAGCCACGGCGGCGACTGCACGTCGATCACGAGCGGCTCGATCAATTCACCGTCGACGCCGTCGCGACCACGCCCGCGGATCACCAGTGCGTAACGCCCCGGCGACAACGCGGCGAACTGCCCCTCGCCCTCCTTCCCCGTGCGCACCACGGTGGTCGCCTCGCCCCGGCCGAGCGTGAACTGCAGCGTGTTCCGGTCCGGATTGACGTAAGAGAGGGCACGCGCACGCACCATCAGTTCGCGGTCATCCCACGCCAGGTGTAGCGTCCCGTCGCGGATCGGCAACGCGGTGCGAACACCGCCGCGCAGCACGCTGGCACCGAGCAGCGCAACGCCGGGTTTACGTGAGTGATCGCGCTGCCGGTCCGGGCGAAAGCCGACCAGTCCGCCGAGGGTGGCACCGTACGTGGTCCCGTCAGCGAGGCGAACGGTCGTCGCATGGGTGAACTCGCCGTTCGCCAGCCCATCGGCAAGGCCGAAGGGGCGGAAGGTGGCGTCGCGCGGATCGAATCGCCACACGCCCGTCTGCCCATACAGCCACAGGCGGCCGGTGGCATCGCGGCGGATGTTCAGCACGTCGGCCGCAGGGAATCCCTGGCTTCCACCGAGCGAGCGGTCGAGCACCGCACGCTCGCCATCCCACGTGTAGTGCTCGAGGAGCCCAGGCCGCACCAGCCAGAAACCGTCGTCGTCGGGTTCGAAGGCGTTCACCCGTCCGGGCGCCACGCCGTCGATGAACGCCATCGTTCCGTCTTTCCGGCGGCGACGCGCCAGGCCAGCGACGCTGGCCTGCCAGAGGTCGCCACCGACGATCTCGATCTGCCGCGTGTCGTAGACGCCCCGGCGAAGCTCATCGAACGGTAGCGACACGGCACGGCGCAGGCGTTCATCCAGCGCGAAGACGCCTTCACCCACCGCGGCCACGTAGACCGTGCCATCGGGCGCCTGCGTCATCGTCGTCACCGGCCGCCGGATCGCGTCGCGCAACCACGGCGACGCACGGCCCGCGTGTACGCGGGTCAGGCCATCCACGGTACCGGCCAGCAGGTCGCCCGCCTGCGTTTCCAGCAACGACTGGATGCGCGCGCTACCGAACTCGTACGCACGCCCCGTGCGGCCGGTGGACGGGTCGAACGAGCGTACCCAGCCGCGAAGGCCGCCGACCCACAGCTGCCCATCGCCGTGTTCGGAAACGGCGGTAACCGTGCGCCCCGGCAGGCTGAGGGGATCCGTCGCCACGTGCGCGAAGCGGGTGAAGTCCTCCCAGCTCGGGCCAAGGTAGCCCAGGCCGCCATCGTTCAGTGCGAACCACAATCCGTGTTCGCCGTCTTCCATCAGCCCGCGCACCGACCGTCCGGGAAGGCCGCCCTGGGCCGTCCAGGCGCCAGCCACCGCATGCACGCGGCCGTGGCGATCCAGCATCAGCAGGCCGTCGAGGCTGGCGATCCAGGTGGTGCCGTGGCTATCGCCGAGGACGCCGTAGACCGGCATCGGCTGCACACGCCGGTCGCGTCGGAACGTGCCGTCGGCGGCGCGCCGGTAGAGGCCGCGCATCGTGGCCGCCGTGATGTGGTTGCCGAGGACATCGATGCCGAGGACACGCGGCGCCTCGGTGTCTTCAAAGGGCGCATGCACGATGCTGCCGTCGGCCTGCACGATGTCGATGCCGCGATCGGTGCCGACCCAGACCCGGCCCGCGTCATCGGCGCGCAGCGCATGGATGGCGGTGGACGACAGGCTGTACGGCCCGGCGCCCACGTGTTCCGGCTGGCTGCCATCCGCCCGGATGCGATCCAGCCCATCGGCGGTGCCCACCCAGAGGGAGCCATCGGCTGCCTGCGCGAGCGCGCGCACGTCGCCGTTCACCAGGCCGTCGCGCCAGTGCACGAAGCCGCCCGTCGTCGGGTCGTAGCGAGCCAGGCCAAGCTCGGCGCCGCCCATCCAGATGCGCCCGTCGCGATCCACCAGCAGGGCGGTCACTGCCATGGCCGGCAGCGGATGCGTGCGATCCGGGCCAAGCGAGGGCGTACTGAACGACACACCGTCGAATCGGGACAGGCCGGACGCCGTGCCGACCCAGACGAAACCCTGGGGATCCTGCACCACCGCGTGGACCTTGCTGCTGGGCAGGCCCTCGTGCAGGCCGTAGCTGCGAAACTGCGGCGTGGGCACGGGCGGCATGCCGGCACGCGTGGGGAAAGTGACAAAGACGGTGGCCAAGGCCGCCGCCGCGAGAATCCATCTCGCCGTGCATGGACGTTGCATACGCCGGGTTCCTAGTTCGGCGCGATGATGCCACGCAGGCAAGCGCGCGCCGACTGGGTGGGCGCCACGTGTTCATGTAGGACAAGCCTGACCCGCTTGCCCGTAGAATGCCCGGCATGTCACGCCGACTTCGCTTGCTGATCGCGGCCATCGGTATCGCCGCCCTCGCCTGGTTGCTGCTAGCCACGCTTGAGCGTGGCCTGGCACTGGCCCAGCGCTTCATGAGCCTGCCCGAAGGGTTGCGCTGGCTGGTGGGCCTGCTGCTTGTCGCCGTCCTCGCCGCGGGCCTCGCCATCGGCGTGTGGTGGCTGCGCCCGCGAAAACCGCGTGCGCCCGTTCAGGCTCCCGACCGTCCATCGCTGGAAACGCGGGTGGCGGCATTGCGTGATTCCGATGCCGACGTTGAGGAACTCCGTAGCGAACTCAGCGAACTTGACCGCCGCCGTGACAGCGGCCAGGTACACGTCGCCGTGTTCGGGGAAATCTCCACCGGCAAATCCACGCTGATTGCCGCGCTCGTGCCGGGCACCGTCGTGGCGCGTGATGCACGCGGCGGCACCACGCGCGAGGTGACGCACTACGAAGGCCGCGACGCCCATGGCACGACGTGGATCGTGGCGGATGTGCCGGGCACGGCGGAGGCCGACGGCGATGCACGCGAACGCATGGCCCGCGAGGAAGCCCTGCGTGCGCATGCCGTGGTGTACGTATGCGCGGGTGACCTCACCCGCGCGCAGGCGAACGAAGTGCGCTGGCTGGGCGATTTTGGCAAGCCGCTCGTACTCGCCGTGAACAAGGCCGACCAGTGGGACGCCGGCGAACGCGCGCACATCGCGCAGCGCCTGCGCGCCAGTACCGAAGGCCTGCCCGATGCGGTGGTGCTGATCAGCGCCGGCGGCGAAGAGCAGTTCACCCGACGCCTCGCCGATGGCAGCAGCGAAGAGGTGCGCCGCCAGCGCAAGCCAGACATCGATGAGCTCACCACCGCCCTGCGCCGCCTTACGGCGCCCGGCGCCGGTGCCCTTGAGCCCGCCCGCGAAAACGCCGTGCTCGCTGGCCTCCACGAGCGGACCTCGCTGCTGGAAACAACCCAGCGCGCGGCCGAGGCCGAGCGGATCGTGGCGCGCTACGCCCGGCGCGCCATCGTGGGTGCCATGGCCGCGGTCGCGCCCGGCACCGACCTGGTGATCCAGGGCGCGCTGGCCGCCGGCCTGGTCCGGGCCCTGGCCGGACTCTACGGCGTGAAGGTGTCCGAGGTGGAGATCGAAGCGCTGCTGCGCCAGGTGCGCATGACCTTGCGAACGGGCACCTCGGTGGTCCTGGCCGTCGCCGGCAACGCGCTTAAGGCTTTCCCCGGCCTGGGCACGCTGGGCGGCGGCGTCCTCCACGCCTTCGCCTACGCGCTGGTGTTCGACAGCTTCGGCAAGGCCCTGGCCACTACCCTGGCCGAGCGCCAGCAGCTGGACCACGCCGAGGCGGGCGAGCGCATGCGCAGCCTGCTGGAAGACACCCGGGGCAACCGGTTGCGCCACCTGGCGGAACTCACCAGCGATGCCCTGCGGGATCGCTGAGTGAACAATCCGTTCGCGGCGCACGGGCTGACAAGGCCGGCGCCGTCGGCCACACTCTTTCCCATCGGCTGCTCGCGCGGCCCGTGATGGAGCACCTCCCCTGATGCGACGCGTCCTCCTTCCCGGCATCCTCGCCCTGGCCTTCACCGCGGCGGGCGCCGCCCACGCGGCACCCCAGGCCTGGCGGATCGACCCCGTGCACAGCACGGTGGTGTTCAACGTCGACCACAACGGTTTCTCCCGCTCGTTCGGCCGCCTGCGCATCACCGACGGCACCCTTCGCTTCGATCCCGCCAACTGGCCGGCCTCGTCGGTGGACGCCACCATCGACCTCGCGTCGGTCAGCATGGGCGACGCCGAGTGGGACAAGGCCGTGCGCGGCAGCAGCCTGCTCGACGCGGACCACGAACACACCGCGCACTTCGCCAGTGACTCGGTGGAGAAGCGCAACGACGACGAGGGCGTGCTGCACGGCAAGCTCACGCTGCGCGGCGTCACCCTGCCGGTGAACATCCCGTTCCGGGTGAACCGCGTCGGCAAGACGATTTACGGCCTGCATACGACGGCCGGCTTCTCCGCCAACCTCGTCCTCGACCGGACGAAGTTCGGCATGACCTCCAACACCGGCTCGATCGGCACCCAGGTGTCGGTATGGCTGGAAATCGAAGCGATCCGCACGGGCGACGGCCCTGCCGCTGCTGACAAGGAAACCCCCGATGCCCGTGCGCAGTGAACCCACCCGCTGGAGCACCGTTGCCAAGACCTTCCACTGGCTCATGGCGCTGCTGATCCTCGGCAACGGCCTGTTCGCCTTCTGGATGGACGGCCTTAAGCCCTCGTTGAACAA
The DNA here is from genome assembly GCF_006385595.1 of Luteibacter pinisoli. NCBI lineage: Bacteria > Pseudomonadati > Pseudomonadota > Gammaproteobacteria > Lysobacterales > Rhodanobacteraceae > Luteibacter > Luteibacter pinisoli. The sequence goes on from NZ_CP041046.1 coordinate 3,550,976, forward strand.
GATCAACATGTTCGCGCTGCACAAGTCGATCGGCCTGACCGTGCTGGCGCTGTTCGTGCTGCGCCTGGCGTGGCGCATGGCCGACAGGCGTCCGCCGGACGTGCCCGCGCCGCGCTGGCAGAAGGTCGCCGCGCATGCCGTGCACGGGCTGCTCTACCTGCTTATCGTCGCCATCCCGCTCAGCGGCTGGGCGTTCAACTCCGCCCACGGCTTCCCCCTGCAGTATTTCAAGCAGTTCAACCTGCCGGCACTGGTGGAAAAGAACGAAGATCTTTCCAATACGCTTGGCACCGTGCACGTGTATCTGTTCTGGTTTCTGCTGTTCGTGCTCGTCGCCCACGTGGGTGGCGCGCTGAAGCACCATTTCATTGATCGCGACGACACCCTCCGCCGCATGCTCCCGTTTGGACGCGCACGGCGGAATGCCCCCACCTCTCCCGGAGACACGCCATGACCTTGTCCACCCGCCGCCTTTCCGCGCTGGCACTCGCCCTTGCCCTGCCCTTCGCTGCCTCCGCGGCGGATTACAAGGTCGGCCCGGGTAGCACGCTGGGCTTCAGCGGCAAGTTCCAGGGCCAGCAGTTCGACGGCTCCTTCGGCAAGTTCGACGCGGCCATCAGCTACGACCCGGCCAACCTGGCCACGGCGAAGTTCGACGTGACCGTGGATGTCGCCACGGCGAAAACCGGCGACGGCGACCGCGACGGTGCCCTGCCGACCGCCGATTTCTTTGACGCCTCGAAATTCCCGAAAGCGCACTACGTCACCACGGGCTTTGCGAAGAATGCGAAGGGCGACATCGTCGCCAATGGCAACCTCACCCTGCACGGCATCACCAAGCCGGTGCAGCTCAAGGTCGTCTTCAACCCGGCGGCTGGCGGTGCACGCCTCTCGGTCACCGGCAGCCTGAAGCGCCTGGACTTCGGCGTGGGCAGCGGCCAGTACAAGGACACGAGCACCATCGCCGACGACGTGCTGGTCAACGGCACGCTGAACCTGCTGCCGAAGTAAGCCGTGACCGACGGCTGGCGTGACCGCCTGCGCGGCCTGACCCGTCGTTTCCACCGTGCTGCGCCCGACGCAGCGGCGGTGGACACGAGGGGCGGGGCGGTGGGCGCCAGCCTGCGCGGCCTGCTCGACGATCCGGCCATCCCGGCGGATGTCCGCGCGGCGATGGCCTCGGACTTTCGCCGCGTGGAAACGATGCTCGAGCGCATCGAACACGAAGAACTGCACGTCGCGGTGTTCGGTCGTGTCTCCGCAGGCAAATCGGCGCTGGGCAACGCCCTGCTCGGCCGCGATGCGTTCGCCATGGGCGTGCTCCATGGCACGACGACGGAAGCCGACGCCGTACGCCTCGACGAAGCCGCGCATGCCGGCCTGGTGCTGATCGATACACCGGGGATCAACGAACTCGGCGGCGAGGCGCGCGAAAAACTCGCGTTCGACGTCGCTGAAGTCAGCGACCTCATCGTCTTCGTGGCCGATGGTGACCTCACCCGTGACGAGCGCGACGCCCTGCGCACACTGGCGGCGACCGCGCGGCCGCTGCTGCTGGTGCTGAACAAATCCGACCGCTACAACGACGACGAGCGCGATGGCCTGCTCGAACGGCTGCGCGAACACGCCGCGGGCCTGGTACGCCGTGAAGACGTCCTCGCCGTGGCGGCCCGCCCTGCGCCACGCGTGGTCATCGAAAGCGACGCGCGCGGCGTCGAACACCGTACAAGCGAACCACGGCCCGCCGATGTCGCGGCCTTGAAGGCGCGCCTGATCGCCATCGCCGAACGCGAGGGCAAGGCGCTTGCCGCGATCCATGCCGGCCTGTTCGCGGGCAAGCTCACCGACCAGGTCAACGCGCGCATCGCGGGGGCGCGGCGCGACGTCGCCTCGGGCGTCATCCGCCAGTACTGCATCGCGAAATCCGTGGCGGTCGCGCTGAATCCCGTACCGGTCGCCGACCTGCTGCTCGCCGGCGGCTTGGATGCGGCGATGGTGGTGCAGCTCAGCCGCGTCTACGGTTTGCCGCTGACGCGTGCCGAATCCGGACGGCTGGTGGTCGTGATCAGTACCCAGCTGGCGGCCCTGATGGGCGCGGTATGGGGCGTGCAGCTGGTGGCGTCGGCACTGAAAGGCCTGAGCGGCGGCTTGTCGGTCGTCGTCACCGCCGCGGCACAGGGCGCGCTCGGCTGGTACGCCACCGTGCTGATTGGCCGCGCCGCCGAGCGTTACCTCGTTTCGGGCAAGTCATGGGGCGAGCACGGGGCCAAGCGTGCCGTCGCCGACATCGTCGCCTCGCTCGATCGCGACTCCATCCTGCGCGAAGCGCGCGAAGAGATCCTCAGGCGGCTGCGCAAATAAGCGCCAGCGCCGCCGCGTCGAAGGGCCAGTCCAGTTCGACGCCGTCGCTGCGTTGCAGCACGGGCACACGGGCGCCGTAGCGCGCTTCCAGGGCATCGTCATCGTCGATCCACACCGATGAAAAGTCCGGAAAACGCACGCTCGCCAGCAGATCCAGCGCCTGGTCGCAAAGGTGGCAGTCGTCGCGCTGGTACAAGGTGAATGCATACATGCGGGGGTGTATGGGGTAGCGGGCCGTGGGGCGTAGAATAGCCGGCTATTCCCCATAGCCAACCCCACGTCCAGCCATGGCAGTCAGCGTTTTCGACCTTTTCAAGATCGGCATCGGCCCGTCTTCTTCGCACACCGTGGGTCCCATGCGCGCCGGCGCCCGCTTCGCCGAGCACTGGCTCGAAGAAAAGGGCGTGCTCCATCGCGTGGCCCGCGTGCGCTGCGAGCTGTTCGGCTCGCTGGCCATGACCGGCCGCGGCCATGGCACCGACAAAGCCGTGCTGCTGGGCTTCGAAGGCGAATGGCCCGACCGCGTCGACCCGGACGCCATCCCGGCCACCCTGGAGCGCATCCGCGCCAGCAAGCGCATCCGCATCCTCGGCCGCCACGAGATCGCGTTCGACGAAAAGGCCGACCTGGTCTTCAACAAGCGCCAGAAGCTTCCGTTCCACACCAACGGCATGCGCTTCTCCGCCTACGACGCCGAAGGCAACGAGCTCGCCACCCGCGATTACTACTCGGTGGGCGGCGGTTTCGTGGTGAATCCCGACGAGGCGGCGGAAGACCGCATCGTGGCCGATACCAGCGAACAGCCGTTCGCATTCTCCACCGGCGACCAGATGCTGGCCCTCTGCGCTGAGAACAATCTCACCATCGCCCAGCTGATGATGCGCAACGAGAGCATCTGGCGACCGGAGGCCGAGACCCGCGCCGGGCTGCTGACGATCTGGCAGGCGATGCAGGATTGCGTGGCCCGTGGCCTGCGCTCGCCCGGCGTCCTGCCGGGTGGCCTGAAGGTGAACCGCCGTGCGCCGGCCATGGCCGCCGAACTGCGCGCCCAGCCCGAAGCCGCGCTGCGCGACCCGCTCACCATCCTTGACTGGGTCAACCTGTACGCCCTGGCGGTGAACGAAGAGAACGCCGCCGGCGGCCGCGTCGTCACGGCGCCCACCAACGGTGCCGCAGGCATCGTGCCGGCCGTGCTGCACTATTACCGCCACTTCTGTCCGGGTGCCTCGGAAGAAGGCGTCATCACCTTCATGCTGACCGCGGCGGCCATCGGCATCCTCTACAAGGAAAACGCCTCGATCTCCGGCGCCGAAGTCGGCTGCCAGGGCGAAGTCGGCGTGGCCTGCTCCATGGCGGCCGGCGGCCTGGCCGCCGCGCTGGGCGGTACCGTCACCCAGGTGGAGAACGCGGCCGAGATCGGCATGGAACACAACCTGGGCCTCACCTGCGACCCGATCGGCGGCCTGGTGCAGATCCCCTGCATCGAGCGCAACGCGATGGGCGCGGTGAAGGCGATCAATGCCAGCCGCATGGCCCTCAAGAGCGACGGCAAGCACCACGTCTCGCTCGACAAGGTCATCGCCACCATGCGCGACACCGGCCGCGACATGAAGGACAAGTACAAGGAAACCTCGCGCGGCGGCCTGGCCGTCAACGTGATCGAGTGCTGATTATCTGGTAGGACAGGTGCGCGGGAGGCGCTCGACCGTCTCAACGCGCACCGGTTCGTCCTGTCCCCACCAGTTGGCGACGGCCGTGTAGCAGATCCGCAGCTTGCCCTTGCGGGTGTCGAAACGCTGCTTGCTGGTGTACGCAAAGCACGAAACCGAGGCCAGGTGGCCCAGCTCGCGCATGGTTATGGCGCAGCGCCGCACCGATTCGACCGGGTCTTCGCCGGGGTACAGGGTGAAGTAAAAACCCTTGGCGGTACGATCATATGACTCCGAATCGATCAGCCGGCCCTTGTCGCTCCACGGCGTCTCGGCTGCGGCAATGCCGCATGCCGACATGGCGACAAGCCATATGCCGTTGACGACTACCTTCGATCGCATCCGAACCCCTTCTTCCTTACCGCATCGGTCAGTGTATATCGATGTGCCCATCATTTGCGTAGGGGGGCGCTGGCTGACAGGGGGGCCCGGGGCTGTCATCATCCGGCCCTTGTGCCGCCCTGGGCCCGGAATTTCCGGCCCGTCCGACCGGAGTTCCCATGTCCCACCACCATATTCGTCGCGATGTCGGCGCTTTTGCCCTGATGCTGACCGGCCTGGGCTCGATTATCGGCTCTGGCTGGCTGTTCGGCGCCTGGCACGCCGCCCAGCTCGCCGGCCCCGGTGCGATCTACGCCTGGATCATCGGCGCCGTCATCATCCTGTTCATCGCCCTGACCTACGCCGAGCTCGGCGCCATGTTCCCCGAATCCGGCGGCATGGTGCGCTACGGCCACTACTCGCACGGTTCGCTGGTGGGCTTCATCGCCGGCTGGGCCAACTGGATCGCCATCGTCTCGGTGATCCCGGTGGAAGCCGAGGCATCGGTGCAGTACATGGCCTCGTGGCCCTGGGAATGGGCGCAGTGGACCAAGAGCCTCTACGTCGTCACCGCCGGCCACGGCGAGCTCACCCCGCCCGGCCTGGCCATCGCGGTGGTGCTGGTCTTCGTGTACTTCTTCCTGAACTTCTGGAGCGTGAAGCTGTTCGCCAAGAGCAACACGGCGATCACGGTGTTCAAGCTCGTGGTGCCGGCGGCTACCGCCATCGCCCTGATGTACACCAGCTTCAACCGCGGCAATTTCCACATCGGCGCCCACGGCGGCACGCATGCCATCGACATCTCGTCGATCCTCACCGCGGTGGCCATCTCGGGCATCGTCTTCAGCTTCAACGGCTTCCAGAGCCCGGTGAACCTGGCCGGTGAGGCGCGTAACCCGGGCCGCAGCGTGCCGGTGGCCGTCATCGGCTCGATCCTGCTGGCCACGGTGGTTTACGTGCTGCTGCAGGTCGCCTTCATCGGCGCCGTGCCGCCGGACCAGCTGGCCAACGGCTGGGCCGCGCTGGAATACGCCTCGCCCTTCGCCCAGCTCGCCACCGCCCTGTTCATCAACTGGCTGGCCATCCTGCTTTACGCGGATGCCTTCGTCAGCCCCAGCGGCACCGGCGCCACGTACACCGCGACCACGGCGCGCATGATCTACGCCATGGAGCGCAACGGCCAGCTGCCGAAGATCTTTGGCTCCATCCACCCGCGCTTCGGCATCCCGCGTCCGGCCATGTGGCTGAACCTGGTGGTGAGCTTCATCTTCCTGTTCTTCTTCCGCGGCTGGGGCACGCTGGCGGCGGTGATCTCGGTGTCGACGATCATCTCCTACCTCACGGGCCCGGTCAGCGTCATGACCCTGCGCCGCACGGCGCCGGAAATGAAGCGTCCGCTGCGCATCCCCGGCCTGCCGGTGCTCGCCGCCCTCGCCTTCATCTTCGCCACCGAACTGCTGTACTGGGCGAAGTGGCCGCTCACCGGCGAGATCATCCTGCTGATGGTCGTCGCGCTGCCGCTGTACTTCTACTACACGGCAAAGACGGGCTGGGAAGACTTCGCCCGCCACATGAAGGGCGCCTGGTGGCTGGTCGTCTACCTGCCGGTGATCGCGGCCGTCTCGTGGGGTGGCAGCAAGACCTTCGGTGGCCACGACTACATCCCGTACGGCTGGGATCTGGCGGTCGTCGCCGTCATCGGTGCGGTGTTCTACTTCTGGGGCGTGGCCTCGGGCTGGCGCACGCCGATGGTGGAGGCCGCGCGCTTCCATCACGATGATGAGCCGGGCGAACCGGTGGTGCCGCCCAGCGCGGACGAAGCCAAGGCCGCCACCGGCCACCGCTAAACGAATAAGGCGCCCCTCGGGCGCCTTATTTTTTACAGCGAGAGCACGTCCCCGAGGAGTGCCTGCGCGGTGATCTCCGGCCCGGCGCCGGGCCCCTGGATCACCAGCGGTGTCGAGTGGTAGCGCGTGGTGGTCAGGGCGAACTGGTTATCGGTGCCGGACAGCCGCGAGGCCGGGTGCTCCGGGCCGACCTCGACCAGGCCGACGCGTGCCCGGCCGCGCTGGTTCAGGCGCGCGAGGTAGCGCAGCACCTTGCCCTTGGCCTTCGCTTCGGCATGGCGCTGGGCGAGCGGCGCATCGAGTTCCTCCAGCCGTTCGAGGAAGGCCTTGGTATCGACCCCACGCAGGGCCTCGGGGACAAGGCTCTCGATTTCGACTTCATCGCTGCCGAGGGCAAAGCCCGCATGGCGCGCGATGATCAGCAGCTTGCGCGCCACGTCTTCGCCCGAGAGGTCGGAGCGCGGATCAGGCTCGGTAAACCCGAGGCGGCGTGCGTCGGCGAGCAAGGCCGAGAACGGGCGTGAGCCGTCGTACTGGTTGAACAGCCACGAGAGCGAGCCGGAGAAGACGCCCTCGAGGGTGAGCAGGCTGTCGCCACAGCGACGCAGCCGGCGCAGCGTGGAGAGCACGGGCAAGCCCGCGCCGACGGTGGCCGCATCGCCATACACCGACGTGCCGGCCGTTGCCGCCTGCAGCGCGCGCCAGCCCTGCAGGTGGCCACCCGCAAGCGCCTTGTTCGCGGTGACCACGTGGTAGCCGCGCGAGAGGTATTCCGCATGGCGGCTCGCCTCGTTGGCACAGGCCGTGGCGTCGATCAGCACCTTGCGGGCCGCCCCCGTGGCGTCCAGCGCGGCCAGCAGCGGGCCGTTGTCGCGGCCGTCGCGCGCCTTCGCCAGCGCATCCGCGACATCCGCCGGACGCAGGCCATCGGCCAGCACATGCTGGCGACGCGAGTTGGCCGCGCCCACCAGGCGCAGCGTGCTCGCCGAGGGCGTGCCCAGCAGCGTCAGCAGGGCGCGGCCCACCACACCCGTCCCGAGCAACACCACGGCGGTGTGCGGCGCCTCTGGCGCCAGGGGAGCCACCACCGCGCTCATGCGCCGACCTTGCGTTTCGATGCACCGCGGGCGACGGCAGCGGCACGCGCCAGGCCGGCTTCAAGGTCGCTGATGAGGTCGTCGCCGTCCTCGATGCCGATGGACAGGCGCAGCAGGTTGTCGGCAATGCCGGCCGTACGGCGGGCTTCCGGGGCCATGGCGGCATGGGTCATGGTGGCCGGATGCGCCACGAGGCTTTCCACGCCACCGAGCGACTCGGCCAGCGAGAAGTAGTGCAGGCCTTCGACGAAGGCCTCGATGGCTTCGTCACCGCCAGCGAGCTCGAAGCTGAGCATCGCGCCGAAGCCCTTCTGCTGACGCTGCGCGAGCGCGTGGCCCGGATGGGATGCGAGGCCCGGGTAGTAGATGCGCGACACCGCTTCGTTCGCCTCGAGGCGCTCGGCGACGCGACGGGCATTCTCTTCATGGGCGCGCAGGCGCACCGCCAGCGTGCGCACGCCACGCAGGGTGAGGAAGCTGTCGAACGGCGAGCCGGTCTGGCCGTTGCAGTTACCCCACCACTTGAGCGTTTCCGCCACGGCGGGATCCGCCGCGATCACCGCGCCGCCGACGACGTCGCTGTGGCCGTTGATGTACTTGGTGGTGGAATGCAGCACGACGTCGGCGCCAAGCTTCAGCGGCTGCTGCAACGCCGGCGACAGGAACGTGTTGTCGACCACGACAAGCGCACCCACCGCATGCGCGGCCTGCGCCACGTGGCGCACATCGGTGATGCGCAGCAGCGGGTTCGACGGCGTTTCGATCCACACCAGGCCCGGCTTCGCAGCCAGGCCATCGGCCAGCGCGGTGGGGTCGGTGAAGTCGACGAAGCGCACGCTGAAGCGCCCCTTCTTCGCCCATGCATCCAGCAGGCGCCACGTGCCGCCGTAGCAATCATGCGCGGCGAGGACGAGGCCACCGGCCGGCACCAGCTCAAGCGCCAGCGCCACGGCGGACATGCCCGTGTTGGTCACGACCGCGCCCGCGCCTTCTTCCAGGTCGGTGAGGGCTTCCGCCAGCAGGTCGCGCGTGGGGTTGCCGCTGCGCGAATAATCATACGCACGCTTGCGACCAAAGCCTTCGAACGCGTAGTTCGTGGACAGGTGCAGCGGCGGCACGACGGCGCCGTGCTGGGTGTCGGATTCAATGCCGGCGCGGACGGCGCGGGTACACAGGCGGGTTTCACGAGTCATGGTTAACGAGCTCCGTAACAGTCGTTGAGTGCGTGACGCAGCACGGGGGCGAGCTGCACGGTTTCTTTGAGGAAGGCGTCGTGGCCATACGGCGAATCCACGACTTCGAGGGTGGCGGTGCCACCGATGCGACGCTGCAGTTCGCACAGGTCGGACAGCGGCACGAGGCGGTCGGAAGGGAAGCCCACCAGCGTCGTCGGCGCATGCACGCGTTCCGGCGCGATGTCGTGCAGGTCGATCGACTCGGAGAGGGCGAGGAAGCGCACCGGGTCGAAGCGTTCGACGAAACGACGGCCGGCGTGTTCCAGGTAATCTTCCACGGGGAAGTAGAAGCGGCCATCGCGCAGCTCCGGGCCGGCGGCGAAGCGGCGGGAGAATTCCTCGCTGCCACGGTAGGTGGTCATCGCCAGCTGGCGGGCCAGGGCCAGCGCTTCGTCCGTGCGGCCCGACTCGATGCCGAGGCGGACGATGCCGCGCTGCACGGAGCGCTGCGCGGTCGACAGCGGATGTGGGCGATGCGCGCCTGCCAGCAGGATCAGCGAGGCGACCTTGTCTGCGTGGTTGGCGGCGAAGGCGAGCCCGGCCATGGCACCGTAGGACGAGCCGATGAAGGCCTGGACGCGGCCGATGCCGAGCTCATCCACCAGCGCGGCCAGCGCGGCGGCCTGGTCTTCGCTGGACACCGACTCCACGCCCTCGATGTCGCCCGGCACCAGCCAGTCGATCGAGAGTACGCGGCAATGGGTGAGGTCGACGGCCGCGCCGTGGCCCACCAGCTCCTGCCACCAGCCCTGGCGATCGCGCCCGGCGCAGACGTCACGGCTGGCCGAGATGCCACCCTGCACGATCACCGTGGGCGCATGGGCCGCGCCGCACCACAGGTAATGGACGTCCACCGTGACCGCCTCGCTGCCGTACTTGGGCAGGAAGGACACGCGGCGGGTTCCACGCTGTTCGGTGAGATCGGCGGCGCCACGCGGCGCGGCGGCGACAGCTGCTTCGGAGAGGGGGATCACGGTGAGTGGCTCTGCTGGCATGTCCGGGTTCCTGTCGGGATCGAGCCCTGCGGATACCTGTAGCCGGACTGCCAGGGCGCGGTGCGCTGGAAGCGCGCCCGGACCGGACATTCCCATCTATCGGGTTGCGTGGCGAACCACGCACCGCAGGAGTTGGCACCGTCGCGGAAATCCGCAGGTTGCCCCGGCTTCAAAGGGCCTGTCCCTCAGCCGGTCTCGATGAGTGGAATCGACGATACGCGCCGATCCATGGTGTGTCAACAGCCGTCTAGACGTCTAAACCTCCAAAACCTTGCGAAACCGTGACCCGTATCGCGTGTTTAGCGGCCCCGTGCCGTCCGGGTTAACATCTGGCCCCATGGCTACCTACCCCACCCTCAGCGCCGGCATCGGCGGCACGCCCCTCCTGCGCCTGCGCGGCGCCTCGGAGGCCACCGGCTGCGAGATCCTGGCCAAGGCCGAGTTCCTGAACCCGGGCGGCTCGGTGAAGGACCGGACCGCCCTGGGCCTGCTGGAAGACGCCGAGCGCCAGGGGCTGCTCCGCCCGGGTGCCACCCTGGTGGAGGGCACGGCCGGCAATACCGGCATCGGCCTGGCCCTGCTGGGCAACAGCCGGGGCTACCGCAGCCTCATCGTCATGCCGGATACCCAGAGCCGCGAGAAGATCGACGCCCTGCGCGCCGCCGGCGCGGACGTCCGCCTCGTGCCGGCCGGCCCCTGGACCGACCCGAACCACTACGCCGCCACGGCCCGCCGCCTGGCCGCCGAGATGAACGCCAGCGAGCCCGGCAGCGCCTGGTTCGCCAACCAGTTCGACAACCTGGCCAACCGCGACTGGCATGAGGCCACCACCGGGGTGGAGATCTGGGAGCAGACCGGTGGCGACGTCGACGGGTTCGCCTGCGCCTCGGGCACGGGCGGCACCATCGCCGGCGTGGGGCGGGCCCTGAAGGCCCGCCGCCCCGGCATCGCCATTGCCCTCGCCGACCCGGCCGGCTCGGCCCTGGCCAGCCACGTGCTCACCGGGGAACTGAAGGCCGAGGGCAACTCGATCACCGAGGGCATCGGCAACGGCCGGCTCACGGCGAACTTCCTGGACGCGCCGATCGACATGGCCTGGTCCATCCCGGATGCCGAGTCCATCCCCGAAATCCACCGCCTGCTGCGGGACGAGGGCTACTGCGTCGGCCTGTCCAGCGGCGTGAATATCGCCGGGGCCATCCGCCTGGCCCGCCACCTGGGGCCCGGCCACACGGTGGTCACCGTCCTGTGCGACAGCGGCATGCGCTACCAGGCCAAGCTGTTCAACCCGGCCTTCCTGCGCGAGAAGGGGATCCCCGTGCCGGACTGGCTGGCAGCGGCCTTCCCCGGGTAAATCAGCGCTGGTAAATCCGCGCTAGAATACGGGGTTAGCCCTTCGACGCGACCCCATTCCATGTCCTCGCACCTCAGCGAAACCCAGCGCCGGCGCAGCTTCGCCATCGTCAGCCACCCCGACGCCGGCAAGACCACCCTGACCGAAAAGCTCCTGCTGTTCGGCGGCGCCATCCAGATGGCCGGCTCGGTGAAGAGCCGCAAGGCCGCCCGCCACGCGACATCCGACTGGATGGCGCTGGAAAAGGAGCGCGGTATTTCGGTGACGTCGTCGGTGATGCAGTTCCCGTACAACGACGCCATCGTTAACCTGCTGGACACCCCGGGCCACGCGGACTTCTCCGAGGACACCTACCGCGTGCTTACCGCGGTGGATTCGGCCCTGATGGTCATCGACTGCGCGAAGGGCGTGGAAGAGCGCACCATCAAGCTCATGGAAGTGTGCCGCCTGCGCGCCACGCCGATCATGACCTTCATCAACAAGCTCGACCGCGAAGGCCGTTCGCCGATCGAACTGCTCGACGAAGTGGAATCGGTGCTGGGCATCGCCTGCGCGCCAGTCACCTGGCCGATCGGCATGGGCTCGCGCCTGAAGGGCGTGTACCACGTACTGCTCGACGAAGTGCACATCTTCGAGCAGGGCAAGAACTTCACCCGCCAGGACTCGACGATCTTCAAGGGCCTGGATAATCCCGACCTGCTCGCGCGCATCGGTGCGGAAGCCCTGGCCGAGGTGCGCGACGAGCTTGAACTCGTGCTCGGCGCGTCCAATCCGTTCGATATCGACGCGTACCTCGAAGGCAAGCAGACGCCGGTGTTTTTCGGCTCGGCCGTGAACAACTTCGGCGTCGAACTGCTGCTGGAGTTCTTCGTCGAACACGCGCCCTCGCCGCGTTCGCGCAACACGCTCACGCGTGAAGTGCTGCCGGCCGAGGAGAAGCTCACCGGCTTCGTGTTCAAGATCCAGGCGAACATGGATCCGGCGCACCGCGACCGCGTGGCCTTCATGCGCATCTGTTCCGGCACGTATACCGCCGGCATGAAGATGCAGCAGACGCGCACGGGCAAGGAAGTGCGCATCGCCAATGCGCTCACGTTCATGGCGAGCGATCGCGAAATCGTCGAGCGCGCCTATCCGGGCGACGTCATCGGCCTGCACAACCACGGCACCATCACCATCGGCGATACCTTCACCGAAGGCGAAGGCCTGTCGTTCACCGGCATCCCCAACTTCGCACCGGAACTGTTCCGTCGTGCGCGGCTGCGCGACCCGATGAAGATGAAGGCGCTCCAGAAAGGCCTGGCGCAGCTTTCCGAAGAAGGTGCCACGCAGTTCTTCCGCCCGCTGATGTCGAACGACCTGATCCTCGGCGCGGTCGGCGTGCTGCAGTTCGACGTGGTGGCGTACCGCCTGAAGGACGAATACAACGTCGATTCGTCGTTCGAGCAGGTCGGCGTGGCCACCGCGCGCTGGGTGCACTGCGACGACGCGAAGAAGCTGGAAGAGTTCAAGGAAAAGAACGCATCCAACCTCGCCATCGACGCGGCGGGCGAGCTCGTCTACCTCGCCCCCACCCGCGTGAACCTGCAGCTGGCCATCGAGCGCTGGCCGCAGGTGCGATTCTCGGCCACGCGCGAGCACGCGGCCTCGGTCGAGGTGTAAGCCCTTACACCGGCGACGGGTGCAGGAAGCGGTGGATGGCATGCACCACCACCGAGCCCTCACCCACGCCGGCGGCGACGCGCTTCACCGAACCGGAGCGCACATCGCCCACGGCGAACACGCCACGCAGGGTCGTCGCATACGGTGACGGCGTGGCGTAACCGTCCGCATCGCGGCCGGTGAGCACGAAGCCCTTCTTGTCGAGATCGAGGCAGCCCTGCAGCCAGGCGGTGTTCGGCTCTGCGCCGATCATCACGAACAGACTGGCCACCTTCACGCGCTCCTGCTTCTCGGTTTTCACGCAGTACCAGCCCACTTCGCGCAGGTAGGCGTCACCGTCCAGGTGGTCGATCTCGCAGTACGGATGCAGCGTGATCCGCGGCGACTGCGCGATGCGCTGCACGAGGTAATCGGACATCGTCGCGGCAAGGCCTTCGCCACGCACGAGGATGTGCACATGCGAGGCCGTGCGCGCCAGGAACACCGCGGCCTGGCCGGCGCTGTTGCCGCCACCCACCACGACCACTTCCTCGCCCGCACACAGCGTGGCCTCCATCGCCGTGGCGGCGTACTGGATGCCCTGCCCTTCGAAGCGCTCGTAATCCACCTGGGCCAGCTTGCGGTAGCGGGCGCCCGTGGCGATCACCACGGAACGGGCCGTCACCTGCGTGCCGTTGTCCAGGTGCAGCCGGTACGGATGGCTGCCGCAATCCATGGTCTTCACTTCGCGCGCGATGGCCATGTGCGCGCCAAACTTCATCGCCTGTACCTGCGCCCGTCCGGCCAGCGCCTGCCCGGAAATACCGGTAGGGAAGCCCAGGTAATTTTCGATCTTCGAACTGGTGCCCGCCTGGCCGCCGGGCGCCAGCGCCTCGAGCACCACGGTATCCAGGCCTTCCGAGGCCGCGTACACGGCGGCGGCGAGCCCGGCGGGGCCGGCGCCGATGACGGCCACGTCGTACACGTGCTCGCTGTCCAGCTCGATGGTGATGCCCAGCTCGTCGGCCAGTTCGGTGGTGGTCGGGCAACGCAGCACGCGACGGTCCGGCAGGATCACCACCGGGCATTCGTCGGGCTGGAGGCCAAAGCCTTCGATCAGATGACGGGCGTCCTCGTCGATATCGGTGTCGAGCAGCTTGTGCGGGTAGCCATTGCGGATCAGGAAGCTGCGCAGGCGCACCGTATCCGCCGCATGCGCGGAGCCGGCCAGCCACACGCCACCCTGGCCGCTCTGGATCAGGCCCACCCGGCGCAGGATGAAGGCCCGCATGATGATCTCGCCGATATCCGGCTCGCCCGCGACCAGCCGGCGGAACTGCGCGGGGGCCACGCGGACGATGCGCGAATCGCTGCCGGCGCGGCCATTGACCATGGTTTCGCGGCCGCTGAAGAGGTCCACTTCACCCGTGAACTGGTGGCGCCCGTGGGTCACCACGATGTTCTGCGTGCCGTCGCTGCCCACGTCGTACACCTCGATCGACCCCTCCAGGACGAAGAAGTAATCCACCCGGCGCTGGCCGCGCTGGAACAGGACCGTGCCCTTGGGCACGAACTCCTCCACCCCGTAATGGACCAGTCGCGCCGCCATCTCGTCATCAAGACGGGGAAAGGTCTGCGCCGTGCGGTTCATCGGGCTCGACGGATCGTTGTTTTGCGGGATCGACATCGTTCGTTCCGGTGGTTTCGGGCCTGTGTGCGCCCCCGGGCGAGGACGATACCCGGAGGCCCAGCGACGATCTTGTATCGGAGCACCATCATGCCTGCGTAGACTGCACCCCGCATCCACAGCGAGCCCTTGAGCCCATGTCCAGCAACGATGTTGCCGTCCCGCGCCCCGCCCTGCCCCTTCGCCTGTTGCGCTCGCCCGTGGGGCGCATCGTGGCCTTTGCCGTCATGGCCTGGCTCATCGGGATGGGCTGCACCCAGGCGTACAAGGCCCTCGGGCTGCCGCACGGCGCCATTCCCTTTGGCGAGGTCACGCCGCTGATCGAACTGTTCCGCCTGCTGCCCATTGTGCTGGCCTACTGGTTACTGGTGCGTTTCATCGAGCGCCGCCACGTGGATGAACTGGCCGCGCGCAAGCTCGTCCCCCATGTGCTGCTCGGCCTGGTCGCGGGCTTCGTGCTGTTTTCCCTGGTGGTGGGCTGCCTCGCCGCACTGGGTGCCTATGTCGTCGACGGCACCAACACCGGCGTGCCCTGGCTCGGCCTGGTGCTGGTGCTGGGCGTGGGGGCCGGCGTCGGCGAGGAGATCGTGAGCCGCGGCGTGCTCTTCCGCATCGTCGAGGAGGGCCTGGGCACGTGGATCTCCCTGCTCATTTCGGCGGCCTTCTTCGGCTGCGCGCACATCTGGAACCCGCACGCCACCACGTGGAGCGCCCTGGCCATCGCCCTCGAGGCTGGCCTGCTGTTCGGCCTGATCTACCACGTCACCCGCTCGCTGTGGCTGTGTATGGGCGTGCACGCGGCCTGGAACGTGGCCCAGGGCCCGTTCTATGGCATCCCCGTCTCCGGCTTCGAACAGAAGGGCTGGCTGGCCTCGCACATGCAGGGGCCGGACTGGCTCACCGGTGGCGAGTTCGGCGCCGAGGCCTCCGTGGTCGCCCTTTGCATCTGTTCGACCCTAACCGCCGTATTACTCGCCGTGGCGGTCCGGCGAGGCAGCCTGGTGCCGCCGTTCTGGCGCCGTCGCGCGGCTAAGGCCACGGCATAAGCCTGCCGATAATGTGCCCGGGGCCATGGAAGCCCGGCACCGATTCGTTGTAAACCCATGGAAGGCCGCCCCATCCCCGCCACTACCGGTTAACGCATGTCCTCCACCGATAAGCAGCATCACTGGCTGGCTGACCAGCCCCTGCAGCGCAAGATCATCATCGCCATCGGGGCCCTGCTGGCCCTGTTCGTGGCGGCATGCATCGCCAACCTGGTGTCGCTGGGGCGGGAAAACGACACACGGGCGTGGTCCGAGCACACCTACGTGGTGTTGCTCACCCTGGACACCGTGGGCGCGGATGCTCAGCAACGACAGGTGGCCGCCCGCGGCTTCATGCTGAACCAGGCCGATAGCGAGTACGCGGATTTCGAGGCCGCCGACCGCGACCTGGGCCGGAGCGTGACCGACCTGCGCCGCCTCACCGCCGACAACCCCCTCCAGCAGGGCCGCATCGACCGCCTGCAGGACATGCTGGATCGCTGGAGGGTCGAGGCGCTGAAGAATGGCCTGGAGCCGATGCGTGCGATCGGCAACGCCGTGACCCCCGAAGGCGCGCAGGCGCGCGATGGCATCCGCCGCGACTACTTCGCCCGGCGCACCGTGCTGATGACCGACGTCCGCAAGCTGGTGGATGACATGGCAGCCACCGAGCATAGCCTGCTGGAGCAGCGCAACGCGGCGCTCGACAAGACCCTTTCGACCACGCGGACCATCGACATCCTCTCGCTGGTGCTTTGCCTGCTGATGGGTGGCGTCGTCATCGCCATGACCTTCCGCCTGATCACGCGCCCCCTGGTGCGCATGACCGAGCTGATGACCCGCCTGGCCAACCACGACCACAGCATCGAGGTGCGCCAGCTGGCCCGCCGCGACGAAATCGGCGAGATCGCCCGCGCCCTGCACGTGTTCAAGGAAATGGCCATCGAGACGGCCGGCCAGACCTGGCTGAAGTCCGGCGTCACCGCCGTGTCCAACCGCCTGCAGGAAACCACCACGTACCGCGAATTCGCCGACACGCTGGTGACCGAACTGGTCACCACGCTGAAGGCCGGCGTGGGCGTGTTCTACCTCTACCGCGAAGACAGCCAGCGCCTCGAACTGGCGGGCAGCCACGGCTTCCGCCAGCGCCGCCACGTCACCACGGACTACGCCGTGGGCGAGGGACTGGTCGGCCAGGCCGCCGCCAACCGCCAGACCATCGTGCTGCAGGACGTCCCGGACGACTACACGCGGATCCACTCCGGTACAGGCGAAGCCGCACCGCGCAGCGTGGTGGTCGTGCCGCTGCTCTCCCGCGACGTCCTGCTGGGCGTCGTCGAGATCGCCAGCTTCGAGCACCTCACCGCGCTGCAAGAACGCCTGATCGACGAACTGATGCCGATCGTCGCCCTGTCGCTCGAAAACCTCGCCCGCGAGCTGCGTGCGCTTGAATTGCTGGAGCAGACCCAGAGCCAGGCCGACGAGCTGCGCGCCTCCGAAGAGGCGCTGCGCCGCCAGCAGGACGCCCTGCAGGCCACCAACAGCGAACTGCATACCAAGACGGCGGAACTGCAGGAACAGTCGCAGCGCCTGATCGCATCGGAAGAAGAGCTGCGCGTGCAGACCGAAGAACTGCACGCGTCCAACGAAGAACTGCGCGAGAAGAGCCTCACGCTCAACCAGCAGAAGGACTCGCTCGAAGCGCTGCAGAAGGAAACCCACGAGAAGGCCGAGGAACTGGCCCGCGCCAGCCAGTACAAGTCCGAGTTCCTGGCCAACATGTCGCACGAGCTGCGCACGCCGCTGAACAGCCTGCTCATCCTGTCGCGCAGCCTGGCCGACAACGACGAAGAAAACCTCAGCGGCGAACAGGTCGAATCCGCGCGCATCATCCACGATGCCGGCTCCAACCTGCTGCGCCTGATCAACGACATCCTCGACCTCTCCAAGGTGGAGGCCGGCAAGATGGAGCTGATGGTCGACACCGTGCCCCTGGCCGACCTGGCCCGCACGCTGGGCCGCACGTTCAACCACGTGGCCCAGGAAAAGAAGGTGGCCTTCGAGGTGAAGCTCGACCCGGGCCTGCCGGCGAGTATCCGCACCGACGGCGGCAAGCTCGAACAGGTGGTCAACAACCTGCTGAGCAACGCCTTCAAGTTCACCGCCGCGGGCAGCGTCCGCGTCCACATCAGCCGCCCGGCGGCGGATGCCACGTTGCCTGCCGGCCTCGAGGCCGCGCACGCGCTGTGCATCGCCGTCACCGATTCGGGCATCGGCATCCCGCCGGAGAAATTCCAGCGGGTGTTCCACGCCTTCGAGCAGGTGGACGCGAGCACCAGCCGGCAGTACGGCGGCACCGGGCTTGGCCTCGCCATCTCCCGGCGCATCGCCATGCTGCTCGGCGGCGACATCACCCTCGATAGCGAAGTGGGCAAGGGCAGCACCTTCACCATCCTCCTGCCCGAGGAAGCGCCGGCGCATGCAGGCGATGCCGCGGAACCGATGCCGCGCGAGCGCGCTGCCGCCGAGGCCACGCTGCCGCTCTCGCCGGCACTCATCGCCGATGCCATCGACGACGACCGCGCCCTGCTCGCGCCCGGCGACACCATCATCCTCGTGGTGGAAGACGACCCGGCCTTCGCGCGCATCCTTGCCGACATGGTCCACCGCAAGGGCCATCGCGTGCTCGCGGCAGCCGACGGTGAGACGGGCCTCGCCCTCGCCCGCCAGTTCCGCCCCACGGGCATCCTGCTCGACGTGATGCTGCCGGGCATGGATGGCTGGACCGTGATCGACCGCCTCAAGCACGACGCGGCCACGCGGCACATCCCGGTGCACTTCATCTCGGCTACCGACGACGCCAGCCGCGGCATGGAGCTGGGCGCCGTGGGCTTCCTCACCAAGCCGGTGAGCCGCGAGTCCATCGCCACCGCCTTCGATCGCCTGCTGCACTTCGCCGAGGGCCGCACGCGCCACCTGCTGGTCGTGGACGACGACGCGAGCGCGCGCGCCGCGGTACGCACGCTGCTGAAGGACGACAACGTCGTGATCGACGATGCCGCCTCGGGCGAACAGGCGCTGGAGAAGACCCGCGAGGTAGCCTACGACTGCATCGTCCTCGACCTGGGCTTGCCCGGCATCTCGGGGCTCGAGTTCCTTGAGCTGCTGTCGCAGTCCGGGCACACGCCACCGGTGGTGGTGTACTCGGGCCGCGACCTCTCCCGCGAGGAGAGCATGAAGATCCGCCAGTACACGGACAGCATCGTGGTGAAGGGCGCCCGCTCGCCCGACCGCCTGCTCGACGAAGTCAGCCTGTTCCTGCATTCGATCCGCCACGGCGGTGCCGCGGCCTCCGCCGAGCGTCCCACCGCCGCCAGCGGCATGGACGAGGCGAGCCTGCGCGGCCGTCGCGTGCTGCTGGTGGACGACGACATGCGCAACCTGTTCGCCCTCTCCAAGGTGCTGCGTGGCAAGGGCATCGACGTGGTGATGGCGCAGGATGGCCAGAAAGCGCTGGACACGCTGGACCGCGACCCCGCGCTCGAACTGGTACTGATGGACATCATGATGCCGGTGATGGACGGCTACGACACGATGCGTGCCATCCGCGCCAAGCCCGCCGTGGCCAACGTGCCGATCATCGCGCTCACCGCCAAGGCGATGCGTGGCGATCGCGAAAAGTGCCTGGAAGCCGGTGCCAACGACTATCTTTCCAAACCGATTGACGTCGACCGCCTGCTGTCGATGATCCGCGTGTGGCTGCCGGCCAGGACCTGAGGTGGACGTCGAGGACATTGAAATCCAGCTGTTCGTACGCGCCATGCAGCTGCGCCACGGCTACGACTTCAGCGAGTACGCGCCGGCATCGTTGAAGCGCCGCGTGCAGCAGCTGGTGCGCTCCCACGCCACGGGCACGATCAGCGAACTGAACCGTCGCGTGCTGCATGAGGAGGGCTTCGTCACGCGCGTGATCGAAGGCCTCTCCGTGCCGGTATCGGAGATGTTCCGCGACCCGCTGGTGTTCCGCGCCCTGCGCGACAAGGTGTTGCCGGTGCTGGCCTCGTATCCCGAGATCAACATCTGGCAGGCCGGCTGCGCCCATGGCCAGGAAGTCTATTCGCTGGCCATCCTCCTCGAAGAAGCCGGCCTGTACGACCGCACGCGCATCTACGCCACCGACTTCAACGACGCCGCGTTGCAGATGGCCTCCGAAGGCATCTACGCCACGCGCGATGCGCGCGACTGGTCGCGCAATTACCTGGAGGCCGGCGGCCTGCACTCGTTCAGCGACTACTACAGCGCGCGCTACGAGTTCATCAAGCTGGATCAGCGCCTGCGCCGCAACGTCACCTTCTTCAACCACAACCTGGTGACGGACGAGGTGTTCTGCGAGGCGCACCTGATCCTCTGCCGCAACGTCCTCATCTACTTCAACAACGCGCTGCAGGACCGCACGCTCGGCCTGTTCCGCGACAGCCTGGTGCGCGGTGGCTTCCTCTGCCTGGGCACCCGTGAGAACGTGGACTTCTCCCCGTCGGCGGCCACCTTCGGCGACGTCGACAACGCCCTGCGCATCTACCAGGCCGGCGCCACCGCCGGCAGGCCGCTGGCACGATGAGCCCGCGCACGGCCATCGCGATGGGATGCAGCGCAGGCGGCCTGGCCGCCCTGCTGCGCATCCTGCCCGCGCTGGACCGGCAACTGGCCGTGCCCGTGGTGGTCTGCTGCCACACCGGATCCTCCGACGTCTCCCTACTGGTGGAGCTGCTCGCCCGCGTATCGGCCCTGCCGGTGGTCGAGGCGGCCGAGCGCGCACCCGCGGACCCGGGCGTGGTCCACGTGGCGCCCAGCGGCTATCACCTGCTGGTCGAGGCCAATGCCCATTTTTCGCTCAGCGTGGACGCACGGGTCACCTACGCCCGCCCGTCCATCGATGTGCTTTTCGAGAGTGCCGCGGATGCGTGGCGCGATGGACTCGTCGCCGTGCTGATGACCGGCGCCAACTCCGACGGTGCCGAAGGCCTGAAGGCCGTGCGCCACGCCGGCGGCTTCGCCATCGTGCAGGATCCCGCCACGGCGGATTCCGACGTGATGCCGCGCGCCGGCCTGGCCATCGCCGGTGCCGACGCGTGCCTCTCGCTCGACCAGATTGCCTTACGACTTAACGAACTTTGCAGACCATGACACCGATTCGCCCCAAGATCCTCGTCGTCGACGATACGCCCGCCAACCTCGTCGCCATGCGGCGCCTGCTGGCACGCGCGGACGCTGACATTTTCGAAGCCTCCAGCGGCAACGACGCGCTCGCGCTGTGCCTGGACCATCAGTTCGCGCTGATCCTCCTCGACGTCAACATGCCCGGCATGGATGGCTTCGAGGTGGCTGAACTCATCGGTGAAAGCGAGCACCTGCGCGAGACCCCCATCATCTTCGTCACGGCCGCCTATGCCGATGACCTCAACCGGATGAAGGGCTACTCGGCCGGCGCGGTGGATTACATCGCCAAGCCGATCAACGATGCGATCCTGCAATCGAAGGTGCGCATCTTCCTCGAGCTCTACCGGGCACGCGCCCTACTCCAGCACGCACTGGACGAACTCTCCGTGCGCAACCAGCAGCTCACCACGGAAGTGGCCGAGCGCACGCGCATGGAGCAGCTGGTGCGCCACCAGGCCACGCACGACGCGCTCACCGGGCTGCCCAACCGCGTCCTGTTCCGCGAGCGGCTGGAAGCCGCCCTGGCGGCCGGTAACGCGGGCGGTGCGTCATTCGCCCTCGCCTACATCGACATCGACGGGTTCAAGGGCGTGAACGATGGCCACGGCCATGCCGCGGGCGACGAGCTGCTGAAGGCGATCGCCGCGCGCGTCGATGCTCGCACGCGCGGCAGCGACACCGTCGCCCGCCTCGGCGGCGACGAGTTCGCGGTGCTGATGCACGACGCCACCGATGGCCCCGCCGCACTGGTCCGCTGCCAGGCACTCTGCGACGCGATCGCCGAGCCGTACACACTCACGGTCGCCGACCTGCGCATCCCCGCGAAGATCGGCGCAAGCATCGGCGTGACGATGTACCAGCCGGGCGACGTCTACGACCGCCTGGTGTCGACGGCGGACGAGGCGATGTACGAGGCGAAGCGTGGGGGCAAGAACCGTTGCGTCCTCAGGTAGCGTCACATCGAGAGAACGATGCCCGCGAGCACCTGTAGCAACAGCGCCACGCCGCCGAGCCACAGGTAGCCGGGGCGCCGCGGCCTCGCGAAGGCCGCGTAGATTGCGAAAAGGACCACGCCGGCCGCGAGCAGCGCGGCGGCCACGACGAACAGCATCGTGGCCACGCCCATCGCATCACCGAACGACAGGCCGGCGTTCGGCATGAGGAGCAAAAGCGCGGCCAGCACCGGGGGAGCCCAGAGCATCGCGACGGCCAGGGGACCCAGCCAACGCGCGCGTGAGATAGGACGAATCAATCCATGCACCTCGTTGTCGTTACATCGCGGCGTCAAGCGTCGCCAGGAATGCGTCCAGTACCGCCCCGCGGTACCTCTGCCGATGCAGCAAGACCGAGAGTGTACGACGCAGGTCCAGGAACGGCGTAGGCAACACCGCCAGCCGCCCCGTCGCGACCGCATCGGCGACCGCTACCTCGGGCAGGCAGGCGATACCCAGCCCGGCGATCACCGCCTGCTTGATCGCCTCCGACTGATCCAGTTCCAGCACCGTGCGACCCTCAGGCAATTCCGCCAGGGCCCGTTCGCTCAGCGCGCGCGTCGCCGAACCGCGCTCACGAAGGACCCAGCCTTCGCCGGCGAAGTCCGTTCGCCTGAGGCGCTTACGCGCGGTGAGCGGATGCCCGGGCCGCGCACAGACCACCAGCCGATCCTCGCGCCATGGCCGCGCCTCGATGGCAGCATGCGCGACAGGACCTTCCACGCAGCCGATATCGACATCGTGGTCGAGCACGCCCTGCGCGATGCGGTCGGTGTTGGCCACGCTCAGTCGAAGCGACACGGAAGGGAACGCATCGACGAACGGGCCGACGAGATCACCCACGAGGTAATTGCCGACGGTGTTGCTCGCGCCGACGCGCAGTTCGCCGGAGAGCGCCGTCACCGCTCCCGTTGCGCGGCGGCCGAACTCGGCATGCCGCTCCACCAGTTCGCGCGCCAGGGGCAACAGGTCGCGTCCACGGTCGTTCAGGCGCAGGCGTCCACGCTCGCGGTCGAACAGCGGCTCACCGATTTGCCGTTCCAGCTCGGCCAGGGCCATGGAGGCGGCCGGCTGGCTGAGGAACAGCCGCTCGCTGGCGGCGCGCACGCTGCCGGTGGTCGCGATCTCCACGAAGACGTCGAGCTGGCGGGGGCTGATCGCATGCATAAGCAAACCTTATTACTGCGATCAGGTATTTTCAATGTGCTTATAGGCAAGGAGCAGGGACAATACGCATGTCCCAGCGCCAGAGGCTCCGCCCGTGTCCGCCATCACCACCACCCCGCCCGCTGAATCCTCGCGCCTTCCCGGCGTCCTGCTGGCACTGGCCGTCGCTGCCGTGGCGTTCGGGCTCGGCCGGCTGATGCCACTGGTGGGTGGCGCGGTCTGCGGCATCGTCCTCGGCATCCTTGTCCGACACTTCGCCGCGCCGTCGGCACGCTTCCAACCCGGCATTCGCTTTGCCGGCAAGCAGATCCTGCAGTGGTCGATCATCGCCCTGGGCTTCGGCCTCAGCCTTAACCAGGTCGCGAAGACGGGCCTCGAATCGTTGTCCGTGACGCTGGCCACCGTCGCCGCCGCGGGCCTCACGGCGTGGCTTCTCGGCCGCGTATTGCGCGTGCACGACAAGCTGCAGGTGCTGATCGGCATCGGTACCGCCATTTGCGGCGGCTCGGCCATCGCGGCCGTCGTGCCCATCATCAAGCCCGACGACCACGACACCGCGTTCGCGATCAGCACCATCTTCCTGTTCAACCTCGTCGCCGTGTTGCTGTTCCCCCTGCTTGGCCATGCCATGGGCCTCTCCGATCTGGGCTTCGGCCTGTGGGCCGGCACGGCGATCAACGACACCTCGTCGGTCGTCGCGGCCGGCTACAGCTACAGCCACGCCGCGGGCAATTACGCGACCATCGTCAAGCTCACCCGCGCGACGCTGATCATTCCGATCAGCCTCGCCATCGCGTTCATCGTCGCGTGGCGGCAGAAGCGCGGCGGTGCAAGCGACTTCAGCCTCGCGAAGATCTTTCCCTGGTTCATCCTGTGGTTCCTCGTCGCGTCCGCCGTGCGCACGGCGGGCCTCGTCCCGGAAGCCATCCTGCCGACGATCCACTTCATCGCCGAGTGCCTGATCATCGTCGCGCTCACCGCTATCGGCCTGTCGGCCGACCTTCGCCGCATGGCAAAAACCGGCCCCCGCCCCATTCTTCTCGGTCTCGGTACGTGGGCCGCCGTCGCACTCACGAGCCTGCTGGTACAGCACCTGATCGGCCGCTGGTAAGCGCGTTTCGACGAAAGCCACCGCAAAGGCGAGCGGTCTAGATTGATCGCTACCGGAACCGCGGGCCCCACATCGGGGCCTGGTGCCGCGTGACCCGGAGATCGCCATGAATGCAGCTATCGAAACACGCGTACTGGATATCGTTGCGGAACAAAGCGGACGCGACCGCGCCACGGTAACCGTCGAAAGTACCCTGCAGGACCTGCAGGTCGATTCCCTCGAAGCGATCGAAATTGTTTTCGAAATCGAGGAAGCCTTTGGCGTGCAGCTCGCCGACGACGATGCCAAGCCGGGCACGGATTCCCTGCAGCATCTGGTCGACGCCGTGGAAGCGGCGCTCGCGCAGAACGCCAGCGCGGCACCGGCGGCCTGATCGCACGAGGCACATAGTTGAACACCATGGCGCGCGCGCCTGACCAGGCGGTCGTCATCACCGGCATGGGCGTGATAAGTGCCGTCGGGCACGATGCGCCATCGTTCTGGGACGCCGTGAAAGCCGGGCGCTCCGGCATCGCGCCGCTGCAGCATCCCCGCGCCGCCGACCTGCGCGTGCGCGTCGCGGCACAGGTACGCGACTTCGACGCTGCCCGGCATTTCGACGAACGCAGCATGGGCCTGCTGGATCGCGTCTCGCAGTTTGCCGTCGTCGCTGCGCGAGAGGCCGTGGCCGAATCGGGCTGGATACCTTCGTCCACGCCCGGGCCACGCATCGCCGTGATCATCGGCACCGGTACCGGCGGCGAAACAAGCCGCGATGAGGAATGCCGCCGGCTGTATGCCGAGAAGGCCGAGCGCGTCCATCCTTTCAGCATCGTGCGCAGCATGGCCAGTGCGCCGGCGAGCCACGTGGCGAGAGCGTTCGGCGCCACCGGCACCGTGTTTGCCGTGAGCAGCGCATGTGCCTCGACCAACCACGCCATCGCCCAAGCCGCGCTGCTGATCCGATCAGGCATGGCCGACATCGCCTTGGCTGGCGGTGCCGAAGCCTGCCTCAGCTATGGCGTGCTTCGCGCGTGGGAGGCCATGCGTGTACTGGCCGACGACACCTGCCGCCCCTTCTGCCGACAGCGCCGGGGTCTCGTCCTGGGCGAAGGTGCAGGGATGTTCGTCCTTGAGTCGCGCGCCCATGCCCATGCTCGCGGGGCTACCGTGATCGCCGAGCTTGCCGGCGTCGGCATGACGTCGGATGCGGGTGACATCGTTGCGCCTTCTTCAGAAGGCGCGTCCGCCGCGCTGGCCGATGCGGGCATGGAACCGTCGGATATCGACCACATCAATGCGCACGGCACCGGCACCGCGGCGAACGACGTGACGGAAACCCGTGCCATCCGCGATGCCTTCGGCGCGCACGCCGACCGGATCGCCATCACATCAACCAAGGCCGTTCACGGCCACGCACTCGGCGCAGCGGGCGCCCTCGAACTTGTCGCCACACTGGCGGCGATGCGCGATGGCATCGTCCCACCCACCGCCAACTTGCTGGATCACGACCCTGCGTGCGACCTCGACATCGTCACCGGCTCCGCGCGTTCGCTTGCCATCCATGCCGCTCTGTCAAACTCCCTCGCCTTCGGCGGGCTGAACGCGGTGCTTGCGCTGCGCGCCCATCGCAAATGTAGCCAGAATTGTTACGGTTGTAGCAAAATCGGCTACATGAGTGACATTCTCGATGCCCTGTTCGGTGGTCGGCGCCAGACTGCTTTAGCGTTCCTTTACCTCCGCCCCGAGCAAAGCGTGCACGTACGGGAGATTGCGCGCGAGACCGGCGCCCACGCGGGATCGTTACATCGCGAACTTGCAAAGCTTGCTGCATCCGGTCTTTTGAGCCGAATCGTGCACGGCAATCAGGTCAGATACCGCGCCAACCCCGACTGCCCGGTATTCCCCGAGCTCGCATCGCTTTTCCGCAAGACCGCCGGTGTCCATACCACGTTGCGCAGCGCTCTCGAACCGCTAGCCGCTGATATCCATGCCGCCTTTGTGTACGGATCATTCGCGCGTGGAACCGAGCACGCGCACAGCGACATCGACGTTTGCATCATCGGCGACGTTGGATTTCGCAGTGTCGTCGCCGCCCTTCATGACGTTCAGACGACGCTGACACGAGAAATCAATCCGTGCCTCTACGGTGTACGTGAGTTCCAGACGAAGCTGGCGGTCGGCGATACGTTCCTCCAGGAGGTCATCGCTCAACCGAAGCTCTTCGTGCTGGGAAGCGATGATGACCTTAGACAACCTCGTGTCCATCGGACGGCTGCAGCGAACACCGATTGATCGTGAGTTCATCACGCGGCTCACCATGGCGGCGAGGCGTAGCTTGGCCGAAGTCGAGACCAGCGGCATCGGTCCCGACACCCGCTTCGACCTTGCCTATAAGTGCATCCATCGCATCGCCATGGCCAGCCTCGCTGCGAAGGGTTTCCGAACATCGCAGAATCAGCCGGGACACCATCAGACGGCAATCCAGTGCCTTGGTTGGTCGATGGGTGTGCCCAAGGAAACCCTGATCACCCTCGACGCACTCAGAAAGCAACGAAACCTGAGCGACTACTCCGGCGACCCCATCAGCGCTGAAGTCGCCTCAACCTGCATTGCGGAGACTGAGGCCCTCCTGGGCGTTGCCGGCCAACGGCTATCCGTGGATAACGTCTAGTAAACGCAGGTTCAACGCGTGCTGCTGTTGCTGCCACGAGCGCAGGCGCAGCGGGTCGATGTCGGGCTGTTCGTCCATGGCGCTGAGGCGGCGCTTCCACCACGTTTTGTAGGTGTAGCGGGAGATGTCACCGGTGACGTCGCTGGCGATAATGCGGCCCCGGAGGCTGCGGATGATCGCTTCACCGCCCGCCTCGCTCAGGCTGCCCTGGTCCCAGTTGGTCATCGCCACGTCGGGCGCGTACGCATCCTTGTCAATGGACAGGTACGTAGGCAGGCCGGCGCGCGTCTGGCCGGCGACGAAGGCATCCACCATCGCGCTTGCATCGGCAAACGATCGGAACGCATTGCCGAGGCCGAGCTTGCCGGCCCATCCCGTATCCACGCCATTCGACCAGTAAGTGAGCTTCCCGGCCTTCAGGGGCCCGAGGTAGTTCTCCCACGCATGGCCTTTGCCGATGTCCTGCGAGGTGATGCCAATCACGTGGACATGGCTCACCCGCGGAAGCATCGCCACGCGGCGCACCCATGAGCCGCAATGCACGCCGAAGGGGAAGCGCATGTTGTCCGGGTGATTGTCGAGCACCACCACCTGGAAGGCCTGGTGACCTGGCACGCGGGTGACCAGCGGCCAGGTCAGGTGGTGGAAGTCACCACTGCCCATGAACACGGTGCCATGCACCTCGGGCAGCGAGGCATCGAGGATCGCCCCGAGCCGGCGCAGCCGTCCCTGCGAACAGCCGAAGCGCACACCCTCTTCGTACCCACGCAGGGGAAGGACGAGCCCTTCGGGCAGCTCGCCGACGGAGCCGTCGAGGTCAAGGACGATCGGTCGCGGTGTCATCGGTGGCCCACTGGCTATCGGATTCAAAATGATGGGAAAGCCGGGCCGCCACCGCACGCAGCACCGGATTACGGATGTAGATGGCGTGCCGGGTCATGTGGAATCGGGCCCCGAGCTCAGCCTTCACGGCGGGATCCGTCCAGCCGGCCACGTAATGCGTCAGCTTGCGCGACATCGCGTATTCAAGATTGACGAACCAGCTGACGAAATACAGGTTCAGCTCGCGCGCCGCCGGATACGAAAACCCGACGTACTTGTCGAGAAGCTTCCCCCGATGCTCGTAGCACAGGTTCCAGCCAATGAGTTCGCCCTTGTGGCGATACGAGAAGACCACACCGCCCTGCCCGCGGAACGCGGATGCGAAGAACGCACGGGACAGCTTGTCGAAGTGGACTTCGCTCTGCGCGTAGACGTTCTCGAAAAGCGCATAGTAGGCATCCACTACCGCGTCATCCGCGAACGCATCGCCCGTCACCTCGCAGGTGATGTCCATCGCCTCACGCGAACGCAGCTTGCGGCGGAGGTTCTTGCGGCGCGATGAGGATAAACGGGAGAGGTACTCGTCGACCGACGCAAAGTCGATCGGCACATAGGCGAGCGCCTGTCCTTCGAGAATGAGGTAGCCACGATCACGGGCCGCATCGATGAACCGCGACGTCCAGCACCGCTCGCTCGCAGACGTGAGCGGGGAATCCACCGCCAGGTCCTTCACGATCAGCAGCGGATGCGTCCGGCCATAACGCTCGGCCCAGTCCGCCGCGAGGGTCACCGGATTCGTGGCGTGGAACAGGGCGTACTCGGAAACCGTGGTGCCGACGAAGCACGTCCGCACGGTGAGCAGGCGTTTGATGAGTCCCTGCAACGGCAGGCGCGACACGCCGTGGCGCGTCGCGTCATCCGCCGTGGTCAGCAGGTCGAAACTCGTGGAGAAAAGTGGAGCACCATCCACCGCACGGAACGGGGTGAACCCGTGGGGTGGATGGCGCTCGAAGTGCCCGAGCAGCGCATCCGGCTCGAGCTGGTTCACGAGTGCCACCGGCAGACCAACCCGGAATGTCAGCCGCGCTTGGCCAGCGTTAGCAGCTGGTCGAGCAACGCGATGGCGAGGTCGATTTCGTCGTGGCTGATGTCGAGCGACGGCGCGAACGTAATCACGTTCTTGTACCAGCCGCCCACGTCCAGCACGAGCCCGATCTTCTTGCCCTCGTGAGTGAGACCGCCGGCCAGACCGATGTCGACCATGCGGTCGAGCAGCGCCTTGTTCGGCGTGAAGCCATCGTCCGTGCAGATTTCGGCGCGGAGGGCGAGGCCGAGGCCGTCGACATCGCCGATTTCCTTGTGGCGCTTCTGCAGGTCGCGCAGGCCGTCCAGGAAGTGCTTGCCTTTCTCCGCCACCTTGGTCTCGTAGTCCAGCTCGTAACCCATCTGGATGACTTCCAGGCCGAGCGCGGTGCCCAGCGGGTTGGAGTTGAACGTGGAGTGGGTGGAGCCCGGCGGGAAGATCGTCGGATTGATCAGCTCTTCGCGCGCCCAGATGCCCGACAGCGGGTTCAGGCCGTTGGTCAGCGCCTTGCCGAAGACAAGGACGTCCGGCGTGACGCCGAAGTGCTCGATCGACCACAGCTTGCCGGTGCGCCAGAAGCCCATCTGGATTTCGTCGACCACCATCAGGATGCCGTACTTGTCGAGCACCTTCTTCAGGTCGATGAAGAAGTTCTTCGGCGGGATGACGTAGCCGCCCGTGCCCTGGATCGGCTCGACGTAGAACGCGGCGTATTCGGCCTCGCCTACCTTCGGATCCCACACGCCGTTGTATTCGGTTTCGAACAGGCGCTCGAACTGGCGCACGCACGCGTCGGAATACTCTTCCGGGGTCATGCCCTTCGGGCGGCGGAACGGGTACGGGAACGGGATGAACTGCGCGCGCTCGCCGAAGTGGCCAAAGCGGCGACGGTAGCGGTAGCTCGAGGTGATGGACGAAGCACCGAGCGTACGGCCGTGGTAACCGCCTTCGAAGGCGAACATCAGGCTCTTGCCGCCGCGCGCGTTGCGCACGAGCTTGAGCGAATCTTCCACCGCCTGCGCGCCACCCACATTGAAATGGCAGCGGCCATCGATGCCGAACTTCTGCTTCGCATCCACCGCGATGGTCTTGGCGAGCTCGATCTTGCCCTGGTGCAGGTACTGGCTAGCCACCTGCGGCAGGAGGTCGATCTGCGACTTCAGGCGATCGTTGAGGCGCTTGTTGCCGTAACCGAAGTTCACGGCCGAGTACCACATCTGCAGGTCGAGGAACGGGATGTTCTCGCTGTCGTAGATGTAGCTGCCTTCCGCATGACGGAAGATCTTCGGCGGATCGACGTAGTGCACGGTGTCGCCAAAGGAGCAGTACTTCGCTTCGTCGGCGAGCAGGTCCGCGTCGTCGATCACGATATCGGGGGTACGGGAAAGGATATTCATACAGGCAGTTCCACAGTGTTCGGCACGGAGGTGGGCAGCACGGTTTTCGGCGGCAGGCGGCCGTCGAGAAGAGCGGGGAGCAGTTCCAGGGCTTCGTCGAAGCTGGCGATGGGCGCGTACGGGATGCCCGCGGCGCGGCAATGTTCGATCAGGCGGTTCTTGGCGAAGACGAAGTCGACGCGATCGGCTGCGCAGAAATCCGATGCGCCGTCGCCGATCAGCAAGGTCTTGCCGCCGCGCTGGCGGGCGACCTCAACACGCGCGCATTTGCACGTGCCGCTGCGGCAGCCGTCGGCGCTGAACGGCGAGGTGAGGTTCCACGCACGCGGCGCGACCTGGCGAAGCTTGTTCGCCACGGTCGGCAGGCTGTCGATACCGTGGTTGGCGAGGATGGCGTGGATCGCATGATCCAGGCCGTCGCTCACGATCTCCAGCGGGATACCGCCATCGATGGTCGCCTGCACGAACGCGGCGAAACCATGGTCGATGTGCAGGCCACCGAGATGCGCGGTGAGTTCATCGTGGCTCATGTCGAGCAAGCCCACCTGCCCGGCCATGCAGACGGCGGAACCGATGCGACCTTCGCGCCAGTCACGCTCAAGCACTTCCCAACCCGGGCGGCCGTAGCGATCGAGCAGCGAATCGATGACGTCTTCCACGGCGATGGTGCCGTCGAAGTCGCAGAGGATGTTCCATTCGGGCGATGTAAGCACGAGCCAGGCAGCCGGTTTCCGAGATGCTGCGAAGGCTAGGGGCAAATCCTTTCGAGGCCCTTTCCCGTGCTGAAAGCGGATCGTAAGGACTTTGTGGCACCATCGGCCCTCCTTACAAAACCCTTTCCCGCATGCGCCGTACGTGCCTCGCCCCGCTCATAGCGCTAGCTGCATGTGCTGCCGCGCACGCCGATGACGACGCACCAACCTACGCCTTTGGCGCTGGCGTGCAACGCATGCCTGCATGGCAGGGTTCGAAAGACACCCGCAACCAGCCGGTGCCGTATATCGACATTGAGCTTCCGGGCGTGGGAGAACTTTCGACCACCGACGGCCTCACCATCGACCTCATCCATGGCGAGCACTGGCACGGTGGCCTCTACGGCAACTGGCTGTGGGGCCGCACGCACAACGAGCTGGGCCCCCAGCTCGGCGGCAAGGTGGCATCGCTGTCACCGCGCTGGCAGGGCGGCGGCTACCTGGAATACGCCTTCACCAAACGCCTCAGCGTCGGCACGCATGTGGCGCATGACACGAGCGGCGCCGGTGCCTATGCCGCACTGTATGGGGACTGGCAGCTGCCGGACGTCTGGTATATCCAGCACTCGCTGGAACTCCAGGTGGAAGGCATGAATGGCGCCGGGATGCGGCGGTTCTATGGCGTGACGCCCACCGAAGCGCAGGCCATCGGGACCGCGCCCTACCAGCCGGGTGCCGGCTGGCACTCAGCCAGCCTCGAATACGACGCCTTCGTACCGACGTCAGTGCATACCGGCTTCGCCGTGGCGCTCAACTATGGGCGTCTGTACGGCAATGCGTCGGACAGCCCGCTGGTGCGTGACTTCGGTTCGCGCCGCCAGGTCACCACCACCCTGGCCTTCGTCGTCCACTTCTGACCCCGGCTCAGGCCGGGTCGGCGTGGAGGTCGTCGCCTTCGAGATTCGTAGGCACCGCGAAGAGCACGCCCAGCATCACCACGTGCGCCGCCGCCGACAGGATCGGCGACCACGCCGGCAGCGCGATGTCATACGGCAGCACGGTATCGATCAGCTGGTTGGCCAGGTTCCAGCCCCAATGCAGGCCGACGGCCAGCCAGAGCGTTCCCGCACGGACGACGGCCGTGGCGTAAGCCAGGCCGAAGCAGAACAGCATCAGCCACTCACCGACCCCGGCGCTCATGCGATAGACGTGGTTGACCATGTAGAACACGGCACTGACCACGACGAAGACCCAGGAGACCCACTGGACCCGCATGGCGCGGTAGAGAAAGCCGCGGGTGAGCAGGTCCTCGGCCATCGAGGGTACGAAGGTGACGACCAGGGCCCAGGGCAGTGATGACGCAAACGACATGGCGGCCGCGGCGGCGGTCTCCGGCGGCCGAGCCGTGTACACGCCGAGCGCCATGCCGACGCAAACCGCCGTGTACTTCAGCAGCAAGGCCATCACCAGGCCGCCGGAAAGCAGCAGGAACGTGCTCCGCCGCCACTCCAGCGCATAGGCGTCGTAGCCCTTGAAGCCCAGCCAGCGACCCAGCGGCCACGCGGCGGCCAGCATGGCGACGAGACACGCGCCGACGATGGCCAGGCTGTGGAACACATGCCCGCCGATGCCCTCTCCCAGGTTGTAGAGGGCACACAGCACAACGAACGCGATGACGACGCGCTTGCGGTCGACAGCAGGCATGAATTCCCCGGTAAGGATGGCGCGGGGCCAAGCTTAGGGCCGGAAGCCGTTGCGCGCCATAGGTCAGCCGGCAAATTCAGCGCGACATCGAGATCCCCGGCTCCGGCTGCTGGGCCAGTTGCACCTGGCGATCCTGCTGCATCTGGTCCCATTGCTGGTTCGCCGCCTGCAGATCCTGGGAAGCTGCTACGACAGGTGTCTGGAACGCCTCCAGCGCATCGACCTTCCCCCACTTCGTCCGCGGGTCGTCAAGGTTGTCGCGGAACGCCTGGTACAGGTGCACCTCCGGCTCCAGGTTCCCCTGCCGATCCTGGCCCAGCGCCATGTGCGTGACCTCGGTCATTCCGCAACGCTTCGCCTGCGCCACCGAGCAATGCGCCAGGCGCTCCATCTGCTCGTCAGTCAGGGTGATGCCCTCCTCGGCGTGGATGGCGTTGAGCTGGTCGTGGACGGATTGGTAGAGGGCGTTGTCGCGGTGGTGGGGGTGGGAGGGGCTGGTGGGATCCCCTTCGACCCCGAGGGGTGGGAACTTCGAAAAATCGATTTTGTGGTCGCGCTCTTCAGCCGACGGACGGAGGGACTGATAGTGGTCCGCCCACGATGCCTCCGGATCCAGCTGGCGACGCCCGATGTCAGCACGCGTCGCCTCGGCGCGAGCGGCTTGCTGCGCCTGCTCATAGTGGACATGCGCGGGTAACGGCGCCGGCTCGATGGCGACTTCGCGACCGATAGCGTCGAGCGGTGTTTGACCCACCTTGCCGGATGCGTTGGACCCATGCGCTCAAGCAAGGCCACGTCAGCGGGTTCGGGAGGAGCGCAGTCGTCAACGAGGCGACAATGGCTGGGATGGGCTTCGGCACCTCGGGTGTCGCGCGTTCCCAGGCGTTCGAAGGCGCCGGTGGTGTAGAACGGCTGGTGTTGTTCGGACTTGTGCATATCGTAGTCGGCGACTAACCGCGACAGCTCAGGGCGGCTTACGAATCCATCTTCGGTCAGTGAGTTGATGTAGTCCGAGACCAGCGCCTCCGTAGCCCGGGCCAAACCGTCCGTGTGATAACTGCCACCAACATCCGAATGCGACCCAGGAACCGTCACGCCAAGGAAACGGCCGTCGCGGGAAATGCCTCGCCGGATAATCGTCGACGACGGAAACTGAGTGCGGCGCTCATCGGCGGCAACGATCTGTATCCCAGACACAACGGATGGAGGGAGCCGCCGATCGTGTGCACGTGGATGCCCTGTTCCCACTGGGTCGTACAGGACTACAGCCTGGGGAATCGAACCACCCTCCCGGAGTCGCAGTCTTCCCGAATCTGTTTCAATCTCAACGCCACGCTCGTGAAGCATGCGCGTAAAGCTTGCGGCCTCCTCCGCGCCTCGACTGAAGCCCGTCACCAAGACGCGAATGTCGGCTTTTGGATCACTACGCAGCCATTCTTCGGCTTTCTCTGCAAACATTTCGTACATGCGACGGACGCGTTCGTCATGTGAGATCCCCCACGCGTTGTCGGCGAGTCTCTTAGGCGCTGAACCATCGGTTCCAGGCCCATTTACATAGGCCTGGGCGACTCGCGAATCACCACTCCCCGCGATCGCTCCAGCGATGCGCCCGATGTTCGTGATGTGATCTGTATCTGTGCCAGCGTGATTACCCGTCCCATCGAAGTTGGCGACGAACAGCCTCTGTCTTTCGGCGCCAACTTCAAGCAATGATGGGGCTGAAAAGGCGCCCAACTGACCACGCGCCACATCGAACGATCGTAAAACATTGCTTCCAGTGAAAACCGTGTCGACGCCGTCGAGATATCGACCGTTCCCGTCCCTCTTGTGATTCTCCTTCACTCTACTTCCTCCTTGTTAATACGTCTTCTGAAACGCAAGCGTAAGCTCGTCGCGATACTTGCTATATGGGTTTCCAACAACCTCTTCGTACTTCAGGCGCACCCTGACCTTCATGTATATGCGTATCGTTCGGTCATCCACGATGAGGAGGATGACCGGACTTTCCGTGACACCGTCTACGTCGCTGGATGGGACGCGGTGCATGACGACCTCGTCCCTGAAGATTTGCCTGATATCGACCACTTCACGATGATTCGTGCCGTCCTTGGAAGTCCATGTAACGACTGCCGGATCGGGAAAATTTCGAATTCCAATCTCGACAGACGGCGTTCGCGTGAGAACATCCTCTCTAAGTCGACCAGTCATAACCTTGTCATCGTCCCTACGCTGCACTCTATTGGCGTAGAGAACAGTGCATCCGAGCGTCTGTCCACATTCAGAATAGAACGCGTGCCACTTGAAGTGGGCTGCATCGAATCGAACGCCACGTCGCTCTACAGCGGGCTTACTTACCGATTGCACACACCCGGCCATCATGAAAAAAAGCGCTGCGACCACGCACTTCGTTAATCCAAGAGACCACGACATCACGTCGCCGCAAACCTATGAAAGCAATTAAGACAGTAAGTCACATGATTTCCTCATTTAGTATTTCTTTTCGTAGGCAAGCAAGGCATCCACACGGTAATCGCTGTACTTATTCCCAGGCTCCCGCTCGTAGTTCAAATGTATGAACGTCTTGATGTAGACACGCACCGTCCTGTCGTCAACGACGATGAGGATCTCTGGTGACGGCTCTATCCGAAATATGTCGGACTCCGGTACCGAGTGAAAAAAAACTTGCCTCTTGAATATGGATGCGATGTCCACGGAAGCCCTAAGCGGCTGGCCGCCGGATGATCTCCACGTGATTTCCGCCGGCGCTGGAAAGTTCGAAATTCCAATCTGCCCACTCATCGAGGCCGACAGTAGGTCGTGACGCAGCGGAGGACTCTTCGTTCGATCATCTTCCCTCCGCTGTATCCGATTGGCGTAAGAAATCTTGCATCCAAACGTGCCCGCGCACGCCGTCGAAATCGAATGACTACTGAAATGCACGGCGTTGCGCGCCCCGTTTTCTGCTGGAACAGCCGAGCAGGACGCAAGAAGAAAGCACATCATCGTTGCGGGCAATTGGACTCTCGCCATTACGTAGAGACCAGAGATAGGCGGCGCAGAGCCACTGCCGAAAATACGTCACCACTAATACTTCGCTTTGAAGTCATCTCCTTTCCTCCATGTGAATTGAGCGAGCTTTCTTCTGCTCGCCGCGGGCATGTCTGATTGCAATCTTCGGCACCTCAACCTTCGGCAAAAGCCTCCGGGTGAAGTACCTGTCCTGGTAATAGCGAATCTTGTCCGCCATCACCGGGTGGGGGATGCCTTCGTAGAGGAAGACCTCCTTGTCCGGGCTCATGGCCTTGAGTTCCTGCGGCAGCATGAGCGCGCGGCGTTCGTCGCTGTGGCTGACGCTTACACCCTGGCCGCGCGTCACGTTTTTCTGGCGAACCGTGGTGTATCCGAGCATCTCGGAGTAGTCGTTGGCGTCGCGCTGTTCGCGCGGCGTGTAGACGATCTGCAGGGCGTGGTTGGTGACGAAGCTGCGCGCGGTGTCGGGGCCGTAGACCGCATCAAGTTGGGAGAGGCTCTGGATAATGGGCAGCAGGCGCAGGTTGTATCCGGCGATGAACGACACCGCGCTGGCGAGGATGTCGACGCGGCCCATGGCCGTGAACTCGTCCATCAGCAGCAGGCACTGGTGCCTGAGTGCCGTGTTCTGCGCGGGCAGTTCGCGCGTGTTGAGTTTCACCAGCTGGCTGAAGAACATGTTGATGATGATCCGGCTCTCGGCCAGCTTGTTGGGCTGGATGCCGATGTAGATGGTCATCTTCTTCTTGCGGACATCGGTGAGCAGGAAGTCGTTGCCGCTGGTCGCCGCATCAAGCACCGGGTTGAGGAACATGTTCAGCGGCTCGCGGAACGTCCCCATGATCGATGCGAAGGTGTCCTCGGCCTGGGACAGCAGGTTGGCGAACGCGTTCTGCGTGATCCCGGAAAGGAAAGGTTGGGCGGCGAGGCCTTGCAGGTACGCCTTCAGGTCATCACCGTCGCCCGTCGAGATGCGGAACACTTCGCCCAGGGTGGGCTCGCGGGACGACTGGAGTCGGCTACCGCCCGCCTGGGCGTCATCCCGCTCGAACAGGAACATCGTGAAGGCCACGAACGCATTGCGTGCCTGGCTCACCCAGAAGCCCTGCTCGCCCGCGCCGTCCGGGTATAGCGTCTCAGCGAGCGCCATGATGTCCGAGATACGGAAGACGCCATCCGACACGTAGTGCAGCGGGTTCCACCGCGCGGTGCGCAGGTCCTCGGCGAATGGGTTGAACAGGTAGACGTCCTGCCCCTGCGCTTTGCGCCAGCCGCTGGTGAGGTCGAAGTTCTCCTGCTTGATGTCGAGGACCACCACCGAGCCTTCGTAGCTCAGCAGGTTGGGCACGACGATGCCGACGCCCTTGCCGCTGCGCGTGGGCGCCGCAAGGATCGCGAACTGCTGGCCCGACATGTGGACAAGGCGGCGGCCACGACGGCCGATGACCAGCGCCGTGGGCGAACGCCTGAACATGCCCTGGCGCGCCAGGTCGCGATTCGACGCAAAGCGGGCGCTGCCGTGGAGGGTCTTTGCCGGCGCCCGGACGAGCAACCCCAGCGCCATGGCGCCTGCGAGCAGGGGCACGCCAGCGCCAAGCCCTCCTGCCAGCCAGATCCGCCAGGCGTAGGGCGCATACAGCGGATCGTGGATGTGCTGGTAGTAGGCCCACCACGCGCGCCACCACGGCAGCGGCATCTCGATCTGCAGCAGGACGCCCGTGAGGTACGCCGACAGCCACGGCGCCGACGTAATGACACCCAACGCGATGGCCCAACCGGCCAACCACTTCCCTGTACGCATGACACTCCATCCGGCGAGAACGAGCCGGAAGTTTTTGCCACGCATGGGGTGTGATTCAATAGGGTTATTCGCAACCCTATGTAGGACTTTGCCTTACGTGCGCAGGGCAATTGCCTGACACGCAGTGCCTGGCAACGACAGCCTCAGAGATGCCTCAAACCACCGCCTTCAGCGGTCGTCGCGCGTCCAGATGAAGCCATCGGCTTCGCGCACGGGAAAGACGGTGACCGGCTCATAGGCCGGCGGGCAGGTGACCTCGCCGGACCGCAGGTCGAATCGCGCGCCATGGCGCACGCATTCCACCTCGAAGCCCACGACGGGGCCACCGGCGAGTTCCCCACCATCATGGGTACAGACGTCTTCGATGGCATACAGCTGCCCATCGATGTTGTAGACGGCGATGGCGGTATCGCCGTCCCAGGCCACGCGGTACTCGCCCGGAAGCAACTCACCGCGCGTGCCGACCTTCACCCAGCCGTTCACGCGCCGAGTGCCTTGACCAGGTATTCGAAGCGCAGGTCGTCCCGCTGCGGCAGGCCGAAGCGCTCGTCGCCATAGGGGAACGGCTTGGTCCGGCCCGTCCGGCTATAGCCACGACGCTCGTACCAGGCGATCAGTTCGTCACGGATGTCGATCACCGTCATCTCAACGCGCTCGCACTGCCATTCCTCGCGGGCAATGCGCTCGACTTCCTCGATGACGAGGCGGCCGATGCCGGTGCCCTGGAACGGGGGATGGACCGAGAACATGCCGAAGTAGCAGACCGCGCCCTGGTGCTCGATGTAGCACGAGGCGGCCACCAGGCCATCCCGTTCGAACAGCACGAAACGGCCGTTCGGGCCGGTCAGCAGCTCTTCGATCTCGGTAATGTCGGTGCGGCGGCCATGCAGGAAGTCCGCCTCCGTGGTCCAGCCGGCGCGGCTGGCATCGCCACGGTAGGCGGATTCGACGAGCGAGGCGATGACGGCGGCATCGGCCTGGGTAGCGGCGCGGAAGGTATGTTTGGGCGTCATGGCCCGGATTGTAAGATCAAAGCAGCAGCTTGCGGACCCTGCCGACGGCCTCGATGAATGCGTCGATTTCGGCCTTCGTGTTGTAGAACGCCAGGGAGGCACGGAGGGTGGCCGGGACGCCAAAGCACTGCATCAGCGGGTGGGCGCAGTGGTGGCCGGAGCGCACGGCCACGCCCTGCAGGTCGAGCAGGGTCGCCATGTCGTTGGCATGAGCGCCTTCGAGCAGGAAGGACACCACCGGCTCCTTCTCCCGGGCCGTTCCGAAGATCCGCACGCCCGGCAGGCTCTCGATGCCCTGGGTCAGGTAGGCCAGCAGGTCCTGCTCGTGGGCCTTGACGCGGTCGGCGCCCAGCCCTTCAAGGTAGTCGATGGCCGCCGACATGCCCGCGAAGCCGGCGATGTTCGGCGTACCGGCCTCGAAGCGATGCGGCGGATCGGCGAACACAGTGCCTTCGAAGCGCACCTCGCGGATCATCTCGCCACCGCCGAAGAACGGCGGCATGGCCATCAGGTGCTCGCGCTTCGCCCACAGGGCGCCGGTGCCCGTGGGCGCGAGCATCTTGTGGCCGGTGATGGCGTAGAAGTCGCAGCCCAGGGCCTGCACGTCCACCTTGCGATGCGGCGCGGCCTGCGAGCCGTCGACCAGCAGCGGGATCCCGCGCTTGCGGCACTCACGGGCAATCTCGCGCACCGGGTTTACCGTGCCGAGGACGTTGGAGACGTGGGTGACACAAGCGAGCTTCACCTCGGGGGTGAGCAGCTTGAAGTATTCCTCGAGGATCAGCTCACCGTTCGCATCGATCGGTGCCGCCTTGACGGTGGCGCCGGTGCGCTCGGCCACGAGCTGCCACGGCACGATGTTGGCGTGGTGCTCCATCATCGTGGTGACGATGGCGTCGCCCTGCTTCAGGCGCGGCAGCGCGTAGCTATAGGCCACCATGTTGATGGCCTGGGTGGTGCCCGAGGTAAGGATCACTTCGTCGCGCGACGGCGCGTTGATGAAGCGGGCCAGTGCATCGCGCGCGCCTTCATAGGCCGCCGTCGCCTCTTCGCCCAGCGTATGCACCGCGCGGGCCACGTTCGCATTGTGCTCGCGATAGTGGCGGTCCACCGCCTCGATCACCGACGCCGGCTTCTGGCTGGTGTTGGCGCTGTCGAAGTAGATCAGCGGCTTGCCGTGCACCGTGCGCGACAGCAACGGGAAGTCGGCGCGGATGCGTTCGACGTCGAGCGGAAGGGGGGCGGTCTCGGCCCTGGCGTTCATGGCTTGGCTCCGGACTTAGTCGGTGGTCACGCTGGTCGGCAGGTGTGCCACCAGCAGGTCACCCAGGTGTTCGCGCAGGGCTTCGTTCGGCAGCGATTCGAGCGCGGCGCGGCAGAAGGCCAGGGTGAGCAGGTTGCGTGCTTCCACCAGCGGGATGCCACGCGAGCGCAGGTAGAACAGCGAGCGTTCGTCGAGCTGGCCGATGGTCGCGCCGTGCGCGGCCTTCACTTCGTCAGCGTAGATTTCCAGTTCCGGCTTGGTGTCGATCTCGGCCGAGGCGGACAGCAGCAGGTTTTTGTTGCTCAGCGAGGCGTCGGTGCCGTCGGCACCCTCGGCCACGACGATGGCGCCGCGGAAGACGCCACGCGAACGGCCGTCGGCGATACCGCGCCACAGCGCTTCGGACGCCGTGTCGCGTGCCTTGTGCTGCACTTCCAGCTGGGTGTCTACGTGCTGGCGGCCGGCCAGCGCGAACACGCCGCGGGTATTGAAGCGCGCCCGGTCGCCGACGACGTCGGCGGTGAGCTCATGGCGCACGAGGGCGCCGCCCAGCTCCACCGCATGGACGGTGACGTTGGCTTCGGTATCCAGGCGAACGTGGCCGCGGCGGATCAGCGTCGTGCCGGACGAGGCATCCTGGAGGATGACCACACCGAGCGTGGACGCGTCGCGGGCCACGTAATCGGCGACCACGGTGCCGAGCTGCGGCGCATCGCCGCCGGCGACGAAGTGCTCGACGACATCCAGCGTCGCGCCCTTCCCTACTTCCACCAGGACGCGGACATGCCACGCCGTGTCCGGCTGGATGCCGCTGGTGACATGGACGATATGAAGCGGCTTTGCCACCTGCACGCCATCGGCCACGCGCAGCACCACGCCTTCGCTGGCGAGCGCGGCGTTCAGATGGGCGAAGGCATCAGCGGCGCCGCGGCGGTAGCGGTTGGCCAGCGCGAAGCGCAGCGGCTCCGGCTCGCTGGCCAGCGCGGCACTGAGCGGCGCGAGCGTTACCCCATGGCCGGCGTCGGGCACGGAGAGATCCGCGCGATACACGCCATCGACGAGGACCACGCGCGGACCATCGACACCCGGCAGCGCGAACAGCGACGCCGGAACGTCGGCGCCGGCGGCGGTGGCCGTGTCGGCCAGGGCAAGCGCACGCTGGGAAAGAGCGCGCAGCGGGGTGTATTTCCACGCCTCGTTGCGACCTTCCGGAAGGCCGGTGGCAGCGAAGGCATCGAGGTTCTCACCGCGCGCGGCGTCAAGCCACGCGATGCCCGAGGCGGGTACGCCCGAGGCGGCATCC
The DNA here is from genome assembly GCF_006385595.1 of Luteibacter pinisoli. Lineage (NCBI taxonomy): Bacteria > Pseudomonadati > Pseudomonadota > Gammaproteobacteria > Lysobacterales > Rhodanobacteraceae > Luteibacter > Luteibacter pinisoli. Next base: position 3,591,498 of record NZ_CP041046.1, read on the forward strand.
AGTGCCGCCCGCACGAACGGGGACGGCGCGGTGGTCATGCCGGCACTCCGGCCAGGTCGGCCTTGCGCAGGTGCGGGTGCTTGTCGGCCAGCCAGGCATAGCCTTCGGCTTCGAGCTTGAGCGCCAGCGACTTGTCGCCGCTCTCCACGATGCGGCCACCGGCCAGCACGTGCACGAAGTCCGGCTCGATGTAGTCGAGCAGGCGCTGGTAATGGGTAACGACGATGAAGGAACGATCCGGCGAACGCAGGGCATTCACGCCTTCGGCCACCTGCTTCAGCGCATCGATGTCGAGGCCCGAATCGGTTTCGTCGAGGATGGCGAGTTTCGGCTCGAGCACGGCCATCTGGAAAATTTCGTTGCGCTTCTTCTCGCCGCCCGAGAAGCCTTCGTTGACGGCGCGATGCAGCAGCTCGTCGGAGATCTGCATGATCTTCAGCTTTTCGCGCACCAGCTTGAGGAAGCGCATGGAATCGAGCTCTTCCTCGCCACGGAACTTCCGCTGCGCGTTGAGCGCGGCACGCAGGAAGTAGGTGTTGTTCACGCCGGGGATTTCCACCGGGTACTGGAAGGCGAGGAACAGGCCCACCGCGGCGCGCTCTTCCGGCTCCAGCGAGAACAGGTCGCGGCCGTCGAAGGTGACGCTGCCTTCGGTGACTTCGTAGCCGTCACGCCCGGAGAGGACGTTGCCGAGCGTGGATTTGCCGGCACCGTTGGGACCCATGATGGCGTGCACTTCGCCCGGATTAACCGTCAGCGAGAGGACTTTCAGGATCTCCTTGCCTTCGACGCGGGCGTGGAGGTTTTCGACTTTGAGCATGTGCATGGCGGTGCTGTCCATCAAGGTGTCAGGTGCGAGAGCGCATCGAGTGCTTCGTCGCGTCGGTCCCACGGCACGAACAGGTGATCGTGCAGGAACGCGGATACGGGGTTGCAGGGAATGCCGCGCTTCGCGAGCGCGGCGGAAACGGCAGCCATCAGGCCCACCGCGGTGAGGCTGGACTGCACGCGAAGCGTGATCCGTGCCCACAGCATGCGGTCACCGCTGGCATCGTCTTCGTTCACATCGACGATCAGGGTGGTGCCTTCGGCTTCACGGAACATCATCAGCGCGTCGAGCATGCGCTCGCGGGCGCGCTCGTGCGAGACGTGGATGAAGCGCTTCGGCACCGGGTCCAGGTCCGGATCCAGCGCAGCCAGCAAGGCGCGCAGGTCGGCCAGGCCCGGAGCGGAACCAACGATACCCACGGCTTAGCCCACCGCCCCTTCGAGCGAGACTTCCAGCAGCTTCTTGGCTTCCACGGCGAACTCCATGGGCAGCTCGCGGAACACCTGCTTGCAGAAGCCGTCCACGATCATCGACACGGCGTCTTCTTCGCCGATGCCGCGCGAGAGGCAGTAGAACAGCTGGTCATCGGAAATCTTCGAGGTGGTGGCCTCGTGCTCGACGATAGCGCCCGGGTTCTTCACTTCCATGTACGGGAAGGTGTGCGCGCCGCACTTCTTGCCGATCAGCAGCGAATCGCACTGGGTGTAGTTGCGCGCGCCGTCGGCACCCTTCTCGATCTTCACCAGGCCACGGTAGCTGTTCGAGCTGCGGCCGGCGCTGATGCCCTTGGCCACGATCTTCGACTTGGTACCCATGCCGATGTGGATCATCTTGGTGCCGGTGTCGGCCTGCTGGCGATGGTGCGTGAGCGCCACCGAATAAAACTCGCCCACCGAGTGGTCCCCGCGCAGCACGCAGCTGGGGTACTTCCAGGTGATCGCCGAGCCGGTTTCCACCTGCGTCCAGCTGATCTTCGAGGAGACGCCGCGGCAATCGCCACGCTTGGTCACGAAGTTGTAGATGCCGCCGACGCCGTTCTCGTCGCCCGGGTACCAGTTCTGCACGGTGGAGTACTTGATCTGTGCGCGGTCGAGCGCCACCAGTTCAACCACCGCGGCGTGCAGCTGATTCTCGTCGCGCATCGGCGCGGTGCAGCCTTCCAGGTACGACACGTAGCTGTCGTCCTCGGCCACGATCAGCGTGCGCTCGAACTGCCCGGTGTTGATCGCGTTGATGCGGAAGTAGGTGGACAGCTCCATCGGGCAACGCACGCCCTTGGGGATGAACACGAAGCTGCCGTCCGAGAACACCGCCGAATTCAGCGCGGCGAAGTAGTTGTCGCCCACCGGCACCACGCTGCCGAGGTACGCGCGCACCAGGTCGCCGTGCTCGCGGATGGCCTCGGACATAGAGCAGAAGATGACGCCGGCCTCGGCCAGCTCCTTGCGGAACGTGGTGCCGACGGAGACGGAGTCGAACACCGCGTCCACGGCAACGCCCGCGAGTTTCGCGCGCTCGTGCAGGGGCACGCCGAGCTTCTCGTAGGTTTCGAGCAGCTTGGGATCCACTTCGTCCAGCGACTTCGGACCCGCCTTGGGCGCCGAGTAATAGCTGAGCGCCTGGTAGTCGATGGGCGCGATGTCGAGCTTGGCCCAGTCCGGCTCCGGCATGGTCAGCCAATGACGATAGGCGGCCAGGCGCCACTCGGTCATCCACTCCGGCTCAGCCTTGATGGCCGACAGCTGGCGGACGATGTCCTCGCTGAGGCCCGGCGGGAGGCTGGTGGATTCGATGTCGGTGACGAAGCCGGCTTCGTAGCGGCGGTTGAGCGCCTCCACGACTTCAGCGTTGTCGCGCACGGGGTCTGCCACGTCGCGTGTCATGTTTTCGCTCTCGTTCATGCGTTTGCCTGCGCGGGGTTAGCCGCGCCTGAAGCCGGCGCCGAGGGGCGCGCGGCGAGCATCTGTGCCAGGGTCATCCCGCGCAGCACGCCATCGATGGCCCCGGAAACGGACCGCCAGCTGCCGCTGACGCCGCACTGGGACTGCCGCTCGCAATGGCCCTGGGCAATGCTGCATTCGGTCAGGCCGATGGGGCCCTCCAGCGCTTCGACGATGTCCGCGAGGCTGATGGCCTCGGCGGGACGGGCCAGGCGATAACCGCCATTGACGCCACGAAACGACTCCACCAGGCCAGCGTGGCCCAGCAGCTTCAACAGCTTGCTCACCGTGGGAAGTTCCAGGCGCGCCTCATCGGCGATCTGGGCGGTGCTCAGAACGTCGGCGGGGTGCGTGGCGATGACGGTCATCACCACGGTGGCGTAGTCGGTGAGTCGGCTGACGCGAAGCATCGGCGGGAGGGGGACTTGGGAAACCGGACCAAAATGGTACTGTTTCGAGGCCGATTTTGCAATTCCAGCGCTTGGTATAGCGAAAGCGCCGATTCCTGGTGCTGTAGGCTGGTCCAACAACGGCGCATGCTGGCATCTCCTTTCTGGAGCCACGCCATGAACCTTCGCCTCAGTGCCCTGCTCGCCCTCGCCCTGCCCCTGGCCTGCGCGGCCATGCCGCCTTCCGCACCCCACGCTCCCGGTGAAACCGTGAGCGTGAACTTCTCCCGCGACCTGCCGAACGTACCCGGCAAGAAGCTCACGGCAGTCGAAGTGGTGTATCCGCCGGGCGCGGCCTCGGCAGCCCATCGCCATGCCGGATCCGCCTTCATCTATGCCTACGTCGTGTCGGGCAGCATCGTCAGCGAGGTCGACGGCGGCGGCGAGCGCACCTACAAGGCCGGTGAGAGCTTCTATGAGAACCCGGGCTCGCACCACCAGGTCAGCCGCAATGGCAGCGCGACCGAGCCGGCGAAGCTGCTGGCCGTCTTCATCGTGGACGCCGCCGATGCGCACCTGACCTCGCCGGACAAGTGAGGATGCGGAAAAGGCACCATGATGGACGGCAGCTCGCTCCATTGTGGTGCAATCTGCCGGGCGTCCTGTTGACCGCGTGACCGCCAGGCCCTTGTGCCGCATGGCCTTCGGACGCCTCGATGCCCGTGGCACGCATCGTGCCTTATCCCCCTATCCAACCAGATGGGGACGCACGGCACATGAAGTGGATCAACGCGATCATTAAGCCGTTCACGCTGGACGATGTCCGCGAAGCCCTGGCCGAGGTAGGCGTCCAGGGGATGACCGTCACCGAGGTGAAAGGCTTCGGCCGCCAGCACGGCCACACCGAGCTGTATCGCGGGGCGGAATACGTGGTGGATTTCCTGCCCAAGCTGAAGATCGAGATCGCGGTCACCGACGAGCAACTGGAGCGGGCGATCGAAGCGATCAGCACCGCGGCACGCACCGGGAAGATCGGCGACGGCAAGATCTTCGTGATCGACCTGGAACAGGCCATCCGTATCCGCACGCAGGAGGTGGACGGCGATGCGCTCTAAGCCGCTCCGTGCCTTCGCGGCCCTCGTGGCCGCCTCGCCTGCCCTCGCCTTCGCGCAAGCCGCACCGGCCAAACTCGACAGTGGCGACACCGCCTGGATGCTCACCGCGACCATGCTGGTGCTGCTGATGACGATTCCCGGCCTGGCACTGTTCTACGGCGGCATGGTCCGGGCGAAGAACCTGCTCTCGGTCCTCATGCAGTGTTTCGCCATCACCGCACTGGTGACCATCCTGTGGGTGGTCTTCGGCTACTCCATGGCCTTCGATACGCAGGGCATGGCTGCCGGTACCACCGGGTGGCATTCGTTCGTCGGTGGCTTCGGCCACGCGATGCTGGCGGGCCTCACCCCGGGCAGCCTCTACAACACCGTCCCCGAAGCCGTGTTCGTGATGTTCCAGATGACCTTCGCGATCATCACGCCTGCGCTCATCGTCGGCGCCATCGCCGAGCGCATGAAGTTTTCAGCGCTGCTGGTCTTCACCGCGCTGTGGTTCACCGTCGTGTACCTGCCGATGGCGCACATGGTGTGGGGCGGCCCTGGTTCGTTCCTCGGCGACCTGGGCGTGCTCGACTTCGCGGGCGGCACCGTCGTCCACATCAACGCGGGCATCGCGGGCCTTGTCGGCTGCCTGGTCATCGGCAAGCGCCGCGGGTATCCCAACACCCCGATGCCCCCGCACAACCTCGGCTACACCCTGGTCGGCGCGAGCATGCTCTGGCTGGGCTGGTTCGGCTTCAATGCCGGCTCGGCGGTCGCCGCCAACGGCAGTGCGGGCATGGCCATGCTGGTGACGCAGATCGCGACCGCCGCGGCCGCCATCGGCTGGACGGCCGTGGAGTGGCTGACCCACCGCCGGCCGAGCGTGCTGGGCATCGCGTCGGGCGCGGTCGCCGGCCTGGTGGCCATCACGCCAGCCGCGGGCACGTGTGGACCGGGCGGCGCGCTGGTGATCGGCCTCGCCGCCGGCATCGTGTGCTTCTTCTGCGCCACGCGCCTGAAGCGCAAGCTCGGCTACGACGACTCACTGGACGTGTTCGGCGTGCACGCCGTGGCCGGCATTCTTGGTGCGCTGCTTACCGGCCCGTTCGCCGCACCGATGCTCGGTGGCTTCGGCACGGTGACGGATCTTGGCCTGCAGTTGTGGATCCAGTTCAAGGGCGTGGGCTTCACCGTCGTATATAGCGCGGTGCTCAGCTACGCCATCTTCAAGGGCATCGCCGTGACCATGGGCCTGCGCGTGGATGAAGAGCAGGAACAGGTGGGCCTGGATCTCGCGCTGCACGAGGAGCGCGGCTACAACCTTTCTTGAGGTTGATCACATCGTGACGGACAAAGAGCCCGACCCAGGTCGGGCTCTTTGTTTTTGGCTTGCGAATTTCTTCATGCCGCAGCGAGGGACGGTGTCCGGCGCACGGCCTCCCGACGATTTTTTTTCACGACGCGAAACTGTCATCTAAGCCGCTGATGTAACGGGATTAACTGAGCACGGCACGAGCGGCTCGCGGTCACGCCAGCTTTGACTCCCGAAAGTCGCCGCCTTAGAACCGGGGCTCGCCCGCCACCGGGCGGACCTTCGCAGGGGAATGGCGAAAGGGCCGCGCGCCGGGCGATCTACGCGAGTTCTCCCCACGAATTCGCACAACCCGTCATCCACCAAGGGGCCCTCCCACAAGGGCCCGGTAGGGGCTTTGCATGTCGAAAAATCACTCCGCCCGTCTGTTCCTGCGTCCCACGGCACTCGCGCTCGCCCTGGGCCTTGCTGCCGCCGGCAGTGTCCAGGCGCAATCGAATGCCTCCGGCGTCGTCTTTGGTCGCGTCTCCGCCGGCCAGGGCAGCACCGTCCACCTTCAGAACGTCGATACCGGCCTGAGCCGCGATATCGCCGTTGACGCGGAAGGCCGTTATCGCGCCGCGTCGCTTCCCGTCGGCCGCTACACGGTCTCGCTGATGCGCGACGGCGCCACCGTCAGCACACGCGAGAGCGTGTCCGTGCAGGTCGGTACCGGCACCGACGTCTCCTTCGTGACGGACGCGGCGACGGCGGCCAACGCGGCCACGCTCGAAGGCATCCAGGTCACGGGCAACACCCTGCCCGCCATCGACGTGTCGTCGGTGGACTCGCGCACCGTGCTCACGGCGGAGCAGCTGCAGAAGCTGCCCATCGCGCGAGACGTCACGTCGGCCGCCCTGCTTGCGCCGGGCGCGGTGGGCGGTGATTCGCGCTACGGCAATGTCGCTTCGTTCGGTGGTGCCTCGGCCGCCGAGAACCAGTACTACATCAACGGCTATTCGGTGACGAACGCACTGACTGGCCTCGGCCTGATCAGCCTCCCGTACGACGCCATCGAGCAGCAGCAGATCTTCACTGGCGGCTACGGCGCGGAATACGGCCGATCCACCGGTGGCGTGGTCAACATGATCACCAAGCGCGGCGGCAACACCTGGAAGGCCGGTGGCCAGGTGATTTACACGCCCGAGGCCCTGCGCGATTCGCCCCGCGACATCTACCTGACCAACGGCCAGATCTTCCGCGACCGCCACAAGAACAAGAGCTGGACGACCGAGTACTCGGCCTACATCAGCGGCCCGCTGATCAAGGACAAGCTGTTCCTCTACGCCACGGGTGACTTCATCCGCACCGAGGGCTTCACGCGCGGCAACACGTCGAACGCCACCGACGCCAACTACACGAACAAGACCAACCGCTACCTGGCGAAGATCGACTGGAACATCAGCGATAACCACCTGCTCGAACTCACCGGCTTCAGCGACAAGACCACCGAGCAGAACGACATCTACGGCTACGACTACGCAACGGGCACGCGCGGCGCCTATCGCGGCTCGCTCTACACGAAGAACTACGGCACGGCGGGTGCCACGCCCGGCGGCGACGTGTACATCGGCAAGTACACCGGCTACCTCACCGACGACCTGACGGTGAATGCCCTGTATGGCAACAGCGTGACGCGACACGCGCAAACGGTGGACTCGGCGGGTGGCGAATGCCCGCTCGTCTCCGGCAGCTTCCTTGAGAACGGCAAGGCGACGTTCCCGCCCAACTGCTACCTGCAGGGCCAGCTGCTCGCCCCCGGTGCCCAGGACAAGACCCACGGCTGGCGCCTGGATGTCGAGTACCGCCTCGGCGACCACGACCTGCGTGCCGGCCTGGATAACCAGACCCTGGCATCGTTCTCGGGCAACGCGTACGAAGGCCCGGATTCGGGCCGCGCCAATGGCGGTTCCTACTACTGGGTGTACGGCGACGCGTCGAAGGACGGCAAGGTCAATGGCTTCCCCGACGTGGCCCTCCCGCCCGGTGGCCGCTATGCGCAGCGCGTGTACTACTACGCTGCCTCCAGCGTGAAAACCATCCAGGAAGCCCAGTTCATCGAAGACCACTGGCAGGTCAATGATCGCTGGCTGGCTTACCTCGGCCTGCGCAATGAGCAGTTCAAGAACATCAATGGCGCCGGCGACGTCTACGTGAAGCAGCGCCACCAGCTGGCACCCCGCCTGGGCCTCACGTGGGACGTGTTCGGTGATTCGTCCCTCAAGGTGTACGGCAATGCCGGCCGCTATCACCTGGCCATCCCCTCCAACGTGGCCGTGCGCGCCGCCTCGGGTTCGTACTTCCTGCGCCAGTTCGGCACCTTCGACAGCATCGACCCGGTCACCGGCATCCCGGTGGGCTTCGTGCCGAACGGCCGCGAGTACGCGTCCAACGGGCACGACGGCAGCAACCCGGATTCGCGCACCATCGCCGCCAAGGGCATGGATGCGTACTACCAGGACGAGTACATCCTTGGCTTCGACAAGCAGCTGGGCAGTGAGTGGGTGGTGGGTGCCAAGGCCACGCATCGCAAGCTCAAGAGCTCGATCGACGACTTCTGCGACTCGCGCGCCTTCAGCAACTGGGGTGAACGCAACGGCGTGGACATGAGCAACGCCGTCATCTCGGGCTGCTACCTGTTCAACCCGGGCAAGAACAACACCTTTCAGGTGGACATGGACGGCAAGGGCAGCTTCCGTGACGTGACGCTGACCAAGGCCGACTTCACCAACAACGGCATCGGCTTTCCGGATCTCAAGCGCAAGTACTACGCCCTTAACCTGTATGCCGAAAAGCAGTTCGATACGAAGTGGTACGCCAAGTTCGACTACGTATTCTCGCGTAGCTACGGCAATTCCGAGGGCATGCTGAAGTCGGATATCGGCCAGCGTGACCCG